>JAJVIN010000052.1 GCA_022071945.1 Thermoanaerobaculia bacterium | reverse complement strand
AGCCCGGCTCGCTCTCCGTCAGTCTCGATGAGAAACCACCAACTGGAGAGCCGTATGCGGGAAATCCGCCCGTACGGTTCGGAGGGAGGGGGAGGCCTCACGGCCTCTCCCTACCCCTATGGTGGTGCGCAGCACCGGGTGAGGGGTCTCTGGCGACTCTATTTGGGGCGGGTGTCTCATGCGGCACGATCGGCTCTGCGCCCCGTGAAGTCCCCGAAGCGGCCGCGCCGATTGACCCGCTGCCCCGCAGGTGATAAAACCCGCTTCCCCCGGTGGCGCTTGCCGGCCCTCTGCCAAGCGAGCGTGCTGTTTTGAAAGGTCGGGACGTGGCGCAGCCTGGTAGCGTACTTGAATGGGGTTCAAGGGGTCCCGGGTTCAAATCCCGGCGTCCCGACCACTTAAGATACTCAACACAAAGGATTTAGCAGGTAGCGTCGAACAGGCGCCCTGCGAGTTTTTTGGGGGGTATCTAACAAAGTATCTAATTCTCGTTTCGAGGACGGTGATTTCGACGCCGTCCATGGTCGTCATGCGACGTCCGCCGATGCTTCGCGCGGAGGTGTTCGATGGCGATCAAGGCATCCGAAGTTGCTCGGCGAATCGGGGTCAAGACGGGGACGCTCGGGAAGTGGCGTCGGCAGGGCAAGGGCCCGAAGGGCTGGTACGCCCTCTCGGCCACCGTCGTCGTCTACCCGGAGACCGAGGTCCAGAAGTTCCTGCGCGAGCAGCAGGAGACGCTCGAGCGGCGCGAGCAGGCCGCGTCGCCGCTGAGGCCGGAGGAGCCGAAGCGGTAGCGCTCGCCGGGGGTGGCCGATGAAGCTCCCCGGCTTCGCGTACAACGCCGGTCGCCGGGTCGCGACCTTCTACTGCTTCGTCCCCGGGACGGACGGCCGGAAGCGCCGGAAGCGGACGCTGACGAACGTCCCGTCCCGGTCCGAGGCGATCAAGCTCTGGAACGCCTTCCGCGAGGAGCTGGAGAACGAGGCGCTCAACCCGGCGGTCTTCGCGAAGCGTCCGACGTTGAAGGCGTTCGTCACCGATCACTTCGACGACATGACGGCCCGGATCCGGCCGGCGACGAGGGAGCACTACACCGCCTTCCTGCGGCGGCACCTCCTGCCGAAGTTCGGGGACGTCCCGATGGACCAGCTGACGAGCCAGAAGATCAACGCGTTCATCGGCGAGATGCTCAAGGGGGGCTACTGCCCGAAGCGGGGGAAAGGGAGAAAGCCGCACGGCTGCACGCCCGAGTGCGTGATGAAGCCGTACTCCGGGACGACGATCAACGACGCGGTTCATGTCCTCCGGGTCATCATCGGGTGGGCCGTCGAGCTCGACGTCCTCGACGGGAGCCCGGTCAAGAAGAAGGTGAAGTGGGCCGCCCAGAACCTCCCGGAGCTGGAGCTCTCCCTCGACGAGCGGCGCCGGTTCCTGAACGCCTTCGAGGACGAGGCCCTCTTCCGCGCCTACCTGGCCCGGATCCGGACCCCGCCGAAGATCGTCCCGCACCCCTCGGGCGGCATGAAGCGCGTCGGCGGCGGGCGGCTCCCGGACGGCAAGGCCGCGAAGGAGATCTTCCGCCGGCTCCAGCACTACCGGCCGTTCTTCTGGACGCTCCTGGACACCGGGCTCCGCCTCTCCGACGGCCTGAACCTCCGCTGGACCAGCGTCTCGCTCGAGGAGAACGTCATCCGGGTCGTGACGCAGAAGAAGAACAAGCCGGTCACGCTCCCCCTGTCGGACGTGGTCCGAACCGCGCTCGAGGCGCTGAAGAAGCGTCCGGTCATCTCGGAGTTCGTCTTCCTCGACGAGGACGACAAGCCGCTCACGAAGGAGAAGGTCGCCCGGAAGTTCTCGATGGCGAAGGCCGTGGCCGGGATCAACCGCCGTCTCCGGATCCACGACCTTCGCCACACGTTCGCGTCGACCCTCGTCTCCTCCGGCGTGAACCTGAAGGTCGTCTCTGACCTCCTCGGTCACACCGACATCGCCACCACGGCCCGCTACGCCCGGGGCGACGAGCGCGTGCTCGGGGAGGTCGCCAAGGTCCTCGACCGGGTGAACGATGCCACCCGGAGGGCATGACGCGAATGGAAGATCCCCACGGGCAGCTCCGGCGCCCGTGGGGATCTGTCACCCACTGAACAGGTACAACCGGAATGCAGAAACGTTCGTTTCGGGATCGTTCCGGCAACGCCGATGTACTGCCTGGTCAGTGATCGCGCCGGCCTCCCGTCGGGAATCCCTCCCGGTTCCGGCGATCGGACCGCGGCCCCGGCCGGAGCGTCCCGCCGCTGATCGTTCGCCGCTGATCCCGGTCGGCGAGCGTCTCCGCCCGGGAGCGAAGGCGCGGGTGGCTGTGGAGCCACTCGAAGAAAGGGACGGTGCGGACGAAGAGATCCCGCCCGGGCAGACGCAGTCCGGCGTCCTCGAAGTCCGGCGTGAGGGCGTACGTCGACCGGACCGTCCGCCCGAGGATCGCCGCGATCTGCCGGACGCCGAGCCGGGGGGCGACGGGGAGCTCGTACGAGGCCCGCACCCCGGAGGGCCAGACGTCGATCGTGACGGTCTCGGCCGTTCCCGGGAGGTCGAGGACCCAGGGCAGCCTGGGGAGGTTCGTCCGGCACGACGGGCAGCGGAACCACGCCTCGTCGCACGGCGAGGCCATCGGGCGGGTGACGTGGACGCCGGACGGTCCGGCCGCAGGGGTCAGCTCCATATCGCTCTCCTTCTCGCGGCTGCGGATGTCTCGGGATATCCGCAGCCCGCTACTCCGAAGAGCGCGGAACTCGTGTCGTTTTTCTCGCGAGAGGGACGAAATTTCTTATCGGGCCTCGGCGAGGGACCGGAGTTTCTCGAACTTGGCCTGGATCACCGGCTTCCCCTTGAAGGCCGCCACGGCCGAATCCGCCATGGCCCTCGCCTCGTCCGGGCGTCCCGACTTGAGGAGGACGGTCACGTACACCTCGCCGACGTCGGCGTACGCCTGGTGGTCCCGTGCGATGCCGGTCTTCCCGAGGGCGATCATCGCTTCCTTCATGAGCGCCTCGGCCTCCGGGTATTTCGTCAGCCCGATCTTTGCCTGAGCGAGCGAGGTCATGTCCCGCACGAGAGACACGTTGGGCGAGAGGAACACTTTCCGGTCCCGGGCGAGGGCGTCTTCGAGGAGCGGTTCGGCCTTCGCGAACTCACCCTTGTCGCGGTAGATGCCGCCGAGGTTCATGAGCGTCACGGGGATCTCCGGGCTGTCTTCGCCAACTGCCGCGCGGGTGATCTCGAGCGATTCGCGGTAGCAGGCCTCCGCCTCGTTGAGGTTCCCCCGTCGCTTCACGATGAGGCCGAGGTTGTTCAGGCTCACGGCGAGGTCTGGGTGGCCCTTCGGCAGAACGCTGCGGCGCATCTCTAGCGAATCGCGGGTGAGCTTCTCGGCCTCTTCGAGGCGTCCTTCCTCCAGTCGAAGGTACCCGTAGTTGTGCAGCGTGAGCGCCGTCTCGGGATGGGGCTTGCCGTAGATCTTCTGCTGGAGCGCGAGCGCCTCCTGGAAGTGGCGGTCCGCGTCCGCATTCCGCCCCGCGTCCGTCTCGGCCCGCGCGATGTTGTTCAACGCCAGCGCCACGTACGGGTGGCTTTCGCCGTAGTACTTCCGAAGGTCGACGAGATTCTGCGCGTGGAGTGCGATGGCCTTCTGATAGTCACTCGTCGATTCGATCAGGAGGTTCGCCAGCTCGTTCCGGGACTCGAGGATCGCGTCGCTCCCGGGTGCCACTTTCTCCAGGATGGCGAGCGACCGCTCGATGAGGGCGATCGTCTCCTTCGTGTCTCCTTGGCCCTTCCGGACGATGGCGAGCGTCGTCATGCACTCGGCGACGGCTTTGTCGTTCGGCCCCCGATCCTTGATGCGCAGGTCCAGTGCCTCCCGAAGAAGCGGCTCTGCCTCCTTCAGCTGGCCGCGACGCTGAAGGGTCGCGCCGAGATCGACGAGGCTCTCCGCCCGTTCGGCGGGAGACCCTCCTTTCCGAAGCGCCACCGCTTCCCGGAGGAGCGTCTCGGCACGATCCAGGTCTCCGAGGGACGAGTACGTGGTGCCGAGCGTCTCGAGGACCGCCCCGCGGACGAGCGGCTCGTCCTTCAGCTGGTCGGCGGCCTTGGCGGCGGCTTGGTCGAGGAGATCCCGCACGGTGACGGGGTTCTTCGAGACGGCGGCGGGGTCGAACCCGCGAAGAACGTCGCGGAACGCTGCTGCGATCTTCTGGGCCCGAGCCTGCTCGCGGCCGAGTCGGATCACATGGAACGTACCGAACCCCGCGGAAAGGACGACTGCGAGGGCGGCTGTCGCCGAGATGCCCGGGTGGCGCCGAACCCACCGCCATGTCCGCTCGACGCTCCCCGGAGCCTTCGCCACGACGGGGCGGAGCTCGAGGTGGGCACGGAGATCCTCCGCGAAGGCGCTCGCCGTCGCGTAGCGGCGCTCCGGCTCCTTCTCGAGGGCCTTGCCCAGGATCGCGTCGAGGTCGCCGCGGAGCGCCCGGGCGGCGTCCTGCGGCGGCACGGCAGCCGACGTCGTGGCACGGAGGCATCGCAGGCTCGCGCGTTCCGCCCGTGTCTCGCAGACGGTTCGGCGGCAGGCCGCCGTGTCCCTTCGGTCGAGGTCGTGGGGGAGGAGGCCGGCCAGCAGTTCATAGAGGAGGACGCCCGCCGAATAGATGTCGGTCCGAACGGACAGCGGCTCGCCGAGGTACTGCTCGGGGCTCGCGTACTCGTACGTGAGCGGCCGCGGGCCGACCGTCACTGTCCCGGCGCGCTCCCAGGAGACCTTCGCGATCCCGAAGTCGATGACGACCGGCTCGCCGTCGGATCGCAGGACGACGTTTCCGGCCGAGATGTCGCAGTGAATGACGCCGCGCTCGTGAGCGGCCCCCAGGGCCGAGAGCACTTTCAGAAAGAGCTCGATCCGCTGCCGGATCGAGAGGCGCGCATCGGCTGCGGCGAGCGTGATCGGCCGGGCGCCGTCGACGAAGTCCATGACGAGGAGCGGCTGGTCGTCGGGCCCCGGCACGACGTCGACCAGGCCCGCGATGTTCGGGTGGCGGAGCTGGCTCAGGACGGCGATCTCGAGGCGGTAGCGGGCGACCTCCTCGGCGAACGAGCCGCCGAGGGGGACCTTCACCGCGTACCTCCGCTCCTGCCCCTCGAACGAGCGGGTCGCGAGGAAGACCCGGGAGAACCCGCCCCTCCCAAGCAGCTTCTGGACCGTGTACGGGCCGAAGGTCTTGCCGACGAACCGCTCGCTCAGCCTCTCCTCGAGCGCGGCCTCGAGGTCGCCCGCGGGCGACGGTGTCGGGGCGCCGAGATAGGGGAGGAGGGCCTCCACCTCGGCGCGGAGTTCAGGGTCTTCCCCGCAGCGCTCCGCGAGCAGCCGCGAGCGGTCCTCCGTCGGCGCGACGGCGAGGGCGGCGAGAAGCTCCTGCTTCCTCTCGAGGCGGGCGTCGGTCATTCGAGCAGTGCCTTTCGCAGGTACGCCTTCGCGTACACCCACTTCCGGTGGACGGTCGGGACGGTCATTCCGGTCGCCTCGGCGACCTGCTGGAGGGTGAAGTCAGCGAACAGGCGCAGGGTCGCGACCTCGGCCGTCTTCGCGTCCTCGGCGGCCAGCCGATCCAGCGCCTGACTCAGCGCGGCTGCCGACACGACGGAGGCGCCTGTTTCTCCGGGCACCTCGACGTCACCCTCCGCGAGAGAGACCTCAGCCTGGACGGCCTGGGCGCGCTTGCGGGCGTGATCAGCGAGGACACGGCGCATCGCTTGGCACGCCGCCCGCACGAAGTGCGCCCGATCCGCGAAGGTGTATCCCTCCCATCCCATGAGCCGGGCGATCGCCTCGTTCACGAGGGCGGTCGGCTGGAGGGTATGTCCGGGCCGCTCGGCGGCCATTCGCCTGCGGGCGATCCGGTAGAGATCCTCGTAGACGAGACCGACGGCCTCCTCGAACGCAGCATCCTCTCCGGCGCTCCAGCGCCGGAGCAGGTCAGTCACGCGTCGCTCAGGGGCGACCGGGCCGGCATCCATGGTCGATCGGAGATCCTCCGCCGCGAAGTCCGCCGATTAGAGCAGATTCGGGGAATGATCTCCGCCTGGTCTCAGTCAGCGAAAAGTCGCGAAAGTGCTAACCGCACCTCTGAGGAAAATGGGTTTCTAGGCGAGTTTCACCTCGGTAGCCTGCGATCCCCTGTCGAGAGTCCTCTCCGCGAAGAGGGTCCTCGGGTAAGCCGTGATCACCATGAAACTCCCTAATTATGTCTCTCAAGGAAAGTATACTTGACCTAATCGCTGCCGCCGGGTATGTTTCGGACATGATCGCTCCTCGCGCAGAACTCATCGCCGTCCTTCGGCAGTTCAACCCCTGGTGGGACGGCAACCGCGTACCAGAACTTCCGCGCTGGAGGCGGGCGGCGTTCCGAGAAGTCGAGTCCTGGCTCACGACGCCCCCCGCTCCCAGGGCCCTCCTCCTGAGCGGCGCGCGGCAGGTCGGCAAGACGACGATCCTCCTGCAGGCCGTCGAGGAGCTCCTTGCGAAGGGTGTCCCGGCCTCGAGCATCCTCTACGCGACCTTCGACCACCCGCTTCTGAAGCTGATCGGGCTCGACGGACTCCTGCGACTCTGGAAGGAGTACGAGCCCTCGGCGCGCGAGGTGGAGTACGTCCTCCTGGACGAGATCCAGTACGCCAAGGACTGGCAGACCTGGATCAAGCACCAGGTGAAGTTCGAGCCGAAGCGCCGGATCGCCGTCACCGGATCGGCGACGCCCCTCATCACGGAGGGCCAGGAGTCGGGCCCCGGTAGGTGGCACACCGTCCGGCTCGCGCCGCTGTCGTTCTACGAGTACCTCCAGATCAAGAAGCTCCCGACCCCGAAGCTGCCGGAGGTGCCGTCGCTTCGAGAGCTGTTCTCTTGGACGCCCGCGCAGTTCTCGCGTGTCGGCGCGCTCGGCGCTGACCTCGTCGGGCCGTTTCAGGACTACTTGATCCGGGGCGGCTTCCCGCAGATCGCGCAGGTCGAGAGCATCCCGCTCGCCCAGAAGCTCCTCCGGGAGGACATCGTCGACAAGGTCCTCAAGCGCGACATGACGGCGCTCTACGGCGTGCGCCGCGTCCTCGAGCTCGAGCAGACGTTTCTGTACCTCTGCCTCCACGACGGCGGACTCCTCGATGTCCAGGAGCTCTGCCGGAGCCTCGAGGTAAAGAAGCCGACGGCGATGAACTTCATCGAGCTCCTCGAGCACACGCATTTGATCTACCGTCTCCGGCCGTTCGGCTACGGGAAGGAGATTCTCCGCGGGAAGCAGAAGATATACCTCGCCGATCCCGCGATCGCCCCAAGCGTCCTCCTCCGCGGGAAGGCGCTTCTCGAGGACGCAGCCGCCCTCGGTCTCGCAGTCGAGACGGCTTTCTTCAAGCACGTCTACACCCGGTACTACGCACAGAGCATCGGCTTCTCGTACTGGCGCGGCGGTCCGCGCGATCAGGAGGTCGACATCGTCGCCGACGTGAACGGGCGTCTCGTGCCCTTCGAGGTGAAGCACCGGGCCGATGTCACGACGCGCATGCTCGCCGGTCTCACTGCCTTCTGCAGCGAACGAAAGGTCTCCGAAGGCTACGTCATCACGCGCGACCCGGATGACTTCGGCCTCGTGAAGCTGCCGTCCACCGGCACCGAGGCAACAGCCGTGAAAGTCCCAGCCCCGCTCGCGTGCTACTGGCTAGGGCGGTCCGAGATCCTTGCGACCAAGCTAGAGGCAGAGGCGTAAGCCAGAAGACCGCGCAGCTCGACCCGTCCTCTTGGAAGGGCGCTGGTGCGCTACAAATACTGAAGCGCGCCGTTGTTCTTGGTAAGTCTCTAATGTAGACTTTCTATGTAACACACAAGTCTCCTGAGCCAACCCAATCGCATTATCGTTGCGGGCGTCGCCTCACTCGTCATAGCCATTAGCGTTGCTATCGCGAACACACGCAGCGACGTGCGTCGTAGCGGTGCCGCTAATCTGACGGCGTCCGTTACCTCCGAGCGTCCAACGACAGCGCCACCATCTGCTCCAGCTCATCGTGCGGAGGTCAGCCCACCGGCTTCGTCGATTCAACAGCAGGCAGCCGAGGATGCGATGAAGCGGAAGATCGAGACGGCGGTGGCGGACGGGCAAGCTCGGGCAAAGCAACGCGAAATTCAGCGAAACGATCAGTATCGGGAACAGTTCGCGACCTCGATTCAACATATCTCAGCCGCTCTGCTCCTGTTCAGCAGCGTGACGGAAGAGGTCGACCTAAGAAGTCGCGTCTGGGTTGACCGTTACGGCAATGCGCTTCTTACTCTGCAGGCTGCCGTCACGGAAGCCAAGGCGCTCGATCCACCTCCTGAATTCAAAGAAGTCACCGAGACATACCTAACAGCGGTTGATGCGCTGCAGAAATCTCTCGATGCCCAGTACGCGTTCGGCAAGGATGGCGATTCCTCGCATATCAGCGACTCGGGACAATACATGCGTATCGCGTATGACATTCTTCAGGGCTACATGTTCACGGAGTACATGTCCCCGGGCAGGACTCAACCACTCGGGCAAGTAGGGCCGCTGGTGTCTGCCGATCTGATGACGGACGTCACCTCTTCGACGAGCACACACGGCAGGGAGGGGACGTCAAACTCCGATCCGCTGAGCGGATCCCCGTCGCTCTCAAGCACCGACTCCGTCAATCTGGCCGGTACCGGCGACACACTTACTCAGCAGTTCCACCTGGAACGTGGCCTCGCACTCTTCACGATCGCTGCGCCAGTCGCTCGCGGCAACTTCGCGGTGAAGCTATTGACGGCCGATGGCGACTATATCGACCTTCTCGCCAACACAACGGACGCATTCAGCGGAACCGCCGGTGTTGCGATCGAAAAGACAGATGACTATGTGCTGAACATCGACGGGTCCGGAAGACGCTGGACTGTCCGAATCGACCAGCCGACCGATCCAGTCAGCGTTCCGCGCCCGTATCAGTTCTCTGGCACCGGCGTCGCCGTCACGCCGTTCTTTCATCTCGATGGCGGCCTCGCGCGCTTCCAGATTCACAGCGCGGGTAGCACCGACAACTTCTCTGTGGTTCTTATGAGCGCCAAAGGCGAGTACATCGATCTGCTCGCGAACTCGACCGAATCGTACGATGGCTCAAAAGGTGTCGACATTTCCGAGCCCGGCGTGTACGTCGCGTTCGTGTCGGCAGGGCGGCGAAGCGGAACGTGTCAACAAGATTGAGACAGGTGGTCGCTCGAAATAGTGAGCGACCGATGAGGGGAAGGGGTGAACGGGAGCGGGGGACGCTGTCCCCCGAGCCCCCTGGGATTTGACGCTTTGGGGC
>JAJVIN010000062.1 GCA_022071945.1 Thermoanaerobaculia bacterium | reverse complement strand
CGGTTCCACCCGTCGCTCGGCTACTTCGAGAAGGGTGCGGACGGCAAGTCGCGGCAGATCGCGGCCTACCCGGCCATGCTGGCGCTGATCCAGGCGCCGGATGGTCAGGCCGTGACGCTGCACCGGACCTACCTGCGCGACGGCCGGAAGCTCGACGCTGCCGACGCGAAGAAGGTGCTCTCCGCGGGCATCCACGGCGCCGCCGTGCGGCTGTTCGATGCCGGCGCGCAGCTCGCGCTGTGCGAAGGCATCGAGACCGCCTTGGCGGTGCACCTGGCCACCGGCAAGCCCGTGTGGGCCGGCATCAGCGCCGGCAACCTGGAGAAGCTCTGGCTGCCAGACACCGTGCGCGAAGTCTGCATCTATGCGGACAACGACGCCGGTGGCGACTTCGCCGGCCAGTGCTGCGCCTACGCGCTCGCGCGTCGGCTGAAGCGGGCGGAGAGGACCACCGGCCCGCGCCAGGTGCGGGTTTTCGTGCCGCGCCATGCGGGCACGGACTGGGCCGATGTGTGGTGCCAGCGTGCGATCGGTCCCGACCAGGGCCGGCGTCAAGCGGATGCATCGAAGTCGGCTGACCGGGCCTCGGGCAACCGGGTGGCCCTCGGTGGCTGAGGCAGAGGTCATGGAGCTTGGGGTGCGGCGAGCCACGGCGGGCCGCACCCGCTTTTTCAGCGGCACTGGACGGGTCGGCGCATGCCTTGCGCCATCCCCCGCCGGTGCCGGTGAAAAGGTCAGGCGCCGTCGGCCATGCGACCGGCGCGCGCCCCTCGTCGTTTCCCGACTGGTAGCTGCCAGACCAGGTGACGCCCCCCGGCGCCACGAAGGCAGCCCTGGAAGTCCCGCGCGACCGCGGGCGACACCCGTGTCACCTAAGTCGCGCCCCTGTCTCGCCGATGCGCCGCACATCCACCAAGGACGCGCTGCGTGCGGCGAGTTGTTGTCGTCAACCCACAGCGGGGACCCGTGCCCCGACGTGGGCCGTGCTGTCCCCGCTTCTCACCCACCCCAACCTCGATTGGAGAGAGTCATGAAGAGCGGACGTACCCTCGTGAGCCTGGCCCAGGAACTGGAGCGCCAGCTGCACTCGAAGAAGGACCTGATCGTGCCGTCGCAGCTGGTGCACCACAGCACCGGCGACGACGGCCAGACCCACATCATCGTCAACGAAGCCGGCAACCCGGTGCGCTACGGCGTCACGCCGCTGGCGCGCCGCCAGCTGGCCGACAAGCTGAAGATCCCGCACGCGTACTTCGAGCGCATGCGCGAGGAGCAACCGGTGCTGCTGGACAGCAACGTCAACACCTGGCTGCAGAGCGAGGACGATCGGCGCATGCTGCGCACCCTGGATGGCCAGGTGCGCGCGGTGCTGTCGGACCGTTACCGCCGGCTCGACAACTTCGACCTCGCCGAGAGCGTGCTGCCCATCCTGCAGCAACTGCCCGACGTGCGCTTCGAGTCGGTCGAGCTGACCGAGACGCGCATGTACCTGAAGTGCATCACCTCGCGCCTGACCTACGAGATGGCGCCGGGCGATGTGGTGCAGGCCGGCGTGGTCATCTCGAACTCCGAGGTCGGCCAGGGCACGCTGTCGGTGCAGCCGCTGCTGTACCGGCTGGTCTGCCGCAACGGCCTGATCGCAGCCGACCGGTCGCTGCGCAAGACGCATGTGGGCCGTTCGCTCGGCACCGAGGACGAGGGCCTGCAGGTCTACCAGGACGACACCCTGCGTGCCGACGACAAGGCCTTCTTCCTGAAGGTGCGCGACGTGGTGCAGGCGGCGGTGTCGGAGGCGAGCTTCCGGCAGACGGCGCAGAAGCTGCAAAAGACACTGAAGATCCCCCTCGTCGGCGACCCGGTGAAGACGGTCGAGGTGCTGGCCCAGCGCTACACGCTCAACGACGTCGAGCGCTCGGGCGTGCTGCGGCATCTGATCACCGAGGGCGAGCTCTCGGGCTACGGGCTGGTCAATGCGGTGACGCACTACAGCCAGGAGATCGACGACTACGACCGCGCCACGGAGTTCGAGGCGCTGGGCGGCAAGCTGATCGAGCTCGGCACCGCCGAGTGGAAGGGCCTGGCCGAAGCGATCTGAGCACGGCCTGAGCAGGCTGTCCAGCACGGCAGCGATCGGGGGCAACCCCGTTCGCCGACCGGGCCGGCGCCGACGTTGCGCGACGCCCCGACAAGGGCGTCGTTCACGCCGCAAATCGCTTCATGCGGCGGCGCTCACGCATTCGCCGGAATTCACCAGGGCTTGCGAGTGGCAATTCGGTAAGCAGATGCACAAGCCCGCGCCGCCCATTGAAGTCGACCCTTCGCCCACCCTATGCTGGCCGCACAGCGCCGGAACCAATTCTTCAGCGACCGCAAAACGACCCGCATCCACCGACCAACCTCTCCACCCTGCCCCGCACGGGCTCGTGGTCCCCACGCGAGGACGCACCATGAACCAGGTCCAGCTCTCCGATGTGCAGATCGCCAACCTGACCCTGCTGCTCACCATCCGAGACGGCATCCTTCACGACCGCACAGCTGCGTGCTGCCGCTTCGCGCTCGACGCGACCCAGGCCGAGCGGCTCGGCACCATGAGCGTCCAGCAGCTGATGGCCATCGTGGCGAACCTGGGCGACGCCACGCTCTTCCCGCCGCGCCGCGACCTGGTCAGCCTGCTCGACACGCCGCTGCCGCTGGTGCGACCGCTGGCCGCGGTGCATGCCCCCCGACATGTGATGGCCAGTTCGGCAGCCTGACGCTCAGTTTCCCGGTCAGACGCCATGCAATCGCGGGTCGATCGCCAACTGCGCGCCCTGGCGCTGGCGAAGGCTTGCGCGGCCTGCGGGGCACGTGTGCGCACCATCCGCCATCTGACGGGCCTGCCACCCCGCGAGGCGCTGCGCCTGCTCTTCCCCGACCGCCTGGCCGTGCCTCGAGGGCGCTCGCCGGACTCCCCCGAGTGGTACCACGGCGCCAACCTGCTGCATCGCGCCGAGGCCTCGATCGTCGTGGCCCTGTACCGCCGTCTGCGCGATGCCGACTTCCCTGCGGGCGAAGCTCTCGTCGGCGCCTACCGCCACTACGTCGGCATCTGCCAGCCGCCGCACCGCATCAGCTTCGACCGCGCCTTCGATCTGGCCGCGCACACGGACGGCCTGTGGCTCACCGATACAAGGAGCTTCTCGCTCGTCACCTGCCCGACCTGCCACAGCGAGTTCCTGGCGGCCTACGGCTCCGCGGCCCGCTCGAACGACCACTGCCCGTTCTGCAAGCTGGTGCAGCGGTATGGGACGGACCCGCGGGTGCAGGGGGCGTTTCCGGTGCAGCCGCTGGTTGAGCCGAGCGCGGAGCAGCTTGGGATGCTCGCCCTACTGCAGCGGGCTTCTTGAACGCACCTACCAGCATGACAGCGCATGGTTGATCTGCCCAAGATCACAGCCTCGCCTGACCATGTCTGTGGCAATCTCTTGGCGGAGCTTTCTCCTGGCAACTTGTGCGACCGCTGACGCGACTCGACGAAACGCTGCGATCCGAAGTCGAGTCCGGAATGACTCCAATTCATTCTCGTTCAGAGTGCGAACATAAGCCTGCACATTCCACGGTTCGATCAGGCTGCTCGTGCGGAGATCGAGGGACAAGTAGTCCGTGCGCTCGTACGGCAGCAGCGCGCGCCCAAAGTGGGTTACGTGGTACCTGCTCAGAATCTCGCCGTCGCGGAATTCCATGAAGGGCCAGATCGTATTGACCGGCAGCGTATTCGCATGTCGGTAAATCTTGACCAGCTGGGGAGGACCACCTACATCCTTCACCTCCGGATCAGCAATCTGCTCCATCAACGCATCGAAAGGCGTCCAACTGGTTCCCTTCCCCATACGTGAGGTCTTGTCCAAGAAAGAGCGGGCTCGATGTTCGTTTTCGACTACGTCGCTCATGAACTGTGCATAGACGATCCGACCGCCCACACGATGAGGCCTCATTGGATGCGCGGTGAATTCACCGTTGCGAAGGTCGAACTTGAGAACCCAGGATTTGAAGCTACTGGTCCTCCACGAGAATCCAGCGAGCATGATCTTGAACGCTGTAGGCTCGTCACTTCCATCCGGTAAGTCGGCCACCGTTTGCCGCATCGATTCGATTATTCGCCGTAGATGCGCCGGCAAGTCGACGATGTCAATGAGCCTCTTTCGCGCTGGTTCGTAGGCATCCAGCGCTAGCTTGATCTGTATGACGATTGGATAAGCAACTCGAGTTGTTCCGCAAAACGCCAACACCGCGTCATCGCGTAATAGGCGAAGCAGCTTTGGCGCTTGATCCAGCGAAGTCCCGCCCGAGATCCTGCTGTCACTGGCAATCAGCAACTCTTCTGAGCTTCCCTCGTGCTTGATCCACGAGACCACCAACGTCATCTCAGCCTCCGGCCATTGTCGGAATGTGACCCAGCGGCGAATGGACGAATCGCGGCGCCGGTTGGGAAGCACCTGGGTTCTCTCGGTGCCCAACTCTCGCTTGGTACCTCTGCTGAGCTTTGGTCTGCGACGGGCAGCGATCCGCAGGTCGTCCCAAGTCAAAAGATCGCATATCCTGAGTGACGCACCATGAGCCTGGCACGTCAGCTTCCGCAGCCTGGTCCGCCAAAGATTGCGATAAGCGTCCAGCCCTCAGACCTCCGGACTCGGTAGACGCCAGCCCTTCGCAATTACCAACACTCCATCCATGCTGTAAACAGCAATACAGCCCTAATCTCGGTCTCTAGCAGCCCTGGATCGCTTTGGCAAAGATTGGGAACTGCGTCTCGAGACCTGTTCGCCTGCCTCTGAATCGGGCAGATCTCGCAGTACGTCGTTCAGGTACGCGACGGCTTGGCGTAGCTTGGCTTTGGCAGAGAGCTCTCCGCGCCCAATAGGCGCCTCCTCTTCGAGCGGCAGCTGGGCTTGGACGTCGTTGCGCGCTCTAGCCGAGCGCGCATGAAACGAGAAACTGGAGGTCACAAAGGGGATCAGTTCAACCTCAACCTCACCGAGGTGCCCGAACTTGCGGCCGAGCACATCAATCCCCACCCGTTCCAGCGCCTTGACTTCCGAGAACGCGATGTCGGCGGTGGGCCTGCCAACTGGTTCCTCGACCCTAGAGACATCTCGGATGACTCGTAAGCCCAGACCGCCCAAGCCGCTCAAAATCTCCGAGGGCGTTTGAAGGCTCGCATAAAGGGCGTACCAAAAGGCGACGGAAGGATTGCTCGCACCACGCAGCACATCAAAGTGCTCGAG
Organism: Thermoanaerobaculia bacterium; assembly: GCA_022071945.1. GTDB lineage: Bacteria > Acidobacteriota > Thermoanaerobaculia > UBA5066 > UBA5066 > JAJVIN01. The sequence goes on along the minus strand of JAJVIN010000062.1, from coordinate 4,479 downwards.
AGAGCCAGGCGCAACCTGCGTTGCTAGAAAGGCGCAGGCGGCAGCCATCGAATCGTCGTTACTCGAAGGCGGCGCCAACTTGAGCATCTGTTGGAGATGGCTACCGCGCTCCTCGCGAGTCGCAGATGCCAGGGAATCGAGTGACGGCGCACCGCCAGCCCGCTGGGCGAGTTCAGCCCAGGCTCGCTCCTGAAGGAGGCGGTCGCGCCGAAGGCAGGCATGCGCCAATTTTCCGGCCGGACCCGCGGGTTGGAGCCCCAGGCCGAGCTGCGCGCAAGAGCCCAGCGGGCCTACGAGCGCGGACACAATGCTTCGAAGCCCCGGAACCGCGGCCGGGCTGTTGACGATTCCGTAGGCCTCGATCCAACGAGACGGCAGCTTCTCCATGAAGGCGGCTGGCGAACTGGCGGCGAGGGCCTTGCCCCAGGCGAACGACAAGGTGCGCTTGCAAAGCGCGGGGGTGACCTGCCGCAAAGGCACTCGCCCGTCGGACAGAACCACGGCTTCGACCATGGCTAGTGCGACGGCCGACGGCAGGGTGTCGTCGGCTCCCTCCAGTGTCGACGATCTGAAGAGCGCGTGCGCCTCGGAGCCCGTCAAGACGCGGGTGAGCGAGGTCATCGGCGATGGAGCATGCGGGCTTGCGTTGAGCGCGACCAGGAGCTCACCTTCAGTGCCGTCTGGCACGACAAGCAGTTCAGGCAGTGGCAAAGCGCCGCCTGGCTGTTGCGTCCAGAACGCGTGGTATGCAGCGGGATCCCCGTCGAACACCACACCGGTGATGCTCTTGAGGACATCACGCGCTGGCTCGTTGGCGCTCAGCATCAGCTCAAGGACCTCACGCCGGGAAAGTCGTGCAGTCCACATATCAGTTCTTTCCAAAAATCTGCTTCTTTGAGACTGGGCCCTTGGGCGGAGACACCGCAAGCAGAGCGGTCTCCAGGTACCCGGGGATGGACTTGTGCCAGTAGAGCGTCAAGGCCGTCTTGGCTCGCGTGAATCCGGTGAAGATGAGGCGCTTTTGCGCGCCACCCATTTTCCGAAGGTTGTCCAATCCGGCAATGTGCACAGCGCGAAACTCCAGTCCCTTTGCGGCGGTCAGCGTGGAGAGCCAAATCGGACGCGAGGAATCGAACTGGTCATGGTCGTTGGCGCGCGTGATGTCGTGCCCCAGGCCGGCAGCATGCAGGCCTGCCTCGATGACATCGAGGTCGGCATTCGTTGGGCACAGCACGCCGATGAGATCGTCCGGATAGGCGAAGCGCTGGTCGGTGGCCTGAGCTGCGATGGCGACAGCCTGCTCGTTCAGGGACAACCCCGACTTCTTCAGCACCTTTGACGGGTAGGCCGCTTCCTCATAGTTCGAGTACTGCTGCATCGGCACATAGCCGGCGACCCCCTTGTGCAAGCCATCGGCGAGCCGGCAGATCTCCAGCCCGTTGCGGAAGTGGTACTTGAGTTCATGAACGGTGTCCACGCAGTCCTTCAGAACTGCGCTCGAGTCCTGCACATCGTAGATCCGCTGCCGCTGGTCCGCCGTTGCAACAAGGACCTCCGTCAGACCTCGGAACAGCCGGATCTCCTCGGCGGTGTAGTCCTGCGCTTCGTCGAGCAACAGCGCGTCGAACTGGACACCAACTTTCCCTGCGTCGACCAGTTCCTTGAGACGGGAGGCCCGCGCCGCCCGCGCGGCATCCAACGTCATACCAAGGGAGTCGATGTCGGCGCCCTCGGCTCGCAGGATGTCCGCAAAGAGCCGGGCATGGGTCACAACCTTCTCCGGCGGGAAGCTGTACTGTGCGCCGCCTAGCTGGATGAACTGCTTCAGCAGTGAGCCAAACACCACGACGTGCAGATTGGGCCGCTCTCCGATGGCGAGCTGGTTAGCTCTCAACAAGAGCAAGTTCGTCTTGCCGCTGCCGGGAGGCCCCTTGATGAGGACGTTGGTGTCGGGATCAATGTCGAGAAGACTGGATTGCTCGGCCTTGAGTTCGTCGATGTCTTTCCACCAGGTGCCGGCCATCGTCAAGCCTTTCCTTCGGTCAACCGCAGCACGGTACCGGATGCGGGCAGCCTGCCTTGCTCCTCGGCGAGATATGCAGCGTCGAGCGCTCCCGTGAACTGTTCTTCGAGAGCGATGTCGTCGAGCAAGGCAGGCAGGTCACCGGAAAAGAACGGGGCCGTCGCTGCGAAGTCCGACGCCTCGACTTCGCGGTCCGCCAGGACCGCTGACGACGATGCCCGGTAGATTGGCGAGCCGTTGTTTGCGTCGACCAGCTCCACGTCTAGAAGCACGCAGAGTTTGTCATGGAGCCCGAGTTCGACGTCACGCTCGAAGCTCACGAACGTGGTGCAGCGGCGCTGTGCCACGTCCTTCACCGACCGTACCTGTCGCACCGGAAAGCAGGCAAGGTCGTTCATCAGCGTTGCGATGCGGGACTCCAGCCGATTGCAAACGTCTTGGAGCTCGCCGCGCACGTTGATTTCGCCATACGCCGACATCTGGGCGGCATGCTCTGCGGACGCCCGCAAGACCTTCTGGCGCTCCCGGATCCGATCCCTTGTGGCGGGCGCGGTCGCATCGATCGGGGCGTCGAGCGCACTGAAGTCCGACCAGGTGACCAATTGCCGTCGTGTGGCCGGGTTCTTGATGAGACACCTGCGGGCGAGGTTCACACAGCGCGCGTCGTCCGCCTGCACGACCGGATTGACCGACTTCACGGCCTCCACGAGGCCGGCAAACGGTTCCCCGTACTCATGGAACAGTGGTCGCTTCATGAGCAGATCGTGGAGCACCGCTCCGAGCTGGTAAAACGTGACCGCACGCCATCCTTCAATCGTGTCTTCCTCTTGCCTGAGCAGGAACTCGGGCGAGCTGTATCGCAGCGTACCGATAAAGGACCGCTGACTCACATCAGTGAGATCCGAGAACCCAATGGGGCGCAAAACGCCGAGGTCGAGAAGCGTCGCGTGGGAGAAGTCATCGCTCACAGCGATGTTCTCGGGCTTGATATCGCGGTGCGCCAACCCTCGGTCCTCGAGAAACCGCGCTGCGGATGCCACCTGGGCCATCAGCTTGGGGACTGCATCCATCGGGATATCGGCCAGCGCCTGGTGCAAGTTGCGCTGAGGTATGCGCTCCATGACCACATAGAGGTGGCCCGTGACCGCACATTCGCCGCCATCAAGGATGCGAACCAAGTGTGGATGACTCGCGCCGACGAGGCTGGACTCACGGCGAATTCGTTGCAGTTGGGCTTCTTTACCGTAGCGCTCGATGAGTTCTGGATGGAAGACCTTGATGGCGCCTTCTTCGATTCCGCGGACTGCGGGCAGCACCACTGCCGACTTGCCGTTGCCGTAGAAACCGCTCACATGCCAGCCGCCGATGCTTGTCTCTTGAAGGCTGTCGCGAAACAGACTGGCCTGTCCTGAATCCATTCTTCAAGCTCCCTGCTTGCTTGTATCGGTATTGAGGCCCCACAGTATCGCTCGCTCCGTTGCCAGCGCTGAGTGCAACTGCGGCCCCAACGCAGCAGGAGACCAGAGCAGTTGGCAGCATCGACAGGTCAATGTCCAGTTTCGGCCGCCGCGGTCGAGCAGTTGCCCTCGCCAAGGGTCCTCTTCCAAGCTCAGCCGCGGATCGCTGAATCGCCGCCCGAAGGCGAAACCCAGCCTTCTTCGGCAGGCTCTCGCCGACACCCCACTCGCCCGCTAGTACAGCATGGCCGACGCCCCATAGCGCGTCTACCATGCCCCCGCCTAACTCGCTCGCCGCGTTCCCGGCCACCGACCCCGGCTTCGCTGCCCTGCCTGTCTCCGACCTCCTTGCATCGGCAGACGACCTCGTCAGCCGCATCCGCCTGTGCTTCGGCCTGTCCCGCGACGCCTTCGACGCCGAGGTGCAGCCGCTGCTTCAGCGCTATGCCAGCTACGTCCACCTGCTGCCGGCCACCGCCGACAACTACTTCAGCTCACCTGCTGGCCTGCTGAACCTCGGGCTGGAGGTTGCGTTCTACAGCCTGCAAGGCACCGACGCGCACATCTTTTCCGGACGGTCGACGATCTCGGCGCGCCGCCAGCTTGAACCGCGCTGGCGCCGGGCTACCTTCATCGGTGGCCTGTGCTGCGAACTGCACCGGGTGCTCAGCCACCTGATCGTGACCGACGAGGCGGGCGGCGAGTGGCCGCAGTTCCTCGTCCCCCTGGGCGACTGGCTGGCATCGCGCGGTGCCACTCGCTACTTCGTTCGCTGGCGGCCGAACGCCACCGAGTCGCGTGGCCTGGGCGTGTTTGCGCTGCCCTTGGTCGTGCCGGGAGCCACGCTCCAGTACCTGGCGCACGACAACAGCGTCATCGTCCCGCACCTCCTGTCCAGCATCAGCGGGCAGCCGGTCTACCGTGACCACAACGTCCTCGACGCTCTGGTCCGCCGCTCGCTTGCGCTGGTGATCGACCGGAACCTGCAGGCCAACGCCG
>JAJVIN010000065.1 GCA_022071945.1 Thermoanaerobaculia bacterium | reverse complement strand
TCCTGATCAGCTGGGTGAGGCCGGACGGCACGGCGGAGCTGAAGCGAAAGCCGGGCAAGGCGATCGATGCGGGGCTCGAGGGGACGGACAGACCTCCCGCCTCCCGGATGACGCCCAGCTCCCCGGCCGGCTGTAGACGAGACATGGGTGTCGTGCGGCAGCTGGGGATACCGGAGAACCCGGCCCCCGGACCCTGGAAGGTCCAGCTGACGGATCTCTCCAGCAAGAGCGAGGTCTCCGAGCAGCCGGGGATTCAGGGGCACCGCGTGGAGAAGGAGATCCGGCTGAAGCTGACCGTGAGGGACGTGAACGGCAACGAGATCAAGCACCCGGTCTGGGTGGAGCTGGCTCTTGGCGGCACACAGCCCGGAAAGCTGATCCTCGATCCGGATGGAACGCCCACCCAGTGCGACTCGATCGGGTTCGTGTGGCACGAGCGGGACGGGCAAGGGAACGTGAAGGAGAACGGAACGATCGGGTACAAGCTCGGGACGAAGTCGGTCCTGACGGGATTCGCGCCGGACGCGGGCCAGCCGTTCGGGGTGAAGCCCGTCTGGGCGGACATGGAAGGGATCCAGATCCGGGCGATGGGAGTGAACGGGCAGGGGGACGTGGATGACTCCACGTTCTCGGAGCAGTTCTTCGCGGTGAGGCCCGAGCCGGGCAAGCCGGAGAGCCTCGTTCGCAGGAACCTCGCGGCCCAGATCCTGCCGGACGAGCTCCGGTACTGGAACGGCCACCTTCTGAAGCCCGCCTACCCGGGGAACGGGTCGGGGCCGCACACGACCCTCAACCTCTACCTTCTGGAAGATCGCTTCGGGAACGTGATCCACGGGCAGACCAACGCGACGACGTCCTCGCCGCAGGCGAGGAATTCGAATCCCTGGAAGGCCGTTCAGGCGGAGTACCGCCGCCTTCTCTACTCCAACGGGCAAGAGACCTCGACCCGCACGGGGTTCACCCGCGAGCAGTCTTCTGAAGTCGAAGCGCAGCAAGGACATCTACTGGCCGGCGCCGCCCTTCGGCACCGGATCCGGTCCTTCGCGGAAGGCATCATCCTCGGAAGCCGCGCCTTCATCGACGGTTGGCTGGGTCGGAATCGATGGCGATCCGGCGAGGGAATTAGGGATGCGGCGACAGGCAACTATCCGTGGACGATTATCCGCGTGGGTCAGCGTGGACTTGGCTGCGCGCGGCTTCACCTGGGCCTCGGCAGCACCTCCGCGTCGTCGACGAGTTCCACCCGGTCTCCGACCGCGACCACGCCAGGCCTCTCCACCCAGGCGTTGAGGCCGAACCGGCCTTCGAAACGCCGTCCGATGTCACGGAGGACCTCCGGGTCGTGCTCGAGGGTGTCCGGATCGAAGGTCGTCATGATGCAGCGGCCCCGAAGGCTGTGCAGCCCGATGATCGCCTCGCCGACGCGGAGGTATGCCCCTTCCCAGTTCCGCTCGGCCAGACCCTCGACGCCCCCGACGATGATGTTCGGCCTCAGGCGGCGAGGGTCGCGCCCGAGGACGGCGAGCGCTCCGTCTGTCGTCACGAGCAGGGGAAGGACGTCGAACCGCCCCCACTCGCTCCCGCGGCGCAGGCGCGTGCCACGCCCGGCAGCGGCGGCGACGGCCGTGGCGACGACGTCGTCGGTCCACGGGCGACCGTTCACGACTGGCTCGCCGTCGGAACCCAGCGAGGCGCGCAGGCCGAGGAGGCGGGGCCGTCGCCGGGACGTGACGATGGCACCACGGGCGTCGACGACCTGGACGACGCGGTCGCCCTCGATTCCCAGCGGCGTGAGGACCGCCTCTCGCAGCGGTTCGCCGGCCATGGACTTGACGGGGTAGCGGGTGAGGCTCTGGATGTACATTTGGTCTCCCAGGGAGGTTTCGGTGGCAAAGGAAGATCTGGAACGGCCGTTCACGGGTTGGGTCTCGGAGCTGGCGCGAAGCCACACGCCGCGCCTGGCGGGCGTGGCGCGCCGGGAGGGGCTGCTGGCCGATGACGCGCTCGACGCGGTGCAGGAGGCCTTTCACACGTTTCTCGGACTTCCGCAGGCGCGGGCCCTCGTCGCGGACGAGGAGGGGTCGAGGGCGCTGCTCTCGGTCCTCGTGAGAAATGCGGCCCGGAACATGCGCCGGCGTGCCTTTCGCGCCCGCCCCCACGACGCTCTCGACGATCACCTGGACCTCGCCTTGGACCTCCCGCCCGCGGACGAACTCATCGCGCGGGCCGAGGAACACGCTACCCTCCTCGGCTGCGTCTCTCAACTCGGAGAGGTACAGCGCAACGTCGTGACGCTCAGAATGCTAGAGGAACTTTCCGGAGAGGCGACGGCGGCGCGCCTGGGGCTCACCCCGGGCCACGTCGCCGTCCTGCTCCACCGGGCGAAGCGGGACCTCGCCGCGTGCGTGAGGGGCCCTGAACCCGCCCAAGTTGCGGCGCCCTCTGGCGGCCGGTCTGGACCCGGCCGAGGACGAGCGCGGCGTTCGTGAGCGGGCGTCAGCCCGCGAGTGCCTCGCGCACCTCCCGGACGAGCTGCGTTGCGGTCGGGCCGACGAGCCGGCGCGTCTCGGCACCGTCGCGGAAGAAAACGATCGTCGGAATCGAGCGAACACCGAATCGGGCCGCCAGATCCGGGCTCTCGTCGATGTTCACCTTGTAGACGTTGGAATCGGCGGCGAGGTCGTCGACGTGCGGTGCCAGGGCGCGGCAGGGGGCGCACCAGTCGGCGTAGAAGTCGACGGCGGCGGCCCTTCCGGAATGGAGGACCTGGGTCTCGAAACTCTCTGCGGTCAGGTGTGGGGCGTGAGTTGTGGTTTTCATCGGTGTCTCCCGGGTCGACGCTTCGGCGCGACCCGCATGAGAAGGTCTCGGACCGGCACGGCATTACAGGCCTGGAAGGGGTGTGATTTCGCCCCCCTTCTCATTTCCCCGGGTTCCGCCCTCTCCGGGGAGCCGGCTCGAACGGATGTCAGAAGTGCGCGTTGAGGCGCACGTAGACCCCGAAGCCGGGAGCGTCGACGCCCGGACGGCGATAGCCACCGTTCCCGTGTCGGCGGGTTCCTTCACGGCTCGGTTCTCACCGGCCCAGGTGAAGCGTGGCCAGAACCTCAACCTCATCCTGGACTTCCTGCCCGCCTGCTCTCCGTGGACGAGTTCCATCACGGTCGGGCTCTTGTCGAGCGATCCATCCATCCTCAACCCTCCTGCGCAGGCAGAGGCGCCGGTGGACGACACTCCCATCGGTTGCCTTTCCAACTTCAAGGCGGTGATTCCCGTCGCCCGGCCGGGCCAGGTGGGCAACGTGACGGCGACGGTCACCTACCGGGGAGCCCAATCTACGGCGGTCCTGACGGTTCTTCCCGCCGGGCTCTCGAACCTGACGATCACGCCAGCGGTGACGACGCATGGAGTGACCAGACAGGATCTGGTGCAACTCGATAGCCCAGCCCCGACCAGCGGAACGGTGGTCCAGCTGACAGGCTTCGATTCGATCGCTATCTGGGTCCCGTCCTCCCTGACGGTGCCCGCCGGACAGGCATGGACCACTGTGGCGCTACCGGCAGGCAGTGCTGAAATCGTGAGAGCGCCTCCGCAAGCGGTGAGCGCCGGGGCACAACTCAGACTCGTTCCACCGCTGGAACCTGTCTCAGCCCAAGCCGTCGAAGCCGGTGATCTCGATTCCAACACCGCCTGCGAGGGGAGTTGCCCTCAGCGCCGCCCGCTGCGGTCAGTTTCCCCGTCACCCGACGCCGTCATAGCCCGGCTTTTGCGCCTTGTCACGGTATTGCGAGCTCGACAGGATTGCGTTCTTCAAACCAATCAAGTCCGTGCTCTTCAGCTCAGCACCCCCTTGGATCTTTTCCGCCAGGATCTGTGCGGAGGAGGTGATCGGGTCCATCTGCAGAAGCGCTCCCGGCGATTTCTCCAACATGAAAATGGCCTGTGCGAGATACCCCAGCACTTCGGACGTCACCGTTGACATGGCGGAATAGCCAGATACATCGCAGGCCACGTGCGTAGCTTCGTGAACAATCAAGCCCTGGTAAGCCGCGTTGGGAGCCGTCGCAAACCCGCAATTGAGTGCATTGGTAGGAGCGTGATAGTAAGCGTAAGGGAAGCCTGTCGTTTGACTGGTCAGGTTCGGATTGAATCTGACTGCGATCTTCCCGGACGAGATCTCTTTCCGGACCATTCCGTAGTGCAGGAAATTGATGGCGTACCGGTCGATCTTGAGATCGATCTTGTTGACGGCTGGATCCGCCAGGACTGCTAGAACCGTTGCCCTGCAGATGCCATCCATGAGCACGACCTGAGCGTCCCCGATCGGTGCAACTCCGATACCAACCCCAACCTGCAGTGTTACCGATCCCCCAGTTTCCAACATTGTGCTGCCGGCGCTGGCGCCGAACAGGCTGAGGACCCGAAGATCGCCGGACTGCCGTTCTGTAATGCGGTCGGTTGGTACGACCGTATTGTTCTTGGAAGTCACCTTGAGGCCCGCTCCACCCCAAAGTGCTACCTCCAGCGTGCCGTTCAGTGGCACCATGACTTTGACCACGAATCCTGGCGCTTTGCTGTTGTCGGTCGTATAGGCAGCGGGGGGAGCCCCGTCCGGTTTCAGAAAGTGCGCCAAATCAGTCTCTCTCGATCTTCTTCGATCGACCCTCTCGCGGTCGCCGCGAAAGGGAAACTGCACATGCTAACTGGTCTGCCGAAGAATACTGCCGATCTCTCACCCCGAACCTATGATATGCAGGCCCGAATATCCAGGATAGTTCGCGCCACATCTCTCACAGGCTCGAGCTTTCCCTATTGGTTTCTCGCATCCACTCGCTCGTGGTGGACCCCTTACCAGAGGCCAGTCCGGGGAGACCCACTCTGGGCCGTCGCGGTCCCGGACCACGACGCCGAAGTCGATACGGCCGGGCACGGTGCCTGGGCCGAGCTGGTCTTTGCCGGAGCCGGGCGATTCCAACTCGAGCTGCGGAGCCGCGTACACGGTGGTGTGGCCGCTCACCCAAGGAGCTTGCAGGACTATCCGCCGCGCCAGGGAGTCGGTTCTTCGACAATCCCATCCGAGCCGGGCTCGTGACCGGTCCCGCCGAGTACCGCTTCTGCGGGTACGGAGAGGCTATCGGAGGGGGAGAGTCTGCCCGGGACGACCTCCGATCGCTCCTCTTGAGGAAATCGAATTCCTGGAAGGCCGTTCAGGCGGAGTACCGCCGCCTTCTCTACTCCAGCGAGGAAGAAAGCTCGATCCGGAAGGGTTTCACCCGGGAGCAGTCCTCAGAAGTCGAAGCGCAGCAAGGACATCTGCCGGCCGGAGCCGCCCTCCGGCACCGCTCCCTCTCGGAAGGCATCATCCTCGGGAGCCGCGCCTTCATCGATGGCTGGCGGGATCGGAATCGATGGCGATTCGGCGAGAGAACGGTCTCGCGAAGCCCGGAGCGCCGCCTCCCCGACCTCGCGGCCCTGGGAGTGTTTCCTCCGGCCCCGGCCTGATTGTCGATCGGCTCAGGAGCACGAGATCACCCGGCCGAAGAGGCCCCTCACCCTGCCCTCTCCCCGTTGCCGCGGGGCGAGGCGAAAGAAGCGAAGCTCGTCTTCCTCCGGCATGGCCCGGACTCCGGGGGAACCTGATCCCCAACGAAGATGTCGACCTCCATCCCAAGCGTCTAGAACGGGTCGTCCACGGGGCCGCCGGAGCGCCAGACGACTCGTAGCCTCGAACGATGGGAACCCCTGAGCCGATGGAGGACCTGCTCGGAGCGGCAGTCCATCTCCTCAGGAGACTGGCAGACCCAGGTGAACGGTAAGGGTGCCCTGTTGGTGCCTCCCCGGCCTCCGACAGGAGTAGACTGGCGGCCTGTGGCGGCGCCGATCCTCCGGCCCCACCTGCCGCCGCGTGGAGCCCTCGATGACAATAGAAAGAAGCATCCTCGAACTCGCCCACCTCCGCGAGACCGCCCGCCGTGCGGGCGGAGAGAGGCGGATCGAAAAACAGCACGCCCAGGGCAAGTACACCGCCCGCGAACGCCTGGAGCGACTCCTCGACGAGGGGAGCTTCGAGGAGTCCGACATTTTCGTCACGCACCGCTGCACCGACTTCGGCATGGAGAAGGACCAGCCCCTCACCGACGGCGTGATCACGGGCCACGGCACCATCAACGGCCGGCTCGTCTTCGTCTTCAGCCAGGACTTCACGATCTTCGGCGGCAGCCTCGGCAAGGCCTTTGCCGAGAAGATCTGCAAGATCATGGACTTGGCCATGAAAGTCGGCGCCCCCATCATCGGCCTCAATGACTCTGGCGGGGCTCGCATCCAGGAAGGCGTCGACGCCCTCGCGGGGTACTCCGACATCTTCCTCAGAAACGTCCTCGCATCCGGCGTCGTTCCGCAGATCAGCCTCGTTCTCGGGCCCTGCGCCGGAGGCGCGGTCTACAGCCCCGCCATCACAGACTTCGTCGCCATGACCCGGGGGACGAGCTACATGTTCCTGACCGGTCCGAAGGTCGTCAAGCAAGTCACCCACGAGGATGTGACCGTCGAGGCCCTCGGAGGGGCGGACATTCACGCCCAGAAGAGTGGCGTCGCCCACTTCGTCAGCCCGGATGAGGACGAGGCCTTCGCCCTCCTCCGACGCCTCCTCTCGTTTCTGCCCCAGAACTACCAGGAGAGACCCCCCATCTCGAATTGCCAGGACCCGCCCGACCGGGCGACCCCGGAACTCAACGCAGTCTTGCCGGACAACCCGGGACTCCCCTACGACGTGAAGGACGTCATCACCGCCATCGTGGACGACCGGGAATTCCTCGAGGTCCACGAGTCTTTCGCGCCGAACCTCGTCGTCGGGTTCGCCCGCTTCAACGGACGGCCTGTCGGGATCGTCGCTAACCAGCCCAGAGTCCTCGCCGGGGTACTGGATAACTCGGCCTCGGTCAAGGGCGCCCGCTTCGTCCGCTTCTGCGACGCCTTCAACATCCCGCTCGTCACCCTCGAAGACGTCCCCGGCTTCATGCCCGGCACCCGTCAGGAATACGGAGGCATCATCCGCAACGGAGCGAAACTCCTGTTCGCCTTCGCCGAGGCCACGGTCCCGAAGGTCACCGTGATCCTCAGGAAGGCCTACGGCGGCGCCTACTGCGTGATGAGTTCGAAACACCTTCGCGGAGACGTCAACTATGCCTGGCCGTCAGCGGAGATCGCGGTCATGGGTCCGGACGGGGCCGTCGAGATCATCTACAAGAAGGAACTCGACGCAGCCGGGAACGCCGTCGAGGCGCGCGCGGCGGAGTTGAAGGAGCAGTACGCAAACCTCTTCGCCACCCCCTACGTGGCCGCCAGGAAGGGCTACATCGACGACGTCATGAAGCCCGCGACGACACGGTTCAGGATCATCAAGGCCCTCGAGATGCTGGCGGAGAAAAAGGACAGCAACCCGGCGCGCCGCCACACCAACATTCCTCTGTGAGGCCCTGATGTCCCAGCAAGAAGCCTGGATCGTGACGGCCCTCGGGATGGCCGTCGTCTTCATCGGACTCGTCCTGTGCATCCTCTTCATCCAGCTCTTCAACCGGATCGCACAGAAGGTGAAGTGGGGCGACGGCACGCACGGGGCCGCCACGCCTTCGCCCGAGCCCGCCGCAGTTGTCAGCCCGGCCACCGCGGCCACCGAGCACGCGGCCACCGAGCCTGTCCCCGCCGACGTTCTGGCCGTCATCGCGGCGGTCCTGGAAGTCGAGAGGAAGCTCTATCTGAACCGTCCGGGTTCGCGCGTCACCATCCGCCGCGGACCGGCCCGCCCCTGATCGGACTCGAGAGAGGATCCATGAGCCATCACGTTCTGAAAATCGGCGGCCGCGAATACCAGGCCGAAGTCAAGGAACTGACACCCGAACACGCCACCATCGTCGTCGACGGGCGCGAGTATGGGGTGGAAATCGTCCAGCTCGGGCGGCGCCAGGTCACCGCCGAAGCCGTCCGGACCCAGGCGTCCGCGCCACCCGCCGCCCCCGCGGCCCAGACGGCCCGCGTCTCTTCGGTACAGCCGGCGGTCTCCACCTCCAGGCAATCCCCGCCGGCACGTGGCGAGGGCGCGATTGCCGCCCCCATGCCCGGCCTCGTCCTCCAGATCAAGGTCAAGGAGGGCGAATCCGTCGCGGCGGGTCAGACGCTGCTCGTGATGGAGGCGATGAAGATGGAGAACCCCATCACCTCTCCTTATGCCGGCGCGGTCCGGAAGCTCTACGTCAGAGAGGGGGACACCATCAGCGAGGGAGACCTCCTCGTCGACGTGGCGCGCCCCAAGATGACGGCGTTGTGAGAGGGCCCGATATGCCTGGGATGCGCGGTCTCCTCCTCGCTCTTCTCATCTTCACTTCCGGCCGGACGCTGGCCGCGCCACGGCCCACGTTCTCCGCGTTCTTCGACCTCTCGGCCAGCTACATCCGGATCCACAAGGGGACGACGGACGGCCTCAAGAACGACTACATGGGCCCCGGTGCGACGAAGGGCCTCCTCTTCGACAGCCAGGGTGGCGAGTGCGGCACTCTCGTCACCGTCCACGCGGACGACTTCGAGACGATCCTGCGAGTGGAGCGCCTGGCCCCGGGCCGCTCCCTCTCGGAGGCCTCCCACGCCTCCATTCCCGGCGCGGGAATCGACTTCATTCCGTTCACACTCGAACCTGCCGGAACATACTTTCGAATCGACAAGGGCCGCGAGCACTACGACTCCGCGACTCTGAAGCGCGCCGCCAAGGGCAACCTCTTCGACGGCAGAGGACGTCTCGCGGCCATCTACACAGTCGTGACCGTGGGCGCCCGGGAAAGCCTCGGCGCAGTGACACAGTTCGAACAGGGGTTCTTCGCGAGGGACGTCAAGACGGGAGACATCACGACCTACCTCGACCAGGTCGTCCAGGGAAGCGGAATTGCGAACCTGACGCTCGGCAACCTGATCATGGTCTGCGTGGGACTCCTGTTTCTCTACCTCGCGATCTCGAAGGACTACGAACCGCTGCTCCTCGTCCCGATCGGATTCGGGATCCTCGTCGGCAACATCCCGATGCCCCTGTCGATCTTCAACAGCGTCTCTCTCTACATGATCGATCCCGTCTCTCACGAGTACGTCTTCAACACGGGCGGCAACAGTGTCCTCGGGATCATCTACTACGGGGTCCGCGCCGGTGTCTTTCCCCCGCTGATCTTCCTGGGAATCGGGGCGATGACGGACTTCTCGGCCCTTCTCTCCAACCCGAAGAGCCTTCTGCTCGGCGCGGCGGCCCAGGTCGGGATCTTCCTGACCTTCATCGGGGCCCTCTTCCTCGACTTCTCGCCGCAGAGCGCTGCCTCGATCGGCATCATCGGAGGCGCCGACGGGCCCACGGCCATCTTCACGGCCAGCCGGCTGGCCCCCTCGCTCATCGGCCCGATCGCCATCTCGGCCTACAGCTACATGGCGATGGTCCCCATCATCCAGCCACCGATCATGAAGCTCCTGACCAGCCGCGAGGAACGCCTCATCCGGATGAAGCCGGGCCGGAAGGTCTCGCGCCTCGAGAAGATCGCTTTCCCCGTCATGGGGCTTCTCGTCACCTGTCTTCTCGCCCCGGGCGGCCTCCCGCTCCTCGGTTCTCTCTTCTTCGGGAATCTCCTGAAGGAGTCGGGCGTGACGACTCGCCTCGCCAAGACCGCGTCGAGCGCGCTCCTCGACATCTGCACGATCCTCCTGGGTCTCGCCGTCGGGGCCTCCACCTCGGCGGGTGTCTTCCTGACCAAGCAGTCGGTGATGATCTTCGGCCTCGGATGCGTCGCCTTCGGAACGGCGACGGCGGGAGGGGTTCTCTTCGCCAAGCTGATGAACCTCTTCTCGCACGACAAGGTGAACCCGTTGATCGGCGCGGCCGGCGTCTCGGCGGTTCCGGACTCCGCCCGGGTGGCTCACATGCTCGGACAGGCAGAAGACCCCGGGAACTACCTCTTACAGCACGCCATGGGCCCGAACGTGGCCGGTGTCATCGGTTCCGCCATCGCGGCCGGTGTCTTTCTCGGACTCTTCTAGGAGGAAGCGATGCTCCAGAGCATTACAGCCGTTCCCAACATCTGCGAGGGCCGTGACGAGGCCTTCATCGAATCCGTGCAGTCACGGCTCGCGGCCGTCTCCGGACTCGTCCTCCTCGACGTCTCCATGGACCAGGTTCGCAACCGGACGATCTTCTCGTTCGCCGGCTCGAAGGAAGCACTCTTTTCGGGCGGCTTTGTCCTTTACGAGCAAGCTCTCTCGAAGATCGACATGAGGCAGCACCAGGGCGAGTACCCGAGAATCGGCGCGGTGGACGTCTTCCCCTTCGTCGCCCTGGAACAGTCGGTCCTTCCGAGAGCGATCGAGTGGTCCGTACAGTTCGCGCAAGAGGTGGCGAGGCGCTTCAGCATTCCCGTCTACCTCTTCGCGGAATCGGCCCGGACTAGGATCCGCCGCGACATCGAGCACATCCGCGAGGGCGAGTACGAGGGATTCGCGACGAAGATGGAGGATCCGGCGTGGAAGCCCGACCTCGGGCCGGACACGTTCCCTCCCGACAAGGGCGCCACCATCATCGGCGCCCGCCTGCCGATCGTGAACTTCAAGGCGTATCTGACGACTCCCAATGAAGGAGCGGCACAGTGGGTGGCCGACATGCTGACGGGTCCCGCGACGATGCTGCCGGGCGTCCACTTCTATCCGGCGCTCGACAGGACGCGGAACGAGGCCCTTCTCAACATCACGGTCGGGAACTTCCACGCGACGCCCCTCTACCGGATCCTGGAGGCCGTGAAGACGGAGCTGAGACGTTTCGGCGCGGGCGTCAGCCGCGTGGAGATGGTGGGGCTCGTCCCGCAGCACGCGCTGCTCGAATCGGCCCAGCACTATCTCCAGATCTTCGGATTCTCCCTGGACGACGTCCTCGAAAACCGCCTCGACGCGATCTTCGGGATGAAGGAGTGAAGGCCGAGACGCGATCGAGGGGAAAGATCGGCGTGCCCGGGGTCGCTTGAAGATTCAGGGTTTAGCAGGATCTAGGGACAGACAACTTACGGGGGAATTCGGAAGGGTTTCACCCGCGCGCAGTCCTCAGAAGTCGAAGCGCAGCAAGGACATCTGCCAGCCGGAACCGCCCTCCGGCACCGGATCCGCTCCCTCTCGGAGGGCCTCATCCTCGGGAGCCGCGCCTTCATCGATGGCTGGCTGGATCGGAATCGATGGCGACTCGGCGAGAGAACGGTCTCGCGAAGCCCGGATCACCGCCTCCCCGACCTCGCGGCCCTGAGAGTGTGTCCTCGCGCCCCGGCCTGATTCGCGATCAGCTCAGAAGCACGAGATCACCCGGCCGACGGGTCCCCTCACCCTCCTTTCACCACCATAGGGGTAGGGAGAGGCCGTGAGGCCTCCCCCTCCCTCCGAACCGTACGGGCGGATTTCCCGCATACGGCTCTCCAGTTGGTGGTTTCTCATCGAGACTGACGGAGAGCGAGCCGGGCT
>JAJVIN010000057.1 GCA_022071945.1 Thermoanaerobaculia bacterium | reverse complement strand
CTCCCTTGGTCGTCACGGTGAAGGTCGCCGTCGTGGCGCCCTGAGGGACCACCACCGAGGCGGGCACGGTCGCCTTGTTCGTATCGGCGCTGGCGAGGGTCACCGTCTTTCCTCCCGCCGGAGCGCTCGAGGACAAGGTCACCGTACCGGTCACGAGATTGCCACCCACGACCGTTGCGGGGCTGAGCGAGACCGAGCTCAGGCTCTGGGCACGGCACGGTGGCGCCCAGAAAACCAGCAGAGCGGCGATCGAGAAGAAGGCGGCCAGAAAAGAAGACCGCCGGGAACCGGCGGCTGGGAGGTGAAAGAGGTGCATGAGGCAGGTCCGTTCTTACGCGGCTCGCGCGATTTACGCGGTGTCGGAGGTCGCGGTGAAGCTACTTCCGCCGGCCCGCGAGGGCAATGAAGCAAATGATTCAAAGCGGATGATGCATCTGCTTCTGTCTCGAAAAGGGGCCCGGAACTGCACTTATATACGGATACGTGTGTCTTGCTTTCGAAAGTGTGATGAAGGTCACAGCCTTCCCCGCACCTCGACGGGCCGCCGCTGGTCTGGCGGGGGGTTTCGGGGCTTTGCGCCGGTTCTGCTGATGAGAAGGTGCACTGTGTCTGGACGCTGCATGGGCGCAGTGCCGGGCGCTCTCCTGAGCTCCTGAGAGGGAGGAAGCCCCCTCTTCTCAGGGCTTTTTCGGAGTGGGCCTCATCCCGGAGGACTCGACGTCCGGCTTTTTCGGGGTGGGCCGGGACGCGGAAGCCGTCACATCGATCTTCCTGGCTGGGGCTGCCGGGTCCTCGACCTCGATCTCGTCGATGACGTGCTCGGAGGGACCTCGTACCGCGACGGAACGGTCTCGCTCCTGGCTCTGCTTTTCGAGCTGCGAGATCCGGGCCTGACGCAGGAGTTCCTTTTTCTCCTCGATCTGATCGACCTTCTTTTCGCCGCCCTTGAGCAAGGAGGTTGCAGCCAGGACGAGCCGCAGATGGAGCTGTCCGGTGAACTTGGCGCCCGTTCCGCGGGCTCCCACGAAGGAAGCTCCGCCGAGCTTGGCCTCCGAGAAGTCCGCGTGAGAGATCTGGGTGTCCTTGAAGCTGGCCCCTTCGAGGGTCGCTCCGATGAGCTGGGCAAAGCGGAAGTCGGAGCCCAGAAAGTCGGCCTCCGCGCACTCGGCCCCCACCATGTTCGTGCCCGAGAAGTCGGCTTGATGGGCGACGACACCCGTCATGCGGGCCCTCTTCAGATTCGCTCGCCTGAAGATGGTGCTCTTGATGGTGGCTTTCTGCAGGATGCCACCTTCCAGGTTGACCTCGGTCAGATCGGCGCCGGTCAGATCGGCTTCGGTGAAGATGCATCCGCGCAGGGTCGCGGCCACGGCCACGAGGTTGGCGAGCCTGCAGCCGGTGAAATTCGTCATCTTCAGCTTCGGGACCCTCAAGTCGAGCCCCTGAAAGACGGCCTTCGTGAAGTTCGTCTCCTCGAAGTTCGCCTTGAGGAAAAGGGCCTTCCTGAGATCGGCCTGGACGGCCTGGGTCTTTCTGAGATTCGCGTCCGAGAAGTCGGCTCCGGCGCAGATCGCGCGCTCGAGGTCCGCCTCGGCAAGGTCGGCGCCCTGGAAGTTGCAGCCGGTGAGGTTGGAGCCCCGGAAACTCGTCTTCAGCAGTTTCGCGCCCCGGAAGTTGGTCCCCTGCAGGCTCGCGTCCCGGAAGAACGCGATCTTCAGGTTGGCCTTCTCGAAGGTTCCGTTCTTGTAGGTGACCCCGTCGAAGATGGCCTGTTGAAGGTCACACTCGTCGAAGCGGCACCCGTCCAGGCCGACGCCCCGGAAGTTGACGTAGAGGAGCCGGCCGTAGGAGAAGACGGTGCGTCCGAACTCGGCCGCCTCGAGCTTCGCCCCTGTCATGTCACAGGCTGAGAGGTTGGCGCCCCGGACAGACGCCGTCTTCATCGAGGCGTTCTTGAGGATGGCGCCCACCATCGAGCACTCGTCGAATTTCTGGTAGTCGAGGTCGCAGTCCGAGAAATCGACGCGGTTGAGGCTCGCGCCCCTGAAGCTCGTGCCGGTGAACGCGCTTCGGGACATCGACGAGCCATCGAGCTTGGAACCGTCGAGCTTGGTCCGCGAGAAATCCGCGCCGGCGAGGTTCCGGTTGGAGAGGTCCAGTTCGGTGAGAGTGGTGTCCGTCAGGTCCGGAGTGATGCCCGGGTTGGCCAGACGCCACTCGTTCCAGCCCGGCGCCTTCAGCCGCGCGACGTGTTCTTCGTTTGCCACGGCGCGGATTTTACTCAGTTACACTGAAACCCGTGAGCACAACCACGTCGATGAAGGGCCCGGAGCTCGTCCGGCGCGCCCTGGCCGGAGGCTATCCGGTCTGCTACATCCATACCTGGGAGGAGGGACGGGTGGAGAGAACCCTGGCCACGACGGCCCAGAAGTTCTTCGAATCCCCCGTTCCGTTCTTCGTCTGGTCCTGCGTCGACGGACTGAGTGCCGGCGAGGAGAGGTTCGCCGGGACGGAAGACCCCCTGAAGGCGCTGGACCTCATCGTGAGCTCCAAGGAGGCCGGCGTCTACCTCCTCAAGGACTTGCCCGCCCTTCTCGATGCGCGCCCCGAGCTCGTCCGGCGGCTTCGGGACTGCTACCGCCGGCTCAAGGGGAAGGGGAAGTTCATTTTTCTCTCCTCCCCCCGCCTCATCCTGCCCGAAGACCTCAAGAGAGAAATCTATGTCATCGATTTCGACCTTCCGGACGAGGGCGAGATCGCGTTTCTCGTGGCCCACTTCGGCCGGCACTACTTTCCGGAAAAGGGGATGACGGAAGAGCAGGTCTTCCGGGTCGCCTCGGGGTTGAAGGGCCTCACGCTGGACGAGTGCGAGCACGTTCTGATGAAGGTCCTGGGGCGCCGCCGCCAGTACGAGGAAGCGGCCTACGACGAGATCTTGAGCGAGAAGGAACAGGCGTCGAAGAAGGAGGGGGTCCTCGAGTTCGTCCCGCCCCGGTTCACCCTCGAGGACATCGGCGGCCTCGAGAACTTGAAGGACTGGCTCCTCAAGCGCCGCCACCTCTTCACCCGTCAGGCGGCCGAGGCGGGCCTCCCGGTTCCGAAGGGAATCTTGATGATGGGAATGTCGGGATGCGGAAAGTCCCTCTCGGTGAAGGCGATCTCGGCGCTGTGGAACCTGCCGCTCTTTCGCCTCGACATGAACCTCATCTTCGGGACCGAGAACCCCGAGTACACCTTCCACCGCGCCCTCAGGACCACGGAGATCCTCGCTCCCGTCCTGCTCTGGATCGACGAGATCGAGATGGCCATCACCGGTGGCCGCGAGGCGGGCGGGGGGGATCCGTCGCTCGGGCGGATCTTCTCGACGTTCTTGACCTGGATGCAGGAGAAAAACGCCCTCGTCTTCGTCGCCGCGACCGCGAATCGCATCCATCTGCTCCCGGCGGAGTTCATCCGGAAGGGGCGCTTCGATCAGGTCTTTTTCATCGATCTCCCCAACGAGGTGGAGAGAAAGTCGATCTTCGCCGTCCATCTCAAGAAGCAGAAGGTGGATCTCAACAAGTTCGACGTCGTCTTTCTGGCGAAGGCCACGAAGGGATTCAACGGGGCCGAGATCGAGTCGGTCGTCCAGGCCGCGGCGGTGGAGGCCTTCAACGAGAAGCGGCCCCTCGCCGAGGAGGACATCACCCGGCAGATGACCTACACGGTGCCGCTTTCCAAGACGATGGAAGACCAGATCAAGGCGATCAAGAGCTGGGCCCACGACAGGGCCCTGTCGGCCTCCAAGGCCATCGGCTGACGGCCGGCTAGTTCCAGCGAGGGTCGGCTTCTGAGTTCCGGTAGGGGGCCAACAGTTCGAGCTTTGCCTGAATCTCGGCGACGTGCGTGATCAGCCAGACGTACCGGTCCTTGAGGGTGTCCATCTCGAGGAGGCGGTAGCGCTCGTCCGCGGAGAGGCCGAGCCTCGACGCGGCCTCGTGCGCGAACCCCTCGTCGCCCAGACCCGAATCGAGCTCGCTGGCCTCGGGGCGCCCGACGCACTCCGCGAGGCGGCTCACCGAACGCTGCAGGAGCTTGCGATAGTCACGGCGTCCAGGCTCCTCCGCCGATCGCGCCGGAAGTGGAGCCACGGGCAGCGGCAGGACGTCCGCCACGCGGTAGGCCCGCCCGCCGATTTCGCGAGCGAGCCTGTAGCGATAGAGGCCGCGGAGGACGATGTTGGAACGGCCGTCCTCGAGAGGTTCGTGCTCCACGATCCGTCCCGCGCATCCGATGTCGAGGACCCCCGGGACCAGAGTCTCGTCATTCGGACCCGCGGCCGTCTGCATCCCGATCAGTCGCTCGCCCGCCAGGGCGTCGGCCAGCATCGCGCGGTAACGCGGCTCGAAGATGTGGAGCGGAAGCAGGGTCTCGGGAAGCAACACGACCCCGGAAAGCGGGAAAATCGGCAGCCTGACGAGACTCGCGGAGGTCATGACGGCGCCGGCTACTTCTGAGGGGGAACCGTGCCCTGGGCGAGCTTCATGACGTGATCCACGACGGCGTTGAGCTCCTCGGGCGACAGCCGCTCCCGGAAGGGCGGCATCGGGCTCTTCGGGTCTCCGTCCGCGACGAGCTTGAACACGGACTCGCGGTCGCTGCCGTGGCTCCACTTGCCATCCGTGAGATCGGCGAACGGCCTGCCCTGCGCGAGCTTCGTCTTGGCCTTGCCATCGAGGCCGTGGCAGCTGGCGCACTTCTTCTTGAAGACTTCAGAACCGGCGTTCTTCTTCGTGCATCCGCCCGCCGTCAGAATCAAACAGACGACGGGTACGGCGAGAAGATGCCGTTGAAAAAAAAGGAGCTTCTGTTTCATGGCGGCCATGTTATCTTCAACGCGATGGCGAACAAGGACGATCGCTACCCTGACAATTCTCCCGGCCAATTCTACGTCGACACCCAGTGCATCGATTGTGACGTCTGTCGCGTGACTGCCCCCAACAATTTCCAGAGACAGGAAGACAAGGGCTACTCGTACGTCTTCAAACAACCCGAGGGCGACGAGGAGGCCGCGCAGTGCCAGGAAGCGATGGACTCGTGCCCAGTCGAGGCCATCGGCAACGACGGCGACTGATCGACAGACCGGCATTCTTGAAGGAACGGGGTTCGGCTGGTCCGGCCCCGTTCTTCGTGCGTTCAGAGCACTGCTCGCCGGGCGTGGTAGCTCGATCGGACCAGGGGACCCGATTCCACACGGCTGAAACCCATGGCCTCTCCCTCGCTCTTGATCTGTAAGAACTCCTCGGGCGAGTAGTAGCGCTCGATCGGCAGCCTCTTGGCGTGCGGCTGCAGGTACTGTCCGACCGTCACGATGTCCACTCCGGATTCCCTGAGGTCGGCGAGGGTCCCGCGGACTTCGTCCCTCTCTTCTCCCAGCCCCACCATCAGACCGCTCTTCACCTTCATGGGCGGACACTCGGCATCCCGGAAGGCGGCGGCGCGCGACAGGAGCTCCAGGGACCGGTCATAGCGCGCATCCGGCCGGACCCGGCGGTAGAGTCTGGGAACGGTCTCGATGTTGTGATTGAGGACCTCGGGAGCGGATTGGAGAACCGCTCCGAGCGCCTTCTCGTCCCCCATGAAGTCCGGGATGAGGACCTCGATCGTCACCCCGGGATTCAGCCCCCTCACGGACCGCACCGTCAAGGCAAAGTGAGCCGCCCCGCCATCGGGGAGCTCGTCACGGTTCACGGAGGTGAGGACGGCGTGTTTGACTCCGAGTTCCCGGACCGCTTCCGCCACGTTGCCCGGCTCGGCGGGGTCCAGGGGCTTGCCGATCCCCTGCGCCACCGCGCAGAAGCCGCAGTGACGCGTGCAGACGTCGCCCATCAGCATGAAGGTCGCGGTCTTCTCCTGGCCCCAGCACTCGAAGATGTTGGGGCATCGGGCTTCTTGACAGACTGTGTTGAGGGACTTCCGCTCGATGAGGTCGAGGATTCCGCGGTAGGACTCGTTGTCAACGAGGCGGACCTTCAGCCATTCGGGTCTCGGCGTCAGCCCGTAGAGCGGACGGCCGGGGTTGGGAACGAAGCGGGGCAGGGACGAGTCGCTCACGAGTGGAGTCTACGGGACGGCCCCGGTCTTCGGACTCAGCCCCGGCCCCGGATCCGGGTGCGGACGGCCCAGTTCCAGATCGGGTCCCAGACGTGAAAGTGGCAGGGGACTCCCTCGATGTCCTCGAGTTCGACGAGGTCGGGAAAGCTCGTCTCGGCCGTTCGTTCTATAGCCGAGCGGGCCGCTTCGCGGATGACGAGCCACTCCCGGGCGTCGTCGGGGCTCTCCTCGTGGTAGGGGTCCAGACCGAGGGTCAACAGTGTGGGGAGGTTGCGCGGATTCCTCTCGGCATCGAGGATCCGGACGGCCTGAAGCCGGTTCCTCCCGGCGGGGTCGCTGAGGAACTCGTGAACCGCACCCGTCAGATCGTCCGGGTCGAAGAAGGCATAGGCCATGAGGGCGTCGCACCTGACGTCCGCGCAATCATCGAGCAGGAGCTTTCGGATCGTCTTCAGCAGAGGACGGAACGGTTCCCTCCTCTCGGTCGACTCATCCTGCAGCCCCGCGAAGACGAAGAGCCCCGCGCGGCGGGTCTGCGGGTCCCCATCGATGATGGCCTCGGCGACGAGCCCCACGGTTTCGTCATCCACCGGAGCGTGAACGATCCGGTCGAATACGATCGCGCCGTCTTCCGAGGCGAAGGGGGCGATCTTTCCCGTGAGAAGGTCGTAGACGTCTCGTCTGGAAGGGTTCATGGCTGCCTCCTGTCAGATCGATCGAGCGGTCGTTGCCTCCAGCTGTTCGTGGATCTCGTCCGCCGCCAGGCGGCGGGGTTCCCGTGAAAAAACGTCGCAGAAGGACGAAACGAAGGTCTCTGCCACGTCAAAAATTGTCGGTGTCAAGGGGCCCAGGATCCGCTGCATCGACGTGACGCCCCCGTCCGTGATTCCACAGGGAACGAAAAGCGAAAACCGGGCCAGGTCGGTGTGGACGTTCAGGGCGGCCCCGTGTGTGGTCACCCAGCGCGAGAGGTGGATTCCGATCGCGGCCAGCTTGTCGTTCCCGACCCAGACCGAGGACCACCGTTCCTTCACCGGGCTCCGTCCGGCCTCTATCCCGAACCGGCCCACCGTGAGGATGAGGGACTCTTCCAGGAGCCTCACGTACCGGCGGATGTCGCACATGCCGGGCGAGAGGTTGAGAACCGGGTAGGCGACGAGCTGACCGGGACCATGAAAGGTCAGCTTGCCTCCTCGGTCGGCGGTAACGAGTTCCACTCCCAGGCGGGCGAGCTCGTCGCGCCCGGTCCTCAGGTCGGCGAGCGACGCGTTTCGCCCCGAGGTGATGACGTCCCTGTGCTCCAGAAGGAAGAGGGCGTCCCTTCCTCCGGCCTTGACCTCTGCCTCGCGGGCCTTCTGGACCCGCACCATCTCCTCGAATCCGATGGGTCCGAAAGGCAGGAGAGAAATCACATCCATGGGTCTTCGCATCTTCACCAAATCTAACTCAACCCGTCAGGGGTTTACACGTGAAGGATCGTCGAGCGAGCCTCTTCGCGGCCGGTCCGGTGAGGCCGGGTCTGGAGTCCGGGAGGAAGCGAGTCCCGGGAGTCCTCGATCGACGATAATCCCCAAGCCAGAAAACAAGAGAGAGGAAGAAGGCAGGGGAGATGCTCGGGCAGAGGTTCCTTTTGAGGCTGCCGCTTGGACGAAAGCTCAACGCGATCGTCCTTTTGACGACAGGCCTGGGCCTCATCCTGTTCATGATCTTTTTCTTCGTTTATGACGTGGCTCGCCGGCGGGCCGAGAGAGCCCGGGATCTCTCGTCTCTTGCCCGCATCACGGCGGCGACGGCGCGTCCGGCCGTCATCTCCAATGACCTGGCGGCCCTGCAGTCCATTCTGATCGGCGTGTCGGAGAGGCCCGAGATTCTGTTCGCCTCGATCCGGGATTCCTCCGGCAGGGAACTCGCCCGGTTTTCGACGGAGCCGTCCGCGGCGGTCTTTCGGGCGGATCCCGAATACGTGTCGGGCCGGAAGTTCGCCCGCGGCCTCGTGACGGTCTGGGAGCCCGTCCTCGCGAATGGCCAGATTGCGGGAGAGGTCGTGCTCAGGCAGAAGCTCGACCTGGCGCGCGAGGGGATCCAGATGTACGCCCTGGCCGTCCCGCTGCTCCTTCTGACGACGATGCTGGCGGCCAGCTGGCTTTCCCGCAGGCTGACCCGCCTCGTCACGGGGCCGCTGAAGGAGCTGGCATTGGCCCAGGAAAACGTGGCCGGCACGAGGGACTTCCGGCTGCGGATCGAGCGGAGGTCGGACGACGAGCTCGGTCATCTCACGGATGGATTCAACCGGGTTCTTCAGGAGGTGGAGAGCCGCGAGGCGGAGCTCCGAATCGCCATGGAGAAGGCCGAGGAATCGAGCCGGACGAAGAGCCTCTTTCTGGCGAACATGAGTCACGAGCTCCGGACTCCGCTCAACGCCATCATCGGGTACAGCGAGATGCTCCACGAGGACGCCCAGGCAGCCAGGGAGGATGCGCTCGCGCGGGACCTTTCGCGCATCAACTCGGCGGGCCGGCACCTGCTGACGCTCATCAACGACATTCTCGACATCTCGAAGATCGAGGCCGGGCGGATGGAGCTGTTGCTCGAGGATTTCGACGCGCCCGCCCTG
Organism: Thermoanaerobaculia bacterium; assembly: GCA_022071945.1. GTDB lineage: Bacteria > Acidobacteriota > Thermoanaerobaculia > UBA5066 > UBA5066 > JAJVIN01. The sequence continues at coordinate 3,095 of JAJVIN010000057.1, read as the reverse complement.
GTGGAAGAAGTGGCCGGGATGGTCCGGCCGCTTGCGGCTCGCAACGGCAACGAGTTCACGGTGGCCTGTCCCGCCGGAATCGGGATCCTTCGCGCCGATCAAACGAAGCTCCGCCAGATCCTCTTCAATCTCCTCTCCAACGCGGCGAAGTTCTGCGAGAAGGGAAAGATCTCGCTCTCGGTCTGGAAGGAACGAGGCCTTGCGGGAGAGCGCATCCACTTCCGGGTGAGTGACACGGGAATCGGGATGCCCGAACACGTTCTGGGCAGGCTCTTTTCACCCTTCACCCAGGCCGATGCCTCCACGACGCGTAAGTACGGCGGAACGGGCCTGGGTCTCGTGATCAGCCGGCGGTACTGTCAGATGATGGGGGGCGACATCACGGTCGAGAGCCGTCTCGGACACGGCTCGACCTTCGACGTCTCCCTTCCCGTGAGGGTTTCCGAGTCGGGCGCGGCCGTGAGAAGGTCGGGCAACATCCCGCGCGTGACGGATCCCGTGCTTCGGGCGGCCGCGGGAAAAGCGGTCCCTCCCTCAGAGGCGAACCTCGTTCTCGTCATCGACGACGACGCGTCGCTTCGCGACCTTCTGATCCGGACGTTGAACAAGGATGGGTACCGGATCGTCACGGCCGAGAACGGACAGGAAGGGCTCCGCCTGGCGCGAGAGCTGCGGCCCGCGGCGATCCTTCTCGACATCGTCCTCGAGGGAACGGACGGGTGGACCGTGCTGTCCGAGCTGAAGGGGCGTGCCGAGACCGCGAGCATCCCTGTCGTCATCCTGACCATGCTCGACGAGCGCGGGAGAGGCCTCGAGCTCGGAGCCGCCGACTACCTGATGAAGCCAGCGGAGCGCGACCAGATCGTCGGATGCCTCCGGACCGTCATCCGCGCTCCGAACCCCGAGTGACGGCTCCGGCCGCTGTCAGTCCTCGTCGTTCTTGACGAGGCGCAGGCTGGGGCGAGCGGGCCGGGCCAGCGGACGGAGGATCTTGCGGCCTCCCGTCGATTCCCCGAACTGATTCGTGCCCGACTCGTCCTTGATCGCCTGGACGACTCGGCCCCGGATGTCGGACCAGAAATACTCGCCCTTTCGGGGCGGCCGCACCTCACCCGTCCACTCGTATCCGTCGGGCGGCGGGCCGAAATCCTCGGGCTCTTCCTTCTGGGTGAGCTTGACGTGAATGGCGAACGGCCCTTCCGGATCCAGGATTCCGACGACGATGAGCTCGTCACCGCGCCGGAAGACCTTGGCTTCGACCTTTTCGAACCCGTCCGGGATCTCCATCCCCTCGCTCCGATTGTCAGGATCCATCCGATCCCCCCGCAAAAAGAGTTTGACACAGAAACGGGGCGAAGCGGCTATCTTCTTTTCGCTTTGGGGTTTATGGTCTTTTCATGAGTTCGTCCCAGAGAATCGTCGTTCTGACCGGGGCTGGCATCTCGGCCGAATCGGGGATCCGGACATTCCGGGACCAGGGGGGGCTGTGGGAAGACCACAGGATCGAGGACGTCGCGACTCCGGAGGGCTATCACCGCGATCCGGGTCTCGTCCTGCGCTTCTACAACGACCGGAGACGGCAACTCCTCGCCCCGGGACTCGCGCCCAATGCCGGCCACGAGGCCCTGGCTCGCCTCGAGAAGGAGCATCGAGGGGAGTTCTTTCTCGTGACACAGAATGTGGACAACCTCCACGAACGCGCTGGCACGAAGAATCTCGTTCACATGCACGGCGAGCTGCTGAAGATGCGGTGCACGCACTGTTCGGCCGTCTTTCCCGTCGAGGGAGACATCACGCTCGAGGATGTCTGCGAGCGATGCACGAGGAGGGGGACCCTGAGGCCCGACATCGTCTGGTTTGGAGAGATCCCGTTTGAAATGGACCTCATCCAGTCGCGACTGGCCGGGTGCGATCTGTTCATCTCGATCGGGACCTCCGGGAATGTCTACCCCGCGGCCGGTTTCGTGCAGATCGCCCGGCTGGCCGGAGCCCGCACGGTGGAGCTGAATCTGGAGCCCTCGCTTTCGCGCTCCCACTTCCAGCAGCAGCGGTATGGCAAGGCGACCGAGATCGTTCCCGCCTTCGTCGAGGAGCTCCTCTCCGCCTGAAAGGAGAAGGGGCGCCTCTCCGGGCGCCCCTTCTCGCGGCCCTACTCGATCTCCGGGAACCGTCCTGCCTCGATCGTGGCCTTCACGACATTCATGAAGGCGTCGGCCTCGGCCCCGTCGACGAGCCTGTGGTCGAACGTGAGGGCCATGTAGCCCATCGTCTTGATCGCGATCGCGTCGGTCCCGTCAGGGAGCTCCACGACCTTGGCCCGCTTCTCGATGGTCCCGACGTTGAGAATCGCGACCTGAGGCTGATTGATGATGGGGGTCCCGAAAAGCGATCCGTAGACACCCGGATTGGTGATCGTGAACGTCCCGCCCGAGACCTCGTCCGGCAGGAGTTTCTTGGTGCGGGCCCGTTCGGCCAGATCGTTCGTGACCCGGGCCAGGCCGACGATCGAGAGATTGTCCGCCTGCTTGATGACAGGGACGATGAGGCCCCAGTCGAGGGCCACGGCGACCCCGATGTTGATGTCCTTGTGATAAACGATGCTGTCGCCCGACACCGAGGCATTCACGATCGGACGCGCCTTCAGGGCCGCGATCGTGGCCTTGATGATGAAGGGCATGAACGTCAGCTTGGCGCCGTGCTGCTCCAAGAAGCGGTCCTTGGCGCGGCCCCTTGTCTTCACGACGTTCGTGTAGTCGATCTCGAAGACCGTCGTGACGTGCGCGGAGGTGTGCTTGGACTCCACCATCCGCTCGGCGATCTTCCGCCGCATCGGGGACATGGCCTCGACCGCGATGTTGCCACTCGAGGGGTACGCAATGATCGGGGCCGCGACTGGAGGGCGGACGGGGGTCGCAACCACCGTCTGGGGTTCCGGGGCAGGGGCGGGGGTAGGCGCTGGGGTGGGGGCCGGGGGGGGGGGGGGGGGGGGAGCGGCCGCTGCCACTGGAGCCGGGGCCGGAGCGGGCGCGGCGGCCGTCTGGGCGGGAGCCGGTGCGGGGGCAGGTGCCGCGGCGGGCCGCTCGGAGACGAACTTC
>JAJVIN010000068.1 GCA_022071945.1 Thermoanaerobaculia bacterium | reverse complement strand
CCCGAATGTGGGTGTCTGACGGTCCCGACCGTTTCCGGATTCAAGAAACGAAGGCGTCCCCGACGCTCGACGCGACGGCCGCGAGCTTCAAGCTCACGCTGGTGGATGGGCAGCAGCAGGTCGTGCCAGAAAGCGAGTTCCTGGTTCACGTCTGTCCGAGGTTCGATCACGAGAGCGCGGTGGCCCCGAGGCCCTGCGAACAGGCCCCAACCCGAAGCACGAACGGAATCATTGAGACCGTCTCGACGCTCCCCGGCTGGGGCTACCTCGGAGTCGAGCTGACGAAGGCCCCGCTCGCCCCGGACACGTACTACGTAAAGGTGGAGTCGATCGGCCAGACGCACCGCATCCGCATCGCCGCCGACCGGTGGGACGAGGCGGGGGGCGTGGGCAACGAGTTCGTCGGGAACTTCAAGGTGTGCACGATCGCCGGTTTGGAGATTCTCGACACCAGCTACTCGAGACTCCCAGACGGGCTCTATCTTGCGGAACCGAAGACAGTGATCGTGAGATACGTGGGAGCCGCTTCCCAGGGCGCAGGGGCCTCCATCACGGCGACGCTGGAAACGAGGCGGGCGAGCGGACCTGTCGTCTCGGAACCGCAGAACGTTCTGCTCGGCCGCCTGGGTCTCTCCGATGTGTACATCGGCACTGCGATTGTTGGTCCCACGGTCTACGGCGCTCCCGAGAAGCAGGGGCCGCGGCCCAACAACACTCAGCTGCTCAGCGCTCCGGGTTTCGGCATTCTTCGAGCCAGCGTAGGGAGCCTTCTTGAAGACAAGAAGACCAAGTGTCCCGTCCCGGCAACCATCGCGTCCGTGGGCTTCAAGAACGACTTCACCATCACGCGATGGGACGACGACACGAAGGTCGACGAGCCAGACGGGTGTACACCGACTTGGTCCCGAGGCGCCTCGCAGGAGCAGAACGACAAGTCGCCCGTGGCATACGTGAAGGGAACCCTTCCGCGGGCTTTCGGGTTGCTGGCGATCAATCCGCCGATGCCTGACGCCGTAACTGTATCCCTGCGCCTGCTCTGGAACGGCCAGATCTCAGCATTCAAGCGTGGCATGCCTATCACCGGTGGGTCAGCCGAAACCATGGACATCGATTTCCTCATCCCTCTTGCCCATGACGTAGAAGAAACCAACCCGACCTTCCAGTGGGAAATGAGCTATGACGAGAGGACCTGGTGGCCGGTAGGAGCCTCGGGCCCGCACAAGATGTACTGGACGTACCGTGCTCCGTTGATTCCACCGTTTGCCAATCGCTACATCGGAGAGGGGTTTCCGCAGATCTACGACAAGGCTCTCGAGAAGGCGACGGAGGCTGCTGTGAATTCGGCTCCCGGCCAGGACCTGGGGCAGGCCTTCAACTCCGCGATTGCCAGTCAAGTTCCTTACAATGCGGGGTTCTCGCTCTCGGGCGCACATCCACTCGAAGGCTATTCGGCGCCAGAGGGGGTGCAGTGCGACGACCACGCGGATCTACTGACTGGGCTGCTTCGTACTATGGGGCTTGAAGCCCAGACCGAGTACGTTTGGAATGGAACACTGACGAGCAGATACTCCTTCAGCTACGCGAACGAGTTTTCGTTCATGACATTCCAAGCTAGTCGCCCCTCTATCTCTGGTATCTGCGAGAACCCGCACTTCACTTACCATGCCCTTGTGACCATGCCACCCAGCGGGCGACTCCTCGATCCCTCCTATGGCCTCGTCGAGAACGAACTCATCTTTCTCGAGAGTGTGGAGATAACCCCACCGCACTCGCTGAGGCCGGGAAACGCCACGCAGGTCAGATCGCGGGCCTATGTGGAGGCCACCGTTACGACAACGACACGATGTACGCACGCCATCTGCAATAGTGAAAGGAGGCACGAATGAGGATAGCCGGCTTCTCGCTGATCCTCGCACTGGTTCTCGATCTCCATACGACGGCCCATGGGAGCACTGATAGAGGCCGGGCCGAGGACAGGCTTGTTCAGCGGTTCACCGCTCTGGTCGGAGGCGGGCCTAGCGCGTGGCAGATGCAGTCGATGCGAAAGACCGCAGAAGCTCATGCTTACTCGTCGGTATGGGTCAGGCGGAAGGGTTTGCCTGGCGCTGATTCCGAGGCGAAGCCGCCGAGGCCCATACTTGTCGTGATCACGTTCTGGCCGTCCATCGCCAAGGCCGTCGAGGCGTATGCTTCAATCGTGACGCCTAGTCTCGTGACCCCTCGAATGCACAGACTCGAAGTACCATACAAGGGAGTGGACGAGACCTGCGGTTGGGAGGGACTGCCGCCAAACGACAGCGCGGCTATCTACATTAGGAAGGGCGCTGTGACGGTGAGTATCTCTGCCCGGACTACCGCCGAGGCGCAGGAGTTCGGAGCAATTACAATCGATCAACTCCTGGATGGATACTCAGAAGAAGGCAAGTAGGGTACTGCACACATGGTGGAGACCCTGATGGATGGGTGGGGGCTCCACGTCGACTGCACCTTCGAGGCTTCGGGAATCGAGTCAGTACCTCCTGCCGCTCTCAGAGCATGAGACCGGTTTGAGTTCCTCACGCCACACAATGGGAGTGACTGAATGAGATCGGTGATCTTGAGCGTTCTACTACTCTTTGCCGTAGCCCCTTCCCAGGTTCCGGCGGAGCCGGATTTGGATGCCGTAACCGTAGTGGATCGCGTCCGAATCGACCTGGCTCGGATCCAAGAGAGGTTCACCTTCTCACACAGGGAAGGCCGACCCTACGGAACAATACGCGCATATTGGAAGTCGGAGGAAGTGTCCGAGATCACCGGGAACCCCAAGCTGCTGGTGGCAGAGCTTAGACGGCTCGCAAGCATCGAAAAGGCTGAGCAACACCTGAAGAGAGAGGTCGCGGTCGTCTCTGGCGGATATAGCGACCGATGGAGGGATGGACTTGGAACGTGCTACGCGTGGCAGGGGCGTCAAGGCAGCATCCTTCGTTGCCAGCGCCAGGACTGGTACGTCTTTGTGGCTGCGGGTGAGAAGCACGCTGCGGAGGATCTGCTTCGCGTCATCGACGCAGCCTTGGCACCGCAGCCGAAACCCGCGAACAACGACGCGACCCCGACCACTGAAAATCAGTGAAGAGTCTCACGTTTCGAACCAGGCGGGGACGGCAACGGCGGGGATCCATCCGCCGTCGGATGCGGTCGTCGGATGATGACGGAGGCGCCAGCATCGCCACGCGACCGCACGGCGCGAATGGTCCTGTCCTGGTGAGCCCATGAGGCGCTGACGACCTGGAGAAGCGGCAGGGGAACAGCGGATGGTCGACAGGACGTTCTCGCCGAACGGGCCGCCGGTTACCCGAACCTATCGAACGATGAGATCCTCCAGTCCCCTCACGGCTTGCTCCACCCTCGTCCTCCCTCGCCGTGCACCTCCGCGAGAAGGCCCAGGGCGACGAGGCTCTCGAGAACGGTCTCGACTTCGCTCGCCTTGGCATCGGTGAAAGAGGCCGCCACCTGATCGAGGGCCCAGGTTCGACCGTCGAACACCAAGTTCCGGACGGCCGTGATGCGGTCCGGGAGCCGCTTCGGCCACTCGGCGGGCTTCACCTCGGTTGCGTGCTCGGGAAGTTCGCCTGGTGAAACCAGACTGGCCTGGGCCTGTCCGGCCGTCCCACCGGGGCTCTGGAACTCAGGACGCAGCCACCGGATCACCCCGGACCTCTCCTCCGCGGCACGCTCAGCGTTCAACTCGACAAGCCTCCCCAGGATCTCCTCGTCCGTGATCGAAGGCGGCCACCCATAGGCTTCGAACACCGCCTCATCGAGATCGTCATGGATCTTCTTCAACCGAGAGACGAGACCCATCTCGTTGATCACGCGCTCCTTATCCGACAGTTCTTCTCCGTTCCTGAGCCTCGCCAGAACGTTGCACATCCCGGTGAGGGTCAGAGACGGGTGGAGAGCCTGCTGGCGCTTTCTGTGGGTGTCGAGATCCTCCCCCAACTGGCGAATCCTCTCGCGCACGGAGAGGGTACTCGCTCGCTGGTCCGCCTTGGCAGCATGTTCGCCAGGCGGAGCGGCCGAGAGCGCCGGAAACGGAAACGTGTCGAAACACCGGGTCTTGATGTAGACGGGATCGTTCCCGTAACCCAGCCGGCCGCCTGCGGCGAGGGCCCACACCACATGAATCCGGCTGGACATCACTCCAAGGACGTAGGCATCCGAGATCGCCACGTTCACGAGCTTGTTGTCCGGCAGGATGGCCTCACCCAGGAAGAGGAACGTCCTGTGCTTGGCCGTTTCCACCGTGGCGATGTACCGGGGAAGCCCGGCAAGGGCTGGGCGGAAGTTGGCGCGTGGCTCCCCGAACACCCACCAGTTCTCGCGGTATGTCGACCGGTTGTTCGCGTCTCTCTCCGGCTTGACCCGCTCAAGAACCCACTGAAAGACCTCCGGGAATCGCCGCTCGATGTCGCGAATGTCGAGGCCGAAGAGATCGATCACGAGGACACCCCTGGGCCGATCCGTCATGTCCTTGCCGTTCCGGTAGGGCCGGATATGCCGGTCCAGACCCGCCACGCGACCCAGCCCCAGCCTCTCCGCCTCCTCTCGCGTCACGATGAAGCCGGATCCGTGGAGCTTCACGCCGGGGCACGCGAGCCCTTCGTTTGCCCGGAGCGCCACCGCTCCCGCGACGTTCGCGCCGATCCTGAGGTCGGGGTGGATCCGTCCCTGCCTCAGAACGAGCGTCACGTCCGCCGCGCCGTCCGCAAAGCCGCTCTCTCCGCGTTCTGCCCGGCTCTCTCCGGCACCTGGACTCAGAGGGAGACCCGATCCGGCGGGATTCAGGGTCGCGGCGCCGGCCGCGCCTGTGCGCGAGGGATCGCTGGCCGCCAGGCTCGATGCCACGACAGTCCCGAGCGTTCCTGTCCGTTCGCCCGCTTCCGCCACCGTCATTGCCACGCGGACGGCCGCGCCATCCGCGGAATCCACCCACGGATGGTCCGGGACCGCGAAGACGATAGAAAGCGGATCCTTCGCCGTCAGGTGCCGCTCCAGGACCTTCCGCTGGAACGCCTGCGAGATCGTGTTCGTCGTGATGAACCCGAACCTCCGGATCTCTCCCCGTCTCGCGAGAGTCGCGGCGTGGTTCCACCAGTACATGACGAGATCCGCTGTTTCCGGAACGTCCCGATGGGCTTTCCGCAGTGCTTCCACGTACCCGTCACCGAGGGTCCGGCGCATCATCCAGTTCCCGATGTAGGGCGGATTGCCCACCACGAAATCCGCCACCGGCCAATAGGCTTTTCTCGGTTCGAGGTAGCGCACGACACTCACCCTGGCCGATTCGTCCGGAACCGGCTCTCCCGTGACTGGGCTGACTTTCATCGTCTCGCCGTCCCACCGCGTGACTTCCTGGTCAGCTTCGTCCAGCACCTTCTCGACCCCTCGGCTGGCCAGGACGGCATCCCGGCATTCGATGTTCCCGTACTCGCGGAGCACGGGCTCTCCGATTGCGCCGCCGCCTCCGCCAGTCCGGAGTTGCCACTGAAGGTAGCCGATCCACAGGACGAGGTCCGCGATCTCCTTCGCCCACGGCTTGATCTCGATTCCCTGGAACTGCGCGAGAGTCACCGTCAGGCCTTCCAGCTCGAGGAGCTGCCGGGTCTCTCCGAGGTCGGCCAGGAGCCCGAGGACCTCGCTCTCGAGCCGCTTCATCAGATCGAGGGTGACGTAGAGGAAGTTCCCCGTTCCGCACGCGGGATCCAGAACGCGCGTTTCGGCCAGGCGCTTGTGGAAGGCATGGACGGACTCCAGCGCCCTCTCGGCGCCCGATTTCGTGCCGGACTCGATGAGCTGCCGAACCTCCGCGCGCACCACGTCCCACTCCGCCCGGAGTGGTTCCTCGAGGACCTGCCGGACCAGACGCTCCACGTACGGCCTCGGCGTGAAGTGCGCGCCGAGAGCGTGGCGTTCCCTCGGGTCGAGGGCCCGTTCGAGGAGCGTCCCGAAGATGGCGGGCTCGACCTCGACCCAGCTGGCCCGGGCAGCCTCCAGCAGACGCTCGAGATCCTGCCTCGACAACGGGAGGGCTTCGGGGTTGGAGAAAAGTCCCCCGTTGAATCGCCGGATGCGGCCCAGCCGGAAGAGCGTCCCGCCGGTGTCCATGAGCCGCCAGAGAGCCTCGATCTCCTCCGGGAACCGCGAAGGGTTGGGGATCCAGTCTTCCTCGAGTGCCCGGGTGAAGATCCCCGGCGGCAAGAGCCCCACATCCTCGGCGAACATGGTGAAGAGGCACCGCATCAAGAAGGAAGCGATTCGCTCTCCGCCATGGCCTCCGGTCTCGAGGCTACGGGCCAGCTCGGCCAGGTGCGCGGCGATCTCGCGCGTGACGGCCGCCGCGTTCCTGGCCGGGTCGAGGCTGTGTGGATCCGTGAAGACCGTTCGCAGAAGCCCGGCGTGGCGGGCGAGATCGGCCAGAAAGAGCCGGTGGCGCTGTGCGTCCGGGAAGTTCCGGTAGTTCCAGGTCCCTCCAAAATCGGCATAGAGATCGAAGCAATGGCCGATGTCGCAGACGACGAGGAAAGGCGGCGGGGCGTCGAACGTCTTGGCGTAGAGAAGGGCCTGGCCGAAGGCGTCGCGCATCGCGATGTTCCATCCGGGAGTCCCTCGCCGCGCGGTGCCGAGCTTGCTGTGACTCCGCTCGGAGCCCTGCTTGGCCTCGAGAAGGAAGCAGCCCTCCTTGTAGAGGTCGATCTTTCCAGTGGAGACCTTGCCGCCCGCGTGGGAGATGAGGGCGTCCTTCTCAAAGACGTATCGGTCCTCGCCGGGGTTTCCGGAAACGGGATGGGGGCGCTCGACTCCGAGGACGTCGCAGAGTTCCGAAAGGAAGAGATCCTTGTTGGCGCGTTCGGCGGCGCCAGAAGCGTTCCAGCGGGCGATGAACGCGGCTACCGCCGCGGGATCGGGAACGGGATCGGTGGGCATCGTGAGCGCAAGCTCAGAATAGCAGAGGGGTCTTGATGGGCGGCCGCAGCGGTTCGATTCCACGTGTTGCCGAGCTCTCAAGGCTGACGGTCACTTCACCGGGCCAGGGCCGGAGGCTGTTCCAGGGGCGCGGCGAAACACTGGCCTCGACCGGTGCCTCAGGTCCTCGCGTGGGGATGTCACGGCTGTCGAATCTCTTGACTTGGAGCCGACGCATCCCCAATACAAGTGCAGTTCCGGGCCCCTTTTCGAGACAGAAGCAGATGCATCATGGGCTTTGAATCACTCGCTTTGTTTGCCTCGCGAGCCGGCGGAAGTTTCTTCACCGCGACCTTCGACGCCGCGTAATTCGCGCCAGCCGCGCAAGAACGGACCTACCGCATGCACGTCTCTCACGTCCCAGCCGCCGGTTCCGGCGCTCTTCCTTTCTGGCCGTCTTCTTCTGGATCGCGGCTCCGCTGATTGTCTGGGTGACACCGTGGCGTGCCCAGGGCTTGAGCTCGGTCGCGCTCAGCCTCGCGACGGTTCCTTCGGAGGAGTCTCGAAGACGGCGAGCCTCTCCGTGACATCCGCCATCGAGATTCAGTCAGTCTCGATCAGCCCCGCGAGCCTCGTCGCGGGAACGGCGACGGGGACCGTCACGCTGAACGGAACGCCAACCTCGAACGCCTCCGTGACGCTGACGAGCGGCAAAACCTCGGCCGCGACCGTGCCGTCGACGATGACGGTCTCCCCCAACCAGAACACCGGGACCTTCACCCTCACGGCCGTTCCCGGCTCGACGCTCCGGACGTCGACGATCACCGCCAAATTCCCTTCCACTGTCTCGAAGACCGCTTTTGTCACCGTGACCGGTTCCGCCTCCCCGATGACGGTCTCGCTGTCACCGTCCACTCTTCTTTCCGGCGGCACGAGCAGCGGGTCGATCACACTCAATGCTCCGGCTCCAACGGGCGGGACGACGGTCGACCTGAAGGTCTCCGACTCCATTGCGAGCCTGTCTGTCTCGAGCGTGACGATCCCGGCGGGCCAGACGAGCGGGTCCTTCACGGTGAATACGTCCTCGGTCGCACTGGACACGGATGTGGTCGTCTCGGCCACGGCAAACGGGGCGTGGGCCGAAGCGGCCCTGAGCCTGACGCCCGCCTCCGGTCTCTCTTCGGTCGGTGTCTCGCCTGCGTCGATCCGGGGCGGCGGGAACGGGACGGGGACGGTCACGATGACCTCCCCGGCACCGGTTGGGGGCGCGACGGTCACTCTTTCCTCAAGCAACGGAGCGGTTTCGACTCCCGCGAGCGTCTCCGTGCCTCAGGGTCAGACGACCGCCACGTTCCCGGTCACGACGATACCCGTGTCCGTCTCGGCGGCGGCCACGATCACCGCCACCTACGCGAGCGTCTCCAAGACGACGACCGTAACCGTGACACCGGCCGTCTTGACAAACTTCACCCTGAGCCCCACGACGGTCGCCTCTGGCGGGACGTCCACCGCGACCCTGACTCTCGACGGGCCAGCGGGTCCTGCCGGAGCGACCGTCAGCCTGTCGTCGAGTGACACGAACGTGGCCACCACGCCCTCGAGCACGACGATTGCGGCCGGCCAGACCTCCGGGACCTTCACGGTCACGGGAACCAGTCTGCCCGCCGGAGGGACCGCCACGATCAGCGCGGTCCTCAACGGCGTGACGAAGACGGCAACCCTCACCCTTCAGCCGTCGGCTTCGCTCCAGGGGCTCTCGATATCGCCCGCAAGCATCCCGGGAGGAACGACGGCGACGGGAACCCTTACCTTGAGCGGTCCCGCGGGCCCATCGGGCGTGACGGTGGCGCTGTCTTCCAGCGACACGAATGTCGCGACGGTTCCTGCAAACGCCACGATCGCCTCGGGCCAGTCGACCGGCACCTTCGCGATCACGGGGGCAGCCGTCACCGAGGATGCCGTGGCGACGATCACGGCCACCCTCGGATCTGACGTCCACACGGCCGATATCACCGTCACCCGGACGATCGGCACCCTCACCGGCACGGTGAAGGACGCCTCGACGGGGTTCACGCTCCCGAACGCGCACGTCGTGCTGACGAGCGATCCGGTTCGTGAGACCTGGACGGACGGCAACGGAGCCTTCCAGCTCGTCGACATAGCGGCCGGGATCCACACGGTCGACGTCAGCTACGAGAACTACTCCCCGGCAACGAGCGATCCGGTCACCGTGATCAACGGCCAGGCGTCGACGATTCCGCCCGTCTCGTTGACTCCCAGCACGGCGACGGTCTTCGGGACGGTCGTCGATCCGGACAACGGCTACCAGCCCGTCTCCGGAGTGCTCGTGACCGAGGTGACGGGCCTTCACGGGGCGACGACGGATGGAAGCGGGAACTACACCATCACGGGTGTTGCTCCCGGCTTCACACAGCTCGTCTTCGCGAAGAGCGGCTACCGGCCGACGGCGACGGGAGAGATCGACGTGAACCCCGGGCAGGCGCGCGAGGCACACGCGGGAATGGTCGCCGCAAGCGAGAGCGACCAGCCCGGCAAGGCCGAAGGCTACGTCCGCGATTCGGCCGGCAACCCCGTCAGCGGGGCGACCGTTTCGGCGGCCGGGCTCGCTGGTGTCACGGCGGCGACGGGAGCGGATGGGAAGTACAGCTTGACGGTTCCGGCGGGCTTCGCGTTCGTCCTTCAGGCCGAGAAGGTGGGCTTGCAGAGGGTCTTCTCGCGACAGCTCCAGGGCTCCGCCGGAGACCGGCCCTTCCACCTGACGAAGGACTTCAACCTGCCACCAAACAGCGCGACGGGAACGGTCGAGATCCGAACATTCGATCCGGTGTCGCGGACTCCGTTCCGTTCCGACCTCTGGTTCCGTACGTCAACAGGCCTCTATCACGCTCCCGTCAATGACACGGGGATGAGAACGGCTGTCAACATTCCGGCCGGACCGGTATGGGACTGCCTGGGAGTGCGAATCCTCCCGGCGAACGGAACCCTCACGATCCGCTGCACGGGCGAGCCGGTCGTGCCGCCAGGAACCCCGCGCTGGGCGGCGGGCGGCATGGTGGTGAACCGCTACACGGCGGAACCGGTGTCGGGAGCCACGGTGACGTTTGTGAACGGAGCCACGACGGTCCCGGTGACGACGGATGCCAACGGCATCTTCAGCTACGTGTCGGGACCCGTGGGCGACTACTCCGTGACGGCGGCGGCGCCGGGATTTGTCGCGAGCAATACCTGGGCGTTCACGGCAGCAGACAACCAGGAGAACGGCCCCTACTACGGCACGGCCTTCTGGCCCGAGATGGAGCCCGGCAGCGCCTCGATCACGTCTCCCACGGAGGGAGCGGTCCTCACATCCCTGACGCAGATCTCCGTGACTCTGACCCCCGGCCGGACGGGCGACACGCTCCTGCGGGCCTGGCCGTGGGTCTCGGCCGGGAACCTGACGGCGGTGACGCCGGTCTACGCGGTTGATGGGAGGAGCGTCGTCTTCACGGTCGCGGGAGCGATCCCGAACGGCCCGGTGACGATCACCGTGGAAGTGGTGACGCAGTCCGGAGCGAGCTTCCTCGTGCAGCGGAACGTGACGATGAACGTCGCCTCGGTCCCGGCCTCCCTCGCGATCTCGCCCTCCTCGGTTACGGGGAGCGAACCGGCGCTGGGAACTGTCACGATCGATCCTCCGGCTCCGGCTGGCGGAACGACGGTGACCCTCGCGAGCGACAGCGCGGCGGCAGGGGTTCCGGCCTCGGTCTCCCTCCCTCAGGGCGAGACCTCGACGACCTTCACCGTCACGACGAGTCCGGTCTCCACTCAGACGCTGGCCACGATCACGGCGACGGCGAGTGGTCAATCGAAGGCAGCGCCGTTGACCGTGAACCCGCCCGCGGTCCTGTCGCTGTCTTTCGCGAATCCCAATCCCGGACCCGGACAGACGACGACGGGAACGGTCACCATCAGCGGTCCCGCCCCCTCGGGCTACAGCGTTTCCCTGTCGAGCTCGGATCCGGTGAACGCCTCGGTGCCAGTAAGCGTGCTGGTCGCGGCGGGGACTCTCACGGGCACCTTTACCGTTACAACTGGCTATCCCCTCGCCCCCACGCCGGTGACGATCTCGGCGGGAGGCACGGTGACAGGGAACCTCACGGTGAGCCCTCTTTCCCTCTCGACCCTCTCCCTGACGCCGAAGATCCTCTACAGCGGCGACACGGCAACAGGCACCGTGACCTTGAACGCCCCGGCACCCTCGGGCGGGTCACTCGTCACCCTTGCAACCACGAACTCCGCGCTGACGATCCCGGCGAGCGTCACGGTCCCGCAGGGGCAGACCTCCGCGACCTTCTCGATCGGCACGGCCGAGGTGGCTTCGACCGTCACGGGTGACGTCACGGCCACCCTCGCCTCGGTGACGAAGACGGTGACTGCCGTCGAGGTGCGCCCGAGGCTCCTGAACACACTCACGGTTCCCGCGGTCCTCGTCGAGAACCGGAGCTATACGGGAAGCGTGACGCTGACCGGTCCGGCGGGAACGGGCGGGTTCGTGGTAACCCTCACCAGCTCCGACCCGGTCCTGCTGCCGGTCCCGGCGAGCGTGACCGTGCCTCAAGGCCAGTGGAGCACGACCTTCGCCCTGACTCCTCTCGCCACGACGGTGGATGTTCCCGTGACGATCACGGCAACGGCGGGGAGCGTCACGAAGACGGCAACGCCGGCGGTCCAGCCCCTCGGCGTTGGATCGGTGACGATCGCGGAGACCTTGCTTCTGGCGGGCGGGAGCGCCACGATCAGCCTTGCCCTCAACGCACCGGCTCCGGCAGGCGGCACGGTCGTGACATTGACCCTCGCTGGCGGCGGGTTCTGGACGAGCAACAACTGCGCGGGAACCTGCTGGGGTCCCACCACGACGGTGACCGTCGCGCAGGGTCAAACGGCACCCGGCACGATGCCCTCCGAGCTCATCTACTGGCGGGGAACTCCCGGAACCGCCAGCGTGACGGCCTCCGCGTCGGGACGCTCCGCCGTGACCACCGTTCCCGTGACCGCCGGCTCGTTCACCGCCCAGTTCTCACCCGCTCAGGTGAAGCGAGGACAGAACATCAGCCTACAGCTGAACTTCCTCCCGGCCTGCTCGCCCTGGGAGGGATCCCTGGGCGTGGCCCTCTCCTCGAGCGACCCCGCCATCCTCAACCCTCCCGCTCAGGCCGTGGCGGATCTCGACGACGACATGATTCGTTGCAGCTCGAACTTCAAGGCGGTCCTCCCCGTCGCCCGGCCCGGACAAGTGGGCAACGTGACGGTCACCGTGACTTACGGCGGAGCCCAGGCCACGGCCGCCTTGACCGTCCTCCCCGCCGGTCTCTCGAGCCTGACGATCACGCCATCAGTGACGACACAGGGCGTCACCGGTCAGGGGCTCGTGCAGCTCGACAGCCCCGCACCCACCGGCGGCACGGTGGTTCAACTCACGAGCTCGGATCCTTCCGCCCTTTGGGTCCCGTCCTCCGTGACCGTGCCCGCCGGCCAGGCATGGGTCGCCTTCGAAGCCCGGGGCGGAACCGTCGCCTCGACGACCCCCGTGACGGTCACCGCAACCCAGGACACCG
>JAJVIN010000035.1 GCA_022071945.1 Thermoanaerobaculia bacterium | reverse complement strand
CGAGGAACGAACGATATAGGGTAATACAAGAATCGAGTCGGGGCCTCGCCTGTAAACCCCTCTACTGGCAGCACTTATCGACCGAGACCTCGGGGCGACACCCGCTTCTCAGTAAACTCCCGCTAGGCATCCTCCCTATCGGCCATGAGCGCCGACAGCGCCTCGGAGGCCGCCTCCGACAGGACCGGAAGGACCACGGCCGCCATGGGAATCAAAAGGAGCCGGTCCCAGCTGTTCTGCACGTGCCAGCGCGGCTCAAAATGCGTGAATCCGTAGGCGAGGAAGAGGACGAACAGGTAGGCGAACGCCCCGAAAAGCTCCCCTTTTCGCTTCCTCAGCACATCCGGTAACAGGGCCAGAACACAGCCTGTCCCTGCAATCCAGGCGAGATTGGGCCACACGAAGAGGCGCCCGATCTCACTGGCGGCGAGAATCAGCTTCGTCAGTGAGAAAGCCCCGGCCGAATACCCTACGAGGGGCGCCACCGAGACGTACGGGAGGCGAACGAGCCACCAGGCAGAGGCAGCGGCAAGGGGCAAGCCAGCCGCCAGAGCCGCTTGCTTTCTCCTGCCCGCCAAGAAAAGCAGCAGGGCCGTCACGAGCGAGAGCGCCACTCCTTCGTTCTTTGTGAGAGCAGCCAGGGCAAGAACAAACCCCGCGGCCAGACCCGATCGAGCGGAATCGCCACCTTCGGAAAGAAAGATCCGTCCGGCCAGGGCAAAGACGACGAGGAGGGCTTCCGCGTACCCGGCATACGTCGGGTTGAGAAAGTACGGGAAGAGACACAACGCCGATGCCGAAAGCAGCCGGAACGGGAGGGACGCGCGCGTCAGCTTCGCCAGCAGAAGCGCCGCAATCGCCAGGAGAACCGGCCGCAGGAAAACGAGCGTGTACTCATCGTAGCGTCCGAGAAGCGACGCTACCGCAGCCAGGAGATACGGCCAGAGAACAGGATACCCAGGCTGCGAGAACTCGCCCCCCGGATCCACCATGAACACCCTCGTGAGATCCCCGGACACAAAGAGCGTCCGGGCCTTCAAACCCCAGATCGCCCCGTAATCACCGAGATTGAGCGGGAACTGGATCGCCGAAAGCGTCGCCAGAGCGAACGAGCCGGCGAGGATGGCTCCTGCCCCGAGGACAAAAGCCCTCCTCCAGAGCGTCGCCGTCATCGAGGCTTCGGAGCCGCCAGACGCAGGACGACACCCGTCTCCTCGGACGGAATCGGGATGATCCGGCGCGGAGCGAGCAGGTAGGCCGCCCTCCGGCGCAGGTCCTCGGCCGCGTCCTTCTGGATCGCCTTCGAGACGAGAAGCTCGACGTCCCTCTCGACAGGCCACGCGGCATCCAGGCGCAGGAGAGTTCGGGCAAAAGCGGGGTCCTGGGCGAAATACGGCGAGTTCAAGATGCGAGCCTCGTGGCCGGCCTTCGAGAAGAACAGGACGCGCCTCCACATCTCGGCGATGGGCGCGGTCTCGGAGACCGATCGGGCGAGAAGCGACACGAATCCAGCCCCGAATATCACAACGATCGCCCCGTGCCGGGCCCGCTCTGTGAGCCTCATGTTCGGCGGCGAGGATACTCGATGCTCCGGACCGCAAGAGACAGGCCCGGGATAAGATGACGCTGGAAAACGCCGTGTTCGCAAAGGACCGAGAATGAGCGACGCTCGCAGACTGAAACCCGACACCCGCACCGGTCAACTCGGCAGCTACTGGGGAAACGTCCTCCTCGATGCGGGACAACTCTCAACCGGCGACCTCTTCACCTTCGAGGACGAAGACGGCATCCTCAACGTCGTCAAGAGAGTCCTCGTCAACCCGCTCGACCAGAAGAAGAACCTCTACCACTACGAGCGCGTGGACCGATTCAACGCGCCCGCCCCGAAAGAAGCCGAGCACTGATTCCCGGCCGCCCCTCGTGCCCGGCTCGCGGCCTTTCGGGCGAAGGATAATCACCTCCGATGAGGGTCTTCGCCTCCATTACGCCGTACCTCTCCGCCGGTGACCACTGTCAGCCAGTCTTCTTCGCCGGACCCTGTGTCGTCGAGTCCAAGCCCCACACGATGCGGATGGCACGGGCCATCAAGGCAGTGTTCGAGGACCTGGGGGTCTCCGGCCGGCTGGTCTTCAAGGCCTCCTTCGACAAGGCCAACCGCTCGGCCGGGTCCTCCTTCCGCGGGCCCGGCATCGAACGAGGCCTGGACGCCCTCTCGGCGGTCAAGGACAAGCTCGACCTGCCCATCCTCACCGACGTTCACGAGCCGGAACAGTGCGACGTCGCCTCGGAAGTCGCGGACGTTCTCCAGATCCCCGCGTTCCTCTGCCGGCAGACCAACCTCCTCATCGCCGCCGCCGAGACCGGACGGGCCGTCAACGTGAAGAAAGGCCAGTTCCTCGCCCCGGACGACTGCAAGAACATCCTCGAGAAGTTCAAGGCCCACGGGAACAAGAACGTCCTCCTCTGCGAGCGCGGCACCACCTTCGGCTACCACAACCTGGTCGTCGACCTTCGCTCCCTTCCCATCATGCGGGCCCTCGGTGCCCCCGTCATCTACGACGCGACTCACTCCATGCAGCTCCCCGGGGGCCTCGGCACCGAGACCGGAGGCGCCCGCCAGTACGCCCCGGCCATGGCCCGAGCCGCCGCGGCCGTCGGGGCCGACGGCTACTTCTTCGAGGTCCACGACAACCCCGAGAAAGCCAAGTCCGACCGGGCGACCCAACTCCCCCTCTCCCTCCTCCCGAAGTTCCTGTCGGACCTTCTCCGGTTCGACACTCTGCGGCGAGAAATCGAAACCCGGTAGAAGACCCCCCACCCTTGACAAACGGTCCCTCCGGGCCCACTGTATCGGTGTAACGATACAGTGATGAGGAGGAGCGATGAGCCGGGTTCTCAGCCTCGATCCGAGGGATCCCGCGCCTCTCTGGAAGCAAATCGAGGACGGTCTTCGCCGGCTGGTCGCCTCGGGAGCCCTTCGCCCCGGCGCGCCCCTGCCTTCCGTCCGCGAGATGTCCCGGGATCTCGCGGTGAATCCGGCCACGGTCGTGAGGGCCTATCAACGGCTCATCGACGCGGGGTTCCTCCACGTTCGCAGGGGAGAAGGGACATACATTTCCGAGTCTCCTCCGTCCTCACGCTCCGAGTTGAAGGAACAGGAACTCCTCTCGGGAGCCCTCCGGTACGCCGCTGTCGCCCTGACGGTCGGAGCCTCCCGGAACGAGGCTCAGTCCGCCCTGGACAAAGCCCTGGACACCCTCTCCCACAATCGAAAGGAGACCGAGCGATGAAGCCGGGATCAAACCACCAGGAGAGAGGACCCAACCCGATAGCGATCGACGGGCTCCTCGTGAGGTACGGCAGGCGGACGGTCCTCTCGGGGATCGACCTCCATGTCCAGAAGGGGTCCGTCACGGCTCTCCTCGGCCGGAATGGCTCGGGAAAGACTTCGCTCGTCCGGTGCCTCCTCGGCCAGCAGAAGCCCGAAGCGGGCACCTGCCGGATCCTGGGAACGGATTCCTGGAAGGACCGGACGAAAGCCCTCGGGCGCGTCGCCGTCGTCCCGGAAGAACCGGACGCCCCGCCGGAGATGAACGCTCTGCAACTCGGCCGCTTCTCGGGCCGTCTGTGCCCCGGCTGGGACCACGGGGCCTTCGCCGCCCGGCTGAGGCAGTTTCAGCTCCCCTCGAACACCGCCTTCCAGAAGCTCTCGCGCGGGCAAAAGGCCCTCCTGATGCTGGCCCTGGCGCTGTCGAGCCGTCCGTCCGTCCTGATCCTGGATGACCCGTCGCTCGGTCTGGATGCCGTGGCCCGGCAGGTCCTCTTCGAGGAGGTTCTCGGCTCTCTCGGCGAGGGGGGACCGACCGTCTTCATCACCACCCACGACCTCGACGCGCTCGAAACGATCGCCGATCGTGTCGCCGTCCTGACCGGGGGAAAGCTCGCCCTTTCCGAGGAAATGGAGAGCGTCAAGAACCGGTTTCGAAAGCTCACCTACGGCCTCGAAAGGCCCGAGGACCCGGCGGATGCGGGCCAGGAGCTCGACGGATTCGACGCCCTTTCCGTGAAGGTCCGCGGCTGGGGCGTCGAGGCCGTCGTTTCCAACTTCACCGAGGAGAGGTTCTCGCGGCTCCTCGCCTTGCCGCACGTCGTCGATGCCGAGACGCACGCTCTGTCTCTTCGGCAGGTCTTCATCGCCCTGGCCGGCGAGGAACGGAAGGAGGATCAGCAATGAAGGCAGTTCTGGCCATTGCCGCGCGGGAGGTCTCGTCCCGACGCTTCGTCGTCTTGGCGGGTTCGGCCCTAGGCATCGTCCCGCTCGTCCTCTCGTGGCTCACCCCCTGGCCCGGGATCACCCCGGCTGAAGTCCGGGCAGGCGCCTCGCTCCTCATCGCCGGGGTCCTCGCACTGGCGGTGCCCGTGATGACGGGCTCGTCGGTCTTCGGGAGCGACCTGTCGGAGAGGCGGATCGGGTTCTATTTTGCCCGGCCCGTGCCTGCTTTTTCGATCTGGGCGGGAAAGGTCGGGGGCGGCCTCGTAGTCGTCCATGCAGCGGTCCTCGCTTCCCTCCTCCCGGCCTGGCTCGCGGGGAGCCTCTTCCGCGATTTCTGGATGCTCCTGGCGATTCTGACGGCGCCGGGCCTCCTCTTCCTCATCGCAAACGCCGTTTCGACGTCTGTCCGCTCGCGGAGTCCCTGGATCGCCGTGGACTTCACCGCTGGGTTGATCACGTCCGGCCTGCTGTGGCTGGCCTTCCGCCGGACGGTTCTTCAGCTCTCGGGCGCGGGAAACCTCGGGAACACGAGAGTCACCACGTTCTTCCAGATCGCCGCGGGGACGGCGTTTGCCGTTCTCGTGCTCGCCTTGCTTGCCGGAAGCTATCTCCAGACGGCCTCGGGGCGGGTCGACCTCGCACGCGCCCACCGGTCCCATTCGATCGGCTTCTGGGGCCTCGTCCTCACTTTTTCCCTCTTCGCGGACGTTTCGACGCGGTGGCTCGTGAATGCCTCCGTCGACTCGCTTGCCGCGTACTGGGTCCGGCCGGGCCCTTCCGGGACGTGGGTCTGGGTCACCGGCTCCCTGCCCGGGCTCAGGAGTTTCGTCCCCCACACCTTCCTCATCGAGCCGGAATCTGGCAGGAACCTGGAGATCCGTCCCGCCGTCTTCCCCTGGAGCGGCGCGAGCGCGATTTCGGTCGGAGGCGACCGTGCGGTCTGGGTCAAGGTCGATCCGCTCACGAAGAGCCGCGGGCTGGAGCTTGTCGCGGTCGACCTGACCTCGCCTGATCCTCTTTCGGGGGCGCGCCGGTTCCCGCTCTCCGGATTTCCCACCCGGCTGGTTCTGTCGAGAGACGGAGCGCTCGCGGCCCTGCAGGTCGACGAGACGATCCAAGTGCTCGAGTCCGCCTCTGGGAAGATCGTGGGGAGCTTCAGGTCCCCGTTCCAGAAGCGCTCGATCCATCACATTTTCTTTACAGATGACGGGGTGCTCAGGCTGTTCGGAGAGACTCAGGGGCACGAACCCTCGGCCGGACTGGATGTCGAGATCCTGGATTTCGATCTTCGATCGCGCTCGCTCGTCAAGCGCGGGGTGGTCCACGCCCCTGATGCAAGGGAGGTCTGGCTCACCCTCGGCCCCGGCGAGACCCACGTGGTCCTCCGCGCGCGTGGCCTCGACCGGTACGAGGTCTCCCTTCACGATGGCGTCACGGGAAGCTCGTTGCGGAGCCTCGCGAGAGGCGAGGGACGTCCGCCCGCGGTGCGGTTCTTCTCCGGGGACCGGCTCGCCCTCCTGGAGAGGGGAAGCGGCACCCTTCGGATCCTCCCGCTTCTCGGAGGGACGGAACAGCGGATCACCTTGCGAGAGGGCCGTTCTTTTCTGACACCGGGGGTGGAGGCTCGTCCGGGCGCTCTGCTCTGCCCGTGGGTGAAGCGAAGAGAGGGCTCGCCCGTGCCCGAAGGTGTCGGAACCGTCGAGGTCGATCTCGCGACAGGAAACCTCCGGGACCTCGGTGGCCCGGGCGGATTGGAAGGTGCCTTGCCCGCTCTGCAATTCCACTCGGACATGGTCGCGCCCGGCAGCCCGGCGACCCGCCTCATCCAGTCTCGATTGGGAGGACTCGGTCTTCTGACGCCGGACCTTCGGGGCGAAAAGAGGGTCTGCCGGGGGGAGGAAGGCGTTGACACCCAGAAGAGCTCCCTCACGATGAACGACTAAGATCGAGCCATGCCGACGCCCTCCCGGCGGGAAGCCCGCCGCGTCCTGGAAATCGAAGCCGCAGCCGTCCTCTCTCTCAGCGAAAGCCTCGACGAATCCTTCGACCGGGCCGTGGAAACCCTGGGACGGACCCCGGGACGGGTCATTGTCACGGGCGTCGGAAAGAGCGGCATCATCGCGCAGAAGATCGCGGCCACGCTCGCCTCGACGGGGACGGCGGCGTTCTTTCTTCACCCCACGGACGCGCTGCACGGCGACCTCGGCATGATCCTGGCCGGCGACGTCGTCCTGGCGCTCTCGAACTCGGGCGAAACCGAGGAGATCGTCAACCTGATCCCGCACGTGAGGCGGCGCGGAGCCTCGCTCGTGGCGATCTCAGGACGTAGGGATTCCACGCTCGCGAAAAACGCGGACGTGACGGTGGCCGCGGGGATTCGCGAGGAAGCCTGTCCCTTGAACCTGGCCCCCACGGCATCGACGACGGCCCAGCTCGCGATGGGCGATGCCCTTGCGATGGCCGTGTCCATCCTGAAGGGCTTCCGCGCGGAGGATTTCGCTCTCCTGCATCCGGGCGGCAAGCTCGGCAAGCGGTTCCTGACCGTCTCCGACCTCATGCACAGCGGCGAGGCTGTCCCGCGGATCGGACGAACCGCGCCGCTGAAGGACGTGGTCTACGAGATGTCGAAGAAAAGATTCGGGATCACTTCGGTCGTGGACGACTCGGGACGAATGCTGGGAGTGATCTCGGACGGGGACCTCAGGCGGCTCCTGGAGCAGGACGTCGAATCGCCCTGGAAGGCCGTCGCCCACGAGATCATGAACGCCAGGCCCAAGACCATCCCTCGAACCGCGCTGGCCACCGCGGCCATCAGGCAAATGGAGGAGAAGAAGATCACCTCCCTGTTCGTCCTGGATGAACGGGACCGGCCGGAGGGGATCCTGCACCTCCACGATCTCTGGGGGATCGAGTCGATCTGACGAGGACCGTTTTTCTGCCGCCCCCCTGGCGCGGGTATCGGATAATCGACCCGCATGCCCGCAAAACCGGTGGTTCCCGAAGATCTCCGCACGAAGCTCCTGCGCGTCCGCGGGTTGATCCTCGACGTGGATGGCGTCCTGACGGACGGCTCGCTCATGTACACGGACGACGGGCGAGAGATCAAGTCCTTCGATGCCAAGGACGGCATGGGTCTGGTCTTGCTCCGCGAGCTCGGATATCGGATCGGCATCATTTCGAGCCGCATCTCCAGGGTCGTGGAAGCGCGGTGCCGGGAGCTGCGGCTCCCGCCCGAGAACCTCCTGCAGGGCGAGCTCGACAAGCTGGCGGCCATGGAGAGGCTCTTGAATCTCTGGGATCTGAAGCACTTCGAAGTCGTGGCCGTCGGGGACGACCTTCCCGACCTCGGAATCCTGCGCCGGGCCGGTGTCGGCGCCTGCCCTTCCGACGCGGTCCAGATCGTCAAGGACGCGGCCATTCTCCACCTGACCCGGCCGGGAGGCCATGGCGCGGTGCGGGAGCTGTGCGACCTGATCCTCGAGATTCGCAAGGGCGCGCGTGCCGATCCTCTCAAGCCCGTTCCGACCGAACCCGAACCCGAGGAAGGGGACGTGATCCCCTTCCCATCGCGTTAAGAGGCTCCTGGGGAATCCCCGGGCGAACCGCGGGCTCGCCCGCTCGCCCTTCAGCCGTATCGCCGGAGGCCGAAGATGTCATTCCTCGATCTATTCCGGGCCAAGACGATCGCGAGCACCCGGCCGGAACAGGTGAAGAAGGGAGAAGAGCGCCTCTTGGACGGGGCCCGACTCGTCAAGCTGCTCACGACCTCCCTCGAGAAGATGACGATCCCCGATCTCCTGGGCCACGAAGGCACACTGAAGGCCGTCCTGTCATCCCTCGCCAGCGACATCTTCCTCAGGAAGCTCGCGGATGCCGACCTGGCCGCCATGAACCTCTGCATCCCCTCCCTCGTCGAGCTGCACCGGCTCGCACCCGTTCCCGTCCAGATCGAGATCTCGGAGATCCTTCACCACCTGGGGAACCCGGCCGCCGCACCCTTCATGCTCGAGAAGATCCGCGATCTCGCCGCCCGCAAGGAGGTCTTTCTCGACCGGGACGAGGTTCACGTCCTTTCCAGCACCGTCCGGTTCTTCATCCGGGTTCCCGACCCGATGGCCCTGGATCCCCTCCTCTCGATCTACCGCCGCGCCAAGAACCTCTACATGGAATCGAGCCTGGCGGTCGATCCTCAGAACTTCCGGATCTGGAGCCTGCAGGCGCTGTGCGAGATCGGGAAGAAGGATCAGGCTCCGAAGCTGATCGAGTTCCTGCAGAAGATCGAGAAGAGCCAGTCGCCAGACCGGGGACTCGCCAAGGAGATCCTCGTGGCGATCGAGGCCGCCCAGATCGCGGCGGCCGTGACGGGAAACGAACACTGACCGCGGAGGGGGGTCAGGCTCCTTCTCTTCCTCCCTTTCGCTTGCCAGGCGTGAAGACGTAGGCGATGAGGATCCCGAGCAGGTAGAGCGCGATCATCGGGAGAGCGAAGGCGCACTGCGTTGGGATGTCCGGGGTCGGGGTGATCAGCGCCGCGATGACGAAGATGACGAGGACGGCATACCGGAACTTCGCGAGCAGCCACCTCTCGGTCACGACCCCCATCCTCACGAGAAAGAAAATCAAGATCGGCGTCTCGAAGACGAGACCCATGCCGAGAAGGACCTTCGAGAGGATGTCGAGGTAGTCGTCGATCTTCAAGACGGGCTGGAAGTCCTCGCCAACGGAAACGAGGAACTTGGCCACCATCGGGAAGGCCACCTTGTAGCCGAAGAAGCCCCCTCCGACGAAGAACGCCACCGACGCCACGATAAAGGGACCCGCCCAACGCTTCTCGTGCCGGTAGAGGCCAGGAGCCACGAAGAGCCACACCTGATAGAGAACGACCGGGCTCGCCATGAAGATCCCGACGATCAACGCGATATTCAGGTAGAGCATGAACGGCTCGGTGAGCTGCGTGTAGGCGAGCTTCGTACCGGCCGGAAGGGCGGCCTGGATCGGCAGCTGGAGGACCTGGAAGATCTCCTTTGCCTTCCACCAGGCGAGGAGGAAGCCGACGGCAATGGCTATGAGGGAAAAGACGAGCCTCTTGCGGAGTTCCTCGAGGTGCTCGAGGAACGACATCCGGCCCAGCTCGTCGTCGACGCCTCCGCCGTTCACGAAAGAGGTCCGCGGCCGGGTTCACTCCCGGACGCGACCGAACCGCTGGCGGGTTTGATGACGGGCACCCCTCCCTCGTCCGCCGAAACATCGGCGGCCGAGACTCCGGCCGCCGAGACTTCGGCCGCCCGTTCGCTGGACACCTTCTCCTCGGCCGAGACCTTGTCGAGCTCTTCCTCGATCGTTCGCTTGAGGTCGTTGGACGTGCGCTTGAACTCGCCCAGACCCCTGCCGATCTGCCGCCCGATCTCCGGGAGCTTCTTCGGTCCGAAGATCAGGAGCGCCAGAACGAGGATGAATATCAGCTCGGGCATGCCGAGGTTGCCCATGAACGCGACCTCCCCTTCAATCCTCCGGCCCGGCAGGGTCGAAGTCAAGGGATGTCATGACCCCGTCTTCGGGGGCAGCATGCCTCGAGGAAAAGTAGGCGATGTATGGCCGTTCGGCTGCCAGAAACAAGCAGGCGGCGGGGGCCGGGGTGATCCCTCTCGCACGATCGCTCGACTCAAAGGGATCCGATGCTGGCAGCCCCAAGCGCACAACCGATGTACTGTTTCCGATAGCTTGACTTCGTACTGGGAACCGGTATATAAAAAAAAAAATGGAAAAAGCACAGAGAACGTTCTCACGTCTTGTCGGAACTGTCGGCTTCGCCTTCCTGGCAGTCCTCGCATTCAACACCAGTGTCGCGGAGGCGACGTGCCGAGACAAGGGAGGAGCACCCATTGCCTGCGCGACCGAGGGCGTCAGATACCAAGATCCTGGCGGTGGAACGGGCGGTGGCGGAGGTTGTCAGGGTGGGGCCTGCATCCAGTGTCAGATAGACTACGAAGTAGGGTTCAGGTGCGAGACGGTCTGGGCTTCCGCCAAATGCAGTTGCTCGGTCAGCTATACAGTCGCGCCCGGAGGAAACGTCACTCACGCTACCTGTTCAGACTCAGGTAGCTGCCTCTACATTCCGTAGACGAGCCTTATCACACAAAGAAGAACAAGCATTCTGGGCGAGATGCTCCTCGGCTAGAGCTGCTGATATCGGCCATAGTCCACGCCGTGGGAGCAGTGCGAGTCCCGCTGGCACGGATCAGAAGCCGTCCACATCCTGAGATCAGATGATGAGTCGAACGATTGGGCCACCCCTTGTTGTTTGCTGGCGCGCGGCCGCGGAAAACGCCTTGGCTTGCAGCCCAGCAACGGGAGGGTGGTGCGGTCATTTGCGCATTCGTCCGGACCAGGAGAACCCCCGAAGGAATATGCGGTGAGGAACATTCTCATACTCCTATCTTGTTTTCTGATCGCCATCTCATTGGCGGCTGTTCCCATCGAAGCCACCGAAGTCGTTATCAGCATCGCGGGGCCGGGAATCCTCGAGAAACGAGCCGTGACCCTGTTCCTCGAGTCGCCTGGAAGTGACTCGCCTTCAATCGAAAGAAAGATCTCGAGTGAAGGCGACAAACCCGCTCTTGAAGCCAGCCTGGAGTTGCCGTCCGGGTCCGTATGGACCGCCAGACTCGGAAACGGCGTTCTGAGCCCAACTGTGGAATTCGAGGTGAAGGATCCGAGGGTTGCAATAGAGCTTCTGGGTGTTGCTTCTGGTTCCGTGACGGCATCCCTCCTGCCCCCTCAAGGCACAACACTGCGAGCGAAAGATGTCGTCGCCCGGTATTCGTGGCCTGGCTCCGATCTGCCGGCGCAGTCACCTTGCCTCCAAGCCGGAAACGACTGGACTTGCGAGGTTCCAGCTGGGATTCTGGACTTCTCACTCCGTGCCAGGGGGCACATCAGCCACTACTTCTGGAACAAGCCTGTTCCGGCTGGGCGGAAGACCGCCGTGGGGACCTTGCAGCTCCGGGCCGGGGCATCATTGACCGGATACGTTAAGTCCGAGGGAAAGGCAGTGTTCGATTCAGCTCGGTGCCGAGTGGCGTTGCAACCGGTGCTAGGTGGATCGTCTCCTCAGGGCAAAGACAAGCTATTGGAGATTGCCACCCGGCCGAACCCAAAGGGATTCTTTCATTTCGAGGGCGTGTCTCCTCATGAGTACTTCGTCGTAGCGACCCAACCTGGCCTCGTCGGCTCCATGAGACGTGTGACCGTGATCGAGGGATCCGAAGCGGCCCTTCGGGATCCTCTGTTCCTCACGATCCCCCTCGATGTCGAGATCGTTGTTAGCCCCTCGACTGACCCATCCGGAAGCCCTTGGAAAGTCACGCTGTCGGAGTTCACGGGACCGACCTCGGTTCAGTTTTTCGACAGCAGCGCGACCGACAAGACCGGACGATGCAAGTTCCCAGAAGTGGCGCCCGAGCGTCGATATGGACTTTCAGTTGAAGCGGCGAACGGAATGCCCTGGTGGTTCGAGGAGTTCGCCACGGAGACCGAAGCGAAGCGAATCCTCATCGACATGAGCATCGTGAATGTGGCTGGTACCGTGCGGTCGGGCGACGAGCCTCTTTCCATCGACCTGCTATTCGGAGGTGAGCGCGGTGCCACGAGAATCAAGATGGTCTCGGACGAAAACGGGGCATTCGAGGGCAAGCTTCCACGACCGGGGTCCTGGATCGTCACAGCCACGAAGGAATCCCCAGATGCTTCGATCAAGTTCTGGAGCAACCAGAAGGTCGAAGCGCCACAAGGAGGTGGTCCAGCCCACCTTGAGATCGCGGTGCCAGAGGGTAGGCTGATCGTGGAGGCTGTCGACGGGAATGGAAACGCGCTAAAGAAGTACGTACTGACCGTGTCCCGTCCGCCTGGCGGAAGCAGTGGTCCCATGCCCAGCAGCCAGTGGCTGCGAGAGTCCAGCCCGTTCACGATTAGAGGACTCGCGCCAGGTCCGGCGGTCGTGGCGATTAGCACACCCCAAGGAAAGGCTAGCAAGCAGGTCGAGATCAAGGATAGCTCCGAGGTAAGAGTCAGGCTCGTCGTCAACCAGGATCAGGAACTTCGCGGCCGAGTCGTTTCGAGCCAAGGCGCCGGGGTGCCCGGGGCGGTGTTGCAGCCACTTGTGCCTTCAAGTCCAGGCTCCTCGAGTCCGGCCTCTCCGACCACGACCGGACCTGACGGCGCATTCACCCTGAAGCTGCCCAGCGGTACAGGAGTAGTTCCGCTGGCCGTGCTTCCACCAGGTTTCGCTAATCGCATATTGAGCGCCGCGACGACAGGAGGCGAGGAGGTCACGATTCTGGTTGGACAAGACGGAGGCCAGCTGACTCTGTCGTGGCCAGGCACACTTCTCGGCACAGCCAGCGAACGCGCTTTCCTCTTCGCTCCGGCGGGAGGGTTGCCTGTGTTCTCATTCACACGGGATGGGCGGACGAGCTCCTATCTCACGGATGGCAGAGTCACTTTCATGCTGCCGAGCATGGAAGAGGGTCGCTACACTCTTTGCCTTGTCCCTGTGGGCCAGCTTGCATCCAGCGGCCCGCTTCTCCCTAATGGGAAGTGCGCCTCTTCTCAACTGACCAGGCTCGGTGCGGCCGAAATCCGCATTCCATGAGGACTTCCCGCAGGACTCCGAGCGCTTCTCGTGGCCCGCGCGCCCTAGCCCGGATTACGGGCCGAGCCGTGGCTCTTGCTCTAGCGGGAGTTTACTGAGAAGCGGGTGTCGCCCCGAGGTCTCGGTCGATAAGTGCTGCCAGTAGAGGGGTTTACAGGCGAGGCCCCGACTCGATTCTTGTATTACCCTATATCGTTCGTTCCTCGA
>JAJVIN010000027.1 GCA_022071945.1 Thermoanaerobaculia bacterium | reverse complement strand
ACGCTCTGGTTCGCTCGACCACCCCATCCGCCGAGCGTGACCCACCCGCGGGCTCAGCTCAGCCCGGTCACCCCTGGACCATTCCTCCCAAGCAGACCCGGGTCATTTCTGACGAGCGGTCAAGCACGGCGCCAGGAGGCCGTCCCGAGGCGTCCTGGGGGCTCCACGCCTACAATCGAGCCATCATGAGATTCGTGGTGACCATCGACCGAGACGAAGACGGTGTCTTCATCGTCGAGTGCCCCGCCATTCCCGGATGCGTGAGTCAGGGAGCGACCGAGGCGGAGGCCCTGGCGAACATCCAGGACGCGATCAAGGAGTGTCTGGAAGTGCGGGCGGAACTCGGGATGCCGCTCACCGTGACGGTCCGGCAGGTCGAGATCCCGGTGTGAGCGAGTCGATCCCACTCCTCTCCGGCCGGAAGGTTGCGCAGGCCTTCGTCCGGCTGGGCTGGACCGTGGCGCGGCAGAAGGGGAGTCACATCATTCTCGTGAAGAGCGGACACCCGGCGACGCTGTCGGTTCCTGACGCGCGGGAGGTTGCTCGCGGCACACTCCGCTCCCTGATCCAGAAGGCGGGAGTGAGTCTCGAGGAGTTCATCCAGGCGGCAGACTGAACTCGGCACGCTTCGGTCCTCTAGGCCATGGCGAACTTCCCGGAGCCGCCGCAGAATCAGCGATGTGACAAGCACGCGGCCGGCCAGGAGCAGACGGAAGAGGAACCTCTCTCCTCCACTGCTGCTCTCCGCCCTCTTGGCCGCGGCGGTGATCACTTCGCCGGCCGAAGGCTCTCTCCCGCGAGCTGGCCTCCAGGAAGCGAACCCGGCCGCCCTGGCCGGCGCCAAGGCCGTCGAGAATGGCCGGCTCCTCGCCGCCGGACTCGAGACGCCCTTCACTCTGCTCGCCGGCGATGAACTCGAGAAGGTCCTGGCCTGCAACCCAGCTCCGTCTGTTGAGCCCCTGACCTCTGCGGAAGGCGCGCACCTCGAACCGCCACAACTCACGTCCCGCGCGTGCGCGGCGAGCTTCAGCCTGCACCTGGAGCCGGTCGACTTCGAACTGAACCCGCAACGGGGTCCGCCGCTCGAGATCCCGGACCTTCATCAAGGCTGGTTCGTTGCAGATTCCAAAACTCGCATCGGGGGGTTCCGACTAGAACTCGAAGATCTCATCGGGGGTGAACGCTCTCTAACACTCGAACTGCACTGGGGTTACGAGGTTGGGAGGGTGGGACTCACGGAGGATGAGCCCCCAGACCCCTGGGGATTGTATGAAGGGGCGCCAGCGCTCAGCCCCGACTGGCTCTCGGTCCTACAGGTTTCGCTTTACGGAATTTGGGCCGCTGCGAACTCACCGGCCAAGTTCTCGCATCCGGCCGTTGGTGCGGCATTGGGTGGCGGGGTAGTTGCTGGCCGTCTGATTGGAGAGAGTGTCCCTGCTCCAACCGGAGAGGGAAGCCTGGACGACTGGGTTACGCGCAAGTTTACAAATCTGCTCTCGTCGCCGGTCTCGATGGCTCCGGTAGACAGAAGTCAGCAACCGCAGACCGTTACGCTGCCAACTGAACTTCCACCTCCAGTACTCGTGTTTCCAGGACCTCCGAAGGTGAGAAGCGGCCCCCCCGTCTTCCCCATAGAGACGAAGAGGTTGCCAACAGCGACGAGCTACCCGATAACGGTTGTGCCGAATCCACAAACGGTACTACCGATTACCGATCCCGTTGATAGCCAGACCCTGGAGAGCACACCACTGGATGCACCAGGGTATTGGAACTACTATTTAGTTGACCCAAGTGGAAAGCGGTACTACCACGGCATGGCGGGACCGGAGCAGAATGCCGCAGACGTGGAGTACCGGCATTCAAACACCCCTGGGAGGTTCGACAAACCGGCTGGGGATCAGCTTGTCCAGCATCCGGGCACGAGGACATACGAGGAATCTCGCCGAATGGAGGATGCGCTAATAAGGAAGGACGAAACGCTTCTCCCAAATCCCCGTACGGAGAACAAAGACAACTACAGAGGTAACCGTCAGCAGGGAATCTCGCCAAAGAACAAACGGTTTCACCCGAAGCAGTAGGTGGGAACGCCGATGAACGTACTGGATGGATTGGACGATGCGGTCTTCGCAGAGAGCACTGATTTTCTGGCAGGTCTGGCAAGCAGGTTGGAGAGTTCGCTCGGAAGGAAGCCGACCATCGCAGAGTTCCTAGAGTTGCTCGCGGCATCACTGCAGTTGATGAACGGTGATCTATTTGAAGATGTGAGTCCGAACGCAGTTAGGGCGCTTCTGCCGCAACTGGAGAAGAGACCCAGAAAGACTGCACCTGGAATGTTGCTAGCAGTGCCATTGAATACACGCTGGCGGTTCGTTCTGTATCTCGGATCGAATCGATTCGGCGATGCGCTGGGGATTCTGGGAGGTTCGGGAAGGACCCCCACGAACGTGCCGGAAGTCCTCGTGCCCCACGGAAAACCGGTCTACTCATCTCTGCGTGAGGTCAGAAGCGGTCGATGGCGGGTGACTGCGTGCAGGCCGGACCTGATGAGTCTGTTTCCCTCGATGCCAGAGATCTACCACGCAAAGACCGGCTTAAACCTGGAGAACACGCGCATCGGAGAGTTCGGAAGCGCCGAGTCGCCCGACGGGCGCTTGCGGCAGATTGACAGTATTGAAGCAAGGGACGTGGGGTTGCTCGACGGGAGATACCGGCAAGTACTTCAGCCGGATGAGGTCGAGCGCTGCTTGCTTCGATCGATGTAGGGTTCTGAGCTCAACCTCGGGAATGCTCCAGCGTTTTGGATCAGCTCTCACTTTCCTCACAGTCCGAGGAGCTGATCCGCTTGCGGGGCGGGGGAGCGAGGGGGCCGGTAAGTCTTTTTATGTCAGGGAAAATTCCGCTCTCGCGTCTGTCACTGTCACAGTGAACAGTGGCCGACTCGCTCCGTCGGTCATGCAGTGGCAGCGGAATTTGACATAAAAAGGACTTACCGTCCCCTGGTCTCGCCCCCGCCGCCGCCGCGCGGATCGCGCTGTGGCCGTCCTCTCGGCTTCGCCTCGCGGCCTGGCCAAGCGCGCCACGTTCGGCGGAACTCGCCGCGGCGACGCGGCTCGAGCTGCTTGAAGGCTGTCACGTCCGCCGCGGATGCGAACTCGCTCGCGGTGCTCGCTCCGTTCGCGGCGGCGTCCGCGCCAGCGGGAACGACGAGGGCCTCGGGCCGGGTTCGCGATGCTCACCCGGCTCCTCGAGGCGGCGGCGGCCGTCTTCTCGCCCTCGAGAGGGCTCGAAGGGGCCTTGCCGCCCACACCGGATCGCTACGCGAACAAGATAAAGGCCTGGCACTCGGGCCGCTCGACGCCTGGTCCCGTGCTCGCTTTGCTCGCGCGGGCCGAGGCGGCGGCCCATCGCGCCAGGCATGCAGCCTCCAGGGCGAAGCACGAGTCGCGGCTGGCCCGCTCTCCGAAGCCGGGGAGGCGGTCACTCGGCGCGCAGATGGCGGAGCGGGGCTTGCTACGCGCGCCCCGCGTCCGCCGCGCACCTCGTGCCCGCCCGGGGGAATGACATGATGGAAAGGAAAGGGAACGGAACGAAAGAAGGACGCAGGTCGTGACGATTGAGGTGTAGGTCTCTGCAAGCGGCGAACTGAAGCTGGATCTGCCGGCAGAGATGGCGGGGCAGAAGGTCATGGTGACGATCCAGGCGCCTCGGGCAACGGGGCGGCGGCCGGCGGGGTCCTTCGAAGAGTTCTCGGGGTGCCTGCCGGACTTCCCGAATATCGGGCCGGAGGGTGGTTACGAGGAATCGAAGCCCTTCTGACGACGTCGTTTCTGGACACGGACACGAGTGCACGCTTACAGATGGACACGAAATCGTCCCGGCTGGACATTGCGCCGGTGGAGGTGTACGCCCTGCCCGTACGTCGCCGTTGCCCTCCGTTACGCTGGGGCGCTGCTGCGGGCGCCAGCTTCGCCTCAGAGTGCGCTCGGGATCGGAACTCAAACGGGATCGGCCCCGTGGCGGCCGAACTCGGCGGCGTAGTCGATCGCGGCGCGAATGTCGTCCTCGGTGAGGCTGGGATAGTCGGCCAGGATCTTCGGGATCGGGATCTGGGCGGCGAGGTTGTCGAGAACGACGCAAACCATGACGCGGGTGCCGCGGAAGCAGGCCTTGCCGTGGCAGATGTCGGGGTCGGTGGTGATGCGGTCCCGCCAGTTCATCGTCATCTTCCGTGTCCAAGTCGATTCTATGCAGGGTGCACCGCAGATAACGCCTTTGCCGATCCCGAACAGGAGCCAAGCCGTACCACGCCCACGCCAGGGGGATTCCCACCTGCCAGGAGCAAAGGTACCGGGGAGCGGTATGCCTTTGACGGGGCTCCGCAGGGCCGGCTAGGCTCAGTCCGACGGGGAGGAGCCGATATGGCGGCACGAGAGAAAGCCCTCGGCGCGGCGGAGCTTGCCGCATCCAACAAAGCGCGCCTCTTGAGGTTTCTCCGCGCTCATGTCTGCGAGGTCGTGCGAAGCGAAGACCTGACGAGGGAGCTCGGCGATCCGGAGGAATGGAGACCTGCACTGGCCGCACTCCGACGAACTGACGGATACCGCCTCCAAGGGAGCGAGGACGGAAAAGGACTCGGCCCGGACGAGTACCTTCTCGAGTCGCTCGAACGTCGTCCCATCCTGGCCCGTGGTCTCTCGGGCGAAGCGCGGCGTCTCGCTATTTCGGCCACAGATCTTTCGTGCCGCTATTGCGGCGTCAGCGCATCGGACGGCGATCCCTGCTCACCGCAGCGACCCGTCCGGCTTAGAGTCTCGCTCTTGATCCCAGAAGAACAGGGTGGGCCAGTGGTGCCTGAGAACCTCCAGGCCAGCTGTCTGAGCTGCCTGGACGGCCGGAGGAGAGCTCGGCTCCCGCCGCCACCCGATCTGCGGTCGCTCCTGACGACGGTTCGCCGCGCCGATCCGGTCGATCAGATCGCCCTTCTCGACTGGCTCGGCTCGAGATATGGAAGGCTGGTGAACCGGATGCTCCGGGAGTTTCCAGCCGATTCCGACGGACAGGCCAAAGGAAGAGGGCGCGTCCCAGCACCGCGAAGGAGAATGAAACCGTGACGAGCAACGGTGGTTTCGAGTTGACCATCCCGGATGCGATGTGGCAGGACGTTCGGGGCGACAGGACCCTGCTGAAGTCCGTGCTGTGGCTGAACGGATGTCCTCTTCACGTGGAGGCGGTAGCCGTGCAGGCGGAAGAAGACGGCCTGTTGTCGGCCGCCTGCCAGGAGGACGGAGACCGCCTGGAAGCCCTCGAGGAGATGTACGCTGCCTGTTGGCAAACCGTCGAGATCGGCTCCGAAGGTTGTGCGGGAGAGACCCGAGCGTACGTGATCTACGCGGTTCCGTTCGAACGTTAAGGCGACGTTCTCGTCAGGGGCGTGAGGACTCGAGCTCCGGCACGCCTTCCGCTACGATCCTCGTATGTCGACGGATTCGCTGGATGCGCTGGCAGGTCTGATCTCAAAAGGCCTGGCCGCGAACGACAACGGCCTGAAGAAACTCATCGAGGAAGCGGTCCGAGGTCGCTATCGGCTGAACGATAAGGCCTTCCAGGCGCGCGACGCCTACGGCCTCGCGAGAGGAGACTCGGAGGACAAGGTCCCCTGGGCGGGTGTCATCAATCCCGAGAATCCGGTGTCTGGTCCCTACGGCGGAACGAGCCTCGTCTGGTTCCCGACGAAGGAAAACGGCAGCCTCCTATCCCTGGTGGTGGGTACCCGCGGCCTCGCTCCCGACGAGGGGATCCTCACCCGACCCGGGCACCGGCGCCGGGTGGCCGCCTTGCGGCGCCTCCTTTCAGGAAAGGGCATAGAGGTCTGGACCAAGCCAGACCCCGCCTCCCTCGGCGTCGAAGTTCCAGACTCTGTCCTGAGGAAATTCGACGAGTTCTCACCCTCACTCCGGCGCTACGGACGCGAGCTCTACTGTCTCGCCCGCGTGCCTGAGGACGTCCAGAAGGCGCGGGAGGTTCTTCAGGCTTTCCTCGATCTCTACGCGGTCGAGCGCGGCTGGCAACCGCTCGCCTCATTCCGTCGCGACTTCGAGGCATTCGCGAGTGAACTCCGGGCGGATCTCTTCCCTCGCGTTTCATCGAGCGATGTTTCCGAGTTGCTGCGTGAGCGCCGCTTCGTCATCCTGCAAGGCCCCCCGGGCACGGGAAAGACCCGCCTCGCCGACGAAGTCAAGGCAACAGCGTTCTCGGGGAACGGGATGACCGTCCAGTTTCACCCTGCGATCACGTACGAGGACTTCGTCGTCGGCCTCGCGCCCGATGCAGCCCATGAACAGCTGCGTTTTGGCGTGAGACGGGGCTGGCTCCTCGAGGCTGCCGAAGCCGCCGAAAGGAACCCCTTCCTTCTCGTCATTGACGAAGTCAATCGTGCGGATCTCGGAAAGGTCCTCGGCGAGGCGATCTACCTCTTCGAACCACGAGAGGTCGGAGGTCCCGCGGCACGCTCCGTGCGCCTGCCGCATGCGGTCAATGGCCGGGCCTCCTTCTCCCTTCCCGTGGGACTCTTCGTCCTGGCCACCATGAACACCGCCGACCGCAGCATCGCCACCATCGATCTCGCCATCCGGCGACGCTTTGCGTTCGTCACCATTCCGCCGGACCGTACCGTGATCGATCGGCAGGGACTTGGGCTTGCCACGGACCTTTTCGACAGGATCTCCGACGTCTTCGTCGAACACGCCCCTGACGAGGCCCTCGACCTCCTGCCCGGGCATGCCTACTTCCTCGCCCCGGGCGAGTCAGAGCTGAAGAAACGTCTGCGCTACGAGCTGCTGCCTCTTCTCGACGAGTACTTGCGGCAGGGCGTTCTCGGTCCGGCGGGGGCCGAACTCCATGCGGTCCGGGACTCCGTGGCGGATGTCAGCGCAGCGGACTGAGGGGGCGGGCCCGAGGGGCCCAACCCGGTTCCGCTCCGCGGTCAGACGATCGCCGCAGGTCCCGCAACAGCGGCGTCTCTACCGGGCCACTGACCACGGGGCGCCCGTCGTCATCAGGCCCGAAGCCTTCGCTCCCGCCTCGCGGGAGCCTGGATGGGGCCCCTTCGCGGAGTCTTTCCTCAGAATCAACGAGACAGCCTTCGCGGCCCTCGACCTTCACCCGGAGTTGGTTGCCGCTCCAAACGCTGCTTCCATCCGGCTTCACCCCGGGGGGCGAACCGGTGCGATACCTCTTCGGTCAGGCCAGACCGGCAAGGTCGTCTCTGGATTCCTGGTCGAGCCGCGTTTCGGATGGGCAGGCGTCGGGAGAGTCCTTCACGAGACGGGCTGGTCTTCCGCTCCGAACCTGCTTCGGTTCCCGCTCGTGCCCGGGAGCGGACGAGAAGTCCCCCCATGGGTTCTGGCTGGCCCCGTCCTCTCGCGTCTCGAGGCTCTTCTGCGCTCCCTTCGCCGGGGTTACCGGGACCGGGAAGACCTTCTCTCCAACCCGCGCGGACGCATCCTGTGGGCCCGGTACTGCCAGGAGTCGATGCCGCGAGCCCAATGGCAGAAGCTCCCGTGCCGCTTCCCGGACCTCGGATCCGACCCGCTCCTCAGGCGTCATGTCCGGTGGGCGCTCGAGAAGGTCCACGCCGACCTCGTCACGGCGGGGGGCCGGGATCCCGTTGCGGTGTCGCTCGCCGATCTCGCGACCCGTCTGATCGCCATCGTTGCCGATTGCCTACCCTTGATGCCCCGGCGCGAGGTGCTGCAAGCCGAGCTGAATCGTCCCTCGCTTTCGTCGGACGCGCTCCTCTCCGGCGTCGAGGCCCTCTCGTGGATCGTCGACGAGCGCGGCCTCGGTGGTGGACGTGAACAGGATGGCCTCGCCTGGCAGCTTCCCCTCGACGAGCTGTGGGAACGCTGGGTCGAGGCGCTCGTGCGCGAGGAAGTGAAGCACTCCGGCGGGGACGTCTTCGTTGGCCGCCGAGGGGAAACCGCCTTTCCCCTCCACTGGACGAACCCGTCACTGCGCTCGCTCGGACATCTCCTGCCCGACATCGTCGTCAGGCGCGGCAGATCGGTGCGCATCATCGACGCGAAATACAAGGCCCACCTCCTCGAGATCGACGAGGAAGGCTGGCTCCGCATGACTGAGGAACGGCGCGATGGTCATCGTGCGGATCTCCACCAAGTTCTCGCCTACGCCTCCCTCTACGAGGCCGAGGATGTGACCGCGACGCTCGCCTATCCCCTGCGAATCGAGACATGGAAGGCTCTCTTCGAGAGCGGCCACCATTCGTCAACGGCCGAGCTCCTCCACGGGGGAAGGACTCTCCATCTCGAGATCCAGGGTTTTCCGTTCGGTGGACTGAGCGGGCTCGAGAAGGCTCTGGGCGAGAGGCCCCGGATATTCGTTTGAAGCGCAACTGTCGAGTCCCGCATCTCGGGGCCGGCACGGCGCCGCCTGGTCATCAGAAGGACCGGAGGTGCCCAGCGAGGGAGGGAACGTCCGGGAAGTGGGAAACGGCCGGCACCCGGCAAGAAAAAGGGGGAGAGGCGGGTTCCGCCTCTCCCCTTCCGTGATCACGAACGTAGCATTCTCGCTAGCCGGCGGCTCCCCTCACCGTTGCGAGCTCCTCTTGCAGATTGACGTGGTTCCCGGCCAGGGACTCGAGGGCAGCGGCCTCGAGCTTGTCTTCGGTCGCCACCAGCAGCTCGTGCTGCTCCGCGACGTTCCTTCCGGATTCCCGGATCCGCCTCCGAAGATCAGCCGCCTCCGCCGCCCGGTCCGCGGCGAGATACGCCTCGACGACGTCTCCCAGCTCGCGGCCGCTGGCCGCCATCATCCTGTGAAGCACCGATATGCCCGCATGGTTGATGACGTGGTTCACCGCCGCGGTCGCGATGATCTCGCGCCGGAGCGGGTGGAGGTCCAGGTGCTCGCCGTAGTCCTTCCGCATCTGCGACGGGAAATACGCCGAAAGGAACGGCCGCGCGACCTCACTGTCGGGCACGGTGGAGCCGAGAAGCCGCGCGAAGGCCCAGTTCTTCACGTGGCCGAGAGTCACACACAACAGCGGCCTTGGCAGGCCTCTATCGCGCCTCGCGTTGGAGCGCAACTCCTCCTGAGACGGGATGCCGTCGTCCCTGCGCCGCATGATCCCGGCGCCGATGAAGCTCTCGATGAGGGCGACGAAGTCCTCGTACCGGCGCGCGCTCCTGATGCCGTCGAGCGTCAGAGCCTGGGCCTGGTTGGCATTGTCGGCGAGGACGAGCTCGGAAACCTCTTCCGTCATTCCGGCCAGGATGCAGTTCCTCTCGGGCCGGTTCCTCACGATGCCACGCCTGACGAGGAGATCGAGGAGGATCTTGATGTTGACTTCGTGGTCCGACATGTCGACGCCGCCGGAGTTGTCCACGGCATCCGTGTTGAGGAGCCCCCCGTTCAACCAGTACTCGATCCGGCCGCGCTGGGTCAGTCCGAGGTTTCCCCCTTCGCCCAGGACCCGCGCCCTGAGCTCGTTGCCGTTCACGCGGACCCTGTCGTTGGCCCGGTCGCCGACATCGGCGTCCTCCTCGGCCGAAGCCTTCACATAGGTCCCGATCCCGCCGTTGTAGAGAAGGTCCACTTTCGAACGCAGGATGGCCCTCACGACCTCCTCGCCGCTTGCCGCTTCCTGCTGGAGATCCAGGAGCTGCCTCACGGCCTCGCTCAGGGGGATAGCCTTGGCGCTCCGGTCGAAGATGCCTCCGCCCGCGCTGATCAGGGCGGTGTTGTAGTCCCGCCATGTCGAGCGCGGCAGGGCGAAGAGCCTCTGACGTTCCGCGAACGTCGAAACCGGATCTGGGTTCGGGTCGAGGAAGATGTGCACGTGGTTGAAGGCCGCCACGAGCCGCGTCGTTGTGGACAACAGCGCACCGTTGCCGAAGACGTCCCCCGACATGTCGCCGATCCCGGCCATCGTGAAGGGCTCTGACTGAATGTCCATCCCGAGGTTCTTGAAGTGGTGCTTGACGCACTCCCAGGCGCCCCGGGCCGTGATTCCCTCCTTCTTGTGGTCGTAGCCGTTGCTCCCGCCCGACGCAAAGGCGTCGCCGAGCCAGAAGCCGTACTGCGCCGAAACGCGGTTGGCGGTGTCGGAAAGGTGGGCCGTCCCCTTGTCGGCCGCGACGACGAGGTAGGGATCCGGCTCGTCATGCCGGATGACCTCGGGAGGATGCACCACCGCGCCGTCGACCAGGTTGTCGGTGACGTCCAGGAGCCCGGACACGAACTCGCGGTAGCGGTCGATCAGGTAACTGTCGAGCGCAGGCCGCGGCGGCACGTTGCCCTTCAGCACGAATCCGCCCTTCGAGCCGACCGGCACGATCACCGAGTTCTTCACCATCTGCGTCTTCATCAACCCGAGGACCTCGGTCCTGAAGTCGTCGTGGCGGTCGCTCCACCTAATGCCCCCGCGGGCCACCTTGCCTCCTCGCAGGTGGATTCCCTCGAGGAGACGGGAGTGGACGTAGATCTCGAAGAGAGGTCTCGGGGAGACCATCACGCCGACCTTGGCGCATTCGACCTTGATGGAGATGACGGGCCGGCTGGGACGCTGGTAGTAGTTGGTCCTCACGGCCGCGGCGAGGAGGTTCTCCACGCCTCTGAGGATCTCGTCGTCGAGAAGGCTTCCGACCGCCGCGAAGGCCGTGGCGGCCTCTCCCGAGGCCAGGGAGATGGCCTCTGGGCGCTCGCACGGAAGGGAAGGATTGAACCGCGCGTCGAAGAGCTCCCACAGGGACCGGGCCACGGCACTGTTGCGAACGAGCACGGAGGTCACAGTCTCGACGTTGTAGTGGGGCCGTATCTGGAGCAAGTGGTTGCGCACCGTGCGCAGCACCTCCACCTCCCGCCACGACATCCGTTCCTTGAGGACCAGCGAGTTCAACGGGTCGTCCGTCGCCCGCTCCTCGAAGATCGCCCGGAGGGCATCGTGGAGCCGGGCCGCGTCCTTCTGAACCTCGGAGATGACCGAAGGCTCGGCCTCGACCTTGAGCCTCTCGAGCCATGCCTTCTTGCTCTCGGGGAGAAGAAGGGGGATCCGCATTTCCTCGACGACTTTCAATCCCAGGTTCTGGATTGTCCGCAGCGTCTCGGTCAGAGCCAGGGGATGCGCCGTGATGAGCTTGAGGACGGCCGTCTCGGGCGTATCGGGAAGGATTCCCAGCTCGAGCCGGCCCTCGAAGACCTCGAAGTGTCGGACGTCCTCGGGAACTTCCGAGGGTTGCGTCGCCTCGCGATAGAGGCCGCTGCGGCTCTCGCTGCGAATGTAGCGCTTGAAGAGGCGGCGTCCCTCTATGGCGCCGTAGGTCTTCTCGAGGGCGTATCCGACCTGGTCCTCCCAAGTCGAGATGACGCCGGCGGTGATCTCCCGGATCCGGGCCGGCTCGAGCGGGTGTTCGAGCGTTGCGCTGTCGAAGTAGAAGAGCAAGAGGGCAACGGCCCCGCAGTCGGTCGTCGTCGAGAACGAGACCGGTCCGAACGTGCGGCCCAGCGCTTCCTTGAGGTCGGCACCCGTCTTCGAGGAATAGCGGCTGTCGGAGAAGGCGATCCCGAGCGCACTGTACTTCCCGGTCTCGCGCGCGGAGACGACGATGTCGTCGTCGCTCGACATGTAGACCATCCGGTCGATCAGGGTCTTCAGGGACTCGGCGCTCGAGTAGAAGAGCTCACGCTTGGGAAGGTGATTGAAGTAGGCGCGCGTGGCCCGGTAGGCGTGGGAGTTCTTGGCCTCCCCGCAATTGTCCAGAAGCCACGTCAGCTTCTCTTTCAGGATGGGGATCGATTCCGCCTTGGCCGTGAAGGCGCTCTTGGCGAGCCTGCCGAGAAGGAGCGTGGCGGCCTGGAGCCTGCCGTCCGGACCCCATTCCCGGACGACGATGTCGTCGACGGGCTCGAGGTGGTGAATCGCGCTCGCGTTGTTGCGATAGTCGATGTCGATGATCCGGTCATCCTTCGGAGAAATCTGGAGGTGCCGGGCCTCCTCTTCCATGACTCCGGGAAAGACGACGTCCATGAGACCGGGCTCGCGGAAGCATCCGAGGGCGGCGTCGTAGTCGGGCTCGAAACCGTTGGGGCCGCTCCTGAAGCGGAGGATCCCCATCAGCACGTAGTTCTCGTCGATCAGCCAGTCGAGGAATCCGCGGGCCGCCGCTTCGCCGTCAGGCGTGCCGTTGCGGTCCCGGAGCCGGCCCTTTTTGTCCCTCACGTAGCGCGTCATCTCCTCGAAGTCCTCCACGGCGAGGAACACGCTTCTGAGAAGGGAGTGGATCTGGTGCTCGATCCGCCGCAGGCGCTCCTTGGGTTCGATCCTCTCGATCCGGAAGTGGCAGAGGAGCTCGCGCGAGCCGTCCTCGTGCGGGCCGCCGATCGCCGTGATCCGCTCCCACTGCCTCTTGACGGTGAAGATCGGGTGGATGGCCGAGAAGACGCGAAGACCTTCCTTGAGGAAGAAGTTCTTCAGGCTCTCGAAGATGAACGGCGCGTCCGGGGTGTGGGTCTCGACGACGGTTATCTCGTGCTGTCCGCCATGAGTGCTCCCGGTGTGTCTCGCCTCCTCTTCCGTGAGGTTCCGGGCGACGACGTGGATTCCGGGAAGTCCGCGGTAGAGCTGGTGAGCCGGGGGCATCGTCCGGACCACGAAGTGGAAGTACTCGTGGATCCGGGCCGCGATGGCCTCGGGAGAAAGGCCCAGCGCCATGGCGTCGGGCATGTTGGAGTGGGCGATCGGGGCCAGCGACAGCAGAAGGTCGCGGTCCCCGGGGCTTGCCTCCCGCGCCAGGATGGTCTGGACTTCGGAGAGGATGGACTGACGGCGGCCTGTATCGGCTGTGATCATGCGGAACTCTCCTTGGGTTCGGCGAAGATCCTACCCGTTTCCGGCGACTTCTGGGGCTCGCGAGGCACCGTTCGAGGCGTCCGGCGTTCGGAATGACGGGGTGCGTTAACCCGGGCCGCGGGAGCACCGGCCGTCCGGACCCTGGTCCCGCTCGGCCGGGCGTGGGATGCTCCTCGCATGAGGCGCATCCCCAAGAAGGAGCACGGCCCGGCGGGTGGGGCCCGGCGGGTGTTGGTCATTCACCAGGACGAAGGCGGCGCGGCGGAGCTTCTGGCGTCGCTGAAGGCCGCGGGGCTTTTTCCGGAACGCTTCGGCAACGAGGCTCCCGCAGCCCTGCGGGCGCTCCGGCAGAGTCCTCCGGACGCCGTCGTCATCGACCTGTCGCGACTCCCGTCTCACGGGCGAGCGGTGGCGGTGGCCCTACGTCAGCAGAAGGCGACGCGGCTCGTCCCGATCGTCTTCTCGGGCGGGACGGCAGAGAAAGTGGCAGCCACGAGGTCCCTTCTGCCCGAC
The DNA here is from genome assembly GCA_022071945.1 of Thermoanaerobaculia bacterium. GTDB lineage: Bacteria > Acidobacteriota > Thermoanaerobaculia > UBA5066 > UBA5066 > JAJVIN01. The sequence continues at coordinate 1,615 of JAJVIN010000027.1, read as the reverse complement.
GCGGCTTACTGCGCGCCCGGGGACCTTCTCGCCGCGCTCGAGACCGCTCTCGCGTCTCCCCCTTCCGGCGTCGTCGTGCCGGACACGATGCAGGGGTATTCGGGAACGCCCCTGGCGAAGAAGCTCGGGATCAAGGCGGGCGTGAAGACACTCCTGCTCGGCGCGCCGGCTGATTTCGTGATTCCAGACCTGCCTGACGGATCCGACGTGCAAAGAGACCAGGGCGTCGAGGCTTCCTGCATCCTGATCTTCATCCGGACCACCGCGGACATGGAGAGGCGATTTCGCGAGGCGGACCAACTCCTTCGGAAGGGAGGCCGCATCTGGTTCGTCTGGCCCAAGAAGAGCGCGGGCGGAGGCTCCCTCACTCAGCAGGAGATTCGCGAGTTCGGGCTCGGAGAGGGATACGTCGACTTCAAGGTCTGCGCGGTCGACGCGACCTGGTCGGGACTGTGCTTCGTCAGGAGAGGGAAAGGCTGAAGGAGTCCCCGCGGACGCGGGGGAGACAACCGAACTCCGAATCCAAGCAATGCAGGAATGGGTCGATCCCCGCGGACGCGGGGGAGACATGCGCTCGACGTCGGAGTAGGGAGTGATCTCGGGTCGATCCCCGCGGACGCGGGGGAGACTGCACGGTCCACGTCTGCCTGGAGTCTCGCGAGGGTCGATCCCCGCGGACGCGGGGGAGACCCGGAACTGAGCCACTAACACGCGCGGTAAATGGGTCGATCCCCGCGGACGCGGGGAGACGACCTGCCGCCGCGCGACACGACGCCGAGTGAGGGTCGATCCCCGCGGACGCGGGGGAGACTCCGGTTGCTCAACGACCAGCACGACCGTTTCGGGTCGATCCCCGCGGACGCGGGGGAGACGAGGATGTCCTGGCGGCATCCGGCGATCATCCAGGTCGATCCCCGCGGACGCGGGGGAGACGCCCCCCCCCTGCACATGCGACGCAATCTCAGGTCGATCCCCGCGGACGCGGGGGAGACCGCAAGATCATCACGCCGGTGCAGGCCAAGAACGGTCGATCCCCGCGGACGCGGGGGAGACCCCTGAAGGACGGCGCGGGTCGACGGCTGGTAAGGTCGATCCCCGCGGACGCGGGGGAGACGATGTCGCGGGAGACCTAAGGGATAAGGGGGAGGGTCGATCCCCGCGGACGCGGGGGAGACAACGAGCCGGTAAGCGCGTTCTTCCGGCTGAACGGTCGATCCCCGCGGACGCGGGGGAGACTGATCCAGTCAGACGCGCCGCCCGCGGAGTCCAGGTCGATCCCCGCGGACGCGGGGGAGACATCAGATCCTTGATCGCCTGCAAGGCCTGCTCGGGTCGATCCCCGCGGACGCGGGGGAGACGCGTTCTGCGTCAGTGTGTATCCGCCGACCGCCGGTCGATCCCCGCGGACGCGGGGGAGACGATCTCAGCGATGAGCTTGTCCTGCTGTGTGAGGGTCGATCCCCGCGGACGCGGGGGAGACGAGTCCGGCCCTCCGTGCCAATAATCCGTGAGACAGAATTGCAGCTGAAATTAGGGAAGAGGGCGGGGAGGAACGATGATGCCAATGCCATCGAGGACGCGAGAAACATCGAGCCCCGCGGATCAGCCTGAGTCT
>JAJVIN010000007.1 GCA_022071945.1 Thermoanaerobaculia bacterium | reverse complement strand
CTTCCCCGGATCGCCACGCCCTCCTCTCGCCGCCCGACCCTCCGCAGGGTCAAGTAGGTGTCAACATCCACCCTCTCATCCTCGCCCCATCGTATCCACCACCGCTGGAAAAGAGCCACACCCATCGACCATCAGGGAGTTGTCGCGATCTACGACTCAGGAGAGCTCGAGGACCGCTCTGCCTTTCTCGTGATGGAGCTCTTGCACGGCATCGATCTCGGCGCCCTCATGAAGGCGCAGGGAAAGGGGAGTCCGCGGCAGGTCGCCCGCCTCCTGCGGCAGGGCGCCGCTGCTCTGGCCGCCGCTCACAGGGCGGGCGTGATCCACAGGGACATCAAGCCGGGCAACGTCTTCATCGAGGAAGGACCGGGCGGCGACTTCGACGTGAAGATCCTGGATTTCGGGCTCGCCAAGAACCTGCGCATGGAGGCGACCCTCACGCAGGCCGGGGTCGTTCTCGGCACGCCGGCATACATGTCACCCGAACAGATGCTCGGCCGCGAGCTGACCCCCGAGAGTGATGTCTATTCGTTCGCCACGGTCGTCTTCGAGGCCTTGACGGGTGTGAGGCTCGTGAGCTCGGACGAGTTCGCCGAACTCGCCTCGGAGGTGCTCTATGGCAAGCCGCCCGCCGTCTCGTCCTTTTGCCGGTACATCCCAAGGGAAGTCAACGAGGCGTTCTTTCAGGCTCTGGCGAAGAACGCCAAGGACAGACCATCGGATGTGGAGAAGTGGGCGGAGTCGTTGGCGAGCCTTCTCGAGACGGTTCCGTTCGACGGGGCCGGCTGGCCGGACGAGCTTCGGACCATCGCGAGGAGGCCGGCAGTGCCCCTGAGCGAGGCGACCGAGCGAATCGCCAAGCCCGCGTGATCTCGAGTTTCATCGACGCTCAGGGGACGAATCAGGAGATCGCTCCTCGTTCCTGATGAAACTGTACAGCACGAGTCCGAGCCCCAGGACCGTCAGACCGGTCAGGGATTCCCGGGTCTTTTGCACGAGAACGAACCCCATCATCCAGAGACTGCAGGCGAGAAAGACGCCTGGCGTGAACGGATATCCCCAAACCCTATAGGGCCGCGGGAGATCGGGCTCCCGCCGCCTGAGAACGATCACTCCCATTGCGGTGGCAAACGACGAAGCGAGCAGAACGAACTGCAAGTACATCAAAACCGCCTCGAACGTGCCCGTCAGAATGAGGGCGAGGGTCACGGCGGTCTGCACAGTGAGGGCCACTCGGGGAGTCCCGCACTCCGATTTCCGCGCCAGAAGCCCGATCCGTGGATAGTCTTCGCCAAGAACCATGGTCACGCGCGGACCGACCCAGACCATGGAGCTTATCGACGAGACCAGCAGGAGGCAGATCACGGAACTCATCACCTTGCCGCCGACGGGTCCGAAGGCGTGAAGGCCCGCGATCAAGCCGACCTCGACATTCCCTTTCAGGGCTTCGAGCGGGGCCGTCGCGAGGAAGAACCAGTTCAACCCAAGGTAGAGCGCGATGACGACTCCCGTGCCCGAAAGAAGCGCCCCGGGAATGGACTTTGCCGGACTCTCGATTTCGCTCGAGATGTATGTCGCGGCATTCCACCCCGAATAGGCGAACATCACGAAGACGAGCGAAATGGCAAAAGGAGCTCCAAGGAATTCGCCGAGACTCTCGCTTTCGGGACGGAACGAGACCGATCCCGCCTTCGGCACGAAGAGCCCAGAGGCCGTGACCAGAACGATCAGGAAGACCTTGAGAACCGTCACGCCGCGCTGGAATGCACTCCCCATCTCTATGCCAGCCCAATGGACGCAGGTCACGGCCGCCAGGACCGCGAGGGCGGCCGCGGACGCCGGAATCCCGGCCACCATTCCGTTGAGATACCGGCCGAATGCTAGTGCCGAGAGCGCGACTGCCGCGGGGAAGCCCGCGGTCATCGAAACCCACGCCGCCAGAAAGCCCATTGGCCGCCCATAGATCCGCGTGAGCAGCGCGTACTCGCCACCCGATCGAGGAAGGGCGGCTCCGAGTTCCGCGTAGCAGAGAGCTCCACAGAGCGCACACAAGCCGCCCACGCACCAGAGGCCGAGGAGCACGAAGCCCGATGAGATCGAGACAACCTGGAACCCGAGGCTCGTGAAAACACCCGTGCCAACCATGTTGGCCACAACGACGCAGGCCGCCGTGAATCCCGAGACGGAGACGGGTGTGGAACCCGGTCTACTCATGCTCTCGATCTGGCAGGAGTCTCTTCTCCGAGATCACTTCGCTGCCGGTGCGTACCAGGCGTTTGCGAAGTCCACTGTGCTGTAGCGCGCGAGCCTCGAGTAGCCGTGCGCCCGCATGTACTCGTCGATCGCCGGCACTCCTGGCGGGTGAAACTCGATGCAGGCGAGGCGGGGTCCGTAGCGCTCGATATCGAAGCCAGCCAGGGCGGCTGGCTCGCTGCCCTCGATGTCCATTGAGAGGAAGTCGATGCGCCTCGTTCCTGTACGTTCGAGCAGGGTGTTCAGGGTGATGGTCGGGACCTCGATCGTCTCGACCTTTCCACCCAGCTTGGTGGCCGCCTCGAGTGACTGTGAGGAGCTGCCCCAGCGATCCAGATTCCGGTGGAACTGGACCTTCGAGTCGTCGGTCTGGCCGGCGAAGAACGAAAAGAAGCGAGTGCCCGGCCGGCTTGCGACATAGCTCTCGGAGTGGGTTTGGTCGGCATCGACCGCGATCCCTCGCCACCCCAGGAAGAGCTCGAGGTAGGCGGTCGTGCTGCCCTGGAAGGCGTCTCCCGCGCCGACGTCCAGGAAAACACCTCCGCGTTCGTCGCCAAAGTAGTCTCTGACCACCAGCTCCTCGACTTGCTCGGAGTACTTCTTGGGTCCGTAGCGGGATGTCAGTCCGGCGATGGCCTCTTTGCGGGCGAGGACCTCGTCGAGCTGCTTGGGTTTGTCCTCGCCGCAGCCAGCGCTCAGGAGGGCGGCGATGACAAGGGCAACAGAGAGCCGGCCTGGCCAGGCGCCTGTGATCATGGCCGCCGATTCTAGCGCGGTCCACACGGCCGGCCTCTGCGAGCGTATCGAGTGCCCTTGCAGAGGAGGACCGCGACTATTGGCGGGAGCTGTTCATGGACATCGGCTAGGTTCCTTGACTCCTTCGACACAGTTCCCTATTGAACCTCTCGGAACCGCCCCTCGGCACGCTGAGAGTCTGCCACTGTCCGCGCGCCAGGTGCTTCGCCAGAAAGACCATCTGCCCCACGTGATAGGAGTAGTGGGTCAACTGGCGGTTCAGGGCGCTCGCTACAGTGAGAGTCTGGCTCCGGATCCGTACGGGGAGATCCAGCTGCTCGGGCCCGAGATCTCTCAGGACGGAAAAGAGGAGCGACCAGCCCTCTTCCCATCGAGCCGTCAACGCGACCCCATCCTCCGATTCGAGGTCCTCGAATTCGCTGTCTCGATGGCGGTCGGGTTTCTCTCCGTCCGTCGTGAGGAAATCGGTCCATCTCGACTTCATGTTGCCGGAGAGGTGCAAGATCAGGGTCGCGAGGCTGTTGGACTCCGGATCGAGCCTGTGGAACCAGAGTTCGACGGGAACCTGAGCCAGAGCCCCGTCCGCTTGGGCCTTTGCCTCGACGAACCGTGCCGAGACGTCGCGAAGGTAGTTCGATGCGTCCATGACATCCGGGAGTCTATGCCTCGAGTGGCGAACTCTGGCGCTGTCGAGGCGGGAATCGAGGATCGCACCATTCGAAGCGATCGAGATCGCCGTGACACATCTCCTCCCTCCGGTGGAAGCGGCACCTCCATCGATCTCAGTCTGGCCCGCGGGTTCAACCGCGGGCCAGACCACGCGCGTTAGTACAGCGGCGGCGCCGACAACAGCACTCTCGTGCGCTCGGGACGCCTCCGGGGTTCTCAGCGGAACGACACCGTACGGTGGAGCTTCCTTCGCCTGAGCTGTCTTCCGGATCGAGAGTGAGGGGAAGGGATTTCGCGCGCTGCACAGTTTCGCTTATCCCCATGGAGGTGCGGACTCGACTGAGCCGTGCGGCGGCGGACTGAGGGTCGAAAGCCCGCAAACCGACCCTCGCGGCACTTTAACGGCTTGCCCGCCATCTCCCCCGGGGAGGATGGGCTCTCGCGTGCAGGAGATAGACTTCACTCCGAGGAGGGAGCCATGCCCGAGGGTGCCTTGAAGCTAGCGACATGGGAAGACCTGGAGCGAATCCCCGAAGACAGGAAGGCGGAAGTGATCGCGGGAGCCCTCTGCATGTCGCCCAGTGCCGCGCCGCGGCACGGATACATCCAGGCGGCACTGTCGTATGCGGTGGGCGGCCCTTTCGGTTTCGATCGGACGGGACCCGGCGGCTGGTGGATTCTCCTCGAGACAGATGTGGAGCTGGGGCGGCACGACGTCTTGCGCCCCGACCTTCTCGGTCTCCGCCGCGATCGAGTTCCGAAGTTTCCGGACGAGCGCCCGATCACCGTGGTCCCCGACTGGATCTGTGAGATCGTCTCGCCGTCATCGGTGCGGATCGATCGGATCCTCAAGCCGGCGATCTACCTGAAGAGCGGAGTCCCGCATTTCTGGCTCGCGGACCCGGAGCAGAGGGTCTTGCAGGCCTTTCAGAACGCAGGGCAGAACTGGCTCCTCCTCGGAACGTGGGGCGACGGTGACAAGGCCCGGATCGCGCCGTTCGAGGCGATCGAGATCGACGTGACTCTGCTCTTCCCTCCGGTCGAAGCGGCGCCTCCTTCAACCCCGGCCTGATCCTCGGGTCTCAGAGCCGTTCCGGACTGCGAAGCGGCAGCCAGCGAACGTTGGCCACCTCACGCGCCTCCAGGCCCTTTCGAAGCGCCTCCTGGCCCTCCCGGAAATGGCTCCACTCACCGTAGTGGACCGGGATCAGCTGTTTCGGCGCCAGTGCGGCGGCCATGCCAGCAACTTCCCGCGCATTCATGCTGAAACGGAGCCCCCGGAGCCGTGCGGCGCCCGCATGGGCGATGACCGTATGAGGCACCTCTCCTCTCCCTTGCCACCAGCGGGCCAGTCCTGAGTACCATCGCGTGTCTCCCGTGATGTAGAGCGGTCCCGGCAACGACGGGGCCTCGAGCAAGAACCCGATCACGGGACCGGTCAGCCAGAGCGTGCCGGGCGGGCCGTGCCGGCCGGGCGTCGCGGTGACTCGCAGGGTTCCGCCGGCGGCGAGCGGGACGTCGTGGCGTTCTCCCGGAGCCAGAGCGACCGGATCGATCCCGTGCCGCCTCAGTCGAGCGGCCCCGGCCGCGTGGGTGACGACAATCCGCGCACGCCCGGTCAGTTCGAGACCGCCCGCGTCGAGGTTGTCGAGGTGGTTGTCATGGCTGAGCAGGACCACGTCGGCTTTACCCAGAAGATTGGCCTGAACCGGATCCCCGGAAACGTGCCGGTATTCGATGCCGGGAAAGAGACGGTGAACCGTTCCCGCGCCATCGAGGACCGGGTCCGTCACGATCCTGAGTCTATCGATGTCGATGACGAGGGTGGCCGTTCCCAGGTGCGTGATTCGAGGAAGTGTCATGAAGCATCCATGGCGATTCGACGTGTGGGAAGGCGCATCACCGAACGCATCTCAGAGCCCGCACTGACGTCTCCGGCAGCTCACGGGTTGCGGCTTGGCGGCCCATCGGTGGACGACGTGAAGGCTGATGGCAGGCAGCGGAGAAGCGTGACCGGGTTCGGAAGCAGAAGGCCAGTCCGGCGAACCCACGCTGCGTGCTCCGGATACCGAGACATCGACCGCTCCTTCCTCATCATGTTCGGCAGGAAGATCGTGAGCCAGACGTAGGCGCAGCAGATCCAGGGCAGCCAGTGCTGTGCCAGGAGGCAGAACGAAGCGTAGATGAGGATTTCGCCCAGGTAGTTCGGGTTGCGCGTGGCCGTGAAGAAGCCCGTCGTGATCAGCTGCCGTGGCTTCTGGTGGGTCAGGAGGAAGTGCTTCTGGGCATCCGCCCCGAAGTGCAGGAAGACGCCAGTGGCGTAGCAGAGGACTGCCGCGAAGGCGACCGGTACGGGAAGATCCGAGGTCGAACCGAACGCTCCCGGGACGAGACGGCCGAGCGGCGTGAGCATGACGAGGGGCGCCAGGTAATAGAAGCCGAGCGGCATCACGAAGATCGCGACGGCCGAGGAGACCGAACTCCTCGCTCTCCAGCTCGGATCCGGGAAGGCAACGTCTTTCACGATCCAGAAGACGCCATAGGAGCCGTGCAAGGCCAGGTAGAGGAAGGCGGCCAGCGTGAAATCGCCCGAAGCAACCATGAGTGCCAGCACCAGGGGCCCTACCGAGAGCTTGTGGATGTTGATGGGAACCCGAGGAGCCGTTTTCCCCATGCCTCCAGGGATCCGATAGAGAAACCAGTCGTTGAACGCCGAGAGCTTCTCGAAGAGCGAGCCACCTCCCACACGGGACATCGTGGAGATACTCGAGCCGTCATGGTCACGTCCTCCACTGACGGCCTGGTGACGGGTGGTTCCGCGCGTCCGGCTCGGACGCGCAGCACGATCTCGCTCCCGCTCCTGCCTCATTTCAGTCTGGGTTCCAGCCAGGCGATCCAGCGCCGATAGACCTCGCGCGCGCGCAGCGGGTCGCCAGGAAAGTGCCCGCCGACCGGGATCGCGACGAACGATGTCTCCACACCCGCTCCCTTCAGCGCGTGGTAGAGCTTGAAGGACTGAGTGTGGGGAACCCGGAAGTCTCCCGTGTTCGTGAGGATGAGTGTGGGTGTCTTCGCGTTCCGTGCGAAGGTGATGGGAGACTGCGCGCGGTAGAGTGCGTCGCCTTCGGGTGAGAACGGGGACGCCATCCCCTTCATCGCGTAGCGCATCTGGACGTTGAAGTCGGCGAAGCAGTACTGGTCCGCGAGGTCCGTCACGGCCGCGCCCGCGACTGCTGCCTTCCACCGGCGGTCGTGGCCGATGAGCCAGGCCGTCATGTAGCCACCGTACGACCACCCGGACACCGCGATCCGCTCCGGATCGACGAATCCGCGTTCGACGAGAGCGTCGACGCCCGAGAGGACGTCGCGGCCGGGACCGTCCCCGGCATCGTTGAAGATGGCGCGCTGATAGGCGTTCCCGAGGTTGTCGCTGCCGCGGTAGTTCGGCGAGAAGACGACCCATCCCTGGGCCGCGAAGAGCTGGGCCGGAGCGGAAAAGCCTCGCGTCGAGGCCGCCTGCGGCCCACCGTGGATGAGCAAGACGAGGGGGGCCTTTGGCCCCGGTGCCTTTGGCCCCGGTGCCTTTGGCCCCAGTGCCTTTGTCCCCGGGGCCAGTCCTGGAGGCAGAACGACGACGCCATCCTCCTTCCATCCGTCCGGTCCTTGCCACGTGAAGGCCTCCACTTTCCCGAGGTCTCTTCCCGCGATTTCAGCGCCGAAGTCGGTCAGTCGTCGTGGTCGAGCGGAAGCCGAAACCATGTGCCACAGTTCCGCCGGACGGTTGGGTTCGCTCCCGACGAAGGTGAGCGAGGCGTCCGGTCCCACGGACACGTCGACGAAGAACGACCACGCCGGGTGGACGTCGCCGAGTTCGAGCCGCCTGGCCGGCGCGTCGAGCGGCGCGAGCCAGAGGGACACCCGCGTCCCGTCGTTCCCTCCGACGATGAGGGCCTTCCCGTCCGGGGTCCAGACCGAGGCGTAGAGACACCGGTCGATCGGCTTCGTCAGATTCCTTCCCTCGCCCCCTTCGGCGACGGACGTGACATGGATGTCGTTCACGTTGTTCAGGTCGCGGTCGCGCGGGCACCAGTACGACAGCTTGCTTCCGTCGGGCGAGAAGACGGGGAAGCCCTCCAGCAGGGTCTTTCCAGTCAACGCACGGCTTTCTCCACTCTCGACGTCGAGGATCCGGACGGTGCTCCGGTCGGAGTCCCCCGAGTGAGGAGTCTCGACTCTGACGAACGCAAGGAGTTTCCCGTCCGGGGACCATGAGAGAGGCGAGGACGGGGGACTTGGCGGAAGAACCTCGGGGAGACTCCACGGGCCCGAGGTCAAACGCCTGGCCTCGCCCCCGCCGGCCGGAACCAGCCAGACGTGGACGGGCATGGGAGCTTCGGTCACGAAGAGGTTGTCGTTGCCGACCTCGAAGAGGTCATTCCCTCTCTCGATCTCGGCTTTGTTCGGCCGCTCGTCCTCGGCAGCGTAGGCGAACGCCTTCCCGTCTGGCCGCCAGGCGAAATGCTGAACGCCCGTTGCCGAGTTCGTCACCTTCGTGGCCTCGCCTCCCGCCATCGGGAGGACCCAGATCTGAGCCTTGGCCTCCTTCTCCGCGCCGTCGAGGGCGAGGAACGCGAGACGGTCGCCCGACGGCGACCAGCGCGGGTGGCCGACCCCTTTCCTCTCCCGAGTCAGGATTCGTCTCTCGCCCGTCGCGACGTCCACGAGGTCGAGTTCGGAGACCCACTTGTTCTTCTCGAGATCGGCACGCGTCACGACGAGAGCGATCGATTTCCCGTCGGGCGAGATCCGGGGGGACGAGAGCCTCACGATCCGGGCGAGATCGTCGAGTTCGAACCGCTTCGAAGCCGGGGCGTCCACCGCTCCGATCGGGGCAGAGGTCAGGAACAGCAGGGAGGCCACCAGAACCTGGAGACGGAAGGGGATGCTCACTCGTCCTCCTGTACGGAGTCCACGATACAGGATCCTCTTCGGAGGCCGGTTCCTCGGGCGGGTATCATGCCCCTGGCAACTCACTTCACCTGCGGGGTCCGCTCCCGTCGCGGAGCGTCGTGCCCGGCGGGATTCTTCCGAGGCATCTCTTTCATGACGACAAATCAGAGCAGTGCGCAGCCTCGCTTCCGCATGCCTCACACCCTCGTGATCGTGGGGTCACTCGTTGTCTTGGTGCTCGTCCTGTCCTGGCTCGTTCCGTCAGGCACGTACCAGACGATGGAGAAGGCCGGCCGGCAGGTCACCGTGCCCGGTACCTACCAGGAGACCGCCAAGATCTACCTCGGCCCACAGTGGCTGATGCTTGCGCCCATCAAGGGTTTTCTCGATGGCGCGCTCATCATCGCGTTTCTCTTCCTGATCGGAGGGGCCTTCAACGTCATCCAGACGACGGGCATCATCGAGTTCGGCATCCGGCGGATCACGGCGGCCCTGGCCGCCAAGCCGGCCCTCGAGAAGGTGTTGATCCCGGTCTTGATGACGATCTTCTCGCTGGCGGGATCCATCTTCGGGATGTCGGAGGAAGTCATCCCGTTCATCCTGATCTGCGTCCCGCTCGCGATCTCCCTCGGGTACGACTCGATCGTCGGGGTCTCGATCCCGTTCCTGGGAGCCGCGGCCGGATTCGCCGCCGCCTTCTTCAACCCCTTCACGGTCGGTATCGCGCAGGGACTCGTCGGGCTGCCGCTCTACTCGGGGCTCGGATACCGGATCGCGACGTGGTTCGTCGGGACGGGCGCGATGATCATCTGGGTGATGGTCTATGCGGCGCGCGTCAAGAAGCGCCCGGAGCTGAGCCCCGTTTACGAACTCGACCGTTCCAGGGACCTCGGCTCGATGAAGACCGAGGGCGCGCTCGAGCCCTGGACGGGGCGGCGGATCGCCGTCCTCGTCCTTTTCTTTCTCGGGATGGTGACCCTCGTCTGGGGCATCCTGAAGGCGCAGTGGTTCATCGAGGAGATCGGCGCGCTCTTTCTCGCCATGGGTCTCATCATGGGAGTCGTCGCGGGCCTGAAGTCCGGGCAGATCGCGACGAGCTTTGTCGCGGGCGCCAAGGACATGGTGGGCGTCTCGCTCATCATCGCGTGCGGCCGCGCCCTCCTCATCATCGCGCGTGAGTCGAAGATCCTCGACACGATCCTCTTCCACAGCTCGGGTCTCATCTCCACGCTCCCCAACGTCGTTGCCGCGCAGGTGATGTTCACGGTCCAGTGCGTCATCAACTTCTTCATCCACTCCGGGACGGCCCAGGCCGCCCTCACGATGCCCATCATGGCGCCGCTGGCCGACCTTCTGGGGCTGACCCGCCAGACGATGGTCTACGCCTATCAGCTGTGTGAGTTCATCAACCCCATCTTGCCGACCTCGGCCGTCACGATGGGCGTCCTCGGCATGGCCAAGATCCCGTGGGAGGTCTGGGCACGCTGGTTCTTCCCGATGATGCTCCTGCTCTCGGGTCTGAGCTTCCTGCTCCTGATCCCACCTGTCCTGATGCACTGGGGGCCGTTCTGAGGAGGCTCTTTTCACTCCTCTTCCTTCTGTCTTGTTGGTTCCCCGTCCAGGGCGCTTTGCCGGAGGACCACAGAGCCCTCACGAGGTCGACGTCGTATCCGGAGATGGCGGAGTTCCTCGCTTCCGTCGATGGCAAGGGTCCCGTCACTGTCCGCGCGGAGGCGAAGACGGCGCAAGGGCGGTCGGTCTTCTCGGTCCACCTCGTCCGGGGCGCAAACCCGGGCTTCAGGATCCTCTTCTACGCCCAGCAGCACGGTGACGAGGTCTCCGGCAAGGACGCGCTTCTCTATCTCATTCGTGAGATTGCGAGTAAGCCAGAGCTTCTGCCGGAAGACGTGGATCTCTGGATACTCCCGATGATGAACCCCGACGGTGCGGAGGCCGGAACGCGCAGGAACGCCTCGGGCGCCGACCTGAATCGGGACCACATGGCGCTCGAGCAGCCAGAGACACTGGCGCTTCACCGGCTGGCCCGGAAGATCCGGCCGCACCTCTGTGTGGATGCGCACGAGTTCAGTCGTGACTCCGAGGCGTGGCGGGAAAAGGGACTCGAGAAGTGGGCCGACATCACCATGGACGGCCTGAACAACCCTCACTTCGATCCGGAACTGGTCCGGGCCGCGAGGCGTTGGGTCGACGAGGCGGCGGCCGCGGAGGCCGCGTCTGGTCACCGGTTCCAGCGCTACTGGGTTGGCGGCGCGCCACCCGATGACGAGCAAAGGCACTCCGCGATGGACATCGACGGTGCCCTGAACGCGATGGGAATGTACGGCTCTCTCTCGTTCATCATCGAGGCGGCCGTCAGGCACGAGGCTAAGAATCCGTCGGCCGATCTCGGCAAGCGTGTGGATGCCTATCTCGTCCTCTTCCGGCGGTTCCTCTCGGGTGCAGGCCGTCGTTCCGAGGACCGATCAACCGTGGAGAAGGCCCGAGTGCGGGCCCTGCCGGACTTTCTCCCGGCCGACGCGATCTGGGTCAACCCCGGCGGCACGGTCACCCTCTTTCCGGCCGTCGAGGTTGCGACCGGCAAGACGGTCACCATCCCGACCGCGAACCTGATGACCGAGCTTGCCGTGAAGAGAACGGTCCCCGCGCCGCTGGGTTATGCCGTCGAGCCGGCCGCGGCCTCGGATATCGGCGCTCTCCTCGAGCGGCACGGGATCCCGTTCGAGACGGTGATCGTTCCGCGTCCGGTGACGGCGGAGGTCTCTTCGCTCCTGAAGGTCGAGGAGGAGTTCGACGAGGTCTACAGCCGCTACGGTGGCCGGCAGATCGTCAAGAGACAGCGGCCAGGCAAGATCGAGTTGCCGCCCGGCGCACTCTGGATTCCGCTCGAGGGAGAAGCTTCCTTGCGTGCCGCTCTCGTGCTCGAGCCCGCGGCGATGTACGGGCTCTACCAGTACCCGAGGTTCCGGGCGCTGGTGGGTGCCGACGGCAGGATCCCGGTCCTGCGCGTTCTGCGGAACCCCGGTGGAACCGCTGGAAAGAACTGAGGCGAGGCGTCTGTGAGCGAATCGGATCCCGCGACCTTCCCGCTCGAACGGGAGACCGTCCCGCCTTTCGATCATGTTGATCTCGTCACCGTCCGGCTCCCGTTCCTCAAGCCGTTTGCCATCAGCACGGCGGTCTGGACCTGCAAGGAGGCCCTGCTCCTGCGGCTTTCCTCCGGTTCGACTGTCGCCTGGGGCGAGTGCGTGGCCGATCCGGACCCGTTCTATGCCTCCGAGACGACGGTGTCCGCGGCACACATCATCCGGGATTTCCTGTTGCCCCTCGTGGAGCCCGGCATCACTCTCTCCGAGCTTGATTCCCGCTTCCGCCATGTGCGAGGTCATCAGATGGCGAAGGCGACGGTAGAGAACGCCGTCGTCGACCTGATCGCGCGCACGAAAGACGTGCCGCTCCACGAACTCCTGGGCGCCCCGCGGAAGAAGGTTCCCTCGGGCTTGAGCATCGGACTTCAGGACTCACCCTCCGCTCTCGTCGAGGAGGTCGCCGAGGCGGTGGGGCGCGGATATCACCGGATCAAGGTCAAGGTGAAGAAGGGGAAGGACATCGACTACGTCAGCGCGGTCCGCGACCGGTTCCCGGACATCCCCCTGATGGCGGACGCCAACGGCGACTACTCGCTCGGGGATGCGGAACACCTCGCCAGGCTCGACGCGTTCTCGCTGATGATGATCGAGCAGCCCCTCTCCTACAGTGACATCTACGAACACTCGATCCTGCAGAAGAGCCTCGCGACGCCACTGTGTCTGGACGAGTCGATCCACGGCCTCGCGGACCTCGTGGCGGCGATCGACCTGGGCGCTTGCCGGATCCTCAACCTCAAACAGGGGAGAGTCGGCGGGCTCCTGGAATCGCTGCGCCTGGTCCGGCACGCCGCGGCCCGCGGTGTGCCCGTCTGGTCTGGCGGAATGGACGAGACCGGAATCGGGCGGGCCGTCAACATTCACCTGCAGACCGTCGAGGGGATCACGCTACCGGGCGACACCTCCGAGACGAGCCACTACTTCGAGAAGGATCTCGTCGAGCCCGCGGTGGTGCTGGATGACGAAGGCTTCATCGAGGTGCCCGAGGGGCCCGGTTTCGGAGCGCGGGTCCAGCTCGACCGCCTCGATGACCTGACCCTGAAGCGGGAGCGGTTGAAGTGACCCGCCCGGACGGTACGACGCGCCAGCCGACGCTGTCGCGCCAGCAGCGGCTGGCGCGCCTCCTCGCGGCGGCTTCCCTCGCCTGGGTCGTGATCTCGCCCTGGGACGCTCGCGGGCAGGGCACCCCTCCTCGTCAGGATGCGTCTGCCGATTTCGTTCTGACGCAGGTGCCGGTTCCGCTTCCCGAGCCAGGAGCCCGGATCGTCGATTCGGTGAGGGCGGAGGCACTGGCCGCACACATCAAGTACCTGGCCTCTCCCGCGCTCGAAGGGAGGGGACTCGGATCGCAGGGACTCGCCGCGGCGGCGGAGTACGTCGCCTCCGGGCTGGCGCGTGCGGGGATCGCGCCTCTGCCTGTGGCCGGTTCGGGGAAGGAGGGAAGCAGCTACTTCCAGTCCGTCCCGTTGCGCGAGGTGGCCGACCCGGCCGGCGTGCTTCGTATCGAGCAGCGGACCGGGGACGAGGTCCGCACCCGCTCTTTCGAATCCGGCACGGACTGTCTGATCCCTCCTCTCCCGCCGCGGTCACAGTCGGCATCGGTCGTCTTCGCGGGGTATGGGATCCGCGAGAAGTCCCCTGAGCGGGATGACTATCGCGGGCTCGACGTCCGGGGAAAGGTCGTGCTGGTGCGCGCTGGGTTGCCGCCGGGTGAGGCCTGGAAGTCGCCCGCTCTCGTTTCGAAGTACGCCTCATCCGAGATGCCGGAGCGGTTCCGGGCCAAGGTCGAGACGGCGAAGGAACTCGGCGCGGTGGGCGTCCTGGCCGTGGAGGAAGCCGGATGGGTCGCGGAGATCCTCGCGAAGGAGAAGCGCCCGGAGCGGGGGTTCTTCCGGATCGACGATGCCGATGGCAGCGACGGTGATCCTTTCGTGATCCGGGTCTCGCCGGCGGTGGCGCGGCTCCTCCTCGGTGGCGAGATCGACGGGAAGAGGACCGTCCTCCCCGGAACGCGTGTCACGGTCGAATCCCGAGGCACCGAGCGTCTGACGACGAGCCGCAACGTCATCGGGTTCCTCGAGGGCTCCGATCCGGAGAAAAAGTCCGAGGCGGTGATCGTCGGGGCGCACATGGATCACCTGGGGAAGGTGCGTGGCGTGGTGCATCCCGGCGCGGATGACAATTCCTCGGGAGTAGCGGCTCTCCTCGAGATCGCGACGGTCATGGCTTCAGCCCCGGCGCGTCCGGCCCGCTCCATCCTCATCATATTCTGGACGGGCGAGGAGGACGGCCACATCGGCTCCGGGCACTATGTGCGGAACCCGCTCTGGCCGCTCGAGAAGACACCGGTCTATGTGAACCTCGACATGATCGGTCACCCGTGGCTCCGGAAGGAGATCGAGGATCTCGTGAAGGACAACCCGTTCCCGGCTTCGGCGGAATTCCTTTCGAAGGTGAGCACGACGGACTTCGCGGAGCCGGGTGTCGCGAGTTTTCGGCCCGACTTCCGCCCGCTGCTTGCTCAGGCCGGGAGGGCCGCTGGATTGAGCCTCCACTTCGACTGGACGGACGGGCGGTTCGGCGGGAGCGACTACCGCGAGTTCGCGCGGCTTCGGATCCCCTTCATCCGGTTCTTCGGGAACTTCTTCCCGGGCTACCACGAGCCGGCGGACACTGCCGGCGCCCTCGACGCCCGGCAGGTTCAGAAACTGGCGCGGTTGGCGGCCGCGACGGTATGGATCATGGCCGCACGGTGAGCCGGCGGACCGAGGTTCCGCCGGCCTGACGATGGCCGCATGCGCCACGGGCGGAGGAGCCGTGGCCGGACTCGGATCGGGTATTCTCCTCGCCACCCGGGAGGAACACCCATAAGCGCCTCGCCGTTGTTTCCGAAAGGCCGCGTCCAGATCATCGCGATGATCCACCTGTATGCATTACCAGGCACGCCGTCCGCTTCGCGCGAGTTTGGCGCCATTCTCGACCGTGCCAAAAGCGAAGCCCGGCTCTTTCGAGACGCGGGAGTCGATGCCCTCCTTGTCGAGAACATGAACGACCGGCCCTACATCCGCCGGACGCCGGGCCCCGAGATCACGGCGGCGATGACGCGCCTCGCGTCGTGCGTGCGCGAGGAATCCGCGCTGCCGACGGGCGTTCAGATCCTCGCCGGCGCGAATCGCGAGGCGCTGGCAGCTACCTTTGTCGCGGGCTGCGAGTTCATCCGCGCCGAAGGCTTCGTGTTCGCCCATGTGGCTGACGAAGGCTACATGGACGCCTGCGCCAGCGACTTGCTCCGCTATCGTCGTCAAATCGGCGCCGAACGCGTGGCCGTCCTCGCCGACATCAAGAAGAAGCACAGCAGCCACGCGATCACCGGTGACGTCACACTGGCCGAAACCGCTCGCGCCGCCGAGTTCTTTCTGGCCGACGGCCTCATCGTCACCGGAACCGCCACGGGGTGCGAGACGAATGCTGCCGAAGTCGAGGAGGTTCGCGCGGTCTCGACGCTGCCCGTGCTGGTCGGTTCTGGCGTCACGGCACAGAACTTGAGCCGCTACTGGACCTCCTGCGAAGGCGTCATCGTGGGTTCGCACTTCAAGCGCGACGGGTTGTGGCAGAACCCGGTGGATGAGGAGCGCGTGGGCCGCTTCATGGACGAGGTGGAGCGCCTCCGCGGACTGTCGAAATGAGAATTGCGGTCATCGGCTCCTCCATCGTTGATCTGATTGCCAGGCCAACATCGACGATCCAGCGAGACTCCTCCAACGAAGCGGTCATCACCTGGAGCGCGGGCGGCGCCGGGCGCAACGTGGCCGAGAACCTCTCCCGCCTGGGCGCGGAAGTCGCGTTCGTCACGGACGTTGGCGACGATGTGCTCGGGCGGTTCCTGCTGGCGGATCTGCGCAACCTCGGAATCGACGTGCGCGTGGCGCGAACGGAGCGAACCGGGGTCTACATCGCCGTCCTCGACAAGGAAGGCGAACTCGACCGGGGCTTCTGTCAGACCGGTACCGAACGAATCGGTGTCGAAGAGATCAACGCGGTGCTACCGGACCTCGAGTCGTTCGAGGGGGCCGTCATCGACGCCAACCTCAACGCGGAGGCTGTCGACGACCTCGCGGCCAGGTGCCGGCTGGCGGCCGTGCCCTACGCCCTCGAAACCGCGGCACACGAGCGGTCGCTTCGCGTCGCGCGGGCCATCCCGGGCTGCGCGTTCATCAAGCCTGACCGCGGGGAAGCGTCTGCCCTCGCGGGCCGGCCGTGCGAGACCGTGGACGAAGCCTTGTCGTGCGCCGAGTCGCTCCTGGCAAGGGGAGCAATGCGCGTGGCCGTGAGCCTGGGACCCGACGGCCTCGTGTTCGCCGAGGACAGCGCGCGGGTACACCTACCCGCCTTGCGGACCACGGTGGCCGATGTCACCGGTGCCGGCGATGCCCTGCTTTCCGCGTCCTTTCTCGGGCTCCTTCGAGGTCTGCCGCCGGCGCGCTACCTCGAGGCGGGCCTTCGCGCCGCCGCTCTCACGTGCGAATGGCGCGGTGCCGTGAACCCGGCACTGACCGCGCGTGTCTTCGATCCGTAGCAACCACCGCGCGAGAGGACAATGACCGACTGTAATCCTTTTCTTCACCTCGCCGAGCCGGTGGCGGACGCCCTCGCGTCCGGCCAGCCGGTGGTCGCGCTCGAGTCCACGGTCATCAGCCACGGCATGCCGTATCCGAAGAACCTGGAGACGGCCCACGCACTCGAGGATCTCGTCCGCGAGCACGGAGCCGTGCCGGCCACCATCGCGGTGATCGACGGTCAGATCCGCGTCGGGCTGTCGAGCGACGACCTGGCGCGCATTGCGGAAGGCCGTGAAAGTGTGCGAAAGCTGAGCCGCCGCGACCTGCCGATTGCCCTCGCGCAGGGCGGTCTTGGCGCGACCACCGTCGCCGCGACGATGATTGCGGCCGCCCTGGCCGGTATCCGCGTCTTCGCGACCGGTGGGATTGGCGGCGTGCATCGCGAAGCCCAGATGACATTCGACATCAGCGCCGACATCACGGAGCTGGCGCGCACGCCGGTCGCCGTCGTTTGTGCGGGTGCCAAATCGATCCTTGACGTGGGCCTGACCCTCGAAGTGCTCGAGACGCATGGCGTGCCCGTTCTCGGGTTTCGGACGGACTCCTTTCCCGCGTTCTACTGCCGGAGTTCGGCGTTTCCCGTCGATGCGCGTGTCGAGAGCGCGGACGAGCTGGCACGCATCTGCCTGGCGAAGTGGAGCCTGGGGCTGGAGGGCGGCGTCGTTGTGGCCAACCCGGTGCCCGAAGCGTTCGCGATGGAGGAATCAGCCGTGTCGGCCGTGATCTCGAAAGCGCTGGCCGAGGCCCGCGAGAGAGGCGTGTCGGGCAAGGAGCTGACACCGTTCCTGCTTGGGCGGCTCAACGAACTGACGGACGGACGGTCGCTTCAAACCAACATCGCCCTCATCCGGAACAACGCCTCGCTGGCTGCCCTGCTCGCCGTCGCCCTGGCTCGCGGAAGCCGGTGATTCCAAGTAGCTCTCGAGATGAGCCGGTTTCTCTTCTCCCTGCCCTCGCCCCGCCGCAGCGGGGAGAGGGTGGCCGTGAGGCCGGGTGTACGCCCAGCATGGGCATCAGCTAGCGGGTGAAAGACCCGTAGGAAGGAGATCACACCGACCAGAGCGAAGCGCAAGGGCGGAAGCGCGAGCGACCGTCTGAAGGAAGCGTGGAGCGAG
>JAJVIN010000069.1 GCA_022071945.1 Thermoanaerobaculia bacterium | reverse complement strand
TCGCGGAGCGAACAATATAGGGTAATACAAGAGTCGAGCCGGGGCCTCGCCTGTAAACCCCTCTACTGGCAGCACTTATCGACCGAGACCGCGGGGCGACACCCGCTTCTCAGTAAACTCCCGCTAGCGGTTCTGGATGATCTCCACGGCCTCCTCGACCGACCGAGCGTGCTGGATGATCCCGAGATCAGACTGGTTGATGGTGCCGTGGGCGAGCATGGAGTCCTCCGCGAACCGGGAGAGAGACTCCCAGAAGCCCGTCCCGAGCGCGACCACGGGGAAGCGCTCGAGCTTGCCGGTCTGGATGAGGGTCGCGACCTCGAACGCCTCGTCGAGCGTGCCGTATCCGCCCGGCATGATGACGAACGCCGTGGAGTACTTCACCAGCATGACCTTGCGGATGAAGAAATGTTCGAACTGGATGTAGCGATCGATGTAGTCGTTGGGTTTCTGCTCGTGAGGGAGCTGGATATTGCACCCGAGGCTCAGGCCGCCGGCTTCCCTGGCACCGCGATTGGCGGCCTCCATGATGCCCGGGCCTCCGCCCGTCATGACAGCAAAGCCCGCGCGCGCCAGGGCCGCGCCGAGCTCCCGGGCCTGGTTGTAGAAGGGGTGCCCCTCCGGGAAGCGCGCGGAGCCGAACACGGTCACGCACGGACCCTCGACGTCGAAGCTCGAAAACCCTCTGAGGAACTCGAGGAAATAGCCGACGGCGCTCTCGACGTCGGACTCCCGCTGCTGCCGTCCGGCGAGGAATGCCTTCTCGGCGCCGTGGACCTTGCCCAGAAGGGCTGCCCCTGGCATGTTGCTCATGGCTCCGATCCTCCGTGTCGAGGAGTCTCGGCGCTTCTCCGAGAGGACGCAACACCCCTCCTCCGTGGCCGTAGCCGCAGCCGTGGGGCAGGGCATTTTCCTCAGTGCTTCAGTGTCGAGTTGTCGGCCCCTCCGTTGAAGCTCCCGGCTTCTTTCTTGAACGAGACCGACTGGCCGGTCTGGAGGTTGCGGAAGCGCACCGTGTACTCGAAGTCCGTCAGGCCGGCGTAGAAGACGAGGTAGGGGCTCGTGGCGCCGAAGTCGAGGACCTTGACGAAGACCTCGGGATTGCCGGGATCGGAGAAGTAGAAGAACCCGAATTCGTCCTTCTGCGGGATGGGGGTCGCCTGCCCGGTCTGTCCGGAGTACTGGCTGCGCCATGAGACATCGACCGCGATTCGGCCCGCGGAGAGGATGAGGTCTGTCCCTGCCTCCGGCAGGGCTCCTGCTTCCGGCAGGGCTCGGCCGGGGCTTTCTTCAAGGAGAACGGTGCCAGCGCCCTCGACAGGCCGGGACCAGTCCCCGCTCGCGCTCCAGAGAACGGCGTTGGCCACCGCATGCGGCAGGTCTGCGTTGTTCGCGCCCCCGGCGAAGCTGCCTGCTGGCTTGGTGAAGCTGAGGGCCTTGCCGGTCGCGACGTTGGTGAAGGTGACGGTGTACTCGAAGTCGGTCAGACCAGCCCAGAAGAGGAGGTAAGGGCTGGATGCTCCAAAGTCGAGCACCTTCACGAAAACCTCCGGGTTATTCGGGTTGGAGAAGTAGAAGTAGGCGAATCCGTCGGCCTGTGGGAGGGCCGTCGCGCGTCCGCTCTCTCCGGAGTACTGCGACCGCCAGTTGACCGTCACCTTGACCCGGCCACTCGACAGCAGGATCTGTTGCGGGTCGTTCTTCAGGATCGTGCCGTTGTCGCCAGCGGCCCAGCCCTGCTTCCCGTACCAGACGGTCCTGAGGTCACTCGACGTCGATGTGGTCTGGGATTTCCACGTCGCCCCGCCATCCGTCGTGGCCAGGATCAGGCCGCCGTTTCCCGCGATCCAGCCCTTCGCCGCATCCAGGAAGAAGACCCCTCTGAGGTTCGAGGATGTGCCACTGCCGAGGACCTGCCAGCTGCCACCTCCGTTCGTGGTCTTCAAGATGGTCCCGGTGTTGCCGACCGCGAATCCGAGGTTCGCGTCGAGCATCTGCACGTCGTTGAGGTCCTGGCTCGTCGGGCTCGTCAAGTTCTCGAGGGTGGGTGAGGGACTCGAGCCGTTCCGGATCCTCACGATGCTCCCTCCCCGCCCGACGGCCCAGCCATCGTCCTTGCCGGCGAAGCTGACGGCGAGGAGAAAGGCCGTGCTCTGGCTCGTGGTCGACCAGCTCGAGTAGTCCGAGATGCTCCCGTCCGCGTTGATCGTCGAACGGAAGACGGCGCGCTTGCAGCACGACGAGGTCCCACCCACCCTCCAGACCTGGTTCTCGGAGATGACCGCCAGGCCATAGCGGAGGTAGGGGTCGTTGGCGTACTGAGCGCCGCCCCAGGTGGTCCCGCCGTTGGTCGTCCGGATGATCGAGTGGGTTCCACCCACCCAGCCGGTACTCTGGCTGATGAACTCGACTTGATTGAAGCCGTTTGTCGATGACACACCAGTGTTGACGGGTGTCCAGCTGGCTCCGCCATCGGTCGTCTTCAGGAGTGTCCCGTAAGCGCCCGCGGCCCAGCCCTCCATCTCGGTCGGGAAGGAGACCGCCCCCAGGGTGTTCGACGTCCCGCTGGGCATGGACATCCACGATCCGCCCTGCGCGTTGACGATGCCCGGGATGAAAAGGACCAGGAAGAAGAGCGATCTCGCCGCATCTCCTTGGCGGGAGAAGAGAGTGTCGATCATCGAAGCACCTCCGCCGCGGGAGGTCCGCTTCTCCGGGGAATGCGCCCCCCGCTACGTCTTGCGTGAGAAGGAAGGTGGGTCTGGCGCGCCAGGTCTTTCGGCATCATACGCCCGGCTGCGGTCCCGGATGTTCTCGGAAGAAAGGGCGCGAGGATTCTCCCGCAGTCACTCCCAGTTGAACGGAACCGTGGGGTAGGTCCTTCTGCGTCCGTCCTTCGTCGAGACGACGAGAGTCAGACGATCCGGTCCCCGATCACCGGGGAGCCTCGCGACGACGGCCTCGAATCCAGCTCTTCCACAGTCGCCGAGGCGCGGGAGCGCCGACTGAACGTCGTCGCGGGGTGTCCGGACGAGAGTTCGCGGCTCGCGGGTGTGCTCGCCGATCCTGATCTCGATCTGAAGGTCTTCCCCTTCCGTCCGGGCCCAGCCCTTCAGGTGCAGGTCTCCGGAAACCCGTGCGCCCTGAGTCGGCTCGTCGAGCGAAGCGGGCAGGGAGTCGTCCTCTCTGAAGCTCACGAGAACGCTCTGAGGCGACGGCGGCTCGAACGGCAGGGAGGATCTCCCGGCGAACGCGGGTTCGGTCTTTGTCACGACGAAGGCCTCGTCGCGCTCCAGCTCGCCGAACCGGTCGATGTACTTCAGGCGGCCCGAGTCGAATCCGCGTGCCAGGAAGTTCCGGTAGGCCGCCCGCTCCGCCATGTCGAGCCTCGATTCGTGGAGCACGACAACGGAGGCCGGGATCGCCTCGAGGAGGTCGAAGAGGGAATCCGGAATCGGCCTTTGGGCCGTCAGCCTTTCGAGGGTGCGCATCGTCTCGGGGATGAAACCCGACGTGGCGGTGATCAGGGGTTTGCCGTGATCGGCTGCTCGCAGCGTGTACCGGCTCGTGTCGAAGGTTCCGGAGACCGGGAACTCCACGATGCCGCCCCTGAGGGGGGCCTTGCCGATGGCAGCGTAAACGGGGGGCACGGCCTCGGGCTCGAAATGGAGCTCGAGGGGGGCCGCGCGAAACTCGAAGAGCACGAGAGCCGAAAGCGCGAGTCCGAGCACTGCGCGGCCTCTGGGATCACGGCGTTGGGCGAGGATCGCAATCCCGAGGGCTGCGAGGACAGTGAGGCCCGCCATGGCCAGCATGCCCCAGCGCGCCGGGGCCCGGATCGACCGGTAGGGCGAAAGGACAGCGAACAGCAGCGGGTGAAGGAACGCGTTCGTCCCGAGCGATCCGACAAAGCCGAGAACGGTCCAGGCTCCTCCCACGGCGAGGGCCTCTGTGTGGGCGCGTTGACGGCGTGAAAGGGCCAGGGCGAGGCCGAGGAGCGAGAGCGCCGGCAACGTCACACCCGGGAAGAGGGCCCGTTCCGCCGGCACGTGGGCGTCCGCGGCGAAGGCCCACGTCTTCATCTTCGGATCAGGGCGGAGCCAGTCGGCGGCGGTGGCGGAGAACTTCCGGGTTTCCTCCAGAGTCCGCGCAAAGCCATAGACTTTCGCGGCTTGGTGATAGGGCCAGAGAAACGGAACGAGCAGGGTGCCCGCCGTGCCCACGGCCAGACAGCCACGCCGCCAGAACCCCGGATCTCTCAGGGTCCCGCTTCTCAGTGCGAGGAGGAGACCAGAGACGAGAAGGGGAACGGCCGAGAGGACGAGCCAGTGAAGACACGTCAGGCCGTGCATGAGAAAGGCGGTCCCGAGCCAGACAGCCTGTCTATTGGAGGGCTTTCTCGAGAACAGGACGACCGCCTCGAGAACCAGGAGAAGCCAGCCCGTCGAGACGTAGTTGACGTGGCTCAGCAGGTGGAACCGGTAGGGGAGGAAGGCGAAGGCGATGCCCGCCACATAGGCGGCGGGAGTCGAGTCCGTCAGGGTACGTGTGAGTCTCCAGGCGGCGAAGCCGGAGAAAGCGAAACCCAGAAGCGTCGCCACGCCGTGCACGAGAATGGGGGAGGCCCCCAGGAAGAAGAGCGGGAAGAGCGGCAGGGCGATTCCGTAGTTGTGCTCGCTGAAGGCGAGGCTCAGACGGTGCGGGTAGAAGATGTTCCCGTCGAACAGGTGCAGCGGGTCGCGAAACGTCTGGAACCAGTCCCACCAGAGAATCCACGAGTTGAGGAAGGGATCGCCCGGGTCGGGGACGGCCCCGGGAAGCTCGCGAGCCCACGGCCATGTCATCAGGACAGTCAACCCGCAGAACACGGCGAAAGCCGTGACGTTCACGAGGACAGCGCCCGGAGACCGGGTGCCCGGGCTCCGGGCGCCCGGTCTCAAGTCGCCGTCCCCGCGGGCGTCCTTCGGTATCGTTTCGCTCACAACGGCCTGTCATCCATCGTCGACCAAGGGGGTGGTGACGGTCTTCGGGGCGGGAGAACTATGGAGAGGCCGGCTGACCGAGTCAAGGCCTGCGGCATCGTTGCTACACTCGGGGCCGCACCCGCAATTCACTCCTGCACGGTTTCCCGGAGGTCTCGATGCTCGCGGCTCCCTGTACGAACTGTGGCCGTCCCTGTCCCCTCTCGGTAGCGGAACCCGGCCGGCTCTCCTGCGCGGCCTGCGGCAGGAGCGGTGAGGCTCCTCCCGAGGTCAGCTCGGCCCTGAGATCAGCCGCGGCGATTCTCGAGCGCGAGGCGGTCGAGCTCCGCCAGTTCGGAGACAGGACCCGGCGCGCTCTCGGGAAGGCCGGAAAGAAGGTCCTGGCCTCCACGCTCTTCGCCTGGGCGATGTTCCTTCTTCCCGCTGGGTTCGCGTTGATCGGAGGGGTCCTCCTGCTGGGCCAGGAGAAGCCCTCTTTCAGCATGTTTCTCTTCGTCCTCGTTCCGGCGGTCGCCGCTCTTTTCGTGACCTGGCTCGCCACGAGAGAGGCTCGTGCCGCCCGGTCGGCCCTCGAGCTGGCAGCCGCTGCCGTGCCGCCGCTCTCTTCCGGAGGTCCGGCGCGGTGCCGTGTGTGCGGAGCGCCGCTGAAGACAGGGGACGGTGCCGTGGCGCGATGTGGCTATTGCCAGGCGGACAATGCCGTCGGTCCCGAGCTTCTCAAGAGAGCGTCCGAGAAGAAGGCCGCCGCAAGGACCGACATTGAGACAGCCGTTCGAGAGGCCGCCATGGACGTGAACCGGGCCGCGCGCCGGGCCGCCCTGGCCTCCCTTGCTGCCAGTCTCGGGAGCCCCGTCGTCAGTGTCGCGGCCATCGTCGTGGTGGGCCTGGCACTGGCGGCGATCCCGACGGCCGAAAGAACGGACCTTCAGTACGCGCTGATCCAGGGACCCTCCGGGCCCTGCTTCGCCCTGGTCTCGCAATACCGGGATCACGTCCGGATTTCGTACGGCGGGAGCTCCGTCTTGAAGTTCGAGGATCGTTCATCCACGGATGGGCTCAATCTCGTGCGGGCGAGCTTCTTATTGGGCCGGAAGGTCCAGTCGCCGGACCGTCCCCAGATCTCGGGGACGGTGGTCCGGGTGCACGGAGCCCTGAATGGCAGCAACGTGGCCGTCGTGAGGACCGGGGAGGGGCAGGAAGTGGATCTCCCGCCGGAGGGGCTCTGTCTTGTCCCGGGGCAGGTTGACGGGGGAGGGAAGCCGGAATAGGTGTCCGGGAGGGCAGCCCGACAGGGGGAAGAAAAGAGAAGCGGGCCGGCGAAGAGTGCGCTGGCCCGCCGTCGTGGATCTCGTTCTCCGGGAATCAGAACTTCAAGGCATCCCCGTTGGCGTACCCGATCAGCTCGCCCGCCGGTTTCTTGAAAGTGGCCGTCTCGCCCCGGGAGTTCTTGAAGGTGACCGTGTACTCGAAGTCTGTCAGACCGCCGACGAACAGGACAGCGTTCCCGTCTCCGAAATCGAGCACCTTGACGAAGACCTCCGGGTTATTGCGATCCGAGAAGTAGAAGAAGCAGAACTCGTCCTGCTGGGCGATGCCGAAGGCGCGTCCCGAGGCTCCGGAATACTGGCTCTTCCAGTCGACCGCCACGGTGACGCGGCCCTTGGAGAGCTTCATCTCCTGCGGGTCGGCATCGGGTTCCGCCGGTGAGGTGCTCTCCCCGGCGGCCAGATCCGCCCCGAGGGCGAGGAGACCGACGGGTGCCGCGGTTGTCGCGCTGCCGAACTTCAGGGTTGCCCCGTCCGCGAAGCCGATCAAGCTGCCCGCGGGCTTCTCGAACACGAGACGCTGGCCGGTGGCGACCACGGTGAACGTGACCTTGTAATAGAAGTCACTGAGCCCGCCGACGAAGCACAGGGCGCTTCCGCTGCCGAAATCGAGGACCTTGACGAAGACCTCGGGGTTGGAGCTGTTGGAGAAGTAGAAGTACCCGAACTCGTCCTTCTGGGGGATCGGAAAGGCGGTTCCGGAATCGCTGGAGTACTGGCTCTTCCAGTCCACTTGGACGCGGACGCGGCCCTTCGAGAGCAGAAGCTGCTTCGTGGGGTCTGGGGGAGCTTCCTGAGTGTCGATCTCCCACATGCCGCGGCCGAAGGTGGCTACGCGGATGCGAGATCCGTCAGGGAAAGGCTCCAGGGCGGTGACGATGACGTTGGGGAGGCCGGTGCCGAAGCGGCTCCAAGTCGCGCCGTTGTCCTTGGTGACGTACACACCGATATACGTGGCCGCGTACCAGGTCTGGGCGGAGACGGGGTCCTGCTCGATGGTCAAGACGGGCATGTCGGGGAGACCGTTCGCCTGGCCGGTCTTCGAGACGGATGACCATGTCGCTCCACCGTCTTTGGTCACCCAGACCCGCTCGGTTCCGGCGTTCGGCCGGGCGGTCGAGACCCAGATGGTCCGGGCGTCCGTCCGGTCGTAACGGGCCGCTGAGAGGGTGTCAACGGTCAGCTTGGCGATCCTCGAGAAGGTCTTGGCGCCGTCGGTCGATTCGTAGATGCGGCCGACATTCGCGGCGATGACGATCCGGGACCCATCAGTCGGCAAGAGGGAGAATTCCCGGATGTAGATCTGGGTACTGTCGCCCGAGGGGATGTCGCCGGAGGGCGACGTCCATGTGGTGGCGAAGTCATTGGAGAACCAGAGCTTCGTGCGAGAGGACGTGTAGACCCAGTCGGGATTGGCCGGGTGAGCTTTCAGTATCGTGGGGAATGGGGCGGCGGATTCATTGCCCGAGTCGAACAGTCCACTCGTTGAACGCCGGAAGAAGTTTCCCCCGTCCGTCGACTTGACAATTCCGAGATAGTAGTAGCTCGCAAGCACAAGATTCTGATTCGTCTTGTGAATCACGCAGCCATACCCATCGCCTCCGTAGACTTCCTGCCAAGCCGTGCCCCCAACCCTGAGTGTTGTGCCGTTGTCCATGAGACCACCCAGCACGAGGTTGGGATCTGTTGTGGATTGGCACATGGTGTTGAACTGCAGGGTTACGAGGCCGCGATTCAGGCTCGAAAAACTCTCCCCGCCGTCCGATGTGCGGAACAGTCCGCCATCCGTCGCGATGTACAGGCTGCCGCCATCGGGTGAGAAGACCATGTGGTGCTGGTCGGCGTGGACGTACGGAAGCGAACCGAAGACACCCTGCCACCGCGACAGCTGCTTCCACGTCGCACCGGCATCGGTGGACTTCCACGCGTCGAGGCCCCCAGCGTAGACGATATCCGGATTTCTGGGGTCCACTGCCACGCACGTCATGAGGTCGCCCTGGTTGTTCAGGATATTGGCGCCCTTCGACAGAGTTTCCAGCGGTACCCAGGTCTCTCCGCTGTCCGAGGACTTCGCCATATCCAGCTGCTGGCCTCCTCCATGCTTTGCAAACAACACGTAGACACGGTTGGCGTTCGAAGGGGCCACCGCGATCTCCGGGCGGCCGCGTGTGCTGCTCGTCCCCGGGAGTCCCTCGGTCTTTTCGACGAAAGAGACGCCCCCGTCGGTTGACTTCCAGACCTTTCCATACTGCTCAACGCGTTCCGGGTAGTTGGGGCCGGTGCCGGCGAAGACGATGTTCGGGTCCGATGGCGACCACGCGACGGAGACCGTCTGCATCGGCAAGATCTGCGTCCAACTGGAGCCACCGTCGACCGATCGGAAGAGACCCTTTTCGCTTGCGGCGAGCACGATGTTGGCGTTACGGGGGTCGACGTCGATGTCGAAGTAGTTCGTGCCCGGTTGAGTTCCCGCGGGGGAAACACGCCACGTCCCACCGGCATCATCAGAGACCAACAGGCCGATGCCGGCCGCGTTCTGGGTGCCAGCGTTAGAGGTGTCGGGGTTTGCGCTGCCGGCGTAGAGGCGGTTCGGATTGGTTTTCGCCACGGCGACGGCACCGATGGGAAGCTGGCCGAGGTCATCCATGGTCGGGCGCCAGTTCGCTCCGCCATCGGTCGTTTTCCAGACTCCTCCACCCGAAGTCGCCAACCAGATCGTGTTGCCGTCGGTCGGGTGGATTGCAAGTTGCGATGCCAGACCCGAATCGATGCCGCCGTTGCCGGCGGAGCCGCCGTTCACGGTTTGGTAGTCCGGCCCCATCGATTTCCAGACCGGGCCGAGTGCGTTCGGCGCCATCCCCGCTTTTCGAGCCGCTTGAAGCCGTGCCCTCTCCGCGCGTATCTCGCGTCCGCCGATCTCGGCGGCTCGGAGCCGGAGAGGCCCCAGATTGGAGGTGCCGAGACGCTCGTGGAGCCCCCGTTCTCCCACTCTGAGGTCGAGGTCTTCTCTCTCTCGTTCGGCTGCCTCCAGACGCGCCGGCACGGCAAGGGTCAGAAGGGTGAAAACGAGAAGGCTGGTTCCGAAAAGTCTGGGGCGTTTCATCCTGGCTCCATCCTGGGTGGTCTGGTGTTCATCGGGAAGGGAGAAGTCTCTCCCGGGCCGGTCTCTTTGGGTAGTGACGGAAGAGGTGAGGCCTCTTTCGCGCCGGATGGACCTCCCCGGTCCGTCCCCTCGTCCTCAGTCGAACCTCACGCTGACGATCTTGGAAACCCCGGGCTCCTCCTGGGTGACTCCATAGAGGGCCTGGGCGGTTTCCATCGTCCGTTTCGAGTGCGTGATGAGGACGAATTGCGTTTCCTCGGCGAGCTCGGAGAGGAGCGCCGTGAAGCGGTCGATGTTGGCCTCGTCCAGCGGCGCGTCGACCTCATCGAGGATGCAGAAGGGCGACGGCTTGTACTTGAAGATCGCGACGAGAAGAGCGATGGCCGTCAGGGCCTTCTCTCCTCCGGAGAGCAGGCTGATCGACTGGTTCCGCTTACCGGGAGGCTGCGCGATGATCTCGATTCCGGATTCGAGGAGGTCGTTCTCGTCCAGAAGCTGCATGAGGGCGGACCCGCCCCGGAAGAGCTCCTTGAAGACCTCCGAGAAGTTCGCGTTGATGGAGTTGAAGGCTTCCTGGAAGCGCTCGCTCGAGGTGTCGTTGATGGTCTTGATGGTCTCGAGGATCTGCTCGAGGGAGACCTCGAGGTCCATCTTCTGAGTCTGGAGCTCGTGCAGCCGTTTCGACTCCTCGTCGTATTCCTCGAGGGCCGCGTGATTGACCGGACCGATCTTTTCGATGGCGGCGGAGCGCTGGGACACTTCCTCCGAAAGGGCGCTCTCGTTGAGGGGTTCCTCGCCTTCCGAGACGGGCAAGGGCAGCTCGGCGGGGAGGCAACCGAAGTCGGTCTGGCAGGTCTCGACGACGTGGTCGCGGTCCCCGCGGCGCCTCTCGAGACTGAGTCCTTCCTCGAAGCGTTCCTTGCGGACCTCGTCGAGGGCGGTCCGGGCAGCATGGAGCTGAGCATCCGCCGACTCGAGCTCCCGCTCGAGCTCTTCCGCCCGCGCGTCAGCGGCCTTCTTGGTTTCCTCGGCCCTTGCGGCCTCCTCGGTGGCGAGCTCGAGCTCCTCCTTGGCCGCCACGGTCTGAGAGAGGGACTCTTCCCGGAGGGTCTCCAGGCGAGTCGCGGAGGCACCGGCTTCGGCGAGGCGGCGAGCGGCGGCCTGGGAGCGGGACCGGTGGGTCTGGAGGGCCTCGGAGATCGACCGGCGGCGCTCCTTCAGGAGGTCGCGTTCCGAGCGGGCGGCCGCGTCGGCCTCTGCCGCGGCGAGGCGCGCGCCGCGGGTCTCCTCGATTTCCTTTTCGAGCCCCGTCAGCCTCTCCTCGATCGCCGCCATCTGACCGGAACGCTCGGCGACCAGGGCGAGGGCGTCGGAGCGGTCTCTCGACGCCTTTTGGAGCTCGGCCTGAATGGCCTCTTCCTCGTGGTTCAGAACGGCGGATTCCTGGGAGGCGCGCTGGCGTTCGGCATTCGCGGATTTCAGGCGGGTCTCGGCCTCTGAGTGTTCCCGTTCCGCCCTGCGGGAGGCGGCGTTGACCTCTTCCACTGCCGCGGAGAGCTCGACGACGCGCTCGGTCAACGAGTCGATCTCCTCGGCGAGGGCCTCGGCCTTTTCGGTCAGGGCCTCTCTTTCGCGAGTCAGGTCCCTCAGGTCGCGGCGCACGGTGAAGAGCCCTTCATCGGGCAGCTCGTGGCCTCCGGCCTCGATGACGGCCCCGCGAACGCAGATCCCGTCCCGGGTGGCGATCGCGCGGTGGGGGTGGTTCGGAGCGAGAGCCAAGGCGTCGTCGAGGGACTCGACGACGATGGCGTCCGGGACGGAAGCCTGGAACCGCTCGGCGCCGGCCTTCGCGCGGAGGAGGGACGAGGAGACCCCGAGGACCCCCGGACCAGAAACGGGGGGTTGGGATTCTGCTTTTGGCAGGGGGAAGACGAAGCGGGCGAGCCCCATCTTGCCCGACCGGATGGCGCCCAGGGCGGCGGAGAGGGAATCGCGGTCGCTGATGACGGGGGCCTCCAGGGAGGCTCCGAGCGCGGCGTCCAGGGCCTTTTCGAACCCTTCCTCCGCCTCGAGGAAGTCCGCGAGGACTCCCGGCGCGGCCACCTTGGCGGCCTTGAGTGCGGCCCGGGCGCCCTGCCCGCCGAGCTCGCGTTCCTTCAGGACGGTCTCGAGGGCGGCGACTTTCCGATCCAGGGCGTGGAACTTCTGGATCGTCGATTCGCGCTCTGATTTCAGCCGCTTGACGTTCTCGTCGGCCTGCTTGCGGGCGATCGTCGTCTCCTCGAGGCGGGCGCGGGTCTCCTCGAGCCGCTCCCGCGCGGTCTCGGCGGTCTCGGTCGCCGCTCGGAGGGCGTCCTCGCGCTGGGCAAGGGCCTCGGCCGCCCGGGTTTTGCGCTCGGCCAGCTTGGCGAGGCCGAAGGAGAGGCGCTCGGCCAGAACGACAGCCTGCCTCTCGCGGTTGGCCGCCTCGGCGGACTTCGAGCTGGCGGTGAGGAGGTCGCGGCGCAGGGATTCCCGCCGGGTGCTCAGGTCGTTCTCGGTCTGTGCCGCGCGAGTCAGGAGTTGTGCAGTCTCCTGGACCCGGGCTTCCGCCGTGGCCAGCTGGGCTTCGACCTCCGAGAGGGTCTGGGATGCCTCGGCGGCCTCGGTCTCCGCCTGCTCCCTGTCCGCGAGAGCTTGCTGCTGCTGGCCTTCCAGGATTTCCTTGCGGGCGAGGGCTTCCTCGGCCTGCCGGGCGGAGCGAGAGACCGCGGCCTGGGCCGCGAGCATTCGCTCGCGAGCGGCCGCCAGGGCGTTGGCGAGCTCGCGGCGGGACTTTTCCGCCTCGGCGGCCTCGTGGCGGCGGCTCTCGAAGGCCGCATCGAGGCTCTGGGCGGCAGACGAGGCTGCGGACTCCTTCTCGAGGAGGGCCGCAAGCTGCTGTTCGGCCTCGACCACCGCCGTCTGGAGCCGATCGAACTTCAGCCGGAGGAGCTTGCGCTTGGCCGCGGCGAGGGCGTCGGCTTGCTCCTTCCAGCGGGCCGCCCGCGCGGCTTGGCGCTTCAGCGAGGAACAGGTTCTCTCGATCTCGTTGACGACGTCGGTGAGTCTGAGGAGGTTGGCGCGGGTCTCCTCGAGCTTCAGCTCGGCCTGGCGCTTGCGGATCTTGTATTTGGAGATCCCGGCCGCCTCCTCGATGAGGCGTCTTCTGTCCTGCGGCTTGCTCGACAGGATGAGGTCGATTCGCTGCTGCTCGATGATCGAGTAGGCGCGGACCCCGAGGCCGGTCCCGAGAAGGACGTCCTGGATGTCCTTGAGGCGCGAGCGTTTCCCGTTGAGGAAGTAATCGCTCGACCCGTCACGGGTGACGCGGCGGGTGATCATCACCTCGCCGCCGCTCTCGGTCCACTGGTTCGCCGCCCGGGTTTCGAGTGTCAGGGCGACCTCGGCGATGCCGAGCGGCTTTCGCCTGGCCGATCCGTTGAAGATGACGTCCTCCATCGTCGAGCCCCGGAGGTTGCGGGCCGACTGTTCTCCGAGGACCCACTGGACGGCGTCACAGATGTTCGACTTGCCGGAGCCGTTCGGTCCGACGATGGCCGTGATTCGAGACGGAAGCGTGAGAGATGTCCGCTCGACGAAGGACTTGAATCCCTGGATTTCGAGTTTTTTCAGCCGGAACATACAAGCAGCGGGTTTGCCCCTCGGGCGAACCTAGCACGATTCGCTATCTCGTTTCCCGGGCACAACTTACGAGACACGGGAGGGTGCCGGGGGGCCGGCGGGAACGGCCCGGAGGGCTTGGACCAGTCCTCCCCGCGACGAGACCCCGAGCTTCGCGAAGACCCGCTTGAGGTGGTCCTTGACCGTGTACTCGCAGATGAAGAGTTCCCGGGCGATCTCCGCGTTGCGCAGGCCGCGCAGGACGCCGTCGACGACTTCGGCTTCCCGGCTGGAGATCCCGCGCTTTTCCAGGTAGAGCCGCACGTCGCTCACGCTGAGCGCTTCCCGCTCGGTCAAGGTGACGACGCAGACACGGGCGGCGGGGTCGTCGGGCGAGGCGGACAGGTGCATGGACACCTCGACCGCGCGTCCGTTGCTGATGACGAGGGGAAGGCGTTCGGGTGGGGAGACCATCGCGGCCAGGCGGATCAGGACCGAGAGGAGTGGGGTGGTTCGGCCGTCCTCGGTGATGACGGAGAGGCCTTCTTCTGTCTGGCGGGAAAGCAGATCGTCGGCGCGATCGTTGGCGAAGAGGATGGAACCCCGAGAGTCCAGCACGAGGACGGCGGAGGAGGAGTGTTCAATCGCCGTCACGAGCCACACTCTGGAGGAGAGCGTCGTGTCCAGCTCGGCGAGAGTGGCGAGATGCTGGGCAACCAGGGATCGGAGGATGTTGAAGCGGACGTGTTCCGCGTCCGTCCAGGGCCGGTGTTTCCGGCGCAGGAGGGTGAGCGTTCCCTCGAGGAGGCTGGACTTGCCGAAGTTCAGGGTTAGGGAAAGACCCGCGGGGCGTGGAGCAGGAGAGGTCTTGACGGGCCGTACGGGAGACCATCTCTGAGCCGCGCGCGTGGTCCGGAAGCGGCGGCCCTCCGGCAAGAAGACGAACTCGATCTCGATGCCATCGGGTTGGAGCGCTGCCTCGAGGAGAATGGCCAGCGGCTCGAGGCGTTCGGCCTCGCGCGTCTGAAAGGGAATGGGGTCGAGGAGGATACCCGCCACCTCAATCTATCCGCGGTGATTCTAGCAAGGTCCATTTCGTTCAATCTTTGTCGTCTTTCCCCGCACAAACGAGGACTTGGCTGTGATATGCTTTTGTGCGACGGAAGGTCGAGTCTCGGGTTTTGATTTCGACCAAAGGAGTCGCAAATGCTCAGTTTTGAGGTGCGCAAGCCCGGGGGCGAGTCGGAGATCCGAAAAGTCCATCGGGATGTGATTCACATCGGTGCCTCCTCCGGGAACGATCTGGTTGTGCGCGCCCGTGGTGTCCTCGGAAGGCACGCCCGGATCTCTGTTGCCGGGGAGGAACTCCGGCTCGAGGTTCTGGGTTCGGCGCCTGGGTCGACGGTGACGGTGAATGGGTCGGCGGTGAAGTCGGCTTCGCTGGCGTCGGGGGACCGGATCAGCATCGGCGAGGCGACGATCACTCTGTTGAATGGTCCGGCTCCGAACCCGAACCGTATTTCGGCGCCGCCGCCGAGGGGGCGAGATGCCTATTCGGCTGCGGCGGCCACGTTGCCGCACAGCAATCCCCTGCCGCCCGTTCACAACCAGACGGCGCACGGACCGGTCCCGCACGCAGCTCCGCAGCAAGGGCGCTATCCCGACCCCGCGAGGCCGCGATACGAGTCGCTTCCGGAGAGGCGGGTCGAGGAGGAGAAGCGACCGTCACCGGGCTTCGCGTTCCGGGCCCCCGAGGTCTGGCACGAGATCCTGCTCCGTCTTCGCGGGCAGGGGCCGCTGGAGGAGAGGCTTCAGGACATCGCATCGTACCTGGCCGCCTCGACGCCGGTTCACAGTCTGAGCTTCCTGTCCATTTCGGAAGCATCGGCCGGCGAGGCCGTGGCGGCCATCTGGAAGGGATCGCTGCCCAAGCCGAGCCGGCGGTTCATCTCCGAGATCGTGGAGACGGGTGTCGCCATGGACAGCTTCGAATCGGGGAGCCGCGTCCGGGGCATACCGATCGTCCGGCCCGGGGGCGAGCCCGTGGGGCTGATGATGACGGCTTCGGAGGTGGCTGCGGAGCCGTGGGCCGGAGATTTCCTGAATCAGCTCGCGGCGACGATCGGGTTTGCTCATGCTGAACGGGCGGAGGCAGCTCTGGGGGAGCACGCTCCCGCGGCTCCGGCCGCCGTGGCCCCTCCGCCGATGGAGGATCCGCTCTCGGCCATCGTCGGGGACTCCCTGGCCATGCACAATCTGAAGGCATCGCTGCAGCGGATCGCCTCGGCGCGTGCACCCGTTCTGGTCACCGGAGAGGTGGGAACGGGAAAGACACTCGTGGCCGAGGTGCTTCACGCTCTGTCGCCGCGACGGGGCCGGCCCCTGGTTCGCGTGGCGGCGACGGCCTCGACGGCGTCGGCGCTGGAGGAGGATCTCCTCAATCCGGTCGCCTCGGCCGACCGGCGGCGGAAGCCCGGAAGGCTCTTCGATGCGGACGGCGGAACCCTTCTGATCGAAGAGGTCGGGGATCTTCCTCCGGCGACGCAAGCGGTGCTGTACCGGCTCTTGGAGGCACGTGAGGTGATCGCGCCCGGTGGAAGGGTGCTGCCGCTCGACGTGAGGGTGATCTGCACCTCCTCGCGGCCGCTGATGCGTGCGGTGGAGGACGGCACGATGCGGGATGATCTGTACTACCGCATCTCGGCGCTGACCCTGAGGCTTCCGTCCTTGAAGGACCGGCGCGAGGACTTGCCGTCCTTGCTGGACGCCTTTGCGCAGCGGCACGGCGGACCGATGGCGGACCAGTTTGACGTGGAGTCGATGAACGCCATGCTGAACTACATGTACCCGGGCAATGTCCGGGAGTTGGAGAACGAGGTTCGCCGTCTCGCTGCCCAGCTCGGGTCGGGAGCGGTCAAGCTTCGGGATCTGGATGGAAAGTTCAGCGACGAGAAGGTCGAGCTCGCCCTGTCCGAGAGTGACGACCTGAAGGAGATCATCGAGAAGGTGGAGCGGCAGGTGATCGAGCGCGTGATGCGCAAGGTCCGGGGCAACCAGTCGCTCGGGGCACGGCTCTTGAACATCTCCCGTGGCTCTCTGATTGCGAAGATGAAGGAATACGACATCAAGGACTTCAGGTACCTCAAGCGCCAGGACTCCTGAGGTCAGCCGGCACGGGGGCCCGGTCCGAGAAGGCCGGGCCCTCTGGTTCTCGAGGCTGGCAGCCGTAAGATTCGACGAGTGAACGACCCCCACGGCCGTGCTTTTTCCCGGACTCTGACGATCACGCTCGTCCTCTTTGCCCTTTTTGCGGCTGGGGCTGTTCTCGTCTTCGGTCATCTCCTCTTCAAGACCCTCTCGAAAGATGTGATGGACGAGGCCATTCTGGCCTCCAGGAGAGATGCGGAGAGGATTGCACGAGGGGTTGAGGAGCAGTCGGGAGGGGACCTCTACACGCTCAAGACGAGGCAGACCGAGATCGACACCTTCATCGCGAACACGGTTTCGGAAAGGAAGGTGCTGAACGAAGTTCGCGTTCAGGACCGCAGCGGAAAGCTCGTCTACGAGTTCCGGAGCTCGTTCAAGAAGCCCGGAGGGGTGGAAGCCGGGAGCATCGAGGGGATGACGGTGGTTCCGAAGGCGGGAGGGGCGGAATTCGAGGCGGCTCCGCGGATCTTCGAGACCGAGGCGCCGGTACGCGACCCTTTCCAGATAGAGGTTCCGATTGGGACTTTCGGAACGCTGACGGTTGGGATGTCCCGCCGGGAGTTGGAGGGCCGCGTGGACAGCCTTCGCAAGAAGCTGTACTTCAGGACCTTTCTCGCGGCGGCCATCTCGCTCCTGGGGATCGGGACCGCCTCGGCCGCGGTTCTTCTTCTGTACCGCCGCAATCAGCGAACGGAGGAGGCACGGATCGAGGCGGAGAGAAGGGCGGAGCTGGGCGAAGTGGCGGCAGGTCTCGCCCATGAAATCCGGAATCCTCTGAATGCGATGAGCCTCAACCTGGAGCTTCTGGAGGAGCAGCTTCAGAGGGGAAGGGGAGAGGTGGCGGGAGCGGGTGTAGCCGTTTCGGACCTGGCGGTGGCGACCCGGCAGGAGACGGAACGCCTGTCACGAATGCTGACGGACTTTCTCGCCTACGCGAGACCGTCGCCCTTGCAGCTGGTGCCGTACGACTTGAACGAGCCAGCGTGGGAGGCTGTCAGCTTCCTGCGGCCCGAGGCTGACCGGCGGAACATCCGGCTCGTTTTCTCCGAGGCGCCTGGAAAGGCGATGGCGAGGCTCGATCCGCAGCGGGTGAAGCAGGTCGTGCTGAATCTCGTAGGGAACGCCCTGGATGCGGTGGAGGCGGAGGGGGCGAGATCCCGGGAGGTGGACGTCAAGATCGAGGATGCTGGGGAAGAGTGGCGTCTTGTCGTGACGGATGCGGGGCCGGGACTGCCACCTGCCAGGCTGGGGGACATTTTCAAAGTGTTCGTTTCGACCAAGCCCGCCGGCACTGGCCTTGGCCTTCCGATCGCGCAGCGAATCGTGAGGGGCCACGGCGGGAGCCTGACACTCACGTCACCCGAGGGCGGACCGACGACGGCCATCGCGACCTTCCCAAAGTACCCGCACTAGAGAGCCACGGGGGCGAGCTCGATGCTATGAGCGTCCCAATTTCAGGGACAGGCAATTTTTAGAGAGTAGTGTCAGCAGTCTCAGGGACAGGCAATTTTTTTAGGAGATGGTGTAGGATAAGGGG
The DNA here is from genome assembly GCA_022071945.1 of Thermoanaerobaculia bacterium. GTDB lineage: Bacteria > Acidobacteriota > Thermoanaerobaculia > UBA5066 > UBA5066 > JAJVIN01. Next base: position 246 of record JAJVIN010000069.1, on the reverse strand, counting down.
GTGAGGCGGGCGAGGGCGTTTCTGGAGGAGGGGTCGCAGGCGGGGTTCTTTCACTGCCTGTCGCGGGTCGTCGACCGGAGGTTCATCCTCGGCGATCCCGAAAAGGAGACCTTCCGCAGGATCCTCCGCCAGTGCGAGACCTTCTACGGCGTCAGGGTCTTGACTTACTGCCTCATGTCCAACCACTTCCACCTCCTCGTCGAGGTCCCCGAACCTCAGGTCCTGACCGAGGAGGAAGTGCTGCGG
>JAJVIN010000060.1 GCA_022071945.1 Thermoanaerobaculia bacterium | reverse complement strand
AGGCTCTCGCCCTTCCTTCTGCGGAGGGCGACCGTCCCGCTCTCTTCCGCCCTCAAATCTACCCGACCACGACTCAGCCCGAGACCGCTTCACCCCGCGGTCACGAATCCAAGCGGGACCCTACACCTGCCTCCGCCGCTTCGCGAAGCCACTCGTCGGCTTCTTCGGTCTCCCCGTTCTGGCGGAGCGCCTCCGACAGGCAAGCCTTCGCGAGCACGTGGCCAGCTTCGGCAGCGATCCGGAAGAACGTGCGCGCCTTGTCCTGGTCCCTCGGGATGTCTGCCTCACCGTTCCAGTGGGCTAGGGCGGCCAGGAAGGCAGCGTCAGCGTCGCCTTCCGCAGCGGCTTCCTCGGCGCGGCGGATCATCCCGGCGAAGTCCCGTTGCCTGACGGCGGCTGGACGGACGCGGAGGACCTCCTTCTCGAGGGTATTGAAGAGCGATGGGAGATGCTCATCCGCCTGCGCCCGGGCAAAGAGATCCAGCGCTCTCTCGACGTTCCTCGGCGTTCCCTCCCCCCGGTAGACCATCACGGAGAGAAGATGGAGCGCCTGGCCCGAGTCAACCGCCCCAGCCTTTTCGAGCCACTTGACCGCCTCTGCCGGGTTCGGGTCGATTCTTCGTCCGTCGAAGTAGAGAAACCCGAGCTCCAATGCCGCCGTCAAGACTCCCTTCACCACTGCCTCCCGGAAGTACATCTCTGCCTTCGCTCCATCTTGCGGAACTCCCACACCTTCGTCGGAGCACGTCCCTAGGATGTCGGCTGCATCCGGGTTTCCTTCCTCGAATGCCCTCTGAAGCATCTCGATGCCGATCTCCTCATCGACCGGGGCGTGAAGACCATAGACGAGGGACTCGCCCGCCCGGGCGGCCGCTTCGGGAAACGTTCCAGCTGCGAGATGCCAGAAAGCAATAGCCGATACTTCATCGCGAGGAACGCCTCGGCCCTCTGAGAAAGGAAACGCGAGCATGTTGGCAGCCTGGGGATATCGCTCGGCCCCATATCTGAGCCAGTAGGCCGCTTCCGCTGCATCGTCGGGTCCGTTGCGGCGGATCAGCAGAGTCCCGACAGCAAGTTTCAAGGTTATCGATCCCTCCGCAGCCGCGAGTCGCACCAACGGAATGGCCCTGTCGAGGTCTGCCCCCGGACCTTCCTTCCACACCTGGCCCAGGTAGCAGCCGAGCCGCCCGCAGGCGTGCGCCGATCCTCGCGCCGCTGCGACCTCGAGTCTCTTCAGATTCTTTCTGCTGATCTGGTCGGCCTTAACGCGCCTGAGAGCGTAGTCGCGGGACTCCAGACCGGGCTCCAGGCCAAGCGCTTGTCGCCGGGCCAGCTCGGCCTTGGCCTCAGCTACCTGCGGCGGGGCTGGGGGCTCGAAGGCTCGTGCCCTGCGGTGTTCGAAAAGAGCCTTGAGAACCAGAGAACGCTCCCGTCCTCCCCTCTCTGTCTTGTTCCGCTTCGCCCAGGCATGGACTTCAAGGAGTAAGCGGTCGGCCTCCGCCGGAGAGCCCCACCCTCTATAGGAGTACACGGCGAAGTCCTTCGCGGCTATGAGATTTCCCGCCTGCGCGCCCTTTCGCAGGTGGTCCATGGCAAGCTCGATCGCTTCTGGCGTTTCTTCGCCCTCGAGGATGAGAACTGCCATCGACCAGTGCGCTCCCGTATCCCCGAGTGAAAGGGCCCGTTCGTACCAGACACGGGCCCGCCAGGGGCTCCGGATCCGGCCCGGAACCCCCATGAATCGGTTTCCCAACAGACTGGCAGCGAACCCCCTCCCACTCTCGGCCGCCTTGCGTAGCCACGATTCCGCCCTGGTCGGGACTTCCTTCAAGGAGATGGAGGATGCCGAGTCTCTCCAGAGCCGCAGGGAGGACCTGGGACGCAGCGGTCTCGAGGAGGCGGACCGCCTCACGCAAGTCCAGCCTGACGCCTTCGCAGTGCTGGTAACAAATCCCGAGCCCGAACTGCGCTGGGGGATCGGCTGCGGCTGCCTTCTCCATCAGGTCCACGATCTCAGGATCAGTCGCCATCGCCGTCCCTCCCGTCGAAACCGCCTGGATTTGTCCGAGCCTCGCTAGGGTTCGTCCCGGGAGTCCCGAACTGACTAGTGCAAATATCGACCCGAGCCCCGGACAGATGGCGTCCGGGGGTAGGGCGGGACGGGAGGTATTTTCGCCTCCCGTCCCGCCCATGGCCTCAAGCCACCTCTTCCAGTTCCTCCCTGCTCTTTGGCCACTCCGAGGGATACCGGGCCGCGTCGAGTAGCCCACTCGTCGGGGCCTTCTCGATTCGTCCGAGGAACTTGGCGGGGAACGCTGGGTCCGGCTCGCATTGGGGGGCCCACTGGATACATGCCGGAATCTACCCAGCCGGCTCCGGGAGGCTGTGGAGATACTCAGCTGGGAATGAACGCGACCACCCGCTGAATGGGAAGGATTCCGGGCTCGACTCGCTCTCGAGCCTCCGCTGAGTCGGCTGTATCGTGAGGACGTGAGACGGAGAACCATCCGGGAAGTGGAAGCCCCGCGGATGACCCTCGCAGCTTTCGTGGCTGGACACGCTCTCTTCCGGGCCCAGTGGCGGGAGCGCACGGAGGGGGGAGAGGTCTGGCACGATGGGCTGCCGACCCAGCCCGGCGTCTACCGGGTCAGGTACACGTCCGTGGAAATGACGACCGTGGAGTTCGTCGACGTGGAAGTGTCATGAAACGGATCCCGCGGCGGCCGTGGCGGCCACGGTTGCGAGCCCACCAGCTGGAGTGGATGAGCGGGATCTGCTCCGTCCTGTTCAGCGCCCAAGAGAGTGCGTGATCCGGAGTTCTTCTGTCCGGTCCTCCAGCAGCTCGCAAATTAGCTTGAGCGACTCGAACCGCTCCACAGCCTCGAGGACAGGACGGTCATCATCGCGCTTGCGCACGAGCGCGGCGAGTTCTCTTCTCGGCTTCTCGAGAGCGCGTGTGAGCGGCCAGAGCCATGGATCGGGGAACTTCTCAGGTGGCGCCGGCTTCGGCTTTGTCCCCGCCTCCGGCCAGGCCCAGACCGTGAAATGGCCAAGGAGGTGGGAAGCCGATGAGGAATCCTCCCGGAAGGTGTGCAGCGGCGGCGGACCCTCGGCATTGGCCACGGCGCGGGCGCGTTCGACAGCGCCGAAGAAGGAGATGGAGATGACCGTCTCGACGAGGTCGCCCTTTCGGCCCGTCCGCCTCCCGTTCTCTACCACGTCGATTTGCTCTCGCGAGGCGGCCCTTGCTATCGCGGCGACGAAGGCATCGGCGTCGGCTTTCTCGGGCAACAGATCTCTCAGCCGCGCCACGTCCTCTTCGATCCTCGTCGTCTCGGCCGTGAGCGAATCCCTCAGTCGTTTAGCGGCCTTCACCCGTTGGAGGTCCATCTCGACGTCGATGGTCTCTCGCTCCAGCCGGGTCTGGGCGAGCCGGAAGAGGCGGACTTGATCTAGGGCCACGACGGCAGCCACGGCGGTAAGGAGGAAGGTGACCATCCGCCAGGCAGAACCGTGAGTTCCGCTCATGAGGGGCGCCTCCGCAGGACGAGGTGAAGGGGAGGCCGGAAGAGGGTGCTGTCCCTCTCCCTGAGCGATCTCGAGAAGCGAATCTCGCCCTCGGTGACGAGCCAGCTCTCGCCCGGGTAGGCGAGGGACGCGACGTGGCTGCCGACCGCCTCTCCCCTCCGGATGCGAATCGCGAGGACGGTCAGCTCGTGCTGGAGCGTCACCCGGAGGCGCCGGTAGGCGAAGTCGGAGAGGTCAGGCCAGGCGGAGCGGCCGAGGACGTCAAGGAAGCCGAAGCGACGGTCCCAGATCGCCGTGAGGCGCTCGGGCGTGGCCTCGGGAAGTTTGAGGGCGGTAGACGTTGCGACGGCCTCTTCGAGATCGGCGGCGATGCGCGGGGCGCCTGCACGGACGAGCGGATCGAGGAAGAGTGGGAACCGGAGAGGCCCGTCTGGCTCGAGGTGGCGCCAGCCGTGGTGGCCCAAACCTACCCAGAAAAGGACCTCGCCTCTGAGTGCCCTCGCCACCCTCGCCTCGTGGTCGCAGGCACGAAGACGTTCCACCCAAACGGCGGGGGGCGCGTCGAGAAGGCGAAGGACGCTCTCGATCTCCTGCTCGACGGCGAGGGCAATGGCCGCCGAGATCATCTGCGGCCGCTCTGCCATCGCGTCGCGCAACCTCCAGGCGGCCTCCAGGGAGCCCGCGGCGCGCTGGTAGTCGCCGCGCCTGGCGGACTCGAGCGCGTCGAGGCCGAGGAGCCGCGTCCAGGTGAGGAGGCCGAGGAGGTCCACGAAGGGACGAGCTTCGCCCTTCTCGTGGTCGAACTCCCAGAGTAGGGGGCCGGTACCGAGGAGGAACTCACGTCCCGCCTGGAACGCGGGCGTCCCGATGCGTGATCGCAGGGACAGGGGAGGCTCCATCCATTCGTCGTCGGCGCGGAGCCGCCTCTCGTCCCAGTAGGTCCGCAAGACTTCGCGGTCGGCTGCTACCTCCTTGACGCGGCGGCTGTCGAGATGGGGGCGGCCGGGGGTGTCCTTGGGCGCGACGTCGATGCCGGCCTCCACAGAAAGTTCCTCGAATCGTCGGGCCGCGGCATTCGGTTCGGGCCGCGACGTTTGGCGCCAGAACTCCGCCAGGCGAGGCTCGCCCGGCGGGCAGGAGTCCTCGAGCCGCCGCTGATTCCTCCAGGCGATGACCGGCGAGATGAGATAGGCCAGGCACAAGAGGCTGACGAGGACGAGCGCTCCGAAAGCGAACGTACCGAGGGCAACCTGAACCGGAGAGACGACCAGGAGGCGCAGAGGACGTGGGAGCCGGCTGAGGCCGGCGCGAGCCGCGGTGAGGAGGTTCACAGACCGAGGAACTCCGAGAGTTCGACGACCGTCGCGATCAGGACGAGGCTGAGCGGGAGGACGAGGAGGATGATTCTGTGGCGGCGCGGCCGGCCTCCGAAGGCTTCTCTCACGCAGCCGTAGGCGGACAGAACGGTGAAGGGGGCGGCCAGCACTGAGACCAGCCCGAGAAGCGGTTCGAACCGGTCGACGAACTCCCGCGGGGTAGGGCAGTGGGCGAGACCGAAGGCGAGGAGAGCGAGCATGGGGACAGCACGGACAAGGTCTATCGCCAGGGAAACCGCCCGTGTTTTCGACCGTGGGGCCTCTGGAGCATCCACGAACCAGAGCGCGAGTTCGAGGACCCAAGGCGCCAGGAACCAGATGAACCCAAACAAGAAAGCGTCGATGAGCCCCAGAAGGAGGAGTAACTCGCCCCAGGACGTCGCGAGCGAGTCGAGCTTTGGGGCAGCCAGAAGGCGGGGTAGGCCGACCGCCGACGCGGCGAGCGCGCTAGCGATGGCGCAGGCGACGACGAAGCCAGGCCGGCGCCTGGCGAGCAGCCACTGAACGAAGAGGCCGGGATGAAACAACAGCTGCCAGCTTCTCTCGAGCGTCGCGCTCACCGCCCCGGCGAGCGTCAAGAAGAGGGAGGCTGTCGGCTCCCTCCCGTCGGGCATCGCGGGTTCTCCGTGGAGCACGGGCTCAGATCCTACTTCAGAGGATCAAGGCCAGGAACTACGCGACCCGCATTGGCGGTCCAATCTCCGGGTTACTCTCCCCGACCCGGACTGTCAGCTAGAGGGCTGAGGGTAGCGAGGAGGTTGATCACACGGAGAATGCTGGCGGACGGCTCAACTTCCAGCCGCTGTCAGGATGGTTCCGCTCCTACCGGGTGCCAACCCAAGCCAGGACGCCGACGGCGAGGAACACCAGCCAGGAATAGTGCCTGCCACGCGAGCCGATCAACGCGAGGAGCGAACTGGCGACGAAGGTAATGGCGATCGTGGCTCCAAGGATGGGAAGCGGTAACGCCCCAGATTGCGCCCGGGTAGTACCCAAGAGAAGAGCACTGAAACCCAGCCACGCAAGGCTGGTGATGTGCCACGCGAACCGAAGGGTCCTGCGGGTGAAGACGTCGCCGCCGAACAGTTTGGGGAGGTCGGACCGCCTGAACAAGCGAATGAGGATGTAACGCTCGCCGAGATAGGAGTGTGCGAAGGCGATGCAGGCGAGGAGAGCGGCCGCAATGGCGAGAGCGAGATTCACAGGCCGGCGATCCTATGGCGGGACGGCACGATGGCGAAGCCTGCCCCATGGGAAGCTGGCCAGCGTCACGAGGGCGCTCGCGAGGGGCGTTCTTCTGAACCCGAGAAACCGTAACGAAGGACGATAGAATCGTCCGAGGTCGTTATGACGCTGAGCCTCGATATCCCCCCCGATCTTGAAGAACGCCTGAAGAAAGAAGCGGCAGTGCTCGGTCTTTCTCCAGGAGAGTTTGCCGTGCGAGTTCTTTCAACGACCCTCCGGCCCAGGACGCCACGAACGCCGGACGAGATCGTGGACTACTGGCAGGCTGAGGGGCTTCTTGGAAGTCGGACGGATATCGTCGATAGCGCCGAACACGCTCGGCAGATCCGCCGCGAAGCCGAACACCGCTCGAGAGGGTGAGGTCTCTTGCTGCTCCTCGATACCGATATTCTGATCGACTTCCAGCGCGGATTCGCGCCGGCGGTGGAGTGGTTTCGCAGCCTTTCAGACACACCTTCGATTCCTGGATTGGTTGCGATGGAGCTGATCCAGGATGCGCGCGATTCCAGGGAAGTCGAACGGAGCCGGAAGCTCGCTGCCCCCTTTGATGTCGTCTGGCCCAGCGAGGCTGACTGCACCCTGGCGCTGGAGGTTTTCCGAACCCACCATCTTTCTCACAACTTGGGTCTCATCGACTCCCTGATCGGTGCGACGGCTCTCGGGCTGGACGCGACATTGTGCACATTCAACGACAAGCATTACCGCGTGATCCCTGGGCTGCAGCTTTCCAGACCGTATTCACGATGAGGCTCGACGGCGGAACTGCCGCCCGGCGGCGGCGAGTTGGTGTCAGCCCCGCCCCGAGCGAATTTCTTCGAAGGCCCGCTCCCGGTCCGACTCGGTCCCCCAGAGCGGGGAAGGAGCCGGGAAAGCTCGGTGGGCCACCCGTTTCGGCCTCTGACCCGGTTCCGGCGGCGAAGGGAGCCCCTTGAATTTGGGTCATCTCGAAGCCGCCTGGGAGCGGACCTGGCATCAACTCGGGCTTACAGTGCCTCCGGAGGTTTGGCCTGGTCTTGTGCGGAGGTATCAAGAGCCATGGCGGGCCTACCACACGCTCCGGCACATCGAGGAGTGCATGGAGTGGGTGCGGGCGGTGGAGCCGGAGACGAGTGATGCACCCGAGATGCGGCTCGCACTCTTCCTTCACGACGCCGTCTATGACCCCCGGGCTTCTGATAACGAGGAACGGAGTGCCGAGCTTGCGAAGCTGGTGCTGTCAGGGGCAGGCGATGACGGATGCCGCGCCGCCGTCATCTGTCCGATGATCCTGGCGACGAAGTGCCATGCGCCTGCCGAGGGGATGACGGCCTATCTGCTCGACATCGACCTCGCGATCCTGGGCAGTTCTCCGGAGCGATTCGCGGAGTACGAGCGGCAGATCCGCTTCGAATACCGTCACGTTCCTGGGCTCTGCTTCCGCCTTGCGCGACGGAAGGTGTTGAAGGGCTTCCTCGGCCGAGGCTCGATCTTCAGCACGCCTTTCTTCCGGGAGAGGCTCGAGGGCCACGCCCGCGCGAATCTCAGGCGGGCACTCGGGACCTGAATCCGCCTCCCGGGCTTCACCTCGGTTCAGCGCAACGTCCGCACCGAGCCCAACGGCGTCCAGCCGCGAAGGCTGCGCGGCACGAAGGAACTCGTAACCGTTGGCCGGAGGAGTCAGCTCCCCTTCGTCCCATCCCATGCAAGGGATGCTGCAGGGGAGGACCCGTCGGAGTTCGGCGCCGGTACGGCCGTGGCGGGAAGCTCGCCGCACGGGAGGAGGCGAGTCAATCCCGACGTCGCGGTCCGGGTCTGGGTTGCCGGCCGGGCTGTCTGCCGAAAACGAAGCGAGTTCAAATCGAGTTCAAAGTTCGCCTTTTCTCGCCTTTTTCTGGAGCGCTCATTTTCGTCGGGCCGCATGGAATGCGGGCCGAACAGAGCGAGACGGGCCAGAAAAGGCACCCGGCCAGAATGGGGTTCAAGGGGTCCCGGGTTCAAATCCCGGCGTCCCGACCACTGATTCCAAAAGACTTACGATGCCCCGGTGAGGTTGAGAGAAACCCGCCGGGGCGTTTTCGTTCCACCCTCGTTCCACGGCGAATGGGTTTCGAGGTACCGACCCCCTCGACGAAACGCTGGCCTCCATGGCCGCGATTCCCGGAATGCGGGTGGGATAGGACCTAACCCTGAACAAGGCGACGAATCCCGGAGGCAAGGGAGTCAAGGGAGTGGTCAGGCTCCAGAGCCCGGTGACCTCGGCAACGACCGTGATCCTCACGAGCAGCCTGACGAGCGCCGCCACGGTACCCGAGAGCATCTCGATACCGGTCGGCTCGACAACTGGGACTTTCCTGGTTACGTCACTGTCCACGGCTTCGAACCACTCCGTGACGATCACGGCCACGCAGGCTCGCGTGTCGATGACGGCTCCTCTGCCCGTGACGCCATCCGTGGCGCTCGATCCTGGGTCCCATGAGCCCCGCTGGCTCGAGGGCCTCCGTCTCTGTCGGGACCGCGTTCTTCCGGCGAAAACCCACGCCGTCTGTACCACGGGATTCCCCCGTCCGGAGGCCAACGGACTGGCCCCTCTCAGTTCCCTCACCTATGATCTCCGGATGACCGAGAGGACCTCCGAGGGTTCCGGAGTCGCGATCGAGACGCTCGAGGCGGCAGACGGTTCGCTCCGGATCGTTCTGGGAGGCAGGCTCGATCTTTCGACGGTCCCGGATGTGTGGCTGCGCCTCGAAACCGGCCTGTCTCGAAAGGTGCCGTCAAGGATCGAGATCGACGTGGCTGCTCTCAGCGGGTGGGACACCTCGGGCGCGTCTCTCCTTCACCACCTCGAAGACGGTGGGTTTTGCCCCGCCGCTTCGGTATCGATCTCGGGGGCGCGCCCTGACCTTCAAAGGCTGCTGTCGAGCTTTCCGCCCCTCGCGGAGGCCCGAAGCGTCCTAAAGCCTCTGGGAGAGAAGACCGGTGTCGTGGAGACGATCGGTCAGACGGTCTCGGGCTTCTTCGGAGATCTCCGCGAGCAAGTGGAGTTCCTGGGGCACCTCGCAAAGAGCTTCGGGACCGCGCTTTCGAGCCGGCAGGCGATGCGCTGGCGAGAGGTGTTGACCGTGGCCGAGGCAGCCGGAGTGCAGGGCCTGCCCATCGTTGCGCTGATCAACTTTCTCATCGGGCTGATCATCGCCTTCATCGGGAGCCAGGTGCTCGCGACCTTCGGCGCGCAGATCTTCGTGGCCGACGCGATCGGGATCATCATGATTCGCGAGCTCGGCCCGATCATGACCTCGATCCTGGTGGCGGGCCGCTCCGGCTCGGCCTTTGCCGCCGAGCTGGGAACGATGAAAGTGAACGAGGAACTCGACGCCCTTCACACGATGGGCCTCGACCCGGTTCGCTTTCTCGTCGTCCAGCGGGTGCTGGCCGGAACCATGGTCACTCCTCTTCTTTGCCTCTACGGCATGGTAACTGGAGTTCTGGCAGGGCTCGTCCAGATGCGCCTGCTCGGCTTTCCGCTCTCCATCTGTCTCGACCGTCTGGCTCAGGCGGTCGGCTACGGGGACGTCCTCTTGGGCGCCGGGAAGGGAATCGTCTTCGGCTTTCTCGTCTCCGCCATCGGCTGTCTCAGGGGGCTGCAGACCCTCAAGGGTCCGAGCGCGGTGGGGGCCTCGACGACTCGAGCGGTCGTCGCCGGCATCTTTCTGATCATCCTGGCGGACGCCGTGTTCGCCGTCATCACCACCATCCTTCACGTATGAACGCCATCGAGGTCAAGGACGTCGCGGTCGGGTACGGAGGAGCCGTCGTGATGCGAGACATCACGTTCTCCGTTCGAAAAGGAGAAGTCTTCGGGATTCTGGGCGGCTCTGGCTCGGGCAAGAGCACTCTCCTGAAGAGCATGATCGGCCTGAAGATGCCCTTCGCCGGAGATATCCTGATCGAGGGCGACAGCATCGTTCGGGCCGACGATGCCATGAGGATGCGACTCCTCAGGCGGTTCGGCGTCGCCTATCAGGGCGGGGCTCTCTTCGGCTCGATGACGGTCCTCGAGAACGTACGCGTCCCGCTGGACGAGTTCACCTCGCTCCCGCCGGGGGCGAAGGACTCGATCTCTCTCTCCAAGCTGAACCTCGTGGGGCTGATGAACGCGGCTCAGAAGATGCCCTCGGAACTCTCGGGCGGGATGCTCAAGAGAGCGGCCCTGGCCCGCGCGATGTCGCTGGATCCCGGAATCGTCTTTCTCGACGAGCCCTCGGCGGGGCTCGACCCGATCACCGCGGCCGACCTCGACGAACTGATTCGCCGGCTCTCGCGGGACCTCGGCATCACCTTCGTCATCGTCACGCACGAACTTGCCAGCATCTTCTCCGTCATGGACCGGGTAATCGTCCTCGACGGGAGGGTCAAGACCATCGTGGCCGAAGGCAACCCGCACGACCTTCGCGAGAAGGCCGCCAACGAGTGGGTTCGCCAGCTGCTGCGGCGAGAGGCTTCTCTATGACGGGAGCCCGTCGCCTCGAGGGAGTTCCATGAGTTCGAAGCCCAGTCACTTCCGCGTCGGTCTGTTTGCGCTTCTCGGGATCGCGATTCTCGTTTCCGGCCTCGTGGCTTTCGGCCTGCGCGGAGCTTTCGAGAAGAAGATGAGATTCGAGACGGCGATTCCAGGGGACGTGGAGGGACTCGCAATCGGTTCTCAGGTCCTCTTCCGCGGCGTGCCCGTCGGTCAGGTCACGAAGATCGACTTCGCCTGGAACGAGTACCCGTCGAGCAAGCTCAACTACTTGATCCTGAGGTTCGAGGTTCGTCAAAACATCTTCCCGGGAATGGATGAAGCCACCTTCGACAGGAGCTTCGCGCAGGGCATCAAGGAAGGAATCCGCGCCCGGATCAAGAGCCAGGGAATCACGGGCACGAGCGTGGTCTTCGTGGAAAGGGTCGATCCGGCCGGTCTCTCGGAGCTCCCCATCGACTACCAGCCTCACGACCGGTACATACCCTCCGCCCCGTCGCAGCTTGGCCAGATCCTGACTTCGATTCAGAACACGGTCGGCAAGCTCGAGAAGCTGGAGCTGACCGAAACGATCAAGCGGTTGAACTCCCTGCTGGAGTCGGTCGAGGGCCTTGCCGGTGACGCCCGGAAAATCCAGTTCGGAGAACTCAGCACCCAGGTCGCCTCGATCCTCAGCGAGGTGCGGGACCTGACGCAGAAGATCTCCACCGTGGCGGACTCCGCGGACGACGAAGTTCGGAGCCTCAAGCTCGCCGAGACAAGGCAGGCAGCGACCGACCTACTTCGGGACTTGCAGAAGACCACCGAGCACGCCAACAAGGCCCTGGATCGAGTCGGGCAGCTCGATGTCGAGGGCCTCAACGACACGCTCACGGCCACGAGGAGGGCGGTCGAGGACCTCGACCGGCTCATCAACCAGGTTAATCAGTATCCGGCGGGGGCCCTGTTCGGCATGCCTCCGGCACCGCCGGGCAGCGTGAAGAAGGAAGAGAAGTGATGAGGAACGCCTTCAGCAACCGTCTCACTCGTCCGGGGTTGGCGGCCCTCTGTGGACTACTCTTTCTCGTGCCGATCGCAGGCTGCCTCTCGAAACCTCCGCTGGTCACGGAGTCGTTCGCTCTCGAAGGTCCGATCGAGAGCAAACCTCCAGCACCGGACGGCCCTGTTCTCGTCATTCGGCGTGTCGCCCTGGCGCCGATCTACCAGACTCCCGATTTCGTCTATCGCACCGGAGACCACCAGTTCGAGCGGGACGGATACGCACGGTTCCTCGTTTCGCCCGAGCAGATGCTCGAGACGGCCATCGTCGACTACATGTCCAGCTCCGGCGCCTTCCGCAGGGTCGTCACGACTGGGCGTGGCGCGGCGGACGAGATCGAGCTTCGCCTCCTGGTCTCCGAGCTTTCCGGCGACTTCCGGGATCCCGCGAATCCGAGAGCGGTTCTCGAGATCGAATGCAGGGCCGCCAGAGTGCTCGCGACGGCGCTCCCGGAGAGCCTCCAGAAGACGTATCGGCGCTCGATCCCGTTGCCGGCCCGGACCGCGGCAGCCCTGGCCAGCGGATGGAACACGGCGCTCGCGGAGATCATGGGGCAGGCCGCGGCGGATCTGAAGGCTTTCGGCGCTCTCAGGACTGGTCTCTGATGGAGGCCGGCCCACGAGAAGAGGTGACTTGGTACTTGTGGAACTCCACGAACCGAATCGATATCGAGAGCCGCACGGCGACCTCCTTCGCCGTACACCCTTCCGCAAGGAGGTGGAGAACCTGGCGCTGACCGGGATCGACCTGCCTTCGACGTCTATGCGGATTGCGACGACCGGCGCCTTCTGCTCGGCCTCTGCCGGGACGGAGGTCCGGTCGCGATTGATTCGGTGTCACTGCGAGAGCTGAGGCCGCGACCCTTTGGCTCACCCTGCAACTCTGATAACCGCTGAGCAGCGGAGCATACTTTCCCTGATGCTGAGGTCCGCGCCGACTGGATACCCACGGGAGCGGCTGATCACTGGAGTTCGATGAACCGAGACGTGGTCCTCCTCTTCTCGACGCGCTCGCTACGGCTCTTTGCCTACGGTCTTCTGTCGGTTGTGCTGGTCCTGTACCTGCACGTGGCTGGTCTGGCGCAAGAACAGGCCGGGCTCTTGCTGACCCTGACTCTGGTGGGAGACACGGTGATCTCTTTGTGGATCACGACGAATGCGGATCGGATCGGGCGACGACGGATGCTGGTGGTGGGCGCGGTCCTCATGCTCTTTGCGGGTGTTCTCTTTGCCGTGACTCGCTCGTTCTGGCTTCTCTTGATAGCGGCGACCATCGGCGTCATCAGTCCTGGGGGCAACGAAGTCGGCCCGTTCCTGGCGATCGAGCAATCGGGACTCTCCGAGCGAATCGATGGGGAAAAGCGCACGCGGGTCTTTGCCTGGTACAACTTGGCGGGCTCGTTTTCCACGGCCGTCGGTGCGCTCGCCGGGGGCGGCCTTGTTCAGTTTCTCTTGTCACGAGGCATCACCGAACTTGGCAGCTATCGCGCCGTCGTTGCCGGGTATGCCGTCATCGGCGCGGTACTGGCTCTGCTGTTTTCGCGCCTGTCTCGGGAGGTCGAAGCACCCGCCGCGCGGCGATCACAGGCGAGGCCGCCGTGGTTTCACGCGAACCTTGGGCTCTCACACTCGCGGGGGAGCGTCTTCCGGCTAGCCAGTCTTTTCACTCTCGATGCGTTCGCGGGCGGGTTCGTGGTGCAGGCCTTCGTGGCTTACTGGTTCCACCAGCGTTATGGCGTGGAACCCGCGGCACTGGGAGTTCTTTTCTTCGCGGCGAACGTGCTGGCGGGCCTCTCGGCTCTCAGCGCGACATGGATCGCGCAAAGGATCGGGCTCCTTGCGACGATGGTCGCGACTCACATCCCGTCAAACGTCCTCCTTCTCCTCGTACCCCTGATGCCGAACCTTCCGCTCGCGATGACCGTGCTACTCCTGAGGTTCAGCATCTCCCAGATGGACGTGCCGACCCGCCAGGCCTACACGATGGCCCTGGTTGCCCCGGAGGAGCGGAGCGCGGCGGCTGGAGTGACCGGAATCGCACGGACATTGGGAGCGTCCCTGTCACCGATTCTGGCCGGGCCACTGTACGCGAGTGCGGCCCTCTCGGCTGTGCCCTTCCTGATCGCAGGCGGGCTCAAGATCCTCTACGACCTGCTCGTGTGGAAGGTGTTCCGAAAGGTGACACTCAAGGGGTGAAGTCTCCACGGCCTGATGGGCCAGCGGACCTCTCTTCAGCGGATCTGAATCTCCTGCAGCTTCGCCCACGTCTCGGGCGAGTACCAGATCTCGATGAACTCCGCTATCGAGTCTTTCTCTCGCCGCCTGATCTCCTCGGCGACGGGTCCCCGCAAGAGGGCCTTGACGTGCGCGAAGGCGCTCGGAGAGCGGGATCCGAGGTCCGAGGCCACCGATCTAGCCCGATCCATCACCCTCTCCTCGGGCTCGACTTCGTCGACCAATCCCATCGCTCTGGCTTCTTCGGCCGGGAACATCGCTCCGGAATAGAGAACCCGGGTCGCGACCGCGCTCCCAACCTGAAACCGGAGCATCTCGGCGATCCCCGCCAGGACCGACGAGCCGAAGCTGATTTCGTTGAGCGCGATTTTCGCCTTTCCAGAAGCCATGATCCGGCTGTCACAGGCGATCGCCAGAACGCATCCTCCCGCGACAGCGTGGCCGGTCAACGCCGCCACGACTGGCTTTGAGTAGACGAACAACTCCGCATAGAGCCCGGTGAAGGCCTCGAGGTAGGTGGCCATGTCCGCTTTCGAAAAAGCAAGGAATTCGGGCACGTCGAACCCGAAAGAGAAGAAACGGCCCTTCCCTGTCAGTACCACTGCCCGGACCTGGGGATCGGCTCTCAGTTTCGCCAGGTGACTCATCAACTCGGCAACGACGTCCGCGTTCAGTGCGTTGACCTTGCCGCGAGAGAGGGTGAGGGTCGCGATGCCGTCGCGCAGTTCTGTCTCGATGAAGCTCATCAGGCTACCCCCCGTAGGTTATCTCAGGCCCCTTCCTGGATGACGGAAACGCCTCCAGGCGCCCCGGGATCCTTCACAGGCGAGGGGACAGCTTCCCAGCGGGCTTCGCCGAATGCACCCGGAGGGCCTCCTGTTTGTGACCCAGTGGCCAGTTGCTCCACAGGACAGAGGGTGGAGACAGACCAGACGACCATCGCGAACTCGACGACCCGGCGTCCCGACAAGTTAAGATATTCAAAGTAAGAGGTTTAGCTGGCAACGGCGCGGGTGGTGGGGAAGGCGCGCTGGATCCACTCGCCGAGGCTGTCGGTATTCGCGACGAGGAGCCTCGGCGGCATCCCTGCGGAGGAGTCGAGCGGGATCGCGAGGTCGACGATCACCGTCCTGGCCAGGTTCGCCGCGCCGACCGCTTCCAGGGCCGAAAGCGAATCGGCCCCGGCCGTCGCGTTGACGGCGAGTTCGGCGTGCGCGCCCGCTAGCGCGAACGCCGCGAGCGCGCGGCCGACCATCCCCGTTCAGAGAAAAGGATCTTCATTTGAGCCTCGTCAGGGGAGCGTCTTTGCCGTGCATCGTCGACGGGACCGCCGGCCAGATCGTGACCTGCAGCGGGCCGGGACGCCGGAAGACCTCGAGGCCGTCGTCGAGCCGCCCCAGCCGGACCAGCCCGCTCGAGTGGCGGAAATCACGACCGAAGGGGACAGCGGGCCCGACCTCGTCGCCGGTCGCTTCGACGCCGGCATCGACCTCGGCGAGTTCGTCCAACGCGACATGGTGGCCGTCCGGATCACGGGCCCGCAGCGCGCGGCCATCGTCGGCTCGCCGGGCTACTTCGACGAGCACCCGAGGCCGAAGGTGCCCCGGGACCTGATGGCGCACCGCTGTATCTGCCATCGTCTCGGCGCGAGCGGACCGGTCTACCGGTGGGAATTCGAGAAACGCGGCAAGGCGGTCACTGTTTCCGTCTCGGGGCCCGTCATCGTCACCGATCCTTTCTTCACCCTGCGGGCGGCGCTCGACGGGCTCGGGCTGGCGTATGTGTTCGAGGATGACGCGGCCGAGCAGATCGCGAAGGGCGACCTCGTGCGCGTCCTTGCGGACTGGTGTCCGCCGTTCGACGGCTACTTCCTCTACTATCCGAGCCGCCGCCATCAGCCGCCGGCCCTGCAGGCGCTCGTCGGCGTGCTCCGGATGTGAGCGCGACGGTCGGCAGAGAGCGGAAGCGCGTGGTAGCTCGGGCGCCTGTCAGCGTCATGCGGAGGTCTCCTCGTTGATGATCCGGAGGGCGTTGAGGGCACGGGGATACCCGATGAACGGCAGGATCTAGGATTCGCGAGCGGGATCCTATGAGTCCGCCTTGCGCCGCGGCGTGAAACCAATGGCCCGGTGGGTGCCGTCGCAGAAGGGTGCGTTCGCGGTTCCGCCGCACCGGCACAGCGCGGCACGTTCGGCCACCGGTATCTCCTTGCCCTCTTCATCCAGCAGCGTGAATAAGCCCTGAACGAGGAGGGGGCCGCCCCGGCTCGCGACTATCGATGTCGTGGGCTGTCCGCCCGCCTCCGCGGCCGGCGCATCGGCCTGTCCGTCGAGGACGTACTTGAGGGCGCCGGACGGGCAGAGGCCGATCGCGGCCGTGATCTCGGCGGTGGGCGCGGCTTCCGGCGCCTCGATGGGAAACGGAACGGCTGGGGAGTTGACATATGTCTCCACGAAAAGTATCTTTACGCCAAGGTAAATGCTCCCGGCACGGTCTTCAGGCTGCCCGGGAGAGAGGGAAGAGGACATGGGCATCGAGTCTCCTGCCGACCGGCGGGCCGCGTCACGAGAGCCGCGGCGATGACACGCAAGACATCGTCAAGGCTTTCGCCGATCCCGAAGACGGCCGGCGTCCACCTCTGGCTCCTCCTCTGGAAAGCCACGAAGTCTCAGGAGGCGCACGCCCGGCGGAGCGTGGAAGCGACCGGGATCTGCCTGAGCGACTTCGGCGTTCTCGAGACGCTCCTCCACAAGGGGCCCCAAGCCGTGAATGCTCTGGGGCAGAAGATCCTCATCACCAGCGGCTCCCTCACGGCCGCCGTCGACCGGCTCGAGCGAGAGGGGCTCGTCGAGCGGAAGGAGGCGGCGACAGACCGCCGCGCGCGCATCGTCCACCTGACCAAGAAGGGAACCACGTTCATCAAGAAACTCTTCGAGGAGCACGCCCGCGACATGGACCGGGCGTTCGCTCACCTCGACGAACGGGAAAGAGAGACTCTCGCGACCCTCCTGCGCAAGGTCGGCAAGGAAGGCGAGGAGGGAACATCCCGGAAAGGAAACTGACCATGGCGACCAGCACCCGGATGAAGACCATCGTTGGCATCGAGCAGGCCCCGCCCCGGCACTGGGTCGGGGACGGATTCCCCGTCAGCTCGATCTTCTCTTACGATTCGGCGCCCCTGTTGAGCCCGTTCCTCCTTCTGGATTACGCGGCCCCTGCGGAGTTCCGCCCCTCGCTCGTTCCCCGGGGAGTCGGGGAGCACCCGCACCGCGGCTTCGAGACGGTGACGATCGCCTACCAGGGCGAGATCGACCACCGGGACTCGGCCGGGCACAGCGGGCGCATCGGGCCTGGGGATGTCCAGTGGATGACTGCGGCCTCTGGTGTCGTCCACGAGGAGATGCACGGGAAGGAGTTCACGCGAACGGGCGGCACGCTCGAGATTGTGCAGCTCTGGGTGAACCTGCCGGCGAAGTTCAAGATGTCGCCGCCTCGGTACCAGGACATTTCCATGGAGAAGACGCCCGTAGTGGCGCTCGCGGACGGCGCGGGGACCGTGCGGGTCATCGCCGGAGGCTTCGAAGAGGCAACGGGCCCAGCCAGGACGTTCACGCCGATCGAACTGTGGGATCTGCGCCTGCGGGCCGGGAAGACGGCCCGGCTTCACCTGCCGGCGGGGCAGTCCGCGGGCCTCCTCTTCCTGCACGGAGGGGGGCGCATCAACGGTGCGAGTTCGGTCGACGAGGGGGAGTTCGCTGTCCTCGACCGCGATGGCGAGACTCTGTCGATCGAGGCCGGCGCCGACTCGACGATCCTCCTTCTGTCGGGAGCGCCGATCGACGAGCCCGTCGTCGGCTACGGTCCGTTCGTCATGAACACGCAGAGCGAGATCCGGCAGGCGATCTCCGACTACCGCGCAGGGAAGATGGGTCACCTGTCCTTCAGATAACGCGGCGAGGCTGACGCCGGGATGGGCGCGCTGCCAATCGGCGGGAGGTGACGGTCCCAATGCCGCCGGACTCTGTCTTGAGAAGGTTGGCCTCCGACGGTAAACGTCGCAGAGCTGATACCTGCCTTCAACACGCGGTTCGTCGAACGGCTCTACTCGAAGAGGCTTCTGGGAAGACCAGACTGGCGAATGATCGAGGAGAGAGTCCCGGTGGCAACTTCGTCGTGGTCGGGGACGATCACCGTGGTCGTACCTGCCTCGGTCGCCCTCTGCATCACGATATGGCTTCCCTTCTGACGCATCGTCGCGAAACCGTGATTCTCGAGGATGGAACAGATCTCACGGCCGGATAGAACTCGGAGTCGTCCCAACCTCGACCTCGAAGTGCGTCACGTAGATTTCGCCGACAAGTCTCTGGCTGATTTCTTCCGGGCTGGCGGTTTCCAGGAAGAGTTCGACGGCTTCTTGAAGGTTCCTCCGGGCTTCTTCAACCGTCCGGCCCTGGCTTGCCACGTCCAGTTCAGGGCAGAGCGCCGTGAACCACTTTCCCTCGAGCCCAATGATTGCTGTGAACTCCCGTTGCATACGTCATCGTACCCATTTTTCGGGAAGGAAGGGAAAGAGACCTGCTCATGTGTTCCGTCGGTGTCCTATTTTGGGCTCCGCGACCGTCCTTGCTCATCCTTGGACGCAGGCAAGGAAGCCTAGATGGAGCATCCCAGGGCGTCCCCGGATGCCGAGGCTTGATTGGGGGTCAAGGGGTCCCGGGTTCGAATCCCGGCGTCCCGGCCACTTGAACAGCTGAACACAGCCGGGGTCCTGAAACTTGAGGTTCAGATCCGCAGGTTCCGGCGAGAGATCGAGCTTCGCCAGGCCGCCGTGAACCGCGGCCTCTTGCCGGACCCGGCTCTGCTGGAAGCAAGCCTGTCGGGTGTACGAGCGAGCGGACGCCGGGGAACTGGAGGCGCTCCTCATCCTGGTGTGCAGGACTCCCCGAGCGTGCCACCGGACGAGAGCAGCCTGGATCTCCTCCGAAAACGGGGAGCCGAAATCGAGAGCCGCGTTGGCGACCTCATCCAGGAACTCGACGCCATGAGAGATCGCCGTCCGTGCCCCCTGCTGAAGCTCCGTCTCGAACTACGGACTGTCTCAGCCACGACACCCAGGGCTGGCACAGCATTGGCGTTCGAGGCGGTGAGTCCTTTCGGTGCAAAGGAGGTCCGATTGGTCCCCCTCGGACTCCGGGAAACGCCTCGCATCGTGGTTCGGCCGGTTCTCCGTCCCCGGTGCACAGGCCACCGGCCAGGCTGTCCCCTGGGCTCTCTTGACCGCTCGTCAGAAATGACCCGGGTCTGCTTGGGAGGAATGGTCCAGGGGTGACCGGGCTGAGCTGAGCCCGCGGGTGGGTCACGCTCGGCGGATGGGGTGGTCGAGCGAACCAGAGCGTCA
>JAJVIN010000030.1 GCA_022071945.1 Thermoanaerobaculia bacterium | reverse complement strand
ATCGCAAGGGGGTAGGTCGGCACTACATTCCGTTTCCAGGATTCCTGACGCCCACTGTCAATGACTTACAGTCCGTCGACCCCCCGAAAATTCCTTCTCCGGACCCCAAACTGCGGAAGTTGGGCTAGGTGAGCCCTCTCCCCTCGCAGGCGCCGGCCTCCGGCTCGTGCCGGAGGCCGTTTCGGAGTTCGAAGAGCTGCATGAGCCAGGGTTTGGACAGGGGCGTGTCACTGGATCGCGGAGCAGAGACGATCCCACCGGGCAGGACGGTCGGCCAGGTCGCTTTCGATGGCGCACGAGGCGCAGAGTGTCCCACTCGGCTCCCAGGGGTCGAGCACAAGATTCTGGCAATGTGGTGTGGCACAGCGCATCGAGTTCCGCCCAGGCACGTCCACGGATGTGAGGATCGGGCGGACCGGGTTGGAGTTGACGAGAGAGTTCATGTGATCTGGATTCATGACGGCCTCCAGCCTCCAGAGATGCGCATGCCGTGCCAGCCACATCCGGCGTTCACAGGCACGTCTAATTCACTGATTCGCAGTGCGTTGACCCGACAACGCCGGACAACTGCCTGACCGGGCCTGAGTCTTGGGCTCGTCTATGTGTCGAGCCGTCGACACTGCGCAAGTGGGGCACTCGCGGTTGCCATGACACTACTGGCCATCGGGTTTTTGAATCCCAAGCCGCTTCATGGTAGAGATCAGCGTCGTCCGCTTCAGGCCGAGCCGGGCTGCGGCGCCGGTGGGGCCGCCCACGACCCACTTCGTGTCCAGCAGTGCCTTCAAGATGTGTTCGCGTTCGGCGTTCTCGAGCGTCGCAGGGGGCGTTGCGGGCAGCGAGAATTCGGTGGCGGGGACCTGGAGAGTCCGACCGGGTGAGAGGATGACCGCACGCTCTATGACGTTCTGCAACTCGCGCACGTTTCCGGGCCAATGCCACCGGCAGAGAGCGTCCATGGTCTCGCGAGGGACAGAGTCGATCTCTCGCTTCAGGCGCTTCGCGTACCGGCGGGTGAAGCACCCCACCAGGGCCGGGATGTCATCCGGCCGCTCACGCAAGGGCGGGATGCGGATCGGGAAGACGTTCAGCCTGTAGAAGAGGTCGCTGCGGAACTTCTTCTCGTTCACCATCGACTGAAGGTCCGCGTTGGTCGCGGCAACGAGGCGAAAGTCCACCCGGACCGGGCGCGCGGCCCCGAGCCGCTCGATCTCGTGCTCCTGCAACACGCGCAGGAGCTTGGCTTGGAGGTGGAGAGGGATGTCGCCGACTTCGTCGAGGAACAGCGTGCCCTTGTCGGCCAGCTCGAAGCGGCCCGTCTTGTGAGCGAGGGCGCCGGTGAACGCCCCTCTCTCGTAGCCGAACCACTCGCTCTCGAGCAGGTTCTCCGGGGACGCGGCGCAGTTGACGGCCACCAGCGTGCGCGACCTCCTGCCGCTCAGGTTGTGGATGGCGCGGGCGAAAAGCTCCTTCCCTGTCCCTGTTTCGCCCAGAAGCAACACGGTCGTCTCGGTGCCGGCAACAGTGCGCAGCTGGGCCAGCACGCGCTGGAGAGCGGCGCTCTCGCCGACGATCTCGTCGAACCCGTTCCACCCCCGGATCTCCTCCTCGAGGTAGAGCTTCTCCTCGGACAGCCGGTCCTTGAGGGCAGCGATTTCCTCAAACGCCATCGCGTTCTCGATGGCGATCGCCACCTGGATTGCTGCCTGCGCCGCTCGATCAACCGCGCCGGGAGGGAATGCGTCGTCGGAACGGCTCGCGAGGGCAAGGACGCCGAGTATGCGGCGAGGTGTCGTCAGGGGGAGCAGGCAGAACCGCTTCATCGAACGGAACAGCGCGTCACTCTGGATCACCTCCGGCACGAAGCCCATCTCCCGCGGCTCGAGCACGAGCGGCGCCCGAAGCGCCTTGGGGTCTCTGAACGGGGTGTCTTCTATCCTGAGGGTCGCCAACGCTCGACCCGCGTCCTCGGGCACGTCCGGGTCGACCGAGAAGAGGCTGAACCGCCTGCCGTCCGCGTCGAGGAGCGCCAGGTTGGTCTGCTCGAAGGCGATGACCCGGCGCATGTTCACGGCGATAGCCCTTCTCAATGCCTCCAGGTCGAGTGTTCCGACGACCGCGTTGTTCACCTCGAGCAACGTACGCCAAAGATCGCGGTCCGCCTCGATGCTCCGTTGCCGGCGTTCGAGAATCTGCCGGCTTTCGCGAATGTCGGCTGCGAGGGCAAAAAGGTTTGCCGCCGACTTGAGGAACTCGATGTCCGTAGCCTTGAAAGCCCCGAGGCGGCTCGACCCGAGGCACAGCACTCGGGCTGGCTCCGTGGCACGGCCGAGAGGCGATAGGCAGGCCGACCGGTTGCCGCGCCGGTGGAGGAGAGACGTGAGCGCAGGGAATGGACTGCCTGCCGAGAGGTCGTCCAGGATCGTGGTGCCGAGAAGTCCGGCAGAACCTTGGAGGTCGAACTCGGGAGCGTGGACCGTCTCGACGGCGCCCGGTTCCGATCCGGGCCCGGCGGCAGCCACACGCAGCGCAAGGGCTGCCGGGGACCCATCCCGGGGTGCAAGGCCGACCACAATGAAATCTTCGATGTCCATGGCTGCGGCGAGGGTGACTGCGAAGCGAGACAAGAGCTTTGGCAGGGCCTCCTCCGAGACAGGCAGTTCGATCAGTGCGAGGAGGGCAGCGTAACGTGGATCCTGTCCGCAGTCGCCGGCACGGAGAATCACAGGCGGCACCTCTTCAGGCGACGGAACGCCGTGGGTGTCTGGTTCCAGAGTGTCCTCAGTGCGAGAACCATCGGATACCTTGACCCGGCTCCCCGAATCTCGCACGGAAAGACCCCCCAGATTCGTGTCGGCATTCCGTCCCCATTCTGTCCCTCGAGTTCGTGAATAATGCCACTTTCCAGGAGCAAGGGATGCCAGGCTGGGAGGATCTCGAGTTCCCGGGCGGCACGCGCTTCTCTTCGCGTCTCTCGGGACCTGAGCCGGAGGCGGCACGGACCCTTTGCCGATGGACCTCCCCCTGGCGGCGAGACCCGGGGGGCAGCCTCCCGAGTCTGGCCGCCCTGGAACTGGTGGGGTCGACTCACGCGAATCGCTGGACTGCGGGTTCTGCCTAGCGCCGGATCCCGCCCACGGTGAAGAAGACGCTCCGGTTTCCGCCATCTCCCATGCCGAGGCCGAAATGGATGGGCCCTATCAGCGTGTTTGCAGCGAGGAAAATGCTCCCGGCCGGGCGCAGGTCCGAGAGCGTTCTCGGGGCGTGCAAGGGCCAGGCGTTTCCTGCTTCCAACGTTGCGCCGGCGTAGAGTCCCCGGATGAAACTCGACCCG
Organism: Thermoanaerobaculia bacterium; assembly: GCA_022071945.1. Lineage (GTDB taxonomy): Bacteria > Acidobacteriota > Thermoanaerobaculia > UBA5066 > UBA5066 > JAJVIN01. Next base: position 17,035 of record JAJVIN010000030.1, on the reverse strand, counting down.
CCGCCGATCCGGTAGTTGTACTCGAGACCCCCGAAAACGAAGGACTCGCCGCGCAACTGGCCGGGCTGGAATCCCGAGAGGTTGTTGAAGCCGCCAAGCGTGAACTGGACGTCGATGGGGAGATCCGTGCCAAGGCTCGTGCCGCCGCGCGCGCTCATGACGAGCGCGCTCCTGCCGGCTGCAGAGGGCAAAGTCGACGAGAGGGAAGCTCGCCGGAAGACGGCGTCGCCGCCAAGCGAGCGGGTCGCGACCTCGAAGGAGGCTGCCGCCGCGGCCCCATGTCTCGGGAAGGTCGAGCTGTCGAGCTGATCGAAGGACCCTCTGAGGTGCAGCACGGTCCGGTCCAGGGTCGCCTCGGGGAACTCCTCCCCGGCGATCCGCGGGTTTCCGTGGACCCGGGTCCGAATCAGGCCCGCGTTCAATTGGCCCTTCGAGCCGAGTGAGATTCCGCCCTCCAGGCCGATTCCCGGCTGGTCGACCGTGTAGTCGGCGACCCGGCGCTCATTGACGAAGAGAGGGAGCCGGGTTCGCCGATAAAAGACCACGGGAGAGGCGAAAAAGCGTCCCCCCCAGTCCAGCGGCTGGTAGAGCTCGGAGAGAAGCGTCAGGTCTGTCCCGGTCCGGGCAAGAGTCCTCCATTCGAGCCCCAGCGCGTTCAGGCGGGTGGAACGGTATTCGAGCAGGATCCCGAAGTTGCTCTCGCCGCTGAAGTCCGTTGCGAGATCCAGGCCTAGCCGGACGAAGTTCGGCCCCCACCGTTTCGCCTGTCCGTCGATCACGAGAGTTGCCGCGTCGCCCGAGAACTCTGGATGCGCCTTCACCAGCTCGTAGTCGCCGAGCGCGCGAATCCGAGCGAGGTCGCGCTGGATACCCTCGAGAGTCAAGCCTGGTCCCGGCCTGGATTGAACGAGGCGTTCAACGATTCGGTGATCGACGGGCGCAACCTCTCCGAGCCGGATCGCGGCGATCTGGGGCAGCGGTGTCTCTCGATGCAGACGCTCGAGAATGAGGCAGTACTCTTCCGGGCTGACCGAGAGGCGCGACAGGGCGGCGCGCGACGCCTCGGCGGCCGCGAGCCCGCGCCGTATCGCTTCCCCGACTCTCTTGAAGTCCAAGGTCGTGATGCCGTGAAGGTCGGGCCGGATGAGGATGTCGCCCTCTCGGAGCGAGCGCAGTTGCTCCTCGACATTGCGGGCGGTCAGGAAACCGATCAGCTGGCCGTAGATCCCGTGAGCGGAGACGAGCCGTTCGCGCGAAGCGAGCGGGGTGGAGATGTCGACGGCGATGACGACGTCGGCTCCCATGCGGCGCACCACGTCGATCGGCAAGTTGCGCCACACGCCGCCGTCCACGAGGATTCGCCCCTCGCTCTCGACGGGAGAGAAGGCCGCCGGAATCGCCATGCTGGCGCGAATCGCCTCCGGCAAGGAGCCACCCTTCAGGACGACGCCCTCTCCAGTCTCGAGGTCGGTCGCGATCGCTCGGAACGGGACGCGCAACTCATCGAAGTCGGTGATCATGGCCACCCGCCCCGTCTCCTTCTTGAGTACAGAGCTGAGCTTCTGCCCCGCCACCACCCCCCTCGGGAAGACGAGCTTCCCCCGCCTGAAGCCAAACTCGGTGAGCGGCAGGAAATGGTCGTCCACGACCTTCTCTCGAAACGGCATGTCCCGGCGAGGCGGGGCGTCGGAGAGGAGGTCGTCCCAGTCCATCGAGGTGAGGAGACGCTCCATCTCGCCGGGAGACATCCCGGCGGCGTAGAGCCCGCCAACGACGGCCCCCATGCTCGTCCCCGCGATGAAATCGACCGGGACATCGAGTTCCTCCAAGACCCGCAGGACGCTCACGTGCGCCGCTCCGCGTGCGCCGCCCCCCGAGAGCACCAGGCCAATCCGCGGACGGCGGCCCGGCTCCTCCGCCGCTGCCTGAAGGCAGGGCAGGAGGTGCAGGAGGAGAAGAGCCAGGAACCCGGACCATCGGCGCCGCGACCCGTCACGGAGGCTCTTCCCAGCGGTGTGGGCCTCGGGTCTTGAGACAGATGCAGATTGGTCGATCCGTTTCATTGCCAACGTCTCCTGGCAAGGGCCGATGGGGAATTCGACAAGGATGAAGGCGAGAGGCTCCATCTCGGGGACCTCCTCAGACGAGCCCGTAGGCCTTGAGCTGTTTGGCGGAACTCGAGACGAGAACCTTCGCAGTCGTGATGGCTGGAATCGCGAGCAACATTCCCACGGGGCCGAAGAGAGTGGCACCTCCCACGGCCCCGATCCCCATGACGAGGGGGTGGAGTTTCACGCGCCCGCCCAGGACGAAGGGTTCGTAGATGACGCTCTTCAGGAGTTCGGCGAGCGCCACGGCGGCCACGACCCACAGGGCGAGATTCCCGGAGTTCACCCACGGCAGGAGCGGCCGGAAGTCCTCGGCGAGCAGCGCGTACCCGAGGCCGCTCAGCATGGCGATGGCGCTCCCGACATAGGGAATCACGTTGCTCGCCCCGCTGACGATCCCGATCGCCATCGCCCAGTGGAGCGGGACACCGACTACGGTCAAGAGGATACCGACAGTCAGGCCGAGCCAACCACACTCGAGGAAGACGCCTCTCACGTAGTCGCCCAGCGCTTTGTCGAGGTCAGCGAGCACGTTGAGGGCGGGCTCGAAAAGCCGGTTGGGAACCAACGCGAGCAGGCCACGCTTGATCTCTCCGGTATCGCGCAGGAGAAAGTAGAACACCAGTGGCGCGATCGCCCATCTGGAGAGAATTCCGCGCACGACGCCCGGCTTGGCGGACGACCGTGCCGAAGTCATCACCGCTGGTTGCGCCGGACCGTCCTGCGATGCAACCGCGCGCTTTCTGAGCGCCTCCGCGTTCGCTTGATCGTAAGTGAGCTGCAAGGATTGTCCCTTGTCGCGCCCTAGCGGTGTCACCCGGGCAAGGAACTGAGCGTGCTCCTCTGGCGTCAGGGCGAGCGAGCGGGTCAGTTCGTCGAGCACCGGGTCCAGATCGGTCCCCACCAGCTGATAGAGCCGATTTCCTCGAGGCTGGCCGAGTCCCATCAGCGTTTTGTAATGCGTGTTCAGCTTGTAGAGAGCGCGCACTCGCAACTCCAACATGTGGCCCTCACTCGGTGCCACGCTGCGTGCCCCGTTGACTATGAGTACGGCTGCGAGACTCACCCCGGCGAGCAAGAGAGCGATCGCGGCGTCCCGCGGGAGTTTGAGCCGTTCCAGCCGGGTGACCAGTGGATGAAACACGTACGCGAGCAGCCCGCTGACGAGGACCGGCACGATGAGGCTCCGGAGCTCGAACAAAAGATAGGTGCCGAGGCCCGTCGCTCCGAGGGCGACGAGACGTTTGAGGACCACCCCGGTCTCCACGGACGCTTCGGGGGAGCTCGTCATGACTTCGACTCCTGCTGCCCCCCGGCCTCGAGGGACTCCGTGATGTACAGGGCGTCCAGCACCCTCTGAAAACGGGTCGACATGGTGCCGGCCAGACGCATCAGGACCTTGTTCGCCAGGGGCGGGAATGCGTCAGCAAGAGCATCCAGATCGGACCTTCCGAGCGCGAGCACCGACACCGGGCCGCGGGCCCGGGTGGAGAACCAGCGGGTCGTGTTCATGCCCGTGGCGGCCTCCTCCTCGAAGGACGCGGGGGGCTCGAGGGTCACCAGCATCACGTTCGCGCCGTCGCGGCCCCGCCTCGTCACCTCGACGAACCCACTTTTGAGGATGAAGAGGGCTGCCCCTGGCATTCCCTCTCGGGAGATGTACTCGCCGTCGCCGTACTCGCGCTCGTGGACGATGCGCGCGACGCGCTGGAGATCGAGGCGGCCGAGCCCCTCGAAGAGAGGCACGCGCTCGAGGAACCCCAGCACACCGCCACGGTTGTCTCTGAAGGAGCCTTCCGAGTCTGATTCGAAGAGGGCACGCGCGAGCCTCCTCGGGGTGCTGGCCGAGAGAGGATCGGCGGTCCGCGGGGACAGGAGCTTCCTCAATCCGGTCATGGAGAGTCTCGGCTTGGGGGGCAGATCCGGCCTGTCCATGGCGGGTCCCCCTTCGGAGGCGGCCGGCGGTTTTACGGCGGTGGAATGAGGCACGAGGAGCCTCCACATACTTTCTTTGCTCAATCCGGTCTGATCGAGTGCATGACCCGGAAGCCGTACGAGAAGACGAGTGCGGCCCCGAAGCGCTCGCCGTTCTGGTCGAGGCCTCGCGACAGGAGAACGCCAACGGCCGAAGGGCCGAAGGAGTAGGAAACGCCCGCCCGGAGTGTGGCCTGGTCCCCGGTTCCCGGATGCGAGCCCGAGGGGGCCCAGCGCCCGGCGAGCTCGCCGGACACGAGGAGCCGAGGAGTCGCCGAGTAGGCGGCGGCGAAGCCATAGACAAGGACGTCGTTCTGCGATTGCGCGCTCGCGGGCTCGGTCAGGATTCCCAGTCCGGCGTCGGCGACGACGAACATCTTCCCGAAGGACTTCTGTATCGGGATCGAGAGGATGACATCCGTGGTGTTCGTACCGATGCCCCGCTGCTCGTTCGTGTTGGGCAGCTTTGCCTCGACTCGCAGTCCGATCGCCGGCAGCGCCTTGCGCTCCGGCAACAGGCGCGCGATGGTGATCACCGAGAAGTCCCCGGCATCGTGTGTCGTGCTCCCCGTCACCTGCGAAGGCGGCACCTGGTGCGAACGGTCCTCGTCGATCTCCAGGCGCTGGCGCACGATTCCCTGAACACGCACCTCGATCCTGCTGGAAAAGCCCAGGTCGACGCGGCAGAGTCCGAGTTGCTCCAGATCGCCGGCGAGCCCGGAACTCGCGATGGTGACGCCGTGCAGGTATGCAGCGCCAGCGGTGATCCGGACCGTCCCCTTCGGCACGAACGCGAGCGTGGGCGTCTGGAAGAAGAGCGGACCCGGGACCCCTTCGACGGGGGGCACCGGGATGAACGTCTCGGCCGGGACGGCGGGAGGGCTGCTCGTCCCGGAGTTGTCAAGACCGTCAGCCCGAAGGGTGACAGCCCCGAAAAGGGCGGCCACGAGGACGATCGTTGAGAGGAGCATCGGAGGCCTCATGCCTCCATGCCGGCCGGGCCCGGCCACGGCCGCGGCCCGATCCGGCTCCAGGATCGAGATGGGTCCCTTGCTACCCTGCAAAGTCTCTCGCGTTGCCTGATGGCAGTTCTTGCTCGACATTCCTCTTGCCTCTCTCCAGGTGACTTCGCAAGGCCCGCGCCAGCGGCATGGCGCTCTAAGTCACTGAATAACAAGGCGAAACGGTGTCGAGAGTCGAAAGTGTCGAAGCTGCGGTGTCGAAGTATCGACTTGGGGCAAACTGTCTCGCATGGAGATCGGCCCTCTCATCAGGGAGACCGCCTCCTGCCCAGGACTCGGAGGAATGGGCTCGCCCTGGTCCGGAGGATGGGGGCGCCCTTACACGCGGTCGGTTCCGCCGCCGGCCGACGGGACCGAGAGCGGACTCCGGTCGATGTCGAGATCGAATAGGCGGCCGAGGAGCACGGCAATCGTGTCAGGCAAGTAGCGCCCGGCAAGCTTGACAGGAAGATCTTGGACCTCCGTCTTCGGTCCGACGGCGACGAGGAGCGCGTACATGATGATGAGAGCCACATTCGTCGGGAGTTGCCGGGCCCACATCAGACCCTCGCGCTGCCGCTCGGTCCGTTCCTCGTGGAGCCCTCGGCCGAACTCCGATTCGACGAGGTCCTCGCGAGTGGTGAGGAGGATCTCGACGAAGAACGACCGTTCCGCGCTCTCGACGTATTCGGGGATCCAGCGGCGCAGCGTCGCGGCGGTGAGTCCACGCCGGGCGGCTTGGTCCCAGTTCTGGGCGCGCAGCCAGTCCACGGATGCGGCCAGCGGCGGGCAGGCGAGTTCGACGACGAGGTGAGTGTCTCGATACACCCCGCGATGCTCGGTCCGTTGCACGGATATGACTTGCGGGTGGACCGCCACCCTTGATTCGAACCGCTCGAGCCCCGACGGGTCCCCGATGAGCTTGACTCCTACGAGGTCGTGGACCAGAAAGTCCGGCGGCCTGACCGGCAGCGAACCACTGGCGATGTCGAGACAGACCAGCCTTTCCGCCTCCACGAACAGCTCGCCTTCGGCGTCGTCGTGGCCGCGGGATCCCTCGCCTTTGAGCGCCTCCGCGCGACGGCGGATCTCCTGATCGAAGCGGGCCGTGGCCCGCCTGGACACCTTGTCCGCGATTCGGGTGATGTTCTTGAATCGGACCATCGCCTTCAGATCGTGCTCACTTGCGGTGACGGCCACGAGGTCCACGGGTGTCGTGGGGTAGAAGTGTTCCGGGCGCTTCCGGAACTCGGAGAGCAGCTCGGTGGCGCGAGGAGTAAGGTCCGGCCACGCGTCCGCGATTCTCTGGCGCACGTCGTGCTTGGTGCGCAGGCGCTCGAGCCGGAGGCTCCCGTCCTCGGGAGCAGCGATGTCCCGCAGGAAGTTCGTCAAGACGTGGGACGTGATGACGGGATCGACGAGGAACGAGAGCGTGAGGAAACGGCCGTCAGAAGGCTCGAGGCGGCCCTGCAGCCACCGTATGACGAGAGCGAATAGCCTCTCCCGCTGAGTGAGAGCGGTCAAGTACACGACTTCCTCCAGACAAGCATCAGATTCATCCTTCTTCGCCGGGAGCGCTCGGGCGACGGGGGGATGCGAGGCAATTCGGGACGCCCGAAGTCCCGTGTCCGGCGCCAGAGCCCCGCCCCAGCTCTGCCCGCGGCCCACACCGCCCGGGACCGGTCCGCTTGCGGCCGAGCATCATCGTGGTTCTCATCCACAGCCGCCGAGTTGAAGCCGCCGTGCAACTCGCTTTCGCCCCTCAGTCGAAGCGTCGAGCCCACTGCCGGGGCGACGCATCACGAGGGAACCCGAGGCAGCACGGCGGTCGAAACTGCTCTCTGGTCGCGAGACGCGGCCTCCAGCCAAAAGCGGTCCGCGGACTCGGGTGTCCAGCGCTCCGCCAGGCCGAGGGAGGAGAGACGTGCCGCGAGTTCGAGCGCACTCTCCGGCCGCTCCTCACGCCTCTTCGCCAAGCAGCTCATGAGGATGTCCTCGAGCCCGCGGTCCAGGGCACGGCCGGAAAGGGCCGAAGGACGTCGAGGCTGGGTGTGTACCTGGTCGAAGAGGACCTCCATGGCCGTGCGCCCGCCCGAGGGGAAGGGCGTGCTTCCGGTGAGGAGGTAGTAGCCGACGCAGCCGAGCGCGTAGAGATCGGCTCGACCGTCGATGTCGTGGTGGCCCAGAGCACACTCGGGAGCCATGTAGCTCGGAGTTCCGGTCACGTACCCTTGTGCCGTCAGCTCCGGCCCGGCGTCGCCTGCTGCCGGTTTGACGAGTCCGAAATCGAGGACCTTCACGAAGTCCAGGTCGAGCCCGTAGCGGCACAGGAAGATGTTGCCGGGCTTCACATCGCGGTGGACGAGGCCGGAGCGATGCGCCTCCTCCAGGGAGTGACAGACCTGGCGAAGGAGATGCACGACCCGCTCCTGAGGCTGGGGCCCGAACTGGCGGACGAGGTCGTCGAGCGCGAAGCCATCGAGGAGTTCCATCACGTAGTAGAAGCTGCCTTCGTCGGTGACGCCGAAGTCGTAGACCTGGATCGTGTGAGGTGAGCGCAACAACGCCGTCGCCCGCGCCTCTCGCTCGAAGCGCGTCAGCATCTCCCGCGAATGCGGCTCGTCGCCGTCGACGGTGCGAATCAGCTTGATCGCCGCCGCCCGGGCCAGCATCCGGTGCTCCGCGCGCCAGACCTGGCCCATGCCGCCGTGTCCCAGCGGTGAGACGAGCCTGTAGCTCCCTAGCTCTCGCGCGAGTCCGGCCGTGGCCGAGAGGCGATAGACGATCCGCGCCCCGGCGACTCCGGCCACCGCGGCGATCGCGGTGGGCAGGAGCATCTGAGCCACGACGAGAGTGGCTGGAACGGGCTGGCCCCGCACAGCGTTCAGGGCCAGCCCCAGGGGGTCCATGAGTGCCGCGGTGGTCGCGGCGAGCAAAGTCTTGCCGCGCGCCGACGGAACGATGAGCGGGAAGACGACGAGCCATACGGCGATCGGCGACCAACCGTAGAGCGGGCCCTCGGGCGGGCTCGGCCCAGCGTGATATGCAACTCCGAAGAGGAACGCGCAGAGCACCTCGTAGACGAGGCCGAGGTCGAGGAGCCGGGCGGCGCCGATGCCGCTCCGGCGCGATATCGCAAAGACCCCGAACGAGAGGGCCGCGGTCCCCGCGAAGGCCCAGATTCGCACGGGGTCGGCACTGTGAGATGACGGAAGCGTCACCAAGAGTTCGAGGAGACCATTGCCGGCGACGACCAGCCCGGCGAGAAGCGCGAAGTTGCCCAGCCGCCGGGTACCGCTCGCCAGGAGCTTCGGCGGAAGAGTCCAGCCCGGAGGAGCCTCGGCCGGCAGGGTTCCGGGCGTCGCCTTGGGGAAGAGCTGCTCGCTGTCCGGCGCGGCCGGGGTATTGCCCCGGAAGATGTTGCCCACTGTCGCACCTCCCCCTATCGGTTCGCCGTGGGCTCGGCGAGCGTAGCGTCCCGCTTGCCCGGGACCCGCGGGGCGCGCCTGGATGGAGACGCGGAGTGGTGGGCCGGCGCGGGGAGCACCACGTCGCCCTCGCCCTTGTATCGAGGGAACAGAGTGAGCGCATGTCCTCGGTTGATGCCGAGTTTGGCAGTGTCGGGCCAGCCACTCGCTCGCTCGAGTGTCTGACACTCGAGCGCGACGAGCGGCGCCGGTGCGAACGGATAGTCGCTCCCGAACAGGATGTGCGACGGATCGACGAGTTCCCTGAGCGCGGCCATCGAGTAGCGAGACGGCGAGAGCGCGGTGTCGTAGTAGAAGCGCCGCATGTAGGTCAGCACCCCCCGCGGAGCCCGTTCCTGGAGTTCGGGCGAGGCGCTTGCGAGAGAGACTCGCCACGCCACGTAAGGGAGGAAGCCGCCCGCGTGGGCAAGGATCCAGCGGATGCGTGGGTACCGCTCGACCGTGCCGGTCAGGATGAGATTGACGGCCGCCCTGGTGGTGTCGCACGGGAACTCGAGAAGGAAGCCCGGCGCCCCGAGGCCGAGCTGGCGGCTCGAGGCGTGGAGGTTCGGGTGGACGAGGACGACCGCGCGCCGGGCGTCGAGTTCCATCATCAGGTCCTCGTACGCCGGATCCCCGAGAAAACGCCCCTCCGTGCTTCCGAGCAGGACGACGCCGTCGGCCTCGAGCTTGTCGAGTGCGTACGCCGCCTCGGCGCACGCCGGAGCGGTGAACGGCGTGGGGAGCACGGCGAAGGATCCGAAGCGGCCAGGGTTCTTGGCCTTCAGATCCGCCGCGTACTCGTTGCAGGCGCGCGCCAGGTCGCGCGCCTGCTCTACGTCGTCGAAAAAGACACCCGGCGCGGAGAGCGAGAGAAGGGCAGTCTGAATGCTGTTGGCGTCCATCACGTCGAGCGAGTGACGAGGGTTCCACGCAGGAAGCGGGACTCCCGCGATCTCGCGTAGCCCTTTCCTCTCCATCGCCGCGGCGAATGCTGGCGGAACCAGATGGTGGTGAATGTCGATACGGCCCGGTGTGAGGCTCATGGCGGATTCCGGGTTCACTCGGCGGCGATCGCCCGCAGGTACGCGGAGCGCTTCAGCGCGACCGCGATCCGTGAGTCGATCCGCCGGTCCTCGGCCTGGTGCATGAGCGTCTGTGCCTCGAGGAGGTCCGAGAACTTCTCGAGTCCGCTGTCGTAGCCGTCTCTCTTCTCGGTGAGGTTCACCTCGGCGGATTCGACGCCCGAGTCCGCGACCTGCGAGGCGTTCCAGGCCGCGTCGAGTTCGTCCCAGGCCCTGGAAGCCTCTTCCGCGACGAGCCGGCGGGTGTCTCCGAGCCTGAGTTCGGCGGCTCGCTGCTTTTCCCGCGCGGCGGCGCTCTCGTGCTTCGCTCTCCAGGCTTCGGTGAACGGAACCTTGACCATGGCAAAGACAGCAGCGTTGTTCTGTACGCCGAGACCGGAAACGTCGCTGTGCCATGCCGTGACGCCGAGGGAGAGCGAGGGCAGCCCCTCCCCGCGTTTCAGCTGCGCTTGGAGCCGCTCGGCCTCGACCGCGGACTCGAGCAGCCGGATCTCCGTTCGGCGATCCTTGGCGCTGCCTTCCGCCTGGCGATCCGCCTCCGGGCGGGTGGGCGCCGGCGGCGCTGCATCGGCGAGAACCACTTCCTCACCGTCCGGAAGGCCGAGGAACCGGCGCAGGTCTCGCGCCGCCAGTCTCCGCGCGCTCTCGAGCTCGAGCCGCTGCACCGCGGCGTTCCCGCGCTCCAGCGACACCTTCAGGAGGTCGTTTTGGGTGAGGAGACCAGAGGCCACCGCGTCCTGGGCTTCGCGCTCGAGCGCGACGAGCATCTCCTGATACGCCCGGAGCGTCCGGTCCTTCTCTGCCAGCCTCACCACTTGCCAGTACCGCTCCTCGGCTTCGAGGCGCGCGTCGCGTCGCGCCATCGCCTGTCTGTCGTCCGCTGCGCGGACGCCCACGTCGGCCAGACGGTTGGTATTCACGACTCGCCCGCCGGCGTATACGGGCTGGATGGCGGTCATCGCCAGGACTCCTCCGTGTTTGGCCGCGTCGATGTTGGCCCCTGGGAAATAGGCCGTGTTGCCGGTTGGAGCCCCGGAGGCGTCGAGGACCGGGAGCCGGCCCGAGGGAACCTCGAGACTGAGGAGCGGTGAGTTCGCCTGCCCTGCCACGCCGAACGCCGAGGCTTGCGGTACGTATGCCGTGCGCGCGGCCAGCCGCGTCTGCTCGGCGGCGCGCAGCTCCGCGCCCGCCCGTTGCACTTCCACGTTCTTGCTCGCCGCGAGTTCCTTGCACTGTGCCAGCGAGAGCGGCGCGTCCGGGGTGCCCTGCGCGAACGCCGCGGAGGAGAAGCAGAGGAGAGCGAGGGCGGTGGCGCCGGCGAGAGCTCCAGACGGAGCGGGCGAGCCATCGCCTTCCTTGACGATCAGCCAGTACAGGACTGGGAGGACGAGCAAGGTCAGAACCATCGCCAGTAGCAATCCGAAACAGGTGACGGCTCCCATGGGTCCCCACAGCGTGGAGCGGCTCGTGATCATCGGGATGACGCCGACGGCTGCGGCCGCCGAGGTCAGGAAGATGGGGCGCATCCGGCGCTTTCCAGCGGCGATCGCCGCCTCGCGCAGATCGAGACCTCCGCGCCCGAGCTCCTCGGCGTAACCGACGAGGATGATGCCGTTGCGTACGACGATGCCCATGAGGCCGATGACCCCCATGAAAGAGGTGAAGCCGAAGGGATAACCGGTGATCTTCAGACCAACCGCGGCGCCAAGAAGGCTGAGCGGCATCGTCAGCATCACCACGAGCGCCTTCTTGTGGCGCCGGAACTGGAAGAGCAGGATGAGGTAGATGATTCCGACGCTCGTGAGGAGCGACTGGGTGAGCGGGGTGTACTGCTCGACCATGTCTTGGGCCTCGCCGCCCCAAGTCACGGTCACGTCGCGCATGGCGCCGAGCCCATCGACGAACTTCTTGAGCGGCTGTTGAACGGTGGATGCGAGGACGCCGTTCTTGACGTCGACGCGCACCGTGACGGTCGGGGTCCCGTTGCGCCGGATTCTCGTCCCGTCGTTCCAGGCTGGCTGCACTCGCCCGAGTTGCTCCAGCGGGACCGCGGCGGGGAGAAGCGGCGAGGACACGTACTGGCTCTGGAACCGCTCCATGCTTTCGGGATTGCGCGGGTCGCCGGCGAGAAGGATGGGCACGCGGTAATCGCCTTCCCAGAGGCTCCCGATCTCGAAGCCCTTCCTGCTGGTCGAGGCGAGTGACATCTGCATGATCCCGGGAGAGAGGCCGAGCCTGGCGAGCGAGTCCTGATCGGGGGTCACTTCCACGACCTGGATCGGCTCCTCGGTGTCCAGGCGTACCCAGGCGGCGCCGGGTAGGGTGCGCGCGTGCGCTTCGACACGCGCCGCGATCACCCGCAACTGTTCGATGTCGTCGCCGGAGAACCTTGCCTCCACGGGAGCGGGCGAGTTTTGCAGGTCGAGCTGCTTCAAACGGACCCAGCCTTCTGGAGACGATGTCGCAAGCTTGGACTCGTACTCGTGGATCACCTCGAGGGTGGCCTCGTCGCTCTTGGTGTTGACGATGAGCTGGGCGCGGTGACGGGCTGGAATTCGAGGTTCGTAGAGAGTGTGGAAACGCGGGGAACTCGTCCCGATGAAGGCGGTGACGTCGACGACGCGCGGGTCCTTTCGCAGCTCCTTCTCCACGCGGCGGGCGACGGCCTCGGTCTCCTGCAACGGGCGCCCCGGCGGCAGCGTGATCTCGACCGCGAACTGGGTACGGTCGACCTTGGGGAAGAGCTGCTGCGGCGTGTGCGTGAAGAGCACGGCAGCGGCCACGACGGAAAGGACGCCGACAGCGATGGTCACGGCGGGCCACTGGAAGGCACGAACGAGCGCGGCGTCGTAAACGCCCTGGAGCCGGTCGAGCAGGGACCGCTTGGAGGGCTTGTCGCCTTCCTCGCCGTGCAGCCCCTTGCGGATGAACTGCTGGCTCAGGATGGGCACGAGCAGCGTGGCGACGACCATGCTCGTGATGAGCGCGACTGCGATGGTTACGGGCAGGCTCGCCAGAAAGTCGCCGCCCATGCCCGTCATGAACCAGGAGAACGGAACGTAGGCCATGATGATGGCGACGGTGGCCGTGAAGACCGGCACGAAGAGTTCGCGCGCGCTCTGCCATGCGGCCGTCCACGGATCCAGGCCGTGGTCGAGCTTCTCGACGTGGTCGTCGATGATCACGATGGCGTTGTCCACGACCATGCCCAGGACGACGATCAGCCCCGCGAGGGAGACGGTCTGAAGCTCAACGCCCAGCGCGTTCAGGACGCCGAGCGTGATGAAGACACAGATCGGGATCGTGACCGCGGCCACGCTCGCCACCCGCAGAGGCAGGAGCAGCATCGTGACCAGAATGACCGAGACGATCGCGATTCCGAAGTCGCGCAAGAAGTGGCCAACGGAGTTCTTGACCACGGACGGCTGGTCAGCCACCCGCCAGATCTTGACGTCGGGCGGCAGCTCTCGCTTGGCGTCGGCGATGGCGGCATCGACCTTCTTGCCGTAGGTCACGATGTCGTCGAGCTTGCGCATCTCGACCGAAACCACCACGGCCGTTTGACCGTCGTGGAGGACAGAGGAATCGTCGTGGCCGTACTCCCGGGTGATGGTGGCCACGTCCTTGAGCCGGATGTTGGCGCCGGTCGGTGCCGCGAAGACGTTGGGCAGCGCAAAGACGATGGTGTCCCCGATCTCCTGCTCGGAGCGCAGGACGTTGCCCACGTGTACGGGCATCTCGAGCGTGTCGGTGTCGAGGCGGGCGTCCGCCGGCACCTGGCCAAGTCCCTGGAGCGTTGCCCAGAGAGTGGAAGCCCGGACCCCGTACCTCGCCAGACGTTCGTGCGAGACGGTGACCCGGATGACCTCTTCCTGAATGCCCACCCGCTTGAGCTTCGAGGTCGACTCGAGACGCCGGAGGTGCTTCTCGAGCACTTCCAAGAACGCCTTGAGGTCGCGCGGGCTCCTCCCCTCGGCGGTCACCGCCAGGAGGAGGGCGCTGGTGTCTCCAAAGTCGTTCATGCCGATCAGTGCGACGACGTTCGGGGGCAGCTTCTGCGCCCGGAGTTCGTTCAGTCCGTGCCGGACTTTCACCCAGAAGGCGGGTGCGTCGACGCCCTTGACCTCCTCCCGAAGTTCCACGTGCACGACCAGCTGGCCGTTCGTCGACTCCGAGTAGGTTTTCGCCTTGTTGACCTCACCGTAGGTGAAGAGGTACTCCTCGACCGGCTTCGCAAGCCGGCGTTCGATTTCCGCCGACGAGGCTCCCGGCATGATGCCGATGACGAGCCCCTGGCGAATGGTGAACTCCGGAAACTCCTGCCGCGGCATCGTCAGCAGCGCGCGAGCGCCGACGGCGACGAGAACGACAATCAGAGTCACGACGATGCGCCACTCGACCATGGCGCGTTCGATGATTCCGCCCTCGAGCTTCATTGCGCACTCCCTTCGCCGGCGGCGGCGAGCCGCACGGTCACCCCGTCGGCGAGCATCGGAGTTCCCGAAACCACAACCTGCTCACCGGCCTTCACGCCGTCGCTGAGCGCTGTCCGCTCGCCGGCGAAGCCGATCACCTTCACGTGCCGCGGATGCACCTTCTGATCAGGCCCCACCACGAAGACACAGGCTTCCCCACGCTCGTCGATCCGGACCGCCTCACGCGGCACGGCCAGCGCGGGCGCCTCTCCGGCAAGCGGCAGGAACGCATCGACCACCATTCCGACCTTGAGCAGGCTCTCGGGGTTCGCCAGGGTGATCTTCACCGGGTACGTCCGAGTGAGCGGATCGGCCAGGACCCCAACCTCGTACACCTTGCCCGTGAACTCCCGTCCAAGCGCCGCGACGGTGACCCGCGCCGTCTGGCCGACGCGGATTCGCGCGACCTGGTTCTCCGGCACGGGAGCGATCGCACGAACGACCCGCGTCTGCACGAGCTGGAACGCGGGGATCCCGGGCGCCACGGTGGTCCCGGGCTCGATGTTGCGGCGAGCCACCACGCCTTCCTCTGGCGCGCGGAGCACGGCGTCGTTGAGATTCTTGCGCGCGATCTCGACGGCGTGGTTCGCTGCTTCCAGAGCGGTCTGAGCCTCGACCCACTTCACATCGGGGACTGTCTTGCGTCTGTGCATCGGTTCGAGCCGCTGAACAACGTCCCCGGCTCGGGCGGCTTGCGCAACCGCGATCCCCAGGGCGTGCTCGAACGACGTTGGGGTCAGCTTCGCGACCACCTGTCCACGCGTTACGCTCTGCCCCACGTCGACGAGCACCTGCTCGACCGTTCCCGGAACCGCGAAGCTCAGCGCCGTCGAGCGCTCCGCCTCTATGGTGCCGCTCATCCGCAGATCCAGCGCCGAGTCGAGCTGCTCCACCGGCGCGGTCCGCACTGTTGGGGCTGGAAGCGGCTGGACCACGTTCTCACGGCACGCAGCCAGCGACAACGCTCCGACCATCGTGCTGAGGAGCGCAATGTCGCTCACTGAGTTCTTTGCTCTTCTTTGTAGCATTTTCTTTCCTTCTCCTCTTCGTCGAGTGGTGCCGGCAACGGGGCACGCCAGAGAAGGGGCACAGGCCGTGCCAGATGACACATGGCCTTTGGAAGCTTGGATAACGCTCGGTTTTTCAAGCAGTTAACACTGTGACGCCGCCAGATCTCGCGATGGGGCTGGAGTCGCGCGGCCGACTTGATGTCGACCCATCGACACAACTCGAGGGTTCCTGCGCTGGCGGGAAACTACCCTCCAGCGTTCGCGCGTCACGCGGCCCGTGGTGCACGACCACCCGCGCCGAAGAACCGCCCGGGAGCGGCTTCGGCAACGTTAAAGGGGAGCGCCTCCCGCAGCGGTCCAGGCGTCGAGAAACGACCGCTCGAGTGCCGCGACGGCGGGGCCCGAGGAGCGCCAGGAGAGGGTCCTCGAGCCCGAACGAGCCCAATCGACGACGACGCGCACCGTCGCGTCTCGGGCGGCGGCGTCGGCGAGCGCAGCCTCCACGCACCCCCCAACGTCGTCGTCCGCCGCCATGCAGCCTTGAAAATGAACGCGGGCCCGCGCGTTGCCGGCGTTGCGTACTCGCGGACGCCGGGGAGCATTCGCCGGACCAGATCGCGTGAGCCCTCAGATCAGAAGCGGACCTCGAAGGAGATGTTCGCCCAGTCGAGGGAGTTTCCCAGGCCGATCTGCTCGGGCCCGAGGAGATACCGATAGTAGGTCACGTGGAGTGCTACGGGCGCGCGGCCGATGTGAAGGCCGATCAAGAGTTCGGGCTGACCGTGATTGATACCGACGCCCGGGTGGAAGCCACCGTTCTCTGTCTTTCCCCCCTCCGCGGGGGCGAGATATGCGAAGTAGGTGCTGCGAACCACGACCGAGGCGTAGGCCTTCCATGACCGGGTCTGCGATGGAGCGCTCCCTGGGTACAGAGGATCGAGCGCAATCCCGAGTCCTGGTGCGTCGGGAACGTGCGTGAAGCCCATCGGCAAGGACGGGCCGAACCGGAATTCGACCTGCGCACGCGCGAAGGTCGCCAGGTTCCCCAGCCCGATCTGTCCGCCGATTGCGAGGTCGCTCGCCCAGCGCCCAGGAACGTAGGAAGACTCGGGTGTCGCCCACAGCTTGTAGGCTCCCGCGACGTTCAGATTGCCGAGTATCTTCGTGTCGAGTTGGTTGTCCCAGCCCTTGGGTGGGACTCCCCTGCCGAGGTCCTCATGGACGAATCGCTGCACGTCCTCGGCCTGCGAGCAGGGCCCCATGCATCCAAGGTAGAGCTGAGCGGCCGTCAGGCGCCGGTTGTCGTAGGAGGACAGGGAGGCATAGACGCCGAGTATTCCCGCCCAGGGCGAATCGTGTGGCTGAGGTTCGGCAATCGAGAGATCGCTCGGGCTGACAATCATCTGGGAGACGCCAGCCGCCCACCGCACGACCCTGCCTCCCTTTCCGTCATCTCCGAGCCCAGGAACGGCACCGAAGAAGCTCGGAGCCGCCTCGTCCCATGTGTCGTACGCCGGCGAGTGAAGCTGCAGGCTCCAGGCAGCGGTGAAGACATCGTCCGAGCCCAGGAACGTGTCGTTGTCGAACTCGAAGCGGATCATGTGCCGTGCGCGGGGGTCTTTCGGGCTCTCCGCGAGCGCGGGCGCTCCTCCGGCCGCGACCAGTCCGATCACGACGGCGGCTAGGAGTGCTCCGGGCCCGCGTCTACAGCATCCCGTTCTGGAGCGCGCGCTTCGTTCGGATCGTGAGGCAGTCGTGTCAGTCTCTTTTCGCATTCTTCCCTCTAGCCCTAGAACAAGCGCGTTGCCCGACCGTCTCGGCCGGTGCGTGTTGGCGACCCAGCGAGAAGGCGTAGATTTGTCGTAACAGTCTAACACCCGGCATTTTGCAGCATGCGTGCACTGTCACACTTGTG
>JAJVIN010000064.1 GCA_022071945.1 Thermoanaerobaculia bacterium | reverse complement strand
GTCCTCCGGCTTTCGGTATTCGCGAAGAAGCTCGTCAACCAGTTCGCTCCGAATCTCCATGGGTCACATCCTTCCCGGCGAACCGATCATCCTCTTCTTCGTTTACACAAACTACCTGACACCCTCCCTCGGCAAGGGAGCGATGGGGGCGGTCTATCTCGCGCGCGATCCGCTCATCGAGCGCGAGGTCGCCCTGAAGACCATCCGCCTCGACTCACCCAGCTTTCAGGGAAAGATCGTCGAGTCGCGCGAGAGGTTCCTCCGCGAGGCCAAGCTCACCGGCCGCCTCCAGCACCCCAACATCGTCGTCGTCTACGAGTTTGGCGAGGACCATGGAACCCTCTTTCTCGCCATGGAGTACGTCGGCGGCGGGAGCCTCGCCAGCCGGATGGAGCGCGAGGGCCCCTTCCCGATCGGGGACAAGCTCATCATTTCGGCCCAGATCGCCGACGCCCTCGCCCACGCCCACGAACGCGGCGTCCTCCACAGAGACATCAAGCCCGCCAACATCCTCATGACTCCAGAGGGTCACGCCAAAGTCTCGGACTTCGGAATCGGCAAGCTCGAGTCCGGAGACGTGAACCTCACCTCCACCGGACAGATGGTGGGG
The DNA here is from genome assembly GCA_022071945.1 of Thermoanaerobaculia bacterium. Lineage (GTDB taxonomy): Bacteria > Acidobacteriota > Thermoanaerobaculia > UBA5066 > UBA5066 > JAJVIN01. The sequence goes on along the minus strand of JAJVIN010000064.1, from coordinate 22,473 downwards.
TCGCCGGCCTACATGTCGCCCGAGCACGTGAGGGGAGAGCGGCTCGACTCGCGAACCGACATCTTTTCCCTGGGCGTCGTCATGTACCAGCTCTTCACCGGCGTGAAGCCCTTCCCGGCGGAGTCCTTGACGACCCTCGTCTACCAGATCCTCAACAAGTCGCCCGAGGATCCGAGGCTCCTCAACGCCGAGCTTCCGGCCGAGATCTCTCCCGTCATCCTGAAATGTCTCGCCAAGGACCGCGAGGAGCGCTACGCGGAGGCCGGAGAAGTCGCCGACGTCCTGCGAGACCTCCTGGCACGCTCCGAGGACGCGTTCAATTCCACGCTCTCGAAACGGAATCGCGCCACGCGCTCCGGAGTCATGAAGGGCTTGACCCCACCGGCCGAGCCGCCCGCTCCCGCGTCGCCGGTGCCCCAGCCACGGCGCGCCTCCGAGATGGAGAAGACGCAGAAGCAGCCCGATGCCAGCGATGCGGCTGGGGTCCCTCTGGACGCCGGGAGGGAGAAACGGACGGGCACGGACGTGAGCGAGGACGCCGCAAACGCCTCGATCCGGACCGTCCCGATGCGTCAGGAGCCGGAGCTCTCCGCAGTCGTGGCTGGCCCTCCTGGCCCCGCGGCCGGAACGGGTGACTCGGCCCCCGAGCTGGCGGACCCAAGCAAGCCCGGTCCCGCCGAGGTCCTTCCATCGCCCGCACCAGCTGCCGCGAAGAGTGAACCGGCGGTGCTCGAGCTGAAGGTTCGGTTCGCCGGTCCCGCTGCGGTACCCGTGGAGCGTGAGAAACCGGCTCCCACCGCGCCCGCTGTCGAGAAGAGTCGTCCGGCGGGAAATGCCAGGGCGCGATTCTGGTCGATCCTCGCCCTGGCGGGTCTCGCCTGCGTGGCGGTGGGGATTCTCTTGAACCGCGCCCCGGACGAGGGGGTGGGATCCCAGCAGGCGACACTCGGGCCGGGCCTGACGCCGAGCCCCACCCGTTCCACGGAGCTCGCGGCGCCCCCGGGGACAGCGGCGGAGCCGGCCCCGCCAGAGACCGCCGGTGCCGAAGCGGTCTCGTCACCAACCGCTGTCGAGAGCCCGGTCCCTTTACCGGCACGGACGAAGGGGAAGTCGGGGAAGGGCGAGGCCGGATCCCCGACGGCGGTTCCGACACCCGCCGAGACCGCGACGCCCACGGCCGTCCCGACCCCGGTCCCGGATCTGAGGATCTCTGCCCGGCTCGGCCTGAAGCTCAAGATCGAACCGGACCAGGCGCGCGTCTTTCTCGATGGCAAGTACATCGGTATCGCGGACGACTGGGACAACCGGGGTGGCGGTGAGCTCCTGATGTTCGTCCTGCCCCAGACGCGCACCTTCATGTTGAGGGTGGCCCATCCGGGCTACGCGGACCTCAACATCGAGGTCACGATCGGGGCCAAGGACGCGGAGGAAACCGCCGAGGTGAAACGGGCGCTTCTCAAGGGGACGCCCGCGGGACCAACCGGACCGGAAGGGAAGATCCCCGGCATCGATGCCAGCACCACGGGAAAGGTCCGGTTCGAGGTGAAGCCCAAGGAAGCACAGATCCTCGTCGACGGACAGACTGTCGGCACGGCCGCCGAGTGGAACGAGAAGGACTTCGACTTGACCGGACCCGCGGTGCACGAGGTCGTCGTGCGGGCTGGAGAGAAGAAAAAGACCTTCCGCGTCATCGTCTCTCCCTCCACGGGGACCGCGCTCGCCACCGTCAAGGCGAAGCTCTGACCGGCCTCCTGGTCCCCGTTACGGAATGGTGAGTCCGGGATTCTGGAGAGCGCCCCCGTCCGGGTCCTTCCGCAACAGGACGAGTGTCAGGTCGTCCGCGCGAGGCGCGAGTCCCCGCCACTCCTTTTCGAAGAGGAGAAGCGTCGCGATCGCCTCTTCGGGAGGCAAGGCGCCGGCCTCCCGGAAGTACTCGCGGGCACGCGCGTAGCCGAGCGGCTCGCCGTCGCGGCCAGGGCTCTCGGCCAGCCCGTCGGAGGAGAGGAGGACGACGTCACCCGGTTCCAGACGGAAGGAGACCGCCGTGTGCGGCGTTTCCACGAGGGCTCCGAGCGGGGCTCCGGGCACCAGGATCTCCTCGACCTCGCCCGTGCGGGCGCGCCGGACCCAGGCGGGGGGCATTCCGGCCGAGGCCAGCGTCGCGTCGCCGTCCTTCACGGTGAGGATCGCGAGCGCCATGTGCAGCCTCGGAAGCGCCAGGTCTCTGAGGACCCGGCCCCCGCGATCCAGGAAGGCCCCGAGCTCGACCGGGAAGGGGTCTCCCCGAAACAGTCCCTTCATCAGGGAGACGACCGTCCCCGCGCGAACGCCGTGTCCGGTCGCGTCGCCGATGACGAGAGCGAGGGTTCCGTCCGGCCGAAGTGCCCAGTCCCACGTGTCGCCGCCGACTTCCGTAGCCGTCTCCGCCGCGGCCGCCACGGTGAATCCCGGGACCGTGGGTGTCGAACGGGGCAGGAGGGAGAGCTGCATCGACCGGCCCTCCTCCAGCTCGGCCGTCTTGCGGTTCGACTCCGCCTCGATCGCCCGCGCCTGGGCTTCCGCCGCCCGCGCCCGCAGCTCCGCCTCGACGACCTGGGTTCGCTGCCGTTCCTTGCCCAGGACCCTCCGCTTCTCGAGCCGCGACACGACGACACCCCCTATGGCCACGAGAAGGCCCCACAGGGCGAGCGCCCTGGGCGTCCTCCACCAGGGAAGCCGAACGATGATCCGGAGCGATTCGCCCTCGGGGTTCCAGACACCGTCCTTGTTGGCGGCCGTCACGCGGAAGACGTACTCGCCCGGCGGAACGGCCGTGTAGTACGCCTTGCGCCTCGGCCCGCCCATGACCCAGTCGGTGTCGAGCCCCTCGAGCTTCCACTTGTAACTGTTCTTTTCCGCGGAGCGGTACGAGAGAGCGGCGAACTCGATCGTGAAGAAACCCTCCCGCGGCGCGAGCGTGATTGCGCGCGCGGGCAACCACGCGGAGGCGGGGATCCGGCGGCCGAAGTTCCAGAACGAGAGGAGAGCCACGGGGGGAGCCAGGGGATCCTCCCGGATTTCCGACGGCAAGATGCCCGTGACGCCCTGGATTCCACCGAACCAGAGCGTCCCCGTCGGACCCAGGTGAAAGGCCCCGCCGTTGAACTCGTCGCTCTGCAAGCCGTCCCGGGAATCGAAGTTCCGGAACGTCGCGGAGGTCCCGTCGGGGGAGGGTGTCACACGCGAGAGACCCCGGTTGGAGGAAACCCACAGCGAGCCGGTCCCGTCACCCAGGATCGAGTAGATCGACTCGTTCGGCAATCCATCGGCGCCACGGAACCGCCGGACGGCCCCGGTCGCCGGATCGAGCCTCACGAGGCCGCGGGGGGTTCCCGCCCAGACGATTCCCTCGGGGCTTTCCCAGATCCCATAGACCCGAGTCATCCCTGCTGTCTCGGGCCGGGATGGATCGGAGAGGAAACGGGTGAACCGGCCCGTTTTGGGATCGAGTCTGTTGATCCCGGCGTCGGTACCGGCCCAGAGGGTTCCGCTTGGCCCCTCGTGCACGGCGCGCACGACGTTTCCCGAGAGGGACGACGGGTCGCCGGGGTCGTTCTGGTAGCAGGCGGCCTTCCCGGTCTGGCGGTCGAAGCGGCAGAGGCCGCCACCGGCGGTGCCGAGCCAGAGCGTGCCGTCCCTCCCCAGTTTCACGACCCGGATCGCGTCCGAGGAGATCGAGTCGCCATCGGCGGCCGAGCGGCGAAAGACCCGGACGGTGCCCTTGACCGGGTCGATGCGGTTCAGGCCCCCGCCGAGCGAGCCCGCCCAGACGATGCCCTCGTCGTCGGCAATCAGGTTCCAGATGTCGTCGATCGACAGGGAGCCGTGCCCGGTTCCGGCCCGAAAGGCACGAACCTTGCCGGTGACGGGATCGAGCGCGTTGACGCCCCCGCCGGCGAGGCCGAGCCAGAGCGTCCCGTCAGGCGCCTCGAAGACCCCTCGCACCACGCGAGCGGTGAGACCGTCGCGGCGGCCCGCCTCGTACCGAAAGGTCCGGAAGGGAGATCCCTCGAGGTCGAGAACGGCCAACCCCGCACCGTCGAGCCCAACCCAGAGGAGACCCGACCGGTCGACCAGGACGGTGTTCGTTCGGTCCGAGGGGAGGCTCACCGCATCGTCCGGACGGTTCCTGAACGTCGTGAAAACCTCGCTGTCGGGGTCGAACCGGACCAGTCCGTTCTCCGTGGCGATCCAGATCCGGCCGAGAGGGTCCTCCGCAAGCTGGCGCGCCACCAGGGACGGAAAGGACGAGGGGTCGCCGGGTCTGTTCCGGTAGAGCCTCAGCGCGTTCGTCTCGGGATCGAGCCGGGCGAGGCCTCCAGTACCGGCCCAGACTCGTCCCTTCCTGTCGACGAGGACATGGTTGACCACGGCATTGACCACCTCGCCCGGCCGCTCGGGATCCCGGTCGTAGCGGGCCAGAACCCTGGCGGTGCCAGGGTCGAGTTTCAAGAGACCCTGGCCGGCCGTTCCAACCCAGATCGCGCCGGACGGATCTTCGGCGATTGCCTGGACGAACGCGGATGGAAAGCTCGCGGGGTCGGAAGGGTCGGGAGCGAAGACGGTGAAATCGGATGAGCCTGGGGAGAGGCGAACGAGTCCCCCGCCTCCCGTTCCCGCCCAGAGGCGTCCCGCCCGGTCCTCGAGGACCGCCAGAACGGTGGGGACCGGGAAGCCCCCTTTTCTTCCCGGCTCGGGAAGGAACCGGCGGAACTGCTGGGTCTGCAGGTCGAGCTGGGCGAGACCCCTGTCGGTCGTGCCCAGCCAGAGGACGTTGCCCCGGCCCGGCGCGATTGCGAGGACACCGTTGTCCGAGAGGCTGTGCGGGTCGAGCGGGTCGTTTCGAAAGACCGTGAATCCGTATCCGTCGTAGCGGTTGAGGCCGTCCTCCGTTCCCATCCAGAGCAAGCCCTGTGCGTCCAGAGCCACGGCCCGTATGACGGCCTGAGACAGACCAGCTTCCAGGGACAGCTGACGGAAGACGGCCGGCGGTTCGGCCGCCGGCCGTCCAGCGGCCGGACGTCCGGCGACCGGACGCTCTCCCATCGCGGCCGGGGCCGCGAGGAGAAAAGCCAAGAAGAGGACCGTCCGGCTCGACATCGACATCATTCACAAAGAACCCGCGGGCGGCGGGCTCGTGCTCGTGGTACGAGAGAGAGCCACGGAGGGTTCCGGGGGAGCGGGGCAGTGAGATTGATGAGGAGGGCCGCTAGGCCCTGTGTCTCTGGCGAGCCTCCTCGTGAAGCCAGGCGTTCTCGACCCCCGAGATGTCGCCGAACTTCGTCTTCTTGGCCCGGGCCTTCTTTTCCATCAGCTCCGCGTGCTCGGCCTCGGGAACGAAGGCCAGGATGCGGCAGATGCACGACTCGCCATCGACGAGGCGCCACGGGAAGGCCCCGATGACGGCCCGGCGATTCAACATGAGGTCGATGTCCCCGCCGAGGCACTCGGCGTGGATGATGCCGTGGTTGAAGAGTTCTATGTGCATCAGCTGGTACTTGCTGTCGTCGTAGAACTCCTCGAGTGGCATCCCGTAGGTCTTCCGGAAGTGGGCGTCGGCTTCCTTGGCCTGCCGCGGCATCCAGGTCCGGATGATGGTGTTCATCGGGTGGTCCGCGCTGCCGCAGTCCACGCCGAGCCAGCGGAGCTTCTTCTTCCGGCACCACTCGGCGAACTCCCGGTCGGGACCGGGGTGCTTCACCATGTAGCGGATCTCGTCCGCCACGGGCTGATCCCAGCCGTAGTGGTGGTAGCCGGTGTGGATGATGAGGATGTCACCCTCCTTCACCTCGACGCGGTCCTCGATCATCTTCGACGTGTAGACGTCGTAGTCGCCGACGGCGTCGGAGAGGTCGACGATGGCGCCCTCGTGCATCAGGAAGTCGAGGGTGAGGCTCGCGATGTCCTTGCCGGGCGAGTAGAAGTGGATCTCGCCGTCGAGGTGCGTGCCGAGGTGATTGGAGTGAGTCAAGAGCTGGCCGTTGGCCCCGTTCGGGGCGAGCCGCTTGAAGTACTTGATCTGAAGCGGCTCGTAGGTGGGCCAGGCGGGGGTGCCGATTCCGAGCGGGATCGAGAGTTCGATCGGGAGCATGGATGCCTCCTGTCAGCGGTTCTTTGCGATGTGGCTGTCGAGGGCGAGGAGTGCGTCGTGAAAAGAACTCCAGGGCGGATTCACGAGGCCGGCGCCGACCTGGCCGACGCCGGGGTTTCTGTGCGCGATGCCGGTGTTGATCGTGGGCAGGAGGTTTCTCTCCGCGACGAGCCGGACGTCGATGCCGGTGGGCGTTCCCGAGAAGCCCGTCGAGGGGATCGCCCACGCCGGGTTGGGGCCGATGGTGATGTGGCCCATCCGGCGGGTCGTCTCCAGGGCGTCCTCGGCGCTGCCGCCCACGAACTGGACGATGGCCGGGGCCGCGGCCATGGCGAATCCCCCGATGCCGGCCGTCTCGGTGATGGCGCTGTCGCCGATGTCGGGGTTGGCGTCGCCCTCCGAGAAACCCGGAAAGTAGAGGCCCTTGACGAACTGTGCGGGTCCCGTGAACCACCGCCCCGGCAGGGCCGAGAGCTGAATGCCGAAGTCGGTCCCGTTTCGGGCCATCACGGTGACCATCGAGGAGAGGCTCTCGCCCTCCGCGGCCATCAGCATGCACTTGGCCATCGGCATCGAGAGGTTCAGGAAGAAGTGATCGTTTCGGTGGATGAACTCCAGAGCCGAGGCCGCGCGCTCTTTGTCGGGGCAGCTCCGGACGACGGCGGGCGCGAGCTCGCGCAGAAGGAGAGACGTGCCGGCCCGGTTGCGGTTGTGTCCCTCGTCGCCCATCTGGAGGGCCTGCGCCACGAGGAGCCTCAGGTCGATCGGTCCCCGGGCTTTCAGCGCGGCCGAAAGAACCGGAGCCAGGTCCGAAGCCATGTAGCCCAGCCGAGCGAGCACCTCGCCGCTGAAGGCGCCGTAGCGCAGCACCTTTCCGAGCCCCTCGTTCAGCGTGCAGAACGTCCGCGCGCCGCGGCGTTCGTCCCCGAGGTCCTCGATGATGAAGACGGGCATGGACGGCGTGACCAGTCCGGCCATGGGGCCGACGGTCTGATGGTGGTGGCAAGGCTCGAACCGGATCTCGCCCGCGGCCGCCTTCCGTTCTGCTTCCTCGGGAGTCGAGGCGCGCCCCTCGAAGAGGAGGCCTCCGACGACGGCTCCGCGCAGGGGTCCGCACATCCTGTCCCACGTCACCGGCGGCCCGGCGTGGAGGAAGAGGTCATCCGCCATGCCGGGGATGACGTCCCGGGCGATCCCGATTCCGGCGAGGTGAGGCCGGCTCGAAAGAAAGCGCGACAGGGCCCGCTGGTTCGCCGCGTCGATCTCGCGAGAGAGCGGGCCGGTTGAAAGCCGCGTGAGGGCGGCCACGCGCGCGGCGTCCCCGCCCGCAGGGGGGAGGAACTCGGCGGAAATGACCGGGGCGCCCCCGTGGCGCGGCGCCTCCGCGACCGAATCGATGCCGAGGTGAATGACCTCGAGCGGGCTCGTGAGAAGAGACGCGGCGCCTCTCATGCCAGACCTCCCGGGAGGGACGCCCCATAAAGCGCGGCCGCGCGGAGCGCCGCGCGCCTGACGGAGCGTTCCACCGTCATCCCGTTCGCTTCGAGGAGTTCTTGCTGGTGGAAGGGATCCTGGGGGTCCGCCTTCGTTCCGCAGATCGTGCACACCCCCAGGAGCGGGCTCTGTGGGCGGGCGTTCTGGGCCTCGGAAAAGGCGGCCGAGATCTCGTGCGCGGGGTCGGGATGAGCCCCGTCTCCGAGGACGAGATCGAGAAGCAGAAGCCGGACAGAGGGATCACTCCCAATCTTCTTGATCAGGTCGCAGCGGACGGTCTGGTCGACCATCGGGTGGGGCTTGCCAAGGGTGTAGAAGTCGTCCCCCGTGTCGATCACGAGGTGGGTGCCCGGGGGCAGGGGATCGCCGGGCCTTATGGGTCTGTCGGGGAAGCGGGCGGGAAGACCCGCCTGACCCAGAAAGAGAGCGGCCTCCGCCGCAAGGGACCCTCCGCCAAAGAGTCCGACGACGACTCCGTTCGACAGCCCCGCCACGGGGGATCCCGCGTACGACGGCGGCTCCGGCACGGATTCTCCGCGCCAGAGCGCGACGGCCGTCTGGGCAGCCTCGTCGAGGGATCCGGTGTAAAAGACCCCCGTCGCGTCGCCCGATCCGGGCTCGCTTGGGGGAGCGGCCTGGCCCAGGTACCTCACGACGACGGGCTTGCCAAGGCCCGTCATCACGGTGTGAAGCCTGGAGGCGACCTCGGGGTCCGGGCTCTTGGCGACGAGAGCGATGACCTTTGTCGCCTCATCATCCGCCAGGAGGCGAAGACCCATCTCGCTCATGATTCCGCCCACGATCTTCTTGAGGTCGCGGCTCCCCGTGCCGATGGCGTGCGAGATTCCCACGCCGAGTTCGTCGAGAAGAGAAGAGAGCTCCTGGATGCCGGTTCCCGACGCGCCGACGAGGCCGATCGGTCCGTGCATGACGCGGTTGGCGAAGCCCAGACCCGTTCCGCCGATGAGGGCGGTTCCGCAGTCGGGGCCCATGAGGAGGAGGCCCATCTCCCGTGCCTTCTCCTTCAGGGCGATCTCATCGGAGAGCGGGACGTTGTCGCTGAAGAGAAAGACGTTCCGCCCCGCATCGAGAGCCTGGTGCGAAAGGTAGGCGGCATAGGCACCCGGCACCGCGATCGAGACGAGGTTCGCCGTCGGGTGCTCCTTCAGGGCTTCGCGAAGACGAGGACGAGCGGCCGTGGCCGGGCCGGTCCTCTTGGCGGCGCCGGAAAGGGCGGTGTCGAGCCGGGCCCGGGCGCTTTCGACAGCCTCTCTCGACTCGCCGCGGAGGGCGATGACGAGATCGAGCGGGGTCGCCGAATCGAGCTCGCCGCCCGCAAAGCCGGCCGAGTGCAAGAGCTCGCGGTTCGCGTCCGTTCCCATCATCACGACCGCCTCCGAAATCCCCGGGAGCGAGCCGAGGTCGCGGGCGATCAGCATGAGCCGCGCGGAGTCGTGGTAGGTCCCCTTCTGGACCGCGACGAGATCGATCATCGAGGTTGTCCTTTCAAGACGACGGCGCGTGCGAGGAACAAGGCACCGGACAGGAGGTCGGCACCGGACTGCGCCCCGAGTCCGAGCAGGCGATTTGTGAGAGAGAGCAGCTGGCGACGGGAAACGACAGGAGAGCCGAGGACTTCGACGAAGCGGGCAAGGGCCTCGGGAAACTCTCCGGTCAGGGCGTGCCGCCGCATCGCCAGGGCGACCGGCGTCGTCGGCGGAGCCGAGCGAACGGCGGAACGAAGGAGGCTCTCGCGCCCCCGGTCGAGGAATCCGGCCCCGGTCAGAACGGATGCTTCCGCGAGGAGTCCGACCAGGATGTCGTCGCCGCTCGGCGTCAGGCCGGGACCGAGCCCCGAGAGGGTCCGGGCCGCATCGTTCATCGCGGACGCGTCGCTGGTCTCTCCCAAAAGGGACCTCCCTAGAACCGCCAACGCTCGCGAAACCCGGACCGAGACCTCGCCAAAGGGGGCTTGGCGCCGGTTCTGCGAATCAGACGGTGCGGCACGTCCAGGCGCTGTGGGGGCGTGGTTTCTGGCGAATCCTCGAGAAGGGCCTTGCCGGTCCGAGAGCTCGACCGAGCCGAGGGCATCCAGGTGTTCCTGCAGCACATCCAGAGAGAGGGGTTTAGCCGCGGGCGAGAGCGAGGTGCCGGCACCGTGAAGCCGGAAGTCGCCGAGGCTACCGGCCGTCAGAAAGCCGTCCGCGACCGAGATCCGCTGGCCCGGCTCGAGGGGCAAGGAATCGAGGGGCAAGCCGATTCCCAGGGGGACGAGCGAGTGGCCGTCCGTCAGCAGGGTCAGGAGTGACGCGGGATCCTGGTCCGAGGCCGCGACGGCCGAACTGCGGAAGACCCAGACGACCCGGCCTGACCACGAGAGTCCGGCGAACCGGCTGTCGAACCGGGTGATCCTGGAAACGACAGTCGAGAGCTTCGGTTTCAGGGGACGGGTGGTTCCGCCGTCACTTCCAACTGCTTCGCATTCTGTTGTTTCTGATGAGAGCGCCTGGATGCTCGGGCCCCTGCCGCTCCCTCCCCCTCGGGGCGGGGGAGGGGAGGGTGGGGGCGCCCCCTCGCTCTGCCTCCCCCGCCCCGAGGGGGAGGGGATCATCGTTCCCCTGACGATGTGTCCAGGCGCACCTTGCGTCACAACGGTCCGAAAGGAACCGGGGCAGGCTCGTTCGCCTGCCCCGGTTCCGGTTCGCTCAGCGTGAGCTGGCTGGTGCAAGTTCCGGAACCTCTCGTTCTCTTTCCGCGAGGGCTTTCGCCCGGAGGGCCCGGAGGACCTTTTCTGCCGTTATCGGCATGTCCTGGATCCGGATCCCGCAGGCGTCGAAAAGGGCGTTGGCCACCGCGGCCGGGGTCGGGATCATGGTGTGCTCGCCGATCCCGCGGGCGCCCATCGGGCCGTCTTTCTGCGGCGTCTCGACGAAGGCGACCGAGAGCTCCTTGGGGATGTCCGCGGTCGATGGGATCTTGTAGTCCATGAGGGAAGCGTTCCGCGGCCGCCCGGTCTCCTCGTCGAGGATCAGCTCCTCCATCATGCCCGTCCCGAGGCCCTGCACGATTCCGCCGTAGGTCTGGCCCGCGATGAGGCCGGGGTTGATCACCTTGCCGACGTCGTAACAGGCCGCCACCCGTTCCACTTCGTACTGGCCGGTCTCCGGGTCAACCGAGACCTCGACCGCCTGGGCGCCAAAGGTCCACTTCGCGACGGGCTTGGCGCTCTGGCTCGTTTGAGGATCGAGGAAGAGAAGACCTTCGGGGATGAAGGAGGCCGCGGCCGCGACGGGGCCGCCGATCGTGTGGCCGTCGGGAAACTGGTAGCCCATGACGAGGGCGGCCAAGGGAATGGAGCGGCCTGTGGCCAGGTGCTTCACGGCACCGCCCTCGCAGACGAGCTCGGAGGCCGGGACCCCGAGCACCTCGGCCGAGACGGAAAAGAGGGTCTCCTTGATGGTGTCGGCCGCCTTGAAGATGGCGTTCCCCGTGGCCCACGTCTGCCGCGAGGCCACCGTCTGCCAGTCGTAGGGCGAGTGGTCGGTGTCGGGCCGGCCCTTGACGCGGACCGACTCGATCGGGAGATCGAGGGCTTCGGCGGCGAACTGGGCGGCGACCGTCATGAGGCCCTGGCCGTAGTCGATTCCCGAGATGAGAACCTCGAGCATCGCGTCCTCGGCGAACTTCAAGACGACGGAAGAAGCCGCGTTGTTCGGCATGGCGGGCGCCTTGACGGCGCAGGCGATCCCCTTGCCGTGGTAGCGCGCCCGGGGCCGGTCCTTGCGGAGGTCCACCATCTCGGAGACCTTCTGGATGCATTTGTCGACGCGCCCCGAGAAGTCGTTGAGGACCTGTCCCGTGACCGTGGCCTTCCCGGGTCCCAGGCAGTTGAGAAGGCGGAAGGCGACGGGGTCCATGCCGATCGCGTGTGCCACCATGTCCATCTGCTGCTCGAGCGCCCAGTGGATCTCCTGCATGCCGAAGCCGCGATAGGCGCTTCCGACGGGGCGGTTGGTGTAGACACCGATGCTGTCGCCCCAGACGTTCGGGAACTCGTAGGCGCCGCCGCATGTGTAACCCGCGGCCCTCACGACGTTGACGCCATAGCCGCCGTAGGCCCCGCAGTTCCAGAGATAGTGCATCTTCTGGGCCTGCACCTTGCCGTTGCGGTCGACGCCCGTGACGAGAGTGGCCCGCAGACCCTGGCGGACGACCGTCGCGTAGAACTCCTCCGAGCGGTCCACGAGGAGGCGGACGAAGCGGCCGGGGCACTTCATGGCGAGCGCCACGACGATTGGCTCGAGGTTGATGCCGGCCTTGCCGCCGAAGCCGCCCCCCACGAGCGGGACATGGACCCTCACGTCGCCGTGCGGGAGACCGAAGCAGGCGCAGAGCAGGTGCCGGACGGTGAAGGGGCTCTGGGCCGACGTGTGGACCTCGACCTTTCCCGCCAGGTCGAAACGAGCCACCGAGACGTGGGGCTCGAGGGGAACGTGCTGGACCTGCGGCACCTCGAAGACGTTCTCGAAGACGCGGGCCGAGCTCGAGAGGGCCTTGTCGTAGTCGCCCTTTCTGACCTTGAGGTGATTGCAGATGTTCGAGCCCGCCTTGGGGGTGATCCAGGGAACGCACTCGTAGGAGCCGAGGTCCGGGTGAACGAGCGGGGAGCCGGGAAGAAGTCCGCGCTCGACATCGAGGACGGGTTCGAGAGGCTCGTAGTCGATTCTTGCAAGGGCGGCGGCTTCCTCGGCGGCCTCGGGGGTCTCCGCGGCGATGGCGGCGACGGGGTCTCCGACGAACCGGACGCGATCCGTCGCGAAGACGGTCTGGTCTTTCAGGTAGATGCCGGTGTGGAAGGGGAATTCCTTCCCCGTGGCGACGGCCCGGACGCCGGGAACGCGCTCGCAGCGCGAGAGGTCCACGCCGAGGAGACGGGCGTGGGCGTGGGGCGAACGGATGACGAAGGCGTGGAGGAGACGCGGGAACTTCAGATCGGCCGTGTAGAGGGCGGCTCCGGTGACCTTCTCGACCCCGTCGATCCTCTGCACGTCCTGACCGACCCAGTTGTTCGGTTTCATGCGGAAACCTCCTCGGGCACCCTGGCCTCGTGGCGAAGCGTGGCGGCCGCGTCCCTGACGGCGTCGATGATCTGGCGGTAGCCCGTGCAGCGGCAGAGGTTGCCGGCGAGGGCGTAGCGAATGTCGTCCTCGGTCGGGTCGGGCTTCTCGCCCAGGAGGGCGACGGCGGTCATGATCATTCCGGGGGTGCAGAAGCCGCACTGGACAGCGGTGTGCGTGAGGAAGGCTTTCTGCAAGGGGTGGAGGCCGGCGTGGCTCCCGAGCCCCTCGATCGTCCTCACCTCGTGGCCGTTCGCCTCGACGGCGAGGGTGAGGCAGCTGTTCACCGCCTTGCCGTCGAGAAGGACGATGCAGGAGCCGCATTCGCCCTCGTTGCAGCCTTCCTTGGCGCCGGTCAGGTTCATCGTGTCGCGCAGGAAGTGGAGGAGAGAGAGGTTGGTGGGGACCTCGAAGGTCTCCGGGGCGCCATTGACCGTGACGGTAAGTGTTGTCTTCATCGATCTCTCCTCCTCACGAGAGGCTCATCAGGCCGCGGCGAGTCAGGACGCCGACCATCTCGCGCCGGTACTCGGAGGTCCCGCGCAGGTCCGTGATGGGGCTGCATGCGGCCTCGGCGATCTTGGAGGCCTTCTCGGCAGCACGCGGGATCCCTTCCCGGTCGAGGAGCTCCTCGGCCTCGTAGACCCGAAGCGGGGTCGGAGCGACGGCGGCCAGCGCCACCCGGTGACGGGAGTGGCCGTTCTCGTTCGTCTTGGCGACGAGGACGCCCACGGTGGCGAGGTCCATTCCCTTGCGGCGGGAGAGACGCAGATAGGCGCCCTTCCAGGGAGTTGGCGCCGCGGGCAGGACGATGTCGGTGACGAGCTCTCCGGGAGAGAGAGCGCTCTTGCCCGGCCCGAGGAAGAACTCCTTGACCGGGATCATCCGTTCGCCATCGGGGTGGACCACAACGACCCTGGCGTCGAGCGCGAGGAGCGCGACGGCGGTGTCGGCGGCGGGAGAGGCGTTGCAGATATTGCCCGCGAGGGTGGCCCGGTTGCGAAGCGGCCAGGCGCCGACGGTCTTGCAGCACTCCGAAAGGGGCGAGAACCGAGTGAGCACGGCGGGGTGGGTCTCCACTTCGGCCATGGGGACCGCGGCCCCGATCCAGAGGCTTCCGTCGCTTCTCTCGCGCAACTCGTGGAGCCTCGGTATGCGCTTGATGTCGATCATCCGGCTGGTGGTCTTCTTGCCGGCGCGCATCTGCGGCAAGAGGTCCGTCCCACCCAGGAGGTACGCGCCTCCGGGACGCTCGCGCCACATTCCGACGGCCTCGTCGACAGTTGAGGGAACCAGATATTCAAAAGACGGGAGCAGCATGGCTCGCCTCCCGGGCCGATTGCCCGTTCCTTCACGGAGTGTTTTCTGGGTGTCCTCTCGGGGCGCGCCCGCTCACCTTCCCGACAGCCGGGTTCCAGGCGAATCCCCTCGCGCTGAAAGACGGAATCTCGACGTGGAGATCCGGGCGCATCGATCAATTCTAGATCTCGCCGGGGCGCTTCGGGGAGAAGAAACCGCGACGGGAAAGAGGCCGGCCGCCAGCGTGAAGGGATCGCCCAGCGCGTAAACGAGCTCGGAATTCAAGACGCCGAACCTCTCCGGGCGTCCCCGCGAAAGACGCGACAAAACGCGGCGCCGCCCGTTGGCGGTGCCGCGTCAGCGCTGTCGGGATCCTTATCCGGTGCTACTAGTAGCGGTGGCGGCCGCCGCCGCCGCCCCGGCGCTCGTAGCCACCGCCGCCGCCGCCGCCGCGGCTCTCCTGGGGCCGGGCCTCGTTGACCCTGAGGGTGCGGCCCTCGAATTCGCGGCCGTTGAGACCGGCGATCGCCTGTGTGCCGTCGGCGTCCGACATCTCGACGAAGCCGAAGCCCTTCGAGCTTCCGGTGTCCCGATCCGAGATCACCCGGGCCGACTCGACCGAGCCAAAGGGCTCGAACAGACCGCGGAGAGAGGCGTCATTGACCTTGTAGGAGAGGTTTCCAACGTAGATCTTCATCTGATTCCTGGTAGAGAGCTCGCCGGATGGGCGAGAGGGGTGAACGGGATGCGGCCACAGCCGCCGGAGGTCGACCGAGAATCCCCGGCTCCCGCCGGCCCCTGAAGGGTCGGGCGGGAACGAGAAGCGGGAGCGGGAAGCCAGGGACCGAACCAGCCGTGAAGACACCCAGAAGAGGCTTCCAGGAAACAGATCGGACGCTTCAACCCACAACCTTGCAGACGAGACCATAACACTGACGGGCCCAAACGCGGGAGTCCCCGGGGAAAAACCACTCCATCGTTTCGTTGTGCCCGGCAGCCGGCGGGTCTAGACTGACCGTTCAGGGAACGCTGAATCATGCCTCAGGCGGCACGAGTTCTCGCCGTGACGGCTCATGCCACACCGCTTTCGCCCGGGCCTGGCAGTCCGGACGTCGTGATGGAGTCCTTTCCCGCCTGGCGAGCCCTTCCAGAGGCGATGGCCGGCGCCGTGGAGGAGATCGCCAAGGCGGTGAGCGCCCTCCTGGCGAAACCCGTGGTCACGCCCTCGGATGCGATGTCGGACATCCTCAGGATCGACCGGGCGTTCGTCGCGGGTGGAGCCGCAGCCGCGGGCTGCGGAGCTCCGGGTGCCGTGGCGGTGGCCCAAGCCCAGATGGGAACGCTGAACGCCTCGAACGCCTCCCTCACCACGGCGTGGGCGACTGCCACGACCGTCTCGCCGCCGGGCGCGGCCACAGCCTACACGACAGGGATAAAGGCGGCCGCGGCGGCGGCCGCAAGCGCCGTCGTTTCGGCCATGAGCGGGATCTCCGACATGACCGTCTGCCCCTCCTTCGAGCCTGTCCCCCCGGGACCGCAGTTCCTGGACGTGGACGGTCCCCGGATCACGATCGGAATCACCGCCGTCTCGCCGCCCTTCCCGCATGGTCCGGGCTTCGTCACCCGTGGCAGCCCGAGCGTCATCATCGACAACCTTCCGGCCGCGCGATCCTCTGACAAGGTAGCGGAGGCCTGCGGCGGAGGGAATCCGGTGGTTCTGGGGTGTACCTCGATCCTGATCGACGATCCGCCGCCGGCACCCGCCGCCGGTTTCGGCGCCGTCCGCGCTCCCGTCGTGGCCACCAACCCGGTCACGGGCGTCACGACCGCAACCTACGGACCGAACATCACGATCGTCGGCACGAAGGACTTCGTCGACGCCACGGTTCAGTATCTCCAGACGCTCGACGGCACGCCGAGCGGCCATCTCCTCCTCGAGTCGCTCTCGAGCGCCCCGCACGGCGTCACGATCCGGGAGGCCGGCAGCGTTCAGGGGAACACGGCGATCCCAGCGGGCGGCATGGCGGATCCCGGCGGGTGGGATGGCAATGGCACCGATGCCGAGGTCTTCTTCTATCCGAACCAGACGAACATGTACAACAGCGGCGAGGACTGGGACAGCCTGAGGCCCGAGGTCGGTCTCGGCCACGAGCTCATCCATGCGGACCACATCGTTCACGGAGGTCTCCCCGGAGACCCCACGAGCGGCAACATGCTGGCCGCGGACCCCACTATCGACGAAGACGTCGCCATGGAAGAAGCCCGGACGGTCGGGATGGAAGAGGACCCGATGTTCGGCCTTCCCGACAACTCGGGACAGCCCTACTCGGAGAACACGATCCGGAATGACCTGGGGGAGCCACCCCGGATGTACTACAACGACCCCGCCCTCGGCACCTGGTGAAAAAGGTGTGGCCAGCGCCGACGAGCGGCGACGGAGACGAGATGTGAGCGAGCCCCTGACTCTGAACGTAAGGTTCCAGCTCGAGGGAGCTCGGCTCGTCATCGAGTACACGGTGGCGAATGACTCGCCGGAAGAGATCTTCCTGACGAACCACGGGGTGCGCTACCAGCCGAACGGGCCGGTGCCCGACAGGAACCAGGCGTGGGTGTTCTTCGAGTCGGGCGTGGTCCACGTGACTCAAAGGCGGCCCGATCGTCCACAGGACGGGTTCCGCCAGCCGGTCCCGCACTTCGTCACGCCCGTCAAACCGCGGGGACGGTTTCGCCAGGAGTTGACCCTTCCCCTTCCCCTCGTGGAAGTCCGGCCCTACCGGGAGGAGAAGGCGAGCGGAGCCCGGCGCGTCTACCCGAGCGTCTTTTTCAGCGTGGGCTTCGAGCGGGCCAACCGGTGGTTCGTGCCCGCCGAGATCGAGCGGGCGGGCCATCGCGTCTGGGTGCTGCGGTCGCGCCTGAAAGAGAAGCCTCCTCCGTCTGGCCCGGTCGAGATCCCGGAGGAGGAGTTCCTGATCTCCGAGAAGGTCGCGATCGATCTCCCGGTCCTCGAGACGCGCTGGTGATGGCGACCGCCGGAAGCGGGTCAGGCCCGCCCGGTCACGGGAAGTAGCCCCGGATCGTCTTGGCGCGCAGGCCGGGCTTTTTCAGGCGGACCTCGACCGTCCGGAACTGGTCTTCCTTCTTCTTCGATTCGGTCAGGTAGCTCATGAAGTACTGAGAGCGCAGCTCGGTCTCGATCGTCTTGTAGATGTCGTCGAGCTCCGCCGCCTTGCCGATGAAGAAGGCCTCGGCGCCGGTGTCGGCGGAGAGGTCCTTCAGCTTCGACTTCAGCGCCATGTCGAAGATCGACATGTCGAGTCCGATGATGAAGATGGGGATGCCGGCCGTTCTCGCGTACCGGCGGAGCGTGTCGTGGTCCGTCCACGAGTGGTTGTCTTTGCCGTCCGTGAGAACCACCAGGGCCTTTCTTCCAGGTGTGGCGCGGAACTGGTAGAGGCCCATCACGATCGAGTCGTTCATGGCGGTCCCGCCGCCGGCCCGGGCTTCGGAGATCGCCCGCTGCAAGTCCGCACGGCTCTTCGTCATGGGAGACAGGAGCGTCGGCGCTTCCCGGAACTCGATGACGAAGCCCTGGTCTTTCTCCCCGATGAGCCTCGAGACGAACCCCAGTGCGGCCTGCTTCACCGTCGGCATGGCGTCCTTCATCGAGCCCGAGCCGTCGATGATCAGGCCCAGCGAGAGAGGCAGGTTCGGGGCGAACTCGAAGCTCCCGACGCTCTGTATGAGCCCATCCTCGAGGACCTCGAAGTCGTCCTTCTTCAGCTCCTTGACGAAGTGGTTCTCCTTGTCGAAAACCGAGACGTTCAGCTCGACGAGGTTGATCTCGATCTTCGAGAGGAACCCTCCATCGCCCTTGAGGAACTTGAAGTCCGAGAACTCCTTGCCCTCATCGTCCACGGCGGTCGCCCGCAGCAGCGTCGCCCGCTGGATCTGCTTCTCCGAGACGGTGGCGGTGTAAGGAGGAGCGGTCCATTCCTTCAGGAGGTCGTTGTCGGCGTAGAGCTTCACGGACTTGACGACCCCGCCGGAGATCGACTGGACCGAGATCTTCAGCTCCATCTTTCCGGAATCGGACTTCTTGGGAAGGTCGAGGAGGCGCACGGCGAGCTTCGAGTCGCGCTCGTTGATCGCCCAGGCATCGAGATCGATGAAGTTGCCCCGCTTGTCGTACCCGAGGGCTTTGAGGGTCTGGCGCTTGGGGATCGTCCCGAGATCGACCTCGACCGTGTACGGGGGCCGGTTCTTCGCGAGGATCTTCTTGTCATCGAGGTAGAACTCGACCCTCTCGACGGGGGGCTTCACTTCCGCCTCCACCCGGATGAGGCCGACGGGAACTTCCTTCTTCGGGGCGCTGATCTTCACGAGCGAGCCGTCGCGGGCCGCGGGGGCCAGGTTCTCGGACTCGAGAATCACGGCCGCGGCGGTGGGCAGCCCTCCCGGTCCCGTTCCCGCGTCCGAGGCGACGAATTCCGACGCCATCGCGGGGACCTCGATCGTGATAGCCCGCAGGCCAGCCGACTGTCCGGTCACCGTCTCGAGAGTCAATGTCGCCGTCAGCTTTCCCGCGGGCAGGGCGCGCAGGAACGAGGCGGTGAGCGGCTTTCCGGCGGCCTCGTCCGTGAGGTCGACCTCGATCGGCAGCCGGAACGTGTCGACCTCCTTGCCCCCCGCGTCCTTCACACTTCCCCCGATGTAGAACGTGAAGACCCTGGGGCGATCGGCGCCGGCCTTGCGCAGCTCCTCGCGCGGCGCCGAAAGCGAAAACCTGACGACGGTTCTTTCCCCGCTCTTACCCAGGTACTGCTCCCGCACCTCGATCGGCACGGAGAATCCCTTGACCTCCGCCTTCGTCTTCTGCGAGGCCTCGGGAGTCTGGGCACAGAGAGAACCGGCGAGAAAGAGAGCCGGCAGAAGGAGCGAAGCGAGGAAACGCTTCCTCACGGCAGCGGCGGGGAACGGCATCCATTCCAGGGGAGATGCGGTTCCGCCGTCACTTCCGACTGGTCCGCATTCGCTTGACTCTGATGAGAACGCGTGGACGCGCGGGTCCTTGCTGTTCCCTCCCCCGCGGTGCGGGGGCGGGGAGGGCGGGGGCGCCCCCTCCCTGGCCCTCCCCCGCACCGCGGGGGAGGGGATCACCTCTCGGTTGACGATGCGTCCACGCGCAGGTCCCCTCGTGAAAAGGGGTCCCAGACGGTCTTGTGGCTCAACTGCCGTTTCTCGGTTCATGCGGACGGCGCCTCCCGGAGTCGCGAGACTACAACGGCGGCGGACATGCAATGCCGCTGCCCGGCCGGAGTGTCCTCCGATCGCCTGGCCGGAAAGAGCCCTGCGAAGTCGCACCTTGCGAGGTCGCACCCGGCGAAGTCGCACCCTGCGAAGTCACGCGCGGCAGCTCCTGGCGACTACGCCTGACGGTCACGTCTGACGGTCACGCCGCGGCGCGCTGCCGCTGGCTCTCGAAGAATTCCTCGACGGCAGAGAGGAACGCGGCGGGAGAAGGGAGGCTCGAGATCCGGCGCCGAAGCTCGGTTCCGTTGGGCACGCCGTGCGTGTACCAGCCAGTGAAGGTACGGAGCTTGGTCATCATGACCCTGGGCTGGTCAGCCTCGTTCTGCAGGATCAGGTGGAAGTGCTCGAGGATGATGGCGCGGCGCTCGTCCATCGTCGCGGGCTCGTAGGGTTTTCCGGCCAGGAGCAGCGCGGCCTGCTTGAAGATCCAGGGGTTCTTCATCGAGGCCCGTCCGATCATCACGCCGTCGCAGCCGGTCTTCTCGAGCATCGCCAGGACGTCCTCGGGCCTCTCGACGTCCCCGTTCCCGATCACGGGAATGGAAACCGCCTCCTTCAGGCGGGCGATGTGGGACCAGTCGGCGCGGCCGGTGTACATCTGCTTGGCCGTCCGCGCGTGCATTGCGACGGCGGCGACGCCCTCGCCCTCGCAGATCTTGCCGAGCTCGATGTAGTTGTGTCGCGTGTCGTCGATGCCGAGGCGGAACTTCACCGTCAGGGGCGTCGTGGGGAGAGCGCGCTTGGCGGCCGCGATGATGCCGCGGGCGCGGTCCAGGTCGCGCATCAGGCCGGCTCCGGCGCACCCCTTCAGGACCTTGTTGGCCGGGCAGCCCATGTTGATGTCGCAGACATCGATCGCCAGCTCCTCCACCCGCTCGGCGGCCACGGCCATGCGGCCGGCATCCGAGCCGTAGATCTGGATCGAAAGGGGGCGCTCCTCCTCGTCGTAGCGCAGGAGGCGTTCGGTCCGGGCATTCCCGCGCGTGAGGCCCTCCGACGAGACGAACTCCATCGTGACGAGACCGACTCCGCCGAGCCTTCTCAGAAGGAGCCGGTACGTCATGTCGGTGATCCCCGCCATGGGTGCCAGGACGAGAGGAGGGTCGAAGGTCGCGGGACGTGGCGTCCCGCCGTAGGTCAGGGCCATCGGGGGATCACTTTCCCGAAGCCTCGAGAGTGTAGGAATCCGGGACCCGGAAGCTGTCGGGGTCGGTACCGCGGCGGACGTTCCGAAGCTCCGTGGAGTGGCGCTTCTTCGTGCCGTCCGGTAGAGGGGTCTCCCGGTCCACCTTCACGACGAGCTTGTCCAGCGAAGGGGCGACCCAGAAGGTGGTGGAGGGTGAGGCCGGGTCGTCGAAGCGGTCATCGTAGCGCCAGAGGTTGCAGGCATTGCCGGCGAAGACGGTGTCGCTCTCGCGGGCGAACTTCTCCAGCCCCCGGTTGGCGGCCTCGATGTAGGGCTCGAAGCCGGGGACGAGCGGATGGCCCTCGAAGAGCTTGGGGATCGAGTCGAAGGGAAGCTCGAAGTAGGTCTTCTTCGCGGGATTCAGGGCGAAGGCGGTCTTCTTCTGGGTGTCGAGGATCAAGACCGGGTAGGCGCCTTCCAGGCCTTCCCAGCGTTGCTGACTGCCCCTGACCGAGAGCTCGAACTTCTTCTCCTGCTTTCCCTCGATGACGAGGGCCATGGCGCGGAACCCTCCCTTGGCGATGGGCTGCGGGCCCGACGGGCCGCCTCCGCAAGAAACCGCGGTCAGGGAAAGGGCGAGGAGGGCGAGGGTGCGGGTGGACCAGGCCATCGGATTCTGTCCTCGGGTCAGCGGATCGTGAGTCCGAAGAAGTGCTGCATGACGATGAGGGCACGGAGGGTGACCCACCGGGAGAACTCCCCGGCGGGTTCGAGCGGGAACCGGGTCGGATCCGGCAGGGGCGGGCCCGCCTTCCAGCGGGAGCGGTGGTCGGCCTTGGCGTGCACGGTGCGCAGGGCGAGGTTGAGGGCCGGGCGCCGGTGCACGCCGGCGCGCGCGAGTCCCAGGAGGACTTCCAGAACGTCGAACTCGCCGGCGGCGGGGAAGCGGAAGTCCGGGAGGTTCTTCAGCCGCTCCTCGGTGAACGCGGTCTGAAGGAGGCGCTCCGTGGCGAACTCCATCGCCTTCTGTACGAGCGTCGTCCGGCTGGCCGCGGGCACGGAGGCGAACAGGAGGAGATCCTGCGTGGCTGCCGTCAGGCTCGCCTCGGGCGAAGAAGGAGACCCGATCCGTTCGCTGGCCGCGAACTCGAGGGCGGAAGCCACGCGGGGATCGCCAGCCATGCCGAGACCGCAGAGGACCCGAAGCGAGATGGAGAAGACGGCCGGGTCCACCTCGGGCCTTTCGCCCCGTTCGATCTCCACGAATGTCCTCTCCCAGCGCGCGAGCAGAACATCGCGGGTCTTCTGCATCTCGGGAACGTCGGCGTCCCCTCCGCTTTCGAGGAGGAAAAGCGAGAGCCACAGCGCTCCCTCGTACCGCCGTTCGAGGTCCTCGGAGCTCCAGCCCGGGTGGAGGGCCTGGCGAAGGAGGGGCAGGGCGTCGCGGAGGAGGGGATCGGTCAGGAGCGCCCGCCGGGCCTTTCGAAGGTCGATGTCTTTTTCCGGACGGCCGAGGAGGTCCCGGAGCGCGACGTACCTCACCGCGGGTGACTCGGGACCCAGAAGCCAGTCGAAGGTCGACACCGGGACCGGATACGGGCCCTTCGGCAGCGGCGGCATGGGTTTGGCGCGCAGCTCCCTGAGGAGCGAGGACGGGGCGGCGTCGGAGACGAGCCGCGGGTCCGGCGGCCGGCGCGGCGGCCGGGTCCTTACGGGACGAGCTCCTGGGGGGGCGTCATGGCGCATGGGGCCTGAGAATAATCCACTCCTCCGCGTCCCCATGCACCCTCCCACCTCCCCTTGCGAAGGGGAGGTCGGGCCGCGAGGCCCGGGAGGGGACCCTCCCCTTGCGAAGGGGAGGTCGGGCCGCGAGGCCCGGGAGGCGCGCCTGAGAGCATGCAAGGTCAGAAAGGTGGAAGTCCTTTCCAGGAATACGCTCTCCGGCCTGAAACCGAATGTAAGGGCGTCGCTGTGAAGCGGGGTCCGGAGCAACAGGA
>JAJVIN010000026.1 GCA_022071945.1 Thermoanaerobaculia bacterium | reverse complement strand
AGCGCCCCATTCGCCTTCCTTCGCCTCTCGATGCCCTCACCCATTGGGTGATCCTCCTTCGCTCCGTACCCCGTTCTTCTTCAACACTTTACCGTGTTTTCCCCGTCAGCTCTGCGGTTTCTAGGGTGAAAGAGGGCCCATGCCGGAACGGCCAGGGTGACCATCAGACAGAAGAAAGCCACGCTCTCGAGGCTCACGCCGTAGGCCTTGGCGACCTTCACGAGATCGTTGTCGCCGCCAGTCGTCGAAAACGTGTAGTAGAGGCCCTTGTACTCCTCGTCGAACATCAGCCGCGTGAACATGACGGCGTTTCGCTCCCAGAGGAACCACCCGAGAAGCGAGTAGACCGCCCGCTCCCACACCTTCCGCTCGTCGTGGAAGACCCGCACGAGAAAGACCGCGGCCATCACGACTTCAGCCGCGTGGCCCCCGAGATCGATCATGCGCACGTGCAGGGACGTGAACGCCACGAACGGATAGATGACGAGGAGCCCGATCATCACGTTTCGGAACCCCTCGTACTCCCGGAAGTACCACGTCAGCGCGCCAAGCCCCAGCCAGACGCACAGGACCGAGATCACCGTCTGGTCGAACGTGATCGTCAACACCACGGCCGGCAGCGCGAAGCGTCCGAAGAAGAGCGACACGACAGTGTGACCCAGTTCGTGGACGAGAAACGAGATTCCTTCCCGGAAGATCCGAATCGGGAAGAACCACCCCAGCCCGATCGCGATCAGGGCCCCGGCGCCCAGGAGACGCACGGTCAGCGGAAGCCTCAGGAGGAACGGGGGAAGGCTGACTCTGGCCGGCGCCCCGGCGGCCGGTTCCCCGGCCGCCGGCGCCGGCCGCCTCCGGACTCCCTGAACCATCTTGCTCGGGACCGCGGCCGGTTCGAGGTAGGACTCCTTGTAGGGAACGACACTCCTGACCAGAAACCTCTCGTCCCACGGCGCCAGGAGATAGCTGACCGCCCCGCCGGGAAGAACCTGAACTTCCAGGACCTCGAAGAGCTCTTCTCCGAACGACACCGCCGTCCCGGGAAACGGGGGAGACGAATGGGAGCCGGGCCTGCGCCCTGTCCAGCCCCTCGAGCCGTCGCACCTCAGATGGATGCGTCCGTCCTCATCCCGTTCGAGGAGGTCGCCAAAGAGGGGAGCGGGTCCGCCGTTGCCTGAAGGAATCATGACGGATCATTCTCCCCCAGCGAGTTAGAGTGATCTCGATGACCGAGTCGATGCCGGCCAGTCGTACCTGGATTCCGGCGCTCTCAGAAGTTCTAGTCCTCCTCGCCACGGGAATGGCGGCCCTCTCCGGCGATCTCGCGATCGCCGCTTCGGGCCTTTTCCTCCTGACTCTGACCGTTGGCCTACGAGTAGCCGCCGTTCGCCATTCCTCCCTCGATCCCGTCCGTGGTCTCGAGGCCGGGGCCGCGCTGACCCTTGGCGTCCTCCTCGGCGCGGGCGCCGCAATCGAGGGGAACTGGCGTCTCCTTCCGGCTGCCCTTCTGGCGTTCTCCGGAGCCGGTTTCATCGCTGGCTCGACCCGGCTTTTCTCGAGGCTCCGCTCGCGATTCGAGATGGCTTTCCGGCAATCCCTGACCCCCCGGCTCCTCTCCTCGCTCGAGAGCATCGATACCCTTGTGCTGAACAAGACGGGCACCCTCACCTTCGGGCGGCTCGAGGTGAACCGGGTCAGTCCGATGGCCGGAGTCACCGAGGAAGACCTACTCGAGACGATCGTCACCGCACAACAACAGAAGCCCGCGGATGAGGTTTCTCGATCGATCGCCGAGCTCGCGGCTGGCCGGGGGATCTCCGCGCGAACCGAAGCCGCCGCCGAGTGCCTCGCCGGGCCGCGCGACGAGCTGGAAGCCCTCGGGATCAAGCTTCCCAGGGCCGGCTACGCACGCGAGGGAACAACGATCTGGGCCGCTCGCGGGGGCCGCTGCGCTGGCTCCGTCGCCGTGGACGACGTGCTCCGCCCCGAGGTGCGGCACGCCATCGCCCTCTTCCACGGGATGAAGCTCCGGACCGTGATGTTGAGCGAGGACGACATCAGCTCGACCCGCTACATCGGCTGGCGCTCGAGCGTCTCCGCCTCGTACGGCAACCTGTCGGCCGAGGATCGGAAGGCGAAGGTGACCGAGATTCGGTCGGCGGGCCAGAAGGTCGCCGTCATCGGGGACCAATCCTCGGACTCAGCCCTTCTCGGCATGGCCGATCTGGCCATCCTCATGGAAGACGTCCCCAGGGGTGGGGGCGAGCGGCTCACTCTCAAGGAGAAGAACCTCCTGAGTCTCGCCGAGGCATTCGGTGCGATCCGATCGTTTCGGCTGGGAACGCGGCTCCTGGCGGGAGCGGCACTTCTTCTCGGGATCTGCGGCGGGCTCCTGGTCCTCGGGCAACAGGTTCCACCCCTGATCGGCCCGGTCTGGGGCATTCTTGGGAGCGGCCTGCTCGCCTGGGCAGCTGGCCTCTCCAGATCTTGAATCCGGCCGCCTCGCCCGGACGTTGGTAAAGGCCAGACGATGAACTCCTCTTCCCCCTCGACGTTTCCTGTTCCGACTCGCCGCCGTTTCCTTCAGGCGGGAGGAGCGGTCCTTCTTCTCCTCGTTCTCTACAAGGCTGCTGGCTGCCCCCGAGGCCCGGCCGTTCCCGTCGATGTCGCGGTTCGCAAGGACGTCGTCGAGACCCTCGTCATCAACGGACGCGTCCTGGCGCCGTCGCGCGCCGGGCTCGGGGCGCAGCTCACCGGCAAGGTGAAGTCGGTTGCCGTCGAGGAAGGGGCACGGGTCACGGCCGGGCAGCTCCTCGTCGCCCTGGAGGACTCCGAGGAACGCGCGGCCGCCGAGAAGGCCGCTGCGGATCTCTCGCAGGCCGAGGCCCGGCTGATCGAGCTGCGGACGGTTCGTGTCAAGACGGCCCGCGAGACGCTCGAGCAGGCCCGGCTCGGCCTCGATGAGGCCGAGCGCAGGGCGGCGCGGTTCCGGGCCCTCTCCGAGGGCCAGCTCATCTCGTCAACCGACCTGGAAGATGCCGCGCGGGCCGTTCAGCTGGCGCGGAGCCGTGTCGAGTCGGCCGCGCTCGCCCTTTCGAGCGTCTCCGATGGGGGCGCGGAGGCAAGGACCTTGGAGGCGGCCGTTTCGGCGGCGAGATCCGCCGAGGTCGCGGCCGTGGTCCGGCTCGCGAAGATGCGCGTGGAGGCACCCGCGGCAGGCACCATCGTCCTGCGATCCGTCGAGCCGGGAGACATCGTCCAGCCGGGACGGGTCCTTCTGACCATGGTGCTCGATCGCGAAATCCAGGTTCTCGCTCAGCCTGATGAGAGGAACCTCGGATCGCTCCGCGTGGGCCAGTCCGCGCGGGCCTCCGCGGACGCTTTTCCCGACAGGTCTTTCCCTGTCGAGGTCTTCTACGTGGCGCCCGCCGTTGACCTCGCGAGAGGCACGGTCGACGTCAAGCTCCGCGTTCCTGGCCCGCCGGACTATCTCCGGCCCGACATGACGCTCTCGGTCGAGATCGAAGTGGGGCAGAAGAAGTCAGCCCTCGTCCTGCCGGCCGCCTCCGTCCGGGACGCGTCGAGGGAACCCTGGGTGCTTGTCTTGCGCGACGGACGGGCGCGAAAGCAGCCCGTGAAGCTCGGGTTGCGCGGGGGCGGACACGTCGAGATCCTGGAGGGGGTTTCCGAGGGCGAGGCCGTGATCCGGCCCTCGAAAGTCGCCGTTGGCGATGGAGACCGCGCACGGCGCGGGAAGGGCTGACCGATGCCATTCGAGTGGGTCGTGGCCGTCCGGTTCCTGAGGGAAGGGCGAGCTCAGACCATCCTCATCCTCCTCGGCATTGGTGTCGGCGTGGGCGTGATCGTTTTTCTCTCGGCTCTCATCAACGGCCTGCAGGATTCGCTCATAGAGAGGACCCTGGGGACCCAGCCTCACGTCATCCTCCGGATGCCCGACGACGCGGTCCGGCCGATGAAGAAAGCGGGCGCCGACGAGCTCGTGATGTCTCGCCTCGAAGAGCCCGCCCAGCGTCTCCGGTCGATCCTGCGCTGGCAGCAGACGCTCGATGAGGCCGCGGGCAACCCGCGTGTCACCGCGGTCGCGCCCCTGGTGTCCGGCGCGGCCTTTGCCCTTCGAGGAAATGCCAACAAGTCGATCGCGCTCCGGGGAATCGATCCGGAGCGGTACCGGGCCATCATCGATTTGCCCGCGAGACTGATCGAGGGGACGTACGAGCTGGCCGGTGACGAGGCCCTCATCGGCGTGGAGCTCGCGAAGGACTTCGGGCTCGAAACCGGCGACAAGGTCCGTCTGACGACGGCCGGCGGCAAAAGCGAGGTCTTTCTCATCAAGGGGGTGTTCGACGTCGGCAACAAGGATCTCAACGAGCGCTGGGTGTTCGTCCCGATCCGGGCCGCGCAGACGCTCCTCGATCTGACGGGCGGGATCTCGTCGATTGAGGTCAAGGTCCGGGAGATCTTCGACGCGGAGGACGTGGCCCAGGAACTGGGACGGGTGACCGGGTTGTCCGCCGAGAGCTGGATGAAGCTCAATACCCAGCTCCTGATCGGGTTGCGGTCGCAGAGCGCGTCGAGCGTGATGATCCAGGTCTTCGTCATCGTCGCCGTGGCCCTCGGCATCACGAGCGTCCTGGTCGTCTCGGTCGTGCAGAAGTCGCGGGAGATCGGGATCCTGAAGGCGATGGGAACGACCACGGGCCGCGTGACGAGGATCTTCCTTCTGGAAGGCGCGATCCTCGGGCTTGCCGGCTCGGCGCTGGGCCTCATGATCGGTTCCGGCCTGGCGCTCTTCTTCGCGAGCCTGGCCAAGAACCCGGATGGTTCGGCGACGTTTCCCGTCGCTCTGACTCTCGTGCTTTTTGCCCGGTCCGCCCTCGTGGCCACGACTGTTGGACTTCTGGCCGCCGTCATCCCGGCCCGCCGGGCGGCCCAGCTCGATCCCGCCGAGGTCATCCGGTATGGCTGATCCGTTGATGAGCCTTCTGGGCGTGAAGAAGTCCTACGGCGAGGGTGTCGCCCGGACGGAAGTGCTTCACGGGATCGACCTCGCTCTCCACCGCGGCGAATTTGCGGCTCTGATCGGACCGTCGGGGTCCGGGAAGAGCACGCTCCTGCACCTTCTCGGTCTTCTCGACCGGGCGACGGAAGGCCGGATCACGTTCGACGAGCGGGATGTCGAGAGCCTGTCGGATGACGAGAGGGCGATGTTCCGGGGCTACAAGCTCGGATTCATCTTCCAGTTCCACCATCTCCTGCCCGAGTTCACGGCTCTCGAGAACGTCGTTCTGCCGATGATGGCGCTCGCGGGGAAGGAGAAGCCCGGCATGCGCGAGCGCGCGAGAGAGCTTCTGTCCCGGATCGGGCTCTCCGACCGGATGAACAACCGGGCGACGGATCTCTCGGGAGGCCAGCAGCAGCGTGTCGCGATCGCCAGGGCCCTGGCGATGAAGCCGCTTCTCGTCCTGGCCGACGAGCCGACAGGGAACCTCGACCAGGAGACGGGACACCAGGTCTTCGAGCTGATGCGCGAGTTCAACCGGGTCGAGAAGACCTCTTTTCTGATCGTCACCCACGATCAGAGACTTGCGGTGCAGTGCGAGAGGGTCATCGAGATCGTCGACGGAAGGATTGAGCGCGACGAGAAGCGCTCATAGAAACGGAGCCGGTCGCGAATTCTTTTCCCCGGGAGTGACAAGGAGCACGCGCTCGATCGACTCTACTGGCATGGCAAGGGGAGAGGGAGCGGCTTCGGAGATGGGCTTCGGGTTGCGAGCGAGCGGGAAGGACGAAGACGCCCGGCCCCGGACGGCGGATCCCGGCGTGGACTGGAAGGCGGTCTTCTCGCGGATCGCGGCGGACGATACAGAGGCCTTCGGGGATCTCTATACCCTTGCTTCGGGGTCTGTCTTTGGTCTGGCCCTCTGGCGGACGGGGTCGGTCCAGGACGCTTCCGAGGTGGTCCAGGAGGTCTTTCTCCGGCTGGTCACGGATCGAAACCGGCTCTTGGCCGTGAAGGCCCCGAAGGCCTGGCTCCTGAAGCTCACGCACAACGTCGCCGTGGACCTGACACGCCGGCGGGGAAGGCAGAGAACGTCCCGCATCGAGGATGTGCCGTTCCTTGCCGCCCCGGAGAACGACGGCGGAAGAGCCCTGGATGCCGCGAAGGCCTCGCGTCTTCTCGGAGAGCTTCCGCCCGTCCAGCGGGATGTGGTCTACCTCCACCATTTCGAGGGTTACACGTTCGCGGAGATCGGGACGATCACCGGGGTGCCGGGGTTCACGGCGGCGAGCCGCTACCGTCTCGGCATCCGCAAGCTCCGCCGTCTCCTGGAGGGCACGGCATGAAGGACGAACATCGCTCGCACGAATCCCTCTTCAGGGGGCTCCGGCCTCCGGCCCCTCCTCCGGAGCTTCGGGAACACGTTCTTTCCCGGGCGCGAGAGGCCCTGGCAAGGCCGCTGCCGCCCGATCGCTGGACCCTCATCTGGGGGAGTCCCGGACTCCGCCTCGCCTGGAGTTTCGCCGTCGTGGTTCTCGTTCTGTTCAACCTCCTGATTCCCCAGCGCCGACAAGCCGTTGCGGGCCCCTCGGCGCTGCCTCTTTCGGTGTCTGTTCGCGAAGGGGGCGACGAGCTCGCCGCCGTCGCGACCCTCCCGCGCATCGACCTGGACGCACGGTCGCCAGGCGTGACTGCCCCGGCGCCGCCCTCGACTCTTGAAACGCCCGTTCCACAGAGACCTCGCGTCTCGAATCAAAAGGAGACCTCGTCATGAACATGGGAATCAGAAACCGCTTCCGCTGGCAGGTCCTGGGTGCCGCCGGAGTTGTGGCCGTTCTCGGCGGCCTCCTCGCGGTCCGGCTGATAGCTGAGACGGGTGCCGAGCGTCAGGCGGCCGCCCGGGTGGCGCCGCAGGCCCCTCCGGCCGCGACGGTCCCGGCACCGCGTGCCGCCGGACTCTCCTCCCTGTCGTTCCCGTGCTGGGCCTGTAAGGAGAGCGCGGACTGGCCCATTCAGTTCCGAACGGATCTCGACCTGTTGGCTCCTCTGGGCAACGGTCCCGCAAATGCCGGTCTCTACTTCAAGGATTTCGCCAAGCCGAACGGGAGCCGCTTCGCCGAGGCGGACGCGGCGATGAACCGCCGTGTCGATGGACCGTCCTGGCTCGGGAAGGTCCTCCCGCCGGGCGATCCTCTTCTGCTCGAGGCGGAACCGTGGTGCGACCAGGCCACGATGCGCTTCTACCCGGAGTTCTTCCCTCTGGAGGGCTGGGAGACTCAACTTCCCAACCTGATGGTTCCTCTCACGCTCGCCCGCTCGTGGGTCGCGCGGGGACTCGCGGCGGAAGATCCCGGCAAGGCGATGGCGGACTTTCGCCGCGCCATCCGGCTCGGACGGCTCGTCCGGCAGGAAGGAACGACGCTGATCGCCGATCTCGTGGGCCTCGCCTGCATTCGCGCGGGCGCGGATGGGATCTACCGGACCGCGGTCCGTAAGGGCGAAGCTTCGCTGGCTCTCACCGCTTCCATCGTCCTGAGCGAGTACGCTCCCCAGAAGCTCCTCTCGTCCGAGCGTGTGACGAGGGTCGACCTGAGTCCGTACCTGCGTATCGACGCCTCGGGAGATCCGTCTCTTTCGGTGCCGGATGCAAAGGTCACGACGATCCTCGATGTGATCGCCAAGGAAACGGAGATGAGGTTCCGCGGAGAGGCGATTCTCACCCTCGGCCTCGTGCGCTTCATGGGGACCGACGCCCAGAAGGCCATGGCGTTGGCCAAGCTCGAGGAACTCTCAGTCTCGACAGATCAGAACGTCGCCACCCTCGCGAAGTGGAGCAAGAGCAACAAGCCGGAGAAGAAGCTGGTGCTCCAACTCCTCGAGCCCCTCCCAAAGTAGGCATCGGCCGGCCTGGGTGACCCGGGCGACGGCTCGGGTCACCCAGGCGGGTCTGCCGAGAAAGCCTGTCCCTGTCGGCACCCATCGTCCTGAGCGAGTACGCTCCCCAGAAGCTCCTCTCGTCCGAGCGTGTGACGAGGGTCGACCTGAGTCCGTACCTGCGTATCGACGCTTCGGGAGATCCGTCCCTTTCGGTGCCGGATGCAAAGGTCACGACGATCCTCGATGTGATCGCCAAGGAAACGGAGATGAGGTTCCGCGGAGAGGCGATTCTCACCCTCGGCCTCGTGCGCTTCATGGGGACCGACGCCCAGAAGGCCATGGCGTTGGCCAAGCTCGAGGAACTCTCAGTCTCGACAGATCAGAACGTCGCCACCCTCGCGAAGTGGAGCAAGAGCAACAAGCCGGAGAAGAAGCTGGTGCTCCAACTCCTCGAGCCCCTCCCGAAGTAGGCGTCGGCCGGCCTGGGTGACCCGGGCGACGGCTCGGGTCACCCAGGTGGGTCTGCCGAGAAAGCCTGTCCCGACTAAAGCCGAGAATGTCTGTCCCTGATAGCCCTGATAGCCGAGATGGCGGGTCTCTGCCCGCGGTCTGAAATGGTCTGAAATGGTCTGAAATGCCTGTCCCTGATTCCCAAAGAACCTGTCCCCACTGACCTCACTGGCCTCTTCTGGGTGGAGGTGATCCGGGCGGGAAACCACGGGAGCCGGGGACAGCACTGCGTTTGTCCCCGGCTAATCTCCTGGGCCCCTGCGGGGCGGGAGAGATTAGCCGGGGGCAAGCTGTGCGCTGCCCCCGGCTCCCCCCGCGGGGGCGCGCACGAGGGCGGGGGAGGGTGGGGGCGCGCCGTCGCGGTCTACGAGAAGATCGGCGTGCCCCACGAATTTCGTCTTCTGACCCTCGGGAAGCGCGGGTCCCCCGGGGGCTTCAGGGCTGTCCGCGCTCCTTCGCCAGAAGGACGAAGTGCGTCATCAACTCGTGGAGATGCTCCTCGCCCCGCTCCTTCGCCCGGGACATCGGCTCGGTTGCTGCGAGGGTCTCCTTCAGCTCGAAGTAGTACTTGATCTTCGGTTCCGTTCCAGAAGGCCGCAGGGTTACGCGAGAGCCTCCCTCGAGCTCGAACGCGATGACGTTCGATGCGGGAAGGGAGAGCGTCGTCGTCGTGCCTCCCTCGATCGCCACGCGCTTCTTGTAGTCCTTCATCGTCACAACCGCGAGGTTTCCGATGGCGGCCGGCGGGGACGTCCGGAAGCCCTCCATGATCGACGCGATGATGCCGGCGCCTTCGGCGCCGGTGAACGTGAAGTTCTTCTGGCCCGAGAGAAACAGCCCATGCTCCCTCTGGATTTCCTCGAGGTAGCCCCAGACCGTGACGCCGCGGCTCTTGCACCAGGCCGCCATGTCGGCGAAGACCAGGGCCGAGCTGATGCCGTCCTTGTCGCGGACGACGCGTCCGGGGCAGTAGCCGAGGGCCTCCTCGTACCCGAAGACGAAGTTCCTCCCGGTCTCGTCCTCGAGCTCGAGCGCGCGGTTCATGATCCACTTGAAGCCGGTCAGCGTTTCGCCGTACGCGGCACCGCGTGCGCGGCAGATGGCTCCGAGCTGCGCGGACGAGACGATCGTGGTGAGAAGGAGCGCCTCCTCGGGTCCGCCTTCCGCGTGGGTCAGGCAGTAGTGGCCGAGAAGGACGCCGAGCTCGTTTCCGGTCAGGATTCGCATCGAGCCGTCCTTCCCGCGGGCTCCGGCTGCGAGACGGTCGGCGTCGGGATCGTTGGCGATCAGGATCTCCGCCCCCTCCTTTTCGGCGAGCGCGAGCGCGAGGTCGAGGGCGCCGGGTTCCTCGGGGTTGGGGAAGTTCACGGTCGGGAACGCACCGTCGGGAGTGTCCTGCTCGGCCACGGGGAAGACCTTCGAAAACCCTGATTCGGCCAGGGCCATCCCGGTCCATCGGCTCCCGACGCCGTGAAGGGCGGTGTAGACGATCGAGAGATCGCGTCCCACGGCCTTGTGCGGAGGCAGAAGACCGATCTGGCGCAGGTACTCGAGGCCGACCTCCTCGCTGAGGGTGTGCCAGAGATCCATCCCCATAGCCTCATCCTCGGAGAGAACGGCGATCTCGCCCGCCGCGGTGACGGCCTCGATCTCGGCGGCGATGCCGGAATCGTGGGGCGGGATGATCTGAGCGGCGTTTTCCCAGTAGACCTTGTAGCCGTTGTACTGGGGCGGGTTGTGGCTCGCCGTCACGACCACGCCAGCGGCGGCGTTGAGATGCCGGGTGGCGAAGGCGCCGAGCGGGGTGGGGACCGGTTCCGGGAAGAACCAGACCGGGAGCCCGTACGACGCGAAGACGCCCGCGGCGTCGAGCGCGAAGACGTCGCTCATCCGGCGGGCGTCGCGGGCGACGACGATGCCGCGGCTCCGCGCCCGGGGGATCTTCGCCAGGACGTAGCGGGCGAGTCCAGCGGAGGCCTGGCGCACGACGGCGCGGTTCATCCGGTTGGGTCCCGCGCCGATGAGACCCCGCAGTCCGGCGGTGCCGAACTCGAGCCGTCCGGCGAACCGGTCTTTCAGAGCGGCTTCGTCGCCCTCTGCGACGAGGGTCTGCAACTCTTCACGGGTGCGGGGATCGGGATCGGCCTGTGTCCAGGCCTCCACGGCGGTCAGGAGGGCGGCATCCATAGAAGGGGAATGCTACTTCCCTTCCGAGATCTCTTGCTTGCCGAGGAAGATCATCGTTTCGAGGTCATCGGAATCCTCGGGGCTGAAGTTTGCGATGACGCCACGGACGGCCTCGAGGTCTTCCTCGGAGGCCAGACCCAGCATGCGGGTGATGTCCGTCCAGTCCTGGTCGCGCGTGGCCCACATCTTGAGGAGGACGAGGTACGGAAGGGCGACCACGGGGTATCCGGCGGGGTCCGGCCGTGTGGCGCCGAGAGCGTCGTGGACCCACGGGAATCCCCCGAAAAGAAGATCGACCTCGATCCCCTCGGGAGATCGCAGGATCACACCCGGGAACGTGAGCGGTCCCTCGAATCGATACCCCGCGGCCTCCATGCGCCGGACCGCCTCATGGCTGTCGTTGGCGTGGACCAAGACATCCAGATCCTGGGTCATGCGTTCTGGCATGTAGGCGCGGGTCGCGACCCCGCCGACGATGGCCCAGGGCAGGCCGCGCAGGATTTCCCGTAGGTCGGGCCAGTTGATCATCGCTGTCCTCTGACGAAGGAGGCCGAGGCTGGAGCCCGTGCCGGGCCGGGAGCGGCGGCGGACCATCTCGAGCTTCAATCGCCGCCGCTCTCGGGGCGTGAGCTTTCCATCCGGCGCAATCGCCGCGATGGAAGGGGGAATCGGGCCGGTGACCGGCATCGAGTCCTAGTCTAGGCCCTTGTCCGCGTGCCGGGCAGAGTGAAGCGGAGGGGAGTCCAGGCGCGGCGCGCCAGCGGTGGCTGGGGCGCGAGCCCAGGAGAACCGTCTGGGGGCACCTGACGATGACGGCGGTGTTACGGGGTGGTCACGCCCGCTCGCTCGTCCCGCCCAGGAACCGCAGAAAGCTCATCACCAGGAGAACCCCGACCAGGATCGGGGCGAAGGGCTGGTTGAAGCTGATCGCGATCGTGAAGGCGATCAGGTACGAAGTGACGGAGATCAGGGCGATCAGACCGAGCGCCTTCTTCCAGCCGCGGGCCAGCCTGAAGGCGATCCAGGAGGGAAAAAAGACGAGGCCGAACGTCGCCATCACGCCGATCGACTCCGTCGTCATGGCCACTCCGAGGGCGACCAGGATGTCGAAAACCGTGTGAACGCGCCAGGCGGGGAGGCGGTTCATCGCGAGGTGTTCGGGGAAGAACCGCTCGAGGAGGAGCTTATGCGAGACGCGCGGGAGGGCGACCGCAAGGAGCAGCCCGAACACGATCGCGGATCCCAGATTGGCCCAGTTCGTGAAGTAGAGCTGGCCCTCGAGAAGCATGTGGCTGAGTTCCTCACCCTTGACGCTGTTGGCGGCTCCGACGAGGGCCGTCGACCAGCCGAGCAGGATCATCACGGCGTAGACGTCGTTTCCGGCCCGTTCCGCCTTCCCCTTGATCAGCGCCGCGATGACGGCCGAGCCGAGCGCCCCGGCGAGCGGGTGAATCCCCACGAGAATCGCGGCAACCCCCCCGGCGGCGGTGATCTGGGCCAGGCCGAGGGCCGCCAGCCACTCCTCGCGAAGACGGACGTAGGCGCCGACGAGGGGGATCGCCAGGGCCAGGAGAAGTCCGTTGAAGAACGGAATCCGAAAGAGCGGATCGAAGACGAGCGAGAGGTTCACCCGGGTAGCTCCACGATGCGGGTGGCCACCGTCTTCAGGAAAGACTGCTCGTGTGTGACGACCAGGACGCCGCGCCCCTTTGCCGGTTCGTGCAGCAGCTCGGCCAGCCGGGTGACGGTGCCCGGATCCATGTTGTTGGTGGGCTCATCCAGGATGACGAGCCCCGCGCGGCTCCCGATCACCGTCCAGACTTCGAGAAGCTGGAACTGACCTCCGCTCATCCGGTCGATCCGCTGTTGCAAGAGGGGCTCGAGGCCCGCTGGCGGCTTTCGCTCGTGAGCTCCCGTCAAGTGCAAGAGCTCGGCTCCCGTCAGGGGGATTCCGGCCGGCCGGGCGGGACGCTGCCGCTGGTACGCGACGGTCACGTCTGGCCGGATGTGGATCGTTCCCTCGAAGATCCGGGCGGAGCCCGACAGGGCCCGAATGAGCGTCGACTTGCCCGCTCCGTTCGGACCCCTCAGGCCCACGACCTCACCCTCGCTGACCTCGAAGGACACGGGACCCATCACGGGTCCCGTGTAGCCGGCAACGAGGCGATCGACCCGGAGAAGGGGTTCCGCACTCATTTGGCGGATGCTATCCCGTCGACCCAGCGATCCATCAACTTCAAGTAGTCCTCACCCGTCGCCTCCAGGGCCGGTTCGAGCGGAAGCCTGACCTTCGGCCATCCGAGGTTCTTGGCGAGAAAGGCCGGCCCCTGGTCGGACTGGTACTCGGTGTAGAGAATGACACCCTTTTGCCCCTGAAGCCGGCTGGTGAGGTCCTTCAGATGAGCGGCCGTCGGCGGGATGCCGGGAAGGGGCTCGACATAGCCCAGAACGGGCACGTTCAGAAGCGCCGCCAGGTAGTTGACGTCCTTGTGATAGGGGACGACGCCGTTGACGCCGGCCGCCTTCTGCTTCCAGCCCGGGACGCGGGCCTCGACGGCCTTTCGAAACGCCGCGGCCCCTTGACGGTACCGCTCGGCGTTCTTCGGGTCGACGGACGCGAGCCGTCCCGCGAGGGCCTCCGCGATCGTGGCCATCCGCGGGGGATCGAGGTAGAGGTGCGGGTTCCCGGCGGGGTGGACATCTCCTTGCGCGCGGTCGGCCGGCTTACCTCCTTCCAGCAGGGGGACCTGGGCCGCGGCCTCGAAGTAGCCAGCGGAGCCTGGCTGGATCTTGCCGTTCCCGGCGCCCTCGAGCGCGGCGGGGAGCCACCCCACCTCGAGCTCCGCCCCCACGGCGACGAGGAGGTCGGCGTTCCGCAAGGCCACCATCATGCTGGGCCGCGCCTGCAGCTTGTGGGCGTCGCGGTCGGGGGGAGCCATCACCGTGATCTTCACGGCGTCTCCCCCGACGGACCTCACCAGCATCCCCATGCTGGAGGTGGTGGTGACGACGTTGAGAGCCGCCGTGGCGGGAACGGCCAGGGTGAGAAGAAGTGAGGCGAAGAATGTCTTCATCTGGGCCGCCTCCTCAGAACCTGTGGGCGCCGTGAGCGCCCACGGACAACTGTACCTGCAACATGAACTGGTCGAGCTTGTCTTTTTCGCCGCCTCTCCAGATTTCCCCGCGGTTGTACTGGGCCCGAATGCGTGAGAACTCGGTCGGATTGAACGTCAGGGCGGCCGACCACCGTTTCGAGGTCCCGAAGTTGGAATTCACACCGTTTTCGTTCTGCTCGTTCGTCAGACCCGCGGCCTCACAGCGGGCGGCGAGCTGAAGGCGAGGAGCAATGCCGTAGACAGCCTGGAAATAGAAGCCGTCCTGCTTGGAGACGGCGGAGGAGTTGGTGCCCAGGATGTCGAGGTCCTTCTTCCGGAAGAGGTACTCGGTCACCAAGACGAGATCTCCCGCGCCGTACTCCCTGGGAGAGTCGTACTTGTAGACGAGGTCGGCCCCGAAGAGCTGGGCCTTGCCGTCGAGGACCTCGCCGGCGATCCCGTCTCCATCCTCGTCGTGGACCTCCTGGTGCTTCTGGCTCGATGCGTAGGAGAGGCCGAACTGCAGGGCGTGGTCGTAGCCGATTTCCGGGGCGATCTTGACGAATCCGGTGAAAAGCCGTGGCCCGGCCTGTCTCGACAGGGTCACGGGCTCGGCATCAGGATCCTCTGAAGGGAACTCGTCCCCGCCCATGTAGTTCGCGATCTTCTCGTTCTCACCCTGAAGCAGTTCGGCCCCGAGCTGGAGGTAGAACGGCAGCTTCGGGAGCCAGGAGATCTGGATTCCCTTCTCGTTCAGGCCGTGATCCCCGAGGAGGAGCTGGTAGGGGAGGTTCTGGTCGACGAAGTCCCACTGGTGGGGGTGCTGCTTGTTGGCGTAGCCGATACCGCTGAGGAACTTCCCGGCCTTCAGCGTCAGACCGGCCGGCAGCCGGCGCGTCTGGAAGTAGACCTCTTCGGCCGAGAAACCTTCCTCGCTGGCGGCAAAGAGGGCCCAGACGTCGAAATAGGGGTCGACGGAGGCGCTGAAGGCGATCTCGGTCTCTCTGAGGTTGAACCCCTCGGAAAGGCCACCGTGCTCGTGGCCGCCTTCCGCGTGCGCTCCGTGGAATCCATCGGCCTCCTCGATCATCTCGAGAGCGCCTCCCTTTTCGCTGTCGCGGTAGTAGACGATGTCGGGAATGATCGAGATCGATGGATTGAAGGACGTGCCGGAGGTCACCTGGCCGCTCGTACCGAAGAGGGGGAAGCTCTTCGTGACCAGCCCTTTGGCCTCCACGGGTCCCGGAGAGGGCTGGGCCGCGCTCCCGGTCTTCAGGGCCTCGATGTCTTTCTGGAGTTGCTTGACCTGCTGTTCGAGGGCAGCGAGCCGGGCCTTGTCCTCGGCCGATGAACCCGGAGCCTTCAGTGCTTCCAGAGTCTTCTGGATCTCGCTCTGCCGGGCCTCGAGGGCTTTCAGCTTTTCATCGCTGATGGTGGATGGAGTCTGACCGAAAGAGGTCAGGGTTGCGCACAGAGAGACCGCGCCGAGCGCGAGCCTCATGGAAGCACGGACTTTCATTACATCCTCGAAATCTGATTGGGAAGCCGGCCCCGAAAAAGGGGCAGCGCGTTCAGAGAAAGCGTGACTCGAAAAGCACAGGTGCGAGGGCGAGCCTGATCGCCGAGGGATGCCGTGGGTCAGGCTGCTGGGGGGCTTCTCGGGTTTCCGCGCTCGAGGACGGGGCAGAGGAGAGTGACCTCGGGTGCGTGCCGGTCTTCCGCCGCCTGCGGCTGGAGCCGCGGCTCGGCGAGAGGGGGCGCGGGCGGGATGTCGATGGTTGCCGCCCTGCTCGTCTGACACGCAAAGCAGGCCTGTTCCTCCAGGCCGACCGCGTGTCTATGCGGGGCCAGGAGCAGGGTCTGAACGGCGGCAAGAACGAGGATGAGAATCCACGTCTTCGCCGTCATCAAGCCTGCGTCACGCCCCTTCGACACGCGGCGTAAGTTACGGTCGCCAGGGGTTCGGTGTCAAGAAACCGCCGCGTCTCTTAGACTCTGGCTGTCATGTCTCGTTCCCTTTCACCTTCCGCCCTCGCCGAACGGATTCTCGCGGGAAGCACACCGGCGATTGCGCGCGGCATCACCTGGGCGGAGTCGGGACTCCCGGAGTTCCGGGAACTCCTCGCCCTTCTCTACCCGAGGACGGGCCGGGCCCGCATCACCGGCTTCACAGGATCACCGGGAGCCGGGAAGTCGACCCTCACCGCCGCGATGGCGCGGCTCGCTCGCAAGGAGCAGAAACGCGTCGGCATCATTGCGGTCGATCCCACGTCTCCGTTCTCGGGCGGTGCGATCCTAGGCGACCGGATCCGGATGCAGGACCTCTACACCGACCCGGGAGTCTTGATCCGCTCGATGGCGACCCGCGGGCAGTTCGGCGGTCTCGCCCGGGCCACCGCGGATGCGGTCGACATTCTCGATGCCTCGGGGTTCGACGAGATCCTCGTGGAAACCGTCGGAGTGGGTCAGGACGAGGTCGAGGTCTTTCAGCTGGCCGAGACGTGTGTCGTCGTCCTGACGCCGGGAATGGGGGATGACATCCAGGCGATC
Organism: Thermoanaerobaculia bacterium; assembly: GCA_022071945.1. GTDB lineage: Bacteria > Acidobacteriota > Thermoanaerobaculia > UBA5066 > UBA5066 > JAJVIN01. Next base: position 7,598 of record JAJVIN010000026.1, on the reverse strand, counting down.
AAGGCCGGCCTGATGGAGGTCGCGGACATTTTCGTCGTCAACAAGTCCGACCGTGAAGGCGCGGACCGAGTGGTCCTCGAGATCATGCAGATGCTCGAGATGGGGGAGCACGGCGAATGGCTGCCCCCGGTCTTGAAGACGATCGCCAAGGACGGAACCGGGGTTGCAGCCCTCAGGGCCGAGGTTGCGAAGCACCAGGAGTTCGCTCGCGGGGACGGGTTCGCCGCTCGCCGGCGTGAGAGAGTCAGAAAGCGGATCGAGGCCATCGTCCAGTTCGAGCTCCTGGCGCGCCTCCGTGCCGAAGGGGGGCTCGGGACCTCCCTGGAGGAGAACGTCTCGAGGGTCGAGGCTCGAAACCAGGACCCTCACGGGGCGGCCTGGGAGCTCCTCCGGAAATTCAACAAGGAGCCACATCGTGAGTCAGACGGAAACTGAAGAAAAAAAGGGCCGGGTCCTCAGGATTGCCCATCTCGGCATCGCTGTCGAATCGCTCGGGAAAAACGGTGCCTTCTATGACCTCCTGGACCTCGTCGAGACCCACCGGGAAGAAGTGGACTCGCAGAAGGTCCTCACGTCGTTCCGGCCCGTGGGGGAGTCGTTTTTCGAGCTCCTCGAGCCCACCTCGCCCGAGAGCCCGATCGCGAAGTACCTTCAGAAGAACCGGCCGGGCATCCACCACGTGTGCCTGGAGGTCGACGACGTCCGGGCCGTCCTGGCCCGCCTGAAGGAGAAGGGCGTGCGCCTCATCAACGAGGAGCCCTTCGAGGGGGCGCACAGCTGCCTCGTCGCGTTCGTTCACCCCTCCGCGACGGGCGGGATCCTTCTCGAGCTCAGCCAGAAAATGGGGGGCGGGCACTGAAGGCAACGCGGGGCGGCCCGAAGATCACGAGCCGGAGCCACAGGCCATGACGTTCTTGCCTCCAGCCATCCTGGGCAGCTTCACCTTCCTCCTCTTCTGCATCAACACGGTCTTCTGGTGTTCCCTCTTGTTCGTCTTCGCGGCGATCAAGCTGGCCGTGCCCGTTGCCGGATTCCGCCGCCGTCTCGACCGGGTGCTGACGGGGATCGCGGAAGCCTGGATCAGCGGAAACCGCTGGGGTCTTGCCGCCACGCAGAAGATCGAGTGGCGGTTCGAGGGCCTCGAGGGGCTCGAGCCGAGGCGCTCCTACCTCGTCATCTCGAACCATCAGACGTGGGTCGACATCGTGGCGCTCCAGCTCGCCTTCAACCGGAAGATCCCCCTCCTGCGGTTCTTCATCAAGAAGGAGCTCTTCTGGGTGCCGGTCCTCGGACTCGCCTGGTGGGCCCTCGACTTTCCCTTCATGCACCGGCACTCGAAAGAGTTCCTCGAAAAGCACCCGGAGATGAAGGGCAAGGACATGGAGACGACGAAGAAGGCCTGCGAGAAGTTCCGCGGCTCACCGGTCACGATCCTGAACTTCGTCGAGGGAACGAGGTTCACCCCTGCCAAGCACGAGAGGCAGAAATCCCCCTACGCGAGGCTCCTCCTCCCCAAGGCGGGCGGGACGGCGGCCGTCCTGGCGGCGCTCGGAGACCACCTCGACTCGTTTCTCGACGTGACGATCGTCTACCCGGACAGGGTCCCGACGTTCTGGCACCTGATCTCGGGACAGCTCTCGCGGGTACGCCTGAAGGTCCGTGCCTTCCCCATTCCGGCTCACTTCAAGAACCGCGACTACGACGGTGATGGGGAATTCCGTCAGGAGTTCCAGACCTGGTTGCGAGAGGTCTGGGAGCGCAAGGACGCGGAGCTCGAGTCTCTCGTGACAGCCTGAGAACCGTTTTCTCGTTCAGCCCCCGGACCCGCCGGCGCCTATAATCCAACAAACGACTCGAAGAGGGGGCCGCCATGGTTTCCACCGGGGATCCGCCGGTTCCTCGTGTCTCCGTCGAGGGGACTCGGGAGTCCGTCCCAGAGACTCACTTCGCCCCGGCAAGCCGGGCGGATGAGAACACCTTGCGCGAGATGGCGGAAGCGATCTCCGCGGATCCTCTGGCATCGGCCCTGATGAGGATCTCGGGCGAGATCGTCGCGATCCTCAACGCCGAGCGGCAGATCGTTGCGGTCAACGACGGGCTGCTCCGGCGGATTGGCGCCGTGAGCGCGGTCTCCCTGATCGGTCTGCGGCCGGGAGAGGCCCTCAAGTGCGTCCATGCGGAGGATCATCCGGGCGGGTGCGGGACGGGGCCACACTGTATGGACTGCGGGGCGGTCGCCGCCATCCTGCTCGCGCAGTCGAGCGGCCACCCCGTCGATCGCGAGTGCCAGATCCACGTCAACACGGGGACGCCGGCGTCGCTCGACCTGATGGTCAGGGCCGTGCCGTTTCGCTTCATGGATGGCCGGCTCGTGGCTCTCATCCTCCACGACGTGCCGGCCTGACCCGCGCCGGAGGCGCGAGGACCCCTCCCGGGCCTTACGGCCCGGTGCTCGCTCTGGCCTCCCCTTACGAAGGGGAGGTGCCTCGGCAGAGGCGGAGGGGTCCACGGGCGAATCAGAGTGGCGATCAGACTGCAGTCTGGACGGGCGCTGACCCCTCCCGGGCCTCACGGCCCGGTGCTCGCTCGGGCCTCGCCTTACGAAGGGGAGGTGCCTCGGCAGAGGCGGAGGGGTCCACGGGCGAATCAGAATGGCGATCAGACTGCAGTCTGGACGGGCGCTGACCCCTCCCGGGCCTTACGGCCCGGTGCTCGCTCTGGCCTCCCCTTACGAAGGGGAGGTGCCTCGGCAGAGGCGGAGGGGTCCACGGGCGAATCAGAGTGGCGATCAGAATGCAATCTGGACGGGCGCTGACCCCTCCCGGGCCTCACGGCCCGACCTCCCCTTCGTAAGGGGAGGTGTTGGGAGAGGGAATGCCGCCTCCGGGAGGCGTCTCGTCAGTTCGGCGATCCTGCGCCGGCGCCGGTCTCGTCCCCGATGAAGTCCCGCACCGTTCGCCCGACGAGGTCGAAAAAGCGCTCCTGGTAGCTCCCGACGGCGCCGATCCTGGCGTCCTCGAATACTTTCTCGACGCGGTGCATGGGAACGAAGAGCGTCGCCAGGCCGAGCTCGGCCTCGGGTAGGTTCCGGACCTGCCGGGCCCATTCGTCGAAGAGGTCCACGTCGATCCCGCGGATCGTCAACCCGGCGGCACCGAGGACCCGGAGGATCCCCCAGTACTTCTCTTTCGGGTTCACGAGGTGGACGACGACGAAGGTTCCGTTGTTCATGCGAGCCTCCGGAGGCGGCGGTTCAAGCGGCCTTCTCGAGAGAGGTTCGAGAGGGCCGCCTCGTTCCGGGAGATCAGAACTGGACGCTCGCGAGGAAGTACTTCGCCGCGCTCACCTTGCCGGTCAGGAGGTTCTCGGCGTCGTCCACGGTCAAGAGGAACCTGCCGGCCGTTTCGCCCCCGCTGGTCGTGAGCGTCAGGTCGACCCGGTCAACGGACTGTCCCTGAGTGCGTACTTCCTTCAACGCCCGGGCCGCCGCCCCGATCGCGGAGAACACCTGCTGCTCCGTGTCCGTCGTGGCCTGGATCTTGATGCCGTTTGGCAGGGAACTGATGCTGGGGCTCCTCACGCCGGCGGTCTCGAGGGCTCGCATGAACGCGTCGTGCAGCGGTGACGAGACGGCGGACTTACCGGTCTCGGGAGTCTTTGCCGGCTGCTGGAACCTCTCCATCGCCTCGGGAGTCGGAGGAGCCGGATCGAAGACCGCCGATGGGTTCTTGAGCTCTCCCCGCCTCTGCCGGGCGATCTCGCCCAGCATCGAGCCGGTGGGCTTGGGGGCCACGATCGGCTGCAGAGTCACTCCCTGTCCCGGCAAGGCATAAGTCCCGCCCAAGCCCTCCTCGTTGACCTTATTTGTCTTGGCCTCATCCACTTCCGAGACCTTGATCTTTTGATAGTTCCCGGCCAAGTCCTGGAAGTGGAAAAAGCCCTCTCGAAGCTCGGGCTTCTTCCGGGCGAAAACAGGGTCCTTGCGGTCCTTCAGATAGATCGAGTACTGCGTCCGCTCCGCCACGAGGGAGCCGGCCCCCACCGAAAGGAGAAGAAGTCCGCTCAAGACAATGCCGCGCGCCATGCGTACCATAGGAGGCCTCCCCGCCCCGTTCCGGGCTCTGTTTCCTCTGGGAATGAAGTATAAACGCCGCGGCTGGCTCCGCCGGCCGGAGGTTGTTTCGTGCTCATCGTCATGGATCGCTCGGCGAGCCAGGAAGACATCCAGAGAGTCGTTGCGGCGATCGAAGCCCATGGACTGACCCCGCACCCGATCCCCGGGGAGCTCCGCACTGCCGTCGGCGTCACCGGCAACAAGGGGGCCGTGGACACGGCCGCCTTCGAGAACCTCCCGGGCGTCTTGGAGATCATCCCGGTCTCTCACCCCTACAAGCTCGTCTCGCGCGAGTTCCACCCCTCCGACACGGTCGTTCCGGTGGGGGGCGTGCCGGTCGGCGGCACCCGGACGATCGTCATCGCGGGCCCCTGCGCCGTGGAGACTCTCGAACAGACCGTCACGATCGCGAAAGCCGTCAAGGAGCGCGGCGCGGACCTCCTGAGAGGCGGCGCCTTCAAGCCCCGCACGTCACCGTATTCGTTCCAGGGCCTCGGAGACAAGGGACTCGACATCCTCGCCGCCGCCCGGGAGGAGACCGGGCTTCCCGTCGTCACGGAGGTCCTCGACACCGCCTCGGTCGAACTCGTGGCGTCGAAGGCCGACTGTCTGCAGATCGGTGCCCGAAACATGCAGAACTTCGAGCTCCTGAAGGCTGCCGGCCGGACGGGCAAGCCCGTGCTTCTCAAGCGCGGGATGTCGGCCACGCTCGAGGAGTTCCTCCTGGCCGCCGAGTACGTCATGGCGGAGGGGAACCCGAACGTCATCCTTTGCGAGCGGGGCGTGAGGACGTTTTCCGACTTCACCCGCAACACGCTCGACCTCGCCATCATCCCGGCGGTGAAGCGGATCTCGCACCTGCCGATCCTGGTCGATCCCTCTCACGGGACGGGCAAGCGAAACAAGGTCATCCCGATGTCGCGCGCCGCGATCGCGGCCGGAGCGGACGGGATCGCGGTCGAGGTTCACCACAAGCCCGAGGAGGCCCTCTCCGACGGGCCGCAGGCCTTGACTCCCGACATGTTCGCCGACCTGATGAAGCAACTTCGGCCGATTGCCGAGGCGGTGGGGCGGTCGCTGTGAGCCACCAGCCTGCCGTTCTGATGCTCGAGGACGGCCGGGTCTTTCCGGGCTTTGCCCACGGAGCTCCCGGCACGGCGTTCGGCGAGGTCGTCTTCAACACGGCCATGGCGGGCTACCAGGAGACCCTCACGGACCCCTCGTACCGGGGCCAGATCGTCGTGATGACGGCCTCGCACGTCGGCAACTACGGATTGAACGACGAGGACGGCGAATCCGACCGCATACAGGTCGCCGCGTTTTGCGCCCGGCATTTCCCGGCGCGCTTCTCGAACCAGAGAGGTCGAAGGACCATTCACGCGGCCCTTCACGCCGCGGGGATTCCGGGCATCGACGGCATCGACACCCGCGCCCTCGTCAGACACCTCCGGTCGCTCGGCGCGATGAGGGGCGTGGTCACGACCGAGCTTCTCTCCGAGGACGGGAAGGAAGAGCTGCGCGGCCGGATCCTCGAGCAGCCGGAGATGACCGGGGCGGCCCTCGCCCTTGCCGCCGGCACGTCCCGTCCCTACGACTTCGGTCCTTCTGGAGCGCCGCGCATCGCCGCGATCGACTACGGGATCAAGAAGAACATCGTCAGACGGCTTTCGGCCCACGGCCTTTCCGGCACGGTCTTTCCGGCGGCGGTCTCGGCGGACCAGCTGAAGGCGGGCGGCTTTTCGGGCTACTTCCTCTCCAACGGTCCGGGCGATCCGGCGGCCCTTCCCCAGTGTGTCGCGGTCATACAGGAGCTTCTCGAGACCGGAAAGCCCATCTTCGGGATCTGTCTCGGGCATCAGCTCCTGGGTCTCGCCCTTGGCGCCCGGACGTTCAAGTTGAAGTTCGGCCACCGCGGGGTGAATCACCCGGTGAGGGACCTCGTGACGGGCACGGTCGCGATCACCTCGCAGAACCACGGGTTCGCGGTCGATCCCGCGACGCTGCCGCCCGGGGCCCGGATGACGCACCTCAACCTGAACGACGAGACGTGCGAGGGGTTCCGTCTCGACGGCAGGCCCGTGTTTGCCGTCCAGTACCATCCCGAATCCGCTCCCGGTCCGCACGACTCCGACGCGCTCTTTGCCGAGTTCGCCGGCCTGGTCGCGGCCGGTTCTTGAACATCTCCCTGTTTCTCGCGAGGCGGTTTCTCTGGGGGAACCAGGGCCGCCTTCTCGGCGCGGTTTCCAAGCTCGCCCTGACGGGGATCGCGATCGGCGTGGCCGCGCTCGTCGTGGCCATGGGGTTGATGTCGGGCTACAGGAACGAGCTCGCCGAGAAGCTCGCCGGGACGAACGCGGAGGTCCTCGTCGTCCCGCCGATCGAGACCGAGGAGCCGGGGTTTCGCGAAAAGCTTGCCGAGCTCCCGGGCGTCCTCTTCGTGGCGAGAACGGCCTTTGCTCCAGGCCTCGTCCTGTCACGGGCGGCTCCCTCCGGGATCGACGTGATGGTGAAGGGGATCGAGATTCCGTCGGGGCTCTCGACCACGCGGCTCCTGGCGCGCGTGCCGGATCTTCCGAAGAAGCTCGCTCCGAAGAACCCCGAGAACCGGGCGATTCCCGCCCTCTTCGGGATCGGCCTGGCGAGGCGTCTCGGCGCCAGGGAAGGGGACACCCTCGTTCTCGAGACGGCGACGCTCTCGATGACACAGGGGGTGGCGCCACCCAGGCGCTCGCTTCTCTCTGTCGAGGCGATCGTGGAGACGGGATTCTCCGAGGTGGATGACGGCTGGGCCGTCGTCCCGCTTTCGGCTTTCGAGGAGGTCGCGCCCCCCGACGCGCGCCAGGGGCTCTGGGAGCTGAAGCTGGAGAAGCCATCCGAAAGCGAGAAGACCGTCGAGGCCGCGCGGAAAGCCGTCGGTCCGTTGACGACGGTCCTCGACTGGAAGGCCCTCAACCGGGATCTCTTCGAGGCCCTGGCCATGCAGCAGACGCTCCTGTTCGTCGGGCTCGCCCTCATTGTGGCCGTGGCGGCGGGGACGGTGATCTCCGCCCTCGTGGTGCTGCTGGCGGCAAAGACCCGCGAGGCGGGCGTTCTCGCGGCCCTGGGCGCGCCTCCGAGGCAGCTCGCGAGGACGATCCGGTATGCGGGGCTCCTCCTTGGAGGGGCGGGACTCGCGATCGGGATCGTGTTCGGGCTCCTCGTCTGCTGGCTGATGACGGTGACGCGGGCGGTTCGCTTTCCGCCCGAGATCGCCAAGGTCTATTACTTGACGTGGCTGCCCTTCAAGCCGGAGCCCCTCCACATTCTGGGGATAGCCGTGGTGGGAGGGCTTCTGGTCTGGGCGGCCTCGCTCATGCCCGCCCGGCGCGCGAAGCGAATGAAGATCACGGAGGCCCTCCGCTACGAGTGACGGGGTGGCGCGCGCGCGGGCCTGCCGGAGCGATGTGCTCGCTCTCTCGGACCTTGCGGGGAGGCGCTCTCTCGG
>JAJVIN010000045.1 GCA_022071945.1 Thermoanaerobaculia bacterium | reverse complement strand
GCCCCAATGCGCTAAATCCCAGGGGGCTCGGGGGACAGCGTCCCCCGCTCCCGTTCACCCCTTCCCCTCATCGGTCGCTCACTATTTCGAGCGACCACCTGTCTCAATCTTGTTGACACGTTCCGGCTCACCTTGCTGGCATCCGAAGCATCGGCCGGAGTCAGCGAGATCAGCGCGCACAGCAAGACGTTTACGCCTGGCGCGACGATCCCCGTGTTCGTCGATCCGTCCGCGGCGAACAGCATCATGGTCAAAGGACAGTTCATGGACCTGGCCACGGGTGTCTCGTCGACCGATTCCGGCTTCACTCCGTCGATTGGCCGGCGGATCATGGGAACCAATAGCGCCATCGAGATCAAGGTCGGAGTCGCTCTGTCGAATCCCGATGGAGACGAAGCCACGATCAAGATTCACTTCGTATCGGGTGAAGAGCGCGTGAAGGTCAAGGCGTTCAAGACGAAGATCACGAAGCTCTCTCTCCATCCGTTCCGTTCCGACAACAAATACAACGTTGGCGAAACGGTCACCCTCGTCGTCGATGGCGAAGGAGTTGATCACGTCGACACGGGTGGCCCGGCTGCCGCGATGCTGGCCGTCGCAGCCGGCGGCATCTACTCCGTCAGCGGACCTGTGTCGACAGGTTCCTCCTCGACGCGGGCTGCGTTCGAAATCAAGTTGCTGAAGGCCGGAAACATCACGGTGACGCCGCAGTGGTTCCGCGACAGCCGCCCCGGAAGTCCAGTCGGCGAAGCCATGGTGCGCGGGAACCCGAGTCCCATCCGGATCACGGCAGTGGCTCCCGACTTCTCGAATCGGAAGCCGGTGAAGTAACGGTTTCTGTGACCCTGCGGGCCATGCCTCTTTGGACCGGTGAGGGGCCTCACTTCGTGCTCGATTTCGTCTCGTCCGTGCTCTTCGAGGGCACTCCGGTCGAGAGTTACACCCCCGTGCGAGTCCGGAACCGCAACGCCGAGAGGATGACCGCGAGGTTGCCGATCATGTTCGCCGCCATCCCGATAACGATGGGAGTCTGCTGGAAGCGAACGCCATAGAGAAGGTAGACGGCCTGGCCGCCGAGGAAGAGGAGGTAGGTGACGACAGAGACATCGTCGGAACTCCTCCGCCGCCAGATGCGTGCCGCCTGCGGGAGGTACGCCGCTCCCGTCGCCATCCCGACGGCGGAAACGAGGGCCGCGAGCGCCTGGTCGAACGGCGACACGGGCTACCTCCGCCGGTCAAGGAGCTGGAGGCGCTTCAAGAAGCGGCTGACGAAGTCGAGATCGAGCGAGATCGCCACAGGGGAGCGGTCGTCGTCCATGGGACCTCCTTTTCGGCGCTGAGGATACCGAACCCCGCCTTGCGGCCCTTTTTGAGGAGCTTCCCCTTTTCCTCGCACTCAAGGTCCTGCGGATTGGCGTCGACTACGGGCTGCTGATGCCGGCCCTGGGGCCCGCCACCTTCGCCTTCCACTCCGTGCCTCTGACGCCGTAGCCCCTGCCCGGCTCGGCCTTGTTCCAGGCGGTGTAGAGATGAGCAAGACCCCGCGCACACCACCCGGCGCTTCACCGGCTCGCTCTGCTCCGCCAGGTGAACCGAACCGAAGCCTCCCTCGCCCAGCACATCGAGGAGCCGGTAGGGGCCGATTCGCTCACCCTCACCGGTCTCGGTGCCGGTCTGCGCGCCTCCGCCTCCACGGGTCAGCGTTGGCAGATCACGAAGCGCCGCTTCCGTCCGCCCTTGCGTCCCGGTGCCTCCGGGTTCCCAGGCCGGCCCCGGGACCTTCGATGGGTCAGCCATGAACTCCCTCCATAAGCGTGTCAAACCACAGCCCTCGCGGCAGTCGGCGGGGCAATCCAGCGGACACCGGACGCGTTCGCGAGCGGTGGTGGGACCTGATGAGAACACCGGAATCGTAGGGGCCCCTCCGGGATCTCTCCGGGCCAGAAACCGATCAACGGCGGTATCCTGAAAACGGGAGTCTGGCGGGGATGAGGGAGCTGGAAGGCGCGGAGGCGACGGCATCGGCAGCAGGGAGGCTCAGATCGCTCCTCGGGCTGGCGACGAGGCTCGGGTCCATCCGGGAGCCCGAGACCCTCATCCGCTCGGTCGCTCGCGAGCTGTCGGCTCTCCTCCCCTTCGATTACCTGAGCCTCTTTCTGCAGGACGTCGTCAAGGACGGCCCCGCCTGGTACGTCCTGGATGTCGAGAACCGTTCGATCCTTTCGCCTGCCAGCGCCATCCCGCCTGAAGGCTCCGTCAGCCGCTGGGTCTTCGAGAGCCAGCTCACCTACTCCGTTCCGCCTGCCGAGGGCGCCCGTCGCTTCCCGTCCCTCGAGGAGGGCCTCTCGCGTTTCGACATCCGGTCGTTCGTCGCCGTGCCTCTGGCGACGGTTCACCGGCGCCTCGGAACGCTCGCCATCGCCTGTCACCGCCCGGACGCCTATCCCGCCGCGGAGAGAGACCTCTTCACTCTGGCCGCGGATCAGGTCGCGCTTGCCATCGACGACGCCGCCAACTTCGAAAGGCTGAAGGACGCCCGCGCCCGCCTGATCGAGAGCAACGAGAGCTTGCGCCTCGTCCTGGAAGTCGGCCGGAGGATCCTGTCGAACCTCGATCTCGAGAGCCTCCTCCGCTCGATTGCCGCGAGCGTCCGGACGTCACTTCGCTGCGACGCGGCCAGCATCGTCCTGACGGGAAAAGACCGGACAACCGCTCGAGTCTTCGTTCTCGACTTCCCCGAGAGCCGCGGCTTTGCGCGGGAGGGCTCAGAGGTCGCAGTCACCGCCGAACTGGAAGATTTGCTCCGCTCCGGAAAGCCGCGAGAGTTCGGGACTGGGGACTCCGCTGGCCCGGCCTGGGAGGTTGCCCGCCGCGAGGGGATCACAGCCGGCCACGCCTTCCCCCTCGTCAGCGGAGGCCGCACGCTCGGGGTCTTCGTCTTGAGCCGCCGGGGCGAGACACCTTTCGGAGCGCACGAGATCGAACTCCTGGCTCAGATTTCCGGCCAGGTCGCCACCGCGCTCGACAACGCCCTCGCCTATCGCGAGATTGCCGAGTTGAAGGACCGCCTCGCCGAGGAGAAGCTCTACCTCGAGGACGAGATCAGAAGCGAACTCAACTTCGACACCATCATCGGACGGTCCGCGGCGTTGCGCCGCGCGCTCTACGCCGTCGAGACCGTGGCCCCGACGGACTCCACCGTCCTCATCCACGGAGAGACGGGTTCGGGCAAGGAACTGATCGCCCGCGCCATCCACGATCTCAGCACCCGGCGGACGAAGACCTTCGTCAAGCTCAGCTGCGCGGCCATCCCGGCCGGGCTCCTAGAGAGCGAACTCTTCGGCCACCAGAAGGGCGCCTTCACGGGGGCCGTCGCCGACCGGGTCGGCCGCTTCGAACTCGCGGGCGGCGGGACCGTCTTTCTCGACGAGGTCGGCGAGATCCCGCTCCCGCTCCAGCCCAAGCTCCTCCGGGTCCTGCAAGAACGCGAGTTCGAGCGGATCGGGAGTTCCCGCACGCTCCGGACGGATGCGCGCCTCATCGCGGCGACGAATCGTGATCTTTCCGCCATGGTGGCCGAGCAGCAGTTCCGTGCCGACCTCTTCTATCGGCTGAACGTCTTTCCGATCCATGTCCCCCCTCTCCGCGAGAGGCCCGAGGACATCCCGCTTCTCGTCCGGCACTTCGTCCAGCAGTTTTCGAGGCGGATGAAGAAGAAGGTCGACACGATTCCTGTCGAGATGATGACGGCCCTCGCCCGGTACGACTGGCCGGGCAACATCCGCGAACTCCAGAACCTCGTGGAGCGAGCCATGATTCTCACGAGCGGGACGGTCCTCCGCGTTCCCCTCGAGGGGCTCGACCTGCCCGGTCATTCTGCTGCCGCTCCCTCCGGAGGGTCCAGGAACCTTCGGGAAGCCGAGCGGGCCCACATCTTGGCCGTGCTCGCCGAGACGAAGTGGGTCCTCGCCGGTCCGAATGGAGCCGCCGCGCGCCTCGGGATGAACCGCTCCACCCTGCAGTTCCGCCTGAAGCGGCTGGGGATCGCGCGTCCGGGCACGGTCTGAGGGCCGCCGGCTCTCCTCCTCTTCAGGGCTCCGTGAGGGAGAGGGGGCGCCTCCCCTTGCGAAGGGGAGGCCGGTCCCGCAGGCCCGGGAGGGGTTAGCACCGGTCCTCTTGGCCGGCCCGCGCCATCCGGCGTATCCCCGTGGACTCCTCCGCCGCTCACGCGCCTGCCTCCCCTTCGAAGGGGGAGGCCCAGGCCTACCGAGACGCAAATCTCGAAAACCCAGGCCCTCTCCCTGAGGGAGCTGAGGCAGAGGGCGGACGCGATGAATCCCGCCCCTACGGGAGTGGCCCTGCCGTGCCAGTGAATTGGCAGGTGCCGGTATGTTGGCATCGAGATTGGCACCAGGTGCCAATATTCGGGCGTAACTGAGCTAAGTCATTTTCTTTCAACTAGTTGGAATTGCGCCCGCAGGGCGATGGGCGGCACCCTTCTTGCGCTCGTTCCTTCCGGAGGCGGATTCAGATGTTGAGGATCACGCTGGAGACGGACGCCGGAGGGGCGCGTTTGAGGCTGGAAGGTGATCTTGCGGGTACGGGGGTCTGCGTTCTCGAGGAGTACTGGCTCTCGACGAAGTGGTCGTTTTCAGGGAGCCCGGTTCGCCTCGACCTCTCCTCTGTCGCGAGAGTCGACGATGCCGGGCGATTCCTGCTCGCCCTCCTGTACAGGGCGGGAGTGAGGCTCGAGACGACGGGAGTCGAGATGAAGGCCCTCGTGGACACCATCGCCCACGACTGGCCTCTCCCGTCCCCGGGCCTGGTCAGCGAGCCGCCCGCGGTAAGGAAACGGAGCGAAAGATGACACCCAGAGTTCGGATTCCGGGACTGCTTCTCCTCACCGGGTTCTCGGTGCTCGCGGGGGCCACGGGCTGCCAGAAACGGCCCGCAGCCGGGCCGCCGCGGGGTCCGGTGGAGGCCGGGACGGTCACCATGAAGAGCGAGCCGATCGTCTTGACGACAGAGCTGCCGGGCCGGACGTCCCCGTACCTCGTCGCCGAGATCCGGCCGCAGGTCAACGGGATCCTCCGTGAACGAGCCTTCGACGAGGGCTCGGAGGTGAAGGCCGGGACCCTCCTTTACCAGATCGACCCGGCGCCGTACCAGGCCGTCTTCGATCAGGCGAGGGCCTCGCTCGCAATGGCCGAGGCGAACGTCCCCGCCGCCCGCCTCAGGGTGGAACGCCTGAAGGAACTCGTCGAGATCCGGGCGGCGGGCCAGCAGGATCTCGACGACGCCAGAGCGGCCCTGAATCAGGCCGAGGCGAGTGTCGCTGGCGCGAAGGCCGCAGTGGAGACCGCCCGGATCAACCTCTCCTACACGCCGATCAAGGCTCCGATCCCGGGACGCACCGGAAAGTCAACCGTCACCGCCGGTGCCCTCGTCACGGCGTACCAGCCGGTTCCCCTCGTGACGATCCAGCAGCTCGACCCGATCTACGTCGACGTGACCCAGTCGTCGGCAGACGTCCTCAGGCTCAGGCGCAATCTCGCGAGCGGACAGCTGAAGAAGAGTGGCGAGACCTTCAGCAAGGTGAAGCTCGTCCTGGAGGACGGGACCCCATACCCGCTCGCCGGGAAGCTCAAGTTCCGTGACATCACGGTGGACCCGACGACCGGATCGGTCAGTCTTCGGATGGTGTTCCCGAATCCCGAAGGTGTTCTCTTGCCGGGGATGTTCGTGCGCGCCACCGTGGAAGAGGGGATCAACGATGAAGCGATCCTCGTTCCGCAGCAGGGTGTCTCGCGGAACCAGAAGGGAGAGCCCTTCGTCCTCGTCGCGGGCAAGGACGGGAAGGCGGAGCAACGGATGCTGGCGGTCGATCGAACCGTCGGCGACCGGTGGCTCGTCACGAAGGGGCTCTCCGCCGGAGACCAGGTCATCGTGGACGGGCTTCAGCGCATCCGGCCTGGCGCCGATGTGAAGGCGGTTCCGTTCGGAGAGAAGCCCCCGGTGCCGCCGGCAGCGAGGTGAGGTGATCTCATGTCGAGATTCTTCCTCTCGCGTCCGGTCTTCGCGTGGGTCATTGCGATCGCGATGATGCTCGCGGGAGCGATGGCGATCGTCACGCTCCCGATCTCCCAGTACCCGCCGATCGCTCCCCCGTCGATCTCCATCCGCGCCATCTACCCCGGCGCCTCCGCCGAGACGGTCGCCGACTCCGTCGTCCAGATCATCGAGCAGAAGATGACGGGTCTCGACCGGATGCTCTACATGACCTCCGAGGCGGACTCTTCTGGTTCCGCCAGCGTGACCCTCACCTTCGCCCCGGGCACGGACGCCGATCTCGCCTGGGCGAAGGTCCAGAACAAGCTCCAGCTCGCCCTGGCCGCGCTACCCGACGTCGTCCAGCAGACGGGGGTCACCGTCAGCAAGTCGACCCGCAACTACCTCCTGATCGTCGGCCTCGTCTCGGAGGACGGCAGTCTCAGCAACGCCGACCTCAACGACTTCACGGTCTCGAAGATCGAGTCGGTTCTCGGACGCGTCCCGGGAGTCGGCGAGGTCGAGGTCTTCGGGACGGCCTACTCGATGCGGGTCTGGCTCGACCCGGCCCGGTTGACGAAGTTCGGAATGACCACGGATGACGTCATCGCCGGCCTCCGGTCCTACAACGTCCAGGTCTCCGCGGGCCAGCTCGGCGGCGCGCCCGCCGTGCCGGGACAGCGGTTGAACGCCTCGATCCTCGTTCAGTCCCTGCTGAAGACTCCCGAGGAATTCGCCGCCGTTCCCCTCCGGACGAATCCCGACGGCTCGGTCGTGAAGGTCTCGGACGTCGGCCGGACCGAACTCGGTTCGGAGATCCCGGACATTGCCTTCCGGTTCAACGGAATGCCGGCCGGAGTTCTCGCGGTCCGGCAGGAAGCGGGCGCCAATGCCCTCGAGACCGCGGACCGCGTCAAGGCGAAGATGAACGAACTCTCGAGGTTCTTTCCGCCGGGCATGAAGGTCGTCTATCCGATGGACACGACTCCGTTCGTCCGCGTGGCGATCAACGAGGTCTTCAAGGCGCTCCTCGAGGCGATCCTCCTCGTCTTCCTCGTCATGTATCTCTTCCTGGGGAACTTCCGCGCGACGTTGATCCCGACGATCGCGGTTCCTGTCGTCATCCTCGGGACCTTCGGCGTTCTGGGGCTCCTCGGCTACTCGATCAACATGCTCACCATGTTCGCGATGGTCCTAGCGATCGGGCTCCTCGTCGACGACGCCATCGTCGTTGTCGAGAACGTCGAGAGGATCATGAGCGAGGAAGGGCTCTCCCCTCTCGAGGCCACCCGGAAGTCGATGGACCAGATCACCAGCGCCCTGATCGGGATCGGCCTCGTCCTCTCGGCGGTCTTCGGACCGATGATCTTCTTCCCCGGTTCGACCGGCGTCATCTACCGCCAGTTCTCGATCACCCTCATCTCGTCGATGCTCCTGTCGGTCGTCGTCGCCCTCGTCCTGACGCCCGTCCTGTGTGCCTCGCTCCTGAAGCCAGTCGCGAAGGGACACGAAGCGGCCGAGACCGGCGGGAGGTTCCTGCGGCCCTTCTTCCTCTGGTTCGACCGCGTCTTCTACCGAATGCGCGACATCTACATGGCGATGGTCGGCCGCGTTCTGGGCAAACGGGCCCGCTACGCCTTCGTCTTCGTCGCGATCGTGGGAGCGATGGCGGTGCTCTACCTGCGCATGCCGACCGGCTACCTGCCGGACGAGGACCAGGGAAGCCTGATCGCGATGGTCCAGCTCCCGGTGGGCTCGACCCTCGAGCAGACCGCCAGCGTCATGCAGGAACTCGAACAGCACTTCCTGGTCGAGCAGAAGGATGCTGTCCTCTCGTGCGGGGGCATTCGGGGAACGGGCTTTGCCGGTCGCGGCCAGAACCAGGGGTTGATGTTCGTCAAGCTCCGGGACTGGGCCCTGAGAAACCGGCCGGGCCTCAGGGCGAAGGACGTCGCGGGACGGGCGATGGGCAAGTTCTGGAACCACCGCGGCGCTGTCATCTTCGTCTTTCCTCCTCCGGCGGTGACCGAACTCGGAGTGGCGACCGGCTTCGACCTCTATGTCCAGGATCGTGGCGATCTCGGGCACGAGAAGTTCACGAGCGATGTCAACGCACTCCTCGACCTGGCCTCGAAGGACCCTCGCCTTGCTCGCGTCCGGTTGAACGGCATGCCCGATGTGGCGCAGTACAAGGTCGATATCGACTGGGAGAAGGCCGGAGCGCTCGGCGTCCCGGTGAACGGCGTTCAGAGCTATGTCTCAGCCGCCTTCGGGAGCGCCTACGTCGGCAACTTCGTCCAGGGAGGCCGCGTGAAACGGGTCTACGTGCAGGCGGATGCGCCCTACCGGATGCTTCCGGAAGACCTGTACCGCCTCCAGGTGAGGAACCGGCAGGGGCGGATGGTGCCGCTCTCCTCCGTCGCGTCGGGACGCTGGGTCTACGGCGCGCCCCGCCTTCAACGCTACAACGCGTTCCCGGCTGTCAACATCCAGGGGGAACCGGCCCCGGGCCACAGCACGGGTGAAGCGATGCTCGCGATGGAGGAGCTGATCGCAAAGCTCCCCTCCGGGATCGGTCACGAGTGGACCGGTCTCTCTTACCAGCAGCGGATGTCTGAGTCCCAGGCGGGGCTTCTCTACGCCTTCTCGGTCCTCGCGATCTTCCTCGTTCTCGCGGCCCTTTACGAAAGCTGGACCGTGCCGATTTCGATCGTCCTGGCTCTTCCTCTCGGAGTCATCGGAGGCGTGATTGCCTCCTCCACCCGAGGGATGGCGAACGACGTCTACTTCCAGATCGGGCTTCTCACCGTTCTCGGCCTGACAACGAAGAACGCGATTCTCATCGTCCAGTTCGCCGTGCAGAACCGTGAGAAGGGGCTCGGCCTCCTCGACGCGACGATAGCCGCGGCGAGGACGAGACTCCGGCCGATCGTGATGACGTCGATGGCTTTCGGGTTCGGAGTCCTGCCGCTGGCGCTCGCAGCCGGTGCTGGCGCCGGAGCGCAGATGGCGATCGGAACGAGCGTCCTGGGAGGAATGCTGAGCGGCACGTTCCTGGCGGTTCTCCTCATCCCGCTTCTCTATGTCCTGGTCGTCCAGCTCTTCGAGAGGAGGCATCCCAGCACCGAGGCCTCCGTCCAGGAATCGCCCCTCCCGGAGGAGGTGAACCCATGAGAGCAAGCGTGGATCTTTCTGTTGCCTCCCACCCTCTTCCGGCGCTTCCCGCCACCTTCTTCTCCCGATTCCGGCTCCCGTTCGCGCCAGGCGAGCGGAGAGAGGGTGCCCGGAGGGCGGGTGAGGGCCTTGGGACTCTCGTTCTCTCTCTCATCTTGAGCGGCTGCACGATGGTGCCCAGGTACGATCGCCCGGAGATGCCGGTTGCGAATTCCTTTTCGGAGGCGGCGGGTGCCGTCGCGGCCCCCGCGGCGAGCATCAAGTGGCAAGACTTCTTCACCGATCCGAAGCTGCGCCAGGTGATCGAAGAGACTCTGGCGAACAACCGCGATTTGAGAATCGCAACCTTCAACATCGAGAAGGCCGCGGCGCTCTACCGGATTCAAAGAGCCGAACTCTCTCCCACCGTCGGGATCCAGGCACTCGGGAACAAGTACCGGCTGCCCGAGAAGCTTGGGGATAAGGGCGAGGCCAAGACGGTCTCGCAGTATTCGGTGAACATCGGCCTCGCCTCGTGGGAACTCGACTTCTTCGGGCGGATCAGGAGTCAGAACGAGCGAGTTCTCGAACTCTTCCTCGCGACCGAGGAAGCGCGGCGGGCGGCGCAGTCCTCCCTCATCGCGGCAGTGGCCAGTGCGTATCTCGCTCTCGCGGCCGATGGAGAGAACCTGAGGCTCTCGCAAGCGACGCTCGAGGCGCAGACGGCGGCCTACAAGATGATCGAGCGGACGCGGGACGCCGGGATGGGATCCGATCTCGATCTGCGTCAGGCTCAGAGCCTGATGGAAGCAGCGCGCGCCAGCGTCGCCGCCTACACGGGAGCCGTCGCCACCGGACGCAACGCGCTGGCGGTTCTCGTCGGCAAGCAGATCGATCCAGCGCTGTTGCCGGAGGTCTTAGGAACGGTGGCCGGATCAGGCGCGCTCGCTGCGGGCCTGCCGTCCGAGGTGCTCCTGAACCGGCCGGACATCCTCGCGGCCGAGCACCAGCTTCGTGGAGCCAACGCCTCGATCGGCGCGGCGCGGGCGGCCTTCTTCCCCAGGATCTCGCTGACGGCGAGCGCGGGGACGATGAGTCCGGATCTTGCGGGCCTCTTCGAGTCCGGGACGAAGACCTGGAGCTTTGCCCCGCAGATCGTCGCGCCGCTCTTTGCGAGTGGCGCCCTCCTGGCAAACCTGAAGGCCGCCCGGATCGATCGCGAAATCGCGGTGGCCCAGTACGAGAAGGCCATCCAGACGGCCTTTGCCGAGGTGAACGACGCGCTCGCGCTCCGGATCACCCTGGTCGCGCAGAGGGAGGCCCAGGACGCTCTGGTGAAGGCTCTCGCCGAAACGGCCCGGCTCTCCGAAGCGAGGTACCGGGCCGGGATGGACAGCTATCTCGGGGTCATCGTCGCCCAGCGGGCTCACTACGACGCTCAGCGCGCACAGGTGGCTGTTCGGCTGGCCGAGGAGGCCAATCTCGTCCTCCTCTACAAGGCGCTGGGGGGAGGCGTGTAGGCGACGTCCCGGCCGGTACCGTCGGTGAAACTCGGTGGGTCTCAGCCGAAGGAGCTTCCGGCCACCACTCTGAACTCGCGGGTTCCGGCCAGGATTCCGTCGAAGTAGACGTGAACCCGGTAACGGCCGGTCGGTGTGAGCCCCTTGTAGTAGAAGGACCCGTAGACCCAGGTGTTGCCGGGCTGGATCGTCTGATCTCGCGATGTGACGTCCCGTTCGACGCCGTTGCTGTCGACCTTGACCCACCGGAATGTCACGGTGCTCCCAGACTGGTTTCCGCGAAGGTCCGCGACGAGGTAGATGTAGGTATCCGTGCTCAGGAATTGCGTGATGTCGGTGGTGCGGCCGGAGGCCGGGTGCTGCCGTTGCAACTGGAGGCCCCGGATCTCGTTGACGAGGCAGCAAGCCGAGACAGGCGCGGAGCTGGCGACGCTCTGCTTGTTGCTGGTTCGCGCGCTGCCACCCGTGGTGCCGCGGCTGGCCTCCAGGGCCTCGAGCTGGCGGCGCTGAACCGCGAGGAGACACTCCAGATCGTCATCCGCGCAGATATCGCTCGACGGAACGGACTGGGACTGCAGGCTTTTCTGGCTCTTCCGCGTCCCGGTGCTCTTCTTCGACGAGCCCTGTCGAGAGGCTTCGAGAGCCTCGAGCTGACGGCGCTGGACTTCGAGGAGGCACTCGAGGTCCGTCTCGCCGCAGTGGTCGGACGAGAGGCTGTCGTTCTCGTCGGCGGGCAAGGGGTTTCCGCCGGCGAAGGCCGGGCTTGCCGGGGCTGCTGTCACGGCTGCGAGAAGGGCGGCGATGAGGATGCGATGACGCATGTCGTTTTCTCCTTACACCAACTTCAGGCGCGAAACGCGGAGGAGAACCTTCATGTGTCGGCGAAGAATCTTTCGATACCGTTCACTGAAGCGCCGGAGAGGCGGGCCACGAGATGGATTCCACGGAATCAGGTGCGTTCCTCGCCGCCGGGCTCCGGGCGTCGTTTTCTCTCAGGGCGAAGGACTGGAGTTTCTACATTTGGGTGTCCGTTGGTCCGAGCTTCCCCTTACGAAGGGGAGGCAGGCGCGTGAGCGCCGGAGGGGTCCACCGGGATACCTCGGGTGGCGCGGGCCGACCAATAAGGGACGGCGCTGACCCCTCCCGGGCCTGACGGCCCGGCCTCCCCTTCGCAAGGGGAGGCGAGGCGGGGGATTCATCCCCCGGCCTCCTTCTCCCTCAGGGAGAAGGTGCCGCGTGAGCGGCGGATGAGGGCCTCCCGGTTTCGGCGAGGATTGCCTGGACCACGCCTTCCAGATTCGCTGGTGGATGGCCTCGCTCCCTGCCTTAGAATCGCCCCGGAACAGAAGGCACGATGACTCTCTCTGACGAGACGCCGCGGGGCGGTCCAGCAGAGTTGCGTTCGGGGGCCGACTGGACGGTCCTCCTGAAGCGCTGGAGCGCCGGGGACTCCGAGGCCCTGGAGGAACTCTTCCCGCTCGTCTACGGCGAGCTGAGGCGCCAGGCAGCCGTCCTCTTGCGGGGCGAGCGAGCCGCATCGACCTTCGAGCCCACCGTACTCGTTCACGACGCCTTTCTGAGGCTCGCGGGCAGTGATCCTGTGAGCTGGGAGAACCGAACGCACTTCTTTGCCGTGGCGGCGCGGGCCATGCGGCGGGTCCTCGTCGATCACGCTCGGAAGCGGGATGCGGAGAAAAGAGGGGGCGGCCAGGACCGTGTCGGGCTCACCCTCGCGGAGAAGGCAGGGGCCGCGGTCGAGTCGCGCTACGTCGACGTCCTGATCGTCGACCGGGCCCTGGAACGGCTCGAGAAGATCTCGGAGAGGCGCGCGCGGGTGGTCGAGATGCGCTTCTTCGGTGGCCTCGAGGACCGCGAGATCGCCGCGCTCCTGGGGGTCTCGCTCTCGACCGTGGAGCGGGAGTGGCGAACGGCCCGGGCCTTTCTGGCCAAGGAACTCTCTTCGGCCGGAGAGGTGCCGCGAGCGGAATGACGGAACCGCGCGACGCCACCGACTTTGAGCGGCAGGTCCAGGACCTCGTGTTCGAGGTACTCGATCGGCCCGTCGAGGAGCGGTCGTCATGGCTGTCGGAACGGTGTAGCGGGGACCCTGCTCTCCTCAGAGAAGTGGAGGAGCGGCTCCGGCTTGCCCAAGCAACGATTCCCGGGCTCGAACCCGTTCTCGATCCTTCTCTCACGGTGCTCGGACCGCATGGATCTCCCGAGACAGGCCAGACTCTCGGCGGAGACCGTGCCTACCGCCTCGTCAGGGAACTCGGCAGCGGTGGCATGGGAACGGTCTGGCTCGCCGAGCGCTCCGACGGAGAGTTCCGCCAGAGTGTCGCCATCAAGATGCTGTCGGCCACGGCCGCCCACGCGCGGTCACTCGCGGCGCGATTCCGGACCGAGCGCCAGATCCTTGCTGCCCTCGACCACCCCGGGATCGCCAAGCTCCTGGACGGCGGAACCGCCGGTGACGGCAGGCAGTTCCTGGTGATGGAGTATGTCGACGGAGTGCGGGTCGACGACTACTGCTCGCGTCACCGGCTTTCCGTTCGTGCCCGGGTGCAGCTCTTCGTTCGCATCTGCCACGCCGTCGAGGCCGCCCACCAGAGACTGATCGTTCATCGCGACCTCAAGCCCGCCAATATCCTCGTGACGGCAACAGGCTCCCCGAAGCTCCTCGACTTCGGCATCGCCAAGCTCCTCTCGCCACAGATCTACGACTGGGAGGTCGCGGCGACGGAGCAGGGTCGGTCGCCCCTCACCCTGCGGTACGCAAGTCCAGAGCAAGTACAAGGGACTCCGATCGGTACCGCCTCCGATGTCTTCTCTCTTGGCGTCGTACTCTACGAACTCCTCACGGGCAGGTCGCCGTACGAGGAGCACCTCGACTCCTTCCCTCGACTCTTGCGGGCGATTTACGAGGAACAGCCAACGCCTCCGAGCCGGGCGCTCCCCGGTGGCTCCGGCAAGAACGAACTGCCTGGAGTCATGCGTGCGGATTCTCAACGGGGACGGCCTCAGGGCTGGGCCGAGCTTCGGGGAGATCTCGATGCCATCGTTCTCAAGGCGCTCCGGAAGGAGCCCGCGAGCCGGTATGCCTCTGTAGCGGCTCTGGCGGAGGATCTTCAGTTCTATCTCGACGGCCGGCCCGTGGCGGCCCGGGAAGGGACGAGGCTCTACCGCGCGGGCAAGTTCGTGAGGCGGCATTTTCTGCCCATCGCGGCCCTTTCATCCCTCTTTCTCGTCGTTCTTCTGGCCGCGATCTTCTCGTGGAACCAGGCTCGCCTTTTGGCCGCCGAAAGAGACCGCGTCGTCGCCGCGGAACGTCAGGCCCGAGACGAGGCCGAGACGGCCCGTCAGGTGACAGCGTTTCTCGTGAAGCTGCTCGAGCCTGCGAGCCCCGAGGTCGCGCAGGGCAAGCAGCCGACCCTGCGCCAGCTCCTCGATGGCGGCGCGGAGCGTCTCGCCACGGAACTCCGGGACCGTCCAAGCGTGCAGGCCCCTCTGCTCGAGGCCATCGGTTCCATCTACGGGGACCTAGGAGAGCCGGAGAAGGGGCGTGAACTCCTGGAGCGAGCAGTAGCCCTGCGCCGGGCGCGGAAGGCGGAAGAGCCGCTTCCCTATGCCGGGGCACTGTCTCGGCTGGCAAAGCTCCGCCACGACGCGGGAGACACGGAAGAGGCCGTGCGGCTTTCGAGATCCGCCTGGAACATCAGGGTTCAGCAACTCGGCGCCGGCGCCGAACCCACCCTGGAAGAACTCAACCGCCTCGTGGTCGCGTTGATGTCACTGGGGCGCTACGACGACGCCGCCCCCCTTCTGGCGGATCTCGTGGAGCGCCGCATGGCGGCCTTCGGTTTCCGGGGCCTGCCGCTGGCCCTGGCGGGCCGAAGGATCGGACCCGAAGCCGAGCCCCTCGCGCGGGTGCTCCACACGCGCGGAGTCCTGGCGTACTACCTGGGCAGCTTCCGGGAGGCAACGCGTTTCTACGAGGAGTCCCTGAAGCTCGGGAGGTTCGTCTACGGCGAGCGTCACACCCGAATCGCCACGACCCTGACCGCGCTGGCGGCTGTTCTGACCGACCTCGGCGAGTACGAGCGCGCCATCGAACTGCTCGATTCGGCTCTCGCGATCCGGAAAGAGATACAAGGAGAAGAGCATCCCGACGTCGCCGTCATCCTGATCAACCGCGCGGCCGCGATGCAGCCCCAGGGCCGGTGGGAAGAGGTGGTCAGGGACTCCGCGGAGGCCGAGCGCATCCTCCTGGCCACCGTGGGTGAGAAGCACACCGGAGTGACGGCCGCGCGCAACAACAGGGCCGAAGGACTCAGGCGCCTGGGACGGACGAACGAGGCGCTGGAGCTTCATCGTGCTTCCCTGGCCCTGCTCCAACGCACGTATCCCGAGGGACACGCCGACCAGGTGCCGAGCTACCTCAACATCGGAACTTGTCTGATCGCTCTTGGACGGTACGAGGAGGCGGTC
Organism: Thermoanaerobaculia bacterium; assembly: GCA_022071945.1. Classification (GTDB taxonomy): domain Bacteria; phylum Acidobacteriota; class Thermoanaerobaculia; order UBA5066; family UBA5066; genus JAJVIN01. The sequence goes on along the minus strand of JAJVIN010000045.1, from coordinate 14,373 downwards.
AAGGAGACCGAGAAGGGACACGCCCTCTCTCTCCGGCTTCTCGGGGCCTCTCACCCCTCCAGCGTGCAGGCCAGCCTCCACCTGGGGCGGGCCTTCATCGCCTCGGGAAAGTGGCGGGCCGGCGTCGACCAGCTCCGGAAGACACTGAAGGAGAGTGCGGCGAGCGCGGACGCGGCTCCCCTCGCTGCCGAAACCCGCTTTGAACTCGCCCGGGCCCTCGATCGCGAACCGTCGCTGCGAAGCGAAGCGCGAGGCCTGGCCGAGGAAGCCCTCGCCAACTTCCGGGCGGCAGACCCTCCTGACAAGGTCAAGGTCGCGGAGATCGAAGAGTGGCTGGCACGAGGCGGGAGTGTGGGAGCGCCCCCTCCCGGGTCCTCTCCCGCGCCGCGGGAGAAGGGATCACCCTTCCGGTGACGATCCGTCTGGTACAGCTATTCCGAATTAGCGAGGTAAACACGCCCAGAGATGATTCTCCGGGCTACCAAGCGGCGGCCCGACGGGCTATACCCGGAAGCCCCCTTCAGGGGACGCAGTTCCGTTGCCCGGCGAATCATCGCCGGGCTTGCCGCCCGGCCCTCAGGAACAGATACGATTTCATGGAAACACTCTACAAGCCGCAAGTTCCAGCGGTTTACCAGGCGGTCCGGGCTGGCCGCCGGGCCACGTGGGGCGCCGGGTCCGCTCTGGACGGTCCCTCTCCGAGCTTCTATCCTGTCGAGGGGGAGGCGCCCGCCTCCCGGGAGTGTCCGCTTGCAAGACGACAAGAAATCGGGAGTGGGACTTTCGGCCGTCATCCGGCTGCGCATGTCGAGCCACGACGCGCACTACGGCGGCAACCTCGTGGACGGGGCCCGGATGCTGGGCCTCTTCGGAGACGTGGCGACGGAGTTGCTGATCCGGCTGGACGGGGACGAGGGGCTCTTCCGGGCCTACGACTCGGTCGAGTTCCTGGCCCCGGTCTACGCCGGTGATTACATCGAAGCCGAGGGCGTCATCACCGCGGTCGGCAACACCAGCCGCAAGATGACGTTCACAGCCAGGAAGGTCATCCGGTCGGCTCCAGAGATCAACGATTCGGCCGCCGAGATTCTCGAGCCGCCCGTCGTCGTCTGCCGCGCGTCCGGAACCTGCGTCACCCCGAAGGACAAACAGCGCCGAGGCTGAGGGAAGGCGCGTTTCCGCGCCAGGGCATCAAGGCCGGGTTAGCGGAAACGCGTCGAGGCGAGACTGGCTCGAACCTGAATGAGGCCTGATTCTGGGGCCGCCTAATCGCGGCCCGTGGCCGCCTGAGTGCGGCCCGGGCCCGGTCTCTGGTATCCTTCTTCTCTGGCCCCCCGGGCCCTCACCGGTCCAGCGGGGGCGCCTTCGTGTCGGGACGCCCCGCGCGGGCGGATCCTCAATCGCGATGGCAAACGAGGAACCATGGCCTGCAAGTACGGCTCCCACCGCGTCCTCGAGCCGAAGGGCGTTCTTCCCCAGCCTGCGCTCCGGCTCGACAACGACTTCTCCCACATCGACGAAAACGAGATCCTCGTCGACGTAAGCGCCCTGAACATCGATTCGGCGAGTTTTACGCAGATCGAGGAAGAAGCCGGCGGAGACGTCGAGAAGATCGCCGCGAAGATCCTCGAGATCGTCGGCGCTCGCGGCAAGATGCAGAACCCGGTCACCGGCTCGGGTGGGATGTTCATCGGGACCGTCGCGAAGGTCGGATCGGCCCTCACGGGCCGGGATCTGGCGCCAGGAGACAAGATCGCGAGCCTCGTCTCCCTCTCTCTCACTCCTCTTAAGATCGACACGATCCTGAAGATCCACCCCGAGATCGACCGTGTCGACGTGAAGGCCCAGGCCGTTCTCTTCGAGAGCGGCATTTACGCCAAGCTCCCTTCCGACATGGACGAGAAACTGGCCCTGGCGGCCCTCGACGTCGCCGGCGCCCCGGCCCAGGCGGCCAAGCTCGTGCGGCCTGGTCAGAGCGTTCTCATCCTGGGCGCCGGAGGCAAGAGCGGAATGCTCGTGGCCTGGGAAGCGATGAAGCGCGTCGGACCCACCGGTCGCGTCGTCGGGAACGTCTACCTCGCCGACGATGCCGAGACACTCCGGACGCTCGGCCTCTGCCACGAGGTCGTCGTGGCTGACGCCCAGAAGCCGGTCGCCCTCCTCGACGCGGTCCTGGCGGCCAATGGCGGGAACGAGTACGACGTCGTCTTCAACTGCGTCAACGTCCAGAACACCGAGATGTCGAGCATCCTGCCGTGCCGTCAGGAGGGCACGGTCTACTTCTTCAGCATGGCCACCCATTTCGGCAAGGCCGCTCTCGGCGCGGAGGGCGTCGGCAAGGACGTCACGATGATCGTCGGGAACGGTTACACCAAGGGACACGCCGAGATCACACTCGCCGAGCTGCGCGAGAACGCGAAGCTCCGCCGCCTCTTCGAAACCCGCTACGTCTGAGGGCCCGCGCTCGCCTCGCGCGAGCCCCCTCACGGAGGATCCACATGAGCGAGAAAGTCATCATCACCTGCGCCGTCACCGGTGCGGAGACGACCCGGGAAGCGCAGCCCGCTCTTCCCGTCACCCCCGAGGAAATCGCCAAGAGCGCCTTCGAGGCGTGGGAGGCCGGCGCCGCCGTCCTCCACCTCCACGTCCGGCACGACGACGGCTCCCCCACCCAGGACGTCGCGGTGTTTGCGAAGGCCATCGAACTCGTCAGGGCCAAGTGCGACATCGTGATCGAGTGCACGACGGGCGGCGCCGTCGGAATGACTCCCGAAGAGCGCCTGCAACCCGTGACTCTGAAGCCGGAGATGGCGAGCCTCGACTGCGGGACCGTCAACTTCGGGGACGACTACATCGTCAACACGCTCCCGATCATGAGGCAGTTCGCCAGGGCCATGCGCGAGCACGGCGTCCGGCCGACCCTCGAGTGCTTCGACCTCGGCCACGTCTATGCGAGCCACATCCTGATCAAGGAAGGACTGCTCGACGATCCCTATCACTACGGCCTCGTCCTGAACGTTCCGGGGTCCGTGAAGTACGAGGCCGACGTCCTCGAGATCTTCGTCCGGAAGCTCCCGAAAGGCGCTCACTGGACCCTCATGGGGATCGGCGGAAAGGCGAACCTGGACGCCATCTACGGGGCTCTCGCCCTCGGCGGCAACATCCGCGTCGGCTTCGAGGACAACATCTACTACTCCAAGGGGCGGCTCGCCAAGAGCAACGCCGAACTCGTGGAACGCGCCGTCCGCATCGCGACCGACTGCGGCCGCCCCATCGCCCGGCCGGACGACGTCCGCTCGATGCTGAAGCTCCGGAAAGCCTGAGGTCCCCATGAAGTACCCCTCCGTCGACTGGCGCTCCATCCCCCAGTTCGCGAACGTCACCGAGGAACAGTGGAACGACTGGTTCTGGCAGATGAAAAACGGCATTCGCGACATCCCGACGCTCGAGAAGGTCGTCAAGCTGACCGAACAGGAGCGGGCCGAGATCCAGCAGTGCCTCGACAAGTTCACGATGGAGATCACGCCCTACTACGCGGCGTTGATGGACCGCGAGGACCCGAACTGTCCCGTCCGGATGCAGTCGGTCCCGCGAATCGCCGAGATGCACGACGACCCGTCGGACATGTCGGATCCCCTCCATGAGGACATCGATAGTCCCGTGCCGGGCCTCACTCACCGCTATCCGGACCGGGTCCTCCTCCTGGTCACCAACATCTGCAGCATGAACTGCCGGCACTGCACGCGGCGGCGCCTCGTCGGCGACGTCGACGTCGACATGCCCGAGGACAACGTCCAGGCGGCCATCGACTACATCCGGAAGACGCCGACCGTCCGCGACGTCCTGATCAGCGGAGGCGATCCCTTCGTCCTGACCGATTCGCAGCTGCGATCGATCCTGAAGCGCCTGCGCGAGATCGAGCACGTCGAGATCATCCGGATCGGGACGCGCATCCCCGTCGTCATGCCCCAGCGCGTAACGGACGACCTCGTCGCCATGCTCAAGGAGTTCCAACCGGTCTGGGTCAACACGCACTTCAACCATCCGAAGGAGATCACCGCCGAGGCGAAGGCCGCCTGCGAGAAGCTCGCGGATGCAGGCATCCCGCTCGGCAACCAGAGCGTTCTCCTGCGGGGCATCAACGACGACCCGGTCGTCATGAAGAAGCTCGTCCACAAGCTCCTGACCATCCGGGTGCGGCCGTACTACATCTACCAGTGCGACCTTTCGCTCGGCATCAGCCACTTCCGGACGTCCGTCGCGAAGGGGATCGAGATCATCGAGGCGCTGCGCGGCCACACGACGGGCCTCGCCGTCCCGACCTTCGTCGTTGATGCCCCCGGAGGCGGCGGGAAGATCCCCGTCATGCCGAACTACCTCATCTCGATGACCGAGGGGACGGCGGTGCTCAGGAACTACGAGGGTGTCATCACCACGTACTCCTGGCCACGCGGTCGCGGGCCCGGACACGTCGCGACGAAGGACCCGGGAGACGACGAGAAGTACAAGGCGCGCGAGGGCGTCGCGACGCTCCTGTCGGGCGAGAGAAAGCGAATCGAGCCCGCCGAACTCATCCGGCGGAAGCGAAACGACGGCTGAGGACCCGAGAGCCCCCTCTTTTGTAAAGAGGGGGTTGGGGGAGTTAGAGCGTACAGGAGGTACCGCTGAGCGATTCAGCGACCGGAGCCGAGCTTCATCCAGGAAAGTCGGGGGCCTGGGATCCTGCCGGCTCGTCGATCACGGCCATCACCGGTCTGGAAAAGGGATCCGGCAAGACCACCCTTCTAAATGCCCTCCTTCCTCTCGCTCGGCGGGCCGGCCCCGCGGCGCTCTTCAGCATCGGCGTTGACGGTGGATTGAAAGCTCGAGACGCCAGTCGTCCGGCGGACGTTCGCGTCGAGCCGGGCGACGTGGTGATGACGACCGATCGCTTCGCTCGCGCCTCCTCCGCGCGCCTCGAGATCCTGGATGCCCCCGGAGAACGCGCGGCGCTGGGACACCTCGTTCTGGGGCGGGTCCTTCGGGCCGGAGACGTGACCCTCGTCGGAACTCAGAACCTCGCGTCGCTTTCCGAGACGATCGACCGCGTGAAGACCGAGGGCTGGGCGGCGGCCATCCTGGTCGACGGAGCCGCGAGCCGCCTCACCCAGGTCGGTGCGCTGGGAGATGCGGAGTTCCTCTTCACGGCGAGAGTGGATCGCGGAAGCCTCGCCCGCGTGGCGGACCGGCTACGGGCGCTCGTCGCCCTGGCCAGCCTCCCCGTCATCCCCGATCCGCCCCCGGAAACCCTCCGCCTCGACGGCCCTCTGACAGAAGAAACCGTCGAGGCTCTCCCGTCCGGTCTCGCCTCCCTTTCGATTCCGGATTTCACGAAGTCCTTTCTTCCCCCCGCGCTCGTGCTCCGCCTTCTCGATCGGGTTCCGTGCAGTGTGCGGCGCGGCTTCCGGCTCCTGGGACTCGCAATCGTGAGGCGAGATGTGTCATCAGCCGAGCTGAGCCAGCATCTCGGTCCCGTCGCCTCGCGGATGCTGGTGCCGAACCCCTACGAGGTGGCCGCCTGATGAACCAGGATTTCTGGGTCTATGTCGAGGCTGGCTCCCTCTGGCACCGCTTCGCACCACAGACTCCCTTCGGCCGGGTGGCCCGGGACCGGCTGCGGCCGCTCGTCAACCGGGCGGAGCTGGAATCCCGATACGACCAGGTCGAGGCCTGCTTGCGTCTCCTGGATGCCCTCGATGCGGACAGGGTCCGGCTCGACCGCATCCAGCACCACCTGAAGAGGCTCCCGCGATTTCCCGAGGCCACCCAGGGGGCCTTCGACGAGATCGAGATCTTCCAGTTGAAGAAGTTCCTGTTCAACCACGGCCGGCTGCTCGGCCTGCTGGACGAACCGCTTCGGAGGGGCTTCGGCCTGGAGGCGATCCCGGGGGATCTCGACGAACTACTGAACCGAGGCCGCCAGGGAGACGAGTCGTTCCACGTCGCGGACGCCTACGACCCGCAGCTGGCCGCGACTCGTGCCGCCATCCAAGCGAATGACGCGGCGGCGAAGGCCAATCGCGAAGCTCTCGATCAGGAGTGTCAGAGGCGGTGGGCGTTCGCGTTTCAGGGCCGCGCCTTCTTGCTGGTCCCGCGGGACCGGCTCGGAGACCTGGTCTCCGCCTCGGATCTCCTCGACATCGAGCCCTGGGATGCCCAGCAGGTCTGCGTTCGACCCCGCGCGACGGCAGAGTCACTCCGGCTGGCGGAGGACAGAGTGGCGCTCTCGGCCGTCGAACGAGTGCTCGAGGCGAGAGTGCTGGAGTCGATCTCGACGCGGCTCCGGGTCGCCATCCCCGCCTTCGTGACTCAGTCGAAGGCCATCGAGGCGTTCGATCTCGCGCTTGCCGCCGCGCGGCTGGCGCGTGAGGCTGCGCTCACGCGGCCCATTCTGGATGACGGCGCGATCGAGATCGTCGAGGGACGGCACACTCCGACCGAGGCCCTCTGCGAGTCGCTGGGGACTCCGTACACTCCCCTCTCGGCCACCTTCGAATCAGGGCCCACGGTGCTCTTCGGATCCAACATGGGCGGCAAGACGGTGGTGCTGAAGACAGCCGGGTTCCTGCAGGTGCTGGCGCAGATGGGGCTTTTCGTTCCGGCACGCCGTTTTTCCACGCGCGTCTTCACCCATTTCCACTACGTCGGAGAGGGCCGGAGCCGCGAGGAAGGCCGCGGTCTGTCAGGGTTCGGATTCGAGATCCGGCAGTTCAACGAGGCGCACCACGACTTCGCGGAAAACACGCTCGCTCTGTTCGACGAGTTCGGCCGGACGACCAACTCCTCCGAGGCCGAGGCTCTTCTCTCGGCAATCCTCGAGGAACTGACGCGCTTCGAGGGCACAGTCGCCCTCTTCTCCACGCATTTCCAGGGTGTACGGCGGATCGCGGGTGCCCGCTACTTCAGGATGGGCGGGCTCGACCGCTCCCGCCTGGCGTTCGCCCCCACGGAGCAGGCGGACCTCGAATCGAGAATTCGCGAGATCGACCGCCGGATGCGGTTTTGTCTGGTCCCCGACTCTCCTAATGAACGGAGTTCCGACGCTCTCGCCGTGGCGCGGCTCCTCGGGCTTTCTCCCGCTCTGGTCGAGCGGGCGGAGACCTTCCTTCACGGCGAGGATCGAAACGAGGAGGATCCATGCAGATGAGGCTCTTTCTGCCGCCCGAGCGGATCGCCCGCGCGCGAGAGCTGGCCACGCGGATCGTGGCTCCGGTCCTGGAGTTCATCGAGGCGCACACCACCGTCACCGTCGAGCGAGCGACGCTCCGGCTCGCGGGTGCCGATGGGGCGGACCCCGACGGCGTTCCCGTTCCCAATCTCGTCGTCGACCAGCTCCGCGAGAGGCTCGACGAAGGCGCTCTGAAGTTCTGGGTGAACGCCCTCGTCCGCACGGGCGAGGACGTCGCCGGACTCAATCAGCAGATCGCCGCGGGCTTACGGATCGACAGTCTGTCGCTCGCCGATCCAGCCGCGATCGAGGAGAAGGCCGCGGAACTCGTCGCGACGTGCGCGAGACGCGTCAAGGGCAACCGAGCCCTTCGCGAGGAACGCCTCGCGAGGTACGCCGGGAAGAACCACGCTCCCCTCCTCTACGTCATCGTGGCGACCGGGAACATTCATGAGGACGTCAAGCAGGCCCGCGCCGCGGCCGAACAGGGGGCCGATGTCGTCGCCGTCATCCGGACGACGGCCCAGTCACTCCTCGACTACGTGCCGTACGGCGCCACGACCGAAGGCTTCGGCGGGACCTACGCCACGCAGGAGAACTTCCGCATCATGCGGGCCGCCCTGGACGAGGTCGTGGAACGGCAGGGGCGCTACATCTACCTGACGAATTACGCGTCCGGACTCTGCATGCCCGAGATCGCGGCCATGGGGGCGCTCGAGCGCCTCGACATGATGCTGAACGACTCGATGTACGGGATCCTCTTCCGCGACATCAACATGTACCGGACGTTCGTCGACCAGAAGTTCAGCCGGATGATCAATGCCTGGGCGGGCGTGATCATCAACACCGGCGAGGACAACTACCTGACGACGTCGGATGCCGTGGAGAAGGCCTACACGGTCCTGGCCAGCCAGTTCCTCAACGAGCGATTCGCCTTCGCCGCCGGTCTCGAACCGTGGCAGATGGGACTTGGGCACGCTTTCGAGATGGACCCGTCGATCAAGAACGGCTTCCTGATGGAGCTGGCGCAGGCCCTGATGGCGCGGGAGATCTTCCCCGAGGCACCGCTGAAGTACATGCCCCCGACCAAGTTCATGACGGGCGACATCTTCAAGGGAGTTGTCCAGAACGCGCTTTTCAACTTCGTCTCGCAGATGACGGGCCAGGGAATCCACCTCCTCGGGATGCTGACCGAGGCGATTCACACGCCCTTCATGCAGGACCGCTATCTGGCCCTGGAAAACGCGAAGTACGTCATGAACAACATGGCGGATCTCGGAAACGAGGTCGAGTTCAAGAGGGACGGAGCGATCGTCGGGCGCGCGCACGCCGTTCTCGAAGAGACGGTGGCGTTTCTGGAGAAGATCGAGAAGACGGGCCTCATGCCCGCGATCGAAGAGGGACTCTTCGCTGACATCAAGCGCCCCCGGGACATGGGGAAAGGACTCGAGGGCCTCAGGAAGAAGGCCGATGGCTACTGGAATCCCTTCGAGACCCACCTCCACCGGGAACTGGGACTGTGAGGCCGCGATGACACAGATCGTAAGACCCTATGGCGACACGTTGAACGACGGCGCCGTCCAGCTCTCGTTCACGCTTCCCGTTCCCTTCGGACCTCGGGGCCGCGAGGCCGCGAGGCTCTTTGTCGAGAGGCTCGGCTTCCGGCACGCGGAGATCGTCCACGCCGCGGCTCTATCCGAGGGATTCAGCTTCTACGTGGCCTACGGCCGGACGGAGGTCTCGGTCGACTACGACGCGATCCACGTGGAGGAGGCCACGGGCGAGAAGCTCTACTCGATGAACGAGGCCTGCGACGTCATCCGGGCCCGGCTCGGCCGCAAGGTCGTCGTGGTGGGCGCCTGCACCGGCTTCGATGCCCACACGGTCGGGATCGACGCCATCATGAACATGAAGGGCTACAACCACCACTACGGCCTGGAGCGCTACCACGAGGTGGAGGCCCACAATCTGGGGGCGCAGGTCCCGAACGAGAAGCTGATCGATTACGCGGTGAAGGTGAAGGCCGACGCGATCCTGGTGAGCCAGATCGTGACGCAGAAGGACATTCACATCCAGAACCTGACGGAGCTGATCGAACTCCTGGAAGCCCGGTCTTTGAGAGAGCGCTTCATCGTCTGCGCGGGCGGGACGCGCATCAACAACAAGCTTGCGCTGGAACTCGGCTACGACGCGGGATTCGGGCAGGGGACGTACGCGGAGCACGTGGCGACGTTCCTGATCGAGCGGCTGATCGAGAAGGCGGGAGTTTGACACCGGTCCCCCACCTCTTCGATCCCCTCTCGGTTCGTGGAATCACGCTGAAGAACCGTGTCGGCGTCTCTCCGATGGTCCAGTACAGCTCGGCCGATGGCTTCGCCAACGACTGGCACCTCGTCCACCTGGGGTCCCGCGCCGTTGGGGGGGCGGGGCTGGTCTTCACCGAGGCGACCGCCGTCGAACCCAGAGGCCGCATCACCCCGCGGGACCTCGGTATCTGGTCCGACGACCACGTCGAGGGGCTGTCTCGCATCACCCGGTTCCTGAAAGAACAGAACGCGGTTTCCGCGATCCAGCTGGCGCACGCGGGACGCAAGGCGAGCCACACGCCCGCCTGGGAAGGCGGCAAGGCGATCCCCGTCGAGAACGGCGGATGGACGCCCATCGGGCCGAGCCCCATCGCCTTCGACACCGGCGACCCCGTTCCGGCGGAGATGTCGCTGGATGACATCCGGCACGTGCTCGGAGAGTTCCGCGCCGCGGCGAAGCGTGCCCTTGCCGCCGGATTCGACATCGCCGAACTCCATGCCGCTCACGGATACCTCTGTCACAGCTTCTATTCCCCACTCTCGAACCGGCGCGGAGACGATTACGGGGGCTCCTTCGAAGGGCGCATCCGGTTCACGATCGAGGCGCTCCGCGAGATCCGCTCCGTCTGGCCGGAAGACCGGCCCGTCTTCGTCCGACTGTCTTGTTCCGACTGGGCCGAGGGCGGCTGGACGATCGAGGACAGCGTGGCGCTCTCGAGGAGACTGAAGGCCGAGGGTGCGGATGTCATCGACTGCAGCTCCGGCGGACTCGTTCCCTATGCCCGAATCCAGCTCGCCCCCGGCTATCAGGTCCCATTCGCGGAGGCCATCCGGAACGGGGCCAAGATTCCGACCGCCGCGGTGGGGTTGATCACCGAGCCGGCGCAAGCCGACGAGATCGTCCGGTCGGAGAGGGCAGACATCGTGCTCCTCGCCCGCGAGGAGCTTCGCGACCCGTACTGGCCAATCCACGCCGCGCACGCCCTGGGGCACACGGCGCTCCTGGAGATTCCGCGTCCGTACCACAGAGGAATCGCCGGCAAGCACAGCGCGCGGTAGCGCTATTCGTCAGGATCGCTGGCTGACGGCCCCAGTGATCGGGTTGAACCAGCGAAGACCTGGAAACCGAAGGAAGTCCGCATCCGCAGTGTGAAGCACCGCGTCCCTCTCGATGGCGTGTGCCGCGATCTGGGCATCGGTAACGAGGTTCCCGGCTGTCCCGAGTGTTTCCAGGAGCCTCAGGACTCTCTCCGTGTGGCCCTGAAACGGATGAAGGACCTCGACGACCGGTATCGCAAGCCACCTCCGCACGGTTGCTGCCGCCTCCGCGACCGTCATGGGCGCCTGAAACACCCTGCGGCTCGTGGCCAGCCGGACGAATCCGAGGACCACCAGATTCGGCATGCCGACACGCTCCGATCCCGAGAGGCAGCCTTCGAGCCAGCGAACGGCAGCGCGGTTGTGAGGCGAGGTTCCGTCGTAGGCGTAGAGCAGCAGATTGACGTCCGGGATGATCACGGTTTCGAGGCCTCGGCCTGGCTTCTCAGGAACTCCTCCTCCTCCATTTCGTCCAGGAGCTTGTTGAGGCCACCGGGGTCGATCCCGGCCCGGAGCCCCAGCGGACGGGCCTCGACGCGGAAGGGCTCTCCCTGATTCGCGGGCCGATTCGCCCTCAGCCCAGCGCGCAGAGCGTCGTTGAGGGTCTCCTTGAAGGACCTGCGTTGAGCGTGCATGACCTCCTTCAGGAGGATCTCGACGTCTTCGTCCAGGGTCACCGTGGTTCTCATGGAAGCATCTTGATGCCTCGATAATCTGCTGTCAAAGTGCGCAGGAGCGGTCCTCTCTCTCCAGGCTTCCCGGGTCGGCTAACCTTCCCGGTGGATCGCCGGCGCCCTCGAGCGCGATCGGAGGGAGATCAGATGGAAGCGAGAACTCTCGGCAAACAGGGGCTCACCGTCTCGGCCATGGGGCTCGGTTGCATGGGGATGAGCGAGTTCTACGGGCAGACGGACGACGCGGAGTCGATCGCCACGATTCACCGCGCGATCGATCTCGGGGTGACCTTCCTCGACACGGCCGACATGTACGGGCCGTTCAAGAACGAGCGCCTGGTTGGCAAGGCCATCAAGGGGCGGCGCAAGGAAGTCGTTCTGGCGACGAAGTTCGGGAACGAACGTCGAGATGACGGGAGCTGGGTCGGGGTCAACGGGCGGCCGGAATACGTGAAATGGGCCTGTGACCAGTCGCTGCAGCGGCTCGGTGTCGACGAGATCGATCTCTACTACCAGCACCGGGTCGACACCACGGTGCCGATCGAGGACACGGTCGGGGCCATGTCGGACCTCGTTCGGGCCGGTAAGGTCCTGTTTCTCGGACTCTCGGAAGCAGCCCCGAACACCATCCGGCGCGGGCACGCGACTCACCCCATCTCGGCGCTTCAGACCGAGTACTCACTCTGGACCCGGGATCCCGAGGACGATGTCCTCGCCACGGTCCGGGAACTCGGGATCGGATTCGTGGCCTACAGTCCTCTCGGGCGGGGGTTCCTGACGGGACGGTTCCAGACTCTGGAGGACATCCCGGAAGGCGATTACCGCCGCAATGCGCCGCGGTTCCAGGGGGAGAACTTCAAGAAGAACCTGGACTTGGTCGAGAAGGTGACCGAGATTGCCTCGGAGCTGAAGATCACGGCGACACAGCTCGCGCTTGCCTGGGTGATGGCGCAAGGGACAGACATTGTCCCCATCCCCGGGACGAAGCGGATCAAATACCTCGAGGAGAACCTCCGGGCCGCGTCGATGAAGCTCGATTCGAATCTGCTCGCCCGGCTCGACGAGGTGGCTCCGAAAGGCATCGCCGCCGGGGCGAGATACCCCGAGGCGGCGATGCGGGCGGTTCACAAGTAAGGCCAGAGCCTTTCGATCAGTTCTTTGGCGGGAGGGCGTGACGGAGGATCCGCTCGCAGTCGCGCTGCGACATGCGTCTCGGGACCGGGTAGTTCGTGTCGGCTTCCCAGCAGGCAGCCTTCGCCAGTGCGGGGATGTCGTCTTCCTGGAGCTTCTCGATGTGTTTCGGGATCCCCAGGGTCTTGTTGAGGTTCTCGACGGACTCGAGGAACTTCTCGGAGAGTTCTCCCTCGCCCTCACCCGGATCTCCGACTCTGGCGCGAACGGCGAGCGTCGCGAGCTTGGCCCGAACTTCCTTGGCGGAGAAGCGAAGGACGAGAGGCAGGATGATGGCGTTGGCGAGGCCGTGCGGGACGTGGTACTTGCCTCCGAGCTGGTGGGCGATCGCGTGGACGTTTCCGACGTTGGCGCGGGTGAAGGCCATGCCCGCATAAGTGGAGGCCAGGGCCATCGCCTCACGGGCGTGTAGGTTCTGTCCTTCCTTGTAGGCGATGGGGAGGTTCTCGTAGATCATCCCAACCGCCGCCAGGGAGAGCCTGTCGGTTTCTGTCGTTCCCCAGTAACCGATGTAGGCCTCGACGGCGTGCGTCAGGGCGTCCATGCCGGTTGCGGCGGTGATGGGTCCGGGGAGCCCCTTCATCAGCTTCGGGTCCAGCGCCGCCATCTTCGGAACGATTCTCGTGTCGGCGATGACGAGCTTGGTGCCGTTCTCCGGGTCCGAAATGACGGCGGCCACCGTGACCTCGGAGCCGGTGCCGGCCGTGGTCGGGACCGCATAGAGAGGCGGAGGACCATTCCAGCCTCTGAAATACCCGACCAGGTCACGGGGGTGTTTCTTGTTGCTGACGGCCACTCCGATCGTCTTGGCGGAGTCCATGACCGAGCCGCCCCCGAAGGCCAGGATGGCGTCGCAACCCTCATCGTTGTACCGGTCGATTCCCTTCATGATGACGGGAATCGGCGCGTCGGGCGGAACCTCGTCGAAGACGACGAAGTCCGTGCCGCCCTTCTTCAGGGCATCGAGAAGCGGTTTCATCAGGCCCAGTTTCGTGATCACGCTGTCGGTCACGACCATGAGCCTCTTGTGGCCGAGATCGCTGATGGCCGTTCCGAGCCGCGCGCTCGAATCGGGGCCCACCATCATGGTGGGCTGCGGGATGGGAAGAATCCGGGTGACAACCCCGGCCGCGCGCTTGATGGCCGGGATGGCTTGAGCGCGAGCCACGTCTTCGATCAGGTCGGTTATCACAGCACCCTCCTCTGGTTCGGTCGCATCGACCATCCGCCATCTTAAGGCGGGAAGACCGGGAGGGAGGAACCGCCGGACGCGAAAGCTCGATTTGAGGGGAGTTCGGGGCGGGTTTCTGAGCCCGCCCCGTTAGGTTTGACCTATTTCCCTTGCTTTTTGGCCGGAGCCGGCGGAGCGGCGGGCGGCTGGTACTCGGGAACGAGGTTCTCGATCTTCGGCACCGACCGGAGGTAGGCCCACAGGACCTTCAGATCCTCATCCGTGGCCTTTGCGTACGCCTCCCAGGGCATCGGCGGCAGGATCGGGCGACCGACCCCATGGTGCTTGCCCGTGCGCAGGGCCTTGATGAAGTTCTCCTCGGTCCACGAACCCAGACCGGTCTTCTCGTCCGGCGTCAGGTTGGCCGCGTAGGTCACGCCCCAGGGGCCCGAAAACGCGGTGTTCGTCATCGAACCGTGCCACACCCAGTTCGGGTCGCCCGTCGCCTTGACGGGACCCATCTTCAGAGCTGACGGATGTCCGGAGAGAAGGCGCGTCATGTCGGGCTCTGGCCCCTTCTGCCCCATCTTCATGGGAGTGTGCTTGACCGCTCGTCAGAAATGACCCGGGTCTGCTTGGGAGGAATGGTCCAGGGGTGACCGGGCTGAGCTGAGCCCGCGGGTGGGTCACGCTCGGCGGATGGGGTGGTCGAGCGAACCAGAGCGT
>JAJVIN010000067.1 GCA_022071945.1 Thermoanaerobaculia bacterium | reverse complement strand
GATCAGACTGATTGCGGGCTCACCTGCATCGAGAAGACTCCATCTGCTTCCCTGTTACGTCTGACCTACGCCCAATCCGGCACAGACCCATCCCTTCAGGACCCTCCAACTGCCGTTTCTAGGATGACCGAGAGCCTCACCCCCTCGCGAGCGCAGCGCTCCGATTCCTTCTGAAGATAGAGCCGGAACAGCTCCATCAGGGTCCGGACCTCCAGGGAGGGCCGTTTCCAGTTGTCCGACGAGAAGGCGTAGAGCGTGAGGGTGTCGATACCGAGCGCCGGTGCCGCCTCCACGGTTCGGCGCACGGCCTCCGCTCCGGCCCGGTGTCCTTCCGTTCGCGGGAGGCCACGCCGGGTCGCCCAGCGGCCGTTCCCGTCCATGATGATCGCAACGTGCATCTTCATCTCCTTCGGTCAAACACCCGGGGTGACGAGCGAGGGCGAGGGACAGGTTCCAGCCGATCTGGCGCTGACCTTCCGGAGCCGCAAGTGCCTCCGGCGCGAGGCCTCGACGAGCGGACGCCAGGCGAGCGCCGTGAGCCGGTTCCGGATCAGGATGCGCCAGAGCGGGTTGGACTTCTTGTACAGAAGCGACATCCCGAAATACCCGGCCGCCGCCGAGAAGGAACGCGGACGCCGTTCCCAGATGGACTTCAGCGAGAAGAGCGTCTCGTACGCCCACGCGTACCCATCTTCCAGCTCCTTCACCGTCATCCTCCTCGGCTCGAAGACCGCGTGCCCCGTGTCGTAGAGATCCCAGTCACGAGTGAGGATCCGGCCCTCTTTATCGAGCTGAGAGAAGAGCGGCGTTCCCGGATAGGGCGTGAGGATGTGAAACGTCGCGCATTCAAGCCGGTTCGCCTCGATCCAGCGGACCGTCCTCTCGAAGACCGAGGCGTCGTCGTGGTCGAACCCGAAGACGAAGCTGCCGTTGACCTGGATCCCGTGCTCATGGAAAAGGGCAACACGGCGCGCGTAGTCCTCCGCAGCCGGTGAGCGTTTCCGCGAGTCCGCGAGGTTCTCGTTGGAGAGCGTCTCGAATCCCACGAAGACACCCGTGCAGCCGGATTCCGCCATCTGGCGAATGAGTGAGGGATCGTCCGTGACATCGATCGTCACCGCGGCGCTCCAGATCCTCCCGAGCGGCTCCAGGGCGCGGCAGAGGGAGTGAAGGTAGCCACGGTCGGCTCCGAGGTTGTTGTCCAGGAACACGGCATAGGGCTGGCCGTCCTGACGGATCTCCTCGACGACATCCTCGACGGGCCTTGTCTGGTAGGGCTGCACGAGTCCCTTTGTGGCGAGGTAACAGAACGTGCAACGGTTGTGGCACCCGCGAGTGGCGATGATGCTCGTCGTCGTCAGGAAAGACGAGCGCGGCAAGACGGCTCGCCTGGGAGACGGTTCGTTGCCAAACGGGGTCCTGAAGTCCCCGCGATAGCGGGGTCGCAGACGTCCCTCAGCGACATCGGCGAGGATCTGCGGCCAGGTCGTCACGCCGTTCCCCAGCGAAATCGCGTCGGCATGGAGGGCTGCCTCGTCAGGACAGGCCAGGACATGGAGCCCTCCGAGAATCACCTTGGAGCCGAGCAGACGATACCAGTCCGCCAGCTGGTAGGCCCGTCGGGCGAACGTGAGGTGAACCGTGATCCCGACGACCTCCGGCAGGGGATCGGAGGGACACGGACCCTGGAGCAAGTTCTCGTCCCACAGGGCGACATCCCACGATTCGGGTGTGACGGCCGCGAGCGAGGTCAGTGCGAGGGTCGGTGTCAGGACGTGCCTGCCAAAGCTCGCGTGGGGGTCCTTCGGGTAGAAGGGATTGACGAGGAGGGCCGTCCGGGGTCTCGGTCGCGAGGAGGGCCGAGCCACGGGCAACGGGGGCGGGATCCGCATCTCGACCGGCAGCCGCAGGGCGCTCACGGATGAAGCCTAAAGTACTTTGCGCTGCAAAGTCAAGCCCGGTCAGGTGAGAGGGAGGAGGGCCTCACCCCTTCTTCATCGCCTTGATGAGCGACTCCATGTGGTCCAGGTAGGTCTGGAGCGCCCTCCGCCCTTCTCCGGTCAGGGAGAACTCCGTCCGCGGGACACGTCCCTCGAAGCCCTTCTCGCAGGCGATGTAGCCGGCCTCCTCGAGCTTGCGGGCGTGCACGCTCAGGTTGCCATCCGTCATCTCCAGGAAGGACTTCAGCTCGCTGAACGAGAGCGGGGACTGCGCCGCCAGGGCGCTGACGATCCCGAGACGCGCCCGATCGTGGATCAGACGGTCGAGCCTCTGGGGAGTCTCCGCGACCTTCCGGACGTCGACCGGCTTTCGGGGCTCGCTCGCCGGCCTGCCTGCCGCTGGCTGCCGCTTCGTCGCCACCCTCAGCCCCCGTACCTCTGGGCGATCCTCACGCCGAAGCCGATGAGAAGCCCTCCGAACCCGGCGGCCAGAAAGACGTTCGCCGTTGCCAGGGGCAGCCAGAGCGCGACGGCGCCGAGAGCCATGAAGCAGAGACCCATCGCCGGAACGATTCGGACCGAGAATGCTCCGGCCGTCACGACACCCGTCCCGAACAGCAGCAGCCAGCTCCCGGGCAGAAGATCGTAAAGGCCAGCCCGAGCGAAGACCGCTGTCAGAGCGGCTCCGGCGAACATCGGAGGCAGGAAGTTGAAGAGAAACCGGCGGCCCGGGCCGCTGCGCAGGGAGGTGTTCGTCCGGGAAGCCTTGGAGAGGAGCGCGGCGCCGGAGATGCTGCCGGCCACCAGACCCTCGACAAGCCAGACGAGGAGCCACCCCACGGGCGAGGCCTGGCGCGAGGCCACGTACGCGGCGAGGAGGGCCGTGAGCCCCGCCGCCACCTGGCCCGTCCCCGAAATCGCGGTGAAGGCGGATGCCTTTTCCATCGTCTCGCGGATGAACCGAAGGTGGCCCTCCACGTGCCGGTCGAGGGGAACGACCGGTGCAACCGACGTCCGGAGCGGCTCACTCGTCACCGGTCCATCATCGGCGCGGCCTTCTCGCGATGCAAGACCCAGCGCGTCACTGCAGGAAATACGCGCGTAAAACCAAGAGACCCGCGAAGGTGGGGTTGTGTAACCCGGGTTCGTGACATAGGGCTGAGTGGCAATACTCCCCACGGCGCTGTAGGCCGTTCCGGTGTCCCAGGCCTGCACCAGGCCTGGAGTGACCCCGACAGGACCGAACTTCCAGTCGTATGTAGCGAGGAGCCGGACGCGGTCACGCTGGTCTTGCGGCAGATCCCCCACGGGACTGTTCCACTTCCTGTCTATGTACTCGGGGCAGTTCTGAAACTCGGCCAGGCGACCGCTGGCTGCGCCGGCGTCCCCCACAAGATCTCCGATCGTGTGGGACCAAGTCCAGCACGCGTTGATATTCAAGCTGCCCAGACGCCAGGCGAGTGACGAGTACAAACCCGTGTACTCGCGCCGCGGTAGGTCGGAGTTGATGATGATGCCGAGGGAGGTTTCCTACCCGCCCTTCGATTCGATCCGGAAATCCGGCTATCTCGTCTGGGCGCGTTCCCTCGCTGCAACCCGAGGCTCATCGCGCGGCCTCCGTCGACGCTACACGGCGAAGAAGGCGACGGACCTCATGGGTCCAGTGGGCCACCACCAGCACCTCGGAGCCCGTACGGTCCGGGGCGAGACAGACGAAAGTCTCGCCGCCGGGAACAAGATCGCAGGGCGTCGCTTCGAACGGAAGCGAGGTGACTGTATTCCGCGCTGTGACGATCAGCCCTCCGGCCGCGTCGAGTTCGGCGTAGGCGAGCTGATGACCCCAGCCCCAGAAGAGCCGGCGGCCGTCGGCGCTCCACGACGGTGACCATCCCTTGGCGTTGGTCACCTGGATCATGCCGGCGCCGTCGATCGGCCGTACAAAGATCTCCCAGGTCTTCATATCGAGAAAGGCCACGAGTTTTCCGTCGGGGGAGATTCAGACCACTCCCATTCCGCCTTCGCCGAGCGGGGCCGTGATCTCGTAGGGGCCAAGGCGGGTGCCGGGAGCAATCGTCATGGACGGCTTCGCCGCGGGACCTGGGGGCGGAAGGAACGACGCCTTCCACGGGCGAACCCCGGGGCCGTCTCGTCCGCGAATCGCGCCAGACAAGTATCGCGGGTGCCGAGCTCCACCCCGGTGCTCACGTGCATCTGCTTTTTCTCTGGTCCGGTCGGATTACAGGGGGGCGAGATGGGGGCCAAACGAGTTGGTCTGGCGGCAGCACTCGCCTGGGAGAGTCGCGCCGCAGGCCGTGCGGAGCGGGCCCTTCGCTGGCGAGAAGTCCTCCGGGATGTTCCGGCGGCAGTTCGCCGCCGCTTGTGCCGCAGATCGAGTACTGACCCTGTTCAGCGCGTCGCGATGACCGTGTTTCCCCTGATGATCACCCGGGCCATGTCGTGAAACACCGTGCCGCCGGGGGGTCGCTCCTCCGAGAAAAAGGTGAGATGGAGGAGGCGGCCGATCTCAGGCTTGCCCGTGGCCGCGTTGACGATGTCGTAGATGGGCACCGATGCGTGGATCGCTGCGGGATCGAGCGAATAACGAAAGCGGCCGTTCTCGACGGGCAGGCTGCCGATGGCGATGACGGCTCCCGGCGTGATCAGACTGAAGTGAACCTCCTTCGCCGTGCTCGTCCCACTGATCACGACTCCGGCTGAAGGTTGGAACGTGGACTGGCCGGCGAGGTCGAGGACGAGACCCGGGGCCCCCGAAGGGCGTTCCTTGGCGAGTACGTAGAAGACACCTCCGGTCGCGGGCAGTCCCGGCATGACCCCTCTGTGGGATCCCCAACTCGCCTCGAGCGTGTAGCGGTAGACGCCAGGAGTGTCCAGCGGCCACTTCTCCGCTCCGGCGAAGTACCCGAACTTGTCGGCGGTACCCTCGGCGGTCCGCGTTCGGCCATCCGGGAACGTGAGCACGAAACGGACCCCGGCTGGCAGGATGGGATCCACCTGAACCGCGGGGGCGAAGAGCGCGCCCTGTTCGTACGTCATGCCGGGGCGTAAGCCCACGAGGAAGAAGCGCGCTTTCTCTCCCGTGGCCCCGGTCAGGTCCTCGGATCCAGGTGCCACGACTCGGTTGTTGTTCGTTCCTCTGGGCAGCAGGAAGGCGCTGGCAATGTACCCCGCGTACATCGGCTCTTTCCCCGATCGCCGCAGCACGACCCCACCCAGAAGCCGGTAGATGTCCCCGGGCAGGTCACCGTTGGCGGATGCCCCGATCTGTCCCCCGAACGCATTCGGACTGGTTGGCCAGTAGGGGGCGCGGACTGTGCTCTCGCCAACGAGGAAACGCGACATGAAGCCGGGCCTCGGCGCCGCCCCGTAGTAGTACTCGACGTCCGTTATGTATTCCGGAAACAGGTGCGGTGAGAGCCCGTTGGAGGTCTTGATCGAGAGATTCGAGATGCCGACACCCGCGAGCCTGGGGTCCCAGGCCTCCTCCGTCCCCTTCACCGAATACGTGAGCACCGGCTCGATCTTGTTTGAACCCTGGCCCTCCGACGCGATGAGGAGCACGTCACCCGGGACATACGGGAACGTGATGTGGGCGAGATGTTTCGTTCCGTTCGCCTCGATGTAACCCTCGAACCCCGTCTCCCCCCGCTCGACGAACTTCCCCTTCACAAGGATCTTCTTTCCGTGGGCTTCCACCGGCGAGTCATCGGAGTAGACGACGCCCGCGTGCCTCATTGCGCAAACCCAGAGGTGTCCCTCGGGATCCGTGTACGTGGCCAGGATCCGGGCGTGGTACTCGCCCGGGGCGTCGAGAGAAAGGGCCTTCATCCCCTGGGCGGCCCCGAAGAGGCCTCCGGCCGTGGCGATGCCGGAGTAAGAAACCGACTTCACGTTCAGCGGATCGGAGTTGACGAAGAGGGAGGCCGTCACCTCGACCTTGGCCGGCACCGCGGGAGCGAACCCGATGTCGCGCCCGTAGCGGCTCCCGACCGGGTACGGCATTCCCTGGAACGTCGCCGTTGCCATCGTCATCCGTTTCGCGATCCAGAACGAGTAGGTGCCGCCTCCCTCGTACCGGCGGCCGCTGGTGTCGGCGATCCAGCCGCGAGCCGTCACGACGTACTTGCCGTACCCGGCGGGCTTCCAGGCAGTGAACGAAGCGTGCTTGGTGGTGGCGCCGTTGGCGGATTTCGCGACGAACGGCCTCGTTCCGGCTCGCACGGAGGTCCCATCCGGTCCCGTGATGTCGAGAGTCATTTCGCCGGTCGAGTAGTCCCACTGAATGTTCGAAAGCGGGTCTATGGAATCGGCGGGGAACCGGGGTTCGAGAGAGTACGCGATCTTGTTCCCGCGTTCGTCGTACAAGGGGAGGATGACTTCGTCGGGAATGATGTTGCGGTCCGATAGGGCGAATCGATGCCGGTCTTCCTCCGCAACGACCCCGCGGTATCCATTAGAGTTGTAAGCGGCGAGGAGAACCCACGGAATCCGTGGCTGGATCGACTCGGCGTCGATCTCCTTCCCGGAGGAATCGGGTCCGCTGGCAGGGAACACCGGGGAGTAGTGGTAACTCCGGGTTCCCGCCTGATCGGAGAAGGGGCGGACGGCAAAGGTCCCGCCGTTGAGGTTCGTTCGCCGGGCTCCCGCCTTCACCCCCCAGTCGAGTCTCAGCCTGTAGAGACCGGGAGGAAGCGTCGCGGGCAGGCGCGTCTGGATCTCGAACTGGGCTCTCTTGCCGTCTTGCACGGACTGGAGCGAAGCGAGAGGCACTGTGACGAGTTCATCCAGCGGTGTTCCGAACGGGTAGCCGAACCTCGGGGTGACGGCCCCCTGAACTCCACCCTCGATCGCGAGGCTGGTTGGCGTCAAGAGGGTCGACATTCGCTCGTCGCTGGGCAGCCGAAGCCAGCCAGTGGAGTCGAAGGACCTCTCGGCCGTCAGGAGCAAAAGGAGTGCGTCCACCTTGATCCCGGCTCTCTGCATGGCCGCGATGTGGTCGGGGCCCAGCAAGAGAGTGGCCCTCAGCGAGAACGCGGCGCCCGGGGTCCAGGACTGGGGGGAAGCGGCGACGAACGCCGTCCAGTCGCCATAGTCGGTGTGCCCCCCTTCCGAGAACTTAAGCACGTCTCGACCGGGTTCACCAGGAAGAGCGCTGACGCCATCCACCGTTCTGGCACCGGCATGGACAGCAAGGAACAGGAGGGAAACGACCGCGGCCCGCCAGAGCGGGCCCAGAGGTGCAGACATCGGGGACCTCCAACCCTTATTTGACATCCGAATCGGGCGTTCGGGTTACCTTGGGGGCGGGTTTTCTGTCGAATCCGGGCCGGATCTCCCGGATCGACCGCCACCATGCCCCTCGGCTCGGCCAGCGTGTATTCCTGGTGGCGGCTTGACTCCCCCTCACGGCGGTGGCTTCCGCGCCGTGGACACCAAAACGCTCTGGCTCGCGGGTCGAGCCGTCGCGGATTCGGTCTGTCTCGGTGCTGCGCCCCGAGTCCAGGCCGCTGAGGCTGATGGTCACAGGTTCGGCGGGAGTGGCTCTCCGAGAGCCACCCCGACCTCGCCAATGACGATCTTCAGAACGTCGGAGTGATCTCGATCGCCGGTCTGGGACCTGAACTCGATGTGAAGGTGGTCTTCGTGCCTGCCTGACCGCGTGTTCTTGGTCGCGTGGTACTTCCTGATTGTCCCGGTCGGCGTCGACTTCTCGTTGTTCCAGACGATGAAATCGATGCCCAGAGACATTCGGTACAAGAGGAACCAGCGGAACAGAGCATCGCCCAGCTTCTTCTCGTAGGGCCGGGCCGCATCCAGGTAGACGCCAGTGGCCTTCGCCTTGATGAGTTTGCCGTCCTCCATCCCGCCACAGTTCCCTCCGCGCCACGGTGTCCCCAACTTGAGGGGACGGCTGACCCCCTAGCGGTGCCGGTCGTTGCCACGGTTCATGCGCACCGGAAACGCTTTCGGAAGGTACTCACGGCGCAGGCTGATCATCAAGACTTCGGTCGGACATTTCGACCTCGGCAACTGCCAAGTCGGGCGTCGAACGCCGTATCATCGCTTTTCAGAGCACGGAGGATGTCATGCGGTTGCCGCCCTCGACGTACGGTGTCCTTGGTCTCGTCCTCGACCGCCAGTTCCATCGCTGCTGTCATCAGCGGGAGAGTGACCGTCCGCACCTCGGGGCGAGAGAGAACCCGGCCGCCCCGACAGGCCCATCGCCGTGCTCATGAACCTGCTGTTCGGCCCTGAGAATTCACCCGAAGCCCAGCCTCGGCTCTACCGCGACCTCGCGGACTGGTACCCGCTGCTGACCCCAGCGGGCGACTACGTCGAGGAGGCCGCCTTCTACCAGCGCCTCTTCGTTACCCACTGCCGGCGGCCGCCTCGGACGCTCCTCGATCTTGGGAGCGGCGGGGGCCACAACGCCGCGCACCTGTCGGCCACGCTGGCGTGCACGCTCGTTGACATCGCGCCCGCGATGCTCGAGGTGAGCCGCCGCCTCAATCCCGGGTGCGAGCATGTCCAGGGTGACATGCGGTCGATCAGGCTCGGGCGCGTCTTCGACTGCGTCCTCGTTCATGACGCGGTTTGCTACATGGCGTCGCGCGCCGACCTCCAGTCCACCATGGCCACGGCGTTCGAGCACACCGCGCCGGGCGGGGTCGCGCTGTTCCAGCCGGACTTCGTCGCGGAAACGTTCGAGCCGGGCACCGAGACCGGCGGCAGCGACGTGGGTTCGCGAGGCTTGCGGTTCCTGGAGTGGCGGTGGATCCCCGAGTCGAGCCACGAAACCTACGTGACGGACATGGCATACATGCTCCGGAGTGAGGGCGGTGCCGTCGAGGTCATTCATGATCGCCACTTGATGGGATTGTTCCCCAGGACCGTCTGGCTGGAGTCGATCGCTGCCGCCGGATTCGAGCCGCTCGCGGTCCCGTTCGAACACAACTCGTCCAGCGACACCGGGCACGAGGTGTTCCTCGGAATGCGTCCGGTCCCCGGTGAGCGAGGGTGAGGTGACCGAGGCTCCGCCGCGCTTCGATACCGCCGGGGCATAAGGCTCGCTGGCATGAACATGCCCCTCGTGGACTTGCTCGGCTCTCACGAGAACCCGGTGGTCGCATACAGGGCAAGACGACTGCTCGCCGGCGAGTCGGACCGGTCCCCGGCCTTGCGGGCCTGATTTTCAAGTCGACCGATGGTGGGGTCACCTGGACGCAGAAGACCAAGGGGCTACCCGGAAACGCGGAAACACGCTCCAGGGTCTCGGTGGCCGTCGCCCCGAGCAATGAAAACCGCGTCTACGCCCTGGCAAACAACCACACCAGCCAGCTCGATGGCGCGCGTTCCGACGACGGAGGCGAGATCTCGGTCCCCCTCCTGCTCGACACCAAGACCTCCACGGACACGACGTCGCCCGCCGCGAAGTTCATCGACATCCCGGGCATGCAGGGAGACTTCTGCAACACCATCGGCGTCGACAAAGACAATCCCGACATCGTCTTCGGCGCAGGTCTGGATGTTTGACGGCCCTCGGATGGCGGCGTCACTTTCGGGCGGAGCCGCGAAGGGATGACAGATGCTGGAACAGCCCAGGCTGGCTGGTCCACGAACTAGTGGCCTGTAATGGTTGAAGTGGTAGTGGTGATTCGATTTGAGACGTCGGTGTACTTCCAGCGGATGGGCTTTGCAGACTTGTTGTAGTGCCTGATGTACCGCAGCAGCTTCTTCGAGAGGTCCTTCACAGACCGAAAGACACCGCGTGCAATAACGTCACGCTCGATCTTGGAGAACCAGAGTTCTACCTGGTTCAGCCAGGACGAATATGTCGGTGTGAAGTGAAGATGAAGGTTCGGGAAGCCCTCGAGGAACTGCCGGACACGCTGGCTCTTATGTGCGGAGAGATTGTCGGCAACGATGTGGATCTCGCGCCCGGCAGGCTGACTCGCAACAAGGTCCGCGAGAAACGCGACGAACTCCTCGCTGGTGTGCCGCTCGACGGTCTTTCCGAGAACCTTCCCCGTCTCGGTATCGAGCGCCGCGTAAAGCGAGAGGGTTCCGTGGCGGAAGTACTCGAATCCATGACGTTCCATCCGGCCCGGCGAAAGGGGGAGGACGGGATCAAGCCGGTCCAAAGCCTGGATCGCGGTCTTCTCGTCGACGCAGAAGACGGCAGCGTGCTGGGGTGGGTGCACATACAGACCGATCACGTCGGCGGCCTTGCGCTCGAAGTCAGGGTCATCGGAAGCCATATACCGCTCGAAACGATGCGGCTTCAGGCCCGCCCTGTTCCAGGCCTTGGCGATGATCGTGTGGCTCAAGCGCATTTCCCGCGCCAGCTTTCTCGTCGTCCAGTGGGTCGATCCATCCCCGGGAGCCTGCCGCGTCTTCTCGAGAATCCGGGCCTCCAGGGCGGGTGTCAGGACCAGGTGCGCGCCGCCGCCGTGTCGGGAGAACAGGCCGGCGAGCCGATTTTCCTCGAAGCGGGCCTTCCAGCGGCTCACGTAGTTTGCGTTGCACTTCAACGCAGTACGAATGCTGAGATAGGACTCACCGTCGGCAAGCATGAGGATCAACCGGGCACGCCGCGAATCATCGGCGCGAAGAGAGCGGGACCGGACACGGCGTTCCAGCTCGGCTCTTTCCTCCGGGAGCAGGTCAATATGGCCCATGCGTCGGATTTAAGCATGACTGATACCATTTCAACCATTACAGGCCACTAGCTCCCCGTATCCACTGGCGGAACCTTCCGCCTCTACACGTACTCGAAACGGAGAGGTTGAAGACAACCATCGAGCCTGGCAGCGTGGTGCCCGCCCTCGCCCAGGAGACGCCACCATCCACGGACTTCCAGACGCCGTCGAAATCGGTTCCGGCATAGAGGGTGACGGGGCGCGTCGGCAGCGCCAGGAGCTTTCGGATGGGTGAGAAGGTGAGCCCCTGGCGCGAAGGACGCCATGTTCTCCCGTTGTCCGTGGTTCGAAAGACACCGGCGTCACGGCTTCCCACCCAGGCAACGGCCTGGTCCGCGGGGTCGCCTACGATCGAGGTCATTTCGCCCCCGAACAGAGGGAAGGCGCTCCAGTACGGCGCCGTAAACTGAAGGGGAAGTCTTCCCAGCAGAACGCCGGGCGCAGCCGAGCCAGAGCTGCCACTGCGCGAAAGCAGGAGTCCTGGATCGGAGCCGAGGGCTTCACTGGCAAGAACAGTCGAGATGATGGCCGTCGCGAGCAAGGAGCAACCGCCGGGAAACCGTTGCATGGTCCCCTCCGTGCCCGAATGGGAGGCGCGGGGTCCCTCGATCTCTCAATGGCCCCCGCGGGCGGGCGGTCCGGGCAAGCTGGCCGCCGGCCGGCCGGGCTGCCGTTTCCGGACTGGAGCCTCAACCATGGCAGGCTGTGGCCCGTGGAAAGCGTCTTCGTCGGTGAGATGTTGTCTTATCGATCTTACTCCCGCTGCATTCGGCGGAGGGTGACTCACCTCTGGCCTCCGCCACGGACATCTCGGTGTTGCGCCCCGAGTTCGGGCCGGTGAGGCCGTTGGTCACTCGTACGGCGGGAGTGGCTCTCCGAGAGCCAGCTTGACCTCACCGATCACGACCTTCAGAACGTCGGAGTGATCTCGATCGCCCGTCTGGGGTTTGAACTCGATGTGAAGGTGGTCCTCGTGTCTTGCTGAGCGCGTGTTCTCCGTTGCGTGGTAGTTCCTGATTGTCCCCGCCGACGTCGACTTCTCGTTGTTCCAGACGATGAAATCGATGCCAAGAGACGCGCGGTACAGCAGCAACCAACGGAACAGAGCGTCTCCCAGCTTCTTTTCGTAGGGCCTGGCGGCATCCAGGTAGACGTCTGCCGCCTTCGCCTTGATGAGTCTGCCGTCTTCCATCCCGCCGCAGTGCCCGCCCCGTCCCGGTGTCCCCAACTTGAGAGGACGACTGACTCCCCAGCGGTACTGGTCGTTGCCACGGTTCATGAGGACCGGGAACGCTTTCGGCAGGTATTGACGGAGTAGGCTGATCATCAAGACTTCGTTCGGAAATCTCGGAGCAGTATCTGCCATACGAACACCCCCGTCTCGGGTTTTGTCTAATTCTAGCTCAGATGAGCCGAGGAGGCCCTTCGCGTGTCCAGCCTTGCGCCGGGAATAAGCCTTCTACCTCGACGATCCCGCCTCTCGACGGGAAGAACGTCCTCTTTCCCTCCGCGCTCACCCGTCGTTCTCCGATTCCGCCCTCATGCCAGCGTCTTCTGGAACCTCGCTCTTGCCACCACCAGGATTCCGAGGCCGAGGGCGACGAGAGCCAGCGCCTCTGGCCAGAGGACCGAGATGCCCACCCCCTTGAGGAACACGCCCCTCAGGATCACCACGTAGTACCTCAGTGGTATGAGGTAGGTGACGTACTGGAAGAACTCGGGCATGTTCTGGATCGGAAAGGCGAAGCCCGACAGGTAGATCTGCGGCATCATGAAGAAGAACGCCGTCAACATCATTGCCTGTTGCTGTGTATGCGCGAGCGTCGAGACGAGGAGTCCCAAGCTCAGGGTGCACAGCAAGAACGGCAGGGTCAGGAGAACGAGTTCGAGAAGCCGGCCCCGGAGCGGGACCTTGAACCAGAAGAGGACGACGGGCAGCGCCGTGAAGAACTCCACCGCTCCCACGAGCGAGTACGCGAAGATCTTTCCGACGATGAGGTGACCGGCCGCGATCGGCGTGACGAGAAGCTGCTCCATCGTCCCGATCTCGCGCTCTCGAACGAGCGCCATCGCCGTCAGCATCATCGTCATGACCATCAGGATCATCGCCAGCGTCGCCGGCACCATGAAGTTCCGGCTGACGAGATCGGGGTTGTAGAGGACCACGGGCCGCAGCTCGACCAAGGGACGCGCGCCCGCATCCCGGGAGAAACCTGCCACCACCTGCGTCGCGTAGCCGAGGCCCGCCCGGCCCGTCGTCGCGTCCGAGCCGTCCGTCACCAGTTGGAGGTTCCCCGGCCGTCCAGACTCGCGCTCGGCCGCAAATCCCTTCGGGATCGTCAGGGCGATCCGCGCCTTGCCGGATTCGATGAGGCTGTCGATCTGGTCCTGGGAACTGACTCTCCCCGCGACACGGAAGTACTTCGACGAGGTGAAGGACTCCACGAGCATCCGGCTCTCGGCCGTCTGGTCGAGATCACACACCGCGAGTTCCACCAGCTTGATGTCCGTCGTCGCCGCGTAGCCGAGAATCATCAACTGCATCACCGGCGCGACGAAGAGGATCGGGACGATCTTCGGATCCCTCCGGAGCTGGATCAGTTCCTTTCGCAGGATGTTCAGGAGCGCTCTCATCTCAGAGACTCCGGACCATTCGCGCGGTGCCGAGCCCGAGGACCGCCAGGCCGTAGACGACGAGGCTGACGGCTTCCTGCCACCAGACCTCGATGCCCGCCCCCTTCAGGACGATCTCCCGGAGAGCAACGAGGTAGTAGCGCGCCGGAACGATGTGGGTGATGACCTGCAGCGGCGCCGGCATCGACGAGATCGGAAACATGAATCCCGACAGGAGGAGCGTCGGCAGCATCGACGACAGGAGACCGACCTGGAAGGCCACCTGCTGCGTGTCGGCGATGGTCGAGATGAAGATGCCCCAGCCGAGCCCGCAGCCGAGGAAGAGGACCGTGATGACGGCCAGCCAGAAGAGGGATCCCCTGACGGGGACGTCGAAGATCGCCCACGCCAGAGACAGTGCCCCGGCTGCCGCGACAAAGGCCACGACGAGATACGGGCCCGCCTTCCCGATCAGGAGTTCCGTCGCAAAGAGCGGTGTCGCACGGAGGGATTCGATCGTTCCGCGCTCCTTCTCTCGAACCACCGAGAGGGCCGTCGCAATTACCGAGGTGATCGCCAGGATGAAGGCGATCAGCCCCGGCACGAGGAAGCGCGACGTCGCGAGGTCGGGGTTGTACCAGACGGTCGGAGCCGGAAGGATGGGCCCCTTGCCCCCCTTCACCCGGACGATCGGGGACACGGCCAAGTTGATCTGCTGGGCGTAGGTGAGGACGGACGTCGCCATCTGCGAGTCGGAGCCGTCGAGGACGAACTGAACGTCGACGCGGCGCTTCGCTGCCAGGTCCCTGCCGTATCCCGCCGGGATCACGACGGCTGCCTGGGCCAGGCCCGAGTCGAAGAGCCGGTCGAGGACGCGCGGGTCGGAGCCGCTCCCGATCAGGTCGAAGTACCCCGATTCCAGGAACGCCTCTCGGAGTTGCCGGCTGGCGCGCGACCCATCCTGGTCTACCACGGCGAGGCGGATGTGCTCCACGTCGAAGCTCAGGGCGAAGCCGAAGATGAGGAGCAGGAGAACCGGCATCCCGAGGAGCGTCACGGTCGTCCGCTTGTCACGCCTCAGATGCATCATCTCCTTGATGGCGATCGCGAGAGTGCGCCGGATCATTTCGCCCTCCCGGCTTCGTCGGCGGCGATGATGTGGATGAAGATGTCCTCGAGGGAGGGCGGGATGATCTCGAGGGTGACCGGGTCGAACCCTTCAGCCTCGAGGCGGCTTTTCACCGCCGTTCGAAGCGCGGGGGCGGTGAGGACGGCGTGGAGCCGGTCTCCGAAGAGGGCCGCCTCCGTGACGCCTTCCACTCCCTGTACGAGGGCGAGCGCCTTTGGCGCCTCCGGACACCGGATCTCGAGGACCGTGTCCTTCGGAAAGACCTTCTGCAGATTGGAGAGCGTGTCCAGCGCCAGCAACCGGCCGGCGTGCATCAGCGCGATCCGGTGGCAGCGTTCCGCTTCGTCCATGTAGTGCGTGGTGACAAAGACGGTTCGGTTCTCGGCGACGAGATCGTCGATCAGGTCCCAGAACTGCCGCCGAGCCGCGGGATCGACACCGCCGGTCGGCTCGTCGAGAAAGATCACCTGTGGCTGGTGGAGAAGCGCGCACGAGAGGGCGAGACGCTGGCGGAACCCGCCCGGCAGGTCGCGTACGACCGTGGATCTCCGCTCGGCGAGGCCCGAGATCCCGATCGCCCACTTTCGTCGGTCCTCGATCGCCTCTCCGAAGAGCCCGTAGGCTCCCCCCCAGAAGCTGATGTTCTCGTCGACCGTCAGGTCGGTGTAGAGAGAGAACCGCTGCGACATGTACCCGATCCGCTTCTTGATCTCCAGCCCCTGGGTGGCGATGTCGTAGCCGAGGACCGTGGCCTTTCCGGCGGTCGGAGCCAGGAGCCCACAGAGCATCCGGATGGTGGTCGTCTTTCCCGCGCCGTTGGACCCGAGGAACCCGAGGATCTCCCCTGGCTGGACGTCGAAGCTGACGCGGTCGACCGCCTTGAAAGCCCCGAAGGCGCAGGTCAGGTCGCGGGCCGTGACGACAGGCGAGGAGGCGTTCATCGTCCGGCGGCCCGGTCCAGGCGCGCCGCGGTCAGCCACGCCGCGGCCCTCGCCTGGATCTGCTCCTGCTCGGCGTTGGCGAGCTGGCCCTGTGCGTCGAGCACTTCGATGAGAGAGGCGAGGCCGGCCTCGCGCCGCTCGATGGCGGCCTTCTCGCTCTCGACGGCGGCTGCGTGCGCCGCATCGGTCGCCACGACGGCTGCCAGCGACGCGGCGAGGTTGTTCGCGACCGTTTCCACGTCGACCTGGATCCGCCGCTTCAGCTCCAGGAGGTCATTCTCAAGGGCGCGCTGGGAGGCCTGCGCCGTCGCGACGTCGGCCCGCCACTTGCCACCGTCAAAGATCGTGAGGGCCGCGCCGAGCGAGATCGCCCACGCCCCCTTCCACTCCTCGGCCTGCGGGAAGTAGCGGTTGTTCGGGCGCGCGTACTCGTACTGGGCTTGCGCGTTCACACTCGGCTTTCCGGGTGCGCGGGCCAGCTGTTCGCGCTCCGCAAGAACCGCTCGTTTCGCTTCCAGTACCTTCACCTCGGGACGACGCTCGAGGGCTTCCTTCTCCAAGACTTCCACCGAGGCGGGAGCCGCCGGAAGAGGAGAGTTCAGGAGGGCCGCGAACCGGATGTCGCTCGCGCGCTCGATGGCGAGAAGAGAACGGAGATCGCTCAGGGCGTTCTCGGCCGCAACCGTGGCCCGGATGACCTGGACTTTCGCCCGGGCGGCACGCTCTTCCGCCGCCAGGACGTCGGCCCGCACCGACAAGCCGGCCTCGAAGGTCGCCTTCGTGTCGTCGACGAGCTGGAGGGCTCGCTTCTCCTGGGCGTGGGCCGCGGCCAGGGTCGCCTGCGTCCGAACGGCTTCCCAGTAGGCAGATCGCGCCAGGAACTTCAGATCCGCCGCGGTGGTGTCACGCTCGGCAGTCACCGCGGCCCTGTCGTTCTCCGCTGCCCGCCTCTGAGCCGTGATGGCTCCCCCCGAATAGATGACCTGAAGCGCCCGCAGCTGCGCGGAGTAGGTCTCGGTGATGTTCGGGACGAGAACCGGCGTTTCATAGCCAGGAAGGGGCGACGGCATCCGGTACTCGGGAACCGAACTGCGTTCCGCGACGGTCGCCGCGGCACTGATCGAGGGAAGGACGGCAGCCTCCGCGGCCTTGACGGCCGAGGCCGCAGCGGCCGTCCGTTCCGTCGCGGCAGTCGCCACGGCCGAGACTTCGAGGATCCGGCGAGCGGCCTCCTCGGCCGTGAGATGAATCGTCTCACCGGCGGCCAGAGGCGGCGCGAGGAGAAGGAAGATGAGGCATCTGGCGGTCTTCATGCGGCCTCCTGAACGGGAGCGGCGGCATCTACTCCGGTGAGATGAAGGAAGGCGTCTTCCAGGCCGGGAGGAATCTCGCGGAGGCTCTCGATCCGCACATCGGCCTCCGAAAGCGAGCGCCGGATCCGGTCGACGAGACTCTGCGACGGCCTTTCGGGGAACTGCAGGTGGAACCGGGTACCAAAGGACTGGATGCCGACATCGGGCAGGGCGGTACGAAGCACTTCGGCCGCCCGGGCTCTGGGCTCGGCCGCCACTTCCAGAATGACGCCCGGAACCTGTTTCGTGATCGCCTTCGGCGGCGCGTCCGCCAGGATCCGGCCCTGGTGCATCAGGATCACCCGGGAACACCTCTCGGCCTCGTCGAGATAGGGTGTCGCGATGACGAGCGTCAGCCCCTCGGCAACGAAGCCCGAAAGCAGGCCCCAGAACTCGCGGCGTGTCACCGGATCGACACCGGTGGTCGGTTCGTCGAGGAGGAGGATCTCGGGCGCGTGCATCAGGCTGGTTGCGAGCGCGAGCTTCTGCTTCATCCCTCCCGACAGCCGTCCGGCCTGACGGTCCCTGAACGGCGCGAGACCGACCCGCTCGAGCAAGAAGTCTCGCCGCGGCTTCCATTTCTTGACGCCCAGAAGCTGAGAAAAGAACTGGACGTTCTCGTCGATCGTCAAGTCCTCGTAGAGGGCGAACCTCTGCGCGAGGTAGCCGAGCCGTCCGTGAAGCACGCGGCGGTTCTTCCAGGCGTTCTCGCCGAACACCAGGATGTCACCGGAGGATGGCTTCTGGAGGGCGGCGAGGGTCCGGAGCGTCGAGGTCTTTCCCGCCCCGTCCGGTCCGATCAGACCGAGGACTTCGCCGCGGTTCACCTCCAGGTTGATGCCCCGCACGGCTTCCTCGGGCCCATAGCGGATGAAGAGAGACCGTGCCGAGAGAACGACGCCGGATTCCATCGCGGCCCTCACTTCTGAGACGGCTGGAAATAGGCGTCCGCGGGCATCCCCGGCTTGAAGACGAGGCCACTATTGTCCAGCCCGATCTTGACGCGAAAGACGAGCTTCGCTCGCTCCTCGGGTGTCTGCACGTTCTTCGGCGTGAACTCCGCGACTTCCGAGACATAGGTGATCTTCCCGGTGAAGTCCTTCTCGCTTCCATCCACGCGAACGCGAACCGTGTCGCCGAGTTTGATGCGCGACAGCACCGGTTCGTCCACGTAGGCATTGAGCCAGGGGCGAGAGATGTCGGTGAGGACGGAGACCACACTGCCCGCGGGGAGGATCTCTCCCGGTTCCGTCGTCCTCTGGGTGACGGTTCCCTCTCGCGGGGAGGTGACCGTGGCATCCGAGATCTTTTGCTTGATGGACGCAACCATCGCCTCCGCGACCTGCTTCTGCGCCCGAGCGTTGTCGATCTCCTGGGTGCGCGGCCCGATCCTGAGTTTCTGCAACTCGGCCTTCATTCCCGCTAGTTGCCGGGAGAGCACCGTGACCTTCGTTCGGGCGTCGTCGCGCGCCTTCACGGTGGCCGTTCCTCGCTCCGAGAGTCCCTCGAACCTGACCTTGTCACGTTCGGCGTTCGCGAGTTCCGCCTCGACGCGGCCGACCTCGGCCTCCATCTTCTGGATGTCCTCGACGCGGGTTCCCGCCAAGAGCAGTCGGAGGCGCGCGTCCGCCGAGGCAACCTCGGCTTCGGCCCTTCGAAGGTCGATCTCGGCATCGCTCGTGTCGATCCGCGCGACCACGTCTCCCGCCTTCACGCGGTCTCCTTCCTGGAAGGGGAGTTCCGACAGCTTTCCCCCGACCTTTGCGGCCAGTCGCACTTCCGTGGCCTCGATGTGGCCGGAGGCGTGAATCAACCCGTTCGGGCTCTTCTTCTGGCACGACGCCAGAAGAAGGATCGGGGCGATCAGGAGGGCTGGTCTGAGGCTACGACGGAAGGTCATTTCTTTCCTCCGGATTTCTTCGGCTTGGCAACCCCGTGAAGGATGATGTCCGACAGTTCGGCGGCGACAGCGCCTGGTTCCAGCTCGATGGGCGCCGGCAGCGTGCCCGTCGCCTCGAGGCGCTCCCTGAGCCTGAGCGCGTTCACGAAAAGGGCGCTCGTTCCGACGAGAACGACGTGCATGAGCATCGGGTTGACGTCGCGAAAGGCTCCCTTTGCCTTGCCGTCCTCGATGACGCGAAAGGTTATGCCGATGACCTCCGCGAGCTTCGCAAGGCCTCTCGGCGGGAGGTGGCGTCCACCCGAGACGATCTCGCGAATCACCATCCCGGGCAGCCAGGGCTTCTGGCTGAACACGGCAAGGATGGCGGACTGCATCCGGCGGATCCGCTCCTCGGGATCCGGGGTCTGGGCGATCACCTCTTCGAGGTGGTCGCGGAGCGCACCCATGTACTCCTCGAGAACCGACGCGAACAGTTCGGCCTTGTCGCCGATGTAGTAGTAGAGCATCGCCTTGTTCACGCCCGCGCGCCGCGAGATCTCGTCCATCGAGGCTC
This sequence comes from Thermoanaerobaculia bacterium, assembly GCA_022071945.1. Taxonomy (GTDB): domain Bacteria; phylum Acidobacteriota; class Thermoanaerobaculia; order UBA5066; family UBA5066; genus JAJVIN01. The sequence continues at coordinate 13,832 of JAJVIN010000067.1, read as the reverse complement.
CGGCGTACCCATGCTCCGCGAAGAGCCCCGCGGCAGCCTCGAGGATCCCGGCACGTACCGCCTGACTCTTCGGAACCTCTGGCTTCATTCAACCCCCCGGTTTAACCGAACGGTTAAACCTAAGAGTTAATCTAGGTCAATTCGCGAGATTGTCAAGGAGGCGGCCCTCCCCCGCCCCGCGGGCACCCGCTCCCGCGATGCGCAGGAGAGGGCACGAGGAGTAGGAGCGCGGGACGAGGGGGAAACGGCTCCCCGTGTAAACCGAGTTCCCGCGCGCTGCGTCCATCTGTCCGGCTACAGAGCGCCACGAACCGGCTGAAAGCAGCACACGCGGCGCCGGGAGGGGCAGATGTCACGATTCGCAGCGATCGTTCTGGCCGTTTCATCCCTCGCATTTCCGGCCGCCCGCGTCGCGGCGGCGGACGGTCCGGCACCGCCCGATGCACCGGTCGTCCTCTTCTCGATCGGGATGCACGTGGAGCCCTTCGGCGCGACGGTCAGCTCGCTCGTTCCGGGCTCACTCGCCTCGCCGCGCTCGAACTACACCTACGAGAATCCACAGTTCTTCGGCCGCCATCTCGAGGACATCCGGACGGTCACGTCCCTGGTCGAGAAGCACGGCGGCCGGATGACGGTCCAGGTCCAGACCCCGTTCTCCTCGATCCTGGCTCGCCGGGGAGACACCCTCTTCTCTGACCTCTCCGCGAAGGGACACGAGATCGGCCTCCACTTCCACGAGGACGCGCACATGGGCCGCTCGGGCGAGCAGCTTCCCGACTCCATCTGGTGCGCGGTCATGAAAGAGGAGATCGGGTTCCTCGAGCGGGCTGGGGCGAAGAACGTGCGGTACTGGAGTGGAGGGAACCTCTACCCCCGCGTCCTCGCCGCGGCGAACTGCGCCGGTCTCTCCATCAACAGCGACTGGAAGAACCCCAACACACAGACGACGCCGCCGGAGCTTCTCGGACTGAGCCCGTGGCGCCCGGCCGGTGGAACCGACGGCACGGATGTCTCGTCCTTCGCGCGTCACGATCCGTCGGGCAATGTGATCTTCCTGCCCGAGGGGCTCTACTCACGAACCGACTTCGCCTCGATGCGGCGATCCGAGACGGCGGGCGGGGATGCCGCCTACTTCGAGTTCCTCGCGCGGGAACTCGAACGCTCCGTCAAGGCCGCCCGGAGCGACCGCGTGAACGTCTTCCACATGACCGTCCACCCGGGGGAGTTCCGGGGCAAGCCAGGAGACGTTCCCTTCTCGGTCATCGAGTCATGGCTCGCCAAGACTGTCGACCCGCTGGTGAAGGCGGGCAAGGTCCGCTGGGCCACGTTCGGGGAGATGGCCGACAGCTTCGTGAACTGGGAGAAGGCCAACCCCGGCGTCGACCCCCGCTCCGGTCTCGACCCGAGGCCGAAGATCTCGTTTGTGATCAACGTTCACGACTTCACTCACCTCGACGAGAGCGCGGCGACCTTGAACCGGCTGATGGACATCTTCACGAAACACGGCGTGAAGGGGGACTTCTACCTGACTGGCCCGATGGTCAGCTTCTATGCCCGAACTCACCCCGAGGTTCTGCAGCGGCTGAAGGAGACGGGCATGACGATCAGCTACCACGTCCGTCCGCCGCACGCCCTCTACGAAGGGTTCGACTCTCCCCTGAAGGGCCTTTCGGGCAACGGGCTCGCCTCCGTGCTGCGCGACTACGAGACTTACGGCCTCGATCTGCGGACCGGAGGACTCGTCCGGAGCGAGAAGGGCGGCTACCTGCTCGCGAAGGAGACCTTCAGCGCCTCGCCGGTAACCGTAGTCGCCCCGGTCGACGAGACAGCGACAAAGGACGCAGCCTTCCGGAACTACCGCGAGATGGGGGCGGCTGCCTGCGTGCTCTATCACGAGACGGGAACGGATCCCGAGCAGCCCTTCGAGTACCGGGAAGGACTGCTCGTCCGGCCCAGCGACTTCAGCGTGACGCGCTGGAAGGAAGGGGACGCCTCGGAGGACCTCTTCTGGTGGAACATGCTCGGGAGCCGGTGGGCCGAGGAGTACCGTCCGCTCGGCTACCTCCAGGAGCGGCTCGCATCGTGGAAGGAGGCCCGGCCGGCGTTCGTGACCTCGCTGATCCACGAGAACAACTTCGCCCGCAAGGGCGCCGAGGGCTGGACCTCGATCTACTACACCGGAACCGGGACCTCCCGCGTTCCGAAGAAGCCTCCGTTCGACCTTTCCGCCAAGGACCCGTCGAGCCTCCGCAGCCGCTCCGAGCAGGAGGCGATCTGGGAGGCCTACGAGGAGATGGTGGCCTGGGCCGCGAAGGAGATGCAGGTCGTGACGTCGAAGGACCTCGTCTCGATCGCGGCGGCGGCCGCGGCGAACACGGAGCCGAGCGAGTAGCGGACGAGGGGCTCTCAGCCCTCGTTCAGGCCCAGCTCGGTTCTCACGAGCGGAACGAGAACGGCCCGGATCTCGTCGCGAACCCGGCGGAAGACGGGCAGCGCGTCCTCGCTCTCGCCAGCGTGCGCCGGATCCTCGAAGGCGTGATGCATTGTCTTCTTCGCACCTGGCAGGACCGGACAAGACTCTCGCGCCGAATCGCACACCGTCACGACGAGATCGAACGCCAGGCCCTTCAGATCGTTGATGGACTTGCTCGTGTGGGACGAGAGGTCCACTCCGGCCTCGCCCATCACCTGGATCGCTCGTGGATGCACGAACGACGGTCGGGTCCCCGCGGAGTGAACGTCAACACGGTCGCCGAGGTCGTGGCGGATCCAGCCTTCGCCCATCTGCGAGCGACAGGAGTTTCCCGTGCAGAGAATCAGGACGAGGGGCTTGGTCATGCAGTCTCCTTGAGGCATTCGGGCACGTATCAGCTCGCGAGGGTGCCGGTTCCTTCCAGCATCGGAGGCCGCTCGTACCACGGTCTCGTCGAGATGCAGAAGCGACACACCGAGAGCATCACGGGAACCTCCACGAGAACGCCGACCACCGTGGCCAGGGCCGCGCCAGAACCCGGCCCGTAGAGCGCGATGGCGGTAGCGACTGCCAGCTCGAAGAAGTTGCTCGCCCCGATGAGGGCCCCGGGAGACGCAATGGAGTGAGGCACCTTCAGGAGCTTCATCAAGCCGTACGTGAGGCCGGAATTGAAATAGACCTGGATCGTCAGCGGGATGGCGATCAGCACGACGTGAAGCCAGTTGTCGAGCAGGTTGTCCGCCTGAAAGGCGAAGATGAGGACCAATGTCGCGAGCAGCGCCAGGACCGTGATCGGGTGGAAGAAGGTCAAGAACCGCGCTTCGAACCACTCGAGACCCTTGGCTCGAATCAGGAACGTCCGGCTCAGGCTCCCGAGGAGAAGCGGGATGACGATGAAGGTGATGACGCTGTAGACGAGGACCTTGAACGGCACGGTCAGATTGCTCGCCCCACTCACGAGGAACGTCACGATCGGAGCGAAGGCGACGAGCATGATCAGGTCGTTGACGGAAACCTGAACCAGCGTGTAAGCAGGGTCGCCATCCGTCAGGTACGACCAGACGAAGACCATGGCCGTGCAGGGGGCGGCCGCCAGGATGATGGCACCGGCGATGTACTGATCGGCAAGGCCAGCGGGGATCAAGCCCGAGAAGAACTGCTTGAAAAAGAGCCACGCGAGAAACGCCATGGAGAACGGCTTGACGAGCCAGTTCACGAACAGGGTCACCAGGAGGCCCTTCGGCTTCTTCCGGACCCCCAGGATGCTCGTGAAGTCGATCTTGAGCATCATCGGGTAGACCATCAGCCAGATCAGGACGGCGATGGCCACGTTGATCTGGCTCCCCTCGCCGAACTCGAGCTTGCGAATCGAATCGGTGACTCCGGGAAGGAGCTTCCCGACCGTCACCCCCGCGACCATGCACAGGAAGACCCAGAGGGTGAGGTATCGCTCGAAGAGGTTCAGACGTTTGGGTTCCAGGCTGCTCATGATTCGCCACTCTCGGAGGGGCCGACCAAGTCCGCCCCCACCATTCTATATTTCGCGTTCGGGCGAAACGTTAGGGGACGCCTCGCAGGAAATCAAGGAGAAGCGAAACGGAAGCCCGTGCTCGTTCAGCGAGGTGACGACTGCTTCTCCGCGTACCGATAGGCCGTGTACGCAGCGATGAAATGGCAGACCCACCCCAGCATTCCGCCCGTCCCGAGCCAGAAGCCCGGCGTAACAACCAACCAGAAAAGCCCTCGCCAGAATGTCCCGTTGTAGATCTGACCGACTCCGGGGATGAAAAAGCTCAGGACGGCCGCGGTTCCCGGGTTCTTCATCATCCGATGATGCATCTGGGCTGATGGCGCGCGCAACGCGGCGTGGCCTGGCCTCTGGCGTGCGCCGAGGAGTGCAGGCCGGCCCATCCGGGACCGGCGCCCCCCAGCTAGTCCCGTCACCCCTGCGAATTGCCCGAGTGGACCGGGAGCAGCGATAGATCCGATCCCGAGGCCGCGAACTCCTCGGCGGGAACGAGCCTGATCCGCCTCACGAGATCTCCGTCGGCCCTCACCACCGGATCCGTCTCGAGCTTGCCCGTCAACAGGGTCTGCCACATCCGGGCGTCTGGGTCGCCCGCAAGAGCATAGAAGACGAACTTGGACCTCTTCTCCTCGAGGATCAGCCCCGCTCTCTTCAGTTCCGCCAGATGGGCAGAGACCGTGGAGGGAGCGAACTTCAAGACTGCCGTGAGCTGGCAGACGCAGAGTTCCCCTCCGGCCAGCATCGCGAGGATTCGGAGCCGGCCCGGGTGTGATGCGGCCTTGAGGATTCTCGTCAGTGAGGCAAGGGGCGTGGCCATGGCGGGCGGAGCTTACCGGAGGCTGGACCTCCATGGAGAACCCGTGTCGTTGACCGGCAGCCCCTTTCAATCTATATTTCGCCTAGTAACGAAATGATGGGAGCAACCATGACGGAAATCCAGAAGCGAACGATCGAGGTCCTCGGTCCCGGATGCACGCGCTGCAAGGAGACCTTCCGTGTCGTCTCTCACGTCGTGGAGAGCGAGCAGCTCCCGTTCTCGGTGGTGAAGGTGGAGGCGATGGAGCGAATGATCGAGCTCGGGCTCCTCGCGACGCCCGGGGTCGCAATCGAAGGGAAGGTCGTCTTTTCCGGACGCATTCCGAAGGCGGAAGAGATCCGGGCCATCCTGGCCGCGGCCTGACGGTGCGTCAAGGGCTGAGAGGGAGCGCCTCCCTTTCGCCCGGAGGGATTCGATGAAAGAGAGGACGAAGCTCCTCCTCATCCTCGGGGTCTTCCTGGGGGCCTACTTCATGCCGCTGGAGAGCAGCCGGGTCCAGAGGGCCATCCCCGAGGGATTCGCGCTCCTGCGGGACTACGCCCGGGAGCACGTGCTGCTCTGCCTCGTCCCGGCCTTCTTCATCGCCGGCGCGATCGGGCAGTTCGTCAGCCAGGGAGCGGTGATGAAGTACCTGGGCGCCTCTGCAAGGCGTCCCGTCGCGTACGGCGTGGCATCTTTTTCCGGCGCCATCCTGGCGGTCTGTTCCTGCACGGTCCTCCCGCTCTTCGGGAGCATCTACAAGAGAGGGGCGGGACTCGGGCCAGCGTCGGCCTTTCTCTACTCCGGCCCCGCGATCAACGTGCTCGCCATGATCCTGACGGCCCGGGTCCTGGGTCTGGAGATTGGCGTCGCGCGCGCGGCGGGAGCCATCGTCTTCGCGGTCGTCATCGGTTTGATCATGGCGGCCCTCTTCCGCGAGGAAGACGAGGAGCGAGTGCGTAACGGACCCGATCCATTCGCCGCGGCGGGAGCGGCCGCGCGGGCCGAAAGCCGCGAGGGCTGGCAGGATGCGTCCTTCCTTGGCTCGATGGTCGCCTTTCTCGTGTTCGCCAACTGGGGGACGCCGAACAAGAATGTGGGCTTCTTCGCGACGATCTGGGAGATTCACTGGTATCTGGCAGGCGCCGCTCTCCTTCTCCTCTTCTGGATGATGCGAGGCTGGTACGACCGCGAGGAGTTGAAGAACTGGGTGCTCGGGACGTGGGAGTTCGCCAAGCAGATCCTGCCTCTCCTGCTGGGTGGGGTTCTCGTTTCCGGATGGCTGATGGGGCGCCCCGGCCAGGACTCGGGACTCCTTCCGGACGCCTGGATTGCGGGCGCGGTCGGCGGGAACTCCGTCACGGCGAACCTGCTGTCGTCCGTGGTGGGCGCCTTCATGTACTTCGCGACACTGACCGAGATCCCCATCCTGCAGGGGCTGATCGGCTCGGGGATGGGCAAGGGGCCCGCCCTTGCCCTGCTTCTCGCGGGACCGGCGCTGTCCCTTCCCAGCATGATCGTCATCAACTCGTACCTGGGTTTCAAGAAGACCGTCACCTACGTGAGTCTCGTCATCGTGATGGCAACGGTGACGGGCCTCGTTTTCGGAGCGATCGCCTCATGAGGATTCAACGCAGGTCCCTCGCCACGGCCGCACTGCTGGCGTTCGTGGCCGTCACTGCGATCACGCTTGCCGTCAAGGAAACCCGCCACGCCCGCGCCGTCGCGGCCGCGGATTCCGCCCGGCCCGCGAAGGCCGCCGCCCCAACGGCCGGCGCCTCCACGATCGTCGTCACCTACTTTCACACGACGGCGCGCTGCCCGTCTTGCCTTCGCATCGAGGATCTGACCAGTCTCACCGTCACCAGCGATTTCGCCGTTCCGCTGGCGGAGAAACGGCTCGTGTGGCGCACCGTCAACATCGACGAGCCCCAGAACGCGCACTATGCGAAGGACTACGGTCTCCACACGAAGTCCGTCGTCGTGTCCGAGGTCAAGGCGGGCCGGGAGGTGAGGTGGAAGAACCTCGAGCAGGTCTGGCCGCTGCTGAAAGACCAGGATGCGTTCACCCGCTACGTGCGAGATGAAATCCGGGCATTCCTGGAGCCGGCGTGAACCTGGAGCTGGCGGGCGCGGCCGCCACGGCCGTCTGGCTCGGCATCCTGACGTCGATCAGTCCCTGTCCCCTCGCGACGAACATCGCCGCCGTTTCCTTCATCTCGCGCCGGATCGAGCGGCCGTGGCACGTCATCCTCTCGGCCGGGGCCTATTCGTTCGGGCGCGCGTTCGCGTACATGGGAGTGGCGGCCGTCGTCGTGACCGGGCTGCTCTCCATCCCTGGCGTCTCGCAGTTCCTGCAGCGATACATGAACAAGCTCCTCGGCCCGCTCTTGGTTCTGGCAGGGATGTACCTGCTCGATCTCATCCGGGTCGGGATCTCGACGTCGGCGGGCAGCGAGGAGCTGCGTCAGAAGGCCGCGGGAGGCGGACCGGTCGGGGCTGCCCTGCTCGGAGCCCTCTTCGCCCTGTCGTTCTGCCCCGTCTCGGCCGCTCTCTTCTTCGGGAGCCTCATTCCGCTCTCGCTCGAGCATGGCTCGCGACTTCTGCTCCCCGTGATCTTTGGGATCGGGACGGCCCTTCCCGTGGCGATCCTGGCCATCGTCGGGGCGTCGGGAACAAAGGCTCTCTCGACCGTCTTCAAGCGCGTGGGGGCTGTCGAGATCTGGGTCCGGCGAGCGACGGGCGCCGTCTTTCTGGCAGTCGGCATCTACCTCTCGGTCAGGTTCGTGTTCCTGGCCTGATTCGCCGGACCCGTCTCCTTCTGCGTTCCTCCTCGCGAGAGTCGGGAAAGGGAGCTTCCGCTTCTCCTGGTTCCTGCCCTGGCCTCACGGAGACTCAGGGCGCCAGGAGCTGACTCAGATCCTGACTTGCCGGCTCCGAGAAGGGGATGTACTCGTCGCCGAGCCTCCGGAACTTTGTTCCGAGGAGGTCGACCGGGAGGCGTCCGTGCCGGTCGCGGGCTTCCCGATCCGCTCCGGAAGAAACCAGCAGTTCCAGGACCGCCCGGTCACGGCTCATCGCCGCCCAGTGAAGGACCGTCCTTCCCTCCTGGTCTCGCGCATCCACGCTGGCGCCGGCTTCGAGAAGAGGCTCGAGGACCTCGGTCGTCGAGGTCCCGTAGTAGGGCCGGCTCGCCGCCAGCATCAGGGGCGTGATTCCCTTCTGGTCCGGCTCGTTCGCTCGCGCTCCCGCCTTCAGCAACCGCGAGATACTCGCGAGGTCCCGAGACTCCACGGCTCTTCTCAGCGGTGTCGTTCCCCACGCGCCCTTGTTCGGATCGGCCCCGTGCTCGAGGAGGGCCTTGACCAGTTCCGGGCCCCCGATCTGTCCGATGGATGAGATGAGGGGCGTGTTGTTGCCGGTTCCGTCGGGGTTGGCTCCCGCGGCGAGGAGGATCTCGACGACCCGGAGCTTCCTCCCGGCCTCCCTGGGTGGTGGATAGCAGCCGACAACTGCCGCCAGGACGGGTGTCTCTCCGTCCCGGGTCGCGGCGTTCGCATTCGCCCCCCGGTTCAGAAGGAAGCGGGCGAGACCCGGCCTGCCCTCGCGCGCCGCCCAGGCAAGCAACGTCTCGCGCCGTTCGACGCTCCGTCCCAGCGTGCTTACGATCCCTCCCACGAGGACGACCACGGCGAGCACCGCCAGCGCCTCCGGGACGAGGGCGACGCTGTTCCAGACGGGGTGAGGATCCCCCCGGTATCTGAGAAAGACGAAGAGAAGGGCCGCCGTCAAGAAGGGCGCGCTCAGAAGACTCAGCCCGGCCACGAGCAAGAACGTTCCCAGGGCAGCCTCGCCTGACGCTCTTCCGAAGAAGGCGCTCGACACCGCAAAGAGCAAGAAGCCGGCTCCGGCGGCCGTCAGCGCGAGAAGAAGTAGCGCCATCCCGGCCTCGATCACCCAGCGGCCGAGACGCTTGACGCTGGCCATTTCGTATCCCACGAAGGCAAACACCGCGAGGCACAGAAAAAGCACGGGAAGCCGTGGGGCAGGATGGAAGTGATGGGGACTCGGTCCGCCATCGGCCACGAGCGCGAGCACGACCGCCACGACGACAGAGCACGCGAGCCAAGCTCGAATTCCCGGGCGGGCGAGACGGGGAGATGTCTCTTCCACGGCGAACCTCCTGGAACCTCCTGAAAACAGGACCTCCTGCTCACAGGACCTCCTGGGGACAGGACCTCCTCCGGACAGGGGTATCCCGTTCGCGTCGCGGGTCCTCGACCTCAGGACCCGCCGGCACCTCTGTGCGGATCGACTCGGAGATCGTACTCCGAGGAAGCCCGAGGTCTCTCGTTGTCTCGCCCGGGACAGGAACAGCCTGAGGGCGCGGGGATTCCGCGCCCTCAGGCGAGGTCAGGTCACGGCATCGGCACCAGGCCCAGCGTCCTCGCCAGGAATTCGCCGATCTGCGCCCGCGTCACCGTGTCGAATGGACAGAACATCAGGTTGTTACCAGGTGTTCCAGAGCACCCAGCCGTGATTCTGTCGGCAAACGCCAGGTTCGCTTCGCGACGCGGCCAGGCGGCCACGTCCATCACGCCGCCAGCGTCCGCCCAACCCTTGCAGCCCGGGTAGTCGACCGCGCACCCGGGATCCTTCTCGCCCACCGTCGACAGCAGCGTGTTCAAGACGCCCGTCTGCCTCAGCCGCTCGATGAAGGTCACCATCTCCGCGCGGTTCACGTTCCCATCCGGGTTGTAGCAGAGGCCCTGTGTGCACGGCGTTCCCTGCGTCACGCCCCACACCTTGATCCAGTGAATCGCCAGCCAGTTCGGATGGCTGCACGGGACGTCAGGGAAGTCCGTCGACCCGGCTCCACTCGGTATGCACGTCGCGGCCGGCAGGGCCACGCTCCGGTACCGCCACCACTGATACGACTTCGCCAGGTACTCCGCCATCAACGCCCGTGTCACGTTCGTCGAGGGTGAGAACTGCGGCCCAGGGGTCGAACCGGAGGAGTCGGGCTCCATGATCCCGGCGTCCGCCATCCGCGCCGACGACAGGAAGTAGTAGTCGGCCTCCGTGACGTCCGTGAATGCCCGCAGCGCCATCGCCTGCGTCAAGCGTCCCTCCTCGACTCCAGAGAGCGTCACTCCCACGTCGTACCGCCCGGCGGGTGCCTGCGGGTTCCCGATCAGCGTCGCCTGCAGCTGGGCCGGGTTCGAGAACGAGTTCGTGAAGACCGCGGGAACAAGTGTTCCGGCACTCGCTCCGTGGAAATCCGTGAACAGTTGCATCCCTGCCGTGAATCCACTCCCCGACAAGGTCACCGTCCCCGAATCCCACCGGTTGAAGAAGGCCGGGGCAAAGGCGGTCGCACCGAACGGTGACCCCGCCGTCGTGAAGCTGTTCGTCCCCGACACCGTCGCCGAGGCAGAGCCGCACACCGGCACGGCGATCACCTTCCAGTAATACGTGACTCCCGGCGAAACCGGCACGGCAACCGAGTTCTCCGGCGCGTGCGCCACGTCGTATCTCGTCAGGCTCCCGCTGCTCGTCCCGATGTACACGTCATAGTGAGCCGCGCCGGCCAAGTCGTTCCACTGCAGAGTCGCCGTCGCTCCCACGCCGGCCGCTCCGTTCGGCGGACTCGTCAGGGTGGGTGCGGCGCCCGTCCACGGGCAGCTGCCCGCGATGAACGATTGAACCGGCGAAGACGCCGTGCCGCATCCATTGCGCGCCACCACTTTCCAGTAGTACGTCACGCCGGACACCCACGACGGAATGAAGGCCTCGAAGTTACTCGTCTCTCCAGAGAAGATCAGCTTCTCCGGCGGGTTCACCGTGTCGAGATAGACGTCGTACCAGGTCCCGCCCGCGTGCGTCCACGAGACGAACGCTCCGCTGTACGTCGACCCGTTTGCCGGGATTGCCGGCACCGGCGCCGAAGGCAGCGTCTGGATCGGGATGGTCTTTGTCCCCACGTTCGGGCACGAGTCCTTCGTCACGGTTACCGTCAGCACCACGTTGCCCGACGCGCCCGCGGTGAACGTGATGCCCGCCGTGTTCGCCGCCGAGGTGATCGTCCCGCCCGTGATCGCCCAGGCGTACGTCGTTCCCGGTCCACCATCCGGCACCGAGGCCGTGTTGCCGGTCGAGGAGAAGCAGACGCCGTTGGCCGCCGTGATCACGGAGGAGGGGAGCGGCTTCACCACGAAGGACGCCGACCCCGCCGACGTCCCGCCCGCGCACTTGGCATCGGACAGAGCCACGACGGTGAACGTCTGATTGAACGTCGGGCTCACCTGGCGTGTGGCTGGGTTCGCGGCCGCGATCTGGATCGTCCCGTCGTTCCACGTGATCGTCCACGGTGCCGTGCCCGTCAGGGCCACGTTTATCGTCGAGACCGTTCCGGCGCAGACCGTTCCGCCGCCCGTCACCGTTGCTGTCGGTCGGGGGTTGACCGTCACGAGAGCCGATCCCGAGGCCGTCCCCGCACAGCCGTTCGCACCCGACACCGCCGTTATCGTGTATGTCGTCGTCACAGCCGGGGAGACCACGCGGGTTGCCGGCGTCGCCGCGATCCCGCTCTGGATGAATCCGTCGGACCACGTCAGGCTCCACGGGCCGGTACCCGTCAAGGCCACCGAGAGCGTCGTGCTCTCGCCCGCGCAGAGCGTTGCGCCGCCGGTCAAGGTCGCGCCGGCCGCGGTCGCGGTCGTGTTGAGAGTGAATGAGCCCGTGGCCGGCGCGGCGATCCCGTCGGTCACCTGCAGGTTCACGGGTCCCGTCGCCGCGGCGTCACAGGCGGCGATGATGTCGGCCGTGACGTTGTAGGTCCCGGCGGGAGCGGTCGCCGTGAGAACGAAGTTGGCCACGATGATGCCCGAGGGAGCGCCCGTGGCACTGACGCTCAGTGCGGGAGGCGTGGTATCCGGATCGAACACCGTGGCGATTTGAGCGTTGGTCGTGGCTCCCCTGGGAACCGTGAGCGAGGCAATCGGAGTGATGGTGGGAGCCTGGTTGCTGCCCCCACAGAACGTCGCCGTGAAGGCCAGGTCGCCGCCCCAATTCGTCGTCCAAGGGACGGTTGTCCACTGCGCCGGATTGCCGCCGTTGTTCAGAAACACGAATTGGTTGCTGCCGCCGTTGACGAACCCCCAGGGACCCGTGCCGCTCCCTAATGCCTGGTCCCTGGAAGTCGACGCAAAGATCACGTACTGGCTTCCCGGTGTAACTGTCACGCCTCCTGGAATGGTGAATGTCACCGGCTCGAATACCGCTCCCTGCTTCGTTCTTTGAGTGGTGCTCTCGAAGAGGTTGGGTCCTGTCGCTCTGATGTTCACGGCATCCCAGGCATAGACTTCCCCACGGAAGGCGACCGTCGCCGGCACCCTCATGTAGACGGTGAATCCCGTGAGAGAGGTGGCCCCTGCTGGAGCCGAGATCACCTGCCCGTAGGTCGCCGTGTCCGGGACGCCGAAGGGACTCACAAGACCGCTACCATTCCACGACGGCACGGTGTTGATCGATGTCGTCGCGCACTGGGCCGTGTACTCGTGGAAAGCCATCCAGGTGAACGAGTTGTCGAGACCGCCCGTCGTCCAGATCTCGCCGCCCACCCGGCCCGTCGAGAAGAACCCCGCGGAGTTCGCCTGCCGGCCCGAGTTCAGCGCCGGACCTGACGCCGCCCAGCTCCCGCCAGGCCACGCGGACAGTGGCAACTCCTCGACGAGCGTCGTCGTCGCGGAGAAGTAGCCGCCGCCGTTCGTGTCGCCCCCCATGGCGTACAGCGTTCCGCCCGCCGCCGCAAGGGGGAAGTCGCCCCGGGCCGACGAAAACGCGGGCCCGGTGCTCCAGGTTCCGGCCACCATGTCGTACCGCCACGTCTGGTTGTTGTTGGTGGTTGGGGAGGCGGGCGTAAAGCCGCCGGCGATATAGAGGTACTGTCCCACCTGCGTGAATCCCGCCATGTAGAACGCAGCCGGTGCGGGCGTGCCCGTACTCCAGGTATTGCTCGCGATGTCGTAGATGTCGAGAGTGGTGACTCCTCCGGTGGTGCCGCCACCTGTGAAATACACCTTCCCGTTCCAGGCCCCGGCGGCCGCGCCATAGAAGTTCCTGGGCGCTGCCGCCCCGCTCGACCATGTGTTGGTGGCTATGTCATAGATATGGAACCCGTTGCCGCTCGACTCTGGAGCCACATAGATCTTGCCCGCGAAGTGGGCGGCGGCCGGGGCCTCGCTCGCGACCGGAATCGGGGCCAAGTCCGTCCACGCGTTGGTGACAGAGTCGTACCGCCGCACGTTGACCACCCTCGAGCCGCTCGCGACACCCGAGATGACGTAGAGATCATTCCCCACCGAAGCGAACCCGTACCGGACGATTCCGGTCGGATACGCCGGCCCGGCGACCCACGGTCCCGCAAGGTCCGGTGCCGGGGACGAACCGGGAACCAGCGAAAGTACAGAGGCCGGTGGTACCGGCTCCACCCCCACGCCGGACTGCGGAATCAGCGCGCCCGCGATCAGAAGTGCCATGACGAACTGGGTCTTCATGCTTCCTCCTTCAGAGTGCTGAGAGGGAGCCGTTTTCGCGTCCGGGTCGAGCCGGCCTGGAGCAGAGAATGGCGAGCCGTCGGACCCCTCGCCGGGTGCCAGCGCCCAAGGAAGGCGGTTCCTCTCTCCTGCGCCCCAATCATCCGATTGTTCTTTTATGATACCTCACGCCGTCAGCAGAGGAGATGTGCCTGCATGCTCGACAGGTCCCGGATGGCCAGAGCAAGGCCGACGAGACGTTCGGGCTCGTGCCGGGGGCGGGCGAGAGGCGGAGAGACCTCTTCCACGGCAAACCTCCAGCGGACAGGACCTCCTGAGCACAGGACCTCCTGAGCACAGGACCTCCTGCACACAGGACCTCCTGCACACAGGACCTCCTGCACACAGGACCTCCTGCACACAGGACCTCCTGCACACAGGACCTCCTGCACACAGGACCTCCTGCACACAGGACCTCCTGCACACAGGACCTCCTGC
>JAJVIN010000053.1 GCA_022071945.1 Thermoanaerobaculia bacterium | reverse complement strand
CCCTCTCGAGCACTTCGGCCGAGCCCTTGTCAGGTACCGTCTCCGTTTTCGCCATCGGGGTCTCACCTCCCCGCCCTGCTCACTAATTTTCCGGGATCTCGTGTCTCATCCATATTGGCACGGAGGGAAGCTGGAGCATTCGAGTTGAATAGGAGGACGCACAAGCAAGATCCGCGCACCCCGCGAGGTGTCGTGGCGTCCCGATCGTTGTTCGTCCTGGAGGCGGGGCATGGCTGGGAAGACAATCGCTGATTAGAGAGGGACATGCGAGCTTCCGGGGAACCGGCCCGCCAGTGCCGATCACCTGTGCTTACGCGGCATCGCGGCGCGGACCGGCCGCGAGATGGTCCTCCTCAGCCATCAACGGCGTGAACCTACACCCAACGGACGCTTCCGGCGGTGATCCAGAAGTGGCTTCCGCAGGCGGTGACGATCAACGACGGCCAGACCGTGATCCTACCGCTGGCGTCCTCGGACAGCTGCCACGCCGGCGCTCCCGAAGGCATGAGGTTCACGCGGAGGATCTCGCCGCACCGGCACGGGCATGGCGCGAGAAGCCACGTCGGGTGCGTGCCCTTCAGGAGGATGACGAGGCGACCCCGCCGTGCGAGGCGTTCCGCCTCCGGTGCGGCGGTCCTGGGGCACCGCGTCCCCGCGCCGTAGTGCCTCCGCCGAAGGAGCCGGGCGGCGGCCGCCGGAAGGACGCGCCGGACGACTCCGAGGAGCCGCTCGATCACCGCGCCGGCGCCTCCTGGCGCCACGTGAGCCCGAGGAACGGCTCCTCGTCGCCCCGCCCCCACGTCGAGGCATCGGCACAGTCGCACGAGGCGCTCGGGGGGACCGCGTTCGTGGCGAGCTTCGGCAGGTCGAAGCGCAGGAGCGTCTCGGTACTGGCTCGTGGGCCCATGAAGCCCGTGAGGCGCTGGAGGAGTTCGGCCACGCCGAGGGAGGCCACGACGGTCGTGAAGGGCACGACGGCGGGTGAGGGGGCGTCCAGTCCGCGGACGTAGCCCTCGGCGGCGAGGCGCTCTCGGTCCGAGGCACTCAGGGCCTCGGCGCGGAGGCCGTCGGCGGTGACCTGACCGCGGCACAGCAGGCAGGACGCTCCCGGCACGAGCGTCGTGACGCGCCCGGCCACGGACCGGATCGTCCCGTCGTGGGCGTCGACGAGCGCCCCGACGTCGATCACCGGGATGAGATACCGCGTGGCGAGCCGGCTCAGCACGAGCCGGGGGAGCTGGCGGTCCGTGCAGCCGAAGACTACGTCGCAACCCCGGAGCCGGCGTGCCACGGAGGCGTCCAAGACGCTGCCGTCGATCGCCGTGACGCGCGTGGGCAGGCCGCTGTCGGCAGCGGTCCGGCTCGCGATCTCTACCTTCGGCCGGCCGACGTCGGTGAGGCGCGAGCCGTGGACGCGGTTCACGTTCGTCCCGTCGAAGCGGTCGTCGTCGATGAGGAGGAGGCGCCCGACCCCGAGTCGCAGCAGCTGCTCGAAGACGGCGGAGCCCGTTCCCCCGAGCCCGACGACGCCCACGGTGAGGTCAGCGAGCACCCGCTGGACGTCCGGCCCGAAGGCGCGAACCTGACGGTCGAAGATCGGCGAGACGTCCTCGGCGCCTCCGACGAGGACCCGGAGCCGCTCCCCGACGACGGTGACCCGCGCCATGGGCCCCGTTCGGCCATCGGGCCGCCAGACGCGCCCAACGAGCTCGTCCGGTGCCGTGAAGACGAGGGAGCCGTGCGGCCCCGGTGCGCGTCGCTGCACGGCGGCGAAGAGGCGGGCCTCCTCGCGGTCGTCCTGCTCAGAGAAGGCGAGCGGCCCGTCCGGGTGGCTGTGAGCCAGGAGGAGCGCGCCGCCCTCGGTGCGGACGCGCTTCACGACCGGGACGAACGACTCGTCAGCGACGGAGAGCCGGTCGCGCTCCCGGCGCCGGTAGTGCTGGGGACGAACAGGAACCACGGCCCGGGAGAGCAGCCTCTCGCTACCGTCCTCCCCAGCGCTCCTGCCGCAGAGCACGTACGCTGCCGACTCGACGTCGGTGCGATCGAAGAGGAGGGCCCCGAGCGACGCGAGGTGCTCGGATCGGAGGGTGAGGGTCACGCCAGGCGCGCTCACGGTCCGACGAGCTCCGCGAGGACGACGGGGAGGAACGTCCGAAGAGAGTCGATCCCTGGCCGCCATGCCCCGCCGGCCAGGTGCCGGGAGAAGCGCTGCCAGCTGCGCCCCTCGTGCGTCTCGTAGTTGTCCGCCGCGGGCGGCGTGGCGCCCGTCGGGTACCGGAGGGGCGGGCAGACCCAGAACATGTCGAGCGGCGTCGCCGGGTAGCCGGGCGGGATCTTTACGAGGACGTCGGTCGCCGGCTGGTCGAACCTCCCCGGCGCCAGGGGCACGGCGCGGAGGACGAGGAGCAGTTCGGGGCCGGCGCCCGCGAGTAGCTCGTGCGTGTACCCCTTCGCCGTCAGGAACGCCGCGTCGGCGGCCGGGAGCGCCACGGCGTCAGCTCCCCGGGTTGATCGTCCGGGGCATCGAATAGAAGTGCGCCCCGGGGTGGAGGGCGAAGGGCTGGTCGTCTCGGACCTTGACGTCGTCGGTCGGGCCGGGCGTCTCGTACCACAGGTCGTAGTCGCCCGTGATTCCTGCGAGCGCCTTCAGCTCCGCGCCGGTCATGCCGGACTTCGGCGCCTTGTAGGGCCGGTGGTCGATCTGGATCGGGATCTCGGTGGGGTGGGGGCCGTGGTCGGTCTTCGCTGCAAGGGCATCCATATGCGTCTCCTTCGGCTCCCCGTCAGGGGCGCTCCCACCTTGTACGAGTCAGGGCGGCCGCTTTTGCCGTCCCCGAGGGAGTGGCGGTGGCAAAACAAGCCTGGCTCCCTCGTATCCTCTACAGGAGGCTCGAGAGGTCGGGCTCAAGGAGGGGACCCTGGGAGGCCAGCAGTACGTGGACGTCGTCCTTTCCTCAGAGGAGTGGCGGAGCGTCTTGAAACGCCTCGGCGCCTTCGCGAAGACCCTCGTGTCTGTCGACGTGGTCGCAGGACTCGGCATTGGTCCAGAGGACTTGGTCTACGAGACGCTCCGACGGCTCTGGGACCCCGCGACGACCGTGAAGTGGAGCGCGGACAAGGGCTCGCCGACCGTCCCGGCGGTCGTCGGGTACCTCAAAGTCGTCCTGAAGAACTACTTCCTCGACTGCCTCCGCAAGGGGGCGTACACCCACACCGCGCCCGGCGTGGTCTCCGGCACCGATTGCGAAGATGCCCGATCGCTCGGACCCGCTCCGGCGGGATCTCCGGGGAGTAGCGAGCGCCTCGTTGACCAGATCCTCGTCACCCAGCTTTACAGCCGTGCGAGGTTCATCGCAGAGGCTGAGGACGACGTCGAGGTGGTCCTCTACCTTGACCTCCAGGTTGATGGAGGCGGCCCGTACCAGAACGCCGAGGCCGCCGTCGAGCTCGGAGTCACCCCAGCGGACGTCGTGAACATCAAGAAGCGCCTCGGCCGGATCCTCGCTCGAGCGCGTCAGCCGCAGGCGGCAGCCCGGGCGCGAACGTAGAAGGAAGGCCACCTATGTCGAAGAAGCGTCAGCGCGAGGAAGAGAAGAGGCTTGAGGCCGTGCTCGACGCGTTGCTCCCGGACGTCGAGTCCCTCTCGGAGCCTGAGGTCGACCGCCTCCACGAGGACGGCGCCTGTGACCTCGCCGACATTCGGCGCCGGCTCCACACGATGGCCAATGAGGTTGCAGCCGGTCACCGACGCGCAGGGCACGCTGCGCCGAAGGCACTGACCGCTTTCGCGGAAGCGATGGACGACAGCCCGAGGCTCCCACGCGACCCCGCCGCGGCGCTCGCCAAGGCAGCGCGATTCGTCAAGGCGCTGGGCCAGGCCGTCGTCCCACCAGTTGGCGGCCTCCGCGTGGTCGAAGCCTACCGGAAGGGCGATGCGGAGCTCACGGAGCGCGACCGCGCTGCTCTCGACGAGGCTGCCGACACCTTGCGCCAGGAGCCCGAGAAGAATGACAAGGGCTGACGCAGTCACCTTTGCTCGCGCATTCATTGCCGAGCACGGCACGGACTGCGCACGCCGTCTCCCGGAGCTCGCCTCCAAGTTGGGCCTGACGATCCGCGAGATCGACGCTGACGCTTTCGAGGGCGCCCTCGTCCGCGCCGCAGGCGTGGCGCGAGGTGTCATCCTCCTGAATCGCGCTCAGCGCAACGTCCAGCGGCGGCTCTTCACGCTCGCCCACGAGCTCGGCCACTACGTCTTGCCCGGCCACGATCGCGAGTCCAGCCCGTGTCGCCCGCGTGACCTGGAGCGTTTCGAGGGGCGCGCGGGCGATCGCGAGGCCGAGGCGAACCTCTTCGCCGCTGCGCTCACGATGCCCGACGACGTCCTACAGCCACTCTCCGCGACGGCCCCGTCGTTTCCGGTCGTCGAGGACTTGGCTGCACGGTGCGGGACCTCCCTCACCGCGAGTGCCTACCGCCTGGTCGAGGCGTCCGCGCACGCCCTCGCTCTCGTTTGGAGCGAGGGCGGTCGCGTTCGGTGGTTCCGTCGGTCCGCAGAGTTTCACCGGGCGGTTCGTGTCGATGACCTCTCGGCCGAGACGGTCGCAGCCGATAGCTTCCGCGGCACGAATCCGCCCGATGCCTGGGTAGTCGTCCCGGCGACTGCGTGGCTCTACCCGGAAGGTCTCATCGCGGGAGCGACGCTCCAGGAGTGGACGCGCGCGCTGCCCCGCTACGACGCGACGCTCTCGCTCCTCCTCGCAACCTCATTCCTGGACGACCGCCACGGTTATGAACCTGCTGACGATGGTGAACTGGACCCCGACGAATTCGGACTTGGCCGCCGACACTGGCCGGGGCGTCGCTAATCGACAACTCACTCCGTTCGTGGCCACGAGGCCGCCGGGATCCCAGTGATGGGCTTCTTCGGTTCGACCACGCCGGTCGTGAGAGCTCAGAATCTCAACCCCCGCACCGCGTCCTCCTTGTCCTCGTCGAAGACCCGTAGGTAGCCGGCCGTCGTCGTGATCTGACTGTGGCCCGCCAGGGCGCTGGTCGTGTGGAGCGGGACGCCGGAGCGCAGGAGCTGCGTTACGAACGAATGCCGAAGCGCGTGGAAGGTGAACCGGAGTCCGGAAGCGGCATGGACCCGCGCGACGATCCGCCGGAACGTCGTCAGGGAGATCCCGCGGCGCTCCTTAAGCGAGCAGAAGAACTCGGGTGCCGTGAGGCCGTGCTGGCGGCGCTCGCGGAGGTAGCCGAGGAGAGCAGACCGGAGCTCGGGCGCCATGGGCACGACACGATCCTTTCCGCCGCCACGGCCCTTCCCTTGGTTCACTCGGACAGTTCCGGCCTGGAGGTCGACGTCCAGATACTGGAGCTTCAGCACCTCGGACCGTCGTAGGCCGGCGAAGAGCGCCGCCGCGACGATCGCGACGGCGCGCGTGCGATCGAAAGCGTTCTCCCAGGGGATGTTTGCCGCGGCGTCGAGGATGCGCCGGCAGTCGGCTGGCGCGAGCGCTTTCGGGATGCGCGCGGGGAGCGCGGGCTGTCGGAGTCCAGAGAATGGGTTTGGGACGTCACAGCGCTTCTCGAGGAAGTTGAAGAAGGATCGGAGCTTCCGCCAGTAGCTGTTCAAGGTCGTCGGCTGCACTCCGTTCCGCCGGTTCCAGCCGGTCCACTCCTCAATGGCGAAGAGCGCGAGGCCGAGGCTGGCGCCAAGGCCCGCCTTCGATATCAGGAACTTCCGGAAGTTCGAGTAGCTGACGCGGTACGAGCGAAGGGTGTAGGGGCTCTGCCCGTCGACATGCTGACACTCCTCGACGAACGAGTAGAAGCGCCGGTCCAGGTCGTCGAGCGTCCAGTCGACGCGTGCGGGGACGTCAGCGATCCGGGTGGAGGCGGTGCCAGCGGAGTAGTGGCGGCGAGGCGGCGCAGTCTGTGAGGAAGCAGCTCCGTCGATCGGGCGGTCCGGATGTGCTCCGAAGATGCCAGGGTGAATCATGGGATAGGAGGGGGAAGAATGGCTGCCCCTCCACCGAAAGGAGTCCGCGGCTCACCGGCGAAGGTGAGCGCAGTCCGGACATCACGGATGAGTCAGATGCGAAGGCCGCTACAACGCGTAGTCGGCTGGGTTTACCGCTTCTGGTAGCCATCGAGCGTGCCTCTTGCGGCCAGGTGGAACGATGTTCCTTACCATGGACGCGCTCTACCAACTGAGCTACAGGGGCATATGTTTCGCGGCTTCCAGAAGCGATCCTGTCTCCCGGGGCCGAGCCAAGTGGGACACATCCGTGCCTGGACTAGGACCGATTCGGTGAAGGTGCTCCCACAGTGAACCATCCCCGACGCTCCCGGGCAAGCGTGGGGCTGCGTCTCCAACGACCAGCGTGCGGAGGTCTACGTGTCGAGGTGAAGCTGGAGACGGGTTGCTTCCCGAGCAGGCTCGTCGTCGAGCACGTGCGAGTATCGATAGAGCATCGCGGGACTCTTGTGGCCGAGAAGCTCCATAGCGATCCGGTCGGGGACGCCGGCTTGGCGGAGGAACGTCGCGTAGCTGTGGCGCAGCTGGTGCGGGGTGAGGCGAACTCCCAAGTACTTTGAGGCGCGAGAGAAGATGCGCCGCAGGGCTGTGAGGCCCATCGGCCCGTCGCGTCGAACGGCCGTGAGGAACTCCGGGTGGGCCCGGTGGTGGAGCCGCCGCTGCGCAAGGTAGCTACGTACGAGGGTCTGGAGCTGCGGTGTCATGTAGGCCGTCCGGTCGCGCCCTCCGTGGCGCCCCTTCCCGGCGCGGATTCTGATGGTCCCGGCGCCGTCATCGACGTCGCTCATGAGGAGGTTCAGCGTTTCCTGACGCCGGAGCCCAGCCATGACCATGAGGCCGACGAGGCAGAGGTCGCGGCTTCGCTCGAGCGCCGAGATGTCCTGTCGGTTCGCGACGAAGCGCAGGAGTTCCTCGGCGCGCTCGCGTGTGAGGTAGGACGGCTGTGGAAGATTCTCCCTTGGCGCTGGGACGAGGAGGAGCGGGTTCAGCATCCCGCCTTCGCGAGCGATGCGCCCGAAGAGCGCCCCGACGCTGCGCCAGTAGGTCGCGATGGCATTCCGCGATAGTCCGGTCGTCCGCATCCAGGCGATCCAGTCCTCGAGGATGCGACGCTGCACGCGGCCGTCGCCTGATAGAAATCTGTCCGACCGAGGTAATGTGCCGAGGTACCGCCGGAAGGCGTGGTACGCCACGAGCCATCGACGCGTCGTCCCTTCGCGCAGACCCTCCGTCTCTCGGGCGCGCTTCACGACATGCCTCACGAGGAGGTCAACGTGATCGAACGACGGGGCCACGAAGGGCGCGGGTTGCGCGACGAGGAGCGGGAGCCCGCGGCCGAGCGGCGCTGTCCACGAGAACGGCTGCTTGGTCGAGGCGCCACCGAACGTGGTGGATAGCGCGCCTGTTGCTGGAGGGGCTTCGCCTTGATCGAACGGGCTCGCGCCGGCCTGCTCGGATTCTGGCCAGATCATGGTGTGCCGGCGTCGAAACTGATTTCTTGCGCGGCCATCCGCTCTTCCGCCGTCTCGGACAGCGCCGACGGCGGCGTCTCGGGCCGGTTCACCTTGATCCGCCGCGCCTTGAACTTCCCGCCCCGGAGCGCCCAGTAGCAGGCGCCGACGGGCAGGTCAGAGAGCTCGCGTATGCGGGCGTCCACCTCCTCCTTCGGGTCGAGAAGGGGGTCGGAGAGATCGTCGTAGGGGCGGACCTGCTGGCGGCCGACGTTCCCGAGGGGTTCGAGGATGTCAGGCCCGAGGAGGCGGGCCTCGGCGTACGGGAGGCGGAAGAAGAACTGGCGTGCGGTATTCCCGAGCAGCAGCGGTCGCAGGTGGGCGGGGAAGAGCGAGAGGCCCTGCGACGCCATCGTCAGGGCGAAGTGGTACTTCCTCCCGGTGACGAGCAGGTCCTCGAGCCCGCCGTCGGCACCCGCGAAGCTGTGGGCTTCGTCTACGAGGAGGGCGAAGTGACGACGGGTCTCGGGAACGGTCCCGGTCCGCCGGAGCGCCGAGAGCAGGAGGGCGTTCATCAGGAGCCGCCCGAGGACGTTTGCGGCCGATCCGAGCACGCCTCGCGCGAGGTTGACGACGAGGGCGACGGGACGATCGGGGAGGGAGAGGAGGTCGATCGGCTCGCCGCCGCTCCCGAGGAACCGGCGGACCGCCGCCGACCCCATGAACGGCGAGAGCTTGTTCACGACCGCCGAAACGTACATTTCCTCCATGGCGCCGAAGCGAGTGAGGAAGTACTGCCGGACCTCCTCACCTGCCGACGCGAGCACCTCGTTTCGGAAGCGAGCATCGAGAAGGACGCGGTCCAGGTCCGCGAGGGTGACGGGGATCTGGCTCTCGATGGAGGCCCGGAGCGCCATGCGGACGATCTCCTCGACCTTCACGCCCCACGCCCAGGACGACGCTCGCTCGGCGCTGTAGAGGCGCCGGAGGACCGAGACGAGGAGGTCGACCTGGCGACCCGCGTCAACGCCCTCCATGGGCAGCAGCGGGTTCCACGACGGGAGGCGGGCTGCCGCCGTGAAATCGAGGGACACGACCCGAAGCTGACCCGAGATCCGCGCCCAGCGCTCGATTCGTTCGGCGAGGTCGCCGTGCGGGTCGATGACGGCGAACGCGTGGGCCCGAGCCAGGAGGGCACGGGCCATCGACTCGAGGAGCGAGGACTTGCCGGACCCGGTCGCCCCGAGGACGAACGCGTGCTGGCGGAGGTCGGTTCCCGTGAGACGGCAGGGGACGCGGGAGCCGTCGGCGGCGAGGTACTCGCCGAAGCGCTCGCCGTCGCCCTCCCGACGCAGCATCTCGTGGAGAAAGCGGTCCCGTGCCCTGTAGAAGGACGCCATCGCCTGCCAGTACCGGGTCTGGCGGGTCCGAAAGGTGAGGGTGAGCGGCATCGGTTGGCTCATAGGAGGAAGAGGGCGGTAGCAACGAGGGCGAGCGGGATGACGAAGGCCGCGACGAGGGCGAGCCGTCCCGTCGCCGTCGGAGGGAGGAGGCCGAGGTCGAGGGAGCGCAGGAAGCGACGTTCCCGACCGGACGGTGGTCGGGGATCGAGCACCGCGTACCGGCTCCCGCCGATGGGGGAGACGAGGCCCCTCCTGCGGAGCCGCGCGAGGACCAACCGACCCTGCCACTGCCACCGGAGGCGACACGCCCGGACGAGTGCCGTGACCATCAGAGGTGGAGTCAGCCCATCGCGGCGTTCGCGGCTCCGGAGGTAGAGGTAGGCGAGGAACGCGCGGCGACCTCCGAGCGGGAGCACCTGCACGAACCAGTAGGTCGGAATCGCGTGGGTGGAGAACGGCGGCACGTCGTCCGGGCCGAAGAGCGGGCGTTCCCCTGGAAGCTCGCCGATGACCTCGACGGCGATGACGCCGCGGTCGGCTTCGTCGTGCCAGACGATCGCTCCCGCGTCCGAGAGCTTCCGGAGCGACCGAAGGACTGCCGCGCGGCGCATCCCGAGGACCCACCCGAGGGTGCGGAACGAGACTGCTGAGCGGTTTCGCAGGGCGAGCGCCCGCGCGACGAGAAGGACGAGGGCCGGGTCCGGGCCGATCTCGCGGACCGCCAGGAAGAACGCGCCGAGGTCGATCCCGAGGAGCGAGAGACCGAGCGACGGCTCCGTCGCGGGGTGGACGACATGGAGGCGGTCGGTGCTATGCACGGACGAGTTGGGGGAGGCGGAGATGTCGGTACGTATCGAGAGGTGACGGGGGCACTTCGGAAGGCTTCGGTTGCCACGCGGCCAACGTCAGCCGCGCGGCCTCCGATCTTCGTATGAGGACGTCAGCGACGGGTTCTCGTAGTGACGAAGAGCCGTCGACAATCACGAGCGGCGCGGAGAGGAGCGCGCGACGGCGATCGAGGCTGAGACCCGCTGACGCCCGCTCGCGGTGGACGATGACGCCCCGAGCGCGGGCGGTCTCCTCAATGACACCGAGGACGCCTGCCGAGCGCGCGGGACTCGAATCGACGAGCAGGACGCCGCCGCCCGAAACCAGAAGCGACGGGAGGTTTCGGAGGAACGTGCTCGCGGTCTCCCGAGCCGCGTCGTCGAGCTGGACCCGGCCGCTGAGCTTCCCGCGGCATCCCTCGACGTCGAACGCGAGGTAGCCGAGGAGGAGTTCTCGAATCGTGGGGTCGTCGAGGAACCGACTCGCCACCTCGTGGACCGACGCAAGGCTGAGCCGCCCCGTCCCGCTTCGGATGTGGACGAACCGCGTTCGGTCCACGCCGAGGGGGAAAGAAACCTGGGGAACCGCGAAAGAGGGGGAGGGATGTGTGGTCGGATGCGTCTGTCGCTCAAGAGTGGAGACCTGGGGGAAGGGCGTCCCGGGGCTCAGCGCCCGTCGGCCGTACGGCGTGCTCCTGGCAGGGCCGGACGAGGCGGCCGTGAGCGCGTCACGGACCGGCGCCGCCCGGAGCATTCGCACGACGCAGAGGGCCGACGGGGCTGAGGGGAACCTGAGCGGGGCGACCGGCGACGGGAGCACGCACGGACCCTGTGAGAGGTTTGTGTCGGTGTTCGTCCCTGCGATTACTGGAGCCAGTGTGAGTAGAGGGTCCGGAGGACCACCGCGAGGCCGAGGATCGCCCAGGCGAGCGGTTCGCGGAGCGCCGTCTCCATGAACTTCGTGAACATGAAGAGTGCAACGGACACGAGGTGCAGGAGCCGGAACGTGAGCCGCAGCCAGAACGGGCGACGGCGGCGCCGCTTCGGTGGCGGTGCCGGAGATTTTGAGGGGTGCTGGTCCATAGGGGTGATGGGGTAGGAACGGAACCGTGGGACCTACGCGCGCGGCCGACTCCGTCGTCCGCCCAAGGGTGATATCGAGAGGGGCGGGCGATGCTCCGCGCCTCGCCGGAGGCCGGCGGCACTCCTGATGGGCTCCCTCGGTCGTGGCGCTCGATTCGGGCGACGAGGCGCGGGAGGTCGTTCGTGCGGCAGGCGACTCCGGCGAGGCCGGTGGCATCGTGCGGGGGGAGGCGGTCGGCCGGGTTGGGCCGTCAGACGGCTTCGATGTGGGTGTTGGCGATCCGGACGAGCTCCGGACGAACGACGGCCGCGATGTCTTCGAGCGGGTGCGTGGACCAGACGCGAA
The DNA here is from genome assembly GCA_022071945.1 of Thermoanaerobaculia bacterium. Classification (GTDB taxonomy): domain Bacteria; phylum Acidobacteriota; class Thermoanaerobaculia; order UBA5066; family UBA5066; genus JAJVIN01. The sequence continues at coordinate 22,231 of JAJVIN010000053.1, read as the reverse complement.
CGAGATGCGTGGGGACCTCGAGGATTCCTCCAAGGAGGAGCACTCGAAGGGCACGGTGCGTCGTGATCTCGACTCTCCCGTCGAGCTTCTCTCGGACGATCGATCGCAGCGGCTCCCAGTCGCTGTCGGCGATATCGAGGACGCCTGTCGGCGGTTGAATGGCGGGGACGAGGATCCCGTAGTGGTTTTCGGACATACAGAGGCGGTGGTAGGGGCTATACGGCTCGGCGCCTCCTTCCTACGACGGGTGAATGACAGCGTGATCACGATCAGAAGACCTTGATGGTGGCGTGGCAGCGCGCGCAGTCGAACCAGCGCGTGACCTGGCGGCAGTTGGAGCAGTAGAGGCGGCTCCCGAACTCCGTCACGCCGCAGCGGTGGCAGGTGGAGAGGACGTTCAGGGGATTCACGAAGCGACAGTGAGGGCAGGCGATCGAGCCTTGCCGAACGATGGCGAGCCCGCGGGCGACCTTGCGCCACTGGCCGATCGCGAGGACGAGGTAGACCGGCGCGGCGAAGATGTAGAGCATCGCGAGCGCCGACAGCCGGAGCGCGGTTCGGATCGTCGGGTCCACGCCTACGCTCCCGTCCCCGGCCCGCCGCCCATCATCCGAAGGAGGTCCGCGATGCCGCGGACGGGCGCGGCTCCTTTCGGCGCGGCCTTCTTCGGCGGGGGCGGAGGAATCGTCGCGCGGTCGACGACGGTCGCTTCGAATCGGGCGATGAGGTCAGCCGCCGTCGCGGCCGGAACCATCGAGACCGAGGCGATCTCCCGGCGGAAGACCTCGAGGAGCTCGGCCTCCGAGCGCTTCGCGGAGGCTGACGGATCTGGCACGGTCGGCGCGCGCATCGGCAGAGCCGGCTCGCCCTTCACGTGGAGGAAGTACTTCTGGCGCGGGAGCCCGACCATAAGGCGCCGGAACTCCTTCTGCCGGTCCCCCTCGGAGAGCGCGGCGCCAGCCGAGTCGACGAGGAGGTGCGGGTAGATCCAGTCGGCTTCCTCGTGGGACCGGAAGATCGCCCACCACCAGGTGTTGAGCTGGAGGGTCCGGACCATCGGGCCCGGGAGGGCGTTCGCCACGTCCTGCCCACAGAAGACGACGCCGAAGCCGACCGAGCGGAGCGTCCGGGCGGCCGTCGTCAGGGGCTCGACCAGCTCGCTCCCGCCGGCCAGGAGCGTCGGCGCCTCCTCGAGGAAGAGGAGCCCCGGACGCTTCGGGTTTCTGCGCGGTGCCCGGAGCAGCACGTCGGTCACCCGGTGCGCGGCGCGCTCCTTCCCGACGGACGCGGGGAGCGCCATCCCCGAGCCGTAGTTCCCGAGCGTGATCCGAGGAGAGCCGGCCGGGAGGATGTTCCGGAGCGATCCCGGCGGGATGCCGATCGAGAGCCGCACCTCGGGGAACGACAGGTCGTGCTGGAACCGCCGCAGGAGCGCGTCGGCCGTGGGCCGTGCCATGTGGCGGTCCAGCTCGGCGAAGTAGTTCCGGAGGTCGGGCTCGGCGACGTCGGCGATGACCTTCGCGCGGAACGCGGGATCGGAGTAGAGCTTCGAGACGAACCGGAGGTTCGGGGGGAAGCCCTTCTCGGTCAGCAACCACGAGAGCATGAAGAGGGCCTGCTTCAGCGACTCTGTGTAGGTCTGCGGGCTCGCCTGGACGGTGGCGTCGGTGCGGAGGTGCGCGAGGTAGGCGTTCGAGACGATCCCCTCGGCGTTGTCGAACGGCGTGACGGGGGAGACCGCATCGCGGGACCAGTCGATGACGCGAACCCGTCGCCGGATCGCGTCGCGTAGAGCCGTGTCGCCGTCGAGGTAGAGCGCTGCGAGGATCTGACATGTGAGGCTGTAGGTCTCGGTCTTGGGGTCGACGAGCTCGATCTCCGCCTCGTCGCGGAGCGCCCGCGCGATCAGCTCGGTCAGGAGCCCGAGGAGGAACCTCGTCTTTCCCGAGCCTGGCGCGCCGATCACGAGGGCGCTCTTGAGCGAGGTCTCGCCCTTCACCCTGACGATCTCTCCCGAGGGGAGCCGACCGAAGGTCAGGGCGCCCGGACCGGCGAGCCGGCCGCGGACCTCCTCCATCACCGTCGACGACGGCTTCGGCGGAGCGAGCTTCGGGAGCTCGGCCCCGACCGCCTGCTCGTACGCGCGCTTTCGCTCCCGGTGGAGAAGCGAGCCGACGATGTCGAGGAGGTTCACGGCGTGCCCCCGAACGGGCCGAAGGTGCCGCCGGGCAGGACGGGCTTGGCCGCCTTCGGGTCCACGACCTTCTTCCCAGCGGCCTTCCGGTCGACGTAGTCCGCCCAGGGGTCGCGGCTCTTCGGGCTGAACCGCTTCCGCAGCTGGAGGATCCCGTAGGCGAGAGGGGAGAGGATCAGGAGCCCGAGCACCGTCCCGAGGAGGTCTCCGATCCCGCCCCCGGTCGCCTGAGAGGCGGCGACGGTTCCGCCCATGGTGCCGACGAGCCCCATGAAGAGCGCCGGGGCGAGGGCCAGGAGGAAGAGCACGCCGGCCCACCTCCGGAGCGTCTGCCCAGCCCGCGTCGCCGAGATCGGCAGGGACAGGACGAAGGCGACGCAGGCCCCCGCGATGAGGAGGGAGATCACCGGCGCCTCAGTGGTCCAGGTCGGCCGACAGGTCGCCGGTCCCGTTCTTCCCCGCGTCAGCCGCGCTGCCGTCAGCGGCGGCGCCGGCCTCCCTCCGGCTGGACCGCCGGGCCGCCCGGGTCCCGGCCACGACCTCCTTGAGCTTCACGTATACGGGGAGCGCCTGGTCGTCCGGGAGCTCGACGCTCGTCGAGTCGTTCGCGGCGCCCTGGATCGAGATGGTGAGGGTGTGCATGCCGTCCTCCTTTCGATGGGAGGACGGTAGGGGGCACGGGCCCTAGAGCATGGACTCGGTCGAACTCAGATCAACGCCCCAACCAGCAGTCGGCCATGTACAAAGAGCCGGGTCCCGGCCATGCCGGCCGCAGCCCCAGGGCGCCGCGTCTGGGGGGCAGTACGACGCGCTCCTCGACGCAAACAAGCCCGTGACGTGAATGCCCATCGGCAGAACCTCCAGCACGTGGGAAGAGACAGCGGAGTGACCGGACTCGCCATGACGGTTGTCGTGGCGCTATGACGGCCGCTTCGGGGACGGAATGAAGCGTAGCGGCCCACAACGGGGCTGGCGCTAGTTGACTTCTCGTCGCAAGACAGTATGGTCATATGGGAGATCTTCGGATCCCGACCCTCGATCCGAGGCGGCCGAGCCCGAAGGAAGAGAAGGAGGTCAGATGAGACAGTCCGGGACGGTCCTTGGAGTAGTTGCTCTCGCCGCTGCGCTTACCGGTGCGCCGGCCTTCGCCCAGATGGGCGGGGGGCCGGGCTTCGGTCCGGGGGACGGCATGACGTACGGGAACGAAGATCTGGTCATCCCGGCTGCCGTCCGCGGCGCAGGGAAGCTCAGCTCGTTCTTCGTGACTGATCTCTGGATCAAGGCCTCGGGGTCAGGGACGGCGACGGTGTACTACCACGCGGCCGACTCTGCGTCGTCGGCGCCGACGGCGACGACCACGGTGAACCTCTCTCAGCCCATCACGTACCTCCCGGACGTGCTCCAGAAGAACTTCGGCCTCAACGCCGGGTTTGGCGCTCTGCGCGTCTCCGCGACCTTCCCGATTGCGGCGACGATCCGCGTCTACAACCAGACCGGTGCCGGCGCCTACGGCCTCGCGTTCATGGGGATGCCGGCGCGGATGGGGATGAACTCGATGCCGATGGGCGGCGGCTACGGGATGGACCAGTACGCGATGTACATGCTCGGCCTCCTGCCCGAGCCCGGAAACCGTGTGAACGTGAACGTCGTCGCCACCTCGTCCAGCGGGGCGACCGGCGTCCTCGAGATCGTCGATGCCGATGGATCCACACCGAGCGGCACCGGCGCCAAGAGCCTCCCGTTCACTCTCGCCGGCTACTCCTCCCACCAGTTCAACGACGTGCTCGCGGACGTTCACTCGAAGTTCGCGGCAGGCGATGCCGGCTTGCAGGTTCGGGTGCGGATGAACCAGGGAACGTCCGGCATGGTCATGGCGTACGCAGTCGTGAACGACAACGCGACGAACGACGGTTACGTCGTCATGGGCTCGATGATGAACGGCGGCCGGGGCATGGGCGGCGGCATGGGAATGGGTGCCGCCCAGTAGTCGCAGAAAGCCTCACGCCGGGAAGTGAGGCTGGACGGCACGTGCGAACGGCCGTCCAGCCTTTCACCGTTCATGTCGCGGCCGTTGTTGCGTGGTCGCGTCCGCCGCGCAGGGCGCGAAGGCCATTCGCGACCGCGAGCAGCTCCGCGACTTCGTGCGCGACGACCGTCATCGTGATGGTGATCGCCCCGGTGAGCGCCACCGGAATCAGGACCGCGAGCACGACGATCGAGAAGACGACGTTCTGCCGGACGATCGAGCGGACGCGCCTGCCGATGAGAAAGGCCTCGTCGAGGTGCTCGAGGCTGTCCGCCATCAGGGCCACGTCGGCGGCCTCGATCGAGGCGTCGCTCCCGAGAGCGCCCATGGCGATGCCGACGTCGGCCGTGGCCAGCGCGGGAGCATCGTTGATCCCGTCGCCCACCATAGCGAGCGGTCCGGACTCCGAGGCGAGCGACCGGACAGCCTGGACCTTGTCGGCGGGGCTCAGCCCTCCGCGAGCGTCCTCGATTCCAACGGATCGCGCGACGCCCTGGGCCACGAGCGGCCGGTCACCCGAGAGGACGACGAGCCTGCTGACGCCCGCCGACCGAATGAGACGGACCGTCTCGGCGGCCTCGGGTCGTGGCTCGTCTCGGAATCCCAGGATGCCGATGAGCCGATCTCCAGCTAGTACGACAGCCGGCGTGACGCCTTTACCGGCCAGCTCCTCAAGGCGGCGCGAGAGGGCACCGAAGGGTGAACCACCGGCGTTCGGCTGGAGGATCTGAATGCGCTCACCGTCGACGATGCCCTCCACTCCCGACCCGGGGAGTGCGCGAAAGCCGCTCAGGACACCGGAGGTGGCCACGCCCTTCTGCTCCGCCGCCCGGACGACGGCCGCGGCCAGCGGATGCTCCGATCGGACCTCGAGGGAGGCAGCCTTCGACAGGAGCTCCACTTCGGTGACGCCATCCGCCAGCTCGAGGACGACGAGCTCCGGCCGACCGCGGGTGAGGGTCCCCGTCTTGTCGAAGACGACGGTGCGGATCCGCCCGAGCGTCTCGAGGTAGCGGCCGCCCTTGATCAGGATGCCGTGCCGGCCGGCCGCCGAGATGCCCGCCGCGAACGCCACGGGCGTCGACATCGCGAGGGCGCAGGGAGCAGCTGCGACGAGGAGGACGACGGCCCAGCGCCCCCATCGGGAGAAGTCGCCGCCGGTCACGACCGGGACGAGGAGGAGCAGGACGGCCGCCCCGAGGACGAGAGGCGAGTAGACGTTCGTGAACCGCTCGACGAGCTGCTGGCTTCGGCCCTTGGACTTCTGCGCCGTCTCGACCAGCCTCACGAGGCGGCTCACGGAGTTCTCGCTCGTGGTCGCCGTCGCCCGGAAGACGATGCTCCCCGTCTGGTTCAGCGTGCCGGCGAAGACACGCGCTCCGGGTGCCTTGGCGATCGGCATCGACTCTCCCGTGAGGCTCGACTCGTCGACCGTCGACTCGCCCTCCTCGATGACGCCGTCTGTCGCGATCGTCTCACCCGGGCGGACCCGGATCCGGTCCCCACGCTCGAGAAGCGAGGCCGGAACGACGACCTCGCTTCCGTCCCGGAGGAGGGTGGCCTCGTCCGGGACGAGGTCGAGGAGGCGCTCGATCGCGCGCTTGGCCCGATCGTAGGTGAGATGCTCGACGGACTCCGCCAGGCCGTAGAGGAAGACGAGCGCGGCAGCCTCGTCCCAGAGCCCGAGGGCCGCGGCGCCGACAGCGGCAGCGGCCATGAGCGGCTCGATCCCGATTTCTCGGCAATGGACCAGCTCCTTCCAACCGTGACGGAGCCAGTCCAGCCCCGAGAGGAGCATCGAGGCGACATAGAGCGGAATGGTCCACACATGGCCGGCGCCGAGCCGCTCCGCGAGCAGCCCCGCGCCGAGGAGGACACCGCCAGCGAGGACGCGGCGGGCGACGGGCGACCGCCAGTAGGAAACCGGCGCAGGAGGGGAGACATCAGCCATGGGGGTCTTCGGCGGGGTATCCGCAGACGAGGGCCTCGGAGCCCTCCTCACGGGTCCGGATGTGGATGGCGCGCTGGAGCGGGAGGACGAAGATCTTCCCGTCGCCGGCGTTGCCAGTGTGTGCTGATCTCCAGAGCGTGTCGAGGATCGGCTTCAGCTCGGACTCCCGGCAGCAGATCTCGATCCGAGCACGCTCCTCGAAAGGCTCCACCTCGGTCGCCTCCCCACGGAGCGGCGCGTGGGCGCAGCGCCGGCCGAAGCCGCGAACCTCGCTCACGCTCATCCCCGGGAAGTTCCGGACGAGCCGAAGAGCGTCCACGACCTCCTCGAGGAGGAACGGCTGGACGAACGCCACGACAACGTGCATCGAATCAGGACTCATGCGCCACCTCCGGGTCGGGGCCCCGGCCGGGACGGCCGAGGAGGGAGTAGACGGTGGGGAGGATGAAGAGCGTCAGGAGCGTCGACGTGACGAGGCCGCCGATGACGACGGTGGCGAGCGGCCGCTGGACCTCCGCGCCGGAGCCCGTCGCGAGCGCCATCGGGACGAACCCCAGCGACGCGACGAAGGCCGTCATGAGCACGGGCCGCAGCCTCAGGCCGCAGGAGCGGCGGAGGACGTCGAGGATGCCGGCGTCGGAACGCGCCTCCAGGTCGCGGATCTGGGTCATCAGGACGACGCCGTTCAGGACGGCGACGCCGAAGAGGGCGATGAAGCCGACGGCCGCGGCGATCGAGAACGGGAGGCCCCGGAGCGAGAGAGCGAAGACGCCGCCCGTGGCCGCGAGCGGGACGTTGAGGTAGATGAGGGCGGCCGGCTTCCAGGAGCCGAACGTGAAGTAGAGCATCGCGAAGATGAGGGCGAGGGCGAGCGGCACGACGACGGCGAGGCGGCGGGAGGCCCGCTCGAGGTTCTCGAATTGCCCGCCCCAGGTGATGTAGTAGCCGCCGGGGAGCGTGACCTCGCGAGCGATCCGCTCCTTCGCCTCCTTCACGAACGAGGCGACGTCGCGGCCGCGCACGTTCGTCTCGACGACGATGCGCCGGCGCACCGCCTCTCGGGAGATCTGCGCCGGTCCGGTGTCGAGGGTGATCTCGGCGAGCTGGCCGAGCGGGACGAGGGCGCCCCCCGGCGCGGCGACGGGGACGTTCGCGAGGGAGTCGATCGTTCGGGCCGTCGCGTCCTCGAACCGCACCGCGAGAGTGAAGCGGCGCTGACCCTCGAAGACGGTCCCGACGATCTTGCCGGCGCGCGCCGCCTCGACGGTGTCGAGGACGTCGGAGATCGAGATGCCGTAGCGGGCGCAACGGTCGCGGTCGACCCGGACGCGGAGGACCGGGAGGCCGGCCGTCTGCTCGGTCTTGACGTCCGCGGAGCCGGGGACGGTGGCGACGACCCTGGCGATCTCCTCGCCCTTCTCGCGCAGGACCTCGAGGTCGTCGCCGAAGAGCTTGATGCCGATGTCGGACCTCACTCCGGCGATGAGCTCGTTGAAGCGCATCTCGATCGGCTGGAGGAAGGAGAAGCCGACGCCGGGCACCGACTCGCCGAGAGCGTGCTCCATCTTCTCGACGAGCTCGCCCTTCGTCCGCGCCGAGGTCCACTCCTTCTTCGGCTTGAGGATGACGAAGACGTCGCCTTGCTCGATCCCCATGACATCCGTCGCGAGCTCGGGGCTCCCCGAGCGGCTGACGACCGTGACGACCTCCGGAAAGCGCTTGAGGACGCGCTCGATACGCCCCGTCGACGCCGCGACCTCGGAGATGCCGACGGACGGGGGGCGGATGGCGGAGATGGAGAGGTCCCCCTCGTCCAGCCTCGGAAGGAACTCGCCGCCGAGGCGCGAGCCGACGAGGATGCCGGCGACGACCGCGACGACGGCCGAGAGAATGACGGGGACCCGCTGCTTCAGGCTGATGTCGAGGAGCGCGAGGTAGCGGACGCGGAGCCAGCCGACGAAGCGGGGCTCGTGGTCGTGCCCCGTCTTCTTCAGGAAGAGCGACGCGAGGACCGGCGTGAGCGTGAGCGTGAGGAGGAGCGAGCCGGCCAGGGCGAAGACGACCGTCCAGGCCATCGGCTTGAACATCTTCCCCTCGACACCCTCGAGGCTGAGGATCGGAAGGTAGACGAGGGCGATGATGCCGATGCCGAATGTGATCGGCCGGACGACCTCGTGGGCGGCCTCCGCCGTCAGCTGTCGGACCGTCTTTTCCCGCCCCTCCGGCTCCGAGAGGCGGCGGACGACGTTCTCGACGAGGACGACCGCGCCGTCGACGATCAGCCCGAAGTCGATGGCGCCGAGGCTCATGAGGTTCGCGGAGATGCGCGTCTCGACCATTCCCGTGAAGGCGAGGAGCATCGAGAGCGGGATCGCCGAGGCCACGATGAGCCCTGCTCGAACGTTTCCGAGGAAGAGAAAGAGAACGGCGACGACGAGGATGCTCCCCTCGAGGAGGTTCGTTTCCACGGTTCGGATGACGCGCCTCACGAACGACGCCCGGTCGTAGTAGGGGACGATCTTGACGCCCTTCGGCAGCGTCGGCTGGAGCTCCTCGACCGCCATGCGGGCCCGGGTGGCGACATCCAGGGCGTTCTCGCCCGCCAGCATCTGGACGAGCCCGATGACCGTCTCGCCGTGGCCGTCCTTCGTCGCGACGCCGATCCGCATCATCGATCCCTCGCGCACCTGCGCGATGCTCCCGACGGTCACGGGGGTCCCGTGCTCGTCGGCCTTCAGGACGATCTTCTCGATGTCGGAGATCGAGCCGACGAGCCCCTCGCCCCGCACGATGTACTGCTCGCGGTTGTGCTCGATGTACCCGCCTCCGGCGTTCGCGTTCCCGCGCTCCGCCGCCTCGAAGACCTCGCGGAGCGAAAGGCCGTGCGCCCGGAGCCGGGCCGGGTCGACGAGGACCTGGTACTGCTTCGGGAGGCCGCCCCAGGTGTTCACCTCGGTGACGCCGGGGACGGCACGCAGGCGAGGCGCGATCATCCAGTCGAGGATCGACCGGCGCTCCATGGCCGAGACCCCCTCGCCCTCGACCGTGAACTGGAAGACGTCGCCGAGGCCCGTCGTCACCGGTCCCATCTCCGGGTTTCCGAGCCCTTCGGGAATCGCTTCCCGCGCCTGTACGAGGCGTTCGGCGACGAGCTGTCGGGCGAAGAAGATGTTCACCCCGTCCTCGAAGACGATCGTCACGGCGGAGAGGCCATAGCGTGAGACCGAGCGGATCTCCTTCAGCCGCGGGAGGCCGTTCATGGCCGCCTCGACCGGGTAGGTGACGAACTGCTCCATCTCGACCGGGCCGAGGGCCGGGGCCTTCGTCAGGACCTGGACCTGGACGTTGGTGATGTCTGGGACGGCGTCGATCGGGAGCTGTGTGAGGGCGTACCCTCCGCCGACGACGAGGAGGAGCGAGGCGAGGAGGACGAGGGCGCGGTTCTCGAGGCTGAGGTCGACGATCCTCCGGAGCATCTCAGTGCTCCTCGGCGAGCGAGGCCTTCGCGAACTCCGACTTCAGGACGAAGCTCCCTTCCGTCACCACGACGTCTCCCGACTTCACGCCGGAGAGGACCTCCGTGAAACCCTCGAACGTGTGGCCCGTCTCGACGGCGTGCCGGACGAAGACTCCGGGCTCCTTCTGGACGAAGACCGTCGGCCGCCCCTCGAGCGACTGGATCGCCCCCTGCGGGACGGCGACGACGGGATGGGACTCGCTCTTCGGCCGGGGGACGTCGACCAGGGCCTTGACGAAGAGGCCGGGCCGCAGCCTTCCGGAGCGGTTCATGACGGTCGCACGGACGCGGGTGCTCCGCGTCTGGGCGTCGATGGCTCCGCCGAGGAAGTCGATCTTCCCAGGGAAGGTCTCCTGCGGGTACGCCTCGGTCCGAAGCGTGACCGCGAGCCCCTCGTGGAGCTGCGAGAGGTCCTTCTCGTAGACGTCGAGGAAGACCCAGACCGTGGAGAGGTCGGCGAGCGTCAGGAGCGGCTGAAGCGCCTCGAAGAGCGCGCCGGGGGTGACCTTGCGCTCGACGACGCGCCCGGCGAACGGCGCGCGAAGCGTGAGGGCGGCGCCGTCCTCGGCGGTGTGCGCGTCCGAAGCGGCGGCAGCGCGGAGGCGGCGGATCGCCTCGTCGTCGTCGCCGTAGAGGTGGAGGGTCCTTTCGGCGGAGGCGAGGCCTGCCTTCCGCGCCAGGTAATCGCCCTCGCGGGACTGGAACTCCCCGGCGCTGATCGCCTTCTCCTCCACGAGCTTCCGGGCCCGCTCGAAAGCGCGCGCCGAGACGCTGAATGCGGAGAGCTCCCGCAAGAACTCCTCGCGCGCCCGGCCGAGGTCGACGCTCTCGATGACGAGGAGGGGCTGACCCTTCGCGACACTCGAGCCGAGGTCGACCGGGATCGAGGCGACGCGCCCCTTCACGTTCGCGGCGACCTGGAGGAGGCGGTTCTCGTCGTAGCCGACCGTCCCGTTGAGGGAGAGGAGGTGCGCGAGGTCGACGACCTGGACCTTCCAGGTCGCGATTCCCGCCTCGGAGATGGCGGCGGCGGTGATCCGGACCTCGTCAGGAATCTCGGCGGCGTGGGTCTCCTCTCCGGATTCCGCAGGGTGCCCGGCCTCTTCCCCCTTCCCGGGAGCCGGCTTCGTCTTCCCGCACCCGGAGAGCGCGAGGGTGAGGCCGAGGATCGCGGCAAGAAGCCATGAGGCAGTGAGAGTCTTCGTCATCGTCTATCTCCCGGAGGGGGCGTCGTTGGGACCGAGGAGCCGCTGAAGCTCGGCGATCGCGGTCATCAGCTCGAAGCGGGCGCGGATCTCCTCGCGGCGGGCCTCGCGGGCCGTGCGCTGTGCGTCGAGGAGGTCGAGGAGGGAGGTCTCGCCTTCCTCGAAGAGGAGGCGGGCGAGACGGACGCTCTCGGCAGCGGAGGGAAGGAGGTCTCCCTCGAGCGAGGCAACCTGGACGGCCAGGGTTTCGACGTCGCGGCGGCGTGTCGCGAGGTCGGCGAGGAGAGAAAGGCGCACGCGCTCGGCATCGGCGGCCCGGAGGCGGCTCTCGGCCTCGGCGCGCGCGACGTCTCCACGCCGTGCGTTCCAGAGCGGCAGGGAGAGGCCGAGCGCGCCGCCCCATGCCTCGCGATCGAGCTCGTTCTGCCGGAAGAAGGAGAAGCCGAGGTCCGGGATCCGACCTCGGCGGGCGCTCGAGAGGAGCGACGAGGCGCGGGAAGCCTCGGCGCGGGCACGGATCAGCGCCGGGCTTCTCTCGAGGTTCTCGGGTTTCGCGTCGAGGAGGGCGCGCATGGCGTCGGTGTGCCGCGGCAGCTCTCCCTCGAGGCGTAGCGGATCGGGGAGCGGCGCTCCCGCGAGCGTCCGCAGGATGCCTTCCGCGGCGAGCTCTTCCCTGTAGGCGGCGCTCAGCTCACGATCCTGCCGGAGCCACTCGACGCGCGACTTGATCCGGTCCACCTCGCGCGCCTCGCCCAGGGATTCACGCCGGGTCATCAGGTCGAGGAGGGACGCAGCGTCCGCCGTGGAGGCCCGGCTCACCTCGACCTGCGCCCGGGCGAAGAGGAGACGGGCGTACGCGACTCGCGCGTCGAGCTCGAGGCCCCACCGCGTCGCGAGTCCCTCGGCACGCAGCGCCCTGGCCTCGTGATCCGCGGCCTCGATCGACGCTGAACGGGCCGGAAGCCACGGGATCGACTGCGAGACGGAGAAGCCCTTCTCCGTCTTCGCGGAGCCGGAGCCGTCCGAGGCCTGGCCCTTCCCGAGGCTCACCTCGAACGTCGGGTCAGGGAGGAGACGTGCCGCCTTCGACTCTGCCGAGGCGCTCGCGTCGAGCGCCGCCGCCGCCCCCGCGGCCGGGTGTGACTGCAGGACGAGCCGGACGTAGTCGTCCATTCGGAGCCCGTCGTCCGCGTGCGCTTCGAGAGTGCCGACCAGAGCTGCGAGCGCGAGCATCCAGCGGCCATGCGATCGAATTCCCATTCCGTCCTCCTGGAAGCGGCGGGAGAGAAGCGCGCTCCCCGGTCTTGACCGAGGGCCCAGGTCGGGATTCGAGTGAATCCGCCCGGGATTCGCGTGCGTCGACCCGTCGCGGTGGCGGCGTGCCGGCCGGGATGGCCGACCCGTCAGCGAAGAGGTCTGAGGGAATGCCGCCTCCGGCGAGCGTCGCTCTTTGCGCGACGCTTCCGGATGGGGCCTCCCTTCAGCCGCTGCTACGCGAGGGCCGGTTTCGGGACGTGCAGGATCTCGCCGATGTGCCGGGAGGCAGGAGGCACGGTCGCCTCGAACGAGGGGCGGCACGGGCGCGGGGCGGGACTTGCGAGGGCGGCCACTTTCGGCACCACCGGGTTGACATGGGTGCCGCAGCTGCATGTGGCGCACGTCGGCGGGCAATGGCCTGGGCTGGTGTCGTCGGGGCAGGTCTCCACGCACTCGGCCCCGAGGAGGAGGGAGCCGAGGTTCGTCTCCTGGATCAGGAAGACGGCGAAAACCAGAAAGAGGAGCCTTCTCAACACCGGCGCGGAAGATAGCACAGGGTTGCTTCGGCATGCGTGAGGTGGTGCAGGCCGTGCCTGCGGGTTCGAGCTCTGAGGCTGGCCGGGATGGTCTCTGGACTCGTCGTCCAAAGCCATCCGCAGCTCTTTGCAAGAGAGACTGTGCAAGCGAAGTCCCTCAGGGGTAGCCGGCCGAGTCTTTCGGCGTGCGAAGGTGTGTATGCCTGTGGTGAGCATAGGAAACGTGAGGATGATCGTGGGCAATGGGCAGGCGCCGGTGCTGGTGACTGTGCGGCTCCCGGACCGGGCTCTCGTGTTCGTGCTGGTTATGTACGTCGTGGGCGCTTGCGCAGACGGTTCGCTGCGACGACGCCGCCGATCCCGCCGCCTAGAATCGGAATCGCCTGCTCTTTCACGCCTTGCCCCCTGCCCGTTCAGAAGACCAGGACCTTGTCGGCCGAGGCGGTCTTCTCCGTGAGCTCGTCGAGCGTGCTGCGGCGACTCCCCGCCACGATCTCGGTTTCCGTGATTCCCCGGGCGTCCATGCAGGTCCCGCAGAGGAGCACTTCTCCCTTGCGGCCCAGGAGTCCCTTGAGCATCCGCTCGACGTTGTAGTAGCCGTTGGGCGTCCTCTGCTCCGCTTTCGCTGAGCCGACGGCGTCGCCCATGAGGAACACCGTAATGTGGGCTCCCTCGATCTTCGATAGGAGGTTCGCGGCAAGGCGGAGTCCGTTGTACGTGCGCTCCGTGCCGTAGGGCGCGTCGTTCAGGATGACGAGGAACTTCATCGCAATCACCCCTTCCAGATCACGGGTTGTCGTTCTGGGTCTCGACGGGGAGGCCGGCGTCGCGCCATTCGGGGAAGCCGTCTTTCAGACGCACGGCGCGAACGCCGTGGGCCCTGAGCGCCTTCACCGACTCGGCGGCGAGGACGCAGTAGGGCCCGCGGCAGTAGGCGACCACCTTCCGCCCTGGCGGAATCTCGTCGAGGCGCTGCTCGAGCTCGCCGAAGGGGATGGAGACGGCCCCGGGGATATGACCGGCGGCGTACTCCTCGGCCGGGCGGACGTCGATGACCACGACGTCCCGCTGGCGGGCGCGGCGGAGAAGCTCCTCCTTCTCGACCGGCTCCAGCCCGTCGACGCTGCCGAAGTAGTCGTCGACCAGTTTCCCGACCTCTGCGAGCCGCGCCTCCGAGAGGGCCTGGAGAGTGCGGTAGCCGCGAAGGACCATCGGGTCGGCGAGGCCGTAGAAGACGTGGACTCCGTCCTTGCGTGAGGAGACGAGCCGGGAGGCCTTCAGGACTTGGAGGTGGCGGGAGGTGTTCGCGACCGACATCCGCGTTTCGCGCGCCAAGGCCTCGACAGGGCGCTCACCCTGCGCGAGCAGGTCGATGATCTCGATCCGCTTCTCGCTCGCGAACGCGTTGCCGATCCTCGCGAAGTGTCCGAAGAGGGCGTCCTTGAACTCACGTCCGCGCATCGTGTCTACGCAGCCTCAATTGAATAGTAGAGTATCTCGATGCGGAAAGGCTAGGCTCGCGTCTGGGGGTATCTAATTTCGTTGTCCCAAGCTGTCCCTAGATACCCAGGGAAAGAATCGTGCCAGCGTAAATCTATGATATAAGGCTAGTTGCGGCTGTCCGCAGACAGGAGGCGCCGATGGGGTTCAAGGGGTCCCGGGTTCAAATCCCGGCGTCCCGACCAATTAACTCGAAGAAAATCAACGACTTCCGCCCGGGTTACTCCCGGGCGGTTTCGTTTCTGGGGCGAGCGAGTTCAAAATCGAGTTCAAAATTTTCCGGCCATTCCGTCGAAAGCCGCTGCCTGGCCCCGTGGTTCGCCGTCACGGGCCTTCGCGTGACGCCTGAGAAAGCGGTCGTTCCACTGCCCAAGAGCCATCCGTTCCCACGCATCCGGGACTCTCAGAGAGACCAGATTGGAGTGGAATTCTGGCGTAGGTCTCGAGACAGGGCCGACGCTTGGTCCTGGACGCCTCCTTGACGGCACCGATTGACTGGAGGAGAGTCGCAAACCCGCAGGGCCCGTGTTCGAAGTGGACATAGAACGTCCTGTGGATCGCCCTTGGCCCGTGGACGTCGGCGCAAGTCTTCTAACGCCTCCCGGCATCGAGAGGAAACGGCAATAATCACCCGCGCTCACCACTTCTGCATGATGTCCGGATTCAGCGGCCTTCGAGGCCGTGTGAGCGCCAGGAGATCACCATGGGCCCGTCTCCAGAGCAAGAACGGATAAGGGTGTCAAGCGAAGACGATCGCTTCCGGCTGATTCTCGGATTCGTCCGGAGGGGACCAAGCAGCCGCGAGGACTTGGAGCGAGGGCGGATTACCCAGGCTTCCTTGGGGGCGAACGCCTGGTGGGGCTCAGGATGGGGCTCGCTGCGGTCTTCCTAGCTACGAAGGGGATTCCGATCTTCAGCGCTACCTCCTGGATCTGTGCGAAGACTGGGGTCGCTCGCTCCAGGGGAAACGCTGAGCTGGAGTCCTTCACACTCGGTCGCCGGCGAGCCTTCGTCGGTGGCCGCTACAGGAAAGTCCTTCCCCATCCTCGGGTCCGTTCCTCTCGATCCGCGCGGTTGTGGGCGTGTCTGAGATCCGAGCGGTAGGATCTCGGGCAAATGATCGGCACCATTCTGGCCGGACGCTACGAGGTAAGCGCCGAAATCGGCCGTGGCGGGATGGGAGTCGTCTACAGGGCACTCGACCGCGTCCTCGAGCGGGAGGTGGCCGTTAAGGTTCTCCCAGCTGCGAACCTGACCCCGGAAGCCGTCGAGCGCTTCATCAGGGAGGCGAAGACCGCGGCTCGCCTGGACCATCCGGGAATCGTGCCGGTCTACGACTCGGGAAAGCACGAAGAGCACGTCTTCTTCGTCATGCCGCTGGTCCCAGGGGCCAGTTTGAGGCGAGTTCTGGCAAAGGGGAGTCTCCGCCGAGGTGACCTTCTTGACGTCTGCGGTCAAGTAGCGGAGGCGCTGGCCCACAGCCACGCCCACGGGGTCGTTCATAGAGACGTCAAGCCCGAGAACATCATGGTGGTACTCGACCCCGTCGGGCACTGGCGGGCGAGGCTCATGGATTTCGGGCTAGCGATCTCGTCGTCGACCCCTCGGCTCACACGCAGCGGCGTCATCTGCGGCACGCTTTCGTACCTCAGTCCGGAGCAGGTTGAGGGCCGGTCCGTCGACGCGAGGACGGACCTCTACGCGATGGCAGCCGTCCTCTACGAGGGGCTGGCCGGCGCTCCTCCCTTCGAAGGCGACGCCGGATCCGTCCTCTATCGGATCGTTCACGAACGTCCCAAGCCTCCGAGCGCCTCGGGGCTCGACATCGACCCTCAGCTAGAGGAACTGATCCTCCGATCTCTCGCCAAGGACCCGGCACAGAGGCCATCAGGACTCTCCGAGTTTGCCGGAACACTCCGCCGGATCCGGGAAGCTGCCAGTCCTTCGGACGTGACGGCAGAGCTGACCGCGGCGATCCCTCGAGAAGTCCCTCGCTCGAGCGGTCGCGAACGCGAGGTGTCGTCTCTCCTGGAAAGCCTCGACGCCGTGATCACGAAGGGTTTGAGGTTCGTTGTCGTCGAGGGTCCTGCCGGCGCCGGGAAGAGTGTGCTCATCGGTGAGCTGGAAAAGGCCGCACGAGACCGGGGCTTTCTCGTCCTGACTGGCCAGTTTCTCAGCGGCGATTCCGCGGTTCCTTACGAGGGTTTCGAGGAGGCCTTGGTCAGGCATTTCCGGGGACGAAGCCGCAGCGGGGCGCGCTCGGAACTCGGGGACATGGCAGACGAGCTGGTCACGCTCTTCCCGACTCTCGGGGAGATCGAGGCCTTCCTCTCGGCGGAGCAGGAATCCGGAGCCAGCCGCGTGGCGGCGGCCGGAGAGAGAGACGTCGTCAAGGACGCTGACCTCATCGTTCGTGCGGTAGGCCGCATCTCCGGAGGGAAGAGCTTGCTGCTGGTGCTCGAGAATCTCCACGATGCCGGCATCTCGATTCAGGTCCTCCGGCAGTTCCTTCGGCGCCTTTCGTCGTACCCGATCCTGGTGGTGGGAACCTATCGTCGCGGAGAGACCTCGAAGGAGCATCCCCTTCGGCGATTCTTGGCAAGCCTGAGCGGTGATTCCCGAGTCGTGTCTCTGAATCTGCTCGGGCTCTCTGAGAGCGACCTGACCCAACTCTCTTCGCGGGTCTTAGGTGGACCGCCGGATGTCGGGCTGGTCCGGGCCCTGGCCGCGGCGAGCACGGGGAATCCTCTCTTCGCCAGTGAGCTGCTGACGACGCTTAGAGCCTCAGGAACGATCCGAAGGAACGAGAGGGGCCTCTTTCAGGCCGTGAGCCCGGATGCGATGTCGAAGTGCGAGGTTCCTCTGGCCCTGCGCCGAGCGGAGGAGCGGATCTTCCAGCGACTTCCGGAGAAGGTGAGAGCACTGCTCTCGGCGGCTTCCGTAGCCGGGCGGTCGTTCGACCTGGTATCCGTACTCAGTGTCTCCGGACTCGGGGAGATCTCTGAGGAAGATCTCGAGTCGCTTCTGGAGGAAGGGATCCTCGAGGAGAAGACGTCGGCTCCGGGAGACCAGCTCTCCTTCGCAAGCATGATTCTTCAAGACGTTGCCTATGCGGACCTCCCGCGTCGACGCCGTCGCTCGCTTCATCGAGGTTTCGGAGAGCTGCTGGAGAAGCGCTTCTCTGGCCGGCCCGACCGACCGGAAGCTGAGTTGTTTCGCCATTTCGCGGCGGGTGACGTCCCGGAGAAAGCCGTCTCCTGCGGACTTGCTACGGCAGAGAACGCCGTGCGTTCGGGCAATCCGACGATGGCGGCGGATGTGGCGACTGCCGTTCTCCGGTTTGCCAGCCAGGAGGTCACACAAGCCCAGACGCGGCTCGTTCTTGCCAGAGCACAACGTCTCTCAGGTGAGTTCGAGGTCGCCGCTACGGAAGCTGAAGCAGCCGCGACGATCTTCGAAAAACTCGGCGACCCGCGAAACGCTGAAGCGTTCGCCCTTGCCGCGGAGGCTGCATGGGAAGGGAGGTCGGTCGAGAGGACCCGGAAGCTCGTCGAGAAAGGTCTCACCGCCGCTTCCGTTGGGCAGGATGATTCGGTGCGGGCGCGACTTCTGCGGCTGGGGGCGACACTGGAAGGGTTGCGGGGTGATTCCGCCGCCGCTGAGCGCCTGACGCGCGAGGCCGACAACCTCTCACCCGTGGAAGAGAGAGATAGATCCGGCGAGATCCCCTTCGGGGTCCTCCAGATACCTTTGAGCCGGCCGGTACTCCAGCTCGACCCTGCAGCGATCACGGCGTTGGAGGAAGCAGAGGCTGCCCAGAACGTCTTCGAGACTCTCGTCCGTGTGACGACCGACGGCCGGGTCATTCCATGGCTCGCTTCTGACGTTCAGGTCGAGGAAGGCGGTCTGCGGTTCCGATTTCATCTTCGCGACGGCGTCCGTTTCCACGATGGCCGCATCCTTACTTCGGCAGACGTTCGGTGGACCTTCGAGCGGTTCCTTCGAGAAGCGCCCGGGGCGAACCAGTTCTACCTGCAGCCCATACGAGGGGCGTCGATCTTTGCGAGAGGGGAGACGGATCGGCTCGAGGGCCTGGATGACAGTGACCCCCGGGAGGTCGTCCTCACGATGGAGCGGCGATATCCGATCTTTCCCGTCATCATCAGCAACCTCATTGTTGGGATCCTGCCTGAGGGTGCTCAGCCCCTGTCCGGACGGGACTGGAAGACCGGTCTCATGGGAACCGGGCCGTTCCGGGTCGTTCACTTCGAGCCTGGCGTTCGTCTCGAACTCGAACGGAACCCGGGCTACTGGCGGCAGGGTCTTCCTCGAAGCGAGGGACTTCGTTTCCACTTCGGTCTCTCTTCGGAAGAAATCCTCGATGGCTTCGAGAAGGGCAGGCTCTCGATCGCTTCCGGTCTGACTCCGCCTGAACTCGAGCGGCTACGGCACGACTCGAACCTCTCGAAGGGCTATCGGGAATCTCCCGCCCTCTCGACCTATTTCCTCGTCTTCAGCGCGAACCGAGGTCCCATGGCGGACCTGTCGACGCGCCAGCGGGTACGCGACGCCATCGACGTTCCAGCGCTAGTTCGCTTGGCCGGCCGTTGCGCCACCCCTGCGTCGAGCTTGATCCCACCCGGCCTTCCGGGGAACCGCCCACCGGGATACGTGAGGCGGATTCCTTCCTCCGGCGACAGGCCAGTCAAGACGTTGGAGTTTCGGTTCGGGACCTTTCCCGCCTTCGACCACGTCTACCCTGAGCTGAAGGCGGAACTCGAACGGCAGCTCCGTCAGGGCGGCTTCCTTGTTTCCTGGCTCGCGGAATCGATGGAGCGTAGCAACGCTGACATCCGGCTCCTGAGGTGGATCGCCGACTACCCAGACTCACACTCTTTTGCGGGAGATGTCATCCACTCCGAGACTGGGATCATCGGCTCCTTCTGCGGGTCGGCCGAACTCGACCTGCTCATCGATGAGGCGCAGTTCGAAGCTGATTCCGGCGCTCGGCGGGCGCGGTACATCCAGATGGAGGACATTCTCGAGAGGGAGGTCCGGCTGATCCCGCTCTTCCATGAGAACCAGTGGCGGCTCGCCAGGCCGGAGGTGGAAGGGCTGGCCACGACGTTCTTCTTCCCCATCGTGAACTTCGAGGAACTCCGGATCCGGCGCTGAGAACTTTGTCGGATTGAGATGGGCCTGCCGCGTTCGTACGCCCCATCTCCTGGAACGTCTCAGCGAATGAGGATAAGGCTTGAGTCATTCAACTCGGGTCTCGGGGCAGGTGTGCCAGTCAAGGCCGGGTATTTGGCGGCGTCGGCCAAGGCCCTCGGCGGTGGTCGGCCGAACTCTCTGCCCGGACCACCTTGCCCGAGAGTCTGGCTGGCCGGCAGCAACCTGACAACCCTGTGCCGGGTGGCCAGCTTCCTCGCGAGGAAGCCACTCGTCTGGATCGAGGACAACGCGCACGATCTCAGCGGCGAGCGCCGGGTCGCCACGGCGTCCAAGCCGTCGGAACGCAAGTTCAGGGTGAGGACGAAGATCGCCGGATACGGGCGCTCCAATCATGCTGAAGGGATGGGCTTTCTGTAAGTGAAGATTCCTCCGTCCTCGTTTGCTTCACACGTGAGATTCACCAGCCTCGGCTCGGCTCGGCCTGTTACAAAGACCCCGCAAGATTTGTTAGCCCGGCATATGCATCCGCTTGCCGTTCCCCCGGCGTCTTCGATATACGCGATGCCTGCGCACGCGTTGCCTTCACACGTGAGGTTCTCCAGCGTCGGCTGGGCCCGCCAGGCTACGGAGACCCCGAAAGTACTATTCGCCCGGCAGATGCACCCGTGTGCCGTTCCCCCAGCGTCCAGGTCATACGCGATGCCTGGTCCCGAGTTGCCTTCACACGTGAGGTTCTTCAGGGTCGGCTGGGCTCGGCCTCCTACGACGACTCCGGGTCCGCGGTTCGCCCGGCACGTGCACTGGCTCGCCAATCCACCGGAGTCGTCGTCATAGGCGATGCCTGACAGATCGTTCCCCTCACACGTGAGGTCCTCCAGTGTCGGCCTTGCTCGCCCACTTACGGAGACTCCGCCTCCTCTACACTCCCGGCAAATGGACCCTCGCGCCACGCCGCCGGCGTCGTCGGTATAGGCAATTCCCGACCCGATGTTTCCGTCACACGTGAGGTTTTCCAGGCTCGGTCTGGCCCGCCCGCCTACGATGACTCCGTGCTTCTCGTTTGCCCGGCAGAGGCACCCGCGCGCCGCTCCACCGGAGTCGTCGGAATAGGCGATGCCAGACGGATCGTTTCCCTCACTCGTGAGGTTCTCCAGGGTCGGCTGGGCTCGGTCCGATACGGCGATTCCGTCTCCTTCGTTTTCCCGGGAGAGGCACCGGCGCGCCGTTCCACCGGAGTCGTCGGAATAGACAATGCCTGATCTCTTGTTTTCTTCACACGTGACGTTCTCCAGAGTCGGTCGTGCTCGGTCCGACACGGAGACTCCGTGTTTCTCGTTCGCCCGGCAAAGGCACCCGCTGGCGACTCCACCGGACTTTCCTTTGTATGCGATGCCCACCACTTTGTTCCGCTCGGATATCCCACCCACCAGAGTCGGCTTCGCCTCCTCGGCCACGTAGATACCGAACTGACCGTTCTCCCGTGTCAAGCACCCCCTGGCCTCCCCGGAAGCCCGAGCGACGAAAGCTAACCCCGCTCTTCCGTTATTGGTCATCAGACCAGCGTCCATCGCTAGCCGGGACTCGCCGCAGACGGTTACTCCATCGACTCCATTATTGAGAAAACGGCCCTGTGAGACGGAGCCGCCTGCTCGACGGAACAACGCCAGACCACTCTTTCTGTTGTCGCGGCATGAACAATTGTCCAGCGTCGCCCTAACGTCTCCCCCCAGCACTATTCCATACTCGCTGTCGGCGAAGTCCGAAGCGACGATCGCGACGGTCGCATCCTCGAAGCAGTTGAGAGCAGCGCCATCGATTGACATCTCGCCTTCGGCCGCAACTCCCCCTCGGAAGAAGCACCTTTCGATTCGAGAGGTCCCTGAGGTCAATCTGAGTACGTCGGCCGGCCGGTCGCCAGAATGCTGGAGAGCCAGTTCTTCGAGGCGGAGGCTTCCTGCTCCACAGAAGGTCATCACGGATTCCGCCTCACTGCAGGTTATCGTGCAACGCGTCGGCCCGCACCCGATGACGGTGACCGACTTGCGTATCAAGAGCGGTAGAGCGATCGGATGTTCGCCAGCGCTGAGCAATACGGTTCCGCAATCCGGAACTCGCTCCAGCACACTGGCCAGGTCGCCGTCTCTGGGCACCTCGAGGACTGGAGAAGATCCAGGGCTATCTGTCTGGTCCCGCATGAAACTCCTCGCCTTTGCCAGGTTATTGCCGTCTGGATGAGCCGACTACGAACGGCCTCCAGGTTGGAGTGGGAAGGTCCCAGCTTCCTTCCCCGCCCCACTGCAGTGAACCAACCTCGGCACGGAATCGGGCTTCAGTGACGGTGGCGCGGAAATCGGCTGACCGGCGGTGGTCCCTTATTCGGTGACGGGGACTGGGGGCGAGACGGACGTCGTTGCCGAGGGAACATCGCGGGTGAAGCCCCGGAAGCGGAGGACGGGGAGAGGCGAGATAGCGCGCCAGGTGCGTGTGTCAAAAAGGAGGGTGAAGGGGGCCTTTGGGTCGCTGGGGTTGTAGAGGGCCTCAGCGGCCAGGACGAAGTAGCCGCGCCAGGCGCCGTCGGAAGCGACGAACAAGCGGTGTGGGCCGGGCTCGGAGAGTGCGCTGGGCCAGCGGGTGAGGTTCCAGGCCTCTTCAGGGTTTCTGTGAGCTCGGGCTTGGAGCTTGTGGGCGAGGACTTCCGGGGCCATCCAGATACCGATGTCCATGGTGTGATCGGCGGCTTTCTCTAGCGGGAGTTTACTGAGAAGCGGGTGTCGCCCCGCGGTCTCGGTCGATAAGTGCTGCCAGTAGAGGGGTTTACAGGCGAGGCCCCGGCTCGACTCTTGTATTACCCTATATTGTTCGCTCCGCGA
>JAJVIN010000061.1 GCA_022071945.1 Thermoanaerobaculia bacterium | reverse complement strand
CGATTCCATGGCCGTCCTGTCGACCCGCCTCAGGCGCCTTCGGCGGATGATGCTGATCAGAACCCTCTCTACACGGGTGGATCACTTCTCACGAGCACATGTGGATCACTTCTGGCGAGCGTTGAAGAGCCGGACCCGGTGAGGATCCACACGGAACTTAAGAGGGCCGGGGTGACCCTGGAACTTCTGCACTTGGAGTATCTGCGGGAACATCCGGACGGGTACCGGTACACACAGTTCTGTGAGTACTACCGTCGGTGGCGGGACGCACAGCGGGTAACAGTGAGACAACAGCACAAGGGAGGCGAGCGGGCGTTCGTAGACTATTCAGGGAAGAAGCCGTCGATCGTGGACCGGCACACTGGGGAGAGACAGGATGTGGAACTGTTCGTCGGGGTGTTGGGGGCGTCGAGCTATACGTACGCGGAAGCCAGCCCGAGTCAGAAGAGCGCCGAGTTCTTGGAGAGCCACGTGAGGATGCTGGAGTTCTTCGGAGGGGTTCCGGCGTCTATCACGCCGGACCAGCTGAAGGCGGGGGTGAAGACGGCGTGCTTATACGATCCGGAGATCCAGCGAGGATACGAGGAGTTGGCCACTCATTACGGCTGCGCGGTGGTGGCGGCGCGTCCGAGGCGGCCCCGGGACAAGGCGAAGGTAGAAGTGGGGGTGCAAGTCGTCCAGCGCTGGATCCTGGCGCGGCTGAGGCACGAACAGTTCTTCACACTGTCAGACTTGAACCGGAGGATTGCGGAACTGCTGTGGGAACTCAATGAACGCCCTATGAGGGACTATGCCGGGAAGAGCCGGCGCGAACTGTTTGAGACAGTCGACAAGCCCGCACTGTCGCCTCTGCCGGGTGCGCGCTTCACACCTTGCGAGTGGAAGATTGCGCGGGTGAACGTGGACTATCACGTGGTGTTCCATGGAAGCTACTACTCGGTCCCACACGCCTTGGTACACGAGCAGGTCGACGTGCGGGCCACGGTGAGGATCGTCGAGATCTTCCACAAGACCCAGCGTGTCGCTTCGCACGAAAGGAGTCCGAAGCCCGGCTCGTACGCCACCGAGCCTTCACACATGCCCAAGGCTCACCAGGAGGCGCTGGCGTGGCCGCCATCGCGGCTGATCGCCTGGGCCGATTCGATGGGGCAGCACACCGGACGCCTCATCCGGGCCATCCTCGAGGCCCGGCCTCACCCGGAACAGGGCTACCGGCCCTGTCTCGGGATCCTGAGGCTCTCGCGCGTCTACGGCCGGGACCGGCTAGAGAACGCCTGCCAGAGGGCGCATCTGGCAGGCGCCCGCAGCTACCGCCACGTGGTCGCCATCCTGAAGAACGGTCTCGACCGCGTCCCCCTTCCCGACGGGCAGGACACGGAAGCCCGCCCCACCATCCACCACGAGAACGTCCGCGGTGCCTCTTACTTCAACTGAGCGGAGAGTGACGATGTTGACCGAACCCACCCTCCAGAAGCTCAAGCAGCTCTCCCTCTACGGCATGGCCGACGCCTATGCCGAGCAGCAGCACCGGGCCAACGCCACAGACCTCACCTTCGAGGACCGCTTCGGACTCCTCGTCGACGCCGAGTGGATGCTCCGCCAGAACAAGCGGCTGAAGAGGCGCCTGAGCGAGGCCAAGCTCCGTCTCTCGCAGGCCGTCATCGAGGATGTCGACTCTGGCGCCTCCCGGGGCCTGGAGAAAGCCATGCTCCTGCACCTCTCCTCCTGCTCCTTCGTACAGGACCGGCTCAACGTTCTCATCAGCGGTCCCACGGGAACAGGCAAGACCTATCTCGCCTGCGCTCTCGCCCAGCAGGCGTGCCGGCGCGGCCATCGCGTCCTGTACCGCAGAACCTCTCGCCTCTACGACGAACTCGCCTTGGCCCGTGCCGACGGAACCTACGCCAAGCTCCTGACCCGCCTCATGCGCGTCGACGTCCTCGTCCTGGACGACTTCGGCCTCTCCGCCCTGAGAGACCAGGACCGCCACGCTCTCCTCGACGTCCTCGAGGATCGCTACGGCACTCGCTCCACCCTGGTCACCAGCCAGCTCCCCCCGAAGTCCTGGCACGAGTACCTCGGCGATCCCACCCTCGCCGATTCGATCTGCGACCGACTCGTCCATAACGCTCACCGCATCGAACTCAAGGGCCCTTCCCGCCGCAAAGACCCCGTCCGGAAAGGCAGCTCTCCGGCCCCATCCACAGGCCGTGATCCCCTCCTGAACGACCCGGACGAGGACTGACAACCGTGCCCGGGCCGGAGCGCGGAGACGCCTCCGATGCGGAAGCCGAGTCCATCGGCCTCCCCCTGGCCCCGGGATGGACCTCGGCGTATTGCACAATTCCACAGGAATCCACAAAAAGAAAAAGGAGCAAAAAGAAAAACCACTACTGCTGCTGAAGACACTCTCCCTGAGTTCCCGGGGAGAGTCACCATCAACCTGTCGGACAGCGTCGCTTCGCTCCGACCCTCCCTTACCCAATCACGTGTTCACGTTCACCGATACGAGCGTTCACGTTCCCGGAATGGGTGTTCACGATCGCCGGAATGCGCACGTTCCGAGGCCGCTGGTGGGAGTCCCTCGCTCGCCGCGTCAAGCAGGCGGCCCACCTTCGGCGACACCACATCCTGGCCGACCCTGGTCGAGAGGAACTCGGGGCACATAAGGACGTCGGCCAGCCACGCCGTCTCTCGAGAGAAGACGCTCCTCGTCCAGAGGGCCTCCAGCGAGGCGTGCCGGCTCGCCCCGCCAGGCGGGAAGACCTCGTCGAGCCAGGGCTCGTGCATCCGGAGAAGGGCGTCGAGGAGGTGGCGGGTGTCGATGTACCTTTCGTCCCGCCGTGCAGCCGCCTCGAGCCCCACACGGAGGACGTCGCGGACGGCAGGATCGCCCCAATCGCCCGCAGGGACGGGCTCGAATGGCGGTGGCGCCGGTAGCGGCGCGGTCAGGAAGACCACAATGGCCGTCCGGGAGACGAGGAAGACCTCCCCGGGGGAGAGTTCGGTGTCCGCATCCAGGTCAATCTGTTGCTCTCGCGCGAACGTACCACAGGGGCTCCGGAGATCGTTCAGGATGATCCTCGGACCTGCGAGCCTGACGACGGCGTGTGAGCTTCCCGCAGGAGTGCCCGCGAGCACGAGTTGGTTCGGCTCGCCGGTCCTTCTATCGTGCGCCAGCCTTCCGATCCGGATCGTCTGCCTTCCTGCGCCCGACGGGTCAGTGACCGCTCGCAGACCTTCCAACGGCCCCAGCCAGACCTCTGCGGCGAGTACTCGCTCCTCGGCCTTCATTCCACCTCCGGGCTCAGGGATAGGAACCTTGGGTTAGGAAGCCTTCACGGTCAGGGCTTATCTTCTTCTGTGTCTCGCTAGCAGCGCCAGGATTTTGCATCCACTTCTCTTTGTGAAGAGGTGTGGAAATGCGGAGATCAGTAGTCGCCGACCAGGAAAGCGTCCAGGTCGGCGGAGAAAGCTACTGCGCGTCGCCGAGGTCGAGCTTCCGGGATCTCACCGCGGTGTCTGCTGTGCCTCGACCCCGAGCGGGAGCGCCAGAGCTTCACGAAGTGCGTCGGTCGCGAGCCGGTGGAAGACACTGCGCTTCTCCTCGGTGGATCGTCCGCATACGGCCTGGGCCATCCAGTCCGAGGGCCATTCCGCATCGACGTGAACGGCTCCTGCAATGTGGAAATGCACGGATCGCCGCAGGCCGGCCACGATGGCGCGAGCGTTTCCGTTTGCGTTGCACGCCGAAGGCTCCGCGGTGAGGACCACCGCACGTGAATCGAGGAAGGGCGCCGCATTCGCGCCGAGCCCCTTCCTGTCGATGGGGTCGAGCCCGACCCAGATCGCGATTCCCTGACTGTCAGCGGCCGACAGCAAGGTGGTCAGCCCGCCGGCCGAGAATCCCATCAGCCCCACTCGTTCGGGGTCGATGCGTCCTTTCCAGGATTCACCCGCGCACAGGTGTCGCCTGAGTTCGGAAAGGAACCGGCCATTTCGAGCGTGATCTGACCAGGCCGGCAGATCGGGCACCGCGGCGACGAAACCTTCCTTTGCCAGGTGACGGCCCCAACCGGACATGTTGTGGCGGTGTCGCCAGAACCCATGGGCGACGATGACGAGCGGCGCGGGAACCGTGGACTTCGGCCCGTACATGTCCACCTTCGCGGAGCCTTCCGAGAGTTTCACCCGAAGCGTCTCCGAGAAGAGCCCGCCGTCAGCCCGGTTCGTCCGTCCACCCAGGGCGGCACAGCCCGCGATCACCGCGAACACCGCCAGAGCCAGAAGGGCGGCAGGGCCCCCGACCGCAATCCTCAGGAATCTCATGCGATCTGGATCATGACGCCTTCGTGGATTCGAGCCTTTGTGGGAAGGCACGACGAGAGGGGGAAGAGGCCGGCCATCGCGGCGAAGTCGCCGAGTCTCGATGCCGAGGCAGATTCGCGATGCGCTCGGTGGCGGAGGCATCGTAGGCGTCGGGTAGACTTGCACCCGCGGGCGCTCCCATTGGTTCTTCCGGACTTGACCAGGCTGGTACGAGAGTATCGTGCCCACTCGAAACGGGTAGCTCAGGGAAACTCTCGGAGGTGTACCATGAACGAGCCGAAAGACGAAGCCATCCTCTCAGCGGTCGTTGGCCGTGACGGCGAGGTCTAGATCGAACTGCTTCCTTCTGGGCCCTATCGCCGAGACGGCCGGAGGCATGTATGAAGAGAGTCCCTTTTCTTTGTCTGCTCAGTCTAACCACTCCGCAGGTGACGGCTCAGGCGCCCTTCGAGACGAAGGGCGAGATTGTCATCGACAATGGAGGAAAGCTCCTCTGGACGCGCTTCGGGCGACACATGTACGAGTCGTCGAAGTCCAGCGCGAAGGAGGCCTGCGAGAAGCTGGTTCTGGAAGGGATTTCGGACTGGCGCGTCCCGACACTCGACGAACTCGAGCGTGTGGCTGGAAAGGGGCTCTTTCGCCCTCGCGAAGGAGTGGCCTACAAGGTCGACCCTGTCTACAGCTGGAGTACGACGAGGGCTGACGAGGGACGATCCGTCTACTACATCAACCTGAAGACAGGCGAGATCAGGAAGGCCTTTGACGATCGACTGCCCTGGGGGGCCGACTTCCAGCTCTGCGTCGCCAGCTCGTCGGCCCTGCAGCAGGAGTTCGAAGTGCCGGTGCCACCATCTCCCCTCGTAGACGAAGGACTGGTGGCGCGAGACACACGAACCGACCTCGTCTGGACGAAGAAGCCCAGCGAGAGGAAGTTCACGAGAAACGAGGCGGTCGAGTACTGCGACGCCCTGAGTTTCGCCGGGTTTCAGGACTGGAGATTGCCGACCATTAGCGACTTCGATCGCCTCGTCGAGCGGACGAACGATCAGGCCTCGTGGTTGAAGATCCTTGCTGATCAGCGTCGCACGCACGAAAAGCAGGAGGAAGTCAGCAAGCAGCCCCAGGGAGGGATCGTCCTGGAGCCGTGCGTTTGGACTGCACTCAAGGACCCGAATGATCGGGCCGAGGGCAGATGCTGGCGGAAGACTTCGGAGGGAACCTCGAGCCTCATCGATCGACATCTCGCCACTTGTGTCCGTGGAGGCCGCGAGACGACCTCCGTCACGGGGGTCCAGGGTGTCCGTTGGATGGGCCGGGACGCCGGCAGGAACTCGTGGTTCGGCGCCAATGAGTTCTGCAAGGACTTGTCGATAGGGAAACTCCAGGACTGGCGTCTGCCTTCGCGCGGCGAACTCGTCGCCGAGTTTGCCGGCAGCACCCAGATGCCGAACGGCGTCCTGCGATCCAGGTCGGGCGTGGAACTGGGCGGCAACCGGGTGCAGCAAGTCTGGACCCTGGAGAGAATCGACGTCAGCCCCACGAGTGGCGCATCAGGGAAATACTCCTTCCAAAGCCACCTCACCGTCACCTGCGTCCATGGCAGCAGCTCGGAACAAGGAGTCGACACTGCGGACAGCAGGAAGGGTTTTGCCAAGCTGAGACCATCACAACTCAACCAGCTCCTGTGGGACGCGCACGAGAGCGGCACATATCCCCCCGGATGGGAGGTGGCGTTAGAGGACCTGCGGCAGTACGGCACGAAACAGCGTAGTCCGCAGATGCTCGACACAGTGGCGTGGGTGTTGGCGGACAACGGGAGGTGCCCGGAGGCGCTGAAGGTCTACGACGACGTTCTGAAGCTCGTGAAGTCGACAGAGAAGTCGAAGTTTGACGACTACATGAAGACCCTTAAGGAACGATGTCGGTGAACGCCGACACTCGACGCCTCGGGAGCCTCGGGAACCGCGACAGCCTGGTAGCACGCGATGGCCTTCGGTCTCTGGTGTCGACCTGCGGCGGGAGCGGCGCTGATGGATGCGGATGAACCGAAGGGCCCTCTGGTGATTCCCCTCTGCCCCAAGCCACGCCACGAGACAGACGCTTTCTCGGTCCGTCTCGGCGCGGGCGGTTTCTCCTCGACGGAACGGGAGGAGTCGAACAGTTCGATCCGGTACCGCGAACTGTTCGTCCGAAACCGGACGCCGCGCTGGATGCTGGCGGTGATTCGCCTCGCAGACCAGACCCGGACGTTTCGCATTTCGCCGGGGGCCGAGGAGTCCGAATGGATCGTCCTCGAACAGAAGACGAACCGGCGCGGGTGGACGCCTTACACGTTTCGCAACAAAAACCCACTGGGGGGACTTGACCTTTTCGGGTGCGGTTTCTGGCCGCATCCGGTCTGGACAGAAGGCAGCAATCGGTCCCTGCCCCCGGTGGTGCCGGTGGAACGGATCTCTCACCTCGCCAGGTTCCACTTCGACGTCCGATGCGTCGATTCTGGCGAGAAGGCCAGCACGCCGAGACCAGGTCCCCTCCCGGAGCCCGAGCACCCGGCGAACTGGCGGATGCCCGAGGTCGACCTCTTCCAGGAGCCGCGCCTCGTCCTGCAGGAAGTACAGGTCGTGATGGACGCTGGGCGACGTTACTCCACGCGACCCCCCGATTCGCGCTCTCCAGAGGACCGGGAGGAGAGGCACCTGTTCGTCCGGAACCGTGACCACGACAAGTGGCTTGTCCTGCTGCTTACGGACCGCGGTCACATCGACCGACACACACTGGCGCCCGGGGAAGAGAAGCTATTCAAGCTCTTTTACTGGGCCAGGTGTCGAGGAACGCTCGGCACTCCCGTCGTTCGGGAACGAACGGAGTTCAGAGAGCGGCTCGACATATACCAGGCCGGAGCCCGGGAGCATCCGGTCTGGGCTTCGGCGGAGAGCCATCCATCGGAAGAGGTTGTTCCGGTCGAGGAAGTTCGGTTCGTTGCCCGGGTCCACCTTGATCTCAGGTGCTTCGAGGAGGGCGTCGCGGGGGCGTATGCTCCGTGGCCATCCTGATCGCGGACATGGACGCTGCACGCGCCAAAGGCGGACGCGGACGAAGGCCCGGCCGGCGGCGACGTGCGTGACGGCTGGAGCCGGGTAGTTCTCGGCAGCGAGCGGAATCGGCCTGCAGTCTCCCGGCTTGTAGGCCTTTGCCAGTCGCTGCGGGAGCCCGGGAGGTCTCATCCGCCGGAACGGATTCCATGACCAGTGTGTCGTACGGCACACCGCGGACCACCCGGGCGGGCGTCCACCTCACCCGCGCCCGGCCCGCCCCGGCCACCGCCGTCTCGGTTTTTCCTCCGAAGCCGATCGTGAAGCCGATCTTCATCCGCGTGATCGTCCCCTCGCCCACCGTGAGAGCGTGAGGTCCTGTCCGGTGCCGGGCCAGGGGAGCGTCACCTTCCTGCAAGGGGCGAGCGTCGTAGGTCGGTTGGTCTCTGCTGGCGGACCAGAAGGCATCCGGCTGATGCGAGATGACAGATTCCTGTTGCACTGGCGCACCTTTTCGTCGATGCCGTCTGAAGAGACCCCCCTCTACAGGCTCATCGACTCGCTCTACGAGAAAGTCAAAGGCTCGTGGGAGGATCTCTTGAAGAGCTAGAATCGGCGCCTGAGATCCAGTCGCAAGTCTGGTGTGTTAACCGAATCCTGATGAAGAGTCCTTGAAGGAGGCCTGATGGTCCGTCGAATCTTGCCCTTGTGTGTTCTCGCCGTGCTCCTTGCCTGCCCGGCCCTCGCCATCGTCGACAAAGTCCAAGCCTGCGGCAAGGACTTCACCAGTACCGCGAGGGTGCCGCTCATCATCGGGCGGACGAACACCATCAAGGTCTTCGGTGCCTTCGTCGACACGGCCAACAGGATCGAGGACGCAGGGCTTCCTGGCGTGAGGGGCTCGATCACGGCCCGGTCCGGTGGGACCGGCTCTAACATCACGATCGAGATCAGAGTCGCGGATTCCGCCAGGGATGGCGACGAGGGAGAGATCCGGCTCCGTTACCCCATCGAACTCGCGGGTTTCGACAAGTTCAAGGTCAAGCTCTTTGCCCCGGCAAAGATCACGTCGGTAACGCCAGCGAGTGCCGTCCTCGTGGTCGGGCGCGAGATCGTTTTCACCATCCGGGGGAACAACCTCACTCGGCTCACACCGACAACTGCCTGGGACTCCAGGGGGAACGCCCGCATGATCTCGACCTCCGCAACAGAAGCTCGCTTGCGCTTCGTGCCGGAGCGTGTCCGTGAGTTCAATATCACCAAGAGCTTCTTCGATACCGCTCCGGAATTCTGTTTCGCCATGGTCGAGGGTAATTTCGAGGCGGCCATCACGGTGAGGGCGGATTCGTCGGTAGGGTCTGGGGGCGGCACGGCACCTCCGCCGCCCGCGACGGGAGGAGCAGGTGGTGGAACGGCGCCGGCTCCGACTCGGACGCCCGCTCCCACCAGGACAACGGCTCCCCCGCCGCCGCCGGATCTCGTGGCCACGAAGTCGGGCTCGCTCTTGCGCCCGGGACCGAACCGCCAGATCGACAGCTCCCTCTGCACCAATCTCCCGGCGCCGCCTCGCCCTGACCAGGCCGCGACAGGCACCGTGACGGTTCCTCCGTTCCGGTGGGGCGTCATCAACTCCTCCAACACAGCGGTGAACACGGCCTTCACAGTGAGGCTCGAGGCGGCTACAGGCCAGGTTGTGGCAACAGAAACCGTCAATAGTCTGACCGCGGGTGGAAATCAGACCTTCGAGATGAGGCGTGCAACGAGCCAGACCAAGGTCATCCGGATCGACGCTCTCACGAACGCCAACACCAAGGCGCAGTACGGAGGCGCCTCGGCCATCGGTTGTTTCCAGCTGATCATGGATGCCTCCGACCCTCTGAACTGGAAGGACCCGGCTTCCTTGAAGATCAAGGTGGACACGGGCAACACGGTGAACGAGGGCCCGGGCGGAGAGATCAACAACGAGATCTCGTTCTAGGCCGCTTCGCCGCTCAGTCCCCCGAAGTGCCGGTCTCGCTGCCGAAAGTCCCTTGGGAATCGTGAAGACCCACTGAGCGTGCCCAACATCGGCAACGACTTCATCCTGCAAGAAGGCAGCAAACTCGACTTCTCGTTTGGCTCCGCAGAAAGGACAGAGTCCCCGCCCCTCGCACGAGAAAGCCAAAAGGTACTCGTCCTTGCAGTCTTGACAGCGGATACGAGCAGAGCCTCTCTCGAAGATGCCGCAGTCGAGGAAGCGGGCAACGACTCCGTCGAGGAGGCCTCGCCAGAAACCGCAGTAACGCTCGAAGAGATCCTCCCACGAACCCTTGACCTTCTCGTCGAGCGAGTCGATGAGCCTGTACAGGGGGGGTCTCCGCCGGCCTTCTCGCCCGATAGACGACTGCATCCACGAGAAGAAGGGCAAGGCAGCTCTCGTGCCTCCCCAGGGAGAACGAGATAAACCCTTCTTCTTCAGTATGTTCATTTCAGCTGCTGGGTGAGATTCGAGCTGGAGGTGACAGAAGAATTTGTCCTCTCATGATGTGAGGATGAAGATACCGATCTCAATATGAACGAAATAGATGGCATCGACGAAAAGGTGCGCCGGTGTAAGAAGAACTTGTCACCTCGCATTAGCCGGGTGCCTTCTGGTCCGCCAGGAGAGACCAGACCCTATCCGTGAGAGGAGTTCGACCTCGGCCCGGGACTCACCTCACGGGTGCGAGCTTCACCGGACGGACGTGCCAGACCTCCCGTACGTAGTCCCTTATGGAGCGGTCCGAGCTGAACCGGCCCATCCGCGCCACGTTCAGGATCGAGGCGCTCGTCCAGCCGACAACATCGCTCCAGGCCCGGGAGGCCTTCCCTTGGCACTCGACGTAGGCCCGGAAGTCCGCCAGGACGAGAAAGGGGTCCTCCTCCACGAGCCGGCGCACGAAGGGAGCAAAGAGGTCCGGCTCGGCGGGCGCGAAGTGTCCTGATGCGATCAAGGAAAGGACGTCCGAAAGCTCGCGGTCTGCCTCGAGGACCCGGCGCGGGTCGTAGCCCCGCCGGAACTGATCCTCCACCTCGGGAGCGGTCAGCCCGAAGAGGAAGAAGTTCTCCTCGCCGACCGCCTCACGGATCTCGACATTCGCCCCGTCCAGCGTGCCGATCGTGAGCGCCCCGTTGAGGGAGAACTTCATGTTCCCGGTGCCCGACGCTTCCTTGCCCGCCGTGGAGATCTGCTCGGACAGGTCGGCGGCCGGGTAGATCCGCTGGGCGTTCTTCACGTTGAAGTCGGGGAGGAAGACCACCGAGAGCAGCTCCCTCGCGATCGGGTGCCGCTCGACTGTCTCCCCGATCGCCGTCGCCAGCCGGATGATGAGCTTCGCCATGTGGTAGCCCGGCGCGGCCTTGCCGGCCAGGAGGAACGTCCGCCCCGGGATGCCGGCCACTTCCCCGCGGAGGATCCGCTGGTAGAGCCAGACGATGTGCAGCAGGTTGAGCTGCTGGCGCTTGTACTCGTGGATCCGCTTGCACTGGGCGTCGAAGAGTGTGTGTGGGTCGACGGAGCGTCCGAGTGTCTCCCGGATCCACCCGGCAAGGCGTTCCTTGGCGGCCTGCTTCACGACCCGCCAGCGCTCCCGGAACCCGGCGTCCGCCGCGAGTGGTTCCAGCCCCCTCAGCCGCTCGAGGTCCGTGACCCACCCGTCCCCGATCGCCTCGGTGACAAGGGAGGCGAGGCGCGGGTTTGCCTGTGCGAGAAAGCGGCGCGGAGTGACCCCGTTCGTGACGTTCGTGAAGCGGTCTGGCCACAACTCGGCGAAGTCGCGCAGGACCGTCTCCCTGAGGAGGCGCGAGTGGAGAGCCGCCACGCCGTTGACCTTCTGGCTGGTGACGGTGGCGAGGTGGGCCATCCGGACGCTCTTCTCGCCCCTCTCGTCGATGAGGCTGAGGCGGGCGAGCCGCGCGCCGTCCCTGGGGAAGCTCGCGGCCACCTCCTCGAGGAAGCGGCGGTTGATCTCGTAGACGATCTCGAGGTGCCGGGGAAGCAGGCTCCCGAAGAGCGGGAGGGGCCAGGTCTCCAGCGCCTCCGGCAGCAGCGTGTGGTTCGTGTAGTTGAACGAGCGCGACGTGATGCCCCAGGCCTCGTCCCAGCCCAGGCCGTGCTCGTCCATCAAGAGGCGCATCAGTTCCGGGATCGCGAGCGTCGGGTGCGTGTCGTTCAGCTGGATCGCAAAGATGTCCGCAAACCGGTCGATCGTCGTCCTCTGGAGGAGGAGCCGGATGCAGTCCTGCAGTGCGCAGGAAACGAAGAAGTACTGCTGCTCGAGGCGCAGCTGCTTTCCGGCCGGGCTCGCGTCGTTCGGGTAGAGGACCTTGGTGATGTTCTCGCTGCGGATCTTCTCGTCGACGGCCCGCCAGTACTCGCCGACCTGGAAGGCGTCCAGGTCGAACTCCTCCGCGGCTACCGCGGACCACAGACGCAGGAAGTTCGTCGTGACCGTCCCGTGCCCCATGACCAGCGTGTCGTACGGCACGCCGCGGACCACCCGGGCGGGCGTCCACCTCACCCGCGCCCGGCCTGCGGCGTCCACGACCGTCTCGGTTCTCCCGCCGAAGCCGATCGTGAAGCCGATCTCGTACCGCCGCACCTCCCAGGGGTTGCCGTGCCGCAGCCAGCGGTCGGTCCGCTCCACCTGCCAGCCGTTCCGGATCTCCTGGTCGAAGATGCCGAACTCGTACCGGATCCCGTGGCCGATCGCCGGGTAGTCCAGCGTCGCAAGGGAATCCATGAAGCAGGCAGCGAGGCGGCCGAGGCCGCCGTTGCCCAGCCCGGGCTCTTCCTCGTGCTCGATGAGTTCGTCGAGATCGAGCCCCAGGGACTCCATCGCCTCCCGGACCGGCCCCTCGATCCCGAGGGCGAGCAGGTTGTGGCCGAGCTGGGGCCCCAGCAGGTACTCCGCTGAGAGGTAGATCACCGTCCGGTGCTGTTCCTCCAGGAAGGTCCGCGCGGAACGGATCCACCGGTGCAGGATCCGGTCGCGCACCGCGTGGGCGAGCGCCAGGTAGTGATCGTTTTGTGTCGCGACGCCCGGGAACTTTGCCAGCTCGAAGAAGAGCTTCTCGGTGAAGGAGCGCCGGATCGACTCGGCGTCCAGCCCGAGGGTGACGGATTCGGCGTTGATGTCTCGAGCTTGGCGGCCTGGAAGCATGGGAGATCATAGGGTCGCGGCTCACGCGTCCGCAAGGGACGAGCCGCAACGATCCCTGGCTCCCCGCTGTCGTGGATGACGCAACACTCGCCATCTATCGAGAGCTCCCGCGGCGCCAACGGACTGCTTGTCTATTACGAACTCACTGTCCCGCCAGACTCGGCTGGACCCCCCTTTCGACTCGGCGCCGCTCTACCTCGAGGGTCTGTCGAGCGCACTGAGAAACCGTCGCAGCCGGCCCATGTCGTCATCGCCCTTCTCGATGACGAGCCGCAACGCTCGCCGGGCGGATTCGGTTCGGGCTGCCGAAGGTTCGGATCGGGCCTTCAGGGCGAGCAGGAGTGCCCTGTACCGGGCCGTGGACGAGATGTTGGAGTGAATCCTCTCCGCCTCGGTGCACGCCTCCTGGGCACGGTTGACGGCATCCTCGAATGCCTTTCCACCGCCGTTCTTCTCCACTTCGAAGAGGGCCGTCGCGACCCGGAGTCCCGTGACGGCGATATGTAGCCGGGGCTCCTCGGGCCGGACCTTGACAGCCTCGGCATAGAGCCTCTCGCCCTCCGCCACCACCTTCGCGGGGTCCACTGCCATCTCGGCGAGAACGAGCGCGAGTTCGGCCTCGGCTTCGAGGGCGGCGATGTAGGAGAAGAGAAGAGGTGGAGTGACGGCGAGCGACTCCTTCGCCAGTCCGACCGCCGCCTCTAGATGCGGCAGGGCGTCGGCCCCGCGATCGAAAAGGAGGCGGCCGAGGAGGATGGAGCAGAACGATCGGTTCACGAGGCCGACCGTTCGGTACCCTTCGAGCGGAGTGATGTCGACGAAGTTCGAGATGGCCTTCCTGAGGAGGGGCTCCGGGTCCTTCTCGAGCGCCCCGTAGACGATCGCGAGATCGAGGTACAAGAGCCCTCCGATGTGGAGGGCGTCCGGGTCGCGAGGCGACAGATGGAGGGCCCTGTCAATCGATTCCAGAGCCGAGGTCATGTCGCGCTCGGCCTGGGGGATCGCCGACTCCGAAGCCCGTTTGCCCTGGATCCATAGGAGAAGCGCGCGCAAGACATGGGCCTTCACGAAACCTCGACCGATAGCGAGTGCGGCGTCAATGGCGGCGAGGCCCAGCCTCAACTCGGTCGACGGATCGATGCCCCGGCTGTACTTGAAGTCCGCTACGTAACGGTGGCCATTGGCGGCAAGAACGAGGGCCTCGACACTGCGCGGGTTTGCCTCGAGCGCTCTCTCGGCCTCGGCGATCAGGTGTCGGGCGGCCTCCTCCAGGCCTTTTCCGTCCGTGGTCAGGTAGATGGACGCCTCTCGCTTGAACCAGACCTTCGCCAGACCGACGTACGCCCGGTCATCGCTTCGCGCGATCTCGGATGCCGACGTGAACGCGGCGAGGGCCGCGTCCTGGTGGGAGCGGAAGGCGCCAGCGTCTCCGCTCTCCAAGGCGTCGCCAGCACGGGCCGCGTGGATCCGGCCTTCCAGCAGGAGCGCCTCCTGGAACCACGGGAGCTTCTCCCTCGCCTGCCGGCAGAGGGCGATGGCCTTGTCGTGGTTCCCCTCCAGGAAGCTGATGAGGGCCCGGAGGAATTCCGGCGGGACTGTCGTCGCGCTCTCGGCGGCTCGCAGCCTCTCGAGAGCGTTCCGCTTCAACGTTGCGTCGAGCTGAGCACGCCTGGCCCTTCTGACGTCGGGATTCCGGACGAGGACGAGGGCGTCGAGTTCGGACTCGTAGGCCTGCGCGAGCGCGACGCCGAGCGACACGGCTAGATCAGGCGAGCGATCGCCGAGAGCCCATGCCTCCTCCAGGTGTTGCAGGGCCGGGTTGAGGTTTCCGAGGAGGAGCTGCCCCCGGCCGGCGGCCGCGAGCCGCAGGCTCCAGTCCTCCGCATCGTTTTCGCGCTGGCTCGACTCCAGGATGGCGTCGATTCTCGCGACTGCCTTTTCGCGTTCGGGCAGCGTGCTCCGAAGCGGCTGCATGAGGGCGACGCGCATCCGCCACTCGATCTCCTGAACGCTCTGTGCCAGGAGGCGTGCGTTCCGCGCTCGCTCATCTGCCGCCCTCTGTGTTCTCAGGTAGGCGATCCCGAAGAAGGCCGACACCGCGAGCAAGAGGAATCCAGCCGCGACCGGCACGCGATGCCGAGACAGGAACCGTGACGCGCGGTAGCCGAGAGTGGCCGGACGGGCTTCTACCGGTCGGCCCGCGAGGAAGCGCCGGATGTCGTCGGCGAGGGCCTGGGCCGAGTCGTACCGCCTGTCGGGCGACTTCTCCAGACACTTCATCACGATCGTCTCGAGGTCAGCTGGGATCCTCGGCGCCGCTCGGCGGAGCGGTGCCGGTTCCTCCGAGACGACCTTCAGGAGCGTCTCGAAAGGCGTGGGCGCATCGAAGGGGAGACGGCCCGAGAGGACACTGTAGAACGTGGCACCCAGACCGTAAACATCGGTTCGTGTGTCCATGAGGGCGCGGTCTCCCCGCGCCTGCTCCGGGGACATGAAGGCTGGGCTTCCTGTGATCATTCCCGTGGCCGTCGCGTCGATCCCCTCCAGTTCCCGGGCGAGGCCGAAATCCAGCACGTATGGATGGGGCGGATCGCCCGGGCGCGTCTCGACCAGGATGTTGGCGGGTTTCAGGTCACGGTGGATCAGGCCGATGCGGTGGGCGGCGTGAACGGCCTCCGCGATCGTGATGAAGAGGTGCAACTTCTCGGTCAGCGAGAGGTCCGCGGCCGCGACGTCGAGGACCCGGCCGTCGACGAGCTGCATCACGATGTACGGCCGCGAGCCCTCGAGGCCGGTCTCGTAGATCTTGCAGATGTGCGGGTGATCGACCTTGGCGAGGAGACGAGCCTCTCTGATCAGCCGCAGGTTCTGATCGGGCGACTCGCCGTACATCAACTTCACGGCGACGGGGCGTCCGAGGAGAGGGTCGAACGCGCGGAAGACCTGCGCCATCCCTCCCTGTCCGAGAAGGCGCTCGATGCGGAGGCGGCCGATCGTCGCCGGTACGCCCGTGTCAGAGGCGCTCTCCGGCTCCTCCTTGCCAAGAGCGAGGGTGCGGTCCTTTTCGCCGTTCAAAACGGTCTATTTTCTCTCTTCTGCCATGGCACCGGTCACCGGAATCAGACCGAGAGCGCGCGGGAGACCGCGGTCACCTCTCTGATCTGGGTCCGTCGGGGACGAACACCTCACCCGCGTCCCATTCGCCAGTCTCATTGATCCCCCAGGGGTGAATCCGCTTGCCTCGCCCTTCGGGTCCGATCGCGGGAACCTCTTCGATCGCCTCGAGAACGAGGACGGGCCCATCAGTGTCCGGCGCCGAAAGCTCCTCGCCGGCGGCTTTTCGGATGAGGTCCGCGGGCACCTCTTCGGGAGGCTGGGCGCGGCGTCTCGACAGCTCATCCTGGAGCCTTCGGGCTTCGGACGAAAGATGAAGGAAGGGGACGACCTCTCCCATCGAGGTTTCCGGATCGGGAAGGCGACGAGGGGAGGGACGAGGTTCGAGGTGGGTCTCCATGAGGGCGCGAACGGGCAGATTCGGTGGATGTTCTGGCACGCCGGTCTCCGGGAGTGCAAGCTCGTCCGGGTGCGCGTCGGGCCGGTGGAACTCGGGGACCTCACGGCTGGCAGAGGGCGCGAGTCGTCTCCTCGGGAGGTGATGGGCCTTGAGTGGTGTTCCGTGGCACCACCCGCCAGCTCGCCTCAGAGCGTGCGTGAGACACTCAGGGAGATCTTCCGTCCGTAAGTCCCCTTCACGCCCTCACCCCAGAGCAGACCCCCGCCCATGATCCACGCCTTCCACTGGGCACCAAAGAGATGGCCGTACTCCAGTTCGCCCACCGCTCCCGTGCGGCCGTCTTGGATCCAGTCCACCCGCATGTTCAGTGCGAGCTTCACCCAGTGGCAGGACCAAGTGTCCTTTAAGGAGAGGTCGAGCTTGGTGTAGTTGATGTCCGTGCGCTCGGAGTCCCCGGCCACCGAGTTGATTTGATGCAATTGGGAGGTGACGGTGGTCTGGTGGGCCGCCAGCCAGCGAGACGGGATGAGAAGCGGTCGCGTGGAGGTCCAGCCTGCAGAGGCCTGGTACTTCCCAGTGCCGAGGCTTTCCGGGTCGGCTGTGGGAAATACGGCTTCCAGGAAGACGCTCATCGTCCAGGGGCCGGCACGCCAGGGCGCGAAGCGGTGGCGGACCTTCAGGTTGTCAGCGCTCACTGGGAAAGTCGGAATTCCGGACAGAAGCCGAGTGCGGGAGGCGCACCTCCCATCGCCACGGGATCGGGGCTTCATCCCAGGGAGAGAAGTCGGCCTCATCTCGCTAAGCTAACCGACGCCCCTTCTCTCCCGCTCTCGTCGCATGAGCAGATCGACCGCCGATGTCTCTGTCACATCGAGCGGGTGTTCCTCTTCAGCCGGCCACTCGAAGCGAGCGAGGTGGTCCCGCAGCCCGCAGAGCCTCGACGATACCGCAGTCGATCCCCTCGTCCGCAAGGAGCCTCATGCGGTTGCCAGCGGGTAGACCGTGTCGGCTCGCAGTGCCGCCGCTCGGCGGCCGCGTCGCTCGCCTGTACTGACAACGAGGTCGCGCCCGGTCCCGCTGGCGATGGCGGGAACGACACGCAAAGTCTCAATCTAGATGGCGCGGTGGACGTTTGAATCGGGAACGTCTCGCCCGACACCGGCCTGTTCAGGACCAGCGACGGCCGAGACCAGCTGCTCGGCACCGCCTCGAAGGCTGCATCCGCGGGCGGCAACCTCCGGCCGCCCGCGGATGTAGCAGCGTTCAGTCGTTCGCTGCCAGGTCGGCGGTGAAGGCCAGAATCTCGTGATCCTGTTGGTGCCAGGTCTGGCCCCCCACCTTGATCGCGAGGCGGACCGTGCCTTCCAGCGGGACATGCGCAGGGTGGAAGCCCTTCCCCGAGAACTTCGCGGCCCAAGTCTTCTTGCCGAAGTCGACGTGAAGCTGCCTGCCCTCGTCTTGGTAGATGAGGACTTTCCCGTTCTCGAAGGCGTCCTGGGCGCCGTCAAGGGAAAGAAGCGGAAAGTCCACCTGGTGGCCATTCATCACGATGGAGACGTCGCCGAAGGCCGGCATCGAGGAGGGGAGCGTGCCGTGGAGCGAGACGTGGCCCGCTCCGGTGATGGTGGAGTGAGCCCCTGTGAGGCGGGTCAGCTGCACGCGTGCCGCGTCCGAGGCGGCCGGCCTGACATCCCACGTGAGAGCCATGTCGTGAGAGACGTCGGTGGTGAAGCGGTAGAGTCCGTTCACCTTTAGCCCCAGCCGGATGTGGGATTTCCCTGCACGGACATATTCCGACAGGGTCATCTTCGTTCCCGCGAAGCTCCAGCGCCCCTTCCCGAAGTCAAGCGTCAGCGTGAAGATGTCGCGCGTCGCGCTCTTGGCAGTCTTGAACGTCCAGACCCTTCCGCTACGGGTCCACCGGCCCGTCTCCGGAGTCGCCGAGAGTTGGCGCGAGCCGATGAAGATCGAGGCCCCGAGCTTCGACTGGAACTGGTCGGCCGTGATCGGAATCGGGGTAGTTGTCCCGTCGGCGTTCGTCCAGGCGAGGTGCCCGCCATCAACGGCGTAATCACTACGCGCACCCGAGCCGCGCACCTCTCCCGCGACGCCAGTCACGGTCCCACCCACTGAGGTCGGCATGGCAGCGACACCACCCTTTCTCCCATCCATGTATTCGTAGTCGTGGACCCACCACGTCATGGCCCAAGGGAGGTTGAGGGCGTAGCCCGCCGGGATCCACGGGGCGTCGGCAGTGAGCGCCTTCAGAATGTAAGGCTGGACCGACATGTTCTTGACACAGTCGCCGGCCGTACAGGCCGAGGGCATCGTGGTCATGCCCCACTCGAGCTTGATGTCCTGGCTGAATCCCGTCTCGGTTGTCGTCTCCGTCTCGAATTCGCTGTCGTAGCCCGCCTTCAGGGTCTCGTCAAAGCCGACGATCTTGATCTTCGCGGAGATGCCGACGCCGGCCTCCACCGACACCGCACTCGTGGTCCCTGACGCGGTGATGCTGGTCGTGCCCGAGCCGAACGTGACCGAACCCGTGTTGCCCTGGCTGACCCTGTTGATTTGAGTCCCCCCGCCCACGCCTCCGGGCCCGAACAGGACCTGCCAGCGGCCGTTGGCACTGTTCACCCAGTCGTAGAGGTGCCAGGCCTCCAGGTCCGTCGAGGGAGGGTAGGCGGGAAGCCCGCTCATCATCCCCGCGACTTGGTCGTCCGTGCCGCCCGGGTCGTCGAGCTTGAAGTACTGCGAGAGGATGGTCATAGGCACGGGCGAGGATGCGGACGGCGGGCCGGCTTGCAAGACGGATGGCAGGCGCAAGTGCAGGTCCGTTCCCGTCGACGAGGTCACGCTGTAATCGTAGGCAAAGATCTCACCGACCTGGGTGAGGAACGTGGGGGCCGAGAAGAGGGCCCACCCGTGCTCCCCAAAGTTCCCCTCTGCCTCGTCCTTCGTTCCCATGATGAAGGAAGCCTTGGTGCTGTATTGCGTCTCGTCGGTCTGGGAGCCGATCGTGCCCCACTTGTAGCTGACGTCGAAGTTCTGCTTGAGGCCCACCTTCTTGGGCAGCCCCTCCTTCACCTCGGTCGCGGAGCCGACCATGTAGGTCTTTGCCCAGGAACTCTTGTGTTCGATCGAACTCTCGTACTCGATGCCGTAGTCGATGAACGAGGTCTCCGCGACCTCGAATGCCTCTTTCCCGTTCTCGGCAAACGGAGCCGGGCCGAGGGCGACGCCGATGAGGGACCAGTAGTTGCGCCTCACGGCCTCTTCCTCGGGCGTGCCCGAGGACGTCGATGTCGGGATCCCCTGCCAGCCGTACCCTCCTCCGGTGGACGGGTCCTGCTTCGTCGAGACGAGGTAGTCGGAAGCGAGGCCCAGGCACTGCCAGCTATGGCTCGTGCATCCGGGCTGGTTGCACTGATAGAAATTGACGCCGAGGCTCTGCTTCTGGACGGGTCGGCCGAGGGAGTCGGTGGCCGGCTCGTACCAGGGGAAGATTCGCATCCGGTAGAACGCGTGCTGGATTTCGAAGCCCCCACCGTCACTGAGCTGGTCGGTCTCGATGTCGTACTCGTAGCGGTCGAGCCATCCCCACCCGTTCACGGTCCCGACGAGGAAGGTCTGGACGCAGAGGTGCTTCTGGCCGGTGTTGAACTTCCAGTCGGAAGAACTCGACGTCCCTGACGTCCCGAGCAGCAGTCCTCCGGCGTGATACGGATACCCCTGGCTGTCGCCGGGCACTGTAAGGACGCTCCAGGACGCCAGCGGCAGCGCTGTCACGCCATCCCATCGCCCGAGGACCGCACCGGCCGTCCCTGGCTTGATGAAGAGCACCATGACGTTCGGAGTGCCGCTCGAGGTGTAGTAGGTCAAGGCATCCACCGCGATGAGGCCTGTCAACCCGTTTGCCAGGACTGCCGACTGCAACTGGTAGTTGACGCCATCCTCGCTGATCAGAATGTAGTCCGAGGCGAATAGGTAGATCTTGCCCTGGAAGACGACAGCGGAGATCCCGTAGGACTTGGCCCCGGTGTTCGGCACCGCGAAGATGTCGCGGGCCGTCGTGTCGACGAAGGCTCCCTTGGTGCCGGACGTCGTGAGCGCCGAGAGGTCGTACCTCGTGGCGACGAGCCGGGGCTGGCTGCTCGAGTTCCACACCACGGCGTAGTGGATCATCAGCGAGCCGAATACCACGACGCCCTGTCCCTCGGCGTAGGAGTAGTTTTCTTCTTGTCTCTTGTAGCCGCTCGGCAGGCTCGCCGTCGTCTTGACGGTGCTGTCGTCCCACGGACCCTTCCAGCCCGACGGCACAGTCGCCGCCATGTGATCCACCTTCTGGCTCGAGTCGATCGACATGTAGTGGATCTGACCGCCCCAGTAGATGGCCCGGGTCTGTTTTTCGTAGGTTGCCAGAGCTGGAGCGCTCGCGAAGAGGACGAGTGCCCCAACCAACATCAGTTTTCTCACGATCCCTCCTTCTGAAACCCGGAGGCGCCACCGTCCGACAGAGGGGCCGGAGAGTGACCTCGGTCCATCGCGACACGCCGGCGGCTCACCCCAGGCGGACGAAATCCTAGGCTTTTCGGGCAGTGCCGTCTGTCGGGGATTTCACCCACACGCCCCGGAAGTCACCTGTCCGGGCTGGGGAGGGAGGGGAACGCTGGTGATGACGGGGGCGGAGGAGGGCTAGGGCCGATACGTCAGCAGGAGGGTCGTCGCTCCGCCAATGGAGACCATTTCGCCCGCGATCGTTCGCGTCGTGATCTCCGCCGAGGAGTCGCTGATCTCGTCGACGCGAACGCAGGAGATCGGGCTGCCGTCAGACAGGAGAAGACGCACGCTGCCCGCTTCCTGCGAGGGGTTGGCGACCAGGACCGAAACCTCGCCCGAGAGATCCCGGCCCGCGATCGCGTAGAGCGCGGGACCGGAGGCGCGTGCTGATGACAGAGCGAGTCGCTCCGGGTGATCGGCGAGCCGCTTCCAGAGCTCGAGGGCAAGAGCACTCCGTTTCGGACGCCCGTCCGAATAGAAGATGCCGTAGAACTCGGGCGCCGATGGCGAGGGGTCTGGACCGCGGTAGAGGTGGGATGCGACGATCCCTTCCTCCTGCAGGACGACCTGGACGGCTGAGACGATCGCGGCTCCACGGCCTCCGGTGCGAAGAGCGAGCGCCTCGGATCGGGAAAGATTGCGCGTTTCGGTGTTCCATTCCGTGATCGCAAGAGGAACGGCAGAGAACCCGTTTGCGTCGAGTTCGTTCCTCAGGAAGCGGGCGGAGGTCCGGTAGACCTCGGGGTCGTTCGAGTAGATGTGGAACGAGAAGTAATCGAGGCTGACGCCCTCTCGCTTCATCGCCGCGATCAGGGTTCGTACCTGGGCCTGTCCCTGGGGGGCAACCGTGGCGAACGGTGAATATCCGGGGCCGCCGATCAAGAGGTGAGGGAAAGCCTCTTTGAGAGCCCTTGCGGCCTTGATGAAGAGGCTCGCGAATTCCTCGACGGTTCCGTCCCAGAACCGGCCGTTGTCGGGCTCGTTCCAGACCTCCACGTAACGGAGCGGCCGCCCTTTCCAGCGGGCCGCGTCGTCGTAGTGCCTCACGACTTCCACCGCGGCCCGGACCCAGTTGTCCGTCTTGATGGGACGGCGGGGATTCGCGGGCGGAAAACCCGGCTGCGCACTGTAGGAATCGCCCAGGCGGAGGCACGGCTCGAACGATCCGGCAAGGATCTTCTCGAAGACCGCGTCGCTCGCCGTGAAGTTGTACGAGGCCGGATTCGCCGGGTCGGCGTTCTGGTTCGGGTAGAGCGTTGCCATGTCGAGGGGGCCGTAGTAGTCGTGCGTCCGGATCGTCGTCACACCGGCCTGGTGATACGGGCTCGTCAGATCGACGGTGCTCTCGCCCGCCGGGATGGGGCCGATGTTGACGCCCAGGAGCGGCCGGATCCTCCCGGCCGGTGCGCCAGCTGCCGCGCCGATCGTGAGGGTAGTTGTGGGAGAGCCACCCGGACCTGAGACCGCGCCGTCGCAGGACGCTGGCAGCGGTGCCGGCCGCCGGACAGAGGCGTCGCCCGTCCCGTTGTCGACCA
This sequence comes from Thermoanaerobaculia bacterium, assembly GCA_022071945.1. GTDB lineage: Bacteria > Acidobacteriota > Thermoanaerobaculia > UBA5066 > UBA5066 > JAJVIN01. Next base: position 13,911 of record JAJVIN010000061.1, on the reverse strand, counting down.
CCGGGGCGTAGGCGTCGAGGGAGCCGCTGGTCACGGTGATGTCGATGCGGGAGCCTTCGGGTGCCTCGGCGACGCCGAACCACTCGGAGAGGCTCTTCTGCGTCCACTCCGAGGAGCCGAGTTCGACGGTGGCTGTCCCGAGCAAGCCGCCGGAGACGTCCCGGAGTGTCGCCGAGGCGCGGGCGCCCGTCGCGTCCGCCAGGAACGCGAGGTTTGTGCGGAACCGGGCCGCCAGCGCGACTCCGGCGAGAGTGACGTTCCGGCCAGCGCCCGCCATTCCTCCGCGATGAAGAACGGCAGACTGGGTGACCCCGAAACGGCCCGGGCCGCCCGCCGGATCGGGCGTCGTCGTGGCCGCCATCGCCAGAACGCTTCCCGATGAACGGACGCGAAGGGCGCCCGCCGAGCCGTCCGAAGTACCGAACTCCGCGAGGATGTCTTCGATGGCGACGACCGAGGAAGGAGCGACCGTCCGCTCGACCCGCCACTTCTCTGGCGAAGGGCTGACGCCGAGAGCGTCGATCGAGACGAGGGCGGGGGAGCCGCCACCATTGAAAAGACGCAGGCCTGTCGTCCAGCGCGTACCGTTGGCGCCATCCGCTCGCGCGACGCCGTCGAGGATCAGGTCCGTCTCTCCCGCGGGAACCGTGTGGAACGGAGAGAGGAGACCGTCTCCGGTTGCGTTGTCGACGACGGAGACATAACCCACAGCGCGGCCCGAGGAGACCTTCAAGCTGGCGTAGCCCGCGTCGACGGCAGTGCCACCCGTCAGGTCGGCGACAGATCCCTGCCAGGTCACCGGAGTGGTCGCGTCGAGAGGGAGAGACCCGGCCAGGGAGCCGCTCCCGTCCCGGATTTCCAGCAGAGCACTCGTGCCGGGATCCAGAAGCGTGACGGTCACGTTCGCGCGCGAGCCGGGGCCTTCGGTGCCCGTGTGCGAGAGCCAGATGGCGTGGCTTGTCTTTCCGGCGGAGATCTCATCCCCTGCGCGAACGGCCTCGAGCCCGACGCCGTAGGTTCCCGACGCGTCCGCAACGTTTCTCGTCGCTCCACCCAGAACGAGTGGTGCCGTGCTCGCGACCGTGAGCGTCCCGAGAGTTTCCTCGAGCCCGAAGAGCTCCCGGAGGGCGTTCGGAATGAGCAGAGTCTCTCCACTCTTGATCCTGCGGACGACCGGTGAGGGGGCGAGGGGGCCTCCGGGAACGAGGCCAAAGGTGACCTCGGCCTCGCTCGTTCCGCAGTTCAGAACGAAGACGGTCGACTCGAACCGGGCGCCGTTCCTCCCGCCGCTGTTGGCCAGCCCGGGGAGGATCCACGACTCTGCTTCCGCCCCAAAGGTGGCGAAAAGGGCGACGCCAAGAAGTGAGGTGAGGACGCGGGGGCGGGAACGGCGCATCGAGGACCTCCAACGAGGATTCGTAAGAGAGACGGCCGGGACCCGCGATCCGTTGACAGCGGGCCGACGGTGAAGGGGATGTGGGCGGCGAGCCGGATGGTATCGCCGAGGGATGGTCGAGGCGCGGTCCTCGCCCCACGAGGCCAGGACCACGCTCTGAGGGTCGAGCCCGACCCGGGTGAGTCGGTCCTAGTCCTCCGCGGACGCGAGATCGTTCTGTTGGCCAGCCACTCGTGAAATCCAGAACCCGTACGCCGCAAGGCCGACGATGGTGAGAACGCCGGTGAGCGAGGCGCCGGCGTACGCCGCCGACAGGTCCGTGGTGAGCGGGAAGAACGCGGTCAGCTGAAAGGCGAGGCTCGCCGAGAGGCCCGCCACGAGACCCACTCTGGAGACCACGGCGATCCGCAACGCGAAGTTGATCGCGACCGCCAGGATCACGGGCCAGCTCTGTGCCGAGAAGAGCACCTCCATCGCGACCAGCACCGACCACAGGAGGAGCATGGCGACCCACTCGCGACGTACGGCCTTCCGGAAGAGGATGAGGAACACCAGGACCGCGAATGTCACCCAGACCCCGAACCCGAGGTGGTCGATAACGGCCGCGATGGCATGCCCGGTCCCGTTCAGGGTGTCAACGTCGAGATAGTGGTTCGGGTTCAGCGGGTGGGCCGTCCACTCCTTCAGCCAGCCGCTGAGGTAGTTGGCCAATGTCATCCCGAGGCCGAAGAGAAGCCCGATGAGGATGTCCCGGCCGATGATCGGGTCGCGGAACTCCGCCGCGACGAGCCGGCTCCACGAGACGATCAGGTGGGGCCGGTGCCTCCTCACGTACGGCTCGAGAGCGAGGTACGAGATCCAGACGATCGCGCCCGTCAACAGACCGGCGTTGGCAAGGACGAGGAAGGAGGCCACGACGCCGCCGAGAGTGAAGGGGAGGTCACTGCGCAGAAGAACCGCCGCAAGGGCCGTGGTCGCGCAGACCGCCGCGGTGCGATGGGCCCCCTGCAGATCCCCACGCCCGAGCCGGAGGTTCCTTCGCGCGAGGACGGCGGCCCCGACGATGACCGTCAGAATCAGCGTGACGGCGACGACTCCGGCGGCAAGCGTGCGCCCCTCGGGCTCGCCAGGGTCCTTCACCGGCGGCAGGTCCCACGGCGCGGCCACGCGGAAGTAGACGGGCCGGCCGAAGGCGGCAGCGGCCTCGACCCGGATTCCGATGTCGAGATGGTCGGCATACGTGCCTGTCCACGCGCATCGTTGATCGGCGAAGACCGGCGGAGTCCACCCCGGTGCCGTCTCCTGGAACCGGCGCTGGTCGAGACCCGCGGCCGAGAACAACTTGGACCACCCGGCCGCCGTGAGAGGCTGGGCTTCGCCCTTCCCGAGGGCATCCGCGACCGCCCTGAACTCGACGAGGCGGCCCCGAGTGTCCGTCAGAACACTGGCCATTCCCTCCAGAGAGACAGGCGGATCGTCGAAGGACACTTCCCCCCTGCTGCCTCCGAAACTGTGAGGACTGAGGGGAGCCGGGCTTTGGCGGTACCAAAACGAGTAACCCAGGGGCTGTCCAGTCTCGAAGCGCCGCCAGCGCGCTGGCCCGGGAACCGGATCGTCCTTCCACTCCATGTAGTCGGATTCGCGCCGGAAGCCCCAGGCGCGTCCCTGCGGCGGGCTGGAGTACCCAAGGTCCGAGATGAGGGTGCTGGCCCGGTCTGCGAGGACCTCGGGCGGCTTCTCGAATGGGATTCTCCTGTACAGGTTGACCCGGCTCGCCCAGGCAAGGACTCCGAGAACGAGGAGGATTCCCGCCAGGGCCGCGAAGGCAAGCGCCGGCCGGAGGACGGCCCCATGGCTGGCTGCCGCCACCATCGCGGGCGAGGGTGTCTCTCCCGCCGCGATCGCGGCCGCGAGCGGGTCTCCACCGGGCAGGAGAAGCGCCACCTGCGCAGCCGATCGCGGGCGCCTCGCCGGGTCCTTCTCGAGACAGCGCAGGATGATGCTCTCGACCGTCTCGTCGATGTCCCTGGCGTGGCGGCTCGGTCTGGACGGCGGTTCGTGCGTGTGGACCCGCTTCCATTCGGCCAGGGTCTGAGCCTCGAAAGGACGCTTTCCCGTGCAGATCTCGTAGAGCAGAAGACCAAGAGCGTAGAGATCCGTCTGTGGAGTCGCGGGGGCGCCAGCGAGTTGCTCGGGGGCCATGTAGGCAGGTGTTCCAGCCACTTCCCCCGCGGTCTGAACGCCGGAAACGGCCAGGCCGAAATCGGTGATGCGCGCCCGGCCGTGGCCGTCGACCATCACGTTGCCGGGCTTGAGGTCACGGTGCACCACGCCGCGATCGTGGATGGCCTGTAACCCCGCGCAGACCTGCCGCGCGATCTCCACCGCCTTCGTTGCCGGAAGGGTCCCGATTCGCCTGAGAAGAGTGGCGAGATCCTCCCCGTCGACGTACTCCATGGTGATGAAGTGGCGCCCGTCGGCCTCGTCGATGTCGTGGACCCGGCAGACATGCGGGTGCGAGACCTGCCGGGCATTGCGGACCTCGGCGTGGAAGCGTTCCAGCATGACGGGGTCGGTCTCGACTTCCCTGGGCAGGAACTTCAGCGCGACAGGTTGGCCGAGTTTGAGATCGTCGGCGCGGTAGACCTCGCCCATCCCTCCCCGACCGAGGAGTCCGGCGATCCGGTATCGGTCCGCCAGGATCTCACCGGGCGCGAAACCGGTCTCGGTGCCGGGACGCGAGGACGAGGATCTGGACTTCCTCCAAGCTCTGGGTTCGCTCTCTCGCGCCGCCACGGTTGGCATACCAGTAGGCGAGGGTGCGGTGCCGTGCGCGGAAAGTCCGCAGGACGGGCAAAAAGAGGCCCCCTGGGGCAGCGATGCGAGGCACGAGCGACATGGAGCCACGGGGATGGGCAAGCAGTATAGAGGTTCGCGTACCTGCGTTCGGAACCGAGCGAGCCTTCGGCCTCCAGTTCGCGCGTCCGAGGCCGATCGATACTCCCCTCTAGCGAACGGTGTTCGGTAGACCGAGGAGCGTGGACGACGCTGCGGCCCAGCGTCCCGCGTGCGACGCGTTCTCGAGGACGATGCCGAATCCGAAGACCGGTCTCGTCCTCGTGAACCTGAGACCGGCAGCCCCGAAGGCTGTGGGGTGGCCAAGGGCTCCGAGGACGTTCGAAAGAGACGAGCTTGACAGCGCACTGGAATGAGTCCTGTTTCTGGAGAGAAACGGACACGCGCATGTTGATCGAACTCGCCTACTGCAGCGCGGCCAAGACTGCGTTCACTCCCGCGGAGCTGACCCGGCTTCTCCGGGTCGCGCGGCAGAACAAGGCCCGGGACGGGATCACGGGAATGCTGCTGTACGCCGATGGCAGCTTCCTCCACCCCCATCGGGAAAGGGCGAGCAGCCTGGCTCATCGATCTCGGACCTCCGGTTCTCCCGACGAATCCGTGTTAACTGGACGATGAACCGGAGAGGAGGACGGCCAGAGCCCTAGAATTCCAGGAAGCGACTTCCAGAGCGGGAGCCGCCCGAGGAGGCCATCGTGTGCAGGGTTCTTGGGCGCTTCGTCCTCGCTTCGTTCTTCTGGAAACCGGCCGGACGGATCGTCCTCTTCGCCGCGCTCGCCAGCATCTGGCCTGCTTTCGCGGACGGGTATTACCAGACAAGGCTCGAGGGATACCGGGAAGGCCTTCAAGGCACTCCCTACTTCGCGACAACCCCGGAGGCGACGAGGGCTTTCTCCCCCGGGGGCGGGGCGAAGTCCTCGGGCCGGCTGACCTTGTCGTTCCCGGCCCAGGTCAAGTCCCAGAAGGCCGCGGACTACAAGATGAAGTTCAGCGAGCCGTTCAGAGGAACCATCACGGTCAACATCGACTTCGACAACTCCTCGGAACAACCCGTCCTCGTCCACGCGGACCTCAGAGCTGGCGACGACTCGATCTTCGACCCCCTCCTGTGCAGCGCGAAGTCCCCCACGGTCTCCATCGCCAAGAACAGCAGTGGGACTGTGTCGGTCAGTTGCGAAGTGACCCCCTCGGAATTGAAGTACTACAGCCAGGTGATGATGGACGGGCGTATCGTCACTTCTTCCGATATTGAACTCAACGCCAGGGTCTTCGCCGACGGCGCCATCGCCGGCGGCATCTTCGTGGAGGCTCAATACCGGAGCACTCTCTACACGGACTCTCTCTCCATCGAGTCACCAGTGCCAACGACATCGACGCGGCTCGACGGAGGGTCCACGGTCACGTTCACGGCTCAGGCGAAATACCGCCTGGAATCGCGCAATCAGGGAAGGCTCGCCCTCCGCGCTTACGACTACACCACGGGCACGCTGGCGTTTGCCGGGAATGACATTGCGGTCACGGAATCGCCCCTGAACTCGACGACTCCCGTCACGCAGACGCTCGAAATTCGTGACGCCGTCATCCCGATGGACGTCACGCAGCTGCAAGTCAGGGCAACACTGTACGATGCCACCGAGTCGGTGGTGCTGGCGACGAGCAACTACTTCAACTACCCGGTCAGCGGCTGCACTCTCTTCGGGACGATCCAGCGAGTCGGAAAACGGGAGCAGTACTGGCTCCCCGGCGTCCCCGTACAGCTCTTCGAGGTCAGTGGCTCGCGGGAAACGCTCGTGGCCCAGACGCTTTCGGAGCTAAAGGGCTCCTTCGAGGCGCCACGAGCCGAGTACTGCTTCAAGCTCACCACCCCGCTGAGTGCGTCGAAGGAATACCGTATCAAGGCCCTGATGCAGGACGCCGCGGACGACCGGAACGCGAAGATCCTGATCGCTCCTTCCCCCGATCAAGGGGCCATTGCCACCGAACTGCGGTGGAAGCCCTTCACCAAATCGACGCTCCCCGGGGGCGGGCGATTCGACCTCGACGCGGACCCCGACGGAGGCCTCGACACGCCGCTCGACCCTCGAGGCCAAACCCTCCCAATGGATTCCGCGCTGGCGGCCGCGGAGACCTACTGGCACCTCTGGCGGCAGGTCTATCTCTTCCACCCCGTGAACGTCGTGACTCCCCTCTCCCGCGACCTTCCGCTCGAGATCTACTTGAATGGAACCGGGAGCTACTACTGCGCCGAGGACGGAGGAGTGAACTGCCTCACAGCCTCCAGCATCTACCTCGCGCCAGCCGACAGCGTGCCCGGCGCCAACCCCAGCACGATCTGGCACGAGTTCGGGCACCACCTCGTGACCGAGCTGTATGGCGCACGCATGCCTCGCCCTCCGCTGCCGGTGACAACGCCGCCGCACACGCCCCACGACGTCAACCACGACGGCTTCCTCAACGACTTCTCCTCGGATTCCCTCGACGAGGGGTTCGCCTCGTTCTGGGCTGCCTCGACCAGCAGAGTCTTCGAGCCTGGAGTTCCTCAGATCTCGGAGGGGCTCTTCCGCTGGAACACCCCGACCCCGCAGAACGGCGGTTCGACAACACTGGAATTCAACGAGAAGGTCGCCACCGGAACCAGAGGCGAGGAAATGGCCATCGCGGGGATCTTCTGGGATCTCGTCGACACCAACGCTGACGTCCGCTCCCTTGGCGGCCAGAGTCTGAAGGATGAGATATCGGTGCCCCTGGCGGATGTCCCTGCCCTTCTTTCGGCAAGCAAGCCTCGTAGCCTTCTGGCCCTGTACGCCGCGTTGACTGCCAAGTACCCGGCGCTGTCGGCAAAGGGAGACGACGGATTGAGCAAGCTCGACCATGTCTTCCTCATGCACGGCGCATTCTTCGACAGAAACGGCGATGGGAGATTCACTGCGGACGCGAGCCCGCCGGAAGAGATCGGCCGTCCGGCGGACTCCGCTCGACCCTGGCGCGAGGATCTTCCACAGCTCCCCGGATCCCTCATCGACGTCACCGTTCTGGATGAAGCCGGAATGCCCCTCAGGGATGCGACGGTCGACATCGAGCTGACGTTCGGAGCGGGCTTCGAGTCCTGGAACAGCACCAGGAAAGCCGACATCGCCGCCGGCAAGCTGTACTTCGAGATGCCACCCTCGGACTACCCGGCGACCGCACGGATCAGTGTTCCTGGCAGCCCTGGGCCAGCCCTCACGATCGAGTCGGCCACTTACTGGTCGCTCGTTCCTTCGACGACACGCGAGACCTTCACCTCTCACAGCTTCGTCGTTCCATCGAGACCGGTCATAGACTCGCTCGACGTGCTCTCTGGCCCGGTGGGAACGCCCGTGACGCTTCGTGGCAAGAACTTCTCCGCCGTCCCCGCGGAGAATCAGATCGATTTCGGCGGCGTCCCGGCATCTGTCCTGTCGGCGAGCGAGACGGAACTCACGACTCGCGTCCCGGAGGGAGTAGAGGCAGGAGCGACTGCCGTGTCCGTCAGCGTCAAGGGGCGACAGAGCACACCCGTCACGTTCAACGTCACGGCGGCGAGCCTCGCGGTCGACCCGGAAGGCCTGGAATTCGGAACGGTTCAGGCGGGAACGACGGCTGACAGGACGATCACAGTCCGGAACGCCGGTAATGCCTCGATGACGGTCATCGCCATCGCAAGTCCAAGTCGCGCATTCACCCGGCTTTTCCCCGCGACACCGTTCACTCTGGCGCCGGGCAATTCGCAGGTTGTCACCGTTCGTTTTGCCCCTTCTCGGGCCGGTAGCGAGGTCTCGACTGTCTACGTCACCGCCTCGGACCGTCAGAGAAGGACGGCCGCGATCACCGTGCGAGGCTCGGCGACGGCTCCCGCGGCCGCGGGAGCGGACGTCAGCCCTGCGGCCGTCGACTTCGGCCGCGTCGCGTCTGGCCAGTCCCGGACGTTCTCGGTGACCTTCTTCAATCGGGGCAGCAGTCCGCTGACGGTTTCTTCCGCCGTCTCGAGTGACGGCACCTTCAGCCTGAGCAATCCGGCACTTCCGATCAGCGTCGGCCCGGGCGGTCAGCAGGTGCTCACCCTCAGGTTCTCCCCGGCCTCCTCAGGCATCCGCACCGGTAACGTCACCGTGGCCGCCGGAACGGCCGCCGAAACGGCCGCCGGAACGGCCATCATCGTGATTCCCGTTCGGGGCGAGGGGACGGCTGCCACGACCGGCCAGGTCATCGCCTACGACGACGGCAGTGTCGAGACCGGCGTGGCCGAGGACGGCTTGACGGTGGTACAGCGCATCACTCCGCCCAGCTATCCCTCCCAGCTCACCAAACTTCAGGTCTATTTCACCCAGTTTCTGAACATGCCGAGCCCGGCCGGTGCCCAGGTCACGCTCGTGGCCTATCTCGATCCAACGGGCGCGGCCCCAAGCCCGCAGAAGCCGGGGGGCCTCCTCCTGAACCGGACCATCACCGTTCCCACCCTGACAGCGCTCGGCCAGTGGGTCGAGATCGATCTTCCCGACGGACCCATCATCGGTTCTGGAGACGTCTACGCCGGACTTCGCACTCCTGCAAACGCCCGCGCCCTGGGCGTCGGCTTCACTGCCGATTCGTCGGGGCCGCAGCGACTCCGGGGATGGTTCTCGACAGACGGGGGAACGACCTTCCAGGGCCCGCTGGCTTTGCAGAGCGGCGGGAACCGAATCGACGTCAACATCCTCATCCGAGGTGTCGTCACTCCCGTTTCTTCGAGCTGCACCTGGGCCCTCGCACCCTCGAAACTGGAAGTGGGCAGTGCCGGCGGGAGCGGAGTGCTCACGGTTTCGGCGCCCGCGGGATGTGCGTGGACGGCATCCTCGAACTCGGCATTCGTCACCCTGACGGGCGCGAGCGGAACTGGCAACGGCACAGTCACCTGGACCGTCAGTGCCAATGCCTCGACGTCGGCACGGTCGGCCGCGATCTCCGTCGCGGGGTTGTCGGCGTCCGTCAGCCAGGACGGCGCCGAGCCGGACGGCCGCGCCCTCGTGCCCATCGTCCTTTCCAGCCAGGGACAGAGCGATTCGTTCTTCACCTCCGAGCTGACTCTCACCAATCGAGGAACGACGGATGCCATCGCCGAGATCACCTACACGGCGGCCCTCGGGTCTGGCGCAGGAACGGGTGTGGATGTCATCCCGGCTGGCGGGCAGGTCGTCTTCCCCGACGCGATGAGCTATCTGAGGTCGCTGGGTATCGACCTCCCAGCCAGTGGCAACCGCGGCGGGACCCTGCGAATGACGTTCAAGAATCAGGGGAGTTCAACGGCAGCCAGCGCCACTGTGAGGACCGCTTCTGTCGTTCCGGAAGGGCGTGCGGGGCTGGCGTACAGTGCCCTCCCGCCCGAGGGGATGCTCCGCGACGGCGTCGCCTATATTTGCGGGCTGAGACAGACCGGCACGGACAGATCGAATGCCGCTTTCATCAACGCGGGCAGAGCCGGCGAGGGCGACGTCGGCCTCCGCGTGACCGTGATCTCTGGAGACCCTGGCACACCGGCCTCCTCGAGTCAGGAAGTGTGGCTCGCGCCGGGGGGCTTTCGGCAATTGACCAACGTGCTGGCGGTGGCTGGGCCAACCGTCACAAACGGCTACGTCAAGGTCGAGCGGATTTCAGGGACCGCTCCGTGGTGGGCCTACGGCGTCATCAATGACCAGGCCAACTCGGACGGCTCCTACGTGGCCGCACTCCCGCAAGCGAGCCTCGCTGGCAAGACCGGCCTGACGCTTCCCGTGATCGTGGAAACCGCGACCTATGCAAGCGAACTCGTGGCGACGAACTGGAGCACCGGGAGGAAGACGGTTCGACTGCGGTGGAGGGCGGATGGCCTGACGACACCGGACCGAACGGCGTCATTCGTCCTGGACCTCTCCCCGGGACAACAGATCCTCATTCCTGAACTCGTGAAGTACCTGCGCGATCGAGGCACGCCGGGTGTCGGAACCCCGGGCTCCTATGCGGGTGCTCTCGTGGCAACCGTCGACGGCGGCGATGTCTTCCTGGGGGCACGGACGTCTTCCGAAGGAGGTGGTGGGAGATACGGGGTCTTCTACGGCGCCGTACCCTGGGGGACCGCCAGATCCAGCGCCTGGCTACTCGGCCTGCTTCAGGACGAGGAGAACAGGACCAATCTCGCACTCGTCAACAATGGTGATGTCGATGCCAGTGACAGTGTTCTCCGGATCACCCTCTTCGACGGCGCGACGGGAAGAGAGGTCAAGACAATTGACGAGGGTGTCCCTGCGCGCGGATGGAAACAACTCACGACCGTCCTGGCGAACCATGCCCCGGGCGTCACGAGCGGCTACGCGCGCGTGTCGAAGGTCTCGGGGAACAACTCCTTCCTCGCGTACGCGGCCGTCAATGACGGGGGTGCTCCCGGCCAGCGTTCCGGTGACGGTGCGTTCGTGCCGATGTCGGCGATCGACGAGGGGCCGTGACAACAGGGAGGACGAGGGTCTCCAAGCCCGGCGCCGCTCCGTCGCGGCGTGGGCCCACAGCCCCGCCGAAACCACTTCCCGGCCGAAAGAGACCTTCTTCAGCGGACGGCGTCCGCCAGACCGAGCAGCGTGGATGACGCCGGAACCCAGCGTCCCGTGTTCGACGCGTTCTCGAGGACGATTCCGAATCCGAAGACCGGTTTCGTGCTCGTGAACCTGAGGCCGGCGGCCTCGAACGGGGTGGCGTGACCCACGGCGCCGAAGACGTCCGAGATCTGGGTGAACCCGAGCGGAGGCAACTCGGCCCGGATGGTCCCGAGAGACGTTCCGGACGCGAGGTCCATCAGTTCCGTCTCCACGACGGCGGCTTCTTCGGAAGGGTTCAGGAATCCGACGTTCGTCCGCACGCCCGTATCGCCAGGCTGGTTCCTGAGCGGGAAGATCAGACCCGAAGAGAGAGCGGCCGAAGTGGAGAGCGCCTCCACGTCGACGCCCGTGACGGCGCCGGCGCCAGCGGAGACGTCTTGCGTCCGGGAGGATGCGAGGAGGTCCCCGTCGGCGCGTAAACGCAGGCCGCCGCTTCCACTCTGGCCGAGCGTCTCGCCGACGACGTCCTTCAGGACGACTGCCCGGCCCGCGGGAATCTCGACAGTGGTCTCGGGAACGGTGCGGTTGTCCCGACCGGCGGGCAGGAAGGAGAGCTTCACCATTCGCCCCTTGGAGCGGTCGGGATTCAGGATCGTGAGCGTCGTGAGCCACTGGGCGCCGGCGGCGCCCGCCGCACTCGCGGCGGCGGGCACGAAACGGACGGTGTCCAGCGCGGGTTCGGCGACGGAGCCGCCGCCGAATCTCAGGAGCCGCTCCGAGAACTTGAACTCGCCGACCCAGAGGTAGCGGCCGTCGAAGACGGGTGCGCCGGGCCAGAAGAGGGTCTTCTTCCCGATCCGCGGCGGCTGCGGCGCGAGATCCTCCGCGCCGAGCACGAGGTCGGGGGCCTTCCCCGCCAGAGCATCCTCGACCCGGTTCCAGGAGAGGACACGATTGAAGTTCGTATCCCCGACGAAGAGCCGGCCCGCGTAAACGGTTGCGTATTGCGGGAGGTTCACCCGGACGGCCGTGGTCGGAAGGGCCTGGCCCTGGCTGCCGCTTCTGAGGTCGGAGATCCGGTAGATGACGACCTGCCGCTCCGGCTGAGTCGTGCAGGTGGCGACGAGCCACGTGCCGTCACTGTCGAGCCGCATCGCACCCGGAAGGTCGAGCGAGAGGGCGGGACTGTCGCTGGTCCCCGGAATCCCCCGGAAGACGTGGATCTTCCCGGCGTCCGGATCGGAGAGGTAGAGGTTGGTGGAGTCGAGGGCGACACCGGAGAACCTCTGGAAGGTCTGGCTGCCGGCCTTGCCCTGGAACGTGACGTCCGGAGCGCGTCCGTCGATGGGAAGGGTCTTCCAGATGCTCGCGGCCCGAGCCCCCGCCACGGCCAGTGTCTCCCCGTGGAGCGCGATGTCCCAGGGGCCCTCCTGGAGGTGGTAGACGAAATCGGGGTGCGCCCCGGATTCCCCCGGCAGCGACCTCCAGATGTAGAGGCGCCTGTCGAAGTCGGACGTGACGAAGAGGTTCTTGCCGTTGGATGCCGGGACCGGGTTACTGATGATGAAGGCCGTGTCGAGGGTATTCGTGGCCAGATCAGGAGAACCGATCGCGACGCCGGGCGCCTGGGTAGCCGAGACTGGCGGAGCCTCGTACAGGACGATCCGGTTGGCGTTGGCGGTGGATATGTAGAGACGAGTACCGGCCTCGGTGATGTCGGAGCCGTCGCCGCCGAAGAACGGCCAGTCCACGGTGAGGGCGGGCGGTGTGGTCGCGCTCGCCGGGACGGAGTTCCAGAAGTAGAGACTCTTGCCGATGAGGGCCAGCCGGCCGTCCGCGAGGAACTCCCCGTTCATCTGGCCGGCGTTGTTGTCGCAAGGGTCCTGGAGAAAGTAGTCCGGCAAGGCGTCCTCGGTGGTCGGAAAGGTCTTCCAGACCCAGTTGCCGAAGAGCGTTCCTGGCTGGCCGGCGGCCGCGCGCGCATTGTGGTCTCCAACGATGAGGCTCTTTCCGTCGGTGATCACCCCGCGCGGCGTTCCGAGCTTCCCGCCGCCCGTCAGACGAAGGTCGGCGGGCTGGTCGTCACGAACCGGGAACGAGTTCCAGATGAGGACCGCGGAACTGCCTGTCCCCGTCACGACGACGCGCGTCCCGTCGCTCCAGACTCCCCAGGGCCAGCCCCACTGCGTCCGTGGGTTGGCCGCGGGGGGCTGCGGTGGAGCCGACTGCAGGACGAGGTCGGCGGGCTGCCCGTTGCGGGTGGGAAATGTGTTCCAGATCAGGATCCGGTCGTTGTAGGCGTCAGCGACCAGAACGCGCGTGCCGTCCGTGTGAACGGCGATCGGCCAGTTCATCTGGTTGCGGCCCGTGCCCGGGTTGTTGCGGACGAAGTCGGGCTGGCCGAGAACGAGATCCGGTGGCGTGTTGCCTCCCGGGAGGCTCGCCCAGACGAGAACCCGGTTGTTGTTCCGGTCGCAGAGCAGGAGCCGGCGTCCGTCAGAGGAGATGCCCCCGTTGTGATTGAAGAGGAGGGGTCCTCCCGCATTGTCGAAGTCGACCCCGGACAGGAGGATGTCCGCCTCCTGCCCCGTCTTCAGGACGGGTTCCCCCGCGGTCGATGCGGCCGCGTAGACGGAGCCGGTGGCCTCGGTACCCTGCTTGCCAGGCGGACGTCCGCTCCCGGTGCAGGATGCCGGACCCTGAGCGTGCGCCTCCGACACGAAGAGAATGGCCGGCAAAGCACAGCACCAGGCGAGAGAAACGAGCGGTTTCGGCATTCGAGAACTCCTCTTGCGGGCTGAGCTTCGAGAGTCTGACACGACTTGGACGGAGGTGGGCCCGAATGGGTTTACGCGCCCAGGGGCTCGAGAACGAAAGACCGCGGGCCTCGATCTGCGATCTCGGAGTCGACCCGCGCACCGGTGGTCGGCAGGTCCTGCGGTCCGGGACCCGCGATCCGAGAGGGATACCCGTGTCCGCAGGAGGTCCTGTGTGCAGGAGGTCCTGTGTGCAGGAGGTCCTGTGTGCAGGAGGTCCTGTGTGCAGGAGGTCCTGTGTGCAGGAGGTCCTGTGTGCAGGAGGTCCTGTGTGCAGGAG
>JAJVIN010000063.1 GCA_022071945.1 Thermoanaerobaculia bacterium | reverse complement strand
GGGGAAGCTCGTCACCCTGATGCGATTGAAGGTGGACTTCAATGAAGCCTTCGGGGCGGAATCCAACATCCCTCGAGATCCCCTACCGCCCGGCGACCCGGATGACGACTTCGATGTTCCGTACTGAGACCAACGGCGGGCGTCATACCCCCTGCGTCACACAGGCGGTAACGTTCATTCCTTGGACGCTTCGCACTTCTACGGGGCGCGAGAATGGCGCGAGTCCGACCTTTTGTCAGTTTTGTCAGTTCGTACCCCTACGCGTCCGGGAAAACGCGTTCCTCTACGCGGGCGCCGAAAGGGAAGGTTTGGACCCCTTTTGTCAGTTTTGTCAGTTCATAGGATGGCCGATCTCCAAAGCAGGAGAGGGGGGGCCGACGTGGCGCTGCTTGAATCACGCCCGTCACGACATCGGACGAAATTCCCCCGCGAAAGAACGACGGTGGAACGAGAACGCCCCGGCGGGTGTCTCTCAACCTCACCGTAGCGTCGTAAGTCCTTCAGAATGAATGGTCGGGGCGCCCGGATTCGAACCGGGGACCTGTTGCTCCCAAAGCAACCGCGCTACCACCTGCGCTACGCCCCGCGACGGCGAGTCCGTGATTCTGCTTGCGAATTCCCGTTGATGCAACCTGCCCCCTTCCCGCATCATTCCGCATCTCGATCTCGGCAGGTGAGGATTTCTTTTGACGGCCAAGGCTTCCCGCAGTAACGCTCATCCCATCGTCTTCCTGCACGGACTCGGCGGGTCGAGGCAGGACTGGGACGACGTCATCAAACACCTTCCTCAGAAGAAGGACGCCCTCGCCGTCGACCTTCCGGGCCTCACCGGCCACAAGCCGGAGCCACGCCTCGATCCCCTCGAGCTCGCCTCCCAAGTCCTCACCAGCCTGCGCCACCACCACGCGCCTCCCTATCACCTCTGCGGACACTCCCTGGGGGCCCGCATCGCCGGCGAGATCGCCGCCACCCATCCGGACGCGGCGGCCTCCCTCTGTCTCGTGGGCCCGCTCGGGGCCAGCGGATACGGCTTCACCGAGCGCATGAAATGGAAGGCGATGTCGCGCTACGCCGTCCTGAAGTCCGTCGCCGACGATCAGATGCGCCGGGCCCTCGCCTACGGGTTCACGGGGACCGGAAAAGCCAAGACGGCCTTCATCGAGCGAGCCATGGCGTCGCGCACGGGCCCGCGCGCCGCCGATGCCCTGAGGACTCTGGAGAAGTACGTGGACGGCGTGCTGGAAGCGCCTCCTCTGATCCGGCAGCTCGAAAAGAGCAAGGTCCGGACGCTCCTCGTCGCCGGTGAGGACGACCCCCTCTCCCCCCCATCGGAGGTCAAGAAGCTCCACCAGGCCGTGAGGGGATCGAGGTTCGTCGAGATCCCGGGCGGCCACTATCCGATGCTCGAGGATCCGGCCAGGCTGGCCTCACTGGTCTCGACATTCATCGAGGGCGGTTAGCCCGGGAGCGCTCCCCAGGGCGCAGGGGTCTTGCCTGCCCGTCCGGGGAAGGCCTCAGACGGTGAACCCCTCCGGAACCCTCCCTTTCAGGACGGCTCGCTGCAGCGCGAAGAGGCGCTCCAGCCCCGACCAGCCAGCCGACAGCATCTCCATCAATACGTCCTGGCCGAACGGCTCCCGCTCGGCCGTTCCCTGGATCTCGACGAGACGGCGAGAGGCCGTCCCGATGAGGTTCAGATCCACGAGGGCGGTCGAATCCTCGGCATAGTCGAGATCGAGGGCCACGATTCCGGGGCTCCCGGGCTCCGCCGGCACGAGGCCAATCGAGACCGCGGCCACGGGCTCCTTCAACGGGTTTTTCGCGATCTTCCCCTCCGCGGCGAGCCGGGACAACGCGAGCACCAGGGCGACGTAGGCCCCTGTGATCGACGCGCAGCGCGTCCCGGCATCCGCCACAAGGACATCGCAGTCGAGGGTGATCGTGATATCGGGAAAAAGGGTGCGGTCCGTGACGGACCGGAGCGCACGGCCGATGAGACGCTGGATCTCGAGGGTCCGGCCCGACTGCTTCCCCTTGGCCGCCTCGCGCGGCGACCTCTCGTGCGTGGCGCGGGGAAGCATGCCGTACTCGGCCGTCACCCACCCCTCCCCGGAGTCCCTCAGAAACGACGGAACCCGGTTCTCCACGCTTGCCGTGACGAGGACGCGCGTTTGCCCCTCCTGGATCAGACAGGATCCTTCCGCATGCGGGACGGCGTCACACTCGATCGAGACCGGCCTCAGCTCCAGAAAGCCCCGTGAATCCTTCCGTGACATGGCAAACCTCTTTCTTCTTCAGAACTCAGGGCAGGTCGACGAGCTCCAGGCTCGTGGCCTCGCGGCCCAGAAACCGGCCCGCCACCTTCCGGATCCTCTCCGAGGCATCCGTAACGAGCAAGCGAGTTTCTCCCGCCGCAGGCCCAAGGCGGCGGAGCTTCTCCGGGAGCATCCTGTCGAGCGCGGCGGCCGTGGAGTCGGCCGAGTCGACGAGGACGGTCTGGGGCCCCAGCGAGTGGGCGATCGTCCGCTTCAGGAGCGGGTAATGGGTGCAGCCGAGGACGGCCACCGGCGCTCCCGCCCGGCGGACCGCCTCGAGATAGCGCTCCGCCGCCGCCGCGGCAACCTCGTTTTCCGTCCAGCCCTCCTCGGCCAGGGGAACGAAGAGCGGACACGCCACGTTCATGACCGGGACGCTCGGGGCGAGTGCCGAGATCGCCAGACCGTAAGCGTTGGAGGCAACCGTTGCCTCCGTCGCCAGAACAGCGATGGGCCCTTCCCGGCGCCCCTTCAACCGGCCCAGCGCTTCCACGGCGGCCCGGGCGCCGGGCTCGATCACTCCGAGAAGGGGAACGCCCACTTGGTCCCGGATGGCCGGGAGCGCGAGCGCCGTGGCGGTGTTGCACGCAATCACGAGGGCCTTCGCGTCCCGCTCCAGGAGGAACGACACGGCCTTGATCGCATACCGCTGAACCGTCAGCGGGGACTTGGTCCCGTAGGGAAGCCGGGCGGTGTCGCCCAGATAGAGCAGGTTCTCGTGAGGCAGCCTCCTGGCGACCGCATTGAGGACCGTCAGACCCCCGACGCCCGAGTCGAACAAGGCGATGGGACGCGAGTCGCTCAATCGACGGGACTCGGGACCGCGGCCAGCGGGGAGGTCGCCTTCGGGACCTCGGATCGCGTGGGAGACGGACGAGGAGGCCCCGGGGTTCTCGACGGAACCGGGGAGCGGGTGGGCTCCGGCGAGGGTTTCGGAGTTCTCACGGACGCCGTCTGGGCCGGTGACGGCCCGGCGTCCGACGTGCCCGTGGGCACCGGGGTGCTCGTCGGTACCGGAGTCGGAGTCGCGGGCGGGGTCGGCGGCGGGTCGTCGGCGGCGGTCGACGGATCGGGTTTCAGTGGATGTGAAAGGTCGATGTGTCCCGCGAGCGTCTCCGCTGGTTCGCCCCCGATGAGGAGGACGAAGCGCTCCGCCCCCTCCACGTTCCTGACGACCGTGACGAGAAGGGACTGCACGGCGATCCACTCCTCGTGAGTGCCGGCCTGCCACGCCTGGCGGATCTCGGGCTCCAGGCTTCCCGGAGGAGGCGTGGGCTTCTCGGAGACCGGCGGGGAGAGGTCCAGAACGACGAGCCCCTCTCTCAGCCGGAAAACGGACCTCAGCTTCCAACCCTCGGGAAAGGGCCTCAGGAGCTTCGGGTCGTACGGCCCTTCGAGGACAGCCGAGACAACGGCCCGAATGGTGGCGAGATCGTCCGGAACGACGCGGAGGTCTCTCGCCTCGGGGTGGAGCCGCGCGTCATCAGGGGATTCGAAATAGAGGAGGAACCGGCGCTCGGGGATCTCCGCGGGAGGCTCGGGCGGCGGGAGCTGCCGCCGGACGGCCCCCTCCATCCCCTTCACCCCTTCCTGCCGGCGGTCCAGCCAGCGCACGAGGACCAGACCGATCAGGAGGAACAGAAGGACCGAGAGCAGGACGATCGCGAAGCGGCGTGGCATTCGGCCTCTACCTGGGTCTTCAGTTTCCGCGGCCAGGAGCGGGAGCGACGGAGAGGATCGGCACCGGAGGCGCCCCGTCGGCGACCTTGTAGTACGTCTCGAGGCTCCCCGCGAGGGTTTCCGCGACCTCGTTCCTGAACTCCTCTGACGCGAGCTTCTTTTCTTCCTCCGGGTTCGTGATGAACGCGACCTCGACCAGGACGGCTGGCGCATTCACGCCGATGAGCACCCGGAACGGGGCCTGCTTGACGCCGCGCGTCGCCACACCGAGCAGCCGGTTGAAATCGGCCTGGATGATCTCAGCAAGGCGGGCCGATGCTCCGAGGTGCTGATTCTGGGCGAGGTCCCAGAGGATCAGATCGAGATCTCGAAGCGCCGCGTTCGTCTCGGCGTCGGGCGTCGGCGCCGGCTCCTGCTGCCGGTTCTCGCTGTCGGCGAGAGCCGCGGCGGCCCTGTCGCTCGCGTCCAGGGAAAGGTAATAAACCTCCGTGCCGTGCGCCGAGGCCGAGCGGGAGGCGTTGGCGTGAAGCGAGAGAAAGAGGTCCGCCTTGGCGGCGTTGGCGATCGAGGCGCGCTCGTCCAGGAGCAGCGTGGTGTCCGTCTCGCGGGTCAGGATGACCTTGTAGCCCCGCTTCACCAGGGTGTCTCGCAGGACTTTGGCCAGGGCGAGCGTGGCGTCCTTCTCGAGGAGACCGCCAGGGCCGCGCGCGCCGTTCTCGGACCCGCCATGTCCCGGATCGACCACGATGGTCTTGGGGGGGACGGAAGGCGGCCCCGGAGAGGGAACCGGAGGGGGTACGTTCGCGAGAGGGGCCGAGGGACTCGCCGGGAGCGGCGCGAGGGCTGGCGCGGGACGGCTGACGTCGACGACGAGCCGCGGAGGATTCGCCAGGGCATAGACGTTGGCCGTTAGCCCCTTCTCCCGGAAGTAGACCGCCGCGTCGCTCCCCCGGATCAGGAGCCTGCTGACCTTCTTGTCGGGCAGGAGTTGCTCGACCGGACTCGCCAGGAGCTTCCACCCGGGGAAGCGCAGGAGAAGCTGGTCGTCGGTCCGCTCGGACTTGTACGGCGGCAGCTTGGAAAACCGCAAGACAACCTTCGTGGTTCCCTCGAAATCCGCCACGGACGCCTCGACCGTGACCTCCGGGACCTCGACTTTCTTGACGGAGAGGCGCCGCTCGGCCTTCTCCCACGTGATCGCGGCCTCGAGAACGAGGGACAGGACTTTTTGAAAGAACTCCGGGTCCGCGTAGACCAGCGGTCCGTCGCCCTTCACCGCATAGGAGAGCGAAACGAGCTTGGTGTCGACGACGGCCAGGGGCGCCTCTGGCCCGAACGCGATCGAATGCGGCCCGACCTTGATCTCGTAGGAGTTCGTGTTCCTGTCGAATTCCAGCGTTCCGCCGATCGCAGCCGCGATGTCGTTCACGCAGATGTGGGTCCGGCCGTCGGTCTCGAAAGCCCGCACCGCCACGGTGGGCGCGCCTGGGGGCGCGCCAGGAGGCGCGCCAGAAGGCACGAAGACGACGGGCGCCGCCGTGCCGGGCGAAGTCTGGGGCGCCAGGTCCGCGCCAAACGGCAGCGTCAGGGACAGGAGCAAGAGGAAGATGAGCCCGGAACGCCTCACGCCGCGCATTATCGACGAGGCGGGTTCCGAGCGCGGAGACCTGGCAGAATCGCGCGATGCCTCCCACCCCCGCACGCTTCTCTCCCCAGATGCCCGCGGCAGAACCCTGCTTCTGGAGCCGGTCCGATCCCGTCCTCGGCGCGTACCACGACACGGAGTGGGGATTCCCGGTGAGAGACGACGTGAGGCTCTTCGAGAAGCTCTGCCTCGAGGGCTTTCAGGCCGGGCTCTCCTGGCTGACGATCCTCAAGCGACGGGAGGGATTCCGGGCGGCGTTCGCGGGCTTCGATTTTCGAACCGTGGCGCAATTCGGCACCGAGGACGTCGAACGCCTCGTCCTGGAACCCGCCATCATCCGGCACCGGGGGAAGATCGTGTCGGTCCTCAACAACGCAGCCCGCGCCATCGAGCTTTCGCGAGAATTCGGATCTCTCGCGGCTTACTTCTGGAGTTTCGAGCCGCCCGCCTCGGCGCGTCCGGCGCGCATGACGGAGGAGGCTGTCCGCCAGATGACGACGTGCGAAGAGGCCCGCCGCCTGTCCAAGGACCTGAAGAGGCGGGGATGGACCTTCGTCGGCCCCACCACGGTCTACGCGTTCATGCAGGCCATGGGGCTCGTGAACGACCACGTCGAGACGTGCCCCGTACGAGAGCCGGCACGGGCGGCTCGCGCTGTGATGGGTCTCCCGCCGGGGTGAATGGTGGAGGCGGGGGGAGTCGAACCCCCGTCCGAAGTACCCTCACGTCCAGGCTCTCCACGCTCAGTCCAGACTTATTGTTTAATCGTGACGCCTACGGGTCCGGACGGCCGGACGCCACAACGAGCCTGAACATCTCGAGTCACGGCTTCAGGCGGCGGCCGCTCTCCAGCCCGGCTTTCTCGGCAAGGTCCAAAACGCCCCGGGCGGGCTTCCTGGACCCCGTCACGGCGCTAATTAGGCCGCGAGTGCGAGTTCGCTGTCGTTGGCAGCTGTGTGTTGCCGTTGTTTTTACGAGACTGACGGCATGCTCGGCGTGCTCCTCGATCGCTGGATGCCCCGTCGAAACCGGTGCGCCCCCAGGCGAAAACCCGGAGGAGATGTTATCACCCTCGGGATTTCTTGACCGGGCCCGCCCGGTTCGGTACCTTGAAGGACCGTGAGCACCAAGTCCGCCAGAGGCTCTTCCGTCATCGTCGTCGTCACGTCCGTCGGGACCCAGGAGCAAGCCCTGGACATCGCACATCTCCTCGTTCATCGCAAGCTGGCCGCCTGCGTGAACATCGTGCCCGGCATCCGGTCGATCTTCCGGTGGAAAGGAAAGATCCACGACGACACGGAACTCCTGCTGCTCGCCAAGACGACCCGGGACAAGTTCGAAGCCGTCAAGAAGGCGATCCAGGAGCTCCACTCGTACGAGCTCCCCGAGATCCTCGCGTACGACACGGTGTTCGGAGATGAGCGCTTCAACCAGTGGATCATCGATTCGACCACGGGCGAGGTTGCCGAGGACGAAGAGGAATACGCCAAGCCGATCGTCAGCGACTGACCCGGCGGGCGAAGGAGCTCCCTTGCCCGGAGCGTAAACACCGCCCGGCAGGGTGCTAGAGTCCTTCGTCAGCTATGGCTGAACGACTCTCCGAGGGCGCGTCCCTCACGCCGGTCGACACGGCGTGGCTCCACATGGAAGACCCCACGAACCTGATGATGGTGACGGGGATCTACATCTTCGACAAACCCCTCGACTACGACCGGCTGTGTCACACCGTCCAGGCGCGGATCATCAACCGCTTCGGACGGTTCTCTCGCTGCGTCGAACGGGACGGATCGAAAGCCCGCTGGGTTTTGGACCGGAACTTCGACATCCGCTCCCACGTCCACCGGGTCGCCCTGCCGGCGCCGGCCGACCAGAGGCAGCTGCAGGAGTTCGTCAGCGACATGATGAGCACGCCGCTCGACTTCTCCAAGCCCCTCTGGCAGATGCACGTCGTCGAGGGCTACGGCAAGGGCTCCGTCCTCCTCTTGCGCATTCACCACTGCATCGGAGATGGGATCGCCCTCGTGCACGTCCTTCTCTCCGCCTCGGATTTCACGTCCGACGCGCCGATTCCGCTGCTTCCGCCGCCCAGGAAGTCGAAGC
The DNA here is from genome assembly GCA_022071945.1 of Thermoanaerobaculia bacterium. Classification (GTDB taxonomy): domain Bacteria; phylum Acidobacteriota; class Thermoanaerobaculia; order UBA5066; family UBA5066; genus JAJVIN01. Next base: position 28,969 of record JAJVIN010000063.1, on the reverse strand, counting down.
AGCACGGGGTCCTCGAGAGGATCACCTTCCTCCTGTTCAGGGCGGGCAAGGTGGTGAGCGCGACGAGAAAGGCCACGGGCAACCTCATCAACCAGAGCGTGGAGTCGCTTCTGCACCCGTCTCACGTCATGGAAGCGGCCCAGAACGTCCTCGAGGGGGCGTCGGTCCTCACCCGCCTGCTCCTGAAGCCCGCCGATCCGAAGACCGTCTTCAAGGGCCGCCTCGGCGTCGCCAAGAGGGCCGCCTGGTCGAATCCGATCGCGGTTCCGGACGTGAAGGCGGTCGGTCAGGCGACCGGGGGGACCGTCAACGATGTCCTCCTGACCGCCGTCTGCGGGGCGCTGCGCCGGTACCTGCTGTCCCGGGCCGAGAGGCCGTCGGAGAAGCTCGAGATCAACGCCATGGTTCCGGTCAACCTGCGGCCGCTGAGCGAGGCGGACCAGCTCGGCAACCGGTTCGGCCTCATCTATCTCGCGCTCCCGATCGGCCTCGGGGACCCGGGAGACCGGCTGAGGCTCATCAAGAAGCGGATGGACGCGATCAAGAAATCCGCCGAGCCCGTCGTCACGTTCCAGATCCTCAACGCCCTCGGCCTGGCGCCGGTCGAGGTCGCGGACATGTCGGTCAAGCTCTTCGGCGCCAAATCCACGGCGGTGATGACGAACGTCATCGGACCGAAGGCGCCGATCTACTTCTCCGGCCAGAGGGTCAGGACGGCCATGTTCTGGGTCCCCCAGTCGGGCCGCATGGGAATGGGAATCAGCATCTTCAGCTATGAGGGCAGCGTCGTCGTCGGATTCGCCACCGACGCGGGACTCGTTCCCGACCCGGAAGCGATCGCCCAGGCCTTCGAGGACGAGTTCCGCTCGCTTCAAGAGTGGGCGGGAACCCGCCCCGCGTCCGTTCGCCTCTTGCCTGCGGCACCCGAGGAGACGAAAGCCAAGAAGCCGCGCGCCCCGAGGAAGAAGGCCGCTCGCTCCCGGCCCTGATCGCGGGAAACCCACGGCGGCGCGCCGGAGGAGTGCGGGCAGGCTCGCCGGGGCCCAGCACCGCTCCGCGTGGCGCCGCCCCCGGCGGTGAAGGCGAGACTCCCCGCGGCCCCTCAGGGGCAGAGGGTGGATCCAGGCAGGGCCCCGCGGGTCAGAACTTCTTCCGGCGCCGTCTACACCGCCTTCAGCGCGTACTCGAGATCCTCGAGGATGTCCGCGACGTCCTCGATCCCGGCCGAGAGCCGGACCAGCCCGGGAGTGATCCCCCGCAAGAGCCTCTCCTCGGGATCGATGGAGGCGTGAGTCATCGAGGCCGGGTGGCACATCAGGCTCTCGACCCCTCCCAGGGACTCGGCCAGAGCGCAGATCCGGACGCGGTTCAGGAGCCGTTCGGCCGCCTCGATCGAGCCGGTCTCGAACGAGATCATCCCTCCGAACCCCGCCATCTGCCGGCTCGCGAGGGCGTGCTGGGGATGCCCGGGGAGACCCGGGTAGAAGACCTTCTCGACCTTCGGATGAGCCTCGAGGAAGGCGGCGACGATCCGGCCGTTCTCGTCGTGCATCTTCATGCGCAGAGGCAGCGTCTTCAGACCCCGAGTCACGAGGAAGGAATCGAAGGGCGAGAGGATCGCTCCCGCGGCGTTCTGGGTGAACCGGACCTTCTCGCCGTCTTCCGCGAGCCTCGAGATCACGGCTCCGCCGACGGAGTCGGAGTGGCCGTTGAGGTACTTCGTCGTCGAGTGGACGACGATGTCGGCACCGAGAGCGAGAGGCCTCTGGAAGACGGGCGTGGCGAAGGTGTTGTCGACGACGAGCCTGACCCGGCTCCTGATTCTCGCCTCGTGCTCCCGGGTGAGGGCGGCCAGGGCAGAGAGGTCCGAGATCTCCATCACGGGGTTCGTCGGGGTTTCGACGAAGAGCATCCGGGTGGACGGGTGGAGGGCGCCTCGGACCGCCTCGAGATCCGTCGTGTCGACATAGTCGAAGCCGACCCCGAAGTTGGCCAGGACCTTCGAGAAGAACCGGTAGGTCCCGCCGTAGGTGTTCCGGCTGACGAGGACGCGGTCGCCGGCCGAAACGAACGCGAGCATGGCCGTCGTCGTCGCGGCCATGCCGGATGCGAACGCGTGAGCGGCGGCCCCTTCCTCGAGCGAGGCGAGAAGGGCTTCGAGCGCGAAGCGGGTCGGGTTCTGCGTCCGCGCGTACTCGAAGCCGTTGCGGGGCTTTCCGAAGGCCTCCTGTACGTAAGTCGAGGTCTGGAAGATGGGAGGCGTGACGGCTCCCGTCGTGGCCTCGGGCTCCTGCCCGACGTGGAGGCAGCGGGTCGCGAGGCCCGCGGGCCGGGGCAGCGCGGCCGGCCCTTCCGGCCGGAGATCTCTGGGGTCACTCATGTTGCTTCCTCTCTCGAGAACACCCGAAAATAGAAAACCGGGCCAGAGCGGCGCTCTGGCCCGGAGTACGAAGCCTCGGGTAACTGCTTACCGGGCCGAAGCGCGGCGGCCGCTGAAGCACTCGCGGCAGTAAACAGGCTTTCCGTTCGTCGGGTTGAACGGAACCTGCGCCGGCTTTCCGCATCCGTCGCACGTGACCGAGTAGAGACTGCGGGACCCGCCGTCGCTGAACGACGAGGTCTTCCTCTTGTCGCGGCAGTTCTTGCAGCGCTTCGGCTCGTTCGAGAAGCCCTTCTGAGAGTAGAAGGCCTGCTCGTTGGCCGTGAAGATGAAGGAGGATCCGCAATCCACGCAAGAAAGGCTCTTATCCGTAAACATCAATGAACTCCGTGGCCGTCCTACGACCTGTTGGGTGATTTGCGCACAGGGCTCCAACGCCCTTGCTCTGGGATGATGGAAAAACAATAGCGATGTGGTGGGGGGGAGCTGAGGGATCCGGAGGGGTTGACTCCAGGCTGAAACCCCGCTGACTGGAAACTGGGAAGGGACCTCCTAAAAATTGGCCATCAGCCGCGCGAGGCATCCTGGGTTGGGACCACGGAATTCCACCGGCTCTATTGCTCGTGTAATGAAAACCTAACTCGGGCCCGGATTCAAGAGAAAAATGAATGAAGCGGTCAGGTCCGGACCATTTCGGGCCTTTTTGGCCGCGAGGAGACACCTCCGGGAGAATTCCCGGCGGGATTCGGACCGTTCGGGCGGGCCCGTTCTCACACGGTGACGGGCAGATGGAGGCGGACAGAGAGCAACGGTCACACCGTGACGGTCGCGGGAGTCTCGACCTCCCGGAGGGCCTTGATCCGGTTCCTCTGGTCGACGAAGACGAGCGAAGGTTTGTGCGAGGCGGCCTCGACGGGCGTCATGTCCACGTAGGCCGCAAGGATCACGAGGTCCCCGGTCCCGGCCAGGTGGGCGGCGGCTCCGTTGATCTCGATGGCGCCCGAACCCGCGGGGCCCTGGATGGCGTAGGTCGCCAGGCGAGTCCCCCGGGTGACGTTGTAGATCTCGACCCTCTCGTACGGGAGGATCCCCGCCGCCGAGAGGAGGTCCGAGTCGATCGTCACCGAGCCCTCGTAGTCGAGGTGCGCTCCGGTGACCGTGGCGCGGTGGATCTTGGCCTTCAGCATCGTGATCGTCATCTGAGCCTCACGTTGTCGATGAGTCGGGTCTTGCCCAAGAACGCGGCCATCGCCAGCATCGCGGGCCGGTCCAGAAGGGTGAGGGGTTCCATGGTTTCGAGATCGACGAGATCGAGAGCGTCGAGTCTGAAGCTCGGTTCATTTTCGAGGGACGCCCGGACCGCCACGAGGATCTCCGAGGCCTCCCGGCATCCCTTCGCGAAGAGCTCGGCCCCGGTCAGAAGCGACCGGTACAGGTGGGGCGCTTTTTCCCTCTCCCCGGGCGAGAGATAGAGGTTGCGAGAAGAAAGCGCGAGCCCGTCGGCCTCGCGGACGGTCGGGACGGGGACGATTGTGAGCGGCAGGCCGAGATCCGTTGCAAGCCGCTGAATCACGGCGAGTTGCTGACCGTCCTTCTCGCCGAAGAAGGCCGCGTCTGGCAGGACGAGACAAAAGAGACGGGTCACGACCGTGGCCACCCCCGTGAAGTGGCCGGGCCGGCGGGCCCCCTCCATACCGTTCGAGACGCCGGCGACCGTCACCGAGAGCGAAAAGCCAGCCGGATACATCTCGTCCACCTCGGGAGCGAAGACGATGTCGGCTCCGGAGGCCGAAAGGAGCTCGGAATCGGCCTTCAGGTTTCGCGGGTAGCGCGCGAAGTCCTCGCCCGGACCGAACTGCTTGGGATTGACGAAGATGCTGACGACGGTTCGATCGGTTTGCGCGAGCGATCGCCTCACGAGGGTCAGGTGCCCCTCGTGCAGAGCCCCCATCGTCGGCACGAGGCCGATCCGTTCGCCGCGGGAGCGGAACGCGGCAAGTTCCCGCCGCAGGTCGGAGATCGTCGAGATGATCTTCATCAGCCGTGATGCGCGGCGAACGGCACGACCTCGCCGGCCGGCTTTCTCACCGCCCTGTCGCCGTCTTCCGACGCGGGGAAGGCGCCCTCGGTCACGTCCTTCACGTACTCCCGCGCCGCCTCCGCGATGATCGATCCGACGTCCGCGTATCGCTTGACGAACTTCGGGATCCTCGCCCCGGGGGCCGTCAAGCCCACGAGGTCGTGAAGGACGAGGATCTGCCCGTCACAGTACGGACCGGCGCCGATGCCGATCGTGGGGACGGGGACGGATTCGGTGATCTGCGCGGCGAGATCGGCCGGGACGCATTCGAGAACGAGGGCGAACACGCCCGCCTCCGCGAGCCGCTGGGCATCATCGAGGAGCCTCTCGGCCTCGGTCCGGGAGCGGCCCTGGACCTTGAACCCGCCGAGCGCGTGAATCGACTGCGGCGTCAGCCCGATGTGCCCCATCACGGGGATCTCGGCGTTCAGGATGGCCTCGATCATCACGAGCCGCTGAGCCCCGCCCTCGAGCTTGACCGCCCGGCAGCCTCCCTCGACGACGAACCGCGACGCGTTTCGGACGGCTTCGGCCGGTGTCGTGTGATACGTCAGGTAGGGCATGTCCCCCACCACGAGGGCCCGGCGGGACGCCCCCGAAACCGCGCGGGCATGCCCGACCATCCGGTCGAGGCTCGCACCCAGGGTGTCGGCCGCCCCGTAGACAACCATCTCGATCGAGTCGCCGACGAGCAGGAGATCCACCCCGGCGGAATCGAGAAGGGCGGCCGTCGGAGCGTCGTAGGCCGTCAGGGCCGCCAGCTTCCGGACGCCCTTCAGGGCCCGAAACTGCGGGGCCGTCATGCGTGGAATGGGCCCGGTTCCCCCGTAGAGCTGGGTCATGTCACACCTCCCGTTTCCGAGAGGCGCCACGGCGAATCGGCAGTCCGGAGGGTTCCGTCCGCCGTGTCACCTGCTGATCGCCCCGGTCGTCTGGCCGAGTCAACGTCCGCGCAGGATCGCCGCCCGGCCCGCCGGCTTGCCAGCGGCGCCTTCGTTCGCAGCCCGTCGCTGTCCCACTGGGATCACCGCGGGCTGAAGTTCATTCGCCGTCAGGGAAACCCTGCGGCCACCTTAATATTGTCTCTCGAGATCCTCCGCGCAAGTGCCTTTCGATGTCGAGGACGTCCAGGAGGCCCCGGGCAGCCGCCCGGCGTTCTCACCTCGCGAGGAGCACGTCAGCCGCCCCGCAGAGGAAGAAGACGGCCGAGAGCCACCCGTTGGCCGTGAAAAAGGCCGCGTCGATCCGGCTGAGGTCTCCGGGCACGACGAGCGTGTGCTGCCTCACCAGGAAGACCCCGGCCACGACCACCCCGAACCCGAAAATCCAGCCCCCCCGGGCCAGGACGAAGGCCCCGTAGAAGAAGGCCAGCGCGAGAGCGTGGCAGACGCTCGAAACGAGCATCGCCCGCCTCGCGCCGAGCCACACCGGCACCGAAAAGAGCCCCTCCCGCCTGTCGAACTCCTCGTCTTGGAGGCTGTAGAGAATGTCAAAGCCGGCCACCCAGAACAGGACCCCGAGGCCGAGGACGGCTGGCAAGAACGCGAACGCGCCGGCAACCGCGATCCAGGCCCCAACGGGAGCGATCGCCAGCGCCAGGCCGAGCACGAAATGCGCGGCCCACGTGAACCTCTTCGTCAGCGAGTAGCCGAGCACGACGGTCAGGGCCACGGGCGACAGGAGAAAGGCCAGGGGATTCAGCCGCCACGCCGCCACCTCGAAGACCCCGATCGAGACGAGGCAAAACGCCCAGGCCGCCCCGAGCGAGAGCCGCCCGGACGGCAGCTCTCTCGTCGCCGTCCGCGGGTTCTTCGCATCGACGTGCCGGTCCGCGATCCGGTTGAACGCCATCGCCGCCGACCGCGCCCCCACCATGGCGATGAGAATCCATCCGAGGGTCCCGGCCGGCGGGATCCGGCGCGCCGCCAGAACGGCCGCTAGGAGGGCGAACGGCAGAGCGAAGAGCGTGTGAGCGAACTTGACGAAGGAGAAGAGGAGCGGGATCCGGCCGAGGAGGGGGGGAGAGACGGACGGCACGGCGGGAGTGTAGTTCGAGAAAAAAGTTGGGGCAGAGCGCCGGCCCGCGTCTCTGCCCCATGCGGAGGAGTGAAGGCCTCGGAGGGATCGGTAGGAGGAGGATCGTTCTCCGGGGCCGAACAAAATATTGGGCCACTCACCCCCTCGACGCCACGCTCCCCTGGTCGAGGTTCGTTTTGTTTTTGGTCGAGCAAATCGACTCGACGGAGGTCGAGTCCGGGCTAGACCAGAGTCGAGTCAGCCGCGAACTTCACGAGGTCCCGCCGTCCCGAGGCTCCCGTTTTCTTCAGGAGCTTGCCGATGTGGAACTTCACCGTCGCCTCGGTGACACCGAGCCGCTGGCCGATCTCCTTGTTCGAGAGGTTGTCCTCGAGGCCAGCGAGGACGCGTCTCTCGGCGGGGGTGAAGACCCGCTCGACCGCATCGTTCCAGCCGAGCCTCGTCACCCTGTCGATCCACTGCGACAGGATCGCCCGGGGTGCCCAGATGGAGCCGGTCATGACACAAACCAGGGCAGAGCGGAGCTCTTCCGCGCTCGCATTCAGGGACAGGACTCCCTTCACCCCGAGCTTCAGAGAGGGGAAGACTGTCTCGGACGCCAGACTCGAGACGAACGCCACGATGCGAGGCTCGGGAACGTCGCGCTTGACGATCTCGAGACGGTCCCTGACCTCGGTCCCGGGCCAGGCCAGGTTCGCCAGCACGATCGCCGGCCGGACCTTATCCGACAGCTGCCCCTCCACCCGGAAACCCGCCTCCGAGAGGAACGCGACCAGGCTCGAGGCCCGCCACGAGTCGGGCTCGAGAAGAAGCAGAGGCGTCCCCGGCGCCACCTTCAGGCCGTTTCCGAAATCCCGCCTCTCCACCTGTAGTCCCTCGTCTCGATCCTGAGATCCAGAAGGTCGGCCACGCGCAGCAGGTAGGCGTCGAGCATCTCCTCCGCGGTGCGGGCCGCGTAAAACGCCGGGACGGGCGGGGCCACGATCGCTCCCGCCCGGGTGACGCGCAGGATGTTCTCGGCGTGGATCTCGGAAAGGGGGGTCTCCCGCAGGCCGAGAACGAGCCTTCTGCGTTCCTTCAGACAGACGTCGGCGGCCCTCTGGAGAAGACCCCTCGAGATGCCGTTCGCGATCGCTCCGAGCGTCCCGGCGGAACAGGGCAGCACGGCCATTCCGCAGGTCTTGAACGACCCCGAGGAAATAGGAGCGTCGATCATCCCGTCCCCGTGGATCACAAGGGTCTCCCGCTGCCGAACGGAGAGCTTCAGGGTGCCGGCGAGATCCTCCACGGTGCGGATTCCGGGCGAGATCTCGTCCTGGGCGACCCGGATCGCCCGGGGAGAAACGACGAGATGCAAGGCCTCGACGTCCGGCGAGCCGGAAAAAAGGTCCAGCGCCCGCAGACCGAGTCGAGCCCCGCTCGCTCCCGATATCCCGAGGATCAGATGCCCCGGCACAGTCCTCCTCCGTGTGCGCCCATCATACCTTCCGGTCTGGACACCTCGGCCGGCTCGAGACCGACAAAAAGTCTTGTCACCAGTCGACGATTCCGGGCAGACCAACAAAGCCGCGCGGGAGGCGGCCTTGCCTTTCGCGGGGCCTCGCGACTGACAAGAGATTTTGACAGACCCGCCCGGCAGCCGGGACGCACCCAGACCACAAAACATTGAAAACGGCTGAGTTATCGACGTGGACACCTCCTGGTCCGGACCGTGCTCCTCTCGGGGCAGTCGCCCGAAAGAAACGAGAAGGAGCCCGGACATGAGCGGAACCTGACCTCATCGGTCCCCCAGGGGAGCCCTCCACAAGAACCTCGCACCCCACCCGTGCCCTGAAACCCTCCAACTCCGCCCAACCGCACACAAGAAAGGAACCACCATGCAGACGAAACCGATCGTTTCCGCCCTCGGCCTTCCCGTCCTCGCGCTCGTTCTCTCCGGCGTTCTGGCGGCGCCCGCGCTCGCCGCCAACGAGCCCGCGAAAAAGACCGTCAACGTCAACCAGGCCTCGGTCTCGGAGCTGACGAAGCTCCCGCGCGTCGGCGAGGCGCTGGCCGGGCGGATCGTCGACCACCGGACGAAGAACGGCCCGTTCAAGAGGCCCGAGGACCTCATGGAAGTGAAGGGAATCGGCGAGAAGATGTTCGCGCTCCTCAAGCCGTACGTGGCGACGTCGGGGCCCACGACCCTGACGGAGAAGGTGTCGTCCTCGAGCTCGAAGAAGTCCTCCAAGGCCAAGAACCCGGACGCTTCTGCTGGCAAGCCCGAGAAGGCAGCTTCGTGATCGGGCCGGTGGCCGGGGGAGGAGCCCTCTCTTCGGGTCTCCCCCGGCCCTCGCGCCCAGAAGGAAGACGACCATGAGACGCGGTCACTCTTGCCGGGGTCTGACCCTATTCGAAGCCTCGACGGCGACCCTCGTCATCGCCTTTGTCTTTTCCCTTGCCGCCCCCGCGTATCAAGAAATCCTGTCTCAGTTCATGCTCCGGCAGGCCTGTCAGGACGTGGCGGTCCTCTGTCTGAAGGCTCAAGCGCTGGCGGCGGTGGAGCGCCGGGACGTCGGGCTCCGCTGGATCCTGGCCGGCGGGGACCTGACGGTCACGGGCTACGTGGATGGCAATGGCAACGGTGTCCTCTCGAAGGACATCGTGTCCGGTCTCGACGAACGGGTGTTCGGACCGGTCTCGCTGAAGGGAAGGCACCCCTCGATCACGTTCTCCTTCATCACCGGATTCACGGGCCTCGACCCCAACGACGAGCCGATGGGAGACTTGTCGGACCCGATCCGGTTCGGGCGGTCCAACATCTCGACGTTCTCGGCGACCGGCCGGGCGTCGCCGGGCTCGATCTACCTCTCGAACACGAGGAGCCGGCAGGGAGTTGTTCGAATCAGCCCGGTCTCCGGGCAGATCCGGATCTACGAGTGGCTCCCGGCCCGGCGGGAATGGGTGGTGAGGTGACCCAGTTTCTTCCCGGTTCGTGTCGCAAAGAATGGGCAATCCCCGTACAAGCGCCTCGCCGTTCCCCCGGCGAGGCGTTTTCGCCCTAGTTGCGCCGGCTGCCGCGGGCGGCGTCCCGCATTTCCCGCCCCCCTCTCGACTTTTTCGAATCCCTGATGGCATTTGAAGGGCCGAAAGCTGAAAATACTGGCCTCAAAGAATTTCCGTTTCAACACGGCCCTGGCGTTCCCGACCTTCGTCATCACAAGTTCTGGACAACGAGGGCCATCGCCCTCACTTCTTCGGGCTCTTTTCGAGGAGACCCATCCGGGAGGTGGAATGAAACGTTCCGTCATCGCAGCCTTCGTTGGACTGTCCCTTGCTTCCACGGCCTTCGCGCAAACGCCCGCCGCCGATCCGAAGGCAGGCGAGGCCGCCAAACCCGCCGCGGAAGCCAAGCCCGCCGCCAAGCCCGCGGCACCCTCGGGGCTGCAGATCAAGCTCGGCGAAGAGACAAGCATCAAGTTCGGCTTGCTCCTGCAGGGCCGGGCCGAGTGGCAAGAGAACGCCACGAACACGGGCTACCAGCAAGATCTCTATCTCAGGCGGGCCCGGCTCCTGTTTGGCGGACAGATCACGAAGCAGCTCTACTTCTTTGTCGACACGGAGAACTCGAACCTCGGCAAGTACACCGGCACGACCAAGACGATATCGACGGGCTTCCAACTCCTCGACGCGGTCGTGGAGTGGCGGCTCCACAAGGCGTTCAACCTCTGGAGCGGTCTCATCTACGTCCCGACGAGCCGCGAGGCTCTCAAGAGCAGCTCCTCGGAGTTCATGCTCGACACGGGCACCTATGCGTTCACGGCCACGACGGCTCTCACGGGAACGGGCGGTCGTGACACCGGCTTTTTGGCTCGCGGGTACTTCGCCAAGGACCGGCTCGAGTACCGCGTGGGCGTGTTCCAGGGACTCCGCGAGAGCGGCGGCCGCAACGCGTTCCGGAGCGTGAGCCGGCTGCAGTACAACTTCTTCGACACCGAGGTCTACAACCTCCCCGCGTATGCCAGCTCGAACCTGGGCGCCAAGAAGATCCTCGCCATCGGCGCCGCGTGCGACTTCCAGCGCGACTACAAGGGGTACACGGGGGACGTCCAGGTCGACTTCCCTGTCGGATTCGGAGCCGTTCAGGGCTACCTTGGCTATCACAACCTGGACGGTGGAAAGACTCTGGCGGCCCTTCCCGCGCAGGAGATCCTGCAGGCCGAGGTGGGCGCCTACTTCAAGAAATCCAAGATCGGTGTCTGGGGCCGCTACGAGCAGCGGACGTTCGATGACAGCAAGAAGGACGAGACGCGGTTCCAGACCGGACTGAACTACTACATCAAGGGCAACAACCTGAATCTCAAGGGGATGTACCAGCGTTTCGACATCGATACCGAGACCGCGACGGTCAAGGGAACGAACCAGTTCGTTCTCCAACTCCAGGCTTCCTACTTCTAGGAGAGCAGTTGATGAAGAAGACGTCTGCCCTGATCGCCGCTGTCCTCGCCGCGGCGTCCTTCCCCGCTCTCGCGCAGCAGAAGGAGTTCAAGGTCGGCATTCCCCTTCCCCTGACCGGTGCCGAGGCCAAGTTCGGCGAGATGAAGAAGATCGCCTACGAGATGGCCGCCGAGGAGATCAACGCGAGAGCCGGCGCCAAGGGCACCAAGCTCGTGTTCGACATCCAGGACAGCGGCGCCAAGCAAGACACGTCGGCCGCCATCGTCGAGAAGTTCATCACCGTCAACAAGTACCCCATGATCGCCGGTGAGTACTCGAGCGCGTGCAGTTCGGTCGTGGCCGCCACCGCCGAGAAATACAAGGTCCCCTACCTCGTCGACACCGGCGCCGCCGACAAGATCACCCAGCAGGGCTACAAGTACGTCTTCCGCCTCAACACCCCGTCCAGCCTCTATGCCAAGGCCGTCCAGAACTTCTTCGAGACGGTCGCCAAGCCGGAGTCGATCGCGATCCTCTACGAGAACACCGACTTCGGGACCTCGACTTCCAACGCCATCAAGGGCTACTGCGAGGGCAAGAACATCAAGGTCGTGCTCCACGAGGGCTATCAGCAGGGAGCCGTCGACTTCAAGCCGATCCTGCAGAAGGTCAAGTCGCTGCGGCCCGACATCATCTACATGGTGTCGTACCTGATGGACGCCTCGCTCCTGATGCGTCAGAGCAAGGAGCTCGACATCAACCCCAAGGCCTTCATCGGCGGAGCCGCCGGCCACACGCTTCCCGAGTTCATCGAGAACGCGGGCGACGCGTCCGCCTTTGCCATGTCGGCAACGCTCTGGACGCCCCAGGTGAAGTACCCCGGCGCCAAGGAGTTCAACGAGAAGTTCATCGCCCGCGCCAAGAAGGCCCCGAGCTACCACGCGGCCGAGGCCTACGCCACGGCCTACGTTCTCGAGGACGTTCTGAAGCGGGCGAAGAGCTGGTCCGCCGATGACCTGCGCGACGCCCTGGCCGCCACCGACATGATGACGGCCTTCGGCCCCGTGAAGTTCATCTCGTGGGACAAATTCACCAATCAAAACAAGATGGAGACCCTGCTCGGCCAGTGGCTGAACAAGAAGTTCGAGACCGTCTGGCCGGAGAACCTCGCCTCCGCCAAATACGTCTTCCCCGTCCCGCGCTGGCGCGAACGCAAATAGGCCCGGGCGGAGTACGAGGAAGGGAGCATGTCAGCGCAGCTCGCCGGGCAACTCGAACTCCTGTTCCAAGTCCTGATCTCCGGCATCCTGCTCGGAGGGCTCTACGCCCTCATCGGGCTCGGGATGTCTTTGATCATGGGCGTCATGGGCATCATCAACCTCGCTCACGGCGAGCTGATGATGATCGGAATGTACGTGACGTTCTGGGCGTTCACCCTGATGCATCTGGACCCCTACGTCTCGCTTCCCCTCGTCCTGATCGTCCTCTTCGTCCTGGGAGCGGCGATCCAGAAGTTCCTGATCGCTCCGGTGATCAAGGTCGAGTCGATCCTGCCGGAGAACCAGGTTCTTCTCACGGTCGGCATCGGCCTCGTGCTGTCGAACCTGGCTCTCCTCCTCTTCTCGGCTGACTACCGTTCGGTCCCCGTCGAGTACAAAGACAAGACCATCTACTGGGACCTCTCGCTCGGCGGGCAGACCCTCTCCCTTTCCTTCAGCGTTCCCATGCTGATCGCGTTCGGGATCGCCATCGTGATCGGCACCGCCCTCTTCCTCTTCCTGGGCCGAACGGACATGGGCCGCATGATCCGCGCCACGGCCCAGGACAAGAGGGCGGCCGCCCTCATGGGCATCAACACCGAGCGGATGACGTGGGTCACGTTCGGTCTCGGCTCCGCCCTCGTGGGAGCCGCCGGAGCCCTCCTCGCCCCGATCTTCTACCTCTTCCCGCAGATCGGGGGCCCGTTCACCCTGAAGGCCTTCATCATCACGGTTCTGGGCGGGATGGGGAACATCGCCGGTGCCGTTCTGGGAGGCGTCGTTCTGGGACTGGCCGAATCCCTCGGGTCCGTCTACGTCTCTCTCGGGTACAAGGACGCCATCGGATTCATCATCTTCGTTGCCGTCCTGATCTTCATGCCCAAGGGTCTCCTCGGAAAGTCGACGGCGAGGTGAGGCGGTGCAGAAGACGCTTCTCCAGGTAGGCGTGCCCGCCGCCGTCCTCCTCCTGATCCCCCTCGTCCTGAAAAACCCCTACATCCTCCACATGCTCATCCTCGTCCTCCTGTGGACTCTGCTCGCCCAGAGCTGGAATCTCCTGGGCGGCTACACGGGGCAGGTCTCCTTCGGGCACGCGGCGTTCTTCGGGGTCGGCGCCTACACCGCGGGCATCATCTTCAAGGTGACGGAAAAGGCTCCTCTCGCCTGGACGGGAATCCTCCTCGGCGGGATCGCGGCCTGCATCGTGGCCACCTTCATCGGCTGGATCTGCTTCCGGCTTCGCGGCCCCTTCTTCGCCCTTTCCGTCCTCGCTCTCTCCGAGGTTCTCCGCCTCGTTGCGTTGAACTGGAAGGAGCTGACGAACGGCGCCGAGGGGATCCTCTACATCCCGCCGTTCACTTCGAAGGCCGCCTACTACTACATCATCCTGGCGATCGCGGCGCTCTGCTTCTGGGTCATCCACACCGTGATGAAGAGCAAGCTCGGCTACTACTTCCTCGCCATCCGGGAGGACCAGGACGCGGCCGAGTCACTCGGGATCGACACGACCCGGTACAAGCTCTATTCCCTGCTCATCAGTGCCTTCTTCACCGGGGTGGGCGGGGCGTTTTACACGAACTACATGGGCTTCATCGATCCCGGGATCGTCTTCGGCATCGAGCACATATCGGTGATGATGATCCTGGTCACGATGCTCGGCGGAGCGGCGACCCACACGGGCCCGGCCGCGGGCGCCCTGATCTACATCCTGCTCTCCGAGGCCCTCAGGGTCTGGGTGAAGTCCGGCCATCTGGTCTTCTTCGGAGCGCTGATCATCGCCATCATCATCTTCTTCCCCAACGGGGTCGTCGGATCGATCAACGAGTTCCGTTCTCGCCGCGCCCAACGGCTGAAGGAAGAGGGAGGTGCCGCATGAGCCTGCTCGAGCTCTCCGGCGTCTCGCGGCAGTTCGGCGGCCTGATGGCGGTCTCGAACATGTCGTTCTCGCTCGAGAAGGGCGAGATCCTCGGACTGATCGGCCCCAACGGCGCCGGAAAGACCACGATCTTCAATCTCATCAACGGCTACTTTCCGCCGACGAAGGGCACGGTGACATTCAAGTCCGAGCGGATCGACGGCCTCAAGCCCCACAAGATCTGCCAGCGCGGTCTCGCCCGCACCTTCCAGGTCGTCAAGCCGCTCCAGCGGTTGACCGTCCTCGAGAACGTGATGGCCTCGGCCTTCGTTCACACCTCGCGTCTCAACGAGGCGAAAGAGCTGGCGATGCGCTCGATCTCGTTCACCGACATGGAGCCCTGGAAAGACCGTCTCGCCAAGAGTCTCCCGCTCGGGATGCGCAAGCGCCTCGAGATGGCGCGGGCGCTGGCGACGAAACCCGATCTCCTCCTTCTGGACGAGAACTTCGCCGGTCTCAACCCATCGGAGGTCCAGTCCACCCTCGAGATCGTCCGCAAGATCCACCAGAGCGGGGTCACGATCCTGATCATCGAGCACAACATGAAGGTCATCATGTCGCTCTCGCAGCGGGTTCTGGCCATCTGCTACGGGGAGAGAATCGCCGAGGGCAAGCCCGAGGAGGTCGCGAACGACCCTCAGGTCATCGAGGCCTATCTGGGAGGCGCCCATGCTTGAGATCTCTGGAATCGACGTGGCCTACGGCGATGTCCAGGTCTTGTGGGACGTCTCCCTCGAGGTGAAGAAGGGCGAGATCGTGGCCCTGATCGGGGCAAACGGCGCGGGCAAGAGCACGACTCTGTTGACCATCTCGAGTCTCATAAGGCCCCGCAAGGGATCCGTCACCTACGAAGGGAAGCCGCTCCACACGCGCCCCCCGCACGAGATCATCACGCTCGGGATCTCGCACGTGCCCGAAGGACGGCGTCTGTTCCCTGAAATGACGGTCAGGGAGAACCTTCTCCTCGGGGCCCTGACCCCGGAGGCGAAAAAGACCCGGGCCGAGATGCTCGACCACGCGTTCACCCTGTTCCCAAGGCTGAAGGAGCGCGCCAAGCAGGCGGCCGGGACCTTGAGCGGGGGCGAGCAGCAGATGTGCGCCATCGCGCGGGGGCTCATGTCCAAGCCCAGGCTCCTGATGCTCGACGAGCCCTCCCTTGGCCTCTCCCCTCTTCTCGTCGCGGAGATCTTCCGGGTCATCGAGGACGTTCACAAGCAGGGCGTCACGGTCCTGATCGTCGAGCAGAACGTTTTCAAGAGTCTCGGCGTCGCGGACCGCGCCTACGTTCTCGAGAATGGCCGCGTGGTCCTGACCGGCACCGGCAAGGACCTCCTGAACGACGAACACGTCAAGAAAGCCTATCTGGGGCTCTGAAGGAGAGTCGCGATGCTCGTGGAAAAGTGGATGTCCCGGATTCCGGCCACCATCTCGGAGGACGACTCGCTCGGAACCGCCCTTCGGATCCTGAAGGAACGGAAGATCAGGCGCCTCCCGGTCTTGAAGGACGGCAAGCTCGTCGGGATCGTGACGGACCGCGACCTGAAGGCGGCGTCGCCCTCCCGGGCAACTTCCCTGGACATCTGGGAGCTTCATGTCCTGATCGAGAAGCTGAAGATCCGGGACATCATGTCCACCGCTCTCGTCACGATCAGGCCGGACGACACGATCGAGAAGGCCGCTCGCCTCATGCTCGAAAAGAAGATCGGCGGCCTGCCCGTCCTCGATGCGGACGGCGATCTGGCCGGAATCCTCACCGAGGCCGACGTCTTCCGGGCGCTCGTCGAGGTGACGGGAGCCAACCGGCTCAAGACACGGATCAGCGTCCTCGTGCCCGACCAGCCCGGCTCCATCCGGGAGATCGCCGACGTCTGCCGCGAGATGGGCGGCACGATCCTCTCCATCCTGGTCTCCTACGCAAAGGTGCCGGAAGGGCAACGCGAGCTGATCATGAGGGTCAACTGTCCCGATACGCCCGGTCTCAAGGCCGCCCTTGGCGCCCGGTACGAGGGCGTCCTCGTTCGCGACGACGACTGACCTGTGAACGCCGGGAGCCGAAATCCGGCGCGGTGGCGGTCTCTTGTCTCCAGCCTGCTCTTGGTGGGGACCGGCTTCGCCCTTCTCCTGAGTGCCTGCCGGCGCGGTCCTGATGGCCCGAATCCGTCCGGCGGCACGCAGGCCCGCATCACCGTGTCGGTTCCCCATGATCCCGAGACGCTCGATCCCCATTCCCACGACCGCCTCGCCGAGTTCGTATTCTCGAGCCAGCTCTTCGAGCCGCTCGTCAAGACGGATGCCGACATGGGGATTGCCCCGAGTCTGGCTGCCCGATGGGTCAACCCCGACCTCCTGACGTGGATCTTCCATCTCCGCCCGTCGGTGAAGTTCCATGACGGCCGGCCGCTGACCGCCGCCGACGTCGTCTACTCGATCGACCGTCTTCGCCAGCACCCCGAACTCGAGAACTCCGTCTACGCCCTCCGAATCACGTCGGTCAAGGCCCTCGACGACCTGACCGTCGAGATCAAGACGACGCACCCGATGAGCCTCCTGCTCAACAAGCTCTCGCTCGTGCACATCGTGCCGGCAGGCTCTGCCCAGACCCTCGCCAGCGCACCGGTCGGGACGGGGCCCTACAAACTCTCGAGCTGGACTCCCGGGACGTCGATCCGGCTCACGCGCTTCGAGGGCTACTGGGGGGAAAAACCGAAGATCGAGGAGGCCACCTTTCTCCTCGGGCGGTCCCCGGACGAGGCCACCACGGACATCGTCACTGGCCGTGCCCAGATCGCGCAGAACCCGTCGCGCTCCCGCGAGGGCGAGGTGGCGCGCAATTCGAACCTGTCCCTCTTCAGGAGGACGGGGAACTTCCTGGTCCACGCGGCATTCAACCTCTCGAGCGACCGGATCTCCGCCAGCTCCTCCGAGGCCAACCCCTTCCGAAAGAGGGATGTCCGCAAAGCCGTCTCCCTGGCCATCGATCGCCCCCGGCTGGCCGCCGCCCTCCCGTCCTTTGCCGTTCCCGCCTCCCAGCTCGTCCCGACTTTCATCTTCGGGCACAACCCGTCCTTGCCCGAACTGCCGTTCGATCCGGCCGAGGCGAAGGCCCTGCTCGCGAAGGCGGGCCACGCGGAGGGCTTCGTCGTGGCGCTTCACACCCGGAAGATCCTCGCGGACGCCGCACGAGGCGTCCAGCCGATGCTGGCGGAGATCGGAGTCAGGGCCCAGATCGTGGAGCTGCCCGACTCGGAGTTCTTCCGCCTCCGGGAGAACGGCGGACCGGCGTTTTTCGTCAACCGATTCGGCTGCACCACGGGCGACGCCAGCGATCTGTGGGACGCTGGTTTCCACACCCGCGACGAGAACTACGGCGCCAGCAACGTCTCCGGCTACTCGAACCGTGACATCGACGAACTCATCGAGAAGAGTTCCGAACTGCTCGAAGCTCCCAGCCGCAGGGTGATGCTCCACAACATCATGACCCGGGTGATGGACGAGATGCTGTGGGTGCCGCTCTACTTCCAGGAGGACGTCTTCGTGACCGAGAAGCGGTACTCGCTCCGGCCCCGGGCCGACAGCGTGCTCCTCCTGTCGGAAATCGCGGTTAGCCCGTAACGACAGCTACTCCCGCGCGGGATCGGAAGGGACAGCGGTCTCGAGCATGCCCGAGACGGATCTCTCCGCCGTGGCGAGTCGTTCGGGAGAGCCGAGGTCGAACCAGACGCCCTCGGCCGGAACCCGGAACGGGACGAGCGCGATCGCTCCGTCCCCGTTCTCGCAAGAGGGCCGCAGGACGTCGCGAGCCAGCTCGGAGAAGCCCTCCGGGATTCGCTCCACCAGTTCCGGCTTCGCCACCTGGAGACCCGTGAAGAGCCATGGACCCGTGACGGCGGCGCCGGGACGGGCGCCGAGCGCGCACAGCCGGCCGTTCGAATCCGCCCAGAGAGGTGTCTCCTTGTCCGGGTTGGCGTTCGGGATCACGCCGAGCGCCGTGACGACTCCCGGCGCCGCCAGTGCGTCCTGAAGGGGTGCCACCGGAAGCGTCGTGTAGACGTCCCCGTTGGCGACGGCGAAGGGTTCGCCCCCGAGGAGTCCGCGCGTCCAGGCCATGCGGATCCCGCCCGCCGTGCCGAGGATCTCGGCCTCGATCGAGAAGAAAACCGGCCTTTCCCTGTAGCTCTTCCCGACCGTGCGAATCAAGGTCTCGGCCAGGTGGTGAGCGTTCACGGTGAACGAATCGACTCCGGCGGCGATCAGGTGGTCGAAGACGTGGTGCAGGATCGGCCGCCCGAGGAAGGGAAGGAGTGGCTTCGGAGTCGTCAGCGTCGCGGGACGGAAGCGCGTGCCGAAGCCGGCCGCGAGAACGAGGGCGATCATCCAGGCCCACCCGCCTCCCGTGTCGGAAATCGTCCGTCGCGGAACGTCATCGCTTCTCCTTCAACCGGTTCCGCCCGTTCCTGAGCAGGACCGGACCCGGTCGCGTGCGAGGTCCCCGGGCCTTCGGCTCCGGCTAACGCCTGAGTTCTTCGCACCAAAGGAGTTCCCGCAGGAAGTATGAGCGACTGAGGGCACGAGACTTCAGCAAACCGGAATAGTGCCCTTCGCCCTCGGTGTCTGCCGACCGCCCGAGAATAGCCATGTAAGCCTGCTGAACGAAGCCCGGCTCGTCGTCCGTGATCCCAGCCTTGAGCAGACAACTGGCGATATGGGCTTCGCCTGGGAACGACTCGCCCTGCGCTGGAGGTTTGGACGTAGCCAGCAGTTCTTTGGAGAGCCTTTCAGTGAGGCGGAGGACGTTCTCCTGACGAGGCGGTGCTGGAGTCAGTCTGTCAGGCTGCGCTGCGAGCACTTCGCGAACGAGTAGACGCCGTCCGAAGGGGCTCGCTTCGAGCATGTGCCTATAGTGGTTTGCAGCTTCCGCATCGGGCTGCCGGCATAGGATGATGTCGAAGCACTCGTCCACGGCGTCCGCCGTCCCCATCGTGGAGATTCGTTGCGAGATGAGATCCACGTACTCCAGAAACGTGGCAGAGGAGGAGGTATGCGCTCCCCGGCGCGCAAGCCTTTCGGTAATCTGCTCCCGCCGGTACCAGGGGATCGAGGGAACGACGGGAAAGACGAGATCGCGGACGACACGGCCCATGAAAAAGCTATCCAGGAACTCGCCGCGATCCTCTTGGAGTCTCTTGGAACTCAGATTTCCGACGTGAAAGCTTAGGGCGGCGGCGTCAGGATGTCTCCCCAAGACCCTCAAATAGACATCTCTGACAAAGGCCTCCGAGTCCGACGGCATCTTCGATACCTCCAGGCAGGCCACCGCCCGGCGAATGCTCTCGTTGCCGGCGATGATCCGTTCGCTACGCTCCGCCGGTCTGTCCGCCCCGACTCTCCGAAGGACTTCTTCAAGTAGTGTTCGATCGAAGTCGCGAACCAGTAGACGTGCATGGCCGCCGGCGCCCGGCGAGCGTGCGGTGATCCAGTAGTAGTGGGTGTCCATTCCCCATTCCTCCAGGATTTCAAGCCTGGCATCCGCAACGAGTTTCCTTATTCCGCTTGCGGCGAACTTGATGCCGTCATACGTGTTTGGTGCCCACCCAGACCGTTCCATCACGTGCGTTCGGCCATCGACTTGGAATCGGAAGATCCCCCCGGGTCGCAGTACACGAGCAGCCTCGCGAAGGTACTCGGCAATGGACCTTTCTTCTGGGATGTGCTGGAAAACGATGTACGAAAAGACGAGGTCGATCGACGCGTCCTGAAACTCTGCAAGCGTGCCATCGGTAACGCTAACGGTGATGTTCCGTGCGGAGCTGCAGAGTTCCCTCGCTCTGGAGATCATGCGCGGTGATATGTCCACGCCAAAGACATGGGCGACGCGTTCCGCGAACGGGAGTAAGAGCCTTCCGGCGCCACAGCCGATCTCGAGAACCACCGCCTGTGGGCTCAGCACGATGCCGTCAAGAATGACGTGCTCTACTTCTTGTCTGCCGGATTCCAGGAAGGCTTCGTCAGATCCAGCGTGTCCGCTTGCTATGAAGAAACGATAGTCCTTCGT
Organism: Thermoanaerobaculia bacterium; assembly: GCA_022071945.1. Lineage (GTDB taxonomy): Bacteria > Acidobacteriota > Thermoanaerobaculia > UBA5066 > UBA5066 > JAJVIN01. The sequence goes on along the minus strand of JAJVIN010000063.1, from coordinate 8,830 downwards.
GGCGCGGGAATCCCAGTCGCGGCGCATCCGCTCCTGCGTGTCGTCTTGCCTCGGCGTTGGGTGCATGTCGTCCCTCACTGGCAGCGAGCCGCGTGAAACTGCGTGAATGCTGATGAAGCAGGATGCCTCCCCGTGATTGTCACAGGCCAGACACACGAGCCATGGCCTCCCGACCGGCCGCAAGATGAGCAGCGCCTGCCCTGGTTACTCGTCATGGCACCCCTTCCCACTTCCGTCCGGCGGAGCGCTCGGATCTTCTTGCCTCATCGGCCCGTCGTATAGGGGGGATGGTCTCCAAGAGCGAATCCAGTCGCGACACGCGCACGCCGGAAAGGCACTACGGGCAGCTTACGCAACTGATCTGTGGGTCGCAACTGACGAGATAGCCGCCGTTCGGCTGCTGCTGATAGGCGATCTGGCCAAGACCTTGCCAGGCCGCTAGATCCGGATCCCAGAACTTCCCGTAGTAGTACGTCTCGCAGTAACCCGCACAGCCCATCACCGCAACAACGCTGACGTCGAATACAGCATCGGACTTCAGCCGATTGGTCAGCCAGCCGGGCCATGATTCGGTCCACATATAGACGTAGCTACTGGCGGTGCAATCGCCGTGGCCGGGAGGGCAGATGGGATATGAGCCAAGGTAGCATCCGTAGTATGGGCCAGTGCCGGGTGGAGCACAGGAGCCATACATGCCCTGAGGAGGATTGGTGCTGTCGTAAACCCAATAGTGTTCTAGGTATGTCGGCACCGGGAACGAGGCATAATCGCCTCGGAATCCGGTAAGGGCCCAGCGAAAGCCCTTGTGGTAGGTTTGCAGGTCAACGAAAGATCGGTAACCCTCCGACTGACTGAGACACCACGGGTTGGTGTTGTTAATGCTGATCTCCTCGATAAGCTTGACAAACGAGCCTTCCACGAAGAACGTCTCTATGGCGAAGGGGTAGTTGTTGGAATTCACCCCCTTAGTGTAATGATACATATCCCTGCCGCATCCGCTGGGAGACTCAATGCTAATGCGGTCGCCGCTGGGAGAGGTGGGATTGCTGGACACACATGCGCCTGGCACCGTAGTCGCGAAATACGAGAGAAAGTCTACATAGTCGCCGGGGTTCGGGTCGGGGGGCATGCCGAGGGCGACGAGAGAAATGGGAAACACGAACAACAGTAGTAGGCTAGCGCGGACACGGAAGGTCAGAATTCTGCTCACTCGACTGATACCTCGCTTTCCATGGCTTCCGTTGATACCAAGACGCAGCAGATTCGGAAGCACGACCCTAACTCTAGTTCATCTTGAACGAAACCGCTACGCGGCAGGGAACCAGGAAACGGCGCCGGGCCCGGAAAGGTGCTGCTGTCCGGACTTCCAGCGAACAGTGGCGTGAGTCGCTGCATTCCCCGGGATCGTGTGAGGCCATGTCCGTGGCGTCTGGCTACGATCCGAGGCGGCAGAGCGCTCGGGCCCGCAGTGGGGTGGGCGGGGCGACAATCATGAAGCGGGCTACGGTGGCCGCGATTGTGACGGCCTGGCGGGAGCGTGCGCCGGACGCTCGGAGAAGGACGTCGAAGGGCCTGAAGGGTCGGGAGACCTCCGGCCCCCTCCCTGTCATCAATCGAACGGGGCGAACCTTCCGTCTCTCAGGTGTTTTCCCGCTAGCTTCATCACGATGGCTTCCCGCCGGGAGAGAGGCCAGGCCATGGCGGCCGACAGCTCGTTCTCATCAGGAGCTGCTGCACCCAAGTCCCGGGCGAGCGTCGTCGTCTACCAGGCGTTGACTGTCGAGGAGTTCGAAACGCCGAAGAGCAGATGTGCCGCGACGATCCCGATGACGAGGTCCCGCTTTCGGCTTCTCTTTCTTGGAGCTGATCGGGGGTTCGAAGCCGAATTTTCAGATCGAGGCCAGGATGGCCTAGACGTGTTCGCAGGGGAGGGTTTCGGGAGAGGAGGGGCCCGAGACGAGCGGGGTGAAGGCCTCGCCCTTGAGGGCGCGCCGGATCATCTCGACGATCGGGGCGGGCAGATGGGAAATGCCGCCGAGGGTGGTGGGCCGGGCCGCCTTGCCGCCACGGATGGACCCGCAGAGGAGGACGGACTCGTAGGTCTTTCCGCCATGCTTGCGCCTAGCCGGGGTGGCGCGGCCAAGTCCCTCACGAACGGGAATGCGAGTGGGTCCTGGCAGCCAAATCGGATCGTTAACGTGGGTCATGGCCGCGCATGGCGTGCCGATTCGCTTGGATGGGAGTGCAATCACGCTCCAAGGTGTCACTGCGGGAGGACGAGCCGAAGATCAGGCGAAGCTCGTACTTGGAGGTCCTTCCCCCGCTCCGGCCAACTCCAACCGGCAGGTTCTCCAGGGGTGGGCGGGAACAAGCCAACCGCACCCGCAGGCAACCGGCCGCCCAGGCGATCACGAAAAGACCATGTCCCGCGGCCGTGACGGATCGACGAGACGGGCGAGGTTCCACAGCGCGGGATAGGACTCCGCGATGAAGTCCGTCTCGGCGATCCCGAGATCTCGGGCCAGCTCGCGAATCGCCGGCTCCTCTCCCTCGATCTCGGCGTAAAGACCCAGCGGCGTCTCGTCCACGACCACGATCGGACGGCCCGGATCGGAAAACGTCCAGACCGTCCGGTACTTGTCGTACCGGAATCCCGGGAAGAACCCCAGCTTCTCGAAGATCGCCCTGAGCGAGGAGGCTGAATCGACTCCCGTCTCGATCTCGAGCCGGGTCTTGACGCCATCCCGGATTTCCTTTGGCCCCTTCAGGGTCAGGAGTCCGCGACCCTCGGTCTCACGAACCCTCAGCACCGTCCCGGCCGCCAGGAGGGAACCGGCCGGACTGTCAAAGAGCGTGTTCGACTCGAATTCCCTGGGACCCCGAGTCGCTCCGCGGGCCAGGAGCCGGCCCTCGAATGCCTCCCGGTCGCCAAGCTCGAACTTCACCTCGGTCTCTTTTGGCAGGGCAGCGGCACTCATGTTCCTAGAATACCGGCGTATGCCACGGTACCGGCTCTCCGGACTCCGCACCCGGGCCCCCAAGACGATCGACCTCGCCTCCGTCGCCCGAATGCTCCAGACGGCGCCCGAAGTCCTGACGGATTTCTCGGTCGTGCGCCGGTCCCTCGACGCTCGAAAGAAGCCTGACCTCTACTACGAGTGGACGGTCGAATTCGAGAGTGACAGGGAACTCCGGTACGAAGCCGCTCCACCCGTGGTGCTGCAGGAGATCCCGCCTCCTCGTGCCCACGAACTCCTCCTTCCGAAGATCGACCGGACGGTCCGGGTCGCGGTGGTCGGGACCGGCCCCGCCGGGCTCTTCGCGGCGCTGGCCCTCGCGGACGCCGGCCTTCGCCCTCTCGTCCTCGAGCGGGGTGACGCCGCCGAGGAAAGGTACCGGACCGTCATGCGTTTCTGGAAGACGGGCACCTTCGACTCCGAGTCGAACGTACAGTTCGGGGAAGGCGGAGCCGGGACCTTCAGTGACGGCAAGCTCACCTGCGGCAAGAGGCACGACAAGATCGCCGTCGTCCTCGACACCCTCCACCGCTTCGGTGCGCCCGACACAATCCTCTACGACGCCAAGCCCCACATCGGGACCGACCGGCTGGTCGTCGTTCTCCGCAACATCCGCAGACATCTCCAGGAATCCGGAGCCACTCTGCGCTACCGGGCGAAGGTCGCCGACGTCGTCCGCGACGGTCCGGAGGGGAAGTTGCGGTCCCTGGTCCTTTCGACCGGCGAGGAGATTCCGGTCGACCTGGCCGTCTTTGCCCTGGGGCACTCGGCGCGAGACACCGTCGAGGCCCTCCTGACGCGCGGCGTTGCGATGTCGCCGAAGGCCTTCGCGATGGGCGTTCGGATCGAGCACCCGCAGGACGCCATCGATCTCATCCAGTACGGCCAGATCGCGGCCGCGTGCGGCGTGGCCCCGGCCGATTACAAGCAGACGCACATGGCGTCGAACGGAAGGGGCGTCTACACGTTCTGCATGTGTCCCGGTGGCGAGGTGATCGCCTGCTCCTCCGAGGCCGGTGGCGTCGTCACGAACGGGATGTCCCGCTACAAGCGGGTCAGCGGCTTTGCCAACTCGGGGCTCGTCGTCCAGACCCGTCCCGAGGACTTCGCTCCCCTGGAAGCGGCGCCTCTCCTTGCGGGGATGCGGTTCCAGAGGGAGATCGAGCGGAAGGCGTTCGAACTCGGTGGCGGCACCTACGCGGCCCCGGCCATCCGGGTGACTGACTTTCTCTCACGCGAAAAGACGAAGAGGGAGCCACGGGACCTCCCGCGCGGGACCTACGGGCCTGCCGTTGTCCCGAGGCGCCTGGAAGGCATCTACCCGGAGCCGTATCTGGCGGCGCTCACCGAGGGGATCTCCGCCTTCGACCGGAAGATGAAGGGCTTCATCTCCTCGGAGGCGGTCCTGATCGCACCGGAGTCACGCACCTCGTCGCCGGTCCGGATCGAGCGAAACGAGTTCTGCGAGTCGACATCGCTGCCGGGGCTCTACCCGGCGGGCGAGGGGGCGGGCTTCGCGGGGGGTATCGTGTCGGCGGCGCTCGACGGGTTGAGGGTGGCGCGGGCCATTGCCGCGAGGCTCTCCGGCGAGAGCGCTCCCGTCGACGACAGCCGAACGTCGACGTCACCGGAATACTGAGGGGGACTGATGAAAGCGCCCGACCGCGTCATCGTGGGGACCGCCGGACACATCGATCACGGGAAGAGTTCGCTCGTTTTGGCGCTCACCGGAACCGACCCGGACCGGTTGCCGGAGGAGAAGTCACGGGGCATCACGATCGAACTCGGGTTCGCCCACGCGAGCTGGGACGGCATCACCTTCTCTTTCGTGGACGTTCCCGGGCACGAGAAGTTCGTCAGGACCATGGTCGCGGGCGCCACCGGGATCGACGTCGCGATCCTGACGGTCGCCTCCGATGACGGGGTCATGCCACAGACACGCGAGCACTTGGACATCCTTTCGCTCCTCGACGTCCGGCACGGCCTGGTCGTCCGGACGAAGGCCGATCTCGTGGACGCGGAGACGGGCGAACTCGTGGAAGAGGACATCCGGATGGCGGTGAAGGGGACGTTCCTCGAGAACGCGCCGGTGATTCCGGTCTCGGCGGTCACGGGAGCGGGGCTTCCCGAGTTGAAGGCCGCGCTCGCCGTGGCGGCCCGCGGAGTTGCCGAGCGGCATCCGGAGAACCACGTGACCCGGCTCTTCGTCGACCGCGTCTTCGCGATAAAGGGCTTCGGGCCGGTCGTCACGGGAACGCTCACCGGAGGCGCGATCGCCGCCGAGGACCGGCTGACACTCTGGCCTCCCGGCCGGGAAGTCCGGATCCGGCGAATCGAGTCGCACGGCAAGGAGCGGAAAGGAGCGAGCGAGGGAGCCCGGACGAGCCTCAACTTGACGGGTGTGGAGCTGGAGGAACTCGAGCGGGGCCAGTGTGTCTACTCACCGTCGGCCATCGAACCCTCACGGTTCCTCACGGCGGAGATCCTCATATTGCCGTCACAGCCGCGGCCACTCTCGAACGGGATGCGCGTCCGGTTCCACCACGGCACGGCCGAGATCGGCGGACGGCTGCTCGTTCCGTCACGAGAGAGCCAGGAGGCGAAAGACGTCAAGCCGGGGACGAGGGCAGTCGTCCAGATCCTGCTGGAGTCCCCCGCGGCGGTCCTGCGCAACGACCGGTTCATCCTCAGGCGGCCGTCCCCCATGGAAACCCTCGGCGGAGGACGCGTTCTCGACACCGCTCCGAGGCGGATCACGAAGCGGGAGCCGCTCTCGCCGGAAGCGGTCTCCATCCTGGTGGCGGGGAGCCCAACAGAAGCTGCCAGGCTCTTCCTCGAAAACACTGGCGCGCAGGGGATCACACTGACTTCCCTCGCCTCCCGGCTCGGCCTGCCGCTGCACCGGACCGAGGCAGCGGTGAAACCTCTCGTCGAGGAGAAGTCGGTGAGGCAACTGGCCCCGGGTCTCTTGGCCGCGACCGCGCCAGAAAAGGACCTGCGGATCCGGGCGCAGGCGATCCTCGCGGAGCATCGGAGAAGCGGGGCTCCGTCTCCGTTCATGGCCCGCAGCGCCTTTCTCCAGAAATTCGGTCTCGGCCTCTCCGCCGCGACGGCAGAGGCGTGGCTCGCCGTCCTGATCGAAGAGCGGACCGTCGTGCCCGACAAGGATCTGGTCGGACCTCCGGGCACCGCGACCGCAGCCGTCAAGGAAGAGCTGACGGGGTTCGCGGCCCAGATCGCGGAGGCCTACCGGGTCGCGGGCTTCGACCCGCCGAAACACGTCGACCTGGCGGCCTCGCTCCGGACGAAGCCCCAGGTGGTGGACGGACTGGTCTCGCATCTCTTGCGGCTCGGAGTCTTCATTCGCCTGTCCCCGGACGTGGTCGTCCACCGCGAGCCCGTCGAGGCGGCGGCGGCCAAGCTCGCGCCTCTCTCCGGCCGCGAGATGAACGTCGCGGCCTTTCGCGACCTCTGGGGGCTCTCGAGAAAGACCCTGATCCCGCTCCTCGAGTACTTCGACCGGCAGAAGAAGACCCGGAGAGCGGGAGACAACCGGGTCGTGCTGTAGGCGAGCCGGGGGTTGGGTCGCGTTGCCACGAATCAGGTGGACACACTTTCTCCTGGTGGAGGGATTCCGTGAAGTCGTGTCTGTTCCCGAGTGCCGGACGCTAAGTAGTCCGGTGATCATTCACCGGGCTAAGGAAGCTGTGCCCCCGACCTGCTCTCTTCCTCGCGTCCCGGCGGTCGAGACTAAGATCCGCCCCCTCTCATTCCCTCGCCCCGCGGCAGCGGGGAGAGGGTGCCGGCAGGCGGGTGAGGGGTTGTTGCGTTGCATGACCAAGGACTCGGTCCGTTGCGCGGTGGATGTCACAGGATACGGATGTTTCGAGGGGCATTCGCGACGGTGCGCGAGGGCGTCAGGCCCCAGCGGCAGCTGGAGAGGTCGTTGGAGTTTTGATCAAGTGCGGTCAGGTGGGGGCGACGGCGGGCGGGGCGGGAGCGCCGCGAGCGATCGGGCGAGAGTGCGTTCGAGGTAGCACCTGTAGCCGGGTTGGAGCGGGGCGTGCAGGAGTTCGTCGATGGCGCCCTGAAAGTAGGCGAGGGAGCGGACGGTGGGAGGAGGATTGGATGGAGAGGCGGAGGCGAAGCGGCGAGCGGAGGCGAGCAGGAGGGCGTCGAAGACCGTTTGGAGCTGGGTTCCGCGAGCGCAGAGATCGTAGGCGAGGCGCCGGTCGGCGGGCCGTGTGCGACCGGCGGTGCCCGGGGTCGTTCTGTAGGCGTCGAGCACGGCGCGCACAAAGCCCGCGGGATCGGGGGTGGGCGAGGGATCGGGAATCACGGAAGCAGGCACGAGTGTCAAGCCGCCGAGCGCTGCTCCCGGGAGGAGGGAGTGGCGTGGCATCTCGTCCTCGCTCCCGAGAAGCTGCTAGGCGCGGGCGTGGCGGTCGCGTATGGAGGGCAGGCGCTCACGGCCAGAGGAGGCGGCGGGCGATTGCGAGATGACCGGAGTCGACGATCGCGGCGCCGGCATCGTGAGCCACCTCGAGAGCCTTGGCTGCGAGCTGATCCGTGGCGCGCAGGTTGCCGCAGGCGACCTCGAAGACGGCATCGCAGGCGCCTGTATCGAAGGGGAAGGTTGTGGCTCCGGCGATGGAGCAGCGGTGCGCGAGGTAGCGGTGGGATTCCGGGCGCGAGAGAGTCCTGAGGCTGGCCAGGTGGACGAGACGGCGGGTCACGGCTTCGTGGGCGGGCTGTCGCAGCAGATCACGAAGGGACATCTGGCCGGCGAGGATGACGGAGAGGACGAGGCGGCTGTCCATCTCGAAGTTGGTGAGGATCTTCACGAGGCTGAAGACCTCGGGACGAAGGCCTTGGGCTTCGTCCAAGAGGAGGACGGGCCTGACGCCGTCATCGGACATGGTGGAGAGGAAGCGCTCCTGCAGACGTCTGACGAGCATCGGATAGGAGCCAGCGGGCTGCGCCCCGCAGGCCACGGCGATCTCGCGGCAGAGGTCACAGTTGGACAGATCGGTGACCTTGACGTAGTGGACTCGGTAGCGGGCCTCGGGGAGCTGGTCCAAGAGAGCGCGCAGCAGAGCGGTCTTACCGGTGCCGGCAGGCGCGACCAGAGCGGCCGAGCCGCGCTGATCGACGGCGCGAAAGAGCGCCATGAGCACCTCGTCGAACATCGGCAACGAGAAGCGGTGGGCGACGGACAGCTCTCGGGTGAAGGGTGCGGTGTGGAAACCGAAGCGGCTCCGCCAGTCGGTCATGGTGGATCACCCTAGAAACGGCAGTTGGAGGGTCCTGAAGGGATGGGTCTGTGCCGGATTGGGCGTAGGTCAGACGTAACAGGGAAGCAGATGGAGTCTTCTCGATGCAGGTGAGCCCGCAATCAGTCTGATCAAATAGTCGCAAAGGCGTTGGAGGACAGAGGGGACGGCCAACTGCTCCGCACCGTGTTTCCACGAACTCAAGAGCTGGCTGGCTCGCATCAGCATTCCCTGGGCCCTCGGAGCCTCGGCGTGCATGGGCGTCACTCGGATGAGCTTCTGGCCGGCATGGCTGGTCTGGCGCGCGACCGCAGAGAGGAGCAACGGCCGCGACGTGATGGCCTCCAGACGAGCTTCGGGGTGGACGAGCCGGACGAAGATCGACCACCAGTTGTAGACGAGTGCCACTCCCATCGGGGGGTATCAGGAGCTCTGTGTAAGCAGTAGGATTTCTCGGTCCGCCTGCTCGTGGCCGGAATTCGCCGGCCGGCGTCTCTCCCGATCCTGGGGCCGCTTGCACGCTCTTGCGCCCGGTACATT
>JAJVIN010000010.1 GCA_022071945.1 Thermoanaerobaculia bacterium | reverse complement strand
ATTCCATGGCCGTCCTGTCGACCCGCCTCAGGCGCCTTCGGCGGATGATGCTGATCAGAACCCTCTCTACACGGGTGGATCACTTCTCACGAGCACATGTGGATCACTTCTGGCGAGCGTTGAAGCCCCGGTTCCTGGAACACGTGGGACTCCTTGGCCGAGGCCTGGGCGGCCGCAGGGAACAAGAAGAACGCCGTCCTCAACTACGAGAAGGCGCTCTCGATGACCGAGGACGAGGAGCAGAAGAAGCGGATCCGCAAGGAACTCGAGAAGCTCAAGTAGCCAAGCCGCTGGCGGAAGGGTGAGCGGTGATGTCGGATCCGGCTTCCACCGCTCACCCCCTTCTACGGCAGGACGATCTCGAATCCCTGCCCCGTCTCGGCGACCAGCAAGAGATGGAACCCGCGACGGGGCCCGATTCGGACGAAGCCCTCGTAGTTCGTTGCCGATTCGATGGCCGCGAATGTCCAGGACCGGCTCGGCTCGATCTCGTTGGAGACGGCCGCCCGGTAGGCCTCCGCCGTTTCCTCGTCGAACTCGGGCGCGATCAAGATCGCGCCGCCGACATCCCCCGTCTTGATCCGCGCCGTCTTGGCGGCGACGACCTTCTCGATGAAGCGGTCGAGAGTGGGCCTGTCTCCCCTCGGAACACGGTCGACCAGAATCAGGACTTTCCCCTCCGGGTCGAACGTCACCGCGTCGAAGAAGTCGGTCGTCCGCTCCTCGGGACGAGGAAGGTCGTGGTGGAGCGCAGCCTTGTGAGCTAGCGGAATCCACGAGGAGACGTACTTCAGCGACTGCTCCTTGCCCCGTTCCTTGATCACTCCCGGCATCTCGTCGAAGAGGTAGGAGAGGAAGCGCCGGACGGGATCGTCCTCGAAAAGCCGGGTTCCCCGCTCGTCGGTCCCGATGGGCCGCAGGAGAGTGGTCTTTTCACCCTGACCCTTGCGGAAGATCCTCTGGAAGGAGCTGGTGGTCAGCTTCTTGACGGCGGACTCGGACTTCGCGGCCTTCTCGATGGCGACTTCCACATCGCGGAGAACGTGACGGTACGTGGCGATCGCCGGAGCGAAGACCGCCTCCTCGACCTGGAATTCCACGGTCGTCCGGCTGATCCAGTTCCGCCAGCTCTCTGTCACGGGGAGCCCCTGCCACGAGCCGGAAAAGAGCTGCAGGACGGGACGTCCGTTCACGGTGAGAATCCGCGCGGTTCCATCGTTTTTCTTCAGGCTCAGGATTCCGTCGAAGGATTCGCTCTCGAGCTTGGCCGCCAGCGCCGGCAGGTTCACGAGAGATGAATCCAGACCCGAGAGGCGGACCTTGCGCTCTCCGAGGAGACTGGCGAGAAGCGGCACGACACCCGCGGGGAGGCCCTCGGCCGGCTTGAAGATGCTGGCGTCCGCGACCGGGGACAGGCTCTCGAGGACGGAGTCGGCGCTCACGCCGGGCCTCGACAGGTCGATGGCCGTCTCGATCCAGCCGTTGTGGATCAGGATGAAGACTCCTCCGCCGACCTTCACCGCGCCCGAGAACGGGTCCGAGTGAAGGGGCGTCTCGAGCAGCCGTGTGAGGACGTCTTTGATCCGCGCCTGACCGAGAGCCCGCGACGGGAACGTCTCGAGGGCCGCGGTCACGAGCGTCCGGGGATTCTCCGGGAGGTCGCGAAGGGTCTGAACGGGCTGAGAGACACCGGCTTTCCGGGAGGCCAGGGGGTTGACGAGAGCGTCCGTGGCGTCCCCTTGAGGACGCCCAGCGTCCCATTGAGGACGCCCAGCGTCCCCTTGAGGACGCCCGGCGTCCGACTGAGGGCGTCCGGTCTCCCCGGAAACGCCCTGCGTCAGCGGGGCGGACCGCTGACCCGAGGTTGCGAGGAGGGCGTCCGCCAGCTCGGGAGCGGTCTGGAAACGCTGATCGGGATCCTTGTTGAGGGCCCGGAAGACGACGGCCTCCAGCGCGGCCGGACACCCCGGCTCGTAGGCCGACACAGGCCGGGGATTCTCGAAGAGGACGGCCGTCGCCAGCTCGACGACGGTCGCTCCCTGAAAGGGAGGACGTCCCGTGAGGAGCTGGTAGAGAACGGCGCCGGCGGAGTAGACGTCCGATCGCCGGTCGACCACCTGACCCTTCAGCTGCTCGGGCGAGGCGTAGAGAGGGGTTGCCAGGACCTCTCCCGCGCGCGTCTGGATCAGCTCGCCACCCTCGATCCGCGCGATCCCGAAATCCGTGATCTTCAAAGAGCCGCTCTCGAGCAGGATGAGGTTCGAGGGCTTGATGTCGCGGTGCACGATCCCGGCCTGGTGGGCTGCGGCCAGAGCGTTTGCGAGATCGATCCCGATCCTCACCACGTGCGCGGGCGTCAGCGGTCCGTGTGTGAGGATCTCTTCCAGGGATCGGCCCTCGAGCCACTCCATGACGATGTAGGGGCGTTCGCGGTGCTGTTCGATCTGATAGATCGTCGTGATCCCGGGGTGAGAGAGCTTGGCGGCGGCCCGGGCTTCCTGGAGAAACCGGAGCTTGACCTCGCCTCGCCTCTCCTGAGGGAGTGTCGCCAGGGCTTCGTCCTTCATCACCTTGATCGCCACCGGCCGGGAAAGGACGGGGTCGAAGGCACGGTAGACGACGCCCATCGCTCCTTCTCCCACCTTTCGCTCGATGCGATAAGGAAAAGACTCCTGGGCGGGCGCTCTTCCGGCTGCGTCGTCTGTGGACGTCATCGTCTTTTTCTCCAAGGGCTCGGCCCGTTTACGGCGAAAGAGGGTCTCCAGTTCACCCTGACCCCGCGGAATCCGGACCGGGTCCCGCCCGTTCTTCCTCCAGTCCGGCCTTGCGAATGGAGACCACGGCGATCCGGGCGATCCAGGCCGTGGCCACGACCGCGGCAACCCCGAGCGCGATCTGGATCGCCTTCTGCCGGGGGGAGGCCGCGCCCGTGGCCGCCCCGAGACTGTACCCGAGATAGACGTAGGCGAGAGTGCCGGGGAGCATCGCGGCCCAGCTCGCCAGGACGTAGGGAACGGGTTTCACTGGTGTCAGTCCGAAGAGGTAGTTCACGTACGTGAAGGGAAAGACCGGCGAGAGCCGCACGAGCGCCACGATCTTGGCTCCCTGCCGTTCGATGGCCCGGTAGAGTCCGCGAAACCTGGGGTTCTTCGCGGCCAGGCGCTCGACCCGCTGGCGGAACGCGGTGCGGGCGAGGAGGAAGGCCATCGTGGCCCCCGCGGTCGAGGCGAGGGAGACGGTCACCGTGCCGGTGACGAGGCCGAACAGGGCCCCGGCGGCCAGCGTCAAAAGAGCGGCCGGACCACCGGGGATGAGCGAGACCCCCGCGTAGACGAGGCCGAAGAGGACGATCCCCCACGCTCCGCGCCCGGCCACGTAGGTCTTGAAGCTCTCGATCCACAAAGCCACGGGAAGCTCGCGGAACAACAGGACGAGCCCTCCGATGACGGCCCCGGCGAAAAGACCCGTGACCCACCAGGGACGTCCCCGTACGGGCGTTTCTACCGCCTCAGCCACTGGTACACCTTCGTCAGGCGGCTCTTTGTGCCTGCCGTCAGCCGGGTCCGCATATAGGCGTCACCCAGGGCCCTCCCGATCTCGGAGAGGGTCGGGTACGCATGGACCGTGTTGGAGAGCGCCGGGAGTCGCAGGCCGTGCTTTTTCGCCAGGACGAGCTCGGCGAGGAGGTCGCCCGCATGCGGATGGACGATCGTGGCTCCGAGAATCCTGCCCTTTCGATCCGCCAGGACCTTCGCGAAGGACCCCTCATGCTCGCCATCACAGACGGCCCGATCGTTGCTCGAGAACTCCACCCGGAAGACATCGTGTGGAATCCCGGCCTTGCTGGCGCTCGTCTCCGAGTGGCCCACCCGTGCGATCTCGGGATCCGTGAAAGTCGTCCACGGAAGGTTCTCGTAGTCGCACTCGACCGTGAGGGGAAACAGGGTGTTGCGGAGAATCACGCGGGCCTGGTACCCCGCCCAGTGGGTGAACAGGAACTCGCCGGCGACGTCTCCGATTGCCCAGACCGACGGGCTGGTCGTCCGGCACCGGCGGTCGGTCTGGATTCCCTTCGCCGAGACCGCCACCCCGGCGTTTTCCAGGCCGAGTCCCTCCACGTTTGGTGTCCGTCCTGCAGCAACCAGGATTTCCTCGACATCCACGTGTGAAGGGCTCGATCCCGTTCCCGCGATCTCGAGCCGCTTCTTGCCCGAGACGAGACGGACCGAAATGACTTCGGAGCGGTCCAGGACCGTGACCCCCTCGTTGCGAAGCGACCGCGTCAGGGCCTGGGCGGCGTCCGGATCCTCCTTCGGGACGATGTGCGGGGTGCGGGAGACGATCGTGACCTTCGACCCGAGGCGGGCAAAGGCCTGACCGATCTCCACACCAATGGGACCGCCCCCGAGAACGGCCAGGCTGCCCGGAAGCTGTTCAATGGAAAAGATGCTCTCGTTGGTCAGAAAGCCCGCCTCGAGGAGGCCCGGAGTCGAGGGGACCCGCGCCCGCGACCCGGTCGCGACCACGATGTGGCGGCCCCAGAGCCGCTTCCCGTCCACGTCGACCTCGTGCGGTGAGACGAGACGCGCCGCGGCCTGGAACACCTCCACCCCGAGTCCGCTGAAACGCTCCACCGAGTCGTGGGGGGCGATGTGAGCCTGGGAGGCCCGGATGTAGTCGCGAACGGGCAGGAAGTCCTGGGGACCCGGGTCCGTGGTGTTCTGGATTCCGAACCGGCTCGCGGCGCGAACCTGGTGGACCGCCTTGGCTGCCCGCAGAAGCGATTTCGACGGCACGCACCCGTAGTTCAGACAGTCGCCCCCCATCTTGTGCTTTTCCGCCAGGGCGACTCTGGCGCCGAGACCGGCTCCGCCGGCGGCGACCACGAGGCCGCCAGACCCTCCGCCAATCACAACGAGGTTGTATTTCTGCATTCGTTCTCCAGGCCGCCCCCTAGGATGCCGGAGGACGTCCGGCGGTTTCGCCCTCCGGTACGAGTGTCCCGGCCCGGATCTCTCGCCGGATGGACACGCGCAGCCGGCGGGCCGTCTTTCTCCTCGAGGGCGGGCCAGGAGTCAGGCGGCTTCGTCCGAGTCGTCGAACCGCCTCGGCGCGGGGACGAGATCGAAGGGGTCCTCGAACTCCTCCACACGCTGGGTGCGGCGTCGGGCCGCCTCGAGGAAGAACGCCTGGCTGTCGAGGGCGGGGCTGCCGTCCGATGGCGCGAGCCTGGAATACGAACCGTCCGCGTTGAGGAGACGCGTCCGGACGTTGTCCTTGAGGATGGTGCCGAGCACCTCGTCATGGATGTGCCGAGCCGATTCAGGGTCCACGACAGGGAACGCCGTCTCGACTCTCCGGAAGAAGTTCCGGGGCATCCAGTCTGCCGAGGAGAGCCAGACTTCTCTCTGTCCTCCGTTCTCGAACGAGAAGACGCGGCTGTGCTCGAGGAAGCGGCCGACGATGGAGGTGACGCGGATCTTCTCCGAGACGCCCGGGATGCCGGGCTTCAGGCAGCAGACCCCGCGGACGATGAGGTCGATCGGAACACCTGCACCAGACGCCTTGTAAAGGGCGGCGATCACCTTGGAATCGACGAGCGAGTTGAGTTTCACGCGGATTCCCGAGGGTCGTCCGTTCCGGGCGTGCTCGGTCTCCCGCTCGATCCACGAGAGAACGGTCCGGTGCAAGTCCAGGGGAGCCGTGATGAGGCGTGAGAACGAAGGCTTGGAAGCGAAGCCGGTCAGGGAGTTGAAGAACCGGGTGGCGTCCTCGCCGAATTCCGGGCGAGCCGTCAGGAGTCCGAAGTCCGTGTAGATCTTCGCCGTCCCGGCGTTGTAGTTGCCGGTCCCGAGGTGAACGTAGCGGCGGATCCCGTCCTTCTCCCGTCGGACGATCAGGGCGATCTTGGCATGGGTCTTCAGTCCGACGACGCCGTAGACCACGTGGACGCCGGCTCGCTCGAGAGCCCGGGCCCAGACGATGTTGTTCTCCTCGTCGAAGCGCGCTTTCAGCTCCACCAGGACCGCGACTTGCTTTCCGTTCTCGACGGCCTTGATGAGGGCAGGGAGGAGGGGCGAGTCCGCCCCCGTCCGGTACAGCGTCATCTTGATCGCGAGCGTCTTGCTGTCCGTCGAGGCCTTGTCGATCATCTCCAGGACCGGCTGGAAAGCGTCATAGGGGTGGTGAAGGAGGATGTCTCCCTCCCGGATCGCCTGGAAGATGTTCTTTTCGGGGTTGGCGAGCTGCAGGACCGGCGCGGGGACGAAGGGAGGGTCCTTCAGATCGCGGCGGTCGAGCTTGTAGAGGGACATGAAGTCCGCGGCGCCCAGAGGTCCGTGAACCTCGTAGACATCCGCCTCGACCACTTCGAGCTGCCGCATCAGGAGCCGCCGGATCCGTTTCGGCGTCTTGGGGGCGACTTCCAGCCTCACGACGGCTCCGAAACGCCGGCGTCTCACTTCCTGCTCGATCGTCTCCAGAAGGTCGGACGCTTCGTCTTCCTGGATCTCGATGTCGGCGTCCCGGGTGATGCGAAACGCGTGGGAGGAGACGATCTCGAGGCCGGGGAAGAGCTCGGCGAGGTTGGCCTGGACGAGACTCTCGAGCAGGAGGAACTCCGCCTTCTCGGCCTTGACCTTCTTCTTGCCTTCCAGGATTTCCCGCAGGGAAAGGAGGCGGGGGATGGCGGGGGGCATCTTGACTCGCGCGAACTTGGTCTCGCCCGTCGACGGGTCGCGGACCTCGATGGCGAGATTGAGCGAGAGATTCGAGAGGAAGGGGAACGGGTGCCCCGGATCCACGGCCAGCGGGGTCAGGACCGGGAGAACGTGTTTGCTGAAGTACGCGGCGGCCGATTCCTGCCGCTCGGGGGGCAGCTCCTGCCAGGTGACGACCTGGATACCCGCCTGGGCGAGCTTGGGGAGGAGATCCTCTACCAGGCAGCGCGTTTGTGTCTCTTCCATCCGGATGACACGCTGCCGGATCTGGGCGAGGACCTCGTTCGGGGGCTTTTCGTCGTCGGCGAGTTCCGTGCTCTCGGAGTAGAGCTGATCCCTCAAGCCCGCGACGCGGATCATGAAGAACTCGTCCAGGTTGGTCTCCGAGATCGCCAGGAACTTGACGCGTTCCAGAAGCGGCCACCGGCCGTCCAGCGCCTCCTCGAGTACGCGGTCGTTGAACTCCAGCCAGGAGAGCTCCCTGTTCAGGAGGAGGGCCGAGAGCTTCTTGGGCGGCGGGAGCTCTCGCGGGGGGGCCAGGGGAAGGGGAGCCGCCAGAGCCTTCTTCGCTTTCGAGGAGGCGCGGGGGGAGGACTTCTTCCGGGTGGGAGGCATGGATGGACTCTCGATGAGGTCGTTTCGGAAAGGTCAGTGAGAGGGGGCGCCGATCGCCGACTCCAGGACCGAGACGAGCCGCTCGGCAACCGTTTCGACGACCGAGGCCTCGGCTCCCTCGACCATCACACGCGCCAAGGCCTCGGTTCCCGAATAGCGCAGGAGGATCCGGCCATGGCCATTCAAGAGCGCCTCGCAGGCGAGCCTCTGGGCGTCGAACCCGGGAATGGCCTCGAAGGGCACCCTCTCTTTCACCCGGACGTTCTTCAGGATCTGCGGCGTCCGGAGGATGCGAGGCTGCTGGGAGAGCCTCTGGCCGGAGGCCGCCACGAGAGAGCTGACGACGAGTCCGGTCAGGACGCCGTCCCCCGTCGTGGAAAAGTCCGAGTGGATGATGTGGCCCGACTGTTCGCCGCCCAGCGGGGCGCCGGTCTTCTGCATTTCCTCGGAGACGTACCGGTCACCGACGGGAGCTCTGAGGAGCCCGATCCCCTTCTTCTTCAGCGCCTCCTCGAGACCGAAATTCGACATGACCGTTCCCACGACGAGAGGGGGCTTCCTCCCCTCGCGCTCGAGCTCGAGGGTGAAGAGGTACAGGAGGTCGTCTCCATCGAGGACCCGTCCGGCGTTGTCGGCCATCACGATCCGGTCGGCATCTCCATCCAGGGCGATCCCGAGGTCGGCGCGGGAGGTCACGACGAGGCCCGCCATCTTCTGCGGGTGAACCGCCCCGCAGCCGTCGTTGATGTTGCGGCCGTCCGGGGAGATGTGGGCCGGAATGACCGTGGCGCCGGCTCGCCGAAAGGCCTCGGGCCCGACCGAAAAGGCGGCGCCGTTGGCCGCGTCGATGACGATCCTGAGTCCGGAAAGAGAAGAGGACGCCGATGTGGCGAGATGCGCGGTGTAGCGCTCGCAGAGAGCGGGATCGGTGGTGACGGCCACGGGCGGAGCGGCCTCGCGGGCGGGGATCAAGCTCTCCAGCCGGGCCTCGACGTGATCCGGCAGCTTCTTCCCGTCCGCCCCGAAGAGCTTGATCCCGTTGTCGTGCCACGGATTGTGAGAGGCGGAGACGACGACGCCCGCGTCCGCGCCGAGGGCGCTCGTGAGGAACGCGACTCCGGGCGTTGGAATCACTCCCGCGGCAACGAGACGGCCCCCGGCCGACGTCACCCCGCCCGCGAAGGCCTCGATGATCCACTCGCTCGATTCCCGGGTATCACAGCCCGCGACGACGAGGGGTGAGGCCCCCTCCCGGGCCAGGGAGAGGACGAGAGCGGCCCCGACTCGGGAGATCGTGGCCCCATCGAGCGGAGGACTGCCTGCGCGGCCGCGGATCCCGTCCGTGCCGAAGAACTTTTTGCTCATCGGGCCGGAATTCTATCCGGCCCGGCAAGAGGGCGGTCAGAGAGGTCCGACTCTCGTCATCATCGAGAGGAGCCGCGCCCCCTTCATGATCGAGGAAAACGCATGGAACAGGATGACGACACCGTCCTCGGGAACGCGAATGTCGACGATGGCCTCCGATGACCGGGGCGGGAGGGACCGGCACCGGGACGGATCCGCGACGCGGGCGACGAGATCTCCGGCCTTCACGGCCGTTCCTGGCGGGACGAGCATCTCGAGGAGGCCGCTGGCCGGGGAGTAGATCGAACGGTAGTGGTCGATCGCGCACCGAACCTGCGGCGTGCTCCAGGTCTCGGGTTCTCCCTCGAGAACGCCGTAGAGCCTCAGGGCCGAGACGAGGCGCCTGGCGTCGGTTACGGCATCGGAGAGCGAGAAGGAGTTCATCGAGCCGAGCTCGACGGTGAAGCCATCCGCCAGCCGGGGAACATCTTCCCTCCCCAGCCGCAGGTAGGCGTCCGACAGGTGCTGCCACGGGACGAAGGCCGCTTCGTCCAGGGCGCCGGCGAAGTGCGCGGGCACCTCGAGGACGAAGGGGATGCCGAGGGCCCGGGCGGCGGCGTGCGCTCCTTCTGGAATGTAAAGGTAGCGGGGCGCGCGGTCGCCGGTGTGCAGGTCGAAGACCACGTCGGCCTCGACCGCGAGCTCCTGGATGGCCAGAGCGAGCTCGAGCTTCAGCTCCGTTCCCCAGGTGGCGGCCTCGGAGCGGGCGCGGGCCAGGCCGGCCCGAAGAGCCGCCCGGAACTTCTCCCGGATCTCGGGAAGCTGGGCGTCGCGGTGGGCTTGGGCGAAGGCGTCGGGGTTGACGTAGAACTCGGATGGGTTCTCGCGGGTCCGGCCGGTCAAGGGAACGTAGCCGCGGTTGAAGTTGATCCCGGTCTGGAAGTCGTAGACGCCGGCGACCCAGTCCCCCATGACCTGGTTGGCCGAGATCGGGTTCACCCTGGGGACGATGACGAGGCTTCCGATCGGATCGAGGCCGGCCAGTTGATCGAAAAGGGCCAGGATCGCTGCGTTGCCCTGCAGCTCCCCGCCGTGGACGTTCGCCTGGATATAGGCGAGCGGGTGTTCCTGACGGCCGCGGCAAGAAAAGGCGGGGGCGGTCAGCACGTGACCGGTGGCGAGAGTTCGGACCGGGATGTCCCGGCGTTCCCAGGTAGCCATGAAGACCTCGCTTGAGGGACCCGGCCTTTCGGGCACGCCGGAATCCACCGTGATAGAGGAAGTGCCCGTGAGAGGATAAGATCACGCGCCACGAATTTCTCGTGGTTCGCCATCGAATCTGGCGTGGGGAGTGGGTTTCGACAAGGATGGGAGCGGCACCAGGAGCGATCCTCGCGGTCGGCGGGGCAGAGGACAAAGTCAAGAAGAGGGCCATCCTGCAGCGGTTCGTCAGGGAGGCCGGCGGCCGTTCGGGCCGCATTGCGATCGTTCCGACCGCGTCGTCGATCCCGGAGGAGCGAGCGAGCTTCTACTCCGAGGTCTTCGGGCAGCTCGGGGCCGGTGATTGCGTCCACGTGCCGATCGTGACGCGGCGGGATGCCCAGCTCGTGGCGAACGCGGAGCTGGTCCGGTCGTGCAGCGGTGTGTTTCTGACCGGGGGCGACCAGACGAGGCTCGTCTCGGTCCTGGCGGAGACGCGCTCCTTCGAGGCCATCCGGACGGGACTCGTCGCGGGCGGCGTAGTGGCCGGCACCTCGGCGGGCGCGTCGGCGTTCTCGGCGACCATGATCGTCGGGGGGCAGACGGGCCTGAATCTGCGGCGAGACTCGGTCCGCCTCGGGACGGGCCTGGGGATCATCACGCGCCTCATCATCGATCAGCACTTCTCGCAAAGAGACCGGCTGGGGCGTCTTCTCGCCGCGGTCGCCTCCGAGCCCGCCAAGCTCGGCGTGGGCATCGACGAGGACACCGCCATCGTCTACTACGGCAATGGCGTGATCGAGGTCATCGGTACGGGGCAAGTCTTCATCTTGGATGCCGCCAGGGTCGTCGTGAACGGCCTGGGAGACGCACCGAAGACCCGGCCGTTCAGCATCTCGGAAGTCGCCCTGCACGTCCTGACGGACGGGGACCGGTTCAACGTGGTGGAGCGCCGGGTGATGGGCGCGGATGAGGGCCCATCCGAAGAAGAAAAGAGCCCGAGAAGAGTTGCGTCTGCCGAGACCGCTTGACTTTCAGGGACAGCTCGGGGTATTTTCCAGGGCCCGGTTGCGAAAAGCGCGGCAACGTGTCTCGACGCTGACTGGCTCGTCTAGGTTCGGGATACCGGTCTGGCGAACGCTCTTTCGAGTGGTCTCTTTCCGGTACCCCTATTTCATCGGGGAGCAGCCGGAGAGTTGTTCCCTTACGTCTTCACAGAAGCGGAGCCGCTGGAACCCGTGAGTACCCGAACGCCCCTTCCGAACATGAATGAGCTGACCCGCCGCTGGATCGTCATCGATGCAGACGGCAAGGTGCTGGGCCGTCTAGCCACGACTGTCGCCCGTCACCTTTCGGGCAAAACAAAGTCGTGCTACACCCCCTTCTTCGACACGGGTGACTTCGTCATCATCGTGAACGCGGAAAAGGTGGCCCTGACCGGCGCCAAGTTGCAAGACAAGGTGTACCGCCGTCACACGGGCTATCCCGGGGGACTGAAGGAGACGCCGGCCTTCCGGCTCAAGGCGTCCCGACCCGAGAAGATGATCGAGGAAGCGGTCAAGGGAATGCTTCCGAAGACCAAGCTCGGGCGGAAGATGTTTAAGAAGTTGAAGGTCTATGCGGGCCCGAGCCATCCGCACGTGGCCCAGATGCCGGTCCAGGGCTGACCGGCGCCGGTTCCTGAAGTAGAGGGGGAAACTTGGCAAATCTCCAGTATCACGCTGTGGGGCGGCGCAAAGAGGCAGTTGCTCGCGTCTTCTTGCGCCCTGGCACGGGTGTGTTGACCGTAAACGACCGGCCGATCGACACCTATTTCCCGAATGACGTGCTCAAGATGATCATCCGGCAGCCTCTCCAGCTGACCGAGAGCGTCGAGAAGTTCGACGTGCTCGCGCTCGTGGACGGCGGCGGCCCGGCGGGTCAGGCCGGAGCGATCCGTCACGGGATCTCGAGGGCGCTCTGCCTTTTCAATACCGAGCTCCGGCAGACTCTGAAGAAAGCCGGCCTCCTCACGCGCGACTCGCGCATGAAGGAGCGCAAGAAGTACGGGCAGCGCGGCGCTCGCGCCCGGTTCCAGTTCTCGAAGCGTTGATGGGGGAGCCATGAGCCAGATCACGATGAAGGAACTCCTGGAAGCCGGCGTCCACTTCGGCCATCAGACCAAGCGGTGGAACCCGAAGATGAAGAAGTTCATCTTCGGCAAGCGCAACGGCATCTACATCATCGACCTCCAGAAGACGCTCAAGTGCTTCCGCGAGGCCGCCGCGTTCATCACGGACGCGGCCGCGCAGGGGAAGAACATCCTGTTCGTCGGCACGAAGCGGCAGGCCCAGGACGCGATCTACGAGGAAGCCAACCGCTGCGGAATGTTCTTCGTGAACAACCGCTGGCTCGGTGGGACCCTCACCAATTTCGTCACGATCCGCAAGTCGGTCATGCGGCTGAAGGAAATCGAGGGGATGCTGGCCGAGGGATCGGGCAGCGTCATGACGAAAAAAGAGAGGATCCGTCTCGAGCGCGAGAAATCCCGGCTTTCGAAGAACCTGGCCGGGATCACCGAGATGGAAGAGCTGCCGGACGTGCTCTTCGTCATCGATCCGAAGAAAGAGGCGATCGCCGTCCAGGAGGCCAACAAGCTCGGCATCCCGGTCGTCGGAATCGTCGACACGAACTGCGACCCCGAGCCGATCCAGTACGTCATCCCGGGCAACGACGACGCCATCCGCGCCATCAAGCTCTTCACCGGCAAGATCGCCGACTCCGTTCTCGAGGGGCTCCACGCCCAGGAAGAGCGGTTCATCGGCAAGTCGGCCTCCGAAGAGGCGGGCGACGAGAAGATGCCCGAGGACATCACCGTCACGGAAGCCGCCGCCGAGGCGGCCAAGGGAGCGGCCTCCCTCCCGGCATGACCTTTTCCCGTTGAGATCCGGCCGGCGGGGTGCGTTCTGCTCCCGCCGGCTTTTTCACATCCGGCGCGTGGGAGCCGGAAACGTCGATCCGCACGAGACTCCGACCACAGGACCCCCCACGTGGTCCTGCCAGAAAACTCACGCGTTAACCTTTGGATACGAGGAACAGTCCATGGAAATCACGACCGCAATGATCAAGGAGCTCCGGGAGAAGACCGGAGCGGGAATCCTCGACTGCAAGGCCGCTCTTGCCGAGTCGAAGGGAGATCTGGCCGAGGCCGAGAAGGCCCTCCGCAAGAAGGGCCTGGCCGCCGCCGCCAAGAAGGCCACCCGGACCGCGGCCGACGGACTGATCGGCTACAAGTGCGACGGTCAGACCGCCGCCCTCGTCGAGCTGAACTCGGAGACCGATTTCGTCGCCAAGCTGGATGATTTCAAGGCGGCGCGCCAGATCCTGGCCGGCCTCGTCTTCGCCTCTTCCGAGCTCGGCAACACCCTCGACGGCGACGTCGCGAAGCTCCTGTCCATGCCGGCCCCCGCGGATCTGCCCGGCGCCACGGGGACGATCTCCGACTGGACCCAGGCCTTCACCGCCAAGACGGGAGAGAACACCCAGCTGCGCCGCTTCTGCCGCTTTGTGGCCGCGGAGGGCGCCGCCTTGACCCTCTACGTCCACCAGGGAGACAAGACCGTCGTCCTTCTCGAGACGAAGGGGTGCGACGAGGCTCTCGCCAAGGACATCGCGATGCACACGGCTGCTCTCTCCCCGCAGTTCGTCTCGCGTGACGCCGTTCCCGAGAAGACCCTCGCCGACGAGCGGGAGATCGCCCGCGCCAAGGCGGCCCAGTCCGGAAAGCCCGAGGCCGTCGTCGAGAAGATGGTCGAGGGGATGATCGGCAAGTGGGCCTCCGAGACCGTCCTCCTCGAGCAGGCGTTCGCCAAGGACGACACGAAGAAGGTGTCCCAGGTCCTCGCCGAGCGGGGCGCCAAGGGAGCCGCGATCGTGAGGTTCGCCCGCTTCCGCGTGGGCGAGGGGATCGAAAAGAAGCAGACCGACCTGGCGGCGGACGTGGCCGCCATGACTCAGTAGTTCCGGTCCGTTGATGGAGACTCCCGATTCCGCCCGGCAGCCCGTCTACAAGAGAGTCCTCCTGAAGCTCTCCGGGGAGGCGCTCCTCGGGCAGCAGGCCTTCGGGATCGATCCGGCCGTCGTCGCCCGCATCGCGGACGAGGTGGGCGACGTCTGCCGGCTCGGCCTAGAGGTCGCGGTCGTGATCGGGGGCGGCAACATCATCAGGGGGGTCTCGGCCGCCAGCCAGGGCATCGACCGCGTCACGGGCGACAACATGGGAATGCTCGCGACGGTCATCAATTCGCTGGCCCTGCAGGATTCGCTGGAAAAGCGGGGCTTGCCGACGCGGGTGATGACGGCGTTCGAGATCCGCGCCGTGGCCGAGCCCTTCATCAGGCGGCGCGCCATCCGGCATCTCGAGAAGGGCCGCGTCGTCATCTTCGCGGGCGGCACCGGCAACCCTTTCTTCACGACCGACTCCGCGGCGGCCCTTCGAGCCAACGAGATCAAGGCGGATGCGATCCTGAAGGCGACGCGGGTCGACGGTATCTACACGGCCGACCCGCGCCGCGACCCGATGGCGACCTTTCTCCCGAGAGTGACCTATCAGCAGGTCCTCGAGTGGAGGCTCGCGGTCATGGACGCGGCCTCCATCGCCCTGTGCCGCGAGAACCGCATCCCGATCCGTGTGTTCAACCTGCTCGTCCCCGGAAACATCAAGCGAGTCGTCCTCGGCGAGACCACGGGCAGTGTCGTGGACTCGGGAGAGCCTCTGCCCTGAACGCCCCGAGGTACGAGGAAGGAGAAAACGATCCGATGTTGACAGTCCAAGAGATCAAGAAAGAAACCGAGCGCAGGATCCAGGCAACTCTCGAGGCCCTTCGCACGGAGCTGAAGCACCTCCGCACCGGACGCGCCTCCGTGGGCCTTCTCGAAGGGATCCAGGTCGAGTATTACGGCCAGCCCACCCCGCTGAACCAGGTCGCGAATCTTTCGGCGCCGGACGCGACCATGCTCCTCGTTCAGCCGTGGGAGCCCTCTCTCTGCCCGGTGATCGAGAAGGCCGTCAGGATCAGTGACCTGGGGCTCAACCCGGCCTCGGATGGCAAGGTCATCCGCATCCCCGTCCCCCCCCCGACCGAGGAGAGGCGCAAGGAGCTGGTGAAGAAGGCCAACGGGTTCGGCGAGCACGCGCGCGTCGAGATCCGCCACCACCGCCACGAGGCCAACGACAAGGTGAAAAAGGAGTCCAAGGCCGCGACGATCTCGCAAGACGAGGAAAAGAGAAGCCTCGAGGACATCCAGAAGATGATCGACAAGGCCATCCACGACGTGGACGCGATCATCAAGGCCAAGGAAACCGACATCATGGCGCGCTGAGCGCCTGGGTTCGCGACGGTTGAGCCAGATCATCGCCTTGATTCCGGCTGCCGGGTTCGGCACGCGGTTCAACGACGAGCGCCCCAAGGCGCTCGTCCGGCTTTCAGGCAAGCCCCTCATCCTTCATGTCCTGGACAGGTTTCTGGCAACGGAACGGATCGCCCGCGCGGTCATCGCCGTGCAGGAAGATCACGTCGAGATGTTCCGGAAGGCCCTCAGGCCCGCCAGGTTGCCCTTCACCCTGATCGCCGGCGGGCTTTCTCGCAAGGAGTCGGTCGCCAACGCCTTCCGCGAGGCGGCGCCCGGTCCCGATGACTTCGTGTGCGTGCACGACGCCGCGCGCCCCCTCATCGACCCCTGTGAGGCGGTTGCCGTCTTCGATGCGGCGCTCGAGACCGGCGCCGCCATCGCTGGTTTCAAGATGACCGACACCCTCAAGCGGGTCCGCGGCGGCAGCATCGTCGAGACCGTCCCGAGGCACGACCTCGTGGCGGCCACGACTCCTCAGGTCTTCAGAGCCGGCCTGTTTGCCCGCGCGCTCGAGGTCGAGGGGGGCGCCGAGGCAACCGACGACGCCCAGGTGGTCGAAAAGCTCGGCGTTGAGGTCCGCGTGGTCCTGACGTCGCGATGGAATCTGAAGATCACGTTTCCCGAGGACCTTGCGGCGGCCGAGGCCCTTCTCTCTCACCTGGCGAAGCCCGCGGCGCTATGAGGGTCGGCCACGGATACGACATCCACCCGCTCGTCGCAGGCCGTCCGTGCGTCGTGGGGGGATTGGAGTTCGACTGTCCGGCCGGGCCGGAGGGGCACTCGGACGGGGATGTCGTCCTGCACGCCCTGTGTGATGCCTTGCTCGGAGCGCTCGCCCTGGGCGACATGGGCGAGTGGTTCGGAACGGCGCGTCCGGAGTGGCGGGGGGCGGAGTCGAGCCGCTTCGTCGCGGCGATCCTTGCGAGCGTCCCCGGTCTTTGCGTCGTGAACGTGGACGTGACCGTCGTCGGGGCGCGGCCCCGGATGGCTGCCCGGCGGCAGGAGATGCGGGACCGGATCGCCAGCCTCCTGTCGATTCCGGCCGGCGCCGTTTCGGTCAAGGCCTCGTCGGGAAACGGCGTGGGTGAGGCGGGCAGGGGAGAGGCGATCGAGGCCACGGTGGTCCTCCTGGTCGAGGAGCCGCGTTGAAGATCTGGGGCTTTCACCCCGTGAGGGAGGCCCTCGCGAGCCGGCCGAGGGCGATTCAGCATCTGGTGTTGCAGGCGGGCCGGCGGGACCCGCGAGCGGACGAGCTCGAGAGGCTGGCCCGCGAGGCGGGAGTCCCGGTGAGGCGGGTGGCGCGCTTCGAGCTCGACCGCCTGGCGGGCAAGGCGCACAACGGGGTCGCGGCGGTTCTGGCCACGCGCTCGTTCGACGAGGTCGAGGAGTGCCTCGCCGGAGAGAAAGGACGCCGGACGGTGCTTCTGCTCGACGAGGTGTCGGATCCGGGGAACCTCGGGGCGATCCTGCGCTCGGCCGCGGCGCTCGGCGCCGCGGTCGTGATTCCCGAGCGGCACAGCGCCCCGCTGTCCGAGGCGGCGGCCAAGGCCGCGGCGGGTGCTCTCGAGAAGGTCCGGATCGGACAGACGGGCAACGTCTCCCAGTTCCTCGCGAGAGTGAAGGAGGAAGGCTTCTGGGTTTACGGAGCGGCCATGGACGGACGCCCCGCTTTCGAGGTTCAGCTTTCCGGAGACGTGGTCTTGTGTCTGGGGGCGGAGGGGACCGGCCTTCGCCGGCTGACGCGAGAACTCTGTGACGGTCTCGTCTCGATTCCGATGGTCGAGGGGGCCGGTTCGCTCAATGTTTCGGCCGCCGCCGCGATCCTCCTGTACGAGATCCGGAGGCAAAATTCGGTCCAGGCGAAGATCCGGGTTGACCGCGGGAATGGTTCTTGATATAAAGCGCCTTCGCGCCTTCCTTCGGAAAGCTCTTCCGGAGGACTCACTGGCGGAGCCGTCGAGGGCTCAGGAGAAGCGAGGGGAAGGCAAGAAGCTGGCGTAGCTCAATTGGCAGAGCAGCTGATTTGTAATCAGCAGGTTGCGGGTTCGATTCCCATCGCCAGCTCCAAGTATCCGGTGAGGGTCGCCGAGGAGAAGCTTCGATCGAAAGGGCAGATGGCCGAGTGGTTAATGGCAGCAGACTGTAAATCTGCCGCACTGACGTGCTACGGGGGTTCGAATCCCTCTCTGCCCACCAGATTTAGGGTTGATACTTCGGAGATTCACAACGGGGACACGGTCGAAAGGGTCGAGGGCCCACGTAGCTCAGCCGGTAGAGCACGTCCTTGGTAAGGACGGGGTCAGCAGTTCAAATCTGCTCGTGGGCTCCAGAGCATAGGTCGTAGGCCGGGCGGGCGGGAGTAACTCAGGGGTAGAGTCACAGCCTTCCAAGCTGTTGGTCGCGGGTTCGAATCCCGTCTCCCGCTCCAGAAATCGGGGAAGAGTCGATGCCGAGAGAATTGATCAGTCTGATTTGCGGGTCGTGCAAGAGGAAGAACTACACGACCACGAAGAACAAGAAGACGCACCAGGAAAAGCTGGAGACGTCAAAGTTCTGCCGGGCCTGCCGGAAGCACACCCCTCACAAGGAGGGGAAGGTCTAGTTGATGTCCTGTTGCAGGGGTGTAGCTCGAATTGGTAGAGCGGCGGTCTCCAAAACCGTAGGTTCGGGGTTCGAATCCCCGCACCCCTGCCAGTCTTGAATCTGCTCGGGGACCCGGGCCGAGAGGAACCATGATCCATGGCTGGATTGAATCTGGGCGAACGCTACGCCCGCTTCCGTGAGTTCACGTCGGAAGTGAAGAAAGAGGCGGCCAAGGTGACGTGGCCCGCCAGGGAAGAGGTCGGGGGGACGACGATCGTCGTGGTCGTCTACACCGCCATCGTGGGGACGTTCCTGTTCCTGGTGGATGCGGCCGTCACGCCGCTCGTTAACAAGCTCTTCACCGCCTTCGGCGGCTGAAGGATTCCGGTGGTTCTCGCCGGGGCTGTCCGGTTCCCTGGGGGATATTGAAAGATGGAAGAGGGCCGCATGCCCGAGGAAGGCGTTCTCGAAGCCGAGGGAACCGAGGTCCCGTCGGGAATGGAGTGGTACATCCTCCACACGTACTCGGGCTTCGAGGATCACGTTGCCGACGAGCTCCGGAGCCGTATCCGGGCCTTCGGCAAGGATCCGTACTTCGGAGAGATCAGGGTCCCCAAGGAGACCGTGGTCGAGATGAAGTCTGGAAAGCGCCGGAACGTGGAGCGGAAGTTTTTCCCCGGCTACGTCCTCGTCCAGATGGTGATGACGGATGAGACCTGGCATCTGGTCCGTCAGACCCCGCGTGTGACGGGCTTCGTCGGCGGGTCCGCGAAGATGCCGGTGCCGCTCACGAGGGACGAGGTCGACGCCATCCTCCATCACACGGCCGAGTCGCGCGAGAAGCCCAAGCCCAAGTACGTCTACGAGCGGGGAGAGCAAGTCCGGATCACGGACGGCCCGTTCAAGGACTTCAGCGGGGAAGTCGAGGACGTCAACCTCGAGCGGTCAACGCTCCGGGTGCGCGTCACGATCTTCGGCCGCCCCACTCCGGTCGAACTCGAGTTCGTTCAGGTTCAGAAGATCTGACGTTGCCGGCGCCGGCGGGCTCCCGGATTCACAAGGGATCCGGGGGTCTTCGGGCCGAATCCTCATCACGCACAGCGGCTCTTTTCGTCAGTGCCGGGAAGTTGAGACGATATGGCAAAGAAAGTCGTAGCACAGGTAAAGCTCCAGATCGAGGCCACGAAGGCCACTCCGGCGCCTCCGGTCGGAACGGCCCTGGGTCCCCAGGGCGTCAACATCATGGATTTCTGCAAGACCTTCAATGCCCGAACGGCGAAGGATGCAGGACTCATCATCCCGGTGATCGTCACGGTCTACTCCGACCGTTCCTACACGTTCATCACGAAGACGCCGCCGGCCTCCGTCCTTCTGAAGAAGGCCGCCAAGGTCGAGAAGGGGTCCGGAGTCCCGAACAAGAACAAGGTCGGCAAGGTGACGAAGGCGCAGGTCGAGGAGATCGCCAAGCTGAAGCTCACCGACCTCAACACGACCGACCTCGGCCAGGCCATCCGCTCCGTGGAGGGGACGGCCCGGTCCATGGGAATCGAAGTCATCTGATTGAACGGCCTGGGATCCGCGCGCCTGGCCTCTCTCAGGGCGCGTGGCCCGTCAGAGCCCGGATTTGCCACCGGGGCTTCTCTCTGGCGAGCCGATCGGACATCCCGCAAGCGTTCGTAGACGGGGAACAACAATGAAACAGGGGAAAAAGTACCGCGCCGCGGCGCAAAAGGTCGACCAGGCCAAGCTGTACTCCGTCAGCGAGGCCGTTGCGGTCGTGAAGAGCGCCGCGTTCGCGAAGTTCAATGAAACCGTCGAGGTCGCGATGCGGCTCGGTGTCGATCCGAAGCACGCCGACCAGATGGTCCGGGGAACGGTCGTCTTGCCGAACGGACTCGGCAAGAGCGTCCGCGTGGCCGTCGTGGCCTCGGGCGAGAAGATCAAGGAAGCCGAGGAAGCCGGAGCCGACATCGTCGGCGGCGATGACCTCGTGGCCCGCATCCAGGGCGGCTTCCTCGACTTCGAGTCGCTCGTGGCGACGCCCGACATGATGAAGTCCCTCGGCCGTCTGGGTAAGATCCTCGGCCCCCGCGGCCTCATGCCGAACCCGAAGGCGGGTACCGTCACTTTCGACGTGGGCAAGACCGTCAAGGAGCTGAAGGCCGGCAAGATCGAATTCCGCCTCGACAAGACAGCCATCGTTCACGTGCCCGTTGGCAAGGTCTCGTTCAACGAGACCCAGCTCGTCGAGAACACGGAAGCCTTCCTGGCAGCCGTCCAGAAGGCCAAGCCCGCCGCCGCCAAGGGCAAGTACGTCAGGAGTATCTTTCTGTGCTCGACCATGGGTCCCGGGATCCCGGTTGACCCCGCGGCGGTCGACAAGGCGGCCGGGAGGGCTTCATGACGCGCACCGAGAAGACCCAGGCCGTCGAGACCATCGCCGCAACGGTCGGCAAGGCTCCGCACGTCTTCCTCATCGACTACAAGGGAATCAACGTCCCGGGTGTCACGGAGCTTCGCCGCCAGATCCGCGCGACGGGCTCGAAGTACGTGGTCGTCAAGAACACGCTGGCCCTTCGGGCCGTCAAGGATTCCCCTCTCCACGCCCTCTCGGAGCACTTCTCCGGCATGACGGCCGTGGCGTACTCCAACGACGACATCGTCGGACTCGCGAAGGTCCTCCACACCTTCGGCAAGACGAACCCCAACGTGAAGGTCAAGGCCGTCCTCGTTGACGGCAAGGCCGCTCCGGGCACCGCCGTGGAGGCTCTGGCCTCGATGCCGTCCCGCACGGAGCTCGTGGCCAGGCTGCTCGGCCTCATGCAGTCGCCGCTGCGCCGGCTCGTCACCGTCCTGTCGGCGCCCCAGCGCAACCTCGCGGCCACCCTCGCCGCCGTCGCGAAACAGAAGGGCGGCGAGTCCTGACGCCTCAGGCTCCCGCTGAAGAGAACGATTTCCGGTTTCCGGTTTTCATCACGAGATTTCACCAGGAGAAATAGATGTCCCTTTCGATCGAACAGTTCGTCAGCGAAGTCGAGAAGATGTCCGTCCTCGAGCTCAACAACCTCGTGAAGGCTCTCGAGGACAAGTTCGGTGTTTCCGCCGCGATGATGGCCGCCCCGGCCGCCGCCGCCGCCGCTCCGGCCGCCGCAGCTGCCCCCGTCGAGGAGCAGACCGAGTTCACCGTCGTCCTCAAGGAGGCCGGCGCCAACAAGATCAACGTCATCAAGGCCGTCCGTGAGGTCAATTCTTCCCTCGGCCTGAAGGAAGCCAAGGACCTCGTCGAGAACCTCGGCACCATCAAGGAGGGCGTTTCCAAGGAAGAGGCCGCCGCGATCAAGAAGAAGTTCGAGGACGCCGGCGCCAAGGTCGAAGTCAAGTAAGCCTTTGCCCTCTCGAAACCGTCCGGTCCGCTTTCCTCAGACCAAGACCTTTCAGGGTCTGCCGTCCTCCGCGGGGAACTTCTTCCGCGGAGGGCGGGTCTGACGCGGACCGGGCATTCGTGTCTTTCCAAAGCTACAAAGCCGGCTGATCGGAGCGCAGACGCCATGACGGATCGCATGCTCGCCCCTGGACAGAAACCCCGCCACGATTACGGCAAGATCAAGACCTCTCTGCCGCTTCCCAACCTCATCGACGTCCAGAAACAATCCTACGAGGATTTCCTCCAGATGGACCTTCTGCCGGAGGAACGTCAGGACGTCGGTCTGGAAGCCGTCTTCCGCAGCGTCTTCCCCTTCAAGGACTTCCGCGAGACCTGCGAGCTCGAGTACGTCTCCTTCCGGATCGGCGAGTGGAAATCGAGAAGCGGACGTCTCGAGGGGATCCGGCACCTGCGGTTCCGCTGCGAGGCGTGCGGCCTGATCGTGAGGGTCAAGGATCCTCGCGCCCACAAGGTCGAGTGCGATGACTGCGGGCACCCCAACGCCAACAAGGTCACGATCGATGAAGTCTGCGGCACCCCGGTCAGCCTCCAGCTCCCGTACACCGTCGCGGAGTGCCAGGAGCGCGGCCTCACGTATTCCGTGCCCCTGAGGGTCACGTTCCGGCTGAAGGTCTTCGACAAGGAGAACGCTCCCACCGGCCGCGGAGCCGCCAAGGAGATCCCCATCCGCGACATCAAGGAGGAGGAGGTCTACTTCGGCGAGATCCCCCTGATGACCGAGAACGGAACGTTCGTCATCAACGGGACGGAGCGCGTCATCGTCTCGCAGCTCCATCGCTCGCCCGGCGTCTTCTTCACGAAGGAACCGCCCCACACCCTGATCGGAAAGATCATCCCCTATCGCGGCTCCTGGGTGGAGTTCGAGATCGACAGCAAGGGTCTGTTTGGCGTCCGGATCGACCGGAAGAGGAAGTTCTACGGAACCGTCTTCCTTCGGGCCCTCGGCCTGGAGACCGACGAGGAGATCCTCAAGCAGTTCTATTCGCCCGTCACCCTGACGATCCAGGACGAGCAGTTCAACCTCGCGATCCCGCCCTCCATCCTCGACAAGCAGGAGCTCCGCCACAAGTGGTTCCGCGGGCACAAGAAGGACGAGTGGCAGCTCTTCGCTGGCCAGCGTCTCTCCCAGGACCAGATTGCGCTCTTGCGGCAGAAGACCTCCGTCACCGTGACAGTCCGGCCCGAGGAACTCGGCCGCGCCCTGTTCGCCGCCGACGTCGTCGACCTCAACAGCGGCGAGGTCGTCTTCGAAGCTGGCACCGAGGTCCCCGAGGACTTGCGCGAGCAGCTCCTCGAGCGCCCGCAGCACACGGCCCTCACGGTCTTCTTTCCCGAATGGGAGCCGGCCGGAGAGACCCTCATTGCGACGCTCAGGAAAGACTCCGTCAAGACACGCCGCGAGGCCCTCCTCGAGATCTACAAGCGGATGCGTCCCGGAGACCCGCCGACGGACGAGAGCGCCAAGAACCTCTTCAACGGGATGTTCTTCGACCCGAAGAAGTACGACTTCTCCCGCGTGGGGCGCTTCAAGTTCAACATCCGGATGGGTTTCGCCAAGGACTTGCGCCTCGACCAGAAGACCCTGACCTCCGAGGACTTCCTGGCCGTCATCGACACGCTCCTGAAGCTCCGCCGCGAGATCGGGAGAACCGACGACATCGACAACCTCGGCAACCGCCGGGTCCGCTGCGTCGGCGAGCTCCTCGAGAACCAGTTCCGGATCGGTCTCGTGAGGATGGAGAGAGCCATCCGCGAAAAGATGTCCGTTCACCAGGACATCGACTCGGCAATGCCGCGCGACCTGATCAACTCCAAGCCCGTCATCGCCGCCATCAAGGAGTTCTTCGGTTCCTCTCAGCTCTCGCAGTTCATGGACCAGACGAACCCCCTCTCGGAGGTGACGCACAAGCGCCGCCTCTCGGCCCTCGGGCCGGGCGGGCTCTCTCGCGAGCGGGCCGGGTTCGAGGTGCGCGACGTCCACGCGACCCACTACGGCCGGATCTGCCCGATCGAGACCCCCGAAGGTCCGAACATCGGCCTGATCTCCTCGCTCTCCTGCTTCGCTCGCATTTCCGAGTACGGCTTCATCGAGTCGCCGTACAAGAAGGTCCGCGACGGACGCGTCCTCAACCACCTCCAGGTCGTCACCGTCGGGGAGTCGGGCTGGCGGAAGGGAACGATCGTCGAGGACGAGGAGCTCTCCCAGATGAACGCCCGCCTCGCCGCGGAGGGAAAGCGGCTCGCCGTCGGCCGGCCCACGGCGTTCTACCTGCCCGCGTGGGAGGAGGAGAACTACGTCATCGCCCAGGCCAACGCCATCCTCGACGAGGCCGGCAACTTCGTCGACGAGAGAATCGTCGCCCGCTCGGCGGGAGAGTTCGTCACCGTCGACAGGGGCAACGTCGAGTTCATGGACGTCTCTCCCAAGCAGCTCGTCTCGGTGGCCGCGGCCCTGATCCCGTTCCTCGAGCACGACGATGCGAACCGGGCCCTGATGGGCTCGAACATGCAGCGCCAGTCGGTTCCCCTGCTTCGGACCGAGCCGCCCTTCGTCGGCACGGGTCTCGAGAGCGTCGTGGCCCGTGACTCGGGCGCGGTCGTGGTCTGCAAGCGCGCCGGTGTGATCGACACCGTCGATGCCCACCGGATCATCGTGAAGGTCGAGGACGAGACGTCGGGAGAGTCCGGCCACGGCTTCTCGGCCGACATCTATCCGCTGCTGAAGTTCCGCCGGTCCAACCAGAACACCTGCATCAACCAGAAGCCCATCGTCCGAGAGGGACAGCGCGTCACCGAGGGCCAGGTCCTCGCCGACGGCCCCTGCACCTCCAAGGGCGAGCTGGCCCTCGGCCGCAACGTCCTGGTCGCCTTCATGCCGTGGCGCGGCTACAACTTCGAGGACGCGATCCTGATTTCCGAGAAGATGGTGAAGGAGGACTACTACACCTCCATTCACATCGAGGAGTTCGAGATCGAGGCCCGCGAGACGAAGCTCGGCGCGGAAGAGATCACCAAGGACATCCCGAACGTCGCCGAGCACCTCCTGCGCGATCTCGACGAATCCGGCATCGTGCGGATCGGAGCCCACGTCAAGCCGGGCTCGATCCTCGTCGGCAAGGTCACGCCGAAGGGTGAGACGCAGCTGACGCCGGAGGAGAAGCTCCTCCGGGCGATCTTCGGCGAGAAGGCTGGAGACGTGAGGGATGCCTCCCTGAAGTGTCCCCCCGGCATCGAGGGAGTCGTCGTCGACGTCAAGATCTTCGCCCGAAAGGACGACGAGAAGCAGAAGGACATCCGGGCCAAGCAGATCCTCGACGAGGAGATGGGGCGCCTCAACAAGAACTCGGACGACGAGATCCGCATCATCCGGACCGCCGCCAAGGACAAGATCGAAAGACTCCTGTCCGGCCGCACCGTTCTCGAGGACGTCACCGACAGTCAGGGGAACGTCGTCATCACGGCCGGCTCCCGGCTGACGGCCGACGCCATCTCGCTGATGACCCCTCGGATGCTGAAAACGCTGAAGCTTCGGGACGAGGAGATCCGCGACGCGGTGCGCCTCACGCTCCAGCGCGCCGACTCCCAGGTCGACGTCATCAAGCGCGTCACGCAGGAGCGGATGCAGCTCTTGGCCAAGGGGGACGAGCTCGCTCCGGGCGTCAACAAGGTCGTCAAGGTCTTCATCGCCATGAAGCGCAAGCTCCAGGTGGGAGACAAGATGGCCGGGCGCCACGGGAACAAGGGCGTCATCAGCCGGATCCTGCCCGAGGAGGACATGCCCTACCTGCCGGATGGCACGCCGGTCGAGATCGTCCTCAACCCGCTGGGCGTTCCGTCTCGAATGAACGTTGGCCAGATCCTCGAAACCCACCTGGGCTGGGCCGCGCACGCCCTCGGCATGCGCATCGCCACGCCCGTCTTCGACGGGGCCTCGGAAGGCGAGATCAAGATGGTCCTCGATTCCGCCGGTCTGCCCAACGGCGGCAAGACGGCCCTCTACGACGGCATGACGGGGGTCGCATTCGAGCAGAAGGTCACGGTCGGCTACATCTACATGCTGAAGCTGTCGCACTTGGTCGACGACAAGATCCACGCCCGCTCGATCGGACCCTACTCCCTCATCACCCAGCAGCCGCTGGGCGGCAAGGCGCAGTTCGGCGGCCAGCGGTTCGGGGAAATGGAAGTCTGGGCCCTCGAGGCTTACGGCGCCGCCTACACCCTCCAGGAGCTCCTCACCGTCAAGTCCGACGACGTGGAGGGACGCTCCAAGGTTTACGAGTCGATCGTCAAGGGTGACGTTCCCGATGAGCCGGGTCTGCCCGAGTCGTTCAACGTTCTCGTCCGCGAGTTGCAGTCGCTCTGCCTCGATGTCGAGCTTCTGAAGGTCTAGGAAGCGACGGGGGAATCATGGATTTCTACACCAACCCGCTCTCCCAGCAGCCGGCGACGTTCACCCGGAACCCCGGTCCGAGGGACTTCAACGCGATCAAGATCTCGCTGGCGAGCCCGGAGAAGATCCGGTCCTGGTCCTTTGGTGAGGTCACGAAGCCCGAGACGATCAATTACAGGACCTTCAAGCCGGAGCGCGACGGGCTCTTCTGCGCCAAGATCTTCGGTCCGATCACCGACTGGGAGTGCCTCTGCGGCAAGTTCAAGCGCATGAAGCACCGCGGCGTGGTCTGCGACAAGTGCGGCGTCGAGGTGACGAAGTCGAAGGTCCGCCGGGAACGGATGGGCCACATCGAGCTCGCCGCCCCCGTCTCCCACGTCTGGTTCTTCAAGGGCCTGCCGAGCCGCATCGGCCACCTTCTCGACCTCACCCTGCGTGATCTCGAGAAGATCCTCTACTTCGAGTCGTACGTGATCATCGATCCGGGCGCGCTCTACGACACGGGGCTCAAGGAAAAGGACCTGATCGACGAGCAGCGCTACCGGGAGCTGAGAGCCACGTACGGCCCGGACGAGTTCGTTGCCAAGATGGGGGCCGAGGCCATCCAGGAGCTTCTGCAGCGCGTCAACATCGACGATCTCGCGGGTGAGCTCCGGATGATCATGAAGACGGAGACGTCGGCCCTGAAGAAGCTCAAGGCCGCCAAGCGCCTGAAGGTCGTCGACGCCTTCCGCCGCTCCGGGCACCGGCCCGAGTGGATGATCCTCAACGTCATCCCCGTCATCCCGCCCGAGCTCCGCCCCCTCGTCCCTCTCGACGGCGGCCGCTTCGCCACCTCGGATCTCAACGACCTCTACCGCCGGGTCATCAACCGCAACAACCGGTTGAAGAAGCTCCTCGAGCTCCGCGCGCCCGAAGTCATCGTGAGAAACGAGAAGCGGATGCTCCAGGAGGCGGTGGACGCCCTCTTCGACAACGGCCGCCGCGGCCGCGTCCTGAAGGGGACGAACAACCGGCCTCTCAAGTCGCTCTCGGACACCCTGAAGGGCAAGACGGGCCGCTTCCGCCAGAACCTCCTCGGCAAGCGCGTCGACTACTCCGGCCGCTCCGTCATCGTCGTCGGCCCGGATCTGAAGCTCAACCAGTGCGGCCTGCCCAAGAAGATGGCTCTCGAGCTCTTCAAGCCCTTCATCTACCGCTGGCTCGAGCAGAAGGGGATCACCCAGACGATCAAGGCGTCCAAGGAGCTCGTCGAGCAGGAGACGCCGGAGGTCTACGACGCTCTCGAGGAAGTCATCAAGGAACATCCGGTCCTTCTCAACCGGGCTCCGACGCTCCACCGTCTCGGCATCCAGGCCTTCGAGCCCGTCCTAATCGAAGGGAAAGCGATCAAGATCCATCCGCTCGTCTGCGCCGCCTTCAATGCTGACTTCGACGGCGACCAGATGGCGGTCCACGTGCCCCTGTCGCCAAAGGCCCAGGTCGAGGCGCAGGTCCTGATGCTCTCGGCTCACAACATCCTCTCGCCCGCCCATGGCAAGCCGCTGGCCGTGCCGTCTCAGGACATGGTCCTCGGGCTGTACTACCTGACGCGGCGGAAAGACGGCTGCAAGGGCGAGGACAAGCGCTTCGCCTCGTTCGAGGAGGTGGCGCACGCCTACGAGCTCGGCGAGGTGGAGACGCACTCGCCCATCTACGTTCGCTACACGGGCCGCTACATCGGACTCGAGGACCAGAAGGACGACCAGAGCGTGACCCAGGCGGAGCCGATCGAATTCGACCGGCAGCTGATCTACACGACAGTCGGGCGCGTGATGCTCGCGATGAACCTTCCGAAGGACATCCCGTTCCTGAACGGGACCCTGAAGAAGAAGGGGCTTCAGGACGTCATCAACTTCTGCTTCCACAACATGGGTCTCGAGAGGACGGTCGAGATCCTCGACATCATCAAGAATCTGGGCTTCAACTTCGCGACGCGCTCCGGTCTCTCGATCGGCGTCGATGACATGCGCATCCCATCGACGAAGAGGAACCTCGTCGACGAGGCTCGCGGGCAGGAGCGGTGGGTCAACGACCTGCGCCAGCAGGGCGTGATCACGGACGGCGAGCGGCACAACAAGATCATCGACATCTGGCACCGGGTCACCGAAAAGGTGGCCGACGCCATGTCGAAGGAGATGCAGACGACGGACGGAAAGGGCGGACACCCGTTCAATCCGATCCACATGATGGCGGACTCCGGCGCGAGGGGTTCGAAGGAGCAGGTGCGCCAGCTGGCCGGAATGCGCGGACCCATGTCCAAGCCGTCGGGCGAGGTCATGGAGCAGCCGATCATCTCGAACTTCCGCGAGGGGCTCTCGGTTCTCGAGTACTTCATCTCGACGCACGGCGCCCGCAAGGGTCTCGCCGACACGGCGTTGAAGACGGCCGACTCCGGTTACCTGACGCGACGGCTCGTCGACGTCGCTCAGGACGTGATCATCACCGAGGAAGACTGCGGGACCTTCGAGGGAATCGTGGTCATGGACATCAAGGAGGGCGGTGAAATCCTCGAACCGCTCCGGGACCGCATCGTCGGCCGTATCTGCGTCGACGACATCTTCGATCCGGCCACGGGCGAGGTGATCGTGGCGTCCAACGACGAGATCAGCGAGGACCTCTCCACCCGCGTGTCGGAGGCGGGCTTCGAGAGGATCCGGATACGGTCGGTTCTCACGTGCGAGACCAAGCGGGGCGTCTGTCGCAAGTGCTACGGGCGAAACCTGGCGACCGGGCGCCTCGTCGACATCGGCGAAGCCGTCGGCGTCATCGCGGCGCAGTCGATCGGCGAACCGGGCACGCAGCTGACGATGCGGACGTTCCACTACGGCGGAACGGCCCGTGTTTCAGAAGCCGCCCAGCACAAGGCAAAGAACCTCGGCTTCGTGAGGCTCCTGAACGTCTCGGCGGTTCGCAAGAAGAAGAAGGCGAGCGACGGGACGGAGAGCGAGGTCGAGGTCGTCGTCAACCGGAACGGCAAGCTCGTCATCCAGGACGCCAAGGGCAAGGAGAAGGAGCGCTACTCGCTGGCCTACGGCTCCGAGCTCCGCGTGCGGCAGGACGACGAAGTCAAGCCGGGGCAGGTCCTGGTCGAGTGGGATCCGTTCGCGTCGCCGATTCTGTCCGAGACGGCCGGCACGGTCGCCTACAAGGACATCGTCGAGGGCGAGAACCTCCGTGAGGACATCGACCGCGTGACGGGTCTGTCGCAGAAGATCGTCGTCGAGACGACGGGCACGACCGAGAAGCGGTCGCCGATGCTGATCATCCAGGCGGAGGATGGCACGGAGCGGAAGTACCAGCTCCCGATCCCGTCTCACCTCCTGGTTGCCGAGGGGGACCTCGTCAACGCCGGCGACTTCCTGGCGAAAAAGCCCGTCGAGAAGAAGAGGACTCGTGACATCGTCGGCGGTCTGCCGCGCGTCGTGGAGCTCTTCGAGGCCCGGCGGCCGAAGGAATCGGCGACCATCACGGAGGTGACGGGAGTCGTCCGTCACGCCGGGGCGGTGAAGGGCCAGCAGAAGCTGGTGGTGGAGTCCGAGGACGGGCAGAAGCGCGAGTACTTGATTCCGCGCGGTGTTCACATCATGGTCGGCGACGGCGAACACGTCGAGGCCGGTGACGCCCTGACCGAGGGCGATCCTTCGCCGCACGACATCCTGAGCGTCCGTGGCGAGAAGGAGCTGCAGCGGTTCCTGGTCGGGAAGATCCAGGAGGCCTACCGGTCGCAGGGCGTCGCCATCAATGACAAGCACATCGAGGTGATCGTTCGCCAGATGATGCGAAGCATGAAGGTGGAGGAAGTGGGGGATACCGACTTCCTGGTCGACGAACAGGTCGATCGTTTCCGGTTCTACGAGGAGAACCAGAGGATTCTGGCGGCGGGGGGAACCCCGGCGAGCGGCCGGCCGCTGCTCCTGGGGATCACGAAGGCCTCGTTGTCGACCGACTCGTTCATCTCGGCGGCCTCGTTCCAGGAGACAACGCGCGTCCTGACGGAGGCATCGATCTCTGGCAAGACGGACTACCTCCGCGGGCTGAAGGAGAACGTCATCGTCGGGCGGCTGATCCCGGCGGGGACGGGAATGGACTGGTACCGCAACATCGTCCTCGAAAGAGAAGAGATTCCGGTCCTCCCGGAGGAGAACGAGGAGCTCGACTACGAGGAAGACACGATCGCCCACGCGGACCAGGAAGACGAATAACTCGATTCGCCCGCAGCCAGGCAAGCACGCCAACAAACGAGACGGCGGGGGGTCAGCCCCCCGCCGTTTCCTCTTGATGAGGGCGGTGGTGCCCGGGTGCGCGCCTTCCTGGCCGTCGGGCCGTCCCCATGGCCCGGCGGCCTTCCCCTGAGATAATCCCCACGGGCCCGTCCGCGATCCTCAAGGAGGAGCCTTCGTGGGACACAGGACACGCGAGGTCATCAACCTCGACACCACCACACTGCTGTACAAGGAACTCTTCGAGGTCGAAACGAGCGATGGCGTGAAGCTCATCCTCACCCGAAAGAGACCCGTCGAGCTGAATCGGGAGAGCGCTCCGGTCATTCTCATTCACGGACTCGGCCAGAACCGGTTCAGCTACGACTTGAGCCGGCGCTCGATGATGAACTACCTCGTCGGTGAAGGCTTCGATGTCTACAACGCCGAGCTCAGGGGACACGGCCTCTCCCGCGCGAACGGTTCGCCCTATCCGAGGGAGTTCGACGACTACGTCGACTACGACGTGCCCGCGTTGATCGAGTTCGTCCGGAGACTCTCCCGGCACGAGAAGGTCTTCATCATCGGCCATTCCCTGGGAGGGACGATCTCCTACGCCGCGGCGCCGGACCAGCAGCCGTACCTGAAGGGTCTCGTTCCGATCGCCGGTCCGTGCCATCTCGGACAGGGAGTCCCGCTCCTGCGGGCGCTGGCGAGGGCGCTGGGCTTTCTTCAGGGAGTCTTCCGGGTCGATCACCTGCTTCCTGATTCCTTCATGATCGACGTCATCGGAGCGCTGGCCCTGCCGCTGATCGGCGTCATCGATCACCCTCGGAACCGGGTGCTCGACCACATCTGGCTGCCGCGGTCGATCGAGCGCGACATTCT
The DNA here is from genome assembly GCA_022071945.1 of Thermoanaerobaculia bacterium. Taxonomy (GTDB): domain Bacteria; phylum Acidobacteriota; class Thermoanaerobaculia; order UBA5066; family UBA5066; genus JAJVIN01. Next base: position 8,157 of record JAJVIN010000010.1, on the reverse strand, counting down.
CCTCGAGCGGATCGGCATGGGCTTCGATCGCACCGGCACGGCCGTGATCGGGATCATGGTTCGCTGGGCCAACTCCGGCGAGTTCCACGACGCGAACCGCGAACGCGACTTCGAGAAGCGCTTGAGGGAGGTCGAGGTCCCGGCGCTGTTCGTCACGGGTGATCGCGATACGGCGGTTCCCGCCCCCTCGGTGGAGGGGGCTTTCCGGAACCTCCGGGGTCCCGACAAAACCTGGCGCGAGTTTGGCCTGAAGACCGATGGCGTTTCCTTCGGACACTGCGATTTGATTTGTGGGTCCGAAGCTCCACGCGTCGTCTGGCCCGTCATCAGCGGCTGGCTGAAGGAGAGAGACCTCGCGAACTGACCGTGACGGAGGGGTCCGGCGGCGAGCCGGTGGACTCAGGGATCCGTGAGCTTTGCGTCGTAAAGAAGGCGGGCGCTGTCCGCGCGAGCATCCCAGGAAAGGCCCGGCGGGATGAACGCGACCTGCTGTTCGATGTAGACCGGGACCGCGAGAACGGCCTCGTGCACCGCGCGAATCGCGGACTGGAGCTTCACCTTGCGGGAACGAGGATCGAGATCGCGCCGTGCCTCCTCGATCGCCGCGTCCAGCCCGGGAACCGGGTTCTTCTCGTACGAGTTGTTCGCGCTCCCAAAGCCCCTGACCGCATCTCGCGAGTGGACCCATCGGTCCAGGAGCTCCTGCGCGTCTCCGCTCCTGCAGGAGAACCTGAGCACGTAGAGGGGAGCGGTTCCCCGGGCGATCCGGTCAAAGAAGGCATCCTCAGGGAGGGTGTTCACCTTGACCCGCCAGCCGAGTCCCTGAAGACTCCGGGAGATCGGGGCGCCGTATCCCGACATGATCTCGCGAACATCGAGCTCGACCTCGAGGCCGTCAGCCCACGGAGTCTGTGAAAGGAGAGCCCGGGCCTCTCGCAGATCGGGGTCGACGGCCGGAATCGACGGGTCGAACCCGAAGACGAGAGGAGAAACCATCTGGGTTGGACGAAAACCCTGCCCGGACGTCGTGTCCCTCGCGATCTCTCTCCAGTCCAGCGCCCTGGAAACGGCCCTGCGCACCCGGATGTCGAGGAAGGGGTTCTCCTTTCCGCCGGCGGCTCTCGGCCTCAGATCGAAACCGAGATACACCACCGAGAGGCTGGGCACCACGGACGGCCGGGCGATCTTCTGGCCCTTCTCGAAGAGATCTGTTCCCGGACGGGCGAAAAAGACGACCTTCGCCCCTTCCGGGACGACGGTCGCAAGATGCGGATCTTCAAACCCCTTCGCCAGAACGAGTCCTCTCGGGATGGAGGCAGGCCCTCGCCAGTACTTCTCGAACCGCAGGAGCTCCACGCTCGATCCGGGTGTCCTCGTGCCGAGAAAGAAGGGCCCCGTGCCGGCCGACCTCGACTCGAGAGCGGCTTCGCCCTCCTTCTCCACGAAGTCCCTGGAGAGAATCGCGATGCTGCGAAGTTGAGAAAGCAGGAAGGCGTCGGGCTTGGGAGTCCGGATGCGAACCGAGCTCTCGGTCGCCTCCTCGATGACGACGTTCGGGAGGACTTCCCGGTGCGTGGACTTCGGGTGGCTCCGCGCCCGCTCCAGACTGTAAACGACGTCGCCGGCCGTGAGCTTTCCTCCGGAGTGAAAGACGACGTCCTCCCGCAGCCGGAACTCCCACGTCAGCTCATCCGGATTCGTCCAGGATGTCGCGAGGCCGGGCGTGATCTCCATCTGCGTGCCGAGCGTCACGAGGCCCTCGTACATGTTGGCGAGGACGCTCTGGGTCTGCCGGATGTGGCCCGCCAGGTGCGGGTCGAGTCCCTCGACGTCTCTCTCGGCCAGGATGACGACCGTCGCGGTCTCCTTCCCCGGCGCCCTTCCGCCGCACGCAGAAACGAGGGTCCCGAGGACGGCAAGGGCCGCCACGACGCCGGCACCGAACCGTTTCGCGGGGTTCTTCAGCGTGCGCGCGGCCGTGCCCAATCGCGGCCGCCCGGCAAGGGGCCCTCTTCCGGCTGGCATGCGTTCAGTCTACGGCAGCCCTCGGCTCACGGCACGAGCAGCGGGATGATGGTCGGGTCGTTCGTGACGTTGTCGATCATCGAGGCGAAGGCCCAGATCCGGCCCCCGCTCGTTCTCACGTCCAACTCCGCGTAGGCGATTTCGTTCATCCCCGTCTCGCACTGCCCGAACACGTCCGTGACCTGGCGGAACGACCCTGCGGGCACGGGGAGTACGAGCTCGACCCCGAGAGACTCGCCGTCCTTGCCGTACAGCCGTACGCCGACCTCGACGTCCGTCGAACCGAGGTTCGTGATTCCGAGGTTCGTCCGGAATCTGCTGCTCTTCTTCAAGTGCGGGAGATAACCCTTCTGACCGTGAGTGATTCCCCCGTCGCTCGCGACCTGTGGGAGGAACGCTCCAAAAGTCCCGCTCGGGTCTTCGTTGAAGGTCCGGGACGTCAAGAGCAGCGGCCGGTCGGACGTGAACTTCAGGACGCCCGATGTCTCGGCGGAAGAGCTCATCCGGAACAGGGAGCAGAGGATGTCGGGCCACTCACGGATGCCGTTGGCCGGAACCGTCGAGGGTTCGGTGACGGCCTCGCCGGAGGACGGCAGGTAGGTCACCTGGACGGCGGCTGCCGTCGAGGAGAGGTTCACCCCCGCGACGTCGGACCTCCACTGGCTCGTACCCATCCCCGGGCTGTGAGACACCGCCGGGATGATGGTGGTGTAGGCAGCCGTCGTCCCGGAGCAGCCTCCCGTGCCCTTCCAGCAGTGATAGGCAATGTTCAGGAGCGGCAGGAACTCGGCCGTGGCCTTCTGATTGCCCGCCCCGCTCGGATGGCTGTCTCCGGTCCAGTACGCGGAGGTGGAATGGTTGACCGTCTGGCTGTGCTGGATGCCTCCGTCGCGAAGGCGATGGTGATTCCCGTCCGCGCGTCCCGTGTCATTCGTGTTCGGGTCATTCGTCCGGGTCGAACCGCCGTTGGAAGTGAGGACGTTGTAGAAGTCGAACACGAACACGTTCCGGTTCGGGTAGTGGGCGAGCCAGTCCCGCGCCAGCCAGGTGTTGAACGCCCGGGCGTTGGCGGCGTACTGAGATTCCGTCTCCTCCTGGCGCAGCGGGGGAGCCGTGACGATGATGAAGAGCTTGTCGGTCCGGGTCGCGAAGAAATCGAGGAGGGCGACGTAGATCCCCTTCGCGTTGGCGAAGGTGTGGGCGTCCGAGTAAGAGTCCTGGCCCCGAAGGGGATTCTGGGAGAGGGCCGGAACGGGGGCGGAGGAGCTTCCCTTCAGGTTGGAGTTCGGAAAGCACGACTTGAACATCACGATCTGGTTCTCGCCTCCCGGATCTCTTCCCATCCGGGTGTACTCGGTGCTCCGCTCCGAGTTCGCGAGGACAGCCGAGATGTGGGTGTTCCGGCTGGGACCGAGGAACCAGTTGTACCAGTGGCCGATATCGGTGGAGTCGCCGATCGGGCCGCCGAGCTCCTCGTCGCGAGGTCCCCAGCCGTAGTAGGTGTCGGAGACGAAGTAGTTGTTGTCCCGCAGGGAAAGGCCCAGATCGCCGTTCCCGTCCGCAAGCCAGTTCTCTCCCGTCGAGTGGTGAAGGAAGACCAGCTTGACGGGGGAGGAGGGCGCCGAAGGGTTGAGGGCCATCGGCGAGGGAGCCGCCGGTCCCGCTCCAAACCCCGAAAGGCATGGCGCGAGAGTCAGGAGCAGGAGGACGAAAGAACCGGGAAAAACGGCACCGGCTGGGGGTTTCGTCCAGGGCAGAGTCATGATCACCTCCACGCGTCTTCTGGCCGCGTGTGCGAAAAGAGGCAGACTCGAGCCAACCTGTTGATGGAAATCTATTCCCGAAACCCGAGGGCGACAAGCCCGAAAGAGCGGGCGCCTCCCAGGCGAAGAAGAGCTTGGGGAGGTTTCGAGCGGCCGACCGGCTTGACAGATGAATGGCTCTTTATTAGCATTCACGAGTTTCGCCGCGAGCCCCCGCCTGCGGATCAGTCTGCGGGTGTCGATCGGTTCGCTCGTCGAAAGCAACAGTTACGTATGGTGAGGAGTCTCTGGGGTTTGACCCTGGGGCGGTGAAGGAGCCTGATGCCGACGATCAGCCAACTCGTTCGGATGGGTCGTGACCCTGTCCGGTACAAGACGAAGTCGCCCGCCCTGCAGGCGTGTCCGCAGCGGCGTGGCGTGTGCACTCAGGTCAAGACGACGACGCCAAAGAAGCCGAACTCGGCTCTCCGCAAGATCGCACGTGTCCGTCTGACGAATGGGATCGAGGTCACGACTTACATCCCGGGGATCGGACACAATCTGCAGGAGCACTCGATCGTCTTGATCCGCGGGGGCCGCGTCAAGGATCTCCCTGGCGTTCGCTACCACATCATCCGGGGGACCCTGGATGCTGTCGGTGTGGCCAATCGCAAGCAGTCCCGTTCCAAGTACGGGGCCAAGCGCCCGAAGAAGCAGTAAGGATCAAGGTAGAGTCAGATGCCGCGTCGTCGCGAAGTTCCCAAGCGTGAGGTCCTGCCGGACCCGCTGTACCAGTCTCAGCTCGTTACCAAGTTCATCAACTGCATCATGGAGCGCGGGAAGAAGTCGGTCGCCGAGGCCATCTTCTACGGGGCCATGAAGCAGATCGAGGGGAAGACCCAGGACGATCCTCTCAAGACGTTCAAGAAGGCTCTCGAGAACGTCAAGCCGGTCCTGGAAGTCAAGTCACGCCGCGTGGGCGGGTCCACGTACCAGGTTCCTGTCGAGGTCAAGCCCAACCGCCGGACCTCGCTCGCGATCCGCTGGATCATCACCTACTCCCAGGCGCGTGGCGAGAAGACCATGCGGGACAAGCTGGCAGGCGAGCTCATGGACGCCTCCAACAACAAGGGAAGCTCAGTCAAGAAGAGGGAGGATACCCACAAAATGGCGGAGGCCAACAAGGCCTTTGCCCATTACCGCTGGTAAGCTGCAGTGGGCCGAGCGGACTCTGATCCGCCCGGCCCGGATCCCGGGCGGGGAAACCAGCCGGATTTCCGGATAGGTCCCCGAAAACGTCCCGGGCCACGCCAAAAGCGTGCGGAACCCCGGAGGAACGGCCCGAATCGAAAGACGGCTGGCTCCTCCCAGGCGGGCGAAGGCCCCCAGGGTTCGACGGCGCAGACACTCCGGCAAGGAATCAGATAGGTTATGCCGAGAACTCAACCTTTGGAAAAGTGCCGAAACATCGGCATCATGGCTCATATTGACGCCGGTAAGACGACCACTACCGAGCGGATCCTCTATTACACGGGCGTCAACTACAAGATCGGTGAAGTCCACGACGGCACCGCGACGATGGACTGGATGGTCCAGGAGCAGGAGCGCGGCATCACGATCACGTCCGCCGCCACGACGTGCTTCTGGAAGGGAATCCGGATCAACATCATCGACACGCCGGGACACGTCGACTTCACCGCGGAGGTCGAGCGCTCCCTTCGGGTGCTCGACGGCGCCGTGGCGGTCTTCGACGCGGTTTCCGGGGTTGAGCCTCAGTCCGAGACGGTCTGGCGCCAGGCGGACCGCTACGGAGTTCCGCGCATCGCGTTCGTGAACAAGATGGACCGCACCGGCGCGGACTTCGAGCGGTGCGTCGACATGATGGTCACCAAGCTCGGGGCCAAGCCGACACCCGTCCAGATCCCGTGGGGCTTCGGCGATACCTTCGAGGGCATCATCGACCTCATCGAGGAGAAGGCGTACCAGTTCAAGGACGAGACCCTGGGTGCCGAGTTCACGGTCTGTGACGTTCCCGCGAGCCACAAGGCGATGTACGACACCTACCGCGAGAAGCTCGTGGAGGCGGTCGTCGAGTCCGACGATGCGCTCATGGAAAAGTACATGGAGGGCGTCCTCCCGACGCCCGAGGAGCTCCGGGCCGCCCTCAGGCGCGCCTCCTGCGCGGGCTTGCTGCACCCGGTCGTCTGCGGGACCGCCTTCAAGAACAAGGGCGTCCAGCAGCTTCTCGACGCCGTCATCTCGTTCTTGCCCTCGCCGATCGACATCCCGCCCATCCGCGGCGTCGACGACAGCGGCCACGAGGTGCTGCGCGAGACGAAGGACGAGGCTCCGTTCGCCGGGCTCGTCTTCAAGATCATGACGGATCCCTTTGTGGGTCAGCTGGCCTTCTTCCGCGTCTACGCCGGGCATCTCGACGCCGGTTCGCCGATCTACAACTCGACCAAGCAGACGAACGAGCGGGTCGGCCGGCTCCTGAAGATGCACGCCAACAAGCGCGAGGAGATCAAGGAAGTCTGGGCGGGCGACATCGCCGCCGCCGTGGGCCTGAAGAACGTGACCACGGGCGACACGATCTGCGATCGCAACTCCGTGGTCGTTCTGGAATCCATGAAGTTCCCCGAGCCCGTCATCACGCTCTCCATCGAGCCGAAGACGAAGGCCGACCAGGAAAAGATGGGCATGGCCCTCGCCAAGCTCATGCAGGAAGACCCGACCTTCAAGGTGACGACCGACAAGGAAACGAACCAGACGATCATCGCCGGAATGGGCGAGCTGCACCTCGAGATCATCGTCGACCGGATGATGCGGGAATTCAACGTCCAGGCCAACGTCGGCAAGCCGCAGGTGGCCTATCGCGAGACGGTCCGCAAGGAGGCGGTGGCCGAGGGCCGGTTCGTGAGGCAGTCGGGCGGCAAGGGGCAGTACGGGCACGTCAAGCTCCGGCTCCGTCCGCACCCGGAAGGGAAGGAATACGAGTTCATCAACGCCACGGTCGGCGGGTCGATCCCGAGGGAGTTCATCAAGCCCATCGACCAGGGGATTCGCGAGGCCATGCTCACCGGAGTGCTCGCGGGCTACCCGACGGTGAACATCCAGATCGAGGTCTACGACGGCTCCTTCCACGAGGTCGACTCGTCGGAAATGGCCTTCAAGATCGCCGGGTCCATGGCGTTCCAGGACGGCGCGAAAAAGGCGCAACCCGTGATCCTCGAGCCGATGATGGCGGTCGAGGCGGTCACGCCCGAGGAGTTCATGGGCGATGTCATCGGGGACCTGAACTCACGCCGCGGCAAGATCAATCACATGGAGCCGCGTCTCAACTTCCAGGTCATTCAGGCGAGTGTTCCCCTCGCCGAGATGTTCGGGTACGCTACGACGCTCCGCTCGCTCACGCAGGGCCGGGCGAACTACACGATGCAGTTTGAACGTTACGACGAGGTTCCGAAGGCGATCGCGGACGGAATCATCGCGAAGGTCTCCGTCTAGGGGCCGTTGACAGAAGAACCAAAACGCGAGTGTCCCCGTTGACCGGACGACACGACATGAGGAACCAGGGAGGATTCGATGGCCAAGGAAAAATTCGAGCGTAAAAAGCCCCACGTCAACGTAGGAACGATCGGTCACATCGACCACGGTAAGACGACCCTGACGGCGGCGCTGACGAAGGTTCTGTCCACCAAGGGTTACGCCGTTGCCAAGGCGTACGACGACGTCGCGAAGGCCGATGCGAAGACCTTCCGCCGTGACGCGACGAAGATTCTCACCGTCGCTCTGGCCCACGTCGAGTACGAGACCGACAAGCGCCACTACGCGCACATCGACTGCCCGGGGCACGCGGACTACATCAAGAACATGATCACGGGCGCGGCCCAGATGGACGGCGCGATCCTCGTCGTCGAGGCGCCGAAGGGCCCGATGCCGCAGACGAAGGAGCACGTCCTTCTCGCCCGGCAGGTCAACGTTCCGGCCATCGTCGTGTTCCTCAACAAGTGCGACCTGATGGAAGACCCCGAGCTTCTCGAGCTCGTCGAGCTCGAGGTGCGCGAGCTTCTCGCCAAGTACGGCTTCGATGACCCGAACATCCCGGTCATCCGCGGCGCGGCGGTCAAGGCCCTCAACAACCCGACGGGTCCCGAAGCGCAGTGCATCTGGGATCTGGCGAAGGCCCTCGACAGCTACATCCCCGACCCGCTGCGCGAGATCGACAAGGAATTCCTGATGCCGATCGAGGACGTCTTCTCGATCTCCGGCCGTGGCACGGTCGTGACGGGCCGTGTCGAGCGTGGCCGCGTCAAGGTCGGTGACGAGGTCGAGATCATCGACCTGCGCGACACCCAGAAGAAGGTCGTCACGGGCGTCGAGATGTTCA
>JAJVIN010000059.1 GCA_022071945.1 Thermoanaerobaculia bacterium | reverse complement strand
TTCCATGGCCGTCCTGTCGACCCGCCTCAGGCGCCTTCGGCGGATGATGCTGATCAGAACCCTCTCTACACGGGTGGATCACTTCTCACGAGCACATGTGGATCACTTCTGGCGAGCGTTGAAGCCGTGCGCTCGTGGTTCCTGTTGTAGAAGCTCGAGAAGCGCTGTTTGAGCGACTTCATGAAGTTGGAAAGGCTCCACATCCTCCGGGTGAAGGAGTCGAGGAGATCCTGGGCGAAAGAGTCGAGGCCGGCCTTCCGGAAGGTGTCGAGGTCGTTCCGGAGTCCGGTGACGAACTTCTGGGGGTAGAGGGCGGAAACCCGCCGCAGCACTTCCTCCTCGGTCAGGACCTGAGGTTCGGGGACCTCGACGAGGATGTGGAAGTGGTTGGACATGAGGCAGTAAGTCAAGACCCTGACGCCGTAGAAGATCTCGCACTGGCGGAGGATCCTGCGGAAGGTCTCCTTTTCGGGATCGCCGAGGATGAACCTCCGGTCGACCACCCGCGACAGGCAGTGGAAGAACCCCGCCTGCGACCCCTCCTCCAGAAACGCCCTCGCCCGCCTCACCCCCTTATCCTACCCTGATCCCAAAGAAATTGCCTGTCCCTTGAATAGCTATCAGCTGGAGGCACGGGAGGGGGGATTATCATTTCGGCAAGACGACACAACGCACATCGAAGCGCTGAAGCCGGAGGGCCCCTTGCCGACATCTCCCTTCGTTCAGACCGTGATCGACGCGATACCCGAGCCCGTCATCGTCATCGGAGTCGACCGGGCCGTGATCACCGCGAACGGAGCAGCGAGTGCCAGCAAGGGAGGCGCCTCCGCCCTCACGTGCCACGCCTTCACCCACGGGGCAGACGCCCCTTGCGACGGACCCGACCACCCTTGTCCCCTTTCCCTTGCGATCCAGGCCGGTGCCTCCGTGACCGCCATCCACATTCACTCCCGGGACGGACTCGCCATCCAAACCGAGGTCACCGCAACGCCTTTCCTGGATGACTCCGGCACCATCGCCGGGGTCGTCGAGTTCTGGCACGATGCAGGCCCGGCGGACGCAGCCGACAGAGTCCGAAAGGCCGAGATCGCCGCGCGTGCCAAATCTGATTTCCTGGCCAAGATGAGCCACGAACTCAGGACACCCATGAACGCCGTCATCGGACTGGCCGGACTCCTCCTTGGCACCTCCCTGGACAAGGAGCAACGCGAGCTTCTCGACACCATCCGGCAGACAGGAGACTCCCTGCTGGGCCTCGTCAACGACATCCTCGACTACTCGAGAATCGAGGCTGGCAGGGTCGAAATCGAGGAACTGCCTTTCGATCTCTCCTACGTGCTCGAATCCATCAGCGCCCTCATGGCACCGAGGGCCCAGGAAAAGGGTCTCGAGTTCACTTGTTTTCTCGAACCAGCCACCCCCACTCGCCTCCGAGGCGACCCCGAAAGGCTCCGCCAGGTCCTCGTCAACCTTCTTGGCAATGCCATCAAGTTCACACGGAGGGGAAACGTCGACCTGCACGCGGAACCCGTGGAAGACCACGAGGGCGTCGTTCGAATCCGCTTCTCCGTCTCCGACACCGGGATCGGCATTCCGCCCGAGAACCAAGTCCTCATCTTCGACGCCTTCTCTCAGGCAGACCGGTCCACCTCCCGGAAATACGGGGGGACCGGTCTCGGGCTGACGATCTCCCGGCACTTGACGGAGCTGATGGGGGGGAACCTCTCCCTGCTCAGTCAACCCGGCGCAGGGAGTACCTTCTCGTTCACCCTCCCCTTCAAGACCCAGGAAGACGCAGGCCCGGATCCCATCTGCTACCGGCAGAGCGTTCGGGGAGCAAACGTCCTCGTCATCGACGACAACGCCACGAATAGGATGATCGTCTCCAGAGTCCTCGGCTCATTCGGCTGCGCCACCACCGAGGCCAGCTCCGGCGAGGCCGGACTCCAGCTTCTCGAGACCGGCCTGGCAGAAGGACGCGCCTTCCACGCCGTCCTGCTCGACTTCCAGATGCCGGGCATGGACGGCGAACACGTGGCCCGCGCCATCCGAGCCAACCCAGCCTTTCGGGAGGTGCGCATCTTGCTCCTGACCTCCATCGGCAGGCGCGGCGACGCCAAGAAGTTCGAGGCGCTCGGTTGCTCGGCCTACCTCACGAAGCCCATTCGCCAGTCGCAGCTTCTCGACGCCCTCGCGGAGAGCCTCGTCGATCTCCCCTCGCCAGAAGGCTCCCCCAAACCGCCGATCATCACGCGCCACAGCCTCGCAGAGTCCGCCCCGCGCAGACAGGTCTCCATCCTCTTGGCCGAAGACAACGCCGTTAACCAGCTCGTCACGACCCGGATCCTCGAGAAGGCCTCACACCGCGTCTCGGCCGTCACCAATGGCAAGGACGCCATCACGGCGTTGACCCGGTACAGTTACGACCTCGTCTTGATGGATGTCCAGATGCCCGAGATGGACGGCTTCGAGGCCACGGAAACGATCCGCCAGAGAGAGGGCGGGATGCAGCACATTCCCATCATCGCGATGACGGCCCACGCCCTCAAGGGAGACCGCGAACGCTGTCTCTCCGCCGGGATGGACGACTACATTCCAAAACCAATCCGGCCCACCGACCTCCTCGCGGTCGTCGACCGGTGGGCCGGCCGCAGAATCCTGCCCTCCACGCTTCCCGAGGCACCTGCTCCCTTATCGCCAGACCCCGTCTTCGACTTCGAACACCTCGAGACTCTCGCAGGTGGCGATGCCGCCTTCGCCCAGGACCTCGTGACCCTCTTCCTCTCCGACGTCTCCGGGCGGAGGTCCGCCATCGAGGCTGCCCTGACCGAAGGGGACACCCTCCGGCTCTGCCACGAAGCTCACTCCATAAAGGGCGCCGCCGCGAACGTCGGAGCTCTGGGAATCGTCCACACAGCCGACACCCTCGAACGGAGGGCATCCGAGAACCTCCTCGAGTCTCTCGAGGCAGACGTAGCCCGGCTTTACGAGTCTCTCGAGGCCTTTCGCGACACCAGCGCTCAACACTTCGCGGCGCCCCCCGATCCGGACCGCGCCTGGCTCACCAGCCAACCAATCAGTTGATGGAGGTCACCACGTTTCCTTCGCTCCCCGTGCCATGATGACCGGGGTGCCCGGGGCTCCCCGTTTCGGTCCACACGAAACGCCCAGACCCCAGTCCCCGAACAGATTCCCCCAGGGAAAGCCCGGCGGACCGTTCCGCAGCCAGATCCAAGACCCGTCTGCTCGCCAGACACAGCCACCGAGGAAAACATGCATCGTCCCGGTTCGTCGATCTCCTCTCCCCTTGCCTCGCTGATTCTGGCAGGCATCCTCTCCAGCCCTCTCGGCCTCTCCACTCCATTGCAGGCCACCTGCGTCCTCGCCTGCTCGGTGAAGACGGCCCCGCTGACCGGGACGACCGAAGAGGCTGTCGAGTTCGAAGTCGAGACCGAGAGTCGTGACTGCACGGGACAGCGTCAGTTCCTGTGGGCTTTCGGAGATGGGCAGTTTTCGGAGGGAACGAACAAGCCTCGTCACCAATACACGCGCGCTGGATCGTTTGACTGGAGCGTCCGGGTCTCCGAGGGAACCGAAACCTGCACGCGAAACGGCAGGATCATCATCACGTCTCCCTGCTCGCCCCCCGGACGGCCGGAGATCGACCCCGACAGCGCCACGGTCGTCATCGGGCAGAGGTACACCATCAACTGGTCCAAGGCCGAAGCCCTCCAGAACGGAGGGACCTACATCCTCGAGATCTCCAAGACGAACGCCTTTGTTCCTCTCGAGCAAACGGTCACCGTCTCCGGGACTTCGTACATCTACACCATTCCCCAGGTCCTCTCGGAATCCAAGCTCTACGTTCGCGTCCGGGCGGTGCAACCGTGCGGGACGGCCGGTCAGAACTCGGGTCCGCTCGTCCTCCTCGTTCAGGCTCCTCCATCTCCCTCCACCGGGAGATTCTCTTTCACGAGGCCCGGTCCCAGCTGGGTCGTCGAGCGCGGAGGTACCCCCCCCGAGGCGGAAGTGAAGGTGCGCAATCTGGGCCAGGAGGCCGCCCTGATCTCCTTCACCGCCACGGGCGGATTCTTCACGGTTTCTCCCTCCTCGCTCACCCTTCGCCCGGGGGAGGACGGAGAGCTCACCCTCCGCGCCACGCCCGCCGCCGTCGCCGTGCCCGGTTTCAGTTCCGGCACTCTCGAGGGGCTCTCAGGCAACAGCCGGATCGCCACCCCAGTGACTCTCCAGGTCACGGGCGGATCAGGGGACGTCTCCGGGGTGGGCATCAGTGCTTCGGCCAAGCGCCTCACATTCTCGGCGCCGAAGGGAGCCAACCCGCCACCCCAGACGGTCAAGCTTCGCATCGGGCCTCTTCCGTCCGGCGGGACCGTCTACCTTTCCCCCAGCATCGGGCCGGGCGGCACATGGCTGGTCCTCGACCCGGCTGCCTTCGCGAACCCGGTCCCGCCTTCGGGCGAAGTCACACTGAACCTCTCGGTCGACCGGTCGAAGCGCACCCGGGAGGACGGCCTTCCTCCCCTGCGGACCTTCCTCAAGGTTTCCATCGCGGGCGGCCGGATCTCATCCTCGGACGCGGCCGTCGTGGAGGTCCTCGACATCGAGACCCCGAATCCCGCCGGCAGTGCCGGGGGAGGACGTCCGGCCGGAACGGACTCCCTGATCCTCCCCGTCGTCGTCAGGTCCCCAGGTCTGCGGGGAGCCCTTTATATGACCGACGGCTGGATCCGCAACATCGGCGCCGCCGATGTCACGATCGATCTCTACTGGACCCCCCTGGAGGCAGACGGGCGCAAGGACGACCGCGTCCTGAAAACCGCCGGACTCCTGATTCCGGCGGGTCAGACACTTCAGCTCTCGGACATGGTCCAGTCGGCATTCGGGCTCTCCGAGGGAACGGGACTCGTCGAGATCCGATCCTCGAGCCTCGATTCCCTGATCATCCGTTCCTCTGTTCAGTCGACGCTCGGCGAGGACAACACTCTCCGCTTTTCGGGCGCCATGGAACCCGTCACCGGCGGCGAGGGAGTGGGAGCCGGCGACGGGCGGTTGCGTCTGTCCTGGGTTCAGTCCTCCGAATCCAAGCGCTACAACGTGCAGGTCAGCGAAACGGCCGGAGCCGCCGCCCAAGGCCTTGTCGAGGTGTTCGACCAGTCCGGGAAGAAGGTCGGACAGTCCATCCCCTTCACCGTGGCCCCGCTGTCCGTCACGGCGCTGACGGGAATCGTCGACCGCGCGGAGCCGGGCAGAGTGCTCGACAACGGCTTCGCCGAGATCCGGGTCACCCAGGGAGAGGGCAAGGTCGTCGCACGCGGCCAGCTCCTCGACAACGTCACCAACAGCTTCGCCTCGTTCAGCGCGAGACGCGTCGCTCCCATCAGTAGCACCGGCGGGAAGAACCCGATGTCCCCGGCCGCCGCCGAGAGCCTCCTCGTCCTCCCCGCGGCCGTCAAGAGCCCCGGACAGGACACGCTCTTTTCGACCAAGCTCACGATCGAGAACACCTCGGAACTCACTTCCGGAAAGGTCACGCTCACCTATCACTACGTCGACACCACAACGGGTGAAGCCAGGGTTGCGGACTCCGCCGAGGAAGAGATCGCTCCACGCGCCATCAAGACCTACACGGACGTCATCGGCGAGGCCTTCGGAATGACGGCCGAGACACCGACTTACGGGTGGATCAGCATTCGCACCCTCCCCGGGGCCGAATCTGCCTTGCCGCAGATGGCGGCCGAAGCCCTGATCTCGGCGCTCGTCGATCCGGCCGACCCATCGAAGGGCGAGAAGCAGACCCGCGTGGCCGCGCTCGAGTCGGGGGCCCCCGAGTGGACCGACAAGAGCAATACCGACGGGGAACGGCAGCTCCCGGGGCTCGAGGAGACCGTGGAACGCCGGACCAACTTCCACGTCGTGGAGGTTGCCGGCAAGACTTGCCGTGTGCAGGTCAGGGCCGTCGACAAGAACGGCGACGTCGTCGGAACTCCACGGGAGTACGACATCGCGCCCAACCAGTACTTTCAGATGACGAAGATCTTCTCGTCACCGGCCCCGGGCCTCGACCTCGGAGACCGGGCCTGGGACGGGCTGACGATTCTGATGAAGGTTCTCGAGGGCGATGGCCGCGTCCTGGCCTTCGCCACCCTCAACGACAACCTCTCCAAGCAACCCGAAGTTCTCGTCCTGTCTCCGCCCAAGAGACGAGGAGCCCGGTGACGCGACTGAGGCGAACCGGACTTCTGCTGCTCTTTTCACTCTGCGCCCCGCAGGCCCGGGCGCAGTTCGAGTCCCAGATCCTCTCGAAGATCCAGCTGAATCTCGTGAATCCCGGCGGCAAGTCGCTCGCCATGGGAGGCGCGTTCGTGGCCCTCGCCGACGACGCCACCGCCGCCCTCGCAAACCCGGCCGGCATCACCCAGATCCGCAAGTTCCAGGCTGGCGTGTCGGCGAAGTCGTTCCATTTCACCCCCGAGCTCGGAACGAGCGACATCGACTTTCGCAACAACCAGGAGAAGCTCGTCGCACAGGGAACGTTCCCGTTCTCGGACAGCACCGGCGGCCTCGAGTTCGCCTCGTTCGTTGCTCCCCTGACACCCGAGCTTTCAGTGGCCCTCTACTACGCCGTGAACATGCGGTACCGCCTGGACACGACCGGACGGCCAGCCGGGAACTACCGGTCGATCAATGTCCTGGAGGATGGCTACCGGACGACGATCGACGAGCAGGGAGCCGTCGACGTCAGAAACGAGCTGGTCGGCCTCTCCGCCGGCTACTCCCTCGGCCGGCTCTCCATCGGCGCCGGAATCACCCTGAGCTCCCTGAGATTCGACTTCGACGGGGCGGCGGGAGGCGTTCGCTACGCCATCAAGGTGAATGACTACGTGGGCAGCGACGATCCCTTCACTCGCGAGGTCAAAACGGAAGTCACCTCGAAGGCCCGGGCCGGAGCGGTCGTGGGACTGAAGTGGGAGGCATACGAGCCGCTCCGTCTGGCTTTCGGAGCCTCGTACCGCCGCTCGCCCAGCTTTGACGTCTCGTACACACTCCGAACTCTGCGGCCAGGTGAACCCGCCGCCACCCTGAGCTGCAACGACGGGTCCGCATACGGCCGCAGCGCCTGCGGACGTTTCAAGGTTCCCGACGACTTCTCGCTCGGCGCGTCCATTTGGCCGCTCCAGCGGCTCGCCGTCTCCCTGGAGATGCAGCGGGTCTTGTACTCCCAGCTCAATGATGCCTTCGTCCCCGCCTTCTCCTGGATCGGCCTCGACCAGACGGGCAACGAGGTCGAGGCGGTCGCCCGGGGCGAATCGGACGACGTGTGGATCCCGCGGATCGGGGCCGAGTACACGTGGATCGTGAAGCGGAACTTCAACATCTCATTCAGGGCTGGCTACTACCACACCCCCGCGCACGCCACGAGGATCGTCCTCTTCCCGGATGCGAACTCCGACCGCCTGCCCGACTCGGCCGTTCCGGTGAATGCTCAGCCCTACTCCCGGGCTCTCGAGATCGCCTTCGAGGGGGGCGAACCGGAGCACCGTTTCTCCGCCGGCCTCGGTGCCAACATCGGGAGGAACCTCTCGATCGACCTCGCCTACGAACAGGGAACCGAGGCGAGGAACTTCGTCGCCTCGGCCTTCCTGCGGTTCTGAAGCTCCTCGTTCTCCGCGCCGTCCCGCCTGGCTCTGTCTCGGGGGGATGGCGCCTCGCCCGGGCCGCACCCGGGTGAGGAACAGGGCCCTCGCGGAGCCACCGGCCCGGCCCATCCATCTCCGCCGGGAATCCCGGATCGTATGATCGCGCCACGTTCGCACGCACCAGTGGAACCCCATGACGGAGAAGGACAGGGATAGAGACAGGACTCTGGCGCAAGCGCTCCAAAAGGAGCCCGCAAGCGACACATCCCTGCCCACTCTCGCGCACGCCCAACCAGAGGATTCAGCTCCTGGTGCTCGCCTGACGCCGCCTCCAGGTGGTCCCTCACCCGGCGAGGGAAGGAAGTCGATCGGCCCCTACAGACTCGTCGACAGGCTGGGCCAGGGCGGCATGGGCACCGTCTACCTCGCCGACCAGACTGCCCCGATCAAGAGGCGCGTGGCGATCAAGGTCATCCGATTCGGCATGGACTCTCGCGAGGTCATCGCTCGCTTCGAAGCCGAGCGGCGGACCCTGGCCCTGATGAGCCACCCGAACATCGCGCAGATCCTCGATGCGGGCCAGACGGAAGACGGGCGGCCATACTTCGTGATGGAGTACGTGCCGGGAACGGCCCTCAACGAATACTGCGATGCGCTGAGGCTTTCGCTCAGAGACCGGCTCCAGCTCCTCCAGGAGGTCTGCCACGCCGTTCAGCACGCCCACCAGCGCGGGATCATTCACCGGGACCTGAAGCCCTCCAACATCCTGGTCACCCAGGACGGCGAGAGGCCCATACCGAAGATCATCGACTTCGGGATCGCGAAAGCCACCGAGGGCGCCCTCGACACGACGCACGCCACCCAGGCGGGCGCCATCATCGGCACTCCCGAGTACGCCAGTCCGGAACAGCTGGGCACCTCAGAAATGGACGTCGACTCGCGTGCCGACGTCTACTCGCTCGGGGTCGTTCTCAACGAGCTGACGACCGGAAAGCCTCCGTTTGTCTTCCGGGGCCGCCGGGTCGGCTGGGGCGAGATCCAGAGAGTCGTCCGGGAGGACGAGCCGCCCGCTCCCAGCCGGTTGCTGAGGAACGCCCCGAATCTTGACTCTCTGGCGGAGATGCGAAGCACCTCGCCCGGTGCGCTGATAAAGGCTGTCGAGGGTGAGCTCGACTGGATCGTCCTCAGGGCCCTGGAGAAGGAGCCGGGGCGGCGGTACCAGACCCCCGCCGCCCTGGCCGCCGACCTGAGACGGCTCGAGGGAAACGAGCCCCTCGAGGCAAGTCCGCCCAGTTCCGTCTACAGGCTCAAGAAGCTCGTCCAGCGCCACCTCGTGACCTCCATCGCCATCATGGCGGCCGTCGCAACGCTCCTTTTCTCGGGCGCCCTCTTCACGTTCGGCCTCAGGTCCGAGCGTGACTACGCACGGCGCCAGGCCCAGCTGGCCCGAGAGGAGAGAGACCGCGCCGTGGCGGCGCGCGACTTCCTGCTGGGAGTCGTCCAGAGCGCCAACCCTTACCAGGCGCCCAACCCCGCACGCCGGGTCGACGTCCTGTTCGAGGCCGCGGCGAGGTCTCTCGCGGGCCGGTTTCCGAAGGACCCCGAAATGGAAGCGCAGCTCCTCCAGCAATTCGGGCGGAGCCTCGTGTCTCTGGAGAGGACCCAGGCCGCGCAGGAGGCGCTGGAACGCGCCGAGTCCCTCCTCTCGGGACGGGTTCCCGACACGAATCCCACTCTCGTCGAGACGCGGGGCAGGCTCGTCGATCTCTACCGGATCAAGCGGGATCTCGGGCGGGCCCGGCAGCTGGCGGAACGCCAGCTTGCCCTCTGTTCGGGGAACGCCAGCCTCAAGCCCGTGACGTGCCTCGCCATCCGGAACGACCTCATCGAGGTCACGATGGCCCGGGGCGACGCCCGGGTGGCCCAGAACGAGATCGAGGACACCCACGAGTACGCACGCCGCGCGGGACTCGAGGGCGACTACGAGGCGGTCTTCACCGACTACCTGGCCGGAAGAGTCCTCAGGGACCTGGGCCGTACCGCGGATTCCACCCGGATGTTCGTTCGCCTGACCGATCGAACCATCAAGGCCGTCTCTCCCAGGCACCCCGGCCTCCTGACCGACAGCATGTGGCTGGGCTGGACAGCCTACGACCTCGGAGACACCGACCTTGCCCGGCGTTTTTCCGAGTACGCCCTCGCGGGTCGAAAGGCCCTCTACGCCGCCGAAACACGCTACTACTTCGAGGTGGTCCAGCAGCGCGGCATCATCGCGTTCGCCTCGGGCGACCGCCTCCAGGCCGCGAAGGACTTCCAGTTCCTTCTTCAGTCCGTCCCGCGTGACGACCGGTCCCTCGCCTCATTTCGAGAGAGCGCGAGTGCCTGGATCGCCCTCGTCGACCCCACCGAGGCCCGGCGCCTGGACCTCGCCGCCCTCGAGTCCCAGCGCCTCCTGGCTGGGGGCAAGGACGCCCCCGGAATGGCCGAGCTCCGTCTGCTCCTTTCGGCCATCGCTCTCAAGCGCGGGGACCCCGCCGTGGCCGGACCCTTCTTGAAAGCCGCCGCCGAGAACGGAGGCGTGACCGCACGCCCCTACCTTCGCCCTCTCGAGCTTCTCCTGGCCTCCAAGACCGCTCGAAACAGAGGCGACATGCGGGAAGCGAAGAAGCTCCTCTTCGAGTGCGACCAGGTCCTCGCCTCCCAGGGCCGGCGGCTTTTCGACCCGGTCGAGGAGCGCTGGTTGGGCCCGGCGCCGGCCCAGTCGAAGGAGCTCCGCCAGACACTCCTTCAAACCGCTGAGCGGATCGGAGACGTCCGGGGTGTTCCCTTCTGAAACTGAAGACCGGGAAACAGCAATTCAGGTCTTCACCGGTTCATGGGCCTGTCGTACCTCGGGGAGAAGACCTCTCCGTACACCTTCTTCAGGTCGCGCAAGGTGGCCAGGATGTTCCTGGGCGACGTCGAGGAACCCATCCCGAACTCCCTGGGAAAGGTCTGGATTCCCACCTCTCCCACACGGAACCCCTTCAGCATGGTCTTGATGGCGATCTCGGCGCCGATGAAGGGGCTGACGGAAATCAGATCGAGCTCGTCCGCCACTTCCTTGCGAATCAACCGGAGTCCACAGCTGATGTCGCGATAGCGCGTTCGAAACACCCTTCGCAGAAGGCTGTTGTAGACCCAGGAGATGAAGATCCGGGCGCTGCCGTACCGCTTCGCGTAGCGAAACGTGATGATCAGGTCGTAGCGATCCCGCAGCCGCCAGAGCTTCCGGAGGTCTTCGACCTCGTACTCGTCATCTCCATCCGTGAACGCGATCCACTCGTGCCGGGCGGACTTCAGTCCCGTCCTGAGGGCGGCCCCATACCCGAGATTCTGGCCGTGGTGGATCACCCGGACACGCACGTTCTCCCCCGCCAGGGTATCGGCGATCTCTCCGGCCCGGTCCGGTGATCCGTCATCCACGATGATCACTTCGTAGTCAGACGCAAGCTCTGAAAGGACTCGCAGCGCCTTGTTCGCGACCCTCGAGACCGTCATCTCATCCCTGTAGACAGGGAAGAACAGACTGATGCGCTCCTCGGGCCGGATCACAGGTCGAGCTTACGATAGAGACCGAGAGGAAGGGCACGCAGAACCGCCGCCACGGCACGCCAGTAACGCGGCGTGTAAAAGACCCCTGAGCGCTTCCCGAGATTCCTCACGATCCTGCGGGCCGTTGCGGCCGGGCTTTCGGGAGGCAGGGGGAGCTTCTTCCCGAAGGCGAGACCGGTGTCGTGGTACCCCAGCACCCAGAACTGAACGCACAGACCCCGCCCCGTCTCCGCGTGCAGCAACCCCTCGAAGAAGAAGCGGAGGGCTCGCTTGGCGGCCCCGTAGTGGAGGTTCCGCCTCCGGCCTCGCGCGTCGGCGATGGAGCCGAGACCCACGATCGACGCCCCTTCCTGGCCGCGAAGGAGAGGAAGAAACGAAGAGATCAACGCTGCCGGGGAGAGGAAATTCACGTTCACGAGGCTCTCGGCTCTTTCCCTCGGCAGCTCTGGAGAATCCTCCTCGTCGATCGTGCCGAGCGGCAACAGGAGGCCCTCGATCCTCTCGTCTGGTCGCACGGCGGCGAGGACCGCTCCTGCAAAGCTCTCGGGTCTCGTGGCGTCCGCCTCCACGGTCCGGACCTCCCCTCCGAATCTCAACCCGAGATCGAGAGCCACGGCCTCGAGATCCTCCCGTCCGCGAGCGACGAGAAGCAGCGAGCGGCCGAGGCTCGCCAGTTGCCCGGCGATTTCTCTGCCGACCCCCGCGGAGGCGCCCACGACGATCCACGTCACAGTCCGAGGCGCTCCGACGTCTCCGACCGGTAAAGCCGGTCTGGGTCCCATCCGAGGAGACGAGTTCGGAAGTCCGAGAAACCCGGCAGGCCGGCCCGGGCGGCTGCGGCCGGGAGCCTCGAGTCCTTCGCGACATTCGGGATGACGCCCAAGTCCCTTCCCAGACCGTCCAGCGCCGCCAGGAGGGCTTCCGAATCCGACCCCCGCGGGAAGTCCAAGGCGAGACACAGTCCGCTCCCATCGAACCTCAGAAGGGCCGGTGTGCCCTCGAAGATCTTGCAAGACGCCAGCGTCGGCCGAGTCTGGAACCGGCGCAGGAGACGGGCAAGCTCTCGCGAAAGCGCCGGGACAGCCCCTCTCGGAACGATCCACTGCACCTCGTGAAAGCCGCTTTCGCCGAAGAGATCGAAATAGAACATCTTGCGCGCCACCGGGAACAGGAAGTCGAAGATGGAGACTCGCCTCCTGCGAGGCCCAATCCTCTGGAGGAGACCGTAAAGAGAGTTGAAGGGCTTCGCGGTGTGCCGGTTGAGAAGGGGTGGAAAGAACCGCCCCCGGCGAAAAGGCAAGGCCATGGCCTCGGATTCACATGGTCCTCCCCCGCTGGAGCTCGCGAGGTCCTCTTCCCCGGACGCAAAAGATCCCCGGACCACGAATCCCTTCCCGAAGGCCGGTCCGTTGCGCGTGAAGTCGTGCCACGTGTAGAGGAAATCAGAGGCCGGAGCGATCTCGGTGAGGGCGTCCAGGACTCCGTCGAAAGAAGCAAGGGGTTGCCGCACCATCCAGACCGAGGCCGCCGGCAGCCGAACCGCCTTCAGCCTGACCGTCAGTATGGTTCCCGTCAGGCCGAGACCCCCGCAGGTCAGTTCGAAGACAGCGGGCTCGCGAGAGAGCGACAGGTCGATATCACCGTGCCGGGGATGAAAGAGCCTCAGGGAGACCACCTGGGAACGGAAGTTCCCGTCTCGGAACTGGTTCTTTCCGTGGACATCGGCGGCAACGCAGCCCCCGATCGTGATTCCGGGATAGCCGGGCTGGATGGCGAGGAAGAACCCCCGGGGAGCCAGAAAGCGATGGAGGGCCCCGAGGGTCGTCCCGGCCTCGCATTCGACGTCTCCCGTCCTCGAATCGAAGCCGAGGAGCCGGTTGAAGCGCGAGGTGTCGACCGTCCATCCCCCAGAGCCGAATCCGAGAGGGGCGTACGAGTAGCCAGCCCCGAGACAGATTCTGGGTCCGAGACTCGCGGGCATCCGGATCTCCCGGTAACGGTCGGGTCTCACCACCCGCGCCTCCGAGGCGGATCCGCCATCGAAGCTGACGATCCTCTTCTCGGCGACCGGTGGGGTGGGAGAGTTTTTGCCTCCCGTCATCGGTTCGTATTCTCACTCAGGGCCCGCACCGCGAGCGCCCCGGAGCGGCTTCGGCACAGAAGGCGGGTGAACCTCGGACAGCACCTATACTGCACGCCCGAGTGGGAACGCTTCTCGTCCTTCTGGCGGCAGCGAAGAACGCGCTGATCGCGGCGCTGTTGCTGGCGCTGTTCTCCCTCCTGGGCGCGGCCTGCATTCCCCGGGTCCACAGGCCGAAAAAGGGCGTCGTCGCGTTCCCCGTCTTCCTGGCTTGCGGGTCCGCACTGGCAGGCTGGCTGACGTGGATCACGGGTCACACGTTGGGAACGCGGGTCCTGCCCATTCTCTGGCTCGGTCTTCTGGCCTTTTCCACGAGAGGTTTCCGCCCATGGCTCGGTGCGCTCCGTGGTTTCGCGGGCCGGC
This sequence comes from Thermoanaerobaculia bacterium, assembly GCA_022071945.1. GTDB lineage: Bacteria > Acidobacteriota > Thermoanaerobaculia > UBA5066 > UBA5066 > JAJVIN01. The sequence continues at coordinate 25,419 of JAJVIN010000059.1, read as the reverse complement.
TCATGAGACTTCTCCGTTCGTCCCTCGCCCTCAGCGTGGCCTTCCTGGTGGTGGGGGGCTCCATCCTCCTTCAGCTCTGTCTTCCGCTCCTGGACAACGACGGGATCCGCTACCACGTGGCGCAGCCGAAGCTCTTCCTGATGACGGGACGGATCTTCCCCTATACGTGGGATGTGACGGGCTCGTATCCCCAGCTCGGGAACGCCCTTTACCTCATGGCCCTCGCCGTTGGATCCGAGGACACGGCCAAATTCCTTCACGCCGGGTTTCTCCTGGCCGCAACGGGCGTCCTGGCGATCGCCCTGCACAGGGGGCGCGCTCTCAGAACAGCGGCTCTCGCGGGCCCCATCCTGTTCTGGGCAACACCCCTGACCCCCATCGTGGCGTCCGCCGGTTTCATCGACCAGATCGTGGTCTTTTTCGCCGCCACGGCGTTCCTCCAGATCCAGCACCGGGGTCACCCGGCGCTGACCGGGGTGTCTCTCGGAGCCGCGATCTCCACCAAGCTGACGGTCGGGCCCCCGGCGGCCGCGCTCGGACTCGCCGCGATCTGGGTCGCGCGCCGCGGGGAAAAGGCCCGCACTCTCCTCCTGACGGCGGGCTTTGCGGCAGCGGTTCTCGCTCCGTTCGCGATCCGGAACACGCTCTATTTCAACGATCCCTTCTACCCGCTCGGATACCGGGCCCTGGGGCGGCCCACGCCTGGATTCTCGGCCGGACTCTTCACGTTCCTCGCCGAGTTCAACCAGCATCGCTCAGGCTTTCTCGGAATCGTCTGGCAACCCCGGGAGGACGGCGACATCGACGAGTGCGCCGGCATCCACCATCTGGCGGCTGTCTGTCTGCTCCCCCTTGCCCTGCGCATGCCGTCGATCCGGCTGGCCGCCGCTTTCGCCCTCCCATCTCTCCTGCATGCCTCCCTCGCGAGCCCCCCGGGACGCTACTTGCTCCCCGGATTCTTCGCGCTCTCTTTCATCGGGGCTCGCGTCATCAGTCCGCTGATGCGAGGCCGCGGCGTCTGGCTCATCCTGCCCCTCGTCTTGCCAGGCGCACTCTGGGCCTGGGAAAGAAACGCCCGGTCCTTTCAGGCCCTCCGCTACTTCAGAGGCGAGATGTCGAGATCCGAGGTCCTTGCCGCCGTCGTCCCCGGCTACCGCGCCGCGGTCTTCGTCAACTCCCTTCCTCCGGGGAAGGTCCTCGCGAGCGACTTCCCGGGACCCGTCTACTTCGATCGCCCCTGGCTGTGCGAGGGCTTCATAAATGAGTCCCCTCTGACCTCCTGGGCACGGGAGTCCTCCTCCGCCGGAGAGCTCCTCTCTCGTTTACGGCAGGAAGGGATCCGGTACATCCTCGTCACTCCGGGCTTCGGAGGCGGCACCGCGATTTCGATGATTCCGTTCGCCCCCGAGCCCGCCAAGGTCCCCCTCATCGTGGCCCTGAAGAGGCAGCTCAGAAAGATCGCCACGATTGATCAGGTAGACGTGCTCGAGCTCGTGCCGGAACCGGCCCCCAAACCCACGGTGCACCCTCGAAAGCCCGTGAACCCTCCCTGATGCCAGGGGCCTCCTGGCTACAGCGCGACTCCGAAGGACGCGGCAGCTTCCTTGAGGTCTCGGCCCTCCGCGGCGGCCAGAGCAAGGCCAGACAGAAAAGCCTCGTGTCCTCCCGGAGAGGTCACCACGATGATCCTGGCGGGCATCTCGCTGGGATTCCGGAAGCAGTGACGCGTCCCCCTCGGTGCGAACGCGCTGCCCCCCGCCGTCAGTCGAACCGTCTCGGACCCGAGCAGAACGTCCACCTCTCCCTCGAGGACGAGAAATGACTTGTCCTGCGGGATCGAGTGCGGTGGCGAGCCCGCACCAGGGGAGACTCTTTGTTCCAGGAGCGTGTAGGCACCGCCGGAGTCCTCCCCCGAGATCCTGACAAAGATCTCCACCCCCATCATCCGGATCGGTCGACTCTGGTTCGCAGGACCGGCCTTCAGCTCGTTCGTCATGGTGTTCATGGTTCTTCTCCTTTCTCCCGGGCCGCTCTCTCCGCGACCCGGGGAAAAGCTACGGCCAGCGTGCCTCCGGGGCCATCCCACGAATCTGGGATACTGCGCCGGACCCGATGAAGGAGCACACGGCCCGCATCCTGGGCGGACTGGACCGCCTCGAGCGCTCACAGCCGGACTCCACCCGGCTCAGGCGAGAGGCGAGTGCCTTGCTCCGCCGGTATCTCGGCTTCGACTTCGCCGTCTGGGCGACACTCGACCCCTCGACGGTCCTCTGGACGGACTGCATCCTCGACGGCTTCTGCCGGGACCCGCACCTCGAATCAGCCATCTTCCACAACGAGTACGGGCAGGACGACGTCTTGAAGATCCGCGACCTCGCCCGGGCCGGGCTCGCTGGGAGCCTCTCCTGCGAGACTCAAGGACGGCCCGGCGCCAGCCCCCGCTTTCGCGAGATCCTCGAGCCGGTGATGGGGGTGACGGACGAGTTGCGAGTGGCTCTCTCCGATGGTGAGTCCGCGTGGGGCGCGGCCGTCTTCTACAGGAGCCGCGGGACCTTCACGCAGGAAGAGATCGAGGCGGTCGCGAAACTGAGCCGGCGGCTCGGTCGGGCGCTGCGGACCGCCGTGCTCTCGGGCGACGCGCTGCTTGCCCCGCAGAGTCCACTCCCTCCCGGCCTGGTGCTCATCGACCACGACGGCCGCCTCCTCGAGATGTCCTCGGAAGCGGAGAGGTGGCTGAGGGGCCCGGACGGACTCTTACCCGCAGCGGTGCAGGCGCTCTCGGCCAGCGCCCGAGGCGGCGAGTCCGCCCGGGCCGTGCTCCGCTCGCGAAAGGGGGACTGGCTCCTCCTGCGGGCCGTCACCACTGGTTCGCAACTCGCCGTCGTCGTCGAGCCCGCGGCCGCCCACCACCTCTCCGAGCTGGTTCTCAGGGCTTACGGCCTGACTCCGCGCGAACGAGATATCGTCGCCCTCGTGGCCCGAGGCCTCCCGACGAAGGAGATATCGAGAGCCCTGGGAATCGGAGCCTGGACGGTGCAAGATCACCTGAAGTCGATCTTCGCGAAGGTCGACGTCGACAGCCGGTCCTCCCTCGTTGCGGCCCTGTTCTTCCGCCACGCGCTCTCCCACCACTCCCCCACCGCTTCGGCTCCCTGACGGTCCCCGTCACCCGGGCGTTCGGCCCGGCCGGGCACCCCTGGCCGACCGGGCGTGCTCCGGCCCGGGCTTCTCGATCACTCGCCTCTCGACGGGAGACGAGAGGATGATCGAGGTCGAGGTCGTTCCGAACGGCGTCAACCGATCGATGAGGGCCTCGAGATGCTCCACCGAGGAAACGGCGACCTTCATGATGAAAGAGTCCGCCCCCGTTCCCCGGTGGCACTCCAGAACCTCGGGCATGGAACGGACGAGAGCGGTGATCCGCGCCAGCACGTCACCCACGACGCTGACCCGCACCACGGCCCGGATCGGCAGCCCCACCTTCACGAGGTCGATCTCCGCCCGGTAACCCGCCAGGATCCCAGAAGCCTCCAGGTTCCTCACTCTCTCCGCCACCGCCGGCGTCGAGAGCCCGACCCTGCGGCCGAGCTCCGCCATGCTCAGCCGGGCGTCGGTCTGGAGCTCCTTCAGGATCCCCCACCCCTTCTGATCCAGGTACTTTTCTTTCTGAAAGTGCATGACGACATTCTGCTCTGAATCGTTAGGAGAAATCCACAACGTGCTAACAGCCGATATTCCCGTCCGGGGCCGCGGTCCCTAAGATTTTTCCACCACTTCAGGAGGACTCGCCGTGGCCCCACTCCCCCCGATTCACGAGCCCCACAAGATCAAGACCGTCCGATCGATCTCGTTTCCGACTCCGGAAGAGCGGAAACGGAATCTCCTCAGGGCGCACTTCAACGTCTTCAACCTGACGCCGTCGCAGATCAGCTTCGACATGGTCTCGTACGGGACGAGCGCGATGAGCCAGGAGCAGATCTCCGGCCAGCTCATCGGCGACGAGGCCTACGCGGGCGCCCGCAACTTCGAGACTCTCGAGGCGGTGGTGAACCGCGTTCTGGGGCACACCTACGTCTGCCCGACGCACAACAGCCTCGGCGCGATCAAGCTCATCGTGGCGACCCTGACCCCGAAGGGCTCGTTCATTCCGAGCAATGCACAGGGCCGGATCGACGTGCACGCCCCCCGCGGAATCGACATCACGCCCCTGCGCGACGCGGCCGAGAAGGTCTTCACCGGCAATTTCGACCTGGCCCGGCTCGAGACGGCCCTTCTAGAGCGCAAGGCCGCCATCATCGGCATGCAGTGCTTCGCGGACGGGCAGCACCCCGCCAGCCTCGCGAACCTCCGCGAGGTCCGCAAGGTCGCCGACCGCTTCGGTCTCCGCCTCGTCCTCGACGTCTCGCGCGTCATCGAGAACGCCTGGTACATCCAGCGGCACGAACCCGGCCAGAGCGACCGTACGATCGCCGACCTCGTCAAGCAGATCGCGAAGACGGCCCACATCGTCCTGATCGACGGGGCGCAGGATCCCAAGTGCAACACGGGCGGGCTTCTGGCGACCGACAACCCGGGCGACCACGAGCACTTCATCAACCAGGTCGTCGTCTACGAGGGGCTCCACACTTACGGCGGCATGGCCGGGCGCACGATGGAAGTCCTGGCGCGCGGTATCGACGAGATGTGCGACGAGGCGGAAGTCCAGTGGGTCATGTACCAGACCGAGCACTTCACCGAGCGCCTGCGCGCCGCCGGAATCCCGCTCGAGAGAGGGTGCGACGGGGCCTACATCAAGGCGGACGAGTTCCTCCCCTCGATCAAGCAGTTCCCCGAGCACGCGCTTTGTGCGGCTCTCTACCAGATGTCCGGCGTGCGTGCCGTCGTTCCCGGTCACGCCCGGCGAGATCACCTCGTCCCTGTCCAGATCCCGCGCCTGGCGATGACGACGCTGCAGCTCGATCAGGTGGCGGACGCCCTCATCTCGCTGTTCTCCCAGAGGGACCACATCGCCCCGCTCGACATCGAGGTGGACGGCGACTGGAACGACCAGCTGAAGTTCCGCTCCATCTTCGCCGGGCTCGAGAATCACGAGTTCGACTGCTATCCGTTCCTCATCCACACGATCGAGCCGATAGCCAGAACGACGCGCGAGGAGCGCGAGAAGGCGGTTCGCGAGGCGGGCTTCAACACGTTTCTCCTCCGGTCGGCCGACGTCGCCATCGACCTTCTGACCGACTCGGGAACGACCGCGATGAGCACCGACCAGTGGGCGGCGTACGACGGCGCCTCCTCCACACCGGCGACGAGCGAGGCCTACCACCGCTTCGTTTCCGCGATGAAGGAGATCTACGGCTACGAGTACATCCTGCCCACTCACCAGGGGCGGGCCGCCGAGCAGATCCAGAGCGAGGTGTTGATCAAGCCCGGTCAGTTCGTCCCGGGCAACATGTACTTCACGACGACGAAGCTCCACCAGGAGCTCGCGGGCGGGATCTTCGTCGACATCATCGTCGACGAGGCGCACGACCCCGTCAGCGAGTTCCCCTGGAAGGGCAACATCGACCTCGCAAAGCTCGACGCGCTCGTATCGAAGCACGGCGCGCGGCAGATCTCGTACATCTCGTTCGAGTTCTCCGTGAACATGGCGGGCGGACAGCCGGTCAGCATGGACAACCTCAGAGACGTTTACGCCTACTGCCGTCCGCGCGGCATCCCCGTCCTCTTCGACGCGACCCGCGCCGTCGAGAACGCCTACATGATCCAGAAGCGCGACCCGCGCTATCACCGGACGCACATCCGGGACATCGTCAGGGAGATGATGGCCCACGGCGACGGCTGCACGGTCTCGGGCAAGAAGGACTTCCTCATCAACATCGGCGGCCTTCTGGCCTTCAAGGACAACGCGGAGTGGGCCCGGGCCGCCGAGGAGAAGCTCCGGATCTACGAGGGCGGCGTGCGTGACGGAGGCCTCCCCGCGGCGGATCTGGCCGCCATGGCCCGCGGCGTCGAGGAGATGCTCGACGACCGCTACATCCGCACCCGCGTGGAACAGGCCGCGTGGCTGGCCAACCGCCTCACCGAGGCGGGGGTTCCCGTCGTCGCCCCGACAGGCAGCCACGCCGTCTTCATCGACGTCAAGCGGTTCCTGCCGCACGTCGACCAGGACGAGTACCCCGCACAGCGCCTCGCCGCCGAGATCTACCTCGAGACCGGCGTGAGGGTCATGGAGCGTGGAAACGTCTCGAAGGGCCGCGACGCGAACGGGAAGAACTACCGCCCCGCCCTCGAGCTCGTCCGCCTCACGATCCCGCGCCGCGTCTACACGAACGACCACATGAAGGCCGTCGCCGACGGCATCAAGCGACTCTACGAGAGACGCAACGAGATCAAGGGCCTGAAGTTCGTCTACGAACCCCCCGCCCTCCGCTTCTTCCAGGGCCGTTTCGAACCGATCATCTGACTCCCTGTCGCCCCCGGGTCCGCGGATGCGGCCCGGGGGCGTACTCTTTCCAGGATGAAGGGACACATGCGCCGAACCGCGACCCTCCTTTCGCTGGTCCTCGTCTCTGGCTGCTCGCAGCAGTCGCCCGCTCCCAGGACCGTGCCTGCCCAGCCGGTGACGGCCCAGCCAGCTCCACCTCCTACGTTCTCCTCGAGCCTCAGGTGGCTCAGGACTTCCGCCGAGTACCGGGCCATCACGATCCAGACTTACCGGGCTGCCCTCGCCGCCGCGGAGCGGCTCAGCGCCGGAAAGGCCCCTGGAACATGGGCGGTCTCCGTCGACGCCGACGAGACGATCATCGACAACTCCCTGTTCGACAAGGAGCGTCAGCTCAAGGGAGGGGGACCGGTCGACATGGCGAAGTGGGGCGAATGGGTCAAGAGAAGAGAACGAACGGCGACTCCCGGAGCCAGGACCTTCCTCGAGGGCGTCAGGAAGCTCGGGGGAAGAGTCGCCGTCGTGACGAACACAGCGGAATCACTTTGCCAGGACGTCGTGGCGAACCTCGATTCGCTCGGCCTTCCGCACGACCTCGTGCTCTGCCGGCCCGACGCCGGCGGAGATCGGAAGGAAGCCCGCTGGAAGGCGATCGCCGAGGGGACCGCCCGGCCCGGAGCCGCTCCCCTGGAGATCCTCGTCTTCGTCGGAGACAACATCCAGGACTTCCCGGACCGAAGCCAGGAACTCCGCGACAAGCCTGAACAGGCTTTCGATGACTTCGGGGTCCGGTACTTCGCCCTCCCCAACCCGATCTACGGCACCTGGGAGAAGAACCCGGCCGAGTGATTGCGCACCGTCCCTCCGCGACCAAGGCCAGGAGAGGCCCTCTCCAGTCCTCGCCTTTACTTTCGATCGTTTGAAGTTGCATCATCGAAAGAGGATGCTCAGAACTCTCGATCCCCGGGCGAACAGGTGAGGCGAGCGGTCCGATGAAGCTGACGGTCCGCGACGCCGCCGAGATGTTCGGAGTCCCCGAAGGAACCGTCTACCGGTGGATCGAGGAGGGAAGCATCCCGGTCTACAAGCTCAGGGATCAGCATCGTTTCAGCCGCTCGGAGCTCCTCGAGTGGGGAACGGCCCAGGGGCTCTCTCTTTCCCCGGCGCTTCTGAGGGAGCACGAAGCCTCCGCCAGAGGCTCGCTTCCCCGGATCGCGGAGGGCCTCGCACGTGGCGGCGTGTACTTCGCAGTGCCCGGAGAGACGAGGGAATCCGCCCTCAGGGCCGTGGTCTCCCGCCTGCCGCTGCCCGACGAGGTCGACCAGGAGTTCCTCTACGACATCCTGGTCGCCCGCGAGGCCGTCGGTTCGACCGGAATCGGGGACGGAATCGCCCTCCCCCACGTCAGGAGCCCCATCGTCCTCCACGTCGAGGAGCCTCTCGTCTCGCTCTGCTATCTCGAAAAGGCAGTGGACTTCGGTGCCCTCGACGGCAAGCCCGTGCACACGATCTTCACCCTCGTGACCCCGACGGTGCGCACCCATCTGCACCTCCTGGCCCGCCTCGCGCTGCTTCTGAGGAATTCAGGTTTCCACGACGCGGTGATGGCGAAGACGTCCCCCGAGGTCCTCCTGCGGTTGGCGCGCGATCTCGAAAGCTCGGTCTTGCGGGGGGCCCAGGGAGGCGGGTCGTGAGGGGTGAGCTGGCGCCGCCGGCGAGGGCCGTGTGAGCGCCCTTCTCGTCGTCATCGCGGCGGCCCTTTCGGCCGTGAGCGGACTCCCGCCCCTGCTTGCCCGCAAGCACTCCCGCGGGGCGGATCTCTTTTCGGCGGCCCTCCTCGTGACCGGCTCCCTCGTGGGGCTCGCGGCCGTGGGGACGGCCGTCGCCGGGGTGGGCGGCCCGCCGCTACGGCTCGAGTGGCACCTGCCGGGGGCGTTGCTCGAGATCGCGGTCGACGGGCTCTCCGCTCTCTTCCTGCTGCCCCTTTTCGTCATCTCGGGTCTCGGCGCCGTCTACGCGACGAGTTACTGGCCCCCGCTTCGCCACCCCAGGACGGCCCCGCTCTTGAGGCTCTTCTATGGCGTGACGACGTCGGCCATCGCCATCGTCTTCGTTGCGAGAAACTCGATCCTCTTCCTGATGGCGTGGGAAGTGATGGCGCTCGGGGCTTTCCTGATGGTTCTGACCGAGGGGCGGCGGCGTGACGTGAGGCAGGCCGGCTGGATCTACATCACGGCCACTCACACCGGAACTCTCGCCCTCTTCGCGTTGTTCGCCATCGTCGCCTCTCTCAACGAGGGCTCCTTCCATCTCGGGCTCTTGCGGGCGGGCCTCGCCTCTTCTCCCGCCGGAATGGCGGTCTTCTGGCTCGCCCTCTTCGGCTTCGGGCTGAAGGCGGGGATCATGCCGATGCACATCTGGCTTCCGGGCGCCCACGCCGCGACTCCGAGCCATGTCTCGGCGCTGATGTCGGGCGTTCTGATCAAGACGGGAATCTACGGCCTGGTGAGGATCCTCTCGCTCTTCCCCGATCCTCCACTCCTCTGGGGCGGGGTCTTGCTCGCGTTCGGAGCCGTCTCCGGAGTTCTGGGCGTCGCCTACGCCCTCGGGCAGCACGACCTGAAGAAGCTCCTGGCTTACCACTCGATCGAGAACATCGGCATCATCACGATGGGGCTCGGCCTCTGGCTCGGGGGCCGGTCCCTCGGGGAGCCCGTCTGGGCCGTCCTCGGCCTGGCCGGCGGGCTCTTGCACGTCGTCAACCACGCTTTCTTCAAGGCCCTCCTATTTCTCGGAGCGGGATCGGTGATTCACGCGACGGGTACCCGCGAGATGGACCGGATGGGCGGACTCCTCGGAAGGCTCCCGAGAACCTCGAGCACGTTTCTCGTCGGAGCCGTCGCGATCTGCGGGCTGCCTCCTCTCAACGGGTTCGTCAGCGAGTTCCTGATCTACCTCGGGCTCTTGCGTCCGGCCACGTCCCCGGGGCCGGTCGCGATCGGGGCCGCGGGTGCGGCTGCGGCGCTCGCCCTGATCGGGGGCCTCGCCCTTTCCTGCTTCGTGAAGGCCTTCGGCACGGTCTTCCTCGGCACCCCGCGAGATCCCGCGACCTTTCGCGCGCACGAGGCGAGCGCGATGACTCTGCCTCTTCTGATCCTCTCCGGACTCTGTGTCTTCGTTGGTCTCTTCCCCTTCGCCACCGCGCCTCTGCTCAACCGCGCGTGTCTGGGGGCAGGTCTTCCCGCGGATGTCTCGAGGGCGGCTCCCCTCGCAACCCTCTCGCTCGTCCAGATCGCCATCGCCGCGGTGCTCCTCGGGGTCTCCTGGCTTCTGGCCCGCCGCCTGCGCGACGACGTCGCGAGAAGGCAGCCCCTCCCCACGTGGGACTGCGGCTACGCCGCGGGCACCAGCCGGATGCAGTACACGTCCTCTTCCTTCGCCTCCTGGAGTGTCGACCTCTTCCGGTGGGCCCTCTCGCCCCGTGAAGAGAAGCCCCGCTTCCCGCATCCCTTTCCGGCGAAGGGGCACTACGAAAGCCACGTTCCCGACGCGGTTCTCGACAGGATCCTCGTTCCCGCTTTCAGGCGAGGCGGGTGGCTTCTGAGCCGGGCGAGAGTGATCCAGCGAGGTCAGATGCAGCTGTACCTTCTCTACGTCGTCATCATCTTGCTCGTTCTCCTGTGGCGGGTGTGACGTGGGGACCTATCTCGCCAGCATCGCGATTCACGAGATCCTCCTGTTGTTCATGCCGCCGCTGCTTCTGGGCGTGATCAACAAGACGAAGGCCGTCTTTGCCGGGAGGACCGGTCCGCCTCTCCTGCAGCCCTACTACGATCTGGCGCGGCTTTTCAGGAAGGGCTCCGTCTTCAGCTCGACGACGACGTGGGTGTTCCGGGCGGCTCCGGCCATCGGGCTCGCCTCGGGCCTTCTGGCCGCCCAGTTCGTCCCCCTCGGCCGGCACCCGGCCCCGGTTTCGTTCGAGGGAGACCTCTTTCTCTTCGTCTACCTCTTCGGGCTCGCGCGTTTCTTCACCGCCACCGCCGCCCTCGACACGGGCTCGGCCTTCGAGGGGATGGGAGCCGCTCGCGAGGTGAGCTTCGGCAGCCTGGCGGAGCCGGCGCTGATCCTCGGCCTCCTGGTCCTGGCGCGGCTTTCCGGCTCCCTTTCGCTCGGACCGATGCTTCACGATCCGTGGAGCGCGGGCTGGCTGACGCGGGGCGCGTCCCTCGTCCTCGTGGCCGCCAGCTGGGCCATCGTCCTTCTGGCGGAAAACTGCCGTATTCCCTTCGATGACCCCAACACGCACCTCGAGCTGACGATGATCCACGAAGTGATGGTGCTCGATCACAGCGGGCCCGCGTTCGGCGTCATCCTGTACGGGGCCTCGGTCAAGCTCTTCGTCCTCGGGGCGCTTCTCTTGCACCTTCTCTTCCCGTTCGGGCAACTCGATCCGGGCCTCGACTGGATCGGTTTCGTGGCCGGAATGGTGTTCCTCGCGATCTCGGTCGGGGTCGTCGAGTCGATCACGGCACGACTGCGCCTTTCGCGAGTGCCGCAGCTCCTCGTCACGGCCTCTGTTCTCAGCGCCTTCGGGATGCTCCTCGTGGTGCGGTGACCCGATGACGCTTTTTGCCGACCCCGTCCTCGTCCTGGTGATGCTCGTGAACTTCGTCGTTCTCGGCACGAGCCGCATGAGGGCGACGATCCGGGCATCGGCGGCTCAGGGGGCGATCCTCGCCGTCTTGCCCCTCCTCGTCCAGCAGGAGGTCCGCTGGCACATCCTCGTCATGGCGGCCGGTGCCGCGACCCTGAAGGGGCTCGTGATCCCGGGACTCCTGCAGAAGGCGATGCGGGACGTTCAGATCCGGCACGAGGTGGAGCCGTACGTGGGGTTCCTCGCATCGCTCTTCATCGGGGCGGGAGGATCGGGGATGGCGATTCTGTTCTCGAGCAAGTTGCCGCTCGCTCCGGAACATGCCGGAGGCCTTCTCGTGCCGGCGGCGCTCTCGACGGTCTTCACGGGGTTCCTGATTCTCGTCACGCGCCGCAAGGCGATCTCCCAGGTGGTGGGCTACCTCGTCCTCGAGAACGGGATCTTCATCTTCGGCCTGCTCCTGATCGACGCGATGCCCTTCATGGTCGAGATCGGGGTTCTTCTCGACCTGTTCGTCGGGATCTTCGTCATGGGCATCATCATGAACCGGATCCGGGAGGAGTTCGCCTCGCTGGACACCGAGCACTTGGCGGAGCTTCGGGACTGACGCCATGCCCGCGATGCTCTTGATCCTATTGCCCCTCGCCATCGCCGCCGTCGCGTATGTGGTCCCCTCGAACAGGGTCCGGTTGATGATCCTCCCCGCCGGAGGCACCGCGCATCTCGTCCTGTCCCTGGCTGCCGTCTCCTCACGCGGGTCGGGCCGGGGGGGCGAATGGCTCGCGATCGACGCGCTCGGCGGGCTCGTCCTCCTCATCGTCAGCACTCTCTTCGCCATCTGCTCGTTCTATGCCCCGGGCTACCTCCTCGTCCGGCTCGACAGGGACAGCCGCCTCTTCACGAGCTGCCTCTTCATCTTTCTCGGCATGACTTCCGCCGTGGCGCTCTCGCAGCACCTGGGGCTCCTCTGGGTCGCCATCGAGACGACGACGCTGGCCACGGCCCCGCTCCTCTACTTCAACCGCAGCAGCCGTTCGCTCGAGGCGGCGTGGAAGTACCTGATGATCGGGTCGGTGGGGATCGCCATCGCGCTTCTCGGGTCCCTCTTCATCGCTTACGCGGCCCACCTCTCGGGAAGCGAGGTCTCGCTCTTTTTCCGGACCCTTCACGAGAACGCCGCGGGCTTTTCGCGCCCGTGGCTTCGGGGCGGGTTCGTCTTTCTCCTCGTCGGATACGGAACGAAGATGGGCCTGGCGCCCCTCCATTCCTGGAAGCCCGACGCCTACGGCGAGGCCCCGGGTCTCGTCGGAGCTCTTCTGGCCGGCGGCATGACGACGTGTGCCTTCCTCGCCCTCCTGCGCGGCTACGCCATCATCGAGGCTGGAGGAGAGGGAGCCTTCGCTCGCGAGCTCCTCGTCACCCTGGGCGTTCTCTCGCTCCTCGTCGCGGCCGCCTTCATGGTCCGCCAGAAGGACATCAAGCGTCTGCTCGCCTACTCGAGCGTCGAACAGATGGGCATTCTCGTTCTCGGGATCGGTCTCGGCGGGCTCGGCATCTTCGGCGCCCTTCTCCACACGGTGAACAACGCGCTGACGAAGGGCGTCATGTTCCTGGCGGCCGGGAACATCCACAGGGCCTACGGGAGCAAGAACGTGACGGAGGTGTCGGGCGCGATCCGGCGTCTCCCGATGTCGGGGCCGCTGTTTCTCGCGGGTTTCTTCGCGGTGACCGGGTCCCCGCCTTTCGGCCCCTTCGTCAGCGAGTTCACGATCCTGTCGGCCGCCATCAGGTCGGATCGCTGGGGCCTCGCCGCGGTCTTCCTGGCGGCTCTCTGTGTGATTTTCATCGGCATGGGGACCACCGTTTTCGCCGTCGTCCAGGGCCGCCCCTCCGAAGAGTCGTTGCGGCACACGTACAAGGACCGGCTCCGCAAGACCCTTCCGATCTTCGTCTCTCTGGGCTTGGTCCTGATGCTCGGATTGTGGATTCCGGCCCCGCTCCGGACTCTCCTGGAGGAAGCCTCCGCCATGCTGGGGGCCCGTCCGTGAGAGACGTCTTCACGAGTACGAGAAACGGTCTCGCGATCCCGAGAAGCCGTGTCGCGACGGTCGAGCTCGCGGAGTTCCGCGCGGCGCTGCGAACCCGCATCGCCGCCGGAGCCCGTCTGGCGGCGTTCTTCGGATCCGAGGAAAGCGACGGCCTCGCCCTCTACGCGATCCTGGCCGAGGACCAGGAATCGACCCTCGACGTTGCCCGCACCTGCCTCGCCGAGAGCTCTTACCCATCGTTGACTCCGGATTGCCCGCAGGCGCACTGGTTCGAGCGCGAGCTCGCGGAGCAGTACGGTGTCACCCCCGCCGGGCACCCATGGTTGAAGCCGATCCGGTTCCACGACAGCTGGCGGGAGGGCTCCCGCGTCTGGTCCGGACCGGATGGCGGCCCGCCGGTCGTGGGGGTCACGGACTTCTTCCAGGTCGAGGGCGAGGAGGTTCACGAGGTCGCGGTCGGACCCGTGCACGCCGGGGTGATCGAGCCCGGGCACTTCCGGTTCCAGTGTCACGGAGAAGAGGTCTATCACCTCGAGATCTCGCTCGGGTACCAGCACCGGGGAATCGAGCGGGCGCTGTGTGGCGGCCCTCACAGGTCCACGCTTTCGCAGATGGAGACCATCGCGGGCGACACGACCATCGGTCACGCGCTCGCCTACTGCCAAACCATCGAGGCCCTGTCGGGGACGAAGCCCCCCGCGCGGGCCCAGTTCCTGAGGGGGATCGCGCTCGAGCTCGAGCGGCTCGCGAATCACACGGGCGATCTCGGCGCGCTCGCCGGGGATGTCGGCTATCTCCCCACCCTGTCTTTTTGCGGGCGGATTCGGGGGGACTTTCTCAACTTGACGGCCAGCCTGTGCGGGAGCCGGTTCGGCCGCGGCCTCGTCCGGCCGGGCGGGACCGGATTCGATCTCGACGGCAGGGAGAAGGAAGAGCTCCTCGAGAAACTGACCGCCGTGGCGAGGGACCTCAGAGGAGCCGTGGAGCTTCTCTGGGCGACCCCTAGCGTCGTCGCCCGTTTCGAGAACACGGGAGCCGTCTCGCGCGAGGACGCGAGAAGCCTCGGCTTTGTCGGCGTGGCCGCTCGAGCCTGCGGCGTGGAGATCGACGTCCGGCAAGACCACCCGAGCGGCATCTACCAGTTCGCTCACATCCCGGTGGCGACCTCGTTCTACGGGGACGTCAACTCGAGGGCTCTCGTGAGGTGGCTCGAGGCCCAGCAGTCGATCACCTACGTCACCGAGCAGCTCGGGGCCCTGCCCCAGGGAGCCGTCCTGACGAAACCGGGTCCGCTCCTGCCGGACCGCATCGCGGTCTCTCTGACCGAGGGGTGGCGCGGCGAGATCTGCCACGCCGCCCTGACGGACGCAGACGGACGGATCGCCCGCTACAAGATCGTCGATCCCTCGTTCCACAACTGGTTCGCACTCGCGCTCGCGCTTCGCGGCCAGGAAATCTCGGACTTCCCGCTGTGCAACAAGAGCTTCAACCTCTCCTATTGCGGACACGACCTGTGAGGGCGCGCGCGTGATCAAGACGATCCTCGAGCGGATCCGGCAGGGGCACCGGACGATGACGTGGCCCGACGGGCCAGCGCCTGCCTTGCCGGCGCGCTTCCGGGGCCTGCCCACGATCGAGGCGGGCCGCTGCCCGAGCGGCTGCCAGGAATGCGCCGCCGTCTGTCCGACGGGCGCCATCCAGACGACGGCGGCCGGAGTCGAGGTCGATCTCGGGGCCTGCCTCTTCTGTCCCGAGTGCGAGCGGGCCTGTCCAGAAGGCGCGATTCGCTTCTCTCACGACTACCGGCTCGCCTCACGGACACGAGAGGGACTCCGCGTGGGTGTCCACCCGCTCGCTCTCGCCGGAGCGCTCGACGAGAAGCTCAAGCGGCTCTTCGGGCGCTCGCTGAAGCTGCGTCAGGTCAGCGCCGGGGGCTGCAACGCCTGCGAGGCCGACATCAATGTTCTCGGCACAGTCGGGTGGGATCTGGGCCGCTTCGGAATCCAGATCGTCGCGTCTCCGCGCCACGCGGACGGCCTCATCGTCACGGGACCGGTGACGGAAAACATGAGGCTCGCGCTCGAGAAGACGTACGCGGCGGTTCCCGCGCCGAAGATCGTGATCGCGACGGGAGCGTGCGCCATCAGCGGTGGACCGTTTTTCGAGTGCACGGAGCAGCATGGCGGCGCCGCCTCGACCGTTCCGGTCGACCTCTTCATCCCCGGCTGTCCCCCGCACCCGATCACGATCCTCGACGGACTCCTCCGCCTGATCGGCCGCCTCGAGACCGAGGGCCGGCTGTAGGCCTCGACGGCCCCCGCATCCCCGGCGGAACTTCTCCCGCATACTCACCTCTCCCAGGACCGGGTTCGCCTGAAAAGGAACGCCATGAAGCTCGCCATCGCCATCCCCGCTCTCAACGAGGAAGAGAGCATCGGCCAGACGATCTCCGCCTGCCTGAAGGCTCGCGACGGAATCGTGGCGGAAGGCGGAGTCACGGATGTGGAGATCGTCGTCGTCAGCGACGGCTCGACCGACCGCACGCTCGAGATCGCAAGGGGATTCGAGCCGGATGTCCGCGTGATCGAGTTTCGGGAGAACCGCGGCTACGGCACGGCGATCCAGGAAGCGTGGGCGAGCTCGGATGCGGACCTGCTCGCCTTTCTGGACGCGGACGGGACGTGTGACCCGGCCCAGTTCGCAAAGATGTGCGCGGTTCTCATCCGCGAGAAGGCCGACATCGTTTTGGGCAGCCGGATGGGGCCCGGAAGCCAGATGCCCTTCATTCGCAGGGTCGGAAACGTCGGATTCGCGGCGCTCGTGACAGCCTTGAGCCTGACGCACGTCGGGGACACGGCCAGCGGAATGCGTGTCGTGCGGCGAAGCGGGCTCACCGGTCTCCTGCCGCTCCCCACGGGCATGAGCTTCACCCCCGCGATGAGCTCGCGAGCCCTTCTCGGCGGACGTCATAAGCTGGTCGAGGTCCCGATGCCCTACAGCGAGCGGGCCGGAAAGTCGAAGCTGCGAGTCCTCAAGGACGGGGTCCGGTTTCTGCACAGCATCCTGGAAGCGGCGCTTCTGTACCGGGGCGACCGGCTGCTCCTGGCGGCGAGCGGACTGTGTCTTGCCTTGGCCGCGGCGCTGATGATGAGGCCGGTCCTTCGCTACGCGGGGACAGCTTCTCTCGAGGAGTGGATGGTCTACCGCTTCATCGTGTCGAACATGCTCGGCTGCATCGGGCTCGTCGGCGTCCTGGGCGCTTACGTCGCGGCCAGGGTCATCCGGCTCTCCCTCTATCCCGAAAGGCCTCCGAGCCACGCCCTGCGGCTCGGCGACTGGCTCTTCCGGCGTCCGTCAGGCCTCGTCCTGAGCGCTCTCGCCGCCACGCTGGCCACCCTCCTCGTCTACCCGGCGGCCGTCGATCTCCTCACGACGGGGCACACGCTCGCTCACTGGTCTCGCTTCATCACCGCGGCGTTCCTCGGCCTCGTCGTCGCGATCCTTCTCGGCGGCCGGTACGCCCGGGGTGTCCTCGACCTTCTCGATGCCGAGGTCGAATATCGTGGCAAGGGAACGAAGGACCGGCGTGAGTGAAGGAACGTTCGACAGCCCGGCCGACTACGAGCGGATGCTCGGGCAGGGAATCCAGCTCTCGGGCGAAGGCAGATCCTTCTTCATCGAGGGCCGGCTGCGAACCGTTGCGCGCCTTCTGGGGCCGGATGCCAAGCCCCGGCGGATCCTCGATTTCGGATGCGGGACAGGAGAGGCCTGCCATGTCCTTTCGGGAATGTTCCCAGACGCGCGGATCGTCCGAGCCGATTCGTCCAGAGCCGCGCTCGACTGGGGCAGGAAGAGACTCCCGAGCCCATCGATCACGCTCGTCGAGACGAAGGAGCTCGACGGTCTTCCGCCCTTCGACCTCTGCTATCTCAACGGGGTGATGCACCACGTTCCTCCTCGGGAACGGCGGCAACTCCTGAGAACCCTGCGGCGCCTTCTCACGCCGGGGGGAGCGTGTGCGGTCTTCGACAACAACCCCTGGAGCCCCGCGGCGAGGCTCGTGATGTACCGGATCCCATTCGACAGGGATGCGGTGATGGTGTGGCCGCACTCCCTGTGCCGGGAGTTGAAGGCGGCGGGATTCGAGGAGGTTCATCCCCCTCGCTTCCTGTTCGTGTTCCCAAGAGTGCTGGCCAGGCTCCGATCGATCGAGAGGGGGCTCGAGAGGATCCCGCTCGGCGCTCAGTACGTCGTATTCGCCCGGGCCGGCGCTTCTACCGCCACCCCCTGAAACCCCGCGGACGGCGGGCTTCAGGGCGCGAATGAGCCCGGCCCGCCGGCCCCCGCGGGCCAGCGGCGGGGCGCCGATGGTCAGACGTCGACTCTCAGCCTCGAGCGGCCCGGCGCAATGGGCTCCACCACGATCTTGGGCTGGATGCGGGGCACGAGAGCCTCCAGGTGGCTGATCACGCCAATCTGCGTGCCCGGAGCGGTGAGGCCCTCCAGCGTTCCCATGACTTCGTCAAGTGTTTTCGGATCGAGGGTCCCGAACCCCTCGTCGAGCAAGAGCGTCTCGATCCGCATCTGGACGGTCCGGTAGTCGGCCAGGGCCAGCGCCAAGGCCAGCGAGACGAGAAACGTCTCTCCGCCCGAGAGGGTGTTCACCGGCCGTTCCTCGCCGCCGTGTGCCGCATCCCGCACCGCGAACGCCAGACGCTCCACGCCAGCGGCCCCCGTTGCCGGAACCAACCGGTACCGCGGCCGGAGCTTCACGAGGCGCGCGTTCGCCCTCTGCAGGAGATCTCTCAGATTCAGGATCTGGGCGAATCTCTGGAACGCCCTCCCGTCGTTCTCTCCGATGAGCTTGTTCACACGGCTCCAGAGGTCGAGTGCCTTGCGGGCGGCTTCCTTCTCTGCCTGCTTTTTGGAACGCAGGGAGGCGTTTTCGAGATTCTGGTTCACCCGCTCCCTCAGCTGTCCGGCGGCCCGAAGGGCCTCGCCGAGGCGCCCGTCCGTCTCCTCGAGCCCCGCGCGCACCTCGCCGGCTCCCACCCCTTCCGCCAGCTCGAGGGGACGGCTTCTCACGTGCCGGGAGAGGTTCTCTTCCGAGACCTGGGAAAGCGTCTCGGCGGCCGACTCTTCCGCGGCGATGCCCGCTCGCCGGTCCGTGAGGATCGCCACGTCCGCGGGCGTCAACCGCCGCGCCGCAAGCGCCTCTTTCGAGTCGAGCTCCAGCAGCATCAGCGCCTCCTGCAGACGTCCGAGGACCTCCTGCCTTTCCGCCGTGAGAGCTTCGAGCCGCGCGGCCTTTTCGGAACGGGAACCCATCAGCGAAGCGAGATCCCGCAGGAGGGCGGCCTCTCTTCTGGAAACGCCGTCGAGGGATCGCCGGGCCTCCTCCACGGCGCCCTTGAGACGCTCCCAGAGGGTGTCGGGGTCCTGCCCCGACAGCACGGCCCGTGCCGCGGCGTCGAGGATCCGCCACTCTTTCTCGGCCTCCTCGAGCTGAAGGAACAGCTGGGCGTGGCTCTCGCGAGCCGAGCGTGCAAGAAGGGCGGCCCGTTCCGCTTCCGAGGCAGTGCGGTCGCGCCGCCCCTCCGCCTTCTGCCGTCTTTCCGAGGCGGCACGAAACCTCTCCGCTCGCTCGTTGCCGGCCGCCACGGCCGCCCTGAGCTCTTCAATTCGGTCCCCCGGGAGGAGCAGACCCGAGGCCAAAAGCGCCGCGGCGAGGAGCTCTCGCCCCTGGCGCGCGCCGTCCTTCCGACGGGCGAGCTTCTCCCTGGCCTCTGCCCTCTGAAGGGTCAGAACCCTCACGGTCTCCTGCTGCCTCACGGCTTCTTCTCGCAACCGCGCTGCCTGATCCTGGTGCTGTCGCCAGGCATCCGACGCCGCTCGCTCCGCCGCCTCGGCTGCCGAGAGAAGACGGAGCGATTCCTCCAGCGCCTCTTCTTCCTTCCGTGCTTCCTCGCGCAATCGCTCGAAGTCGAGAACGTCAAGACCGGGCGGAAGGCCGGCGATCTCCGACAACCGAGCCATCTCTTCTTCGTCCCGGGAGACGGAAGACTCCCGGGACGCGATCCCCTTCCGCATGTCGAGGGCCCGTTCCCGATTCCCGTGAAGGCGTCTCTCGGTTTCCTGGCGGTCTTCTTCCAGGGCCGACAAGCTCGCCTTCTCGGCGTCGAGTTCTGCAGCGATCGCCTCGCAGCGCTCCCGCACTTCCTGGTCTTTCCTGGACTGTCCGGGGTCATCGACCGCGGGGTGCCCGGTCGAGCCACAGAGGGGGCAGGGTTCCGAGTCCCGAAGCCGGTCTCGTTCCTCGGCAAGGTTCCGGGCCCAGCGGTAGATCTCCAGGTCGCCCTCGAGCCTTCTGGCGCGCTCTCGCGAAGCCGTGAGCGTCAGGACGACGCCCCCGAGATGCTGCTGCCCGGCCTCGACGAGGGACTCGACTTCCACGAGCTCGAGACGTCTCGCCGCCAGGAGCGCGAGCTCTCGCTCCAGGTTCCGCCGGGAGGCCGCCAGGGCCTCCAGGCGCGGCCCCGCGGAGGCGAGCCGCATCCGGCTCTCCGTCCAGGCGGATCGTGCCCCCTCGACGCTCGTTGCCTCGCCGCAAAGTGCTTGCAGGGCATCCGAGGCGCGCGAGAGTTCCGCCTGGATCTCGTGGGCCTTCCGGGCGTGTTCCTGAAGCAGCCGCTCTGCGTCGACGCGCGCCGATTCCGTCTCCTCCACCGTCCTCTCGAGACGAGCCAGGGCCGCCGTCTCGTTTTCGAGCTCGACGAGAACCGCCTCGAGCGAGAGAAGGCGTTGCCCGAGAACCGCAATCGAATCCGGCAACCCCGCGTCGCCCTCCAAGGCAGTGAGGTCCCCAACCGCCGCTTCCCAGTCCAGAAGCGCTCTGTGAGCCGTCTCCGCCGCCGGTCTGGCGACGCCCTCCAGGCGCAGGGCCTCGGCCTCGGCCTGCCTCAGCCGGCCGCGAAGCGCATCCAGGCTCCGCGTGGCCGTGTCTCGTTCCTGTCGTCTGACCCGCGCCTCCATGATCTGGGGTTCGGAAGCGTCTCGCTCGTCGATCGCCTTCTGGAGAAGCGCCTCTTTCTCGACTCGAACCCGTGCCAGAGCCTGGGTCTCCCTCACGGCCGCTTCGACCTGGCGATCGAGATCCTCAATCTCGCGCGTCAGCAGTTCCAGCATGCCGCCGAGCTGGTCGCTCCCGTCGAGCTCCGAGAAGGCCGCGGCGCTCTCCTCATGAAGGGAGAGCCTCGCGAGTTCCGGCTGTGCCTGTTCCCGCGCCTGCCGCGCCCTCTCCAGCCGGCCCACGGCCCCGGCACGGGCCGTGCCGAGGGCTTCGAGGTCCTCGAGCCAGCGGAGATGGCGGCGCAGCTCGTCCTGACGGCGCTGGAGCTGGCGTGCGTCTTCCTCCGTCCGCGCGAGGTTCGATTGGAGCTCCAAGAGATCGGCGGGCGAGAATGAAGGGATCTGCGACAGCTCGGCGTCCACACGCTCGAACTCTTCCCTGGCCCTCTGCCGTCTCGCGCTGGCACGGCTGCCGATCTCGCGGTAGTGATGGGTGCGGGTCAGCCGTTCGAGGATGTCGGCCCGCTCGATGTCGGAAGCCTCGAGGAAGGCGGCGAACTCACCCTGGGCCAAGAGCATGGAGCGCTGGAAGTCGGCCGGTCCCATCCCCTCGAGAGCCTCGTCGAAAGCAGGCTGGAACACCTTCTGGACATCGCTGTCGACGACCGTCTCCCACGAAGAAGTCTCTCCACGCCAGATGGCAAGGCTTCGTTTTGGCTTCTGAAACTCGCCGGTGACCTTGCCGCGTGCTCTCCGGCAGCTCCAGGAAGCCTTGTAGCGCACCTCGCCGGCCTGTGTCGTCTTGGTGAAGACCAGCTCCGCGAGCGCCTTCGCCGTGCCCCGGGAGACGACGTTGAAGATCGTCTCGTCCGAGGCTCCTCCCGTGCGGCCCAGGCGAGGCGTCACGCCGAAAAGGGCCAGCGAGATCGCGTCGAGCAGGGTGCTCTTGCCCGATCCCGTCGGTCCCATCACGAGGAAGAGAGAGGTCCCCTGGAAGTCGTTCTCGAAGTCGACGGTGTGCGCATCGTAGAGGGCGTTGAGATTCTCGATCGCGAGCTTCTTGAGTCTCACGGCTGGCCCTCCTCTTCCAGGAGCGATTCGAATGCGGGCAAGAGCTCGCTCGCATCCTCTTGCCGGCTCTCGCACAGAAGACGGAAGACGTCCGTGGGTGTCAGGTCGGCCAGGCAGGGGCGTGTTCGGTCCGATGCGCCCTCCTCCACGGCGGAACCGGGGGTGAACCTCGCAACCGAGGCGACGGTCACGGGCCGCGGGAGAGCGGAGGCGAAATCGAGGATCTCCTGAGTGAGCCCCGCGTGGGCGGCCGTCTCGACGAAGACGGTGACGAGGGGCGGCAGTTTCGAGTTCCATTCCAGGGACGCGATCTGGTCGCGAACGTCATCGAGGTTTCCGCGTATCTCGAGCACGCGGCGCGTGCCCGAGATCTCGCGCCGTAAAACCACGGGCTCCTCACCACCCAGGGTGACGAGGTTGACGGAGCGGGGAGAGAGCCCCTCCTTCACGGTGAGGGCGATGGGCGACCCGCTGTAGAAGGCTCGAGTACGGCCGACACGGTAGCGGCGGTGGATGTGGCCGAGGGCCACGTAGAAGAGGCGAGGGTCGAAGATGTCGGGCGAGAGCCCGCCGAGTGTCCCGACGCGGTGAATCTCGGCGGGCGCATCTCCCTTCTCGCCGCCCGTTGCGGCCAGATGCCCCGTGGCAACCAGGGGCGCGCCGTCACCCTTGGCCTCTCCGAGGTTTGCGAGCTCGAAGTACAGCCTCCGGAAGCAGTCGTTCATGGGGGCCGCGGCAGCGGGGTCCACGCCCTCGTCGAGGCGGTAACCGAGCCTCCACTCGTGCACGTAGGGCACCGCGAGGATCATCGCGTCGATCCCGCCGCTCTTGCCCGGAATGGGGCAGAGGCACGGGAGAAGGGAAGCGGGATCGGAGGAGATGCCGCCTCCCACCACGTGGACCCGGAAGTGGCTCAGGAGCTCGCGCGGCGCCTCGAGCCGGGCCGCGGAGTCGTGATTGCCTCCGACGACGACGACCTGCGAGAGGGGAGAGTCCGCCAAGTCGTGGAGAAGGCCGTAGTAGAGCCGCTGCGCCTCGGCCGACGGCGCTGCCTGATCGAAGATGTCGCCCGCCACCACGAGTACGTCGACGCTCTCCCGCTCGATGGTCTCTTTCAACCAGCGAAAGAACTCCCGGTGATCGGCCTCTCTCGAGAACGTCTCGAAGTTCGCGCCGAGGTGCCAGTCCGAGGTGTGCAGGATCTTCAACACGAGTCCCCTGCCCGATCATAGAGACCCCGTCAAGGCTTCTCGGCCATGACCTCGTCTATCCGGCGCGACAGCTCCGATTCGCTCATCCGGGTCGGGGTGTACAGGCGAACCCTCCCTTTTCGATCGATGAGGACGAGGGTGGGAGTCGCGGAAGCCCCGTAGCGCACCATCGTCTCGGTGTCGACGGGAGTCGAGACTTTCTCGAGGCCCGGGTAGGACTCTTGCCAGACCTTCCGCATCTGGTCCTTCTCTTCTCGCGGAGTCGCCGGCTTGCCATCGGCGCCGGATCCGTAAAGGCGCGTCGGGGCGATCAGGGTCAGACCGCCCGCCTCGTATTTCCTCAGGATCCGCGCAAGCGGAGCTGCCTCGGCCTTGCAGTCGCCGCACCACTGGGCCCAGAAGAAGAGAAGGACGGGCTGGCCGCGCAGCGAGGTCAGGTTCGGCGCCGGACTCCCGGGATCGTCCCCGTTGCCGAGCTGGGGAGCCATTTCGCCTTCCAGGGAGATGAGGTTGATGTTCTTCTGAATGCGCGATCGCAGGGCCGTATCCCTGGCTTTCAGGAGTTCACCCTCCAGGAGTCTCAGGGCGGCTCCGCGGCCGTCGGCGGCGCGCTTCAACCTCGCCTCCACTTCGATCGCCGCACCGTACGGGATGAGAAGGTCCGGTTTTTCTTCGGGGATTGCCTGGCGGAGCTCGGTGGCGTAGCGAGCGGCCTTTTCGGAGCGGCCCAGCATCTCTGCTCCCCGGGCGAGCCAGCCGACGGCGTCGAGGTACTCGGGATCGACGCCCGTCTTCTTCTTGTACTCCTCCACCGCAGCCTCGCCGCTCAGCAGATCGCCCGCGGAAAGCTTGGCGCGAACGACCCGGACGAGATCACCCGCGCGGGCATTCGACGGAGCCAGGAAAGCCGCGAGCACGATGGCGAGAAGAAGTCGCGACACGGGCGGCGAGGCGGTGCGCGACGGCACGGCGATGTTCATCTTGACCCTCCAGGGACGGCCGATTCGGCGGTCGAGTACACGAAAGAGCAGCCAGCGTGCCATTCCCTCGGGCTCCGAGGCTTCCTGAATGCCCCACTGCCCTCGCTCGAGTTCTCTGGGTTTCAACATCCCCCTTAGAATCCTCGATTGCCCCTCGAGGGGCCGCGATAGGGGTCGAGATGACAACACCCGAACAAAAAACCGAGAAGTTCCCGACCGTCTTCTGGACGGCGAACCTCACCGAGCTCTTCGAGCGCGGCGCCTACTACTCGATGGCCAGCTTCGTGGTCATCTACCTCGGCCAGCTCGGATTCGGGGACTACTGGCCTTCCACCCTCAATGGGTTCCTCTGGACGATCGTCTACTTCCTGCCGATCCTGTCGGGAACGATCGCCGACCAGATCGGCTACAGGAAGGCCCTGATCATTGCCTTCATCCTGCTGGCAACGGGCTATGTCCTCCTGGGCTCGCCGATCTGGTTCCTCGGGGCGAAGCTCTCCCCCGTCATCGCGAGCGAGGTGACGGCCGGCCTCTCGGTGCTCGTTCCCGTTCTCGCGGGCATCCTCCTCGTCGGCGTGGGCGGGTCCTTTGTCAAGCCCGTCATCCTGGGCACGGCCCAGAAGGTCGCGGGGGCGCGGGCGACGCTCGCATTCGCGATCTTCTACATGGTCGTCAACATCGGGTCGCTGTTCGGGCGCGGCATCGCCTACTACGTGAGAACCCGCTCGAGCCTCGACTTCATCTTCGCGGTGGCGACGGGCTGCGCGATCTTGGCTCTCCTGACGGTGCTCTTCGTCTACCGCGACCCCGAGACCGTCGAGGGGGCGGCCCAACTCAAGCCGAAAAAGCCCGTCAAGCAGATCCTGCTCGAAATGGTTCTCGTGTTGAAGAGCGGACGCTTCGTGATGTTCCTTCTCGTCACGAGCGGCTTCTACTTCCTCTACAACCAGGTCTACAACGTGCTCCCGCTCTACCTGAAGAAGGTCGTCGAGACGAACCCGGCCGTCGACATCTACACGATGGCCAACCCGCTCGTCATCGTCTGCTTCCAGCTCGTGATCACGAGGCTCTTCGGGAAGATGCGGGCGATCCGGTCAATCGTGGTGGGCACCCTCGTGATCGGCCTGTCGATGGCGATCAACCTCTGGCCGATCTACCGGGAGGGCGGCGTGACCGCGCTCGTTGCGGACTGGCTGCCGATCGGTTCGATCTTGATCGTTCTCACGGTCGCCCTGATCGCGTTCGGCGAGCTCTTCACCTCGCCCCGCATGTACGAGTACATCGGCGCCCTGGCGCCGAAGGGCCAGGAGGGTCTTTTCCTGGGCTACGCGAATCTCCCCCTGGCGATCGGTTCGCTCGTGGGCGGTCCGGCGGGAGCCTGGATCTTCAACGCGGTGATGTGCAAGGACGCAACGAAGCTCCCGAACGGGCTGCTTCGGCTGGACCAGGCCGCGGCGACACGCGGCTGGCTCTTGCTGATGGCGATCGGCCTGGTCTCGGCGGCGGCGATGTGGATCTTCAATCGCTGGCTCGAGAAGCAGGAAAAGGCGTAGCGCGCCTCAGCGGTTCTGGCTCTCGTCGAGCCAGGTATTGAGCTCCCGGACCAGGTCCGGCAAGGGAAGGGCATGTCCCGTCTCGAGGATTTCGAGCCGCTTCGGCTCGGGCATGAGGGCGTAGAGGGGCCTCAGATCGGTTTCGAGCGGGAAGGTTTCGTCGTAGCGGCCGTTGATGACGAGCTTTCGCTGCGCGATGTGCGGGGCGTAGTTCACCGGACTCGCCCCGGGGAACGTCGACAGGAACTTCCTCGGGGCTCCAGCGCTGATGAACCTAGAAACCGCAGAGCTGACGGGGAAAACACGGTAAAGTGTTGAAGAAGAACGGGGTACGGAGCGAAGGAGGATCACCCAATGGGTGAGGGCATCGAGAGGCGAAGGAAGGCGAATGGGGC
>JAJVIN010000043.1 GCA_022071945.1 Thermoanaerobaculia bacterium | reverse complement strand
TCGCCTTGTTCGTATCGGCGCTGGCGAGGGTCACCGTCTTTCCTCCCGCCGGAGCGCTCGAGGACAAGGTCACCGTACCGGTCGCCGGATTGCCTCCCACCACCGTTGTGGGGCTCAGCGAGACCGAGCTCAGGCTCTGGGCACGGCACGGTGGCGCCCAGAAAACCAGCAGAGCGGCGATCGAGAAGAAGGCGGCCAGAAAAGAAGACCGCCGGGAACCGGCGGCTGGGAGGTGAAAGAGGTGCATGAGGCAGGTCCGTTCTTACGCGGCTCGCGCGATTTACGCGGTGTCGGAGGTCGCGGTGAAGCTACTTCCGCCGGCCCGCGAGGGCAATGAAGCAAATGATTCAAAGCGGATGATGCATCTGCTTCTGTCTCGAAAAGGGGCCCGGAACTGCACTTATATACGGATACGTGTGTCTTGCTTTCGAAAGTGTGATGAAGGTCACAAGCGCGAGGACTCCTCCGCTTCCCGGGACCCTTCAGTGCGCCGTGGACGAGTCCGAGGGCTGGACGGGCAGGAGGCGGAGGTGCCCCTCCCGGTACTCGGCCCCCCGGATCGTGAGGGACATCGCCTCCTCGAGTTGCGTGACCGTGTGAACCGTGAGACGGGACCGGACGGATTCGGGAAGGTCCTCGAGGTCGACCTCGTTTTCTTTCGGGAGGACGACGGTCGTGATGCCCGCCCTGACGGCGCCCAGGACCTTCTCCTTGACGCCGCCGATCGGCAGCACACGGCCTGAGAGGGTGATTTCACCGGTCATGGCCGTGTCGTGGCGCGCCGGCTTCCTGGAGAGAGCAGAGACGATGGCGGTTGCCATCGCGATCCCTGCGGAGGGCCCATCCTTGGGAACCGCACCCGCGGGGACGTGGATGTGGACGTCGCGCTCGAAGGCCTGATCGTGAATACCGAGCTTGTCCGCGTGGACGCGGGCGAAGGTCCACGCTGCCCGGGCGGATTCCTTCATCACGTCCCCCATCTGGCCCGTCAGGACGAGATCCCCCTTCCCCGGCATCAGGGCGGCCTCGACGAACATGATGTCCCCGCCCGCGGGCGTGTAGTACATGCCCGTCGCGATTCCGACCTGATCCGCCGGGATCTTCTGCTCGGGGTGGACCTTCTTGCGGCCGAGGAGCGTCTCGACATCCGCCGGCGTCACGAGAAGAGCGCTCACTTCCTTGGCGGCGATCTTCCGGGCCACCTTTCGCGCCAGCTTGTCGAGCGAGCGCTCCAGCTGTCGAACCCCGGCCTCGCGCGTGTACTCGGAGATGACCGCGGCCAGAGCGTCGTCTCTGAGCTCGAGGTTCTCGCGAGAGAGGCCGTTGCCGGAAAGGACGCGCGGCAAGAGATAGCGCCGGGCAATCTCCCGCTTCTCCTCCTCCGTGTATCCCGTGAACTCGACCGTCTCCAGCCGGTCGAGAAGCGGAGCGGGAATCCCTTGCATGAAGTTCGCCGTCGCCACGAAGAGGACTTCCGAGAGATCGAACGGGATCCCGAGGTAGTGATCGGTGAACGTGTCGTTCTGGGCCGGGTCGAGCACCTCGAGGAGCGCGCTCGCCGGGTCGCCCTGGAACGAGACCCCGAGCTTGTCGATTTCATCGAGCAGGAAGACCGGGTTTTTCGTCCCGGCCTGCTTCATCCCTTGGAGGATTCGCCCAGGCATGGCCCCGACATACGTTCGCCGGTGGCCCCGGATGTCGGCCTCGTCACGGGCGCCTCCGAGCGAGATCCTGACGTACTTCCGCCCCATGGCCCTTGCGATGGACTTCGCAATCGAGGTCTTGCCGACCCCTGGAGGCCCGATGAAGAGGAGGATCTTCCCCTTGCCGGGAAGGGCCGCGGCCTCCTTGGCCCTCTCTTGACCGGGCGCCTCGCGCTCGGCGATCAGCTGCCTCACCGCCAAGAACTCCAGAACGCGGTCCTTGACGTCCGGGAGACCGTAGTGGTCTTCCTCGAGGATGCGGGCGGCCTCAACCACGTCGAGGTGGTCCTCGCTCCTTCTGGACCACGGAAGCTCGGCCAGGGTCTCGAGGAAGGTCCGGATGACTCCGGCTTCCATCGACTCGCCCTGGAGCCGCTTCAGACGGGACCACTCCCTTTCCACCTCTTTTCGAGCCTCGTCCGGCAGCTCGAGAGCGTCGAGCTTCGCCTTCAACTCCTTGAGGTGGGCGTCGTCCCCGCCGAACTCCCCCTCGCCGAGCTCTTTCTGGATGGCCTTCAGCTGCTCCCTGAGGAACATCTCCTTCTGGCGTCCGCTGATCTCTTGCTGGACCTTGCTCTTGATGTCTTCCTGCGCTTCCAGGACCGAGATGAGCCTCTGGACGTGCACGAGCGTCCGTCTGACCCGGTCCTCGATGCCGAGGGTTTCGAGGAGCTTCTGCCGCTCGATGACGGGAATGTCGATATAGGCCGCGACGATGTCGGCCAGCGTTCCGGGCTCGACAGCCTCGGAGAGGACCTGTGAGACGACCTCGTCGGGGATCCCGAGCTTCTTGCCGAGGTCCGCGGACCTCTCCCGCAGCTCCTTCTGCAGGGCCACGGAAGCCGGATCGTTCAGGTCGAGCGGAGGCATGTCACGGGCGGGGAGGACGGCGGCCTCGAGCATCCCGCCCTTCTCGGAGAGCCGCATCGCGATCCCCCGCGTCTGACCCTGCAAGAGGAGCCGGGCCGAACCCATGCCCCTCTGGATCGCACCGACACTCGCGATGGTCCCGACGGTGTACAGGTTTGAAGGGCTGACTTCCTCCTGATCCACTCGCTGCGCGACCGCGAAGACGAGGCGGTCGGCCGTTGCCAGGGCGGCCTCGATGGCCTTGAGCGTCCCGGGACGCCCCGCGGCAATGGGAATGCTGGCACCAGGGAAGAGCACGATTTCGCGAAGGGGAAGGACCGGCAGGACAAGGTTCTCGGACATAGCGCCTCTTCCAACAAGCATAGGGATCTTCTTATTCCGATGCAAGTCTAGATTTTAGTATTCTTGACTAAGATTTCTCGAATCAGACATGCCTGGGTAGGAGTTCGCGGATTCCTCAGGCTCGAGCGCGGCGCGGGGAGGTCCGGCTCGAGGCCCCCGCCGTCGCTGTCGTCGAGGCTTCTCGGGACAGCCCGGACCAGCGGATCAGGGCGGCCCAGAGCTTCTCTCTCTCTTCGGGCGACTCCTTCGTGAAGGGCAGCGGATAGGTCTCCTCTTCCCGCCGGTCGAAGAAGAACCTGCCGCTGACGCCCGCCAAACGCGCGGCCGCGGCCAGCCACACGACCGTGTCCGCCGCCTCGGCGGGACTCCGCAGGATCAGCCGGGTCAGCCGGTAGAAGGCGGGAAGGCTCTCTTTGACGGCCGGTGTGTCGGCCCAACCGGGGTGCATGCTGTTGAAGGTGATCCCGGTTTCCTGGTACTTCTCGGTCAGGAGGCTCGCCAGAACGACGAGCGCCCTCTTCGTCCTGGCGTACGCCGTGACCCCGTCGAACCGCTCTCGCGAAGGCTCGAGCTCGTCCACGACGAGGCGCTGCGTGAACATCCCCCCGGACGACACGAAGACCACCCGTCCAGCCCCGGAGCGGTCCAGCTTGTCCAGCAAGAGGTGGGTCAGAAGGAAGGGACCGGCGAGATTGGTCGCCAGCGTCAGCTCGAGGCCGTCCGAGGTCTGGATGTGATGGTCGGGCAAGACGGCGGCGTTGTGGACGAGCACATCGACGCGAGGCTCCCGGAGGCGCCGGCAAAACGCCAGGATCGAGGACCTCTCGGAGACGTCCACGATGTGGAGGTAGACCGCCCGGTTCCGGCACGACTGCTTGATCGTGGCGAGCGCCTCTTGGCCCCGTTCCGGGTTCCGGCAGAGGAGGTGAACGCGGGCCCCGAGGCGGGCCAGAGCCTCTGCGGTCGCGAGTCCAATACCGGAGTTGGCGCCCGTGACGAGACAGACGCGGCCCGAAAGGTCGACCTCCAGATCGGAGCGATCGAAGGACCTCCGGTGCCGTTCGTATCCGAAGCGGTCGTAGGAGAAGACAACGGAGCGATC
Organism: Thermoanaerobaculia bacterium; assembly: GCA_022071945.1. Classification (GTDB taxonomy): domain Bacteria; phylum Acidobacteriota; class Thermoanaerobaculia; order UBA5066; family UBA5066; genus JAJVIN01. Next base: position 38,201 of record JAJVIN010000043.1, on the reverse strand, counting down.
GAGAAGGGTGTCGAGAATCCGCGTGGGAGCGGTCACTGCGGAACTAGTTTACGTCTGTTGGGCGGGAGTTCTGAGCGCGGCCTGGGAAAGTTCCGCGGGCAACTCGAGCGTGAACTCGGTTCCTCTCCCTTCCTCGCTCCTCACGAAGATCTCCCCGCCCATCAGCCTGCAGAACTCACGGGTGATCGCGAGGCCGAGGCCCGTGCCGCCGAACCGGCGCGAGGTGGAAGCATCGACTTGTGTGAAGGGTTGGAAGAGGCGTTCGAGATGAGCCCCTGGGATCCCGATTCCCGTGTCCCGGATCTCGAATCTGAGCCACCCGTTTCCGTTCCGGCTCAGCCGTTCCGCGGTGAGCGTGACGAGGCCGTCGTGGGTGAACTTCGTCGCGTTGGAAAGGACATTGAAGAGAGCCTGCCGGACCTTCGTGGCATCCGAGTACATCGTCCCGAGGTCACCCAGGATCCGTCTTTCGAGCCGGTTCCGGTTCTTCTCGAGGAGGGGCGTCAACAACGACGTCACATCCTCGAGGACCTCCGAGACGTCGAAGGCCTCCAAGCCCAGATCCATCCGGCCGGCCTCGATCTTCGACAGGTCGAGGATGCTGTTGACGAGCTCGAGTTGATGCCGGGCCGCTGTCCGGATCTTCCTCAGATCGTCCGTGAAACCCGAAAGCCCCGCCTCGTCCGCGTCTTCCGAGAGCATCTCCGCGTACCCGATGATGGCGTTGAGCGGAGTCCTCAGCTCGTGGGTGGTGTTGGCGAGGAACTGGCTCTTCGACCGGTTCGCCTCCTCCGCGCGGCGACCCGCCTCCTCGGCGACCGCCCTGAGCCGTTCCGCCTCCTCGCGGGCTCTCTCGGCCTCCCGGAATGCGTGCTCGGCGCGAGCCTTTTCCTCCCTCAGGCTCCGCGTGCGCTCGTCCACCAAGTCCATGAGCTCGTGCTGCTGTCTCTCCAGGCTCCTGACGCGCCAGCGATAGCCTGCCCAGCCGCCCCCGGAGACCACGACGATCGCCAGTCCCCAGAACCACCAGGTTTGATGGAAGAACGGCGCCAGCTGAAACGAATAGACCGCTCCGGCCTCGTTCCAGATGCCGTCGTTGTTGGCCGCCATCACCCGGAAGGTGTAGGTGCCCGGCGACAGGTTGCTGTAGTACGCCACCCGCCGGGAGCCCGCATCGACCCAGTCCGCGTCGTACCCGGAAAGCCTGTAGCGGAACCTCACTTTCTCGGGAGCCTGAAGGCTGGTGGCAGTGTAGTGAATCTCGATGCCCGGGCTTCCGGGAGGCAGGAGGACAGGCTCGCTCGCCTCGAACACCTCTTTCCCGGCATGAAGGGACTCGATCAGGACCGGAGGCGGTACTTCGTTGAGGAGCATCCGGGACGGGTCGATCTGAACGAGTCCCCGGTACGTCGGAATCCAGAGCAGGCCGCTGCTGTCCAGCCACCCCGATGGCTGCTGGCCGCCGGCACAGCTCGGGCTCCGCAGCCCGTCGGACACGCCGAAGAGCGTGGAGGAGAGCATGCGACGGCTCCCATCCGCCACCTCATTCAACTCCGATTCGCGGACGCGCGAAACACCCCGGTTGGACGTCATCCAGAACCCGTCGCGCCCATCCTCGAGAATGACTTGGACGAGGTCGTCGGCGAGCCCTTGGGCCGAGGTGACCCGCGAGAACCGGCCGTTTCGGTAACGAATCAGACCGCGGCCCGAGGTCCCGGCCCAGACAGACCCGTCGTCATCCAAGTGCAAGGCCAAGATCCTGTCCTGCGAGATACCGTCCTTCTCTCCCAGGACCTCGAAACGCCAGGTCTTCGTGTCGAGCCGCACGAGACCCGCGCCGGCCGTCCCGATCAGAAGGGACCCGTCTGGAAGAGGGAGAAGAGAGAGGACCCTGTTCGACGGGAGGCCGTCGGCATCTCGGAAGAGCCGGAACCCATTCCCGTCCTTCATGAAGAGGCCCCCACCGATCGCGGCGACCCAGACCCTGCCGGCGGCGTCCTCCTTCAGATCCCGGATGTCGGGCCTGGGGACGGGCCCCGGCAAGGGAACGAACTCGATTCTTCCCCCCTTGAGCCTGTTCAGGCCGCCCGTGTTCGTGCCGATCCAGAGGGTGCCATCGCGCGCTGGCAAGAGAGACGAGACGTGTTCGGATGAGAGCGTCCCTTCCCCACGGAAGGGCTCCGCGACGCCGTTCTCGATCTGGCAGAGACCTCCCCCTCCCGTCCCCACCCAGACGACACCCTTGCCGTCCTGACAAACGACACGGGTGTTGTTCGAGCTCAGACCCTCCCGGATGGTGAACGTCGCGAACCGGCTGTCTCGAAGCCTTTCGAGGCCGCCCACCCAGGTTCCCACCCAGAGATTCCCTTCCCGGTCCTCGAAGAGGGACCAGATGTGGGCGTTCGCGAGGTCCTCGCCGACACCGGCAGCGGCAAAGACGCCCCCTCGGTACCGGTAGAGGCCTTTTCCCCAGGTCCCGACCCAGAGACTGCCCCTGCGGTCGTAGAACAGCGAGGCGAGCTGGTCGGTCGGGAGCCCCCTCTCCGCTCCGAAGTTCTCGAAGCGCCCCTCGAAGAAGCGGCAGAGACCTCCTCCAGAGGTTCCGATCCACAGAGCTCCGCTTGGCTCCAGAGCCAGGGCTCGGATGGTGTCCCCGCAGAGGCCATCCTCCTTCTTGTAGACCGTCACCTTTCCGTTCTCGAGCCGATTGAGGCCGTAGCCGCTCGTTCCGATCCAGAGAACTCCGAAACGGTCCTTCGCCAGAGTCCGGATCCTGTCAGAGGAGAGCCCGTCCCGAACCGACAGGGATTCGAACCGCCCGGCCGTCAGGCGGCCGAGTCCGCCCCCCTCGGTCCCGATCCACAGACTCCCGTCATCGTCCTCGAGAAGGGCCCAGACATGGTTGTCCGCGAGCCCATCGCGCGTCGAGTACGTCTGGAACTTCCCGTTTCGGTACTGCAGGAGGCCCGACCCGTTCGTGCCGGCCCACAGCGAACCGTCCCGCGTGGCGAGGAGAGAGACGATCGAGCTCCGGCTCGACACCCTGCCGGTTTTCGGCCCCATCGGAACGAACTTGACCCCATCGAACCGGGCAAGCCCTTCCTGCGTGCCCACCCAGAGGTACCCGTCGGGCGTCTGCGTGATCGCCTGAACCGTGTCTTGCGGGAGGCCCTGCTCCGCCTGCCAGGACTGAAGAAGGTACTGGCTCGGGACCCGGCCCGGGTCGAGCGGCGTCGCTGGCCAAGACGGGAGCACGAGGAGCAGGCCGAAAAGCGTCAGCCCCCACGGACACCAGCCTTTCCGGCTCTTTTCTCTCTTCTCTCTTCCTCTCGACAACCTGTGCGGGCCCCTTCGTCAGAGATCCGCTTTCAGGTCGAGTACCTTGTCTACGGCATCCCCCGAGACGAGAACCCGGTAGCTCTTGCGCTTCTTGCCGTTGGCGAGAGCGACCTGATAGAGACCGGGTTGCGAAAGAACGAGGCCCTCCGACTGCAGCTCCGCCACTGTTCCCGCCGGCTTGCCATCCACGAGGACCTTGGTCTCCGGCGGGGTCACGGTGAAGGTCACCCACCCTTGCGTCTCCACGTCCGGACGCGCGGCGCTCCCCCGCCCGCTCGGTCCCCACGGCCGGCCCTGGACGAGAATCACATTGATGTGGTGGAGCTCCTCGTCCGCCCGAGGATCGATCGTCACATCCGCCACGATGTCCAGCTTGCCCGGATAGGTGATCCGAAGCCAGTAGGTCCCGGGCGGCATGAGAAGAGTCCGCCCGCGGCCCGGACCGGTCCACTCGCTGGCCGTGCCGAGGAATCTGCGGCCGACGTAAATCCAGGCGTCGGAGGGTGACACCTCGAAGGTCACCCCCTTGCGGGCCTCGACGGGCGAAAGGACGCGGACGGAGGCAGGCGGGAAGTCGGGTTTGGGGTCCATTGCCGGCACGGCGCTGACGAGGGGCTCCGAAGGCTGGGGGAAAAGGGGAAGCGGAGTCTCGACGACCGGGATGGCGAAGGTCGGCGTCGGTAGAGCCGCGACGGGAACGGCGGTCGCCACGGGAGCTGGCGCCGGCACTGGGCTCGGCTTTCTGAAAAGGCCGATCGCCACGGCGATGACCATGATCGCGGCCACGGTTCCTCCCGCGACCCACGCCCACGCCGGAACCTGGGCGGGCGGCCGTGTCACGGGACCTCTCTGGCTCTGAGGGAGAGGTGCGGGTGGCGCCGGCCTCGGCGAGCTCTTTCGCACGGCAGGGTGCTCGGCGGGCGGCGGAGGCACGAAGTTGGACACTGTCTTGCCCGTGGCCGCCACCGCCTGGGGATTCAGCGCGGCCGCGGGCGCGGGCGCCGTCGGTGGCGGCGCAACAGGCACCTCGCCGCTGCCCGATCGCACGGGCGGGGGCGGAGCCGGGATCTCGACGGCGGGCCGCTTGGCGGTGAGCACGACCCCGGTCCGGATCGTTTTCAGATCCGCCGAATCGTCGAAATCCACCAGGGCGTGCGCCGGTATGGTGGGCCCGACCGAGGCCGCGCTCATCTCCAGGGCCCCGACCAGACGCTTGAGTTCCTCCGCGAGCTGCCTCGCCGACTCGTGCCGCGCCCCGGGGTCTTTGTGGAGGCACCTCATGGTGATGGCGGCCGCGGCCTCCGGGATGCTCGATTCGAGCTCCAGGGGGTCGGGAGGATCCTCGTGCAGGATCTGCAGGAGGAGAGACGTCAGAGACGTGGCCGGGAAAGGCTTGCGTCCGGTGAGAAGCTGGTAGAGGACGACTCCGAACGAGTAGATGTCGCTCTGGAAGGTCGCCTTTTCTCCCTTGATCTGCTCGGGGGACATGTAGGCGGGCGAGCCGACCATGACGCCGGTGTTGGTCAGGTCGACTTCTCCGTGGAGGATCTTCCCGATCCCGAAGTCGGTGACCTTCACGTGGTCGTCATGCGTCAGCATGATGTTCGCCGGCTTGATGTCTCGATGAAGGACACCCCGCTCGTGCGCGTGAGCGATGGCGTCGGCGGTTTCCATGGAAATCCGGATCCGGTCGAGGATCGTCAGGGGCCGCGTCGAGTCGTTCATCCGGGAAGCGAGACTGCCCCCCGAGACGAACTCCATGGCGAGAAAGAGCTTCTCTCCCTCCTGTCCGAAGTCGTAGACCGAGATGATGTTGGGGTGCTGAAGCCGGCCGGAGATCTTCGCCTCACGGTTGAAGCGAAGGCGTTCCTCCTCGAACTTGGCGTCCTCCATCGTCGCCGGCCGCATCAGCACCTTCAGGGCGATGTCCCGCTCGAAGACCGGATCCCTGGCGAGATAGACCTCTCCCGATGATCCGCGCCCGAGCAGACGGATCAGGCGATAACGGCTGATCGTCGTGGTTTCCATGGTGGGCAGGATTGTAGTCCGGGGAGGGTCTAGTTCTCCTCTTCTCGTACCGGCCGCATAACGGCCTCCGAGACGAGCACCTTGTCGACGCGATTGCCGTCCATGTCGACGACCTCGAACCTAAAGCCGGCCGCCGTGAAATGGTCGGCGGTTTGCGGCAGGCGGCCGATGTGATGCACGACGAATCCCCCCACGGACTGAAAGCTGCCGGAGGCTTCTCCGGGCAGCTGCTGCTTGCCGAGGAGCTCCCGCAGCTCGTCTATCGGCAGCATGCCGTCGACGAGCCAGCTGCCGTCCTCTCGCTGGACGACCGGCTGCCCGTCGGATTCACCCGCGACCGTCCCGCGGCTGACGACGGTCTTCAGGATGTCGTTGAACCGGATCAGGCCCTCGATGTTGCCGACTTCGTCGGCCACGAGCGCCACGTGCTGTCCCGAGGACCGGAAGACCTCGATCACGTCGAGGGCCTTTTTTCGGGCCAGGATGTAAACGGGGGGCTTCAGACACTTCCGGATGACGACGTCCTTGCCCGTGGCGAACTGGGCCCAGAGGTCCTTGACCGACACGAGACCGATGACGTTGTCCGCCCGCTCCTCGAAGACCGGGAAGTGCGAGTGACCACTCTCGGCGATCCTCCGCCAGTTCGCGGCCGGCTCCTCGTCGACGTCGAGGACCACGAGCTGCGACCAGGGTGTCATCACATCGCCCGCCCGCCTGTCACCGAGCCTGAGGATGCTCCGGACCATCTCCTCCTCGGCCTCCTCGAAGACACCGGCGTCGGTTCCCTGGGCGATGAGGATCTTGATCTCCTCTTCGGTGATGGGAGGCTCGGTTCCGGCCTTGCGGATCCCGAAGAGCTGGATGACGAGATCGGTGGTCCGCGAGAGGAACCTCACGATTGGACCGGCCACGCGGGAGAGCGATTCCATCGGCCGGGCGAGCCAGGTTGCGATCCGCTCCGGATTGTGAAGGGCGAGCTGCTTGGGAACGAGCTCTCCGACGATCAGCGACAGGACCGTGATGATCGAGACGACGAGTCCAAGGGCGATCCCTTCCGCATACCTGCCGGCGAGCGGCAGCGTCTTGAGCGGTTCGGCCAGCTTCTCGGCGATGGTGGCGCCGCCGAAGGCACCGGCCAGAACGCCCACGAGGGTGATGCCGACCTGAACCGTCGAAAGGAACTGCCCGGGCGAGTTGGCGAGCCTGAGCGCGGCTTGCGCCCGTTCGTCGCCCTGATCGGCCCGGGCCTTCAGCCGCACCTTCTTGGCCGACACGAGCGCCATCTCCGCCATCGCGAAGACCCCGTTGGCGCCGATCAGCAGGAGGATCAGGACGATTTCTATCGAGGTTCTCAGCATTGACCGCCGGCCGGTGGGGGCCGCCGCCTAGCCTACCACCCGATCTCCGGCGCGATTTTCTTTGCGAAATGAGCGATTTTTCTCCTCGATGTAATCCGTTTGATTCATGCGCGCCGAAGGCTCGCTCCCTAGAATCGCTTCGAAAGGAGGCCGGAAGAGCTGAACGCCCATGCTGCCCAGAATCACCGGATCCCGATCGCTCCTCCTCGCGTCCGCCCTCGTCCTTCCGACTCTCATCGCCTCTCCTCTCCTCGGAGATGACAAATTCACCGAAGAGGCGGAAACCTGTCTGTCCTGCCACGGCGACAAAGAGGCGACCAAGACCCTCGCGGACGGCTCGACCGCCTCGATCTACGTCGACGTGACCGCCTTCGAGAAGTCCGCTCACGAGAAGAACGTCCCCTGTTCGAGCTGCCATCCCGACCACAAGGAATACCCGCACCCCGAGGTCGTGGCCGCCGATCCGCGCGAGTTCCAGGCCAAGTTCCAGGAGGCCTGCCGGACCTGCCACTCTCAAAAGTACAACCAGTACCAGGACAGCGTTCACCATCGGGCCCATCTGAAGGGTGACCTGATGGCCCCGTACTGCTTCGACTGCCACGGCTCGCACGATGTGAAGCGTCCGAAGAAGACCCGGACCGGCACCTCGGCGACCTGCGCGACCTGCCATTCGGAGGTCTACGCCCAGTACGAGAAGAGCGTCCACGGCAAGGCCCTCATCGACGGGCTCAACACCGACGCCCCGGTCTGCACGGACTGCCACAACTCGCACGCCATCGAGGACCCGACCACGCTCCGCTGGCGGGTGCAGAGTCCCGAGGTCTGCTCCAAGTGCCACTCGGACAAGCAGAAGATGGCCAAGTACGGCCTCTCCACCGACGTCCTGAAGACGTACCTCGACGACTTCCACGGGATGAGCGCCGAGCTCTACGGACACCAGAAGACCGAGCCGAAGAAGCTCGTCCAGGTCTGCTTCGACTGCCACGGCATCCACGACATCACCAAGACGGACGCGGCGAATTCCAAGGTGCTGAAGGCAAATCTCGTCCAGTCGTGCCGCAAGTGCCACCCGGACGCGAGCGAGAACCTCCCGTCCGCATGGCTCTCGCACTACCGCCCGAGCCTCGAGCACTCCCCGATGGTCTACGCGGTCCGGATCTTCTACCGGATCTTCATCCCCTTCATCATCGGAGGCCTGATTCTCCAGATGGCCCTCCACGTCTTCCGTGTGGTCTTGAAGCGATGAAAGACAAGTACGTTCGGTTCACCCCCTGGCAGCGCGGGCAGCACATTGCCGTGATGGCCGTGTTCATCCTCCTGGCGATCACTGGCTTTCCCCAGAAGTTCTACACGGCGGAGATCTCGGCGAAGATCGTCTCGGCCCTCGGCGGGCTCGACGTCGTGAGGTGGCTCCACCGGTTCTGCGGGATCCTCTTCACAATCATGGCCTTCGTCCACGTCGGGGTCGCGTCTTTCCAGATCCTCCAGCGCAAGCTCTCCCTGGCTCTCGTCCCGAACCGGCAGGACTTCTACGACGCCATCGACACCATCCGCTACTACCTCGGCTTCTCGGATCAGCCCGCCCGGTTCGACCGCTTCGACTACCGGCAGAAGTTCGAGTACTGGGGCCTCCTGTTCGGCAGCGTCATCATGATCGTCACCGGCATCATCCTGCTATCACCGATGCTGATGACGCGCTTTCTGCCCGGCGAGGTGATCCCCGCCGCCAAGGAAGCCCACAGCAACGAGGGAATGATGGCGTTCCTCGTCGTCATCACCTGGCACATCTACAACGCTCACCTCAATCCCGACGTCTTCCCGATGGACACGGCCATCTTCACCGGGCAGATCAGCCGCGAGCGGATGCTCCACGAGCACCCCCTGGAGCTGGCCCGGATCGAGGGCGTGCCGGTCACCGAGCTTCTCGCCGCTCACGGCGGGCACGGGCCCGGAACATCTCACACCGGCCACGAGCCGAAACCACCCAGCGGGGGCTAAGGGAGAACGAGAGATGGGAGCCGCCTCTTTTCGCCGGGTCCTTTTCGCAGCCGCGGCGCTTTCGTACCTCCTCGTGGTCGCAAGCGCGAGGGCGCAGGACAACAGTGATTGTCTCGCGTGCCACTCCGATGACACGCTGACGAAGAAGCGGGCCGGAAAGACGATCTCGCTCTTCGTGGACGAAAAGAAGCTCGGCTCGAGCATTCACGCGTCACAACCCTGCGTCGGCTGCCACGCCGACCTCAAGGGCAAGGAGCTCCCGCACGAGGAAAACCTGAAGAAGCCCGAGTGCGGCGGCTGCCACGGGAAGGAGGTTTCCCAGCACGCCCAGAGCCTGCACGGAAAGATGCGGGCCAAGGGCGAAGTCCTGGCACCAACCTGTCTCGACTGCCACGGCGGCAAGGGCCACGAGGTCGTCGCCGTCAAGGATCCTCGGTCTCCCGTGACCCCCACCCGGATTCCGTTCCTGTGCGGACGCTGCCACCGGGAAGGGTCGCCCGTCCAGCTCCAGTTCGACATCCCGCAGGACAGGATCCTCGAGAACTACTCCGAGAGCATCCACGGCGAGGCCCTCATGAAGAAGGGCCTCACCGTCAGCGCGACGTGCGTGTCGTGCCACACCCCGCATTTCGTCCTCCCCCACACCGACGCGCGATCCTCGATCTCGAGAAAGAACATCGCCGGTACCTGCTCCACGTGCCACTCGGCCATCGAGGAAGTCCACCGGAAGATCATCAAGGGCGAGCTGTGGGAAAAGGAAGCCCACGTCCTGCCCGCCTGCGTCGACTGCCACCAGCCCCACAAGGTTCGCAAGGTCTTCTACGAGCAGGGAATGGCGGATCAGGACTGCCTGACCTGCCACGCGAAACAGGATCTCAAGGCGAAGTCCGACGGGCGGTCCCTTTCGGTCGATCAGAAGGAGCTCCTCCTCTCCCGGCACACGAAGGTGAGGTGCAGCCAGTGTCACGCCGAGGTGCGGCCCTCGCTCGAGAGGCCGTGCTCGTCCATCACGCGCAAGGTGGACTGCAGCGCCTGCCACGCGGACCAGACCGCCCAGCATCAGAAGAGCATCCACGGTCAGCTCGCCGCCAAGGGGGATCCGAACGCCCCGACTTGCCGGGAGTGCCACGGAACCCACGGCGTCAAGGGACGCAAGGACCCGGTCTCTCCCACTTTCGCCAGAAACGTCCCGAACCTGTGCGCCCGGTGCCACCAGGAAGGGAAGAAGGCGGCCCTCCGGTACAAAGGTGAGCAGCACGAGATCATCGAGAAGTACGAGGAGAGCATCCACGGAAAGGGCCTTCTGAAGAGCGGCCTCCTCGTCACGGCGATGTGCACCGACTGTCACACGTCGCACGGAGTCCTGCCCGCGGCCGATCCCGCCTCGAGCGTCAACTCGAAGAACCTCCCCCACACCTGCGGCCGCTGCCACCACGGAGTCGAGGATTCCTTTAACAACAGCATCCACTCGGCCCAGGTTTCCAAGTCGAAAAAACCGCTCCCGGTGTGTGACGACTGTCACTCGGCGCACACGATCCGCAGGGCCGACACGGAGGGGTTCAAGCTCCAGATCACGGGGACCTGCGGCAAGTGTCACGAGGACGTCACCAAGACCTACTTCGACACGTACCACGGCAAGGTCTCCCAGCTCGGCTACACGAAGACGGCCAAGTGCTACGACTGTCACGGGTCTCACGACATCCTGCCGCCCGGCAACCCCAAGTCGCATCTCAGTCACGACAACGTGGTGCAGACCTGTCAGAAGTGCCACCCCGGGGCAACCAGGCGGTTCGCCGGATACCTGACGCACGCGACGCACCACGATTCGAAGAAGTACCCCCTCCTGTTCTTCACGTTCTGGGGAATGACGGCCCTGCTCGTCGGCACGTTCATCGTGGGCGGGACGCACACCCTCCTCTGGCTGCCGCGGGCCATCCAGCTCCGGCGCAAGCACAAGGAAGAAGAAGACGCCGCCACCGGAGAAAAACAGTTCATTCGCTTCTCGCGCCTGAACCGGACGCTCCACATCTTCATGATCGTCAGCTTCATGAGCCTGGCCATCACGGGCATGATGCTCAAGTTCTCGTACACGCCATGGGCATCGACCCTCTCCCGTCTGATGGGAGGGTTCGAGACGGCCGGCTACATCCACCGGGCGGCGGCGGTCGTCATGTTCGGGATCTTCATCACCCACATCTGGGACCTGTTCCGGATGAAGAGGCAGGAAGGCAAGAGCTGGAAGCAGATTCTCCTCTCCGGACAGTCCATGCTGCCGAACAAAAAGGACGGGCAGGACTTCATCGGCTCGCTCAAGTGGTTCGTCGGCAAGGGTCCGAGACCCCAGTACGGCCGCTGGACGTACTGGGAGAAGTTCGACTACTTCGCCGTTTTCTGGGGAGTCTTCGTGATCGGCTCCACCGGCCTCATGCTCTGGTTCTCGGAGTTCTTCACGAGATTCCTGCCAGGCTGGCTCCTGAACGTCGCCACCATCATTCACAGTGACGAGGCGCTCCTGGCCGTCGGCTTCATCTTCTCGGTCCACTTCTTCAATACCCACTTGAGGCCCGAGAAGTTCCCGATGGACCTCGTCGTCTTCACCGGGCGAATGCCCATCGAGGAATTCAAGCGCGACAAGCCGGCGGAGTACGAGAAGCTCGTCGAGAGCGGAGAGCTAGAAAAGCACCTCGGCGAGCCGTATCAGCCCGTCGTCATCCGGGCGGTCCGTTTCTTCGGCTGGACCGCGTTGACCGTCGGGTTCCTGATCGTCGCCTGGATCATCTACGCGATGCTCTTCGCCTACCGCTGATCGCAACCTGACTTCCCGGCCCGATGGGGCGGTTCGCGGCACGCCGCGGCCGCCCCTTTTTCCTTCCCCTCAGCTCCCTGGAGCAAAGCTCTCGGGGACCTGGATCAGGATGGCCTCGCCCTTCGCGCACAGCTTCTCGTTTGCGAAGAGCTGCGTTGCGACCGTGACCTTCCGTCCCTTGACCTCGAGAATCCGCGAACGGAGCAGGAGCGGCACCCCGAGAGGCGTCGGGGCCAGGTACTCGACCTTGAGCGTCCCGGTCAGGAATCGAGGGTAAGGGCCGGAATCCGGGGCTCCTCCGTTCGCCCGGTGCGCGGCCGCCGCCGCCGAGCCCGTGGAGTGACAGTCGATCACCGAAGCGACGAACCCTCCGTACACGAAGCCCGGAATCGCCATGTGGTAGGGCCGCGGAACAACCTCGGCGACCGTCTCGTCCCCTTCCCAGAAACTCCGGACCCTCAGACCGTGGTCGTTGAGGCGGCCGCAGCCATAGCAGTGGCTCCAGCCATCGGGGTAGAGATCCTGAAACGCGGGTCGTTCGTGCATGGCTTTCACCTCGAGCCTGATCGCGGCGAAGTCTCTCACGCCGGCCCGGATCCGGGCGAGAATGGGCACATGGAAACGGGAGCCGTTGTCCCGGGCCAGGGTCCCCTGTCAGAGGCTGTCGAGATCCGGTTCCCGCCAGCGGGCGAGGAGATCACCTTCCGTCCGACGGGCTGGGGCCGCTACCTCGTCGGAGCCTTCTTCGTCTTCTGGCTGTGCGGCTGGGCAGTCGGCGAAGCCGTCGCCCTCGGCATCCTCTTCGGGCCCTTCGTCCGGCCCCTCGTCGTGGAAGAGTTCCCCAGAATCGCCCGCTCGCTTCCCGAAGGCCCGGTCCCCGTTCCGGTCTTCGTCTTCCTTGCGGTCTGGACGGCCTTCTGGACGTTCGGGGGCCTCGGCGCCCTCCACACTCTCCTGCGCCTCTTGATCGGACGCGACCGGTTTCTCATCGGGGTTCAGGGTGTCTCTTTCTGTCAGAAACCCTTTGGACGGACCCGAATGCTCCTCCCGCGAAGTGGTTCCCGGCTCCTGCTCCGGCGCAAGGACAAGGCGCTCGTGATGGCCGACGGCAAGAAGCAGACCGTCCTCACCCTGGGCGGGACCGAGACTGACCGGCTCTGGCTCCTGACCCGTCTCCGCAGTGCTCTCGGGATGGGGGAGGAGATCGCCGGACCCCGCGCCGAGGCCATGGATCCCCTGGCCGTCGATCCGGGTGTGCCGGATGGGTGGGAGATCGAGCGGCTTCCGGATGGCGGAATCGTGCTGCGAAAGCCACGCGCGGACGAGGCGAAGGGGACGGGTTGCGCCCTGCTCCTCGCGGTGCTGTGGACCGCCGGTGTCGTCGCCTTCTTCGCGAAGGCGGGTCCAGTCCCGGAAGCCCTCTCCGCCGCCGGCGGCTTTGCGGCCTTTCTCATCCTGGTGACCGCCGCCGTCCTTTTCGGAACTCTCTGGACGGCCCTCGCCAGGGAGCGCTGGATCATCCGCCCCGGCCTGATCGAGTGGGAGCGCCTTGTCGCCGGAAGGACCTGGAAAAGGGAGAGCTTCCGCAATCCGGGCATCGACCTCTCGTACACGGAGGACTCCGATAGCGACGACTGGTTCGACCTTTCGGTTTCCGCGCCCCCCCTGTCCCGCAGGGTGACCCGGACCATGAACAACTCCACCGCTCCAGTGAACCTCGCTCGCTTTCTCGCGTATCACAGCAAGGTCACGCCTCGAATCGCACGGGAAGCCCTCGAGGTCTGACTTCTCACCGAATGCCAGTAGAGCCATCTTCTCGACACGGCCTCGGGCGGACGCCCGGCGCCGGCTCCAGAAAGGACCATCCATGAAGACACCACGGGCGCTCCCTGGCGCCGCGATCTTCCTGTTCTCGACGACTCTCCTCGCCGCGAGCCTGCCCCCGGCTCCCGAGGCACGGCTGCTTCGATTTCCCGACATCCGGGGGGAGGCGGTCGTCTTCGTCTACGCGGGCGACATCTGGCGGGCTTCCACGAAGGGGGGACAGGCCTACCGCCTGACCGCACACCCTGGCGTGGAGCTCTTCCCCAAGATCTCTCCGGACGGGAACTGGATCGCGTTTTCCGCCGAGTACTCGGGAAGCAGGCAGGTCTACGTCATGCCGTCCGCGGGTGGGACGCCGAGGCAGCTGACCTTCTACACCGACGTGGGTCCGATGCCCCCGCGCGGCGGCTGGGACTACTGGATTCAGGGCTGGACGCCCGACGGCAAGATCCTGGTCCGGATGAACCGCACGCCGTTCGGCGAGCGAATGGGCCGCTACTTCGTCGTGGATCCGAAGGGGGGGCTCGAAACCCCGCTCCCGCTCCCCGAGGGAGGCAGCGCCTCGCTCTCCCCCGACGGCAAGAAGCTCGCCTACTGCCCGGTCGACCGTGAATTCCGGACCTGGAAGAGGACCCTCGGAGGCCGCGCCCAGGACGTCTGGATCTTCGACCTCGAGAAGAAGAAGTCCGAGAGGCTCACCGACTGGAAGGGAACCGACAACTTCCCCATGTGGTGGAAGGGCACCGTCTACTTCACGTCCGACCGCGAGACGACTCTCAACATCTTCGCGCTCGATCTCGAGACCAAGTCCACGAAGAAAGTCACGAACTTCACCGAGTTCGACGTCCTGTGGCCGAGCCTGGGCGATGGCGCCATCGTGTTCATGAATGGCGGCTACCTCTACCGCTTAGACCTCGCGAGCGGAAAGACAGACAAGCTCGAGATCACGCTCGGGGCCGACATGGCCGCGACGGTGCCACAGTGGAAGGACGTCCGCGAGAACGCCACCCGAGGGGTCCTCTCCCCCTCCGGAGCGAGGGCGGTTCTCGAGGCAAGGGGCGAGCTCTTTTCCGTTCCCGCCAAGGATGGCGCCACCCGCAACCTGAGCGGGACACAGGGGGTCCGGGAGCACTCGGCCGTCTGGTCCCCCGACGGCACGTCCATCGCCTACCTGTCGGACGCATCCGGCGAGTACGAGATCTACATCCGCAATCAGGACGGTTCGGGACAGCCGAGGCAGCTCACGAGAAACGGGACATCCTGGAAGTTCCCGCCGGTCTTCAGCCCGGACGGAAAGAAGCTCCTCTTCTCCGACCGGACCCTCCGCCTTCAGCTTCTGGACATCGGCACGGGCGCCCTCGAGACGATCGACACCGGAGAACGCGAGGACCTTCTCAACTACAAGTTCTCTCCCGATGGCCGCTCGGTCGCCTACGAGAAGAGCTATCCGTCGCGGATCCGCGGGATCGCCCTCTACTCCCTGGACGCGAAGAAGGTTTACCCCCTGGGAGACGGGATGACCCAGGACTTCGACCCCGTGTTCAGTTCCGACGGCAAGTACCTCTTCTTTCTCAGCAATCGCGACTACGCCCCGACCTTCAGCGACTACGAGTTCAACTTCATCTACGAGAACGCCACACGCGTCTACGCCGTCTCCCTGAACGGATCCGTCCCGGCTCTGTTCCCTCCGAAGAGCGATGAAGAGAAGGGGAAGGCCGAAGAAAAACCCACCGAGAAGGCCGGTGCCGCGAAGGGAGGCAAGGACTCCAAGGACAAGCCGGCCGAGAAGAAGGGCCCCGAGCCCGTCATGATCACGGGAACCGGCTTTCTCGCTCGCACGATCGCCCTTCCCGGCCTCAAGCCGGGCAGTTACCGGTCGCTCCTCGCCGCGGAAGGCGCCGTTTTCTACATCAAGGATGCTGGCGCGCCAGCTGCGGCTGGCGCGGATGCCGCCCTGTACCGGTACGACTTGAAGGAACGGAAGGAAGAGAAGGCGCTCGACGGCGTGGCGGGCTACACGCTCTCCTTCGATGGGAAGAAGCTGCTCTACCGCGCCGGCAAGGACTGGGGCATCGCCGACGCCAAGGCCGGTCTGAAGGCCGGCGACGGCAAGCTCGATCTCTCCGGCCTGAAGGTCAAGCTCGACGCGAAGGCCGAGTGGAAGCAGATCTGGGACGACGGCATCCGGATCACGCGCGACTGGTTCTACGACGCCAGGATGCACGGCTACGACTGGAACGCCCTGGCGAAGCGATACGGAACCCTCGTCCCCTACGTCGCTCACCGCGGGGATCTCGACTTCTTGTTTGGAGAGGTCCTGGGCGAGCTCGAGGCCGGCCACACCTACGTCGCGTCCGGGGACGAACCGAAGATCGAGAGGATCGCCGGAGGCATGCTGGGCGCCGAGCTTTCGGCTGATGCCTCCGGGAGATACAAGATCGTCCGTATCCTCGAGGGCGAAAACTGGCACGAGGACTACCGCTCCCCTCTCACCGAGCCCGGAGTCGACGTGAAGGAAGGCGACTTTCTCATCGCGATTGACGGCGCCGAGGTCAAGACCACCGACAACCCCTACTCGTTCCTCGAGAACAAGGCGAACAAGCAGGTCGTCCTGACGGTCAACACCTCGGCCTCATCCAACGGCGCCCGCACGGTGACCGTCCGGCCGATCGACTCGGAGCTGAACCTCCTCTACCTCGACTGGATCCGCTCGAGGATGGCCCTCGTCGACAAGCTGTCAGGCGGAAAGATCGGCTACATCCACCTGCCCGACACGGCCCTCGACGGCAACCGGATGCTGCAGAAGCTCTTCTACGGACAGGCTCACAAACAGGCCCTCATCATCGACGACCGGTACAACGGCGGGGGCTTCATCCCGGACCGTACCACCGAGTACTTCACGAGAAAGACCCTCTCCTGGTGGGCCCGCCGCGGCATCGAGGGGTTCAAGACTCCCGGATTCGCTCACGACGGCCCGAAGGTCATGCTCATCAACGGGTACTCGTCCTCGGGCGGCGACGCGCTCCCCTACTACTTCAAGAAGAACAAGCTCGGAAAGCTGATCGGAACCCGGACCTGGGGAGGCCTGATCGGACTTTCCGGAAACCCCGGCTTCGTCGACGGCGGGTCCCTGAACGTCCCGACCTTCCGGATTTACGACGAGCGGGGGGAGTGGATCATCGAGAACGAGGGCGTGTCGCCCGACATCGAGGTGATCGACCTCCCCGAGAGCCGCATGGCCGGCGGCGATCCGTCGCTCGAAAAGGGCGTGCAGGTTCTTCTCGAGGAACTCCAGAAATCCCCGCCGCCCGCCCCGAAGGTCCCCACTCCCCCCGACATGACGAAGAACTGAACCCGAAAACCGGATCCTGGCCCCCCGCCGCTGCCGAAGAGCAAGCGGGGGGCCTTTTCCTTCTCTTCCGTCACCGGAACAAGAAAGGCCATGACCAGAATCCTCGTTTCGGGCCTCATCAACATCGAGAACACCGCCGCCGTCGATGGCTTTCCGATCCCGTACTTCCCCGTGCGCTTCGCATTCTTTGGAGTTCGAAGTTCCGTCTCGGGCGTCGGGTACAACGTGGCGAAGGCCCTGTCGAGTCTCGGGGACGACGTCCGGCTTCTCTCGTTCATCGGACACGACGCCGCGAGCTCCCTCGTCAGGCTCGCCTTTGCGGCAGACGGCCTGTCGCCCGAGTTCCTTTCCGGCGGCGCCAGGGAGACACCGCAGTCGGTCATCCTCTACGAGCCGTCAGGAAGGCGCCAGATCCATGTCGATCTGAAGGACGTGCAGGAAATCCCCGTTCCAGAAGAGCTCCCGGAGCGAGCGCTCGCCTTCGCTGACGTCTGTGCCCTGTGCAACATCAACTTCTCGCGCCCCCTTCTGTCGAGAGCCCGTCGAGAGGGGAAGCTGATCGCGACCGACGTCCATGTCCTGTCGGACGTGAACGACGCTTACAACCGCGACTTCCTTTCCGCCGCGGACATCCTCTTCCTGAGTGACGAGTCGCTTCCCGGTCCGCCTCACGAGGTGGCGCGCGAGCTCATCGGCACGTACGGGAACCGGATTGTCGTGATCGGCATGGGAGAAAAGGGCGCGCTTCTCGCCCTCAGAGAGGGTGGGAGCGCGGAGATTCACCCGGCGGTCACGTCCCGGCCGGTCGTCAACACGATCGGCGCGGGCGATGCGCTCTTTTCCGCGTTTCTCCACCTCTACGTGAAGACGAAAGATCCACGCCTGGCGATCCGGGGAGCCATTCTCTTTGCTTCGCACAAGATCGGGACCGCGGGAGCGGCGGAGGGATTCCTCACCGAGCCGGAGCTGATGGAGAGGATTCGATAGGAAGACATCTCGGCCCGGACTCCAGGTCCGGGCTCGAGTTCCTTCGTCGGTCGTCTCCAGTCGGGTCAGCCGGATCCCAGCGCCGGGGACGAGCCCGTCCTGGTTACAGGGCTTTCTCGATTCGGTCGCAGAACGTCCGCAAGACTTTCAGCCGCGCGAAGTCCTTGTCGTCGGACTCGACGAGGGTCCAGGGAGCGAGGGACGTGCTCGTGCGGTCGACCATCTCGCAGACCGCTTCCTCGTACTGGTCCCACTTCTCGCGGTTCCGCCAGTCCTCGGGGCCGATCTTGAAGCGCTTGAACGAGGTGTTCTCCCGCTCCTTGAACCGCCTCAGCTGCTCGTCCTTGCTGATGGCGAGCCAGAACTTGATCACGATGATGCCGCTCTTCGTCAGCTGCTCCTCGAAGTCGTAGATCTCGGAGTAGGCTCGCCGCCAGGCTGCCTCCGAGCAGAAGCCTTCGACCCTCTCCACGAGAACCCGGCCGTACCAGGACCGGTCGAAGATGGCGATGCTCCCGCGCCGGGGCAGGGGTCTCCAGAACCGCCAGAGGTACGGCTGGGCGCGCTCTTCCTCGGTCGGCGCCGCGATGGGGATCACGCGCACGACGCGAGCGTCCACCGCACGAGTCACGCGCCTGATCGCGCCGCCCTTACCGGCCGCGTCCGACCCCTCGAAAACAGCGACGACAGAGTGGTTCCTGAAGCCTTTGTCCCTCGAGAGCTGATTGAGACGGGCCTGCAGGTCCTCGAGCTCCTCGTCGTACTTCTTCTTGTTCTTCACCTTCTGGGTCATGTCGAGAGCCCTGAGGAGATCGAGCTTGTCGGGAGACGTCACCGCGACGCGAATGGCCTGGCCCGCCTTCACCGGAGGGTTCACGAGACGCTCCTGCATGGCCGACAGCAGCGTCCGGCCGACGGTCAGGCTCCTGTAACGGTTGTCGAGCCCCTCGACGATCGTCCAGGGGGCTTCGGCCCGGCTCGTCTCGCGCAGGGCATGTTCGGAGACCTTGCGGAACTTGTCGACGAGGGCAAAGCGCTCCCAGTCCAGCTTCGTGACCCTCCAGCGGGTCTTCGGGTCTTTCTCCAAGGCTCGCAGCCGCTTTTGCTGCCGGTCCGGCGAGAGGTGCAGCCAGAACTTGACGATGAGGGCCCCTTCGGCGGCGAGCATCCGCTCGAAGCGGACGATGTCCTCGAGGCGCTGGTCGAACTCGGCCACTTTGATCTGCCGGTAGACCCTCTGGATGATGGGCTGGGTGTACCAGGACCCGAAGAAGATCCCCATCTTCCCCTTGGGAGGCAAGGCGCGCCAGAACCTCCACATGGACGGCCGCTCCTTCTCCTCGTCGGTCGGCGCCCCCATGGCGTGGGTATGGATATGGCGGGGATCCATCCACTCGTTGAGCACGTTGACCGTCTCGCCCTTTCCCGCGCCATCCACGCCCCCGACGAGAACGATCACGGGGAACTCCGCCTTCTTCAGAACGTCGTACTGAACGGCGAGGAGTTGCTCCCTCAGGACCGGGACTTCTTCTTCGAACGTCTTTTTGTCGATCTTGTGGCCGAGCTCTGCGGACTCGAACATCCGTGTCCTCCACGAAGCCGGCCCGGCCCCGCCGGGAAAAGACTCGCACGCGGCGTTCTCCGGCTGGTTTCTCACTATACGCCTGTCTGTCACGCCGGGCTCTGCTCAATTGATGGATGCGAGAGGCGCCAACTGCCGGATAATGGAACCGTGAAACGAGCGCGCGGCGCGCGGCTGCCAGCTAGTTCCCCAAAGGCCGCTCTGACTTCGCCCCAGACTCGCTCAAGCGAGCCCACTCTCGGCAAGAGCATTCTCTTTTTCTCGACGAACCCGGAAAGACTCGAGAGCCTCATCTCGGAGCTCGAGACGCTGCCCTTCACGACCGTGAGCCGGTCGAAGGATGGCTTCGCCTTTCTCTCGCCCGGCCTCAGCCTCTGCTTCCTCGTCGTCAAGAGCCCCGTCCGCGCCCTCGCCGAGTTGCACCGCCACTACTTCAACATGGTCATTCTCGACCTGCGGCCCAGTCCCGGACAGAAGGCGGCTCGCGGGGCCTTCGATCGAGGCCTCGAGTTTCTCGACACGATGGACCAGGAAGAGGATGTCGAGCTCCGGTACGGATTCAGACGGGTGCTCGCCCTGGTCGCGGGCCGCGATTCGCGGGAGGTGGACGAGACGATCCGCTCTCTCGGCGCGCGCGGCGTCGGCGGCGTCGTCAGGGAGCCCTTCCCCTGCGAGCTCACGCCAGGCGGAGAACAGGCTCGCTTCCCCGCGATCCTCCTGGACGAGATCAAGACGAGAACCGCACCTCACGGATTCGGGACGACCGCCCTGTGCGCCGCGGGCGGCGGAACGACCGGCATCTACTTCGAGCTGGGAGTCTTGAAGTGCCTCGGAGACTGTCTCCCGCCGGGAGCCCTCCACTCCTTCGACATGCTCTTCGGGATCAGCGCCGGAGCCGTCGTGACGGGAGTTCTGGCCAACGGTTACACCATCGAGGAGTTCATGGCCGCCGTCGACGGGGTGACCGGCGGCCGCATCTCGCCGATGAGCCTCTCCCTCTTGCAGGTCGAGCACCTCAACCTGGGAAGCCTGCTGAGCCCGTTCAAGACTCTGGCGCAGCGGGTCCGGGAGACTCTTCTGCCCAACGGCACGGGGGACTCGATGGAGGCTCTCCTGCTCGGGTACTCGGACATGTTCAGCGCCCCCTTCAAGGCCTCGGGATTCGAGAGGGTCCTTCGGGAAATGTTCTCCAAGCCCGGGACGACGAACAGCTTTCGGAGACTCCGGAACCGGCTCTACATCGGAGCGACGGAACAGGACGCCCGCGCCCACGTCCTCTTCGGCGATCCGCCGAACGACGAGCTCCCGATCAGCCGGGCGATCGAAGCTTCGATCAGCATCAACCCCGTCTTCCAGTCGACGGAGATCGGGGGACGGTACTTCTGCGATGGCGCCATCACCCGCACGTCCAACTTCACCGAGGCCATTCGCCGCGGCGCGACCCTCATCTTCGCCATCGACCCGTTCGTCCCTTACGTGTCCAAGCGGCCGGGCTACGCCCACAACCGGGGAGCCCTTTACAACGTCGATCAGGACATCCGGACGGTCACCTACACCCGGTTCGAGCTCACCCGCTACTGGGCTCTCAGGCAGCACCCCGAGGTGAGCTTCTACACGTTCTTGCCCGCGAACCGGCTTCGCCGCGTCATGTCCGTCAACCCGATGGATCACCGGCCGTACCTGACCATCTGGAAGGGCGCCTACCTCTCGACCCTGCAGAGGATCCTGCACCTCAGACACAGGATGTCGGGAGACCTGGCGGCGCGGGGCCTCCACCTCGACACGGCCAGGGCAGAAGAGGTTGCCAAAAGGCTCGAAGGGACGCGGGAGCTGTCGTTTCAGGACTTCTTCCCCGACGGACGCCCCGTTCTTCGGACCGCGAACCGGGTCAGCCCGAGGGTCGTCACTCGTCCGCTTCCCGCCCTCGAATCCGGAGCCGCCTGACCGCCTGAGTAGGGCCAGGTGTCGGAAGAGGACGCCTTCGTCCAGAATAGGCCTTCCGTGAAGTCAGAAAGGCGGCGGAAGTCCCCGCGAATCTTGGCCCTGTCGCTGGCGGACGATCCGCCCGTCGAGATCATCCATCGCAGACAGACTCCGCTTCAGGAAATCATCGTCGCCGACTGTCCGTCGGAACGTACGCGCTACCTCTACTCGAATCAGATCGACATCATCCAGGGCGCGATGTGGCTGGATTCACCGGCCGATCTGGTGCTCGAGTACAACCGCAATTCACTGATCGGGCTCGCGGTCCTGGAAGGCGAGGTCCGCTCGGTTCTCTTCGCCGGACTCGGCGCCGGCTCGCTCTCGGGCTTTGTCCACAGACTCCTTCCCGCCTCCGCGATCGAGGTCGTCGAGGTCGATTGTGGAATCGTGGAGACGGCCCACGACTACTTCGGGTTCCCGGAAGAGATCCCGGTTCACGTCGCCGATGCGCGCGCCTTTCTCGAGGCCGGGCGGAACCGGTACGACATGATCTTCCTCGACTGCTTCATTGGCCCGGACATCCCGGAACATCTCCTGACGTTCGAGTGCATGAACAGCCTGAAGAGGCGGCTGCGGCCCGGCGGAGTCGCCGTCGCCAACCTCCAGCCCGTCGAGACGAATCCCCTCGCCCCCGCCGTGGTCGAGACCTTCCAGGCCGTGTTTCCACGAGTGCACCTCTTCTCGAGCCTGGAGTCGGCGAACATCATCCTCGTGGCGGTCCGCTCACCCGTGCGCTCTGCGCCTCCGACCCTCGTTCCCCTGGCGCGCGCCTTCGAGAAGCGAATGGGAATCAACATCGGGCTCCTGGGAACCGCCCAGCGCGAGTTCACATGGATTCCCTCGTCTCCGCCGCCCGCCATCCTGCGAGATTCGTAGGCTCTCGCCTCAGCTCTTGCCCAGCTCCGCCCTCCGGTCCTCCAGGTCGTGCAGGTGAAGATCCAGGGCTCTGACCGAGACCTGGATTTCACGAATCGAGATCGCCAGGGAAAGGATCATCAGGAAGAGGCTCGCCCCGAACAGGACCTTGCCGGCCGTCGTGTGCCCCGCGAAGAGGACGAACATGCAGACCGTGCAGAGGAGCAGACTCCCCGCTCCCCAGGCCTGCATGTTCCGGATGAGGACGATCCGGTACCTGAGGTTGTCGATCTGGGCGAGGATCAGCGGATCGGGCGCGTTCCTGAAGCTCGCGTGCAGGCTCCGGATCAGGGCGGCAAGAGCCAGGAAACGGTTCGTGTAGGCGAGCATCAGGAGCGAGATCGTCGGAAAGAGGAGGGCGGGAGTCGTCAGCGTGATGTCCATGGGACGGTTCCGGCGGCAGGGACGATAGCAGGGCTCAGGAATTCGCGAAGGCCTGCTCCAGATCCGCAATGAGGTCTTCTGGGTCCTCGATCCCGACCGACAGGCGGACGAGACCCTCCTCGATGCCGATCGCCCGGCGTTCCTCGGTCGTCAGCTCATAGAACGACATCAGCGCCGGCTGCTCGATCAGGCTTTCCACCCCGCCGAGCGAGGGCGCGATCAGGGGGAGGCGAACGGCGTCGACGAGGCGCGATCCGCGCTCGAGTCCGCCCTTCACGATGAAGCTGACGACGCCGCCGAAGCCCTCCATCTGCTCCGCGGCCACCGCGTGATCGGGGTGGCTCGGCAGGCCCGGGTAAAAGACGCGCGCAACGTCCGCGTGCCCCTCCAGCCAGCTGGCCACTTTAAGCGCCGAGGCGTTCTGTCTTCGCACTCTCAGGTCCAGCGTTTTCAGTCCCCGGATCAGGAGGTAGGCGCTGTGGGGATCGAGGACCGTGCCCAGGACACCACGAAGGTCCCTGAGTCCCGAGATCAGGTCTCGCCGGCCCGAGAGCGAGCCGGCCAGGAGATCGTTGTGCCCCCCCAGATACTTGGTGCACGAGTGGAGGACCAGATCGGCGCCGAGCTCGAGGGGCCGCTGGTTGACCGGCGTGGCGAAGGTCGAGTCGACGAGCAGCTTGACGCCTCGATGACGCTTCACGGCCGCCGCGTAGGCGGGTATGTCGGCAACCCGAAGGTAGGGATTGGTGGGCGATTCCGTCACCACCAGCCGGGTCTTGCCGGGCGCAATCGCCGCATCGAGGGCCGCGAGATCGCCGGGGGGGACGAGCGTGGATTCGATCCCCAGGCGGGAAAGAAAAGCCGACACCAGCTGACGGGTGCGCCGATAGCAGTCGTTTGTGAGGATGACGTGCTGACCGCTCTTCAATAGAGCCAAGAGCGCCGTTGTCACGGCCGCCATGCCGCTCCCGAACACGACAGCGTCCTCCGCCGAATCGAGCGCGGCGATCTTCTTTTCCGCCGTGCGGACGGTCGGATTCCCGTATCGCCCGTACTCCTCTCGCTCGATGCGGCCCTCGAAGTGGTCGGAAATCTCTTGCCTGCCGGTGAAGGTGTAGGTCGCGGCGCAGACGATGGGCTGCGTGACCGCGTTCTCAGGCTTCACCCTGGCTTCTCCACCGCGGGCGGCGCGCGTTGCCGGCGCCTCTCTTTCGACGGTCATGCTTTCCTCAGTACACCGGAAGGCTCGGGTCGACCTCGCGTGCCCACGCCAGGATGCCGCCCCTGAGGTTGTATGTGCGGGTCAGCCCCGCTTGCTTGAGGAGCGCTACGGCCCGTGCCGACCGCGCGCCGGACTTGCAGTGGACGACGATCGTCCTTCCGCCATCGATCTCATGGACTCTCTCGGGGAGGGAGGCGAGCGGAATCAGCCGGGCCCCGTCGATGGCACAGATCGCCGCCTCGTGCGGCTCTCTGACGTCGATCAACTCCACCGGATCGCCGCGCTTCACCCAGGTATCGAGCTCACCCGGCGTGATCTCGGCACCGGCGGGTGGTTCGTCCCCGCGGCCGAGGCCGCAGAACTCGGCGTAGTCAACGAGCCCCGTGATCGTCCGGTTCTCGCCGCAGAGCGGGCAGGCGGGATCGCGCCTCAGCTTCAGCTCGCTAAACGAGAGTTCGAGCGCGTCGTAGAGAAGGAGCCGCCCTGTCAGCGGCCTCCCCGTTCCGAGCAGGATCTTCAACGCCTCGGTCGCCTGCAGCGCGCCCACGACGCCGGGCAGGACTCCGAGAACGCCGCCTTCGGCGCAGCTGGGAACGAGGCCGGGAGGCGGCGGCGAGGGATAGAGACACCGGTAGCACGGGCCTTTCTCTGGCCAGAAGACACTCGCCTGTCCCTCGAACCTGAAGATCGAGCCGTAAACGTTCGGCTTCTTCAGGAAGAAGCAGGCGTCGTTCGTCAGGTATCGCGTCGCGAAGTTGTCCGTGCCATCGAGAACGACGTCGAATCCATCGAAGATCGAGAGGACGTTCTCGCTCGTCAGCCGTTCCTCAAAGAGCTCGACCTTCACGTGAGGGTTGAGCGCCTCGAGCCGCCGCCGGGCACTTACGAGCTTGGGTTGGCCGATCGTGGTCGTGTCGTGGAGGATCTGACGCTGCAGGTTGGACTCGTCGACGACGTCGAAGTCGACCAGCCCGATCGTCCCGACTCCGGCGGCCGCCAGGTAGAGCGCAGCCGGAGAGCCGAGTCCGCCAGCTCCGACGAGGAGGACGCGGCCGTTCTTGAGCTTCTGCTGTCCGGCAACGGCAACCTCAGGCAGAAGCAGATGGCGCGAATACCTGGCGATCTCCTCCCGCGAGAGAGCTCCCGACCCTCCGGCGATCGCCGGGACGATGGCGATCTTGTCCCCCTCCGCCAGGGGCGTCGACGCGCCCTCGAGAAACCGGATGTCGTCGCCGTTCACGTAGATGTTCACGAAGCTCCGGATGCCGCCCTTCTCGTCCACGAGTTGGGCCTTCAAGCCTGGATGCTGGGAGAAGAGGGCGGTCAGGGCCCCCTCCAGGACGTCCGCGGACACGTCGATGTGGGCTTTCTCTCCCGTGAACCGGCGCAGGGGTGTCGGAATGCGGATCTCGACGGGCATTGTTCAGTCCTCCTGAGTGGCGCGGGGGCGGCCCGCGAGTGATTTCAAAATCCCATTCCGGCCGTCCTCACGGAGCAGGACCGGCGAGAAAGGCGAATCGGGACCGGTGACCTCCCACGCGGTGATCTCCCTCGGGCGTCTTTCGGGAACCGAGACGATGACGGTCAGCAGCCCTTCCCAGGCGAACTGCCTGTCGGTAGCCGACGGCAGTGCCGGGTGATCGGGGTGCGTGTGCCAGAAGCCGAGAAGGGAAAGTCCCCGGCGGTCCGCCTCGTCC
The DNA here is from genome assembly GCA_022071945.1 of Thermoanaerobaculia bacterium. Taxonomy (GTDB): domain Bacteria; phylum Acidobacteriota; class Thermoanaerobaculia; order UBA5066; family UBA5066; genus JAJVIN01. The sequence goes on along the minus strand of JAJVIN010000043.1, from coordinate 12,726 downwards.
TCTACGGAGAGGTAGTCCGCCGGGGAGACTTCGAATCGGACGCGCGGCCGGCCCTCTTCGCGGTTCGGCAGGTGAAGGGAAGCACAGACGCGCCGGACTGAACCGGCGGAGTTTCCCAGGAGAGCCCCGCAGCCCTCGAACGGGTAGGCCGTCGCCGCGGCCTCCTCGATCGCCGTGAGGACGCTCGTCTCGAAAACGACGGTCGTCTTGGAGGCGACGGTCGTCTCGAAGACCACGTTCGTCTCGGAGGTGAGCCGAGCCTCGGAATCCTGGCCGCTCATGCCGCGCACTCCCCTGGCTTCACGTCCACGGTGAACGCCCCGTCTCCCTCCTGGCCGGGATCGACATAGTCCTCGGGGGCCGCAGTCTCGGCTGTCAGGGCCTCGAGCGGTGCCAGGACCTGTTTCTGTCGCGCGGCCCCGACCCTGCGGAAGAACGCGGCGGGACTCTCTTCCGGCCTCGCCTCGTGCCGAAAGAGCTCGAGCAGGCGCTCGACGGCCTGGGGCACACGCCTCGCGGGCACCTTCGCGACGGTCTTCGCGAAGTGCGTTTCGCTCTCCGTGATCTCTCCTCCCGTCATGACGAAGTACTGAGGGACAGCCCTGCCGTCGAGCTGACGAACGCTGCCCTGGAATCCGATGCCGGCGATGTGATGCTGGGCGCACCCGTTCGGGCACCCCGAGACCTTCAGCTGCAGGGAAGGGGCGAGGGCGGCAGCGTCGGCGCGCAGGGTGAGATGTTCGTGAAGGAGCCTTCCCAGCCCGCGCGAGTGCGTGACGGCGAGCCGGCAGCTCTCCGCGCCCGGACAGCTCGTCACATCCGAGATGGTGTCCGCGGCGTCCAGTCCGAGCCCCGCCGCCTCGAGACGCTCGAAGAGGGCGGGCACCTCGGAATCCGGAACCCAGCGGAAGAGAAGGTCTTGCGACTGAGTGAGGCGGACGGTCCCGTCGCCGTGCGAGAGCGCGAGGGCCGCGACGAGGTGCAACTGCGAGGCCGTGACGTCGCCGAGCGGCAGCGTCACCGCCACCGTCGAGAAGCCGGGCTGCCGCTGGGGCCTCACGTTGGTCTTCTGAAAAGCGGCAAAGGACCGCGAGCGTCCGCTCAGGACCGGCAAGAGTCCCGGCCCCGTGGTCCCACGTTCGGTGAAAGCCGGCACGGACGCCGAGGGCGGCCGTTCCCAGTCCGGGGGCGCCTCTTCCGGCGCTTCCTCGGGGTCGAAGGGCAGCGCGGCGGAGACGGTCTTCCTCACCTCTTCGAACTCACCGAGGACCTCCGACTTCCAGCTTTCGAAACCCACGGCCCTGATCAGGAACTTCATGCGGTTCCGCTCGCGGTTCTGCCGGTCTCCTCGAGCGTGGAAAACGCGGAGGACCGCCGTGGCCAGATCGAGGAGCTCGGATGCCGGCAGGAACTCGAAGAGTTCCCTCGCCGCGGTGGGCAGAATGCCCGTGCCGCCTCCGGCCAGGACACGGAAGCCACGCCGTCCCGAGAGGACGCGCGCGCGGAAACCGAGATCGTGGATGGCCGTCACCGCGTGATCTTGCGAGCAGCCCTCGAAGGCGATCTTGAACTTGCGCGGCAGGGTGGAGCTGAGCGGGTGCCGCAGGAGGTGCCGGGTGAGGGCTTCCGCGTACGGGGAAACGTCGAACGGCTCGTCCGCGGAGACCCCCGAATAGGGACAGGCAGTGATGCTCCTGACCGAGTTCCCGCAGGCCTCGCGGGTCGTCAATCCGCCGGCCGCGAGCCGTCTCATGGCCGGCTCGATGTCGCCGGGAGAGAGGAAGTGGAACTGCACGTTCTGCCGGGTCGTCACGTGGGCGAACCTGCGGGAGTAGCTCTCCGCCACGTCCGCGATCGCACGGACCTGATCCGCTGAGAGGATCCCTTGCGGGATCTTCACGCGCAGCATCTGGACGCCGTCCTGCCGCTGCCCGTACATCCCGTGAACGAGGCGGAAGGACTTCCACTCCTCGGAGGTGATCTCGCCGCGCTCGAACCTGCCGAGCGTGGCGACGAAGGTGTCGATTTCCGCCTGGCTCTCGAAGCCGAGCCGGGCGCGTCCGAGCGTGCTGGTTCTAGGTTCGTGTGGCATAGATCCTCGCCTGTCCGGCTTCCGGCCGGTGACGGAGGCCCTGGCTCCCGATCTCGGCCGAGAGCTCGACGACCTCACCGATGACGATGGTCCCGGGAAGACCGTGGGACTGAGGAACGTCCGCGAGCTCGTCGAGGCGGCCGGTCCAGAGGGTCGATTCCGGTGTGGAGGCGCCCGCGCAGATCGCCGCTGGCGTTGCGGGCTTCCAGCCGCGCCGCAAGAGGAGCGAGACGATCTCCTTCCTCCGGCCCAGCCCCATCAGCACGACGAGGGTCGCGGTCGACGGGGCGAGCCCCTCGAGGACAGGGCGACAGGACTCCTCGGAGTGTCCCGAGACGACGACGAAAGCCGAGGAGAGCCCGCGGTGTGTCAGCGGGATTCCGGCAAGGCCCGGAGCCGCCACGGCCGAGCTGACGCCGGGAACGACCTCGAAGGGGACGCCGGCCCCCGCGAGCGCGAGGGCTTCCTCGCCTCCGCGCCCGAGAACGAAGGGATCACCACCCTTCAGCCTCACGACTCGCCGGCCGCGCCGCGCCGCGCGGATCATCAGCCGCTCTATCGAGGCCTGGCTTGCCGAGGGCCGGCCGGCGCGCTTGCCGACCGGCACGCGCAGGGCGTTCGGCGCCAGCGACAAGATCTCCTCGGCGACGAGGGCGTCATAGAGGACGAGCTCGGCCTCGGCCAGGCGGCGGGCGCCCGCGAGCGTGATGAGGCCGCAATCGCCGGGACCGGCGCCCACGAGGGAGACGAGGCCCGTCTTCATCACGCGCTCCCCGCCGGAGCGGCCGCCGCCGGAGCGGCCGCCGCCGGAGCCGTCGCCGCTGTCCGGGATTCGTAGAGCCGGTTCAGGGCCGTCAGCAGAAGCGGGCGGCGCTCGGCGAGGGGCACGCGGTTGCGCCGCCAGGAGTTTCTCAACGTGCGTGCGACGTCGTTCCAGGCCGCCACGTCGCCGGGCAGGACGGCGTCGAGTCCCTCGCGCACGAGCCCGGCAAGGGCTGGAGCCGCCCCGCTGGTCGAGATGGCGACAGTCAATCCGTCACGCCTGAGGACGGCTCCCAGATAGGCCGTCGCGTTTTCGGGCTCGTCGACGGCGTTGACGAAGATCCGCCTTTCCGAGGCGAGCCTCGCGACCTCGCGGTTCACTTCGGGCGGAGCCGCGGCGACCACGTACCAGATGCCGTCGAGGTCAGCCGCAACGAAGCGGCGTCTGACGATCCGCACATCGGCAAGCTCGAACTCCGAGCGCACCTCGGGTGCCACCACCGTGACGGCAGCGCCAGCCTCGAGGAGCGCGGGGAGCTTCGCGGCCGCCACCGGCCCCGCCCCGACGACGAGGACCGGCTTGTCCTCGAGCTTCACGAAGACGGGCAACAGCGGCTTCACGCGACCTTCTCCTGTTCTCCCGCCTCGAGGAGGCCCTCACCGCGGAGGTAATCAAGGATCTTTTCGACCGACTGTTCCAGGGTTTCCTTGCTGCTGTCGACGAGGACATCCGGATTCTCCGGCGCTTCGTAGGGGTCGGAGACTCCCGTGAAGGACGCGATCTCGCCGGCGAGCGCTCGCCGGTAAAGTCCCTTGACGTCACGGGCGACCAGTGTGTCGAGGGAGGCGTTGACGAAGACCTCGATGAAGCGAACGCCGCTTTCCTCGGCCAGCTGGCGGGCCTCTCTTCTCGCGTCGCGATAGGGCGAGATGGCGGCGGTGATGACGGCGACGCCGTTTCTCGCCAGGGTCCGGGCGACCCAGGCGATGCGCTTGATGTTGGTGTCGCGGTCCTCCTTGGAAAAGCCGAGCCCCTTCGACAGGTGAGTCCTGACCTCGTCTCCGTCGAGGATCTCGACTCCGAGCTCCTCTTCGAGCTCCGTCTCGAGGGCCGTGGCGATCGTGCTCTTGCCCGCGCCGGATAGACCGGTGAGCCACAGGACGAATCCTCGTGGCTTCCGTCCCGCGGGAGGCGCTTCCGTCTGCTTCTTGGCCGGGTGCCCGTAGTGCTCACGGAGGATCTCGGCCGTCTCGGGACGCGTGAATTCGGCCGGCAGACGGCCGCCCGCCCCGAGAATCTGGCGGACGCGGGTCCCGGAAAGCTCGAGGCGCGCGGAAGCGTCGTGCGGGCAGCTCTTCGGCGAGGCGAGCGTTCCGCACTTCTTGCAGTAGAAGGTCGGATCGAGCTTCAGCGGCGCCACGCCGAGCTCCTCGAAAGAGAAGCGCTCGAAGATCTCTTGCGCGGCGAGAGGGGGATAGAAGCTCCCGACTCCGGCGTGGTCCCGCCCGACGATCAGATGGGTGATCCCGTAGTTCTTCCGGACGAGCGCGTGGAAGAGCGCCTCGCGGGGTCCGGCATAGCGCATCGCCGCGGGAAAGGCAGCCAGGAGGGTCCGGCCCTTCGGGTAGTAACGGTCGACGAGCGTCTCGTAGATGCGGAAGCGGACCGAGGCGGGAACATCGTCGTTCTTCGTCTCGCCGACGAGCGGGTGGATCACGAGCCCGTCGGTGACCTCGAGGGCGATCTTGGTCAGGTGCTCGTGGGCGCGATGGATCGGGTTTCTGGTCTGGAAGCCCGCCACCGTCTTCCAGCCGAGAGCCGCGATCCTCTCGCGAAGCTCCCGCGGGGTCAGCCTGTGTTGCGCGAAGGGCAGCTGGGGCAAGGGGAGCACCTCGACTTCTCCCCCGGCCAAAAGCGTGGGACGGGAAAGGAGGTAGGAAACTCCCGGGTGATCCGGACTGTCGGTTCCATAGATGGCCAGGGACTCGGCTCGCGGGTCGCGGCGAAAGATCGACCGGATCCTCACTGTCCCCCAGAGCCTTCCCGCCGCGTCGTGAAGGGCCGCCTCACCGGACTTCTCGAGGCCGGGACGCTGATCGTCAGTGACGGCGAGCGTCAGCGGGAGGGGCCAGACCGTCCCGTCGGCCAGCCTGAGGCTCGTGACTACGCTGTCGTAGTCCTCGGCTCCGAGGAACCCCGTGAGCGGGCTCGCGGCCCCGGTCGCCAGGAGCTCGAGGTCGGCCGTCTCCCGGGCGTCGAGGATGATCCGGGGGAGGTCTCTTGCCTTCCCCTGGATCGCGGCGGCCTGTTCCTCGGAGGCCAGGCGATTCACGAGCGAACCGCCGTGGGGCGTGACGAGTTTCTGAGTTTCAGACATGGTCTTGTGTCCTTTCGGATCGATCTTTCGAGGGTCTGTTGTGAAGTCCGCACTCCCGTTTCGGCCGTCCGCGCCAGCGTCCGGCTCTTGGATCCTCGCCATCGAGGACGGGAGTGGTGCAGGGCCAGCAGCCAATGCTCTGGAATCCGCGACTGTGAAGGGAATTGACCGGGATGCCGTGCCGGGTGATGTACGCCTCGACGTCATCCGCCGTCCAGGAGAGCAGCGGGTTGACCTTCACGAGGCCGAAGCGCGGGTCCTTCTCGACCGGACGGGCGCCGGCTCGCTCCGGAGTCTGGTCCGCCCGAATCGCGGTGACCCAGGCATCGAACCCATCGAGGTAGCGCCTCAAGGGCTCGACCTTTCGGAGCTCGCAGCAGAGATCGGGGTTCGTCGCCCACAGCTCGTCGCCTGCCTCCGCGGCCTGCTCCGCCACGGTGAGGCGAGGGCGAACGCCTTGGATCTTCACTCCGTAGGCCGCCTCCAGCTGGCGCCACAGTTCGTACGTCTCGTCAAAGAGGAGGCCGGTGTCGAGCGTGAAGAGGGCGACGGGCAGCTTCTCCGTGGCGATCATGTGGATGAGGACGCAGCCCTCGCGTCCAAAGCCGGTCGCGAAAGCCAGTCGCGGGCCAAACGCGCCCGCCGCCCACCTCAGGGTCTCGGCCGCGACTTGCCCGGCCCGCGACCCGCCGTTTTCCTCAGGCACACTTCCAGTGAACAAGAGTCCCCCCTCTCCGCACAGTGGCACTACAGTGAACAGTCGAGCACCGGCACCGCTCCGGCGCGGTGCCCATGAACAGTGATCTCGCTATGGCAGCGAAACAAAAAGGCCCGGGAATTCATCCCGGGCCCCGGAGCACTCTCGGCTTTCGCTCACGTCACATTCGACGGAGGACAGGCATCGCGCCGCGGGTCCGGGGTCTCCCCCAGGCCATGGTACACATACAACACATTCGCGCCGCTTGCATGGTCGCAGAAGATAGGGTTCGCCAGTCCGTTTGTCAAGAGGCTTCGGCGAGAAATCGCGAAAAGGTCGCAAGATCGCGATGAAGTCGCGTTGAGATCACGATGAAGTCGCGTTGAGATCGCGATGAGGTCACAGAGCCGGAGAGATCTCGCCGATTGTGCTTGACAGTCGCGGCCACAGTGACCATAGTACGCCGCTCATGACAGCTCTCCCCCATCTTGCGTGCATGTGTTGCCGTTCGCGATGGATGGTGGAGGCTTCGCCGCTGAACTGAGAGCTCGCGGCACATCACAACGAGAAGCCCACCATCCGCCAGGACGGTGGGCTTCTTGGTCTTCTGCGACCCCGAAGGCGCCCCACCCTCCTGGCGGGACACAGGAGGAGAAGAATGACGACGAGACCCGCTTCCATCCATGGCGCATCGATTCACGAACTGGTCACGGCCGCCCGGGCCGTGGCGGCGCCTGCCCCGCGCCCGGCTCGAAGGACGAGCCTCGCATCCACGCGCGGACAGATCGCGCTCGCACTCGCACTGGGACTGGGAACCGCTCCCGCGTCGCCCGCCCTGGGGGCGGAGCCCGCGAAGCTCCTGAATGTCTCCTACGACCCCACGCGCGAGCTCTACGCGGACGTCAATGCCGCCTTCGCGAGGAGCTGGAAGGCCAGAACCGGCCAGGACGTCACGATCAACCAGTCGCACGGAGGGTCGGGAAAGCAGGCCCGGTCCGTCATCGACGGCCTCGAGGCGGATGTCGTGACGCTCGCGCTCGCCTACGACATCGACGCCATCGCCGAGAAGGCGAAGCTCCTTCCTGCCGACTGGCAGAGGCGGCTGCCCCACAACAGCTCCCCCTACACATCGACCATCGTCTTCGTCGTCCGCAAGGGGAACCCAAAGAAGGTCCGCGACTGGGACGACCTCGTCAGACCGGGGGTTTCGGTGATCACGCCGAACCCCAAGACCTCCGGCGGAGCGCGCTGGAACTACCTCGCCGCCTGGGGATATGCGCTGCGACGGCCAGGCGGCTCGGAGGCCACCGCGCGGAACTTCGTCGCGAAGCTCTTCAAGAACGTCCCCGTCCTCGACACGGGAGCCCGTGGATCCACGACGACCTTTTCCGAGCGCGGTCTCGGCGATGTCCTGATCGCCTGGGAGAACGAGGCGTTCCTTCTCAGCCGTGAGGTGGGGAAGGAGAGATTCGAGATCGTCCTCCCTTCGGTGAGTATCCTCGCCGAGCCGCCCGTGGCCGTCGTCGACGTCAACGCGGACAAGAAGAAGACCCGCGCCCTCGCCACCGCCTACCTCGAGTTCCTCTACACGGAGGCGGGCCAGGAGATCGCGGCGAAGCACTTCTACCGTCCACGGTCCGCGGCCGTGGCGGCGAAGTTCGCGAGCCAGTTCCCGAAGCTCTCGCTCTTTTCGATCGACGAGTTTTTTGGAGGCTGGCAGAAGGCGCAGAAGACGCACTTCGGGGACGGAGGCACCTTCGACCAGATCTATCAGGTGAAGTGACGTGGGCTCACGGATCAGAGGGCGTCGAGGAACCCTGCCCGGCTTCCGGATGACCATGGGCCTGACCCTGGGGTATCTGGCCTTCATCGTCATCCTGCCGCTGAGCGCTCTCGTCTTGAAGGCCGCCGCGATGGGTCCCGCGGCGTTCGCCGCGGCGGCGACTTCTCCACGCGTCATGGCCTCCTATTCGCTGAGCCTGAAGACGGCGGTTCTCGCCGCACTCGTCAACGGCGTCTTCGGATTCGTCGTGGCCTGGGTCCTCGTTCGGTACCCCTTCCCCGGAAAGAAGGTCGTCGATGCGCTCGTGGATCTCCCGCTCGCCCTCCCGACAGCCGTCGCGGGAATTGTCCTGACGACCCTCTACGCTCCGGGAGGCTGGGCTGGCAAGGCTCTCCTAGCGCTCGGCGTTCATGTAGCCTTCGCCCCCGCCGGAATCGTCGTCGCGCTCGTCTTCGTCGGGATCCCCTTCGTCGTCAGGAGCGTCCAGCCCGTCCTCGAGAACCTGGAGGCCGACGTCGAGGAAGCCGCGGCGAGTCTTGGCGCGGACCGCCTTCAGATCTTCCTGCGCGTGGTCCTGCCGTCGCTTTTGCCTGCATGGTTGACGGGTCTCGCTCTGGCTTTCGCCCGGGGGCTCGGCGAGTACGGTTCCGTTGTCTTCATCGCCGGAAACTTGCCGATGAAGACAGAGATCGCGCCGCTTCTGATCATGACGAAGCTCGACCAGTACGACTACGAGGGGGCCACGGCGATCGCGGTCGTCCTCCTGGCCGTCGCGGTGACCTTCCTCCTCTTCATCAACGGCCTGCAGAGGCTCTCTTCCCGCCGCGGCGCGGCAGTCTGAGGAGCTCTCCTTGTCTCTCTCTCATCAGGCGGTTCACGTCTTCCCTCTTCCGGTCTCGCGGGCAGGGGCCGAGTCTTCCGCGGTCCGGCGGGTGCTCGTCTTCGTGGCGGTTTCCTTCGTCGCGCTCTTCGTGGCGGTCCCGGTGGCGGCCGTCTTCGCCGAGGGGCTCCGGCGCGGCGCCGGCGCCTACTTCGCGGCGCTCCGTCAACCCGAGACCCTGTCGGCTCTGTGGTTGACGGGAGTGACGACGGTCTCGGCCGTCCTCGCGAACCTTCTCTTCGGCCTGGCCGCCGCCTGGGCGGTCTCGAAGTTCGCCTTTCGCGGAAAGAACCTGCTCCTGACCCTCATGGACCTTCCGCTGGCGGTTTCCCCGGTGGTGGCGGGCCTCGTCTTCGTCTTGCTGTACGGAAAGCAGGGCTGGTTCGGTCCCATCCTGTCGGAGCACGGGCTGAAGGTGATCTTCGCTCCGCCTGGCATCATCCTGGCCACCATCTTCGTCACGTTTCCCCTCGTCGTGCGTGAGCTCGTCCCGGTTATGGAGGCGTGCGGAACCGAGCAGGAGGAGGCGGCCCTGCTGCTCGGGGCGACCGGCTGGCAGGTCTTCTGGAGGGTGACCCTGCCCAACGTCAAGTGGGGAATCGTCTACGGCGTGATCCTCTGCTCGGCACGCGCGATGGGCGAGTTCGGCGCCGTCTCGGTGGTCTCGGGCCACATTCGAGGGGTCACCAACACGCTGCCTTTACACGTCGAGATTCTCTACAACGAGTACCAGTTCCAGGCGGCCTTCGCGGCCGCCTCGGTGCTGACGATCCTTTCGCTTTTGGCGGTGGCCTCCAGGCACGTCGCCGAGTGGCGGGCAAAGAGCGCCGAAACCTCGAGAAAGGACCGCTGACGATGAGCATCGAGATCAAGAACATCAAGAAGCGCTTCGGAGACTTCACCGCCATCGACGGAATCAGTCTGCATGTGCCTGCCGGCGAGCTGGTCGCTCTTCTGGGGCCGTCCGGGTCCGGCAAGACGAGCCTTCTGCGGATCATCGCGGGGCTGGAGCTGCCCGACGAGGGAACCGTTCTCTTCGAGGGCGAGGACGCCACCCTGCGAAGGGCCAGGGACCGCGGGGTCGGATTCGTCTTCCAGCACTACGCCCTCTTTCGCCACCTGACGGTCTTCGAGAACGTCGCCTTCGGCCTTCGGGTCCGCAAGGCCGGCCGGCCCTCCGAGTCGGAGATTGCAAAACGAGTGAACGGGCTTCTGGACTTGGTCCAGCTGGCGCCGCTGGCACGGCGCTACCCGTCTCAGCTCTCCGGCGGCCAGAGACAGCGCGTGGCCCTCGCCCGCGCTCTGGCCGTGGAACCCAAGGTGCTCCTTCTCGACGAGCCGTTCGGCTCGCTCGATGCGACGGTCCGGCTCGAGCTGCGGCGTTTCCTGCGCCGCCTTCATGACGAGATCCGCGTCACGAGCGTCTTCGTCACTCACGATCAGGAGGAGGCGCTCGAGGTCGCGGACCGTATCGTCGTCATCAATCGCGGCCGGGTCGAACAGGTGGGGTCGCCGGAAGAGGTCTTCGACCACCCCGCGACTCCTTTCGTCATGAGCTTCCTCGGGCACACGAACATCTTCCACGGCCGCATCGAGGGGGGAAAGGCGCGGCTCGGCTCGCTGACGGTCGACGCCCCCGAGCTCTCCGACGCTTCGGCCGTGTCAGGGTTCGTGAGGCCTCACGAGCTCGAGATCTCGAGGACGAACGGCAAGCCGGGCGGAGTCTGGACGACTCTCGTCCACGCGAACCCGGCGGGGGCCCTCGTGAAACTCGACCTTTCGGATTCTGAGGGACGTCCGCTTCAGGCCGTGGTCAGCCGCGACTTCTTCCGGCTCCTGGAAGTCCGAGCGGGCGAGGCCCTCTACGTGAGGCCGAGAAGCGTCCGGATCTTCGCCGCAACCTCATCCGAGGAGCCTCTCTCGTTTCTGGGCGAGGCGATCTGATGGCACCCCTCAGCTTCGTCCCGGCGAGTATCAGGAACGCGTTCGCCGGCACGAGGCAGCCTGGGGGATCCAGATGGCCCCGATCCACCCGATCGTGGCCGGGCGGACGATGCTCATCATCGAAAGGATGACAACGTCGCTTGCCCCTTCTTTGCTCCCCTGAATGGCCCGCTTCCCGCAAGAACAGGGATGGAACCCCAGAGCCCACGGGTTTCCTCTGACCGACACACCAAGGTCAGCGATCCCACAGACAGGCGATGGCAGGGTAGTGCCGAACTTGCCCTCCCTGGCTTCGAAACACCACGACAAGACGCACCCTCCTGCGCGTCCGATTCGAAGGAGACACGACAATTTGGTAGCCGGCCTTGGAGCAGTCTCCGAGGTTCGGGAAAGCAGCGGCGACATCTGGGCGGGCGTGGCGAGTCACCAGGGAATCTCGAATGACAGTTCCGTTTACTCTAACCTCAACGTCGAGATCCTCCCCGGGAACACGCGCCCACCCTCGAACGACAAGAGGCCCGATGACTTGGCCGCCGTCCGTCGGATGGTCAACGCTCCCGTGCAGCTGCGGATCCTCGCGCTTCCATTCATCAAGCCGGAACTCGGGGGACGGCGTCCATCGTGGAAGCCAAACCGCGATGAGTTGGCTGTCCCGCCATCCATGCAGTAACTCAGGATTGTCGTCGGGTCTTACTATGGCGTTCCAGCCGATGCCTATTGGGCGGTAGGCGAGGAGAGCTTGCGTGGCGCACGAGAAAGCCACGAGGCCGACCAGAAAGTAGCGAAGCCACCCGCGAACACTGGAGAAGAAGGCCAGCGCTGTTAGCAGTGCACAGAACGGAGCAGTCTCGCTGAGGAGGCGCGGTCCGAGCCCGTCGCCGCCCCACCACTTCCCGTAGAGAGAGGCTACCAACACAGGAGCGCTGATTCCTAGCGCGGTGCATGCCAGGACACGAGCCTTATCTGACAGCTCCTGCCGTCCACGAAGAGCTACAATTGCCGCCACCACGAGATACGGGAAGAACGGCATTAGTCCACGGCTAGGACTCAGAAGAGTTCCACTAAGCCCATCGCTGAATTGGGAGTTCCACATCGCGCGTCCGCTGTTCATACCTATGTACGGGCCCAGCCAACTCCCGAGCAGGGCCTTCTGAATCGCAGCCGTCAACAAGAGCCCCCCGGAAAGCCCGGTGGCAAATGTGAACAAGACACGACGCCGAGGTGAGAGAAGAGGTAGGAAGGCGGGGAGCAGCAAGATGGCTGTAGGGCGGCACAAGAACGCGCCTGCTATGGAGGCACCTGCGGCGGCGGCCGCTACCGACCGAGAACGGGCATGCAGCATGAAGTACAGCGCGCTGCACAAGAACAGAAGTTCGCCGGTGAACGGCCATAGTCCTTGGCTGGCGGTGGAAAACAGTCCCGTGCCGAAGGCGAAGGTCACCGTCCCGAGGAAGAGCGCTCCACCATCCACGATCCGCTTCAGCGAATGGAAGAACACGAGGACGCTCAGACTGGCAATTAGCGCCGCCGCAGTCTTCTCGAACTCGCGCATTTGTCCCGAATCCAGAGGCGCAGTTGGGTAGAAGAGAGAGGCCGGAAGACTGAGCAGCGCCGTGCCTATAGGAAAGGCCGGAATCAACCGCCCGTTCACGGCCACGGCCGAGTAGTGGAGCGGGTTCGCCCTGAAGAAAGCGTCCTGCGCTAAGTCGAAACGTCCCTGCTCGACCACGGCGAAAGGAATCCGGCGAGTCGATTCGGTATCACCAGTAGAGCGCCGGCCAGGGGTTCCCCGGTACACGATGAACGCCAATAGGAAAACCAGGGATGACGTGAGCAGGCTACCGGCCCCGAAGTGCGACGGACTTGTTTCAGTTCTCATCGCGACGAGACGCACGAACTGAGAGTTTGGACCATCCGGCCAAGAGCACTCATGGTGGAAAGCCCCTAGTCTTCACGCGGCACTTTGCCGTAGGAAGGCAATGTGCATGAGGCCAGACGGATCTAGAACGGCCAGACTGGATGTCGAGACATGATGGGTGGTGGGGGTAGATGGCTGGGGCCACCTAGGTCCCTTGTCCTGAAAAGTATTGTGCGGACTGGTCAAGTTTGTCAGGCGGCCAGGCGGAGGGTGCCGACGGCACGATCGATTTGTGCTTCGAACTGGAGAAGCGCGGCGCTCATGGCGGTGGC
>JAJVIN010000058.1 GCA_022071945.1 Thermoanaerobaculia bacterium | reverse complement strand
CCGCGGCCGGGGCCCCCGGGGTCCCCGCTGCGGCGACGGCGGCGGCCTCAGCCGACTTCGCCGTCGTTTCCGCAGTTTGCAGAATGGCCTCCGAAGCTTTCTGGGCCGCCTGCAGGGCCGGTCCCATCGCCGGAGGGATCCCCTTCCAGGCCGGGAGCATTCCGATGAGGACCGTCGTAGCGGGCGGACCTCCGGTCAAGACCGGCGGAAGCGGGTGCACGACGGGATCGGTGATTCGGGCGGCGGGTTTTCCGCTCATGGCAGGCCCCCTAGCTCGACTTCGACCCGCTCACGGAGTTGTCGGCTTCCATCGGTTCCGTCGGATTCGCCTGGGCGGCGTCAGCCGGAGATGCGGGGCTCGAGCCTCCGCCAGAGCCGGCGGCACCGCCGCTGTTGATCTTGACCATGGTGCCCTGAATCGTCACGCCAGTAGCATCCACCGAGATGAACCCGCCAGCGCCCTTGATGGTCACCTGCACCCCGGCCTCGATCGTCACCTTCATCCCGGCCTTGAGGTGGATCTCCTGGGCGGCTTCCACGGCGCACTTGGGCCCCGTCTTGGTGTCGAAATCGCCTCCGACCGTCAGGCTCTTCTTGCCGGTGACGTTCTCCTTCGAGTCGCCCGTGACCTTCAAGTCGCTTCCGCCGCCGACCGCTTCGGTCTTCTTCTTCGCGACGACGATGTCAGCGTTTCCGCCCTCGCCACCCCCGATGTAGAGCTTCATGTTCCCCATGACCTGCTCTTCCTTGTGGCGCTTGACCTTGATGAACCGGTCCTGGTGGATCAGCTCGAGGTAGTCCCCCTTGCTGCCGTCCTTGCCGTCCGGCCCCACGATCAGGTGGCGGTTCCCGTGGATCTTCTCCTTGAGGTCCTTCTTGACCCTTACATCCATGTCCTTTTCGGAGTGGATGAAGATCTGCTCCTTGTCCTTGGTGTCGTCGAACCTCAGCTCGTTGTAGCCGACACCCCCCTTGGTCGTGTTGGTCTTGATCCCGCTGACCTTGTTGTCATTCTTGTGCTTGGAGTCGAGGCCCTCGCCGAGGTAGGGCGGCATCTGATCCGAGTTGTAGACCACCCCGATGATGACCGGCTGATCCGGGTCGCCCTCGAGGAAGTCGACGATGACCTCTTGCCCGATCCGGGGCCAGAACGAGGATCCCCAGCGCCGTCCGGCCGCAACCTGCGCGACGCGAATCCAGCACGAGCTGTTGGCGTCGCGCTTTCCCTTGCGGTCCCAGTGGAACTGCACCTTGACGCGGCCATACTTGTCCGTGAAGAGCTCTTCTCCGGGCGGGCCGACGACCTGAGCCGACTGGGAGCCCGGAACGACCGGCTTCGGCGTCGTCCTCGGAGGCCGGTACGGAAGGTCGTAGGGAAAGCACGTGAAGTAGGCCGCGTACCGGATCTCATCGGTTCCCGACCTGTAGTCCCCGACCTGCTCGGCCTCGAAGTCGTTCTCGAGAATCACATACGGCCCATCGGCATTCCAGTGCCGCTTGAGGTTGAACTTGTGCCCGCTCCTGAGGTGTTTGGAGTTGGAGGCTCCTCGAATGACGACCGCGGGGGCCGTCTCCTCTTCCATGCGCAGGCGCGCCGTTCTCTTGTTGTCCTGGAAGATCTTCTGAACGTCGGAGGCCCGATCTCCCCCGCCCGGCGTCACCCCGTCGAATCGCTGGGCGTACTCGCCGGGCCAGTCGTAGAGCTCGAGGGAGTCGTTGCCCCCCACCTTGAGCTTGTGGGAGACCGTTCCCACCGTGATGGAGGTGAGCGTCTGCTCGATGGCCTCGAGGTTCTTGTGCGGAAGCTCGAAGCAGTGGTCCCAGAGAGTGGTCTTTCCGGAGCGCATCTCCTGGACCTTCTCCCACGTGTAGATCCGTTCTTCCTCGCGAACGCCCCCCGCGAGTTCCTCGTAGATGAGGGACTTCTCGCCGGGGACGTCCGAATGGCTGGAGGACGAGTCGGAGACGATCATCTTGTGATCGCCATCGCTGTGCTTGAAGAAGAAGAAGATCCCTTCCTCCTCCATCAGGCGGCAGGCGAAGTTGAAGTCGGTCTCGCGATACTGGACGCAGTAGTCCCTGGGTTCGTACTGGCCCTGGAGCTCATAGGTCGGCGAGAACTGAGCCAAGACCTCCTTGAGGATGTCCGGGACGTTCTTCTGCTGGAAGATCCGGCTCTGCGAGTTCCGCGTGGCGAGCCAGAACTTCGGAACGAGGACCAGCTTGTAATAGATGAAGGTCTCGTCCCGGCTCGCCTGAGAGACGGCCTTGCAGATGCCGTTGACAAAGCAGGGGTTTTTCGACTTCCCCATCTTCATCTCGACGGTGCAGGGCTTCCCCAGAAGCGCGTCGAACTTGATCTCGCTGTCCTTGTCCTTCTCGGCGATCGCGTGGACTTCCCACTGGAAAAGGCGAGACAGAGCCTCCTTGCCCGTCAGCCCCTTGAAGAGCAGGACGTCCTTCCCGAGAGGGGTCTTGAGAATGAATTTCCGGTTGTCCTGGGTGTAAGACATCCTGCCCTCCTGAGCAATTGGCCGAGCCTGGCCGCGTGAATCAGCTGAACTGGTAGACGAACTTCCCACCCTCACCGACGGTGATGTGGACCCCCGCGATCGAACGTCCCTCCGCCATGCGGCCGAGCACCTCGGTCGACATCTCCGGGAGGACCGTGCGGGTCAGGATGTGGTCGACGTTCCGGGCGCCGCTCTCGACTTCCTTGCAGCGGTTCGCGATCTCGGTGATGACGGACTCGTCGTAGCTGAAAGAGGCCTGGTGGTTCTCACCGATCCGCTTCCCGATACGCCCGAGCTGAAGCTTGATGATCATCTTCATGACGGACTCGGAGATCGGGTAGTACGGGACGATCGCCATGCGGCCGAGGAAGGCCGGCTTGAAGATCTTGTCGAGCTCGGGCTTGATGGTCTCGATCAGCTTCTCGGGCAGGGGCGCGGTGTCGGGATCGGCGCAGAGCTTCATCATCGTGTCGCTGGCGGCATTGGTCGTCAGCAGGATGACGGTGTTCTTGAAGTCGATCTCGCGGCCCTCGCCGTCCTCCATCATTCCCTTGTCGAAGACCTGGTAGAAGAGCTCCAGGACGTCCGGGTGGGCCTTCTCGACCTCGTCCAGAAGAACCACGGAGTACGGACGCCTGCGAACGGCTTCCGTCAGCACGCCGCCTTCGCCGTAGCCGACGTATCCCGGGGGCGATCCCTTGAGTGAGGACACGGTGTGCGCTTCCTGGAACTCGCTCATGTTGATGATGACCATGTTGCGCTCGCCGCCGTACAGCTGGTCCGCCAGGGCGATCGCGGTCTCCGTCTTTCCAACGCCGCTCGTTCCGACGAGCATGAAGACACCGATGGGCTTGCGCGGGTCCGTCAGGCCGGCCCGGGACGTCCGGATCCTCTGCGCGATTGCCTCCAGAGCGTGGTTCTGGCCCACGACCCTCTCACCCATGAGCGTGTGGAGTTGCAGGACCGTATTGACCTCGTCCGCCTGCATCTTGCCGACCGGGATCCCGGTCCAGCCCGAGATGACCTCGGCAACGGTCTGAGAGCTGACGTGCGGGAACATCAGCGGCTCCTCGCCCTGGACGGCCGTCAGTTCGCCCATCAAGCGCTCGAGTTCCGGCTTGAGGGTCGCGGCGTCGGGCGAGCCGGCACCCGCCTTCTCCAGCTTCTCCCGGACCTCCTGGATGCCCTTGACGAGTTCCTTTTCCTTCTCCCACTGCGCCTTGTACTTCTCGAGTCTCTTCTGGGCCTCTTCCCTGTCGGCCTTGAGGGCATCGATCCGCTTCGTGTGATCCGATCCGGTCGCCTGCTCGCGCTCGAGAGCCTCGAGTTCCGTACCGACCTGGGTGATCCGGCGCTCCGCATCCTCGACCTGGGCGGGAGTGGCGGCCTGACCGATCGCGACCCGCGCGCAAGCCGTGTCGAGGACGCTGACGGACTTGTCGGGCAGCTGCCGCCCGGAAATGTACCGGTGAGAGATCCGGACCGAGTCCTCGACGGCCTCGGCGAGAATCCTCACGCCGTGGTGCTTCTCGAGGGGGGCCGTGATCCCGCGCATCATGACCACGGCGACTTCCTCGGTGGGCTCCTCGACCTTCACGACCTGGAACCGACGGGCAAGGGCCGCATCCTTCTCGAAGTACTTCTTGTATTCGGCCCAGGTCGTCGCGGCGATGGTCCTCATCTCTCCGCGGGCCAGGGCCGGCTTGAGGAGGTTGGCCGCGTCGCCCTGTCCGGCTTGACCGCCGGCACCGATCATCTGGTGCGCCTCGTCGATGAAGACGATGATGGGTGTCGGGGATCCCTTGACTTCCTCTATGACGTTCTTGAGACGGTTCTCGAACTCTCCCTTGACGCCGGCTCCGGCCTGCAGGAGCCCGAGGTCGAGGGTCCTCACCGAGACGTTCTTGAGGGGGCCCGGGACATCGCCCTTGGCAATCCTCAGGGCAAAGCCCTCGACCACGGCGGTCTTTCCGACGCCCGCCTCACCGGTGAGGATCGGGTTGTTCTGACGGCGCCGGGTGAGGATGTCGATGATCTGACGGATCTCGAAGTCACGCCCGAGGACCGGGTCGATCTGTCCCGCCTTGGCCCGGGCCGTGAGGTCGATGGTGTACTGGTCGAGGGCCTTCGTCTTTCCGACGCCACCCGCCTGGACATCGTCGGGACCGCGGCCCGCGGCGCCGATGGCGGCCGGGACTGCCTTGTCCTCGGAAGAGCCCTTCACGGCAGTGAGGAACTCGGCGGTGAGCTTCTCGACCGGGATCGACGCGAGCTCCTTGGAGATCTCGCGGACGAAACGGGCCTGGTCCTCGTTCATCAGCATGAACAGGAGGACGTGTCCCGAGCGAACCTGCGGCGCGCCGTACTCGAGGGACGCCTGCAGCCATGCCCCCTCGATGACCTTGGGAATCCTCGGCGAGAAGGCCGGGAGGCGGGTGTTGCCGGTCTTCAGGCGATCGAGCGACCTCGTCAGATCCTTGGCGACCCGGCCCGCATCGATACCGAAATGCCGGATCATCCGGATCATGTCGGTGTCGGGGACATCGAGGAGCTTGAGGAACCAGTGCTCGATCTCGATGTCGTAGTGAGTGCGGGAGACGCAGAGGCCGGCCGCGCCGTCCAGCGACGTCCGGAGCGTGTCGTTGAGCTTCCCGATGAGGGCCTTGTAGCTAATTGCCATATGAGAACCCCTTTCCTTTTCCTCTTTCAGAAGTCCGCGGTAAAGACGACGTCGTCGCAGTCATTCTCGAGTTCGCGTGTCCGGATCCAGGTGGTCCATCCCAGCATGGGGAGAAGCGGCGCCTTGCTCGACAGCTGGCACATGGGGACCTCCTCGGCCCGGAGCACGAGCTGAATGTCGAAGTCGAATTCCGGGCCCGCCAGGTAGCGCGTCAGCTGTCCGAGGGCCTTCAGCGACCGGCCCGTGGGAAGGAAGTCGGTGAATTGCTCGAGCCACAGCGGCCCGAGGCGGACCCGGAACTTCGACTGGCGGATGAGCACCTGCTCTCCGGCGATGAGGTTCCTTCCGAGGTCGCTGTTCGCTTCGCCCATGCGGGTCAGGTTCTCCGGCTCCAGCGGGTGCCACATCCCGATGAATGGGACCGCGGCCGCCGGAACCCCGAAGTAGTCGCTGAGGATGGCGGAGATGGCCGACCCGGAGTGAGGCCTCTGCGAAATGAGGCCCGCGTAATAGATCACTCCGAGATCGGGCACCGCCATCCGGTCCCGAAGCCCCGTGGTTCCCAGGCCCACGAGGGCGAGGAGGCCCTCCGTGACCCGGTCGGGCTCCCCCTTCTCGAACTTGATCGGGAATCTGTACTTTTCCCAGGCCCTGTAAAAGAGCGAGACCTGCCGGTGTGTGAAGAGATCCAGGAAGTCCCACAGAGCCGTGTCCCGGAACCGCTTCCGCTCGATGACGAGCTCGGTGTACGGGTTCGGCATCACGCCGGAAGCGCCGATCAGGCCGGCGAACGCGACCGTCATCTCGGGAGGGGATTCCGGGTCCCTGCCCGGGACGAGATCCACGAGCTCCGAGGGCGGAAAGGCGAGGGACGCCATCGACCGGAACCGCACGAGCTCGGCGTCAGGCGGTGCGTCCTCCCCCACCCCCGACTTCTCCGGGTACATCCGGGCCAGAAGCCTCACGGCCTGGAAGAACCCGAAGCGATAGGGTTCGGAAAAGAGCAGTTCGGCGCGCGGAGTCTCCGCTGGGCTCCGCTTCGTCTCCCCAAGACGCTGCACGGAACCCGGCACGGCGCTCATGCGATGATCTGCTCCGCGGATCTCGGCGGCCATCTCTTCAGGACTCCCTCTCGCTGTGTCGTCTTCGCGACGAGCTCGGTGAAGGAGTTGATCGACACGTAGAGGCCAAAGAACCTCTCCAGGACCGAGGCGAAGAGGAACGGCCCGCTCCCGATGAACTGGTTCTCGTCGAGCTCGACCGCGATCTCGAGACCACGGACGAAGCTCGTGTGCAGCGCTCCGATCGAGCGCAGGACGCGGCGGCTCGTCACCCGCGAGATCCCCTGGATCTGCTGCCTGGTGACGGAGCTGTCCGCGAAGTCGTACAGGGCCAGGATCTCCTTCAACGCGTCTGGCCCCTTTTCGGGCTCGGCCTCCAGAAGCGAGAGGACATTCAGCGACAGGTGCGAGATCAGACGCCAGTGAAGCCCTCGCCGCAGCGGCAGCCGCACGGCATTCGTCGGTTTCCTCAGGCACCTGATGGCCGAGAAGATCCCCGCCCCCTCGAGCTGGAAGTCCCCGTCGTGCATGGGGAACGGGAGCCGGGAGGGAAGCGAGGCATTCGAGCAGAGCGTCTCGACCGTGATGGTGTCGGTCTCGGGCTGCGACGGGCTGAAGCCCATGTCGACGAGCGAGAGGAAGACATCCGTCGTGTCGGTCTCGGAGAGGACCGACGGGCGCCGGGTGGCGTACCAGAACGTCGCGCCCTTTTCGCGTTCCCCGCCATGCTTGATCGAGTAGAACGGCTGGTAGGAGGTCAGCTTTCCACTTCCGCGGTCGATGCTGCCGACCGAGAGGATCGAGTGGACCTCGGTGACGTCCTGACGCCTGACGTCCGGGATGATCCGGTACTCGGGCTGATAGTGGGTCAGCCGGATCGGTTCCGCGATCTGCCGGAACAGATTGACGACCGGAGTGCAGCCGAGCCGGAAGCTCTGCGCCGTCACCTGCCGCTCGAGCGGGAACTCCCGGTTGAAGTAGAAGACGATCTCGAACGAGTCGGTGAACGGCGGCTGGCTGACCGCCTCGAGGCCCGACAGGTCGATGAAGAAGAACTTCTCGGGAAAGGCGAAGTACTCCTGGAGGAGCCTGTAGCCCTGGAAGAACCTGGGGTTCTGCGGCAGGAGCGCTTCGTCTTTCTCGAAACCGGCGGGCCGGATCGAGCCCGTCTTCAGGCGGACCGGGGAGGGCACATCGCGCGGTCCGGGCGGGCGGAGCTCGACCGCGACGACGTTGTTGAGCATCTGCTCGTAGAGCGCGTTCTGGAGCTTCCCGTCGCCCTGCAGGTAGAAGCGCAGGTTCGTGAGCGGCTGTTCGTCTCCCTCCGCGACTTTCTCCTTGACCTCCCTGAGGGGAACGCCCCCGAAAGTCTTGATCTCCATCCTCATCAGGCTCCGGACACCTTCCTGGGGCCCGATCCCGGGGAATGGCAGCTCGAACTTCAGGGAGCGGATCTCCACGGGCCAGAGCTTCACCGGGTAGGCGGTCTGGAAGCGGCACGAGGTGCCATCGACGGGCCGGGCGAAGACGACGGAGCCTCGCGGGATGGTGTGGCCGGTCTGGAGGGCGCCCTGGGCGGGGTCCATGACGAACTGGATGATCGTCATCGCCGGCACGGGGGCCAGGAGGTTCGGGTAGAGGAGGTTGAGGAACGACTCGGTGATCTGCGGGAACTCGTCGTCGACCTTCAGCTGAATGCGCGCCGACAGGAACGCGAAGGCCTCGAGGAGTCTCTCGACGTGCGGGTCCTCGCACCGGTCGGCCTCGAGCGTGAGGCGGCTGGCGATCTTCGGATAGCGCTCGGCGAACTTCGCTCCCATCTGCCTGAGAAAGGAGAGCTCGCGCTCGTAGTAGCCGAGAAGATCGGGTCTCATGCCTCGCCCCTGACGAAGTATGTCCCGCTCTGGGGCTGGTAAGCGGTGTCGAAGGTCACCGGTTCCGGCGCGGGATCGACGAGGAGCCGGGCCTCGATCCGGAACCGGACGCCCTTCTGGGCGTCGCCCTCCTCGAGGACGACGACGACACTGTCCAGGCGCGGCTCGAAGACGGCGACGGCCTTCTCGATGGCCTGCTGCAGGCGGTCGCGATCGTCGATCTTCTTGATGGAGAGAGCCGTGAAATCGGGGAGCCCGTAGACCAAGACCGACTCCTGGACGTTCTCGAGGCTCTCGGGCACGTCGGCCGTGAAGCGCGTGTTGAACAGCCACTCGAGATCGCGCCGCACCGACTGCTTGAGCAGGCGGAGGCTCTTGGCCCTGGAGGACGGCGCCTCCCGGCTGACCTCCGGCTCGTAGTCGATGAGACGGTCGAGGACCGAGGGAGTGACCCTCACTTCATTGTCGTATCGCGGCATCTGGTCCTGCCCCGGAAGAGTTCGGAGGCGAGAACCGCCAGCCCGCCGGGAGTCGATCCCGTGTCCCGGGGGCTGGCGGCGGGGTTTCGGAAAACTTACTTGCGAGAAGACGGCGGCAGATCGGCGACGAGACGCAGGGAGACGGAGAGCTCGTCCAGCTGGAAGTGAGGCCTGAGGAACGCGACGGCGCGGTAGACGCCGGGCTTGCCCGGGACTTCCGCCACCTCGACGCGCGCCTCGCGAAGCGGGGTCTTGGCCTTGGCGTACTGGCCAGCGGTGTCGCTCTCGAGGACGTAGTTGTTGATCCAGCGGTTCAGGAAGATCTCGCACTCCTGACGCGACATGAAGCTGCCGATCTTGTCGCGGACCATCGACTTCAGGTAGTGGGCGAAGCGGGAGACCGCGAAGATGTACTGGAGCTGAGTCGACAGGCGGGCGTTCGCGTTGGCGGCATCCGTGTCGTACTTCTTGGCCTTCTGGCAAGACTGGGCGCCGAAGAAGGCCGCGTAGTCGGTGTTCTTGCAGTGGACGAGCGGGATGAAGCCGAGGTCCGAGAGCTCCTTCTCACGGCGGTCCGTGATGGCGATCTCGGTCGGGCACTTCATCGCGACGTCGCCCTCGTCCGTCTGGAACGTGTGGGTGGGGAGGCCCTGAACGAGACCGCCGCCCTCGACGCCCCTGATCGCAACGCACCAGCCGTAGAGCGCGAAGGCCTCCGTCAGGCGGGTGCCGAAGGAATACGCCGCGTTGGACCAGAGGTACTTGTTGTGGTCGCGGCCGTCGACGTCCTCCTCGAAATTGAACGTCTCGACCGGCTCCGTCTCCTTGCCGTACGGCAGACGGGCCAGCGTCCGCGGCATCGTCAGGCCGACGTAGCGGGAATCCTCGGACTCGCGGAAGGCGCGCCACTTCGCGTACTCGGTCCGGTCGAAGATCTTGGCGAGGTCGCGGACTTCCGTCATGTCCTGGTAGCTGTCCCAGCCGAAGAGCTGGGGAGCCGCCGCGGCGATGAAGGGGGCGTTGGCCGCCGCCGCGACGCCCGACATCTTCTCGAGCAGCGAGATGTCCTGCGGGTGATTGGAGAAGTCGTAGTCGCCGATGAGGACGCCGTACGGCTGGCCGCCGAACATGCCGTACTCCTCTTCGTAGATCTTCTTGAAGATCGCCGACTGGTCGAACTCGACGGCCCTCTCGAGATCCTTGCGCAGGTCATCCTTCTTGGCGTTCATGACCCGGATCTTGAGCATCGTCGAGGTCTCGGACTCGAAGACGAGGTAGCGCAGGCCGCGCCACGACCCTTCGAGCTTCTGGTAGCTCTCGTGGTGCATGACCTCGTTGAGCTGGGCGGACAGGAGCCGGTCGATCTCGGCGATGCGAGCGTTGATCGACGTCTCGAGGTCCTTCGAAAGGACCATCTGGCCATCGAGGACTTCCTGGACGAACTCCGCGATCATGTCCTTGGCCTGCTGCACCTGGCTCTCGTCGCGAGCCATGCGGCCCTCGGACATGATCTTGCTGAGGAGGTCCTGTTCCTGGGTTTCGGTTACGGCCTGGGCACGGGCGAGTTCAGGATTGCTACTCATCTTTCTTCTCGTCCTTCTGCGCGAGGCCCAGAGCGGCAGAGAGGGCCTTCTGCTGATCGGAGTCACGCATGATGTTCTGCAGGATCTCTTCGAGCTTGTCGTTGCCGTCGGTCTTGGAGAGCAGATCCGAGAGCTTGCGGCGGGCCTCCACGAGGCGCCGGAGCGGCTCGACCTGCTGGACGACCTTGTCGGGGTGGAAGTCGTCCATGCTCTTGAAGTTGAGCTCGACACCGAGCTTGCTGCCGTCGTTGGCGAGCTTGTTGTCGACCTTGTAGGTCAGGCGGGGCGCCATGCCGGCCATGACCGAGTCGAAATTGTCCCGGTCGACCTCGACCATCTTCCGGTCTTTCATCTTCGGCAGGGGCTGCTCCGGATTCCCGGAGAAGTCGCCCATGACGCCCACGACGAAGGGGAGCTCCTTCAGTTCGATGGCGCCACCGACCTCTACGTCGTACGTGATCTGGACCCTCGGCGGGCGGATGCGGGTGAGCTTCTGCTGGATGCTTTCTTTTTTCGGCATCTCGAGCCTCCTTCTGGTTCCCTTCAGCGGTTGTTCGTAGCGCGGACAAGAATCGATGGGTTCAACGCATTTTCACTCACGAGTAAGACTCGTCTTCCTTGATTCCAAGGGTCTCGCGGATACCCGCGAGGACACTGTCGTCCTTCACGACGTCACGCAGCCACTTGTCGAGGGGCATGTTCCCCCAGGCGACCGCGCGGTTCACGAGGTAAGAAACCGGGCTGTGGGGCTCCGTCTTCTCGAAATAGCCGGCGATCTCGGTCAGGCGCCTCAGGGCTTCCTGCCGGCTCGCGATCGCTCCCGCCACCGAGAATCCGCCTCCGCCCCCTCCCACGGCGGCCGTGGCCCCCGCCACGGCGGGCCCCATGACGCCTCCGCCAACCGCGGCATCGCTCGCCTCGGGAGACGCCGCGCGCTTCTCCTTGGCGAGCTTCTCCATCATGGAGGTGATGTCCTCGAGCGCCTTCTTCATCTCCAGAAGCGCCGGAGCCTGGCGCCCGAAGCGTTCGTCGATGGCGTGGTCGAGCTCGCGGAAAGCCTCGAGAGCCTCCTTGGAGGCGGCCGCGTACTGTTCGTAGAAGGGACCGGGCGACTGCGAGATCGCCTTCTGGATCTCGGCGAGGGTCTTCTCCTTCTCCTCCCTGACGGCGTCGAGCTCGCGCATCGTGTCGGAGTTCTTCCGCTGCTGTTCCGTCGGCGGCGGATCGGGAGTGGAGGCCCACTGCCACTTCAGGAACGTGAACGGCTCGGTCCCGGGCCCCGTGACGACGAGCGCCCCGATTCCGGGCGTCGCGTTTTTGTCCAGCCAGGCGAGACAGTTTGCCCTCGCCTCGAGGTCGCCATCCTCGTTCTCGGGGAAGAGACCCTCCCAGAACTTGTCGATCAGCCCCTTCTCGAGATGCAGCCCGTCCCGCAGGCCAGGCAACCCGTAGAGGCGAAGCGCCGCCTCGGTGAGCCAGGCCCCGATCTGAAGGTCCTTCGTCTTGGACCTAAGGGCATCTGTGGCCAGAGACTCCACCTTGTCCCAGTCGGCCGTCTTGAGATCACGCTTCCAATCACCCTGGTTGAGGTCGTCGTCCGACCGCCGGGCCTCCTTGATCTCGGAGTGCAACCCCGAGTAGAGGAGATCCTCGCCAGCCGGAGCGTCCTCCGAAATCGGTGCAAGAAGAACATCGAGGTCGAGCACACCCGGTTCCGGCATCACCTTCTCCGTTTCCTTCTATCTCGCTGGAGTTCAAATTCTAACCCAAGCATAAGGCTGGTCCTGAGTCAATGCGAGGCCCCAGATGAGGGAACACTTGACGCGGCCATGGTCGCGTTTCTAATCTGCGAGTATCTGAAAGGAGCGCGGTCATGAGCCAAATCAAAGAGCTGCTCGATCAAGGGCGGCTTTCCGAGGCTGTTGCCGCCGCCGTCGACGACGTGCGTGCCAACCCCTCTGACATCCCTCTCCGTCTCACCCTGTTCGAGGTTCTCTGCCTGAACGGAGAATGGGACCGGGCCGGGAAGCAACTCGAAGTCGTCGGTCACCAGAGCACGGAGTCCGCCATGGGCGTCCAGCTCTACCGGGCCAACATGGCCGCCGAGAAGAAGCGGGAGGACGTCTTCAAGGGCAAGGCGAGACCGACCGTGCCCGGCGGGACGGTCCCGGCGCACGTCGAGTTCCAGCTGGCCGCCCTGCGGGAGATCGCGGCCGGCCAATTCGCAGAGGCCCGCCGGCTCCTGGATGCCGCCGAGGAGGAACGCCCGGCGATCTCCGGTTCGGTTGCCGGCCGGCGGTTCGAGGACTTCCGCGACTACGACGACCGCTACGGCGGCGTCCTCGAGGTGATCCGCGGCAGCGATTACTACTGGGTGCCGTTCGGCCTCATCAAGTCGCTCTCGGTCGAGGCCCCGAAGAAGCTCCGGGATCTCGTCTGGGCGCCGGCGCGCCTGGAAGACCGGGAGGGCAACAAGACCGAGCTGTTCCTGCCCGTTCGCTATCCTGCCAGCGAGTCCCACGCCGATTCGGCCATCCGGCTGGGCCGGATGACGAGCTGGTCGGAGGCTGGACCCGATATTTCGGTGGGGCACGGAATGCATATGTTCCTGACGGACGAGGCCGACATGGGGCTTCTGGAACTCGGCCGCATTGAATTCGACGAGGGGGCAAACGCCCCCTCGTAAACCCGCCAAAATCGTGGTGAACCCCGCGGCGTGCGTCCCGAAAGGGTCCGCACGCCGCGTCGTCTGGTGAGGATCAGCCCTCGCCCTTGTTGAGCTTCAGGTCGTACTTGACCGCGCCCGTCGACTTCGTGTTGCCCTTGTTGTCCTGCAGGAAGTACTCGTACTCGATCTTCGAGTAGTTCAGCGAGATCTGGTCGAGCGGGAGTTCGTCGCCGCCCGAGCCGCCCGTCTGGAACGAAGAGACCAGAAGGTCGGTGAACTTGATCTGCAGGTACTTCTGCTGTCCGCCGCCGGCCTTGCGGGCCTCGAGGGTTGCGCTCGCGATGTGGTCGCCCTTCGCGCAGGCCAGGAGCAGCTTCGGCGAGGCCTTGTTCACCTTCATCACGAAGTGGAAGTCCTGCATCGTGACCTTGCCCGCGCCGCCGCCGCCGCCGAACGACATCGTGCCCGACTGGGACTCACCCCACGACCACGACATCATGTCGATCCAGTCCTTGTGCTGCTCGTCCTGGGATTCGCCCGGAACGCCCTCGATCTTCAGGAAATAGTCAACAGCCATTTTCGTAGCTCCTTTCTTGGTCCATCCGCCTTCTCATCGGACGATTTCAATTTGGGTTGCCGCCGCTAACATTGCCGTGATCCACAACACCAGGTTGACGGTTTCGAATCCGGTCGTACCACGACCGGAAAGGGGTTCCTACCCGAAGGGACGCTGTTCTGTGCAAGCAATTCTCCCAGAAAAGGGACACGATGGGAAGGGAGGGCTTCACCGTTCCTCCAGGCGCGGGAGAAGGGAAGCCATGGGCCGATCCCAGTCGCCTCCCGCCTCCTCGGCGGAAGGTGAACCTCCGGCGTTCGGACCTCCGGAGGCCGAAGCATCCGCCGGAACCCCGGGAGGCTGAACCTCCTCGACGAACTCGTAGTCGGCGTGTGTCGGGTGAAAGAGCAGGAAATCGTCGGTCCGGATGGACCGGAAGAGAAACGTCCCGCGGCCGGACTCGTAGGGCCGGCTCTCGAAGAGGAACCCGCTCGGCACGGCGGCCTTCCTCCCGGCCGGGGAACCGAGCGCCCAGAGAAGCCAGAACTGCATCTGCAGCGCCGGGCGGAGCCTCTCCCCTGTCGGGAACCTGACGGCCCCGTCCTGGACGTGCTCGGTCGAGGTCATGCCGTGCCGGATCCCCGCCGTCAGCTTTCTCCAGTTCTCCGCCGAGTGGACCCCCGGAATCGAGTTGGCGAATTCCTCGACGGTGATGTCGTTGAGGGCATCTCTCGCTTCCGCCTCGACCTGATCGGCAGCCCTGGCCGGGACCTCGAGCCTCAGACCCCGGTAGACACTGTAGAAAGCCTGCAAGGCCCCGCCCGACTGATAGTTCCTCCGGATCTCCCCCGCGTGTTGCTCGAAGACCCGGAGGTAGTCGAGCGCCACGAGGGGAAACGTGAAGGTTCTCGAGTCGGGCACCACACAAAACAGGGTGAAGGGGAACTGGCGCAGCCCCCCTTCGTCGTGGCTTCCCCACAGAACTCCGGCCACGCACCGGCCGCTCTCCGGCAGCCTGAGCAGGAAGGAGAACTGGGGAATGACTCCCCCGCGGTACTCCTCCCTGGCCGCGTAGCGCTTGCTGAATCCGTTCGAGATCCAGTCCTTGAACTCCTGGGCCGGCTTCTCCGTGAGCCCGATCGAGATGAAGTCCTTGTAGATCGGCAGCTTCCCGAAGACGTTCAGGGTCACCGCTTCCGACCCTCCCCGGGGCTGCCTCAGCCGCGAGAACAGATCGAAGATGCTGGAGTTGGTCATGCTCCTGTCTCCTCAGCCCGGGAGAACGTTCGGCATCGGTTCGGAGAAGACGAGCTCGAAGAGCCCCTCCAGAGCCTCCTTCATCCGCTCCGCGTCCGGAACGACGACCCGGATGACCCAGGTCCTCTCCCGCTCGCGCTGCTTCTCCGGGTCCTCCATCAACTCTTCCTTCGCGCGCGGCTCGCTGGCGACGAGAACGTAGTAGTAGAAGCGGAGAGGCCCGCCGATCAGCTCGACCCGGCCCGTCCAGCCCTTACCAACGTCCTCGTTCCGGCCGATGATCTCCATCGGCTGCTCTCCGCTTGGCAGGCGCCACATGTAGGGCCGGGCCCCGGCCCCCGTCTTGACGTCCGTCGACGGGCGGAAACCCGTCCCGAACAGCAAGAGCGAACCGATCCGGTCGCCCATGAACTTCCGTCCCGCATAGGCCGTCGTCTGCAG
The DNA here is from genome assembly GCA_022071945.1 of Thermoanaerobaculia bacterium. GTDB lineage: Bacteria > Acidobacteriota > Thermoanaerobaculia > UBA5066 > UBA5066 > JAJVIN01. The sequence goes on along the minus strand of JAJVIN010000058.1, from coordinate 27,194 downwards.
GGCGCGCATGTCGATCTTGTGTTCCTTGATGCCGCCGGCTCCGCTCTCGCGGAAGAGGAACCGCTGCCACCGGCGGGCGACGTTGTACGGATTGCGCTGGGGGTCGCCCACGAAATCGAAGTCCGGCTCGCCGCCCCACAGGATCGGGTCGAGCGCGTACTCGTCGGCGAGCGCGCCGACATCCGAGAGCGGACCGGAGATCTGGGTCTGGTTGATCGTCGGGAACTCCAGCTTCAGAGTGACCGAACCCGCCCCGGCCGGACCAGGTTTGAAGAGGTTTCCCGGCTCGCCCGGAGCGAGGTCGTAGGCCCTTCTCTTCTCGCGGATCTCCGACTGGCTGATGAAGGGGAACGTCCCCATGACCGTCGTCTTGAGCTTCTGCCAGACCGGTTCCGAGCGCTGCTGGAACGGCCCGCGAATGGCCTCGCGGATCAGGTTCGCTCCCTTGCGCTCGACGGCGACGAGGGCATCGCCGTAAACGGGGTGCCTCCTCACCGCCGGAGCCCTGGTGAAGGCGTGATAGTCCCTCAGCGAAGCCCCGTCCTGCGCTCGCGAGAGCTGCTTCCACGCGGTCAGCGGGGTCTCGTTCAGAACGCTCACGCAGGCCTTGAACTTCTGGGCCGCCTGGATGATTTCCGGCGGGGTCTTGGCAGACCCGCCCGACGGACGCGGAGCGACGGCCTTCTGCTCCTTGCTTCTGAAGTAGTCGCGCACCTTGACGAAGCGGGTGCTCTGGTTGGCGAAGGCATCCACATCCGAGAACGAGAGCTTCCCGGACATGTCGACCTGGGGCTGCGGAGCCGCGGCCGCTTCATCTCCGCCACCCCCGCCGCCTTCCGGATTCCACGCCATGATGGCTCTTTGGAACTCGGACCAGGCGACGGCGTTGCGAGCCCTCGTCGGAATGGAGAAGCCCCCGCCCCCGCTCGGTCGCGGCACCACGACGCGCCCCGCGAAGTGGTCGATGTACCGGATCAGATAGTCGATGGCGATCTGGGCCGTTGCACCCGTCATCTGGTCGACGTCGGGCCTCGTGGCCACCGAGGAGACCTCCGCGAACTTGATCACCGAGATCGTGTAGCCGACCATCTCCTTGGCGTAGCCCGGAGAGAAGCAGATGTTGGGAGTGCACCCGGCCCCGATGATCTTTGCATCTCCGACGAACTTCTGGGCTGTCGGCAGCACGCGATAGATGAGAGCGAGCTCGGCCGTCTTGGTGATGAACGAGTTGAGCGGCGGCTCGACGAAGGCCCCCTTCTGCTCGGGCGGAATCGCCCCGATCACCGCCCCCTGCTTCTCCACGGCCTTCACTTTCAGGTCGCGCTGCTTGTTCGAGAACGCCTCGAGCTTGCCCTTCTGCTCACCCGGCGTCGTGAGCCGGAGAGCCTCTTCCAGAACCTGCTGGGGATGCTCGGCGGCCTCGAAGGCGGCGATGTCGGCATAGGCGGTCACTTCGACGAGGAGAGGCGACAGCCCCTCCGCCGCCGGCGTCCACTTCCGCTTCGCCTTCGTCGCGTCCGCGGGATCGATCATCACGAGGTGCGCGTAGAGCCCCTGCGAGGATTCGAGGTTCTTCGCCTTCTCCTCGAGAACGCGGCGGATCTCCTGCATCCGCTCTTCCTTCAGCTTCTCGACGGCGTCCTGGTACTTGTAGAGCTTGGCGTACTCGGCCTCGAGGTTCTTCTTCCACTCCTCGAGGTTCGCCCCGGGGAACCCGACGGCGCCGGGCCTGGGCGAAGTCAGGTGCTTGGTGACGGCGTCGTAGGCACCCTTGAACTCCTTGCCGATCTGCGCCGCCCGGTCGAGATGAGAGCGGGAATTGGGATCGTCGAGGGCCACCATAGCCTTGTACGCCAGGACGTACTTCTCGAGGAAGCTGACGAGCCTGAAGTCCCAGCGGGCGAGGTTCTCGATCGTCCAGTAACGCTCGAACGTCGCCACCGGGCGCTCGGGGTCCTTCACGTCCCAGCTCGCCTTGTCGGCGGGCATGCCCTTCTGGACGATCGACTGGAGGATCCGGTCGGGAACGGGATCACTCCCGAGCTTGCCGACCCACTCGTCGATCTCCTTCGATTTCTCGGTCACGTTGGCGCCCTTCATCGCGGCCGCCACCTTCACCATCGGCATGACGTCGAGGTTCTCCGGGGCGACGGGCGGCTTGGTGTTGGGATCGAGCGGCTTCCCGATCCGGAACATCCACCACCACTTCAGGTACGACTCGAAGCTCTGGAAAAAGAGCGGGTACTGGTCGAAGGTCTCCCAGTTGATCGCCCCCATCCGAGCCTCGGACTCCTTCAGGAGCGGACTCACGACGCGGGCCATGTAGAGGCGTCCCTGGACCGACCGCAGGAGCTCGTCGAGCTCTCCCTTCGATCCCCTGAAGAAGAGAGCGAAGCTCACCCGGCGCCAGAAGCCCTGGTCCTGCAGGAGTTGACGCTGCCGGTGGAGCTCCACCGAGACCTCGTAGGCCTTCAGGACGGTGCAGGGCTTCGGCTTGTCGCCCCAGCACTCCTCCGCCTGCGTCACGACCCGGCGGATCGGCTCCACGACGTTCTTGACCGCCAGATACGCGGGCAAGAGCCCGCCGAGAACGAGGATGATCAGGGCGGCCAGAAGTCCGCGGAAGAGCCAGAGGTTTCTCTTGTCCTTCTCGGCCGCGGCCCGTGTCTTTGCAACGAGGCCCTGCTCGGGAAAGACCTTCTTCTCGTAGAAGTCCTTGATGAAGAACGCCCTCGAGCGCTTGAAGATCTGCTCGAGGTTCTCCATCATGGCGTCCGCCGACGTTCCGAGCAGCTCGCGCATCGCGCGGGCGATCGGCTTGCCCTGCTGGACACCGCTCGAGATGTAGTAGCCGCGGAAGACGAGGGGTTCGTCGTACCGCGTCTTCTGGAAGATCACGTTGAAGTACTTCTTGAGGGGGTCCTTCAGGGCCCGGAGCTCCTCGGGGAAGGCGAAGAGCTTGTCGACGGTGGCGACGTTCTCCTCCGAGGAGGTGAACTTCAGCCGCAGCCGGTGCATCCGGCCGATCATGTCCTCGAACGAGTTCTCGAAGGCCGCCGGGTCGTAGACCGTGTCGATGCCGCCCTGCGCCGACCAGCCGAAGAGCTGCCTCTGGTCGACCGGATCGAGCTTGGAGAAGAACTCGGAGAAGCCGAGGATCCGGTCGGCCTTCGTGATCATCATGAAGATCGGGAACCGGATCTCCAGGACGCGCTGCAGGTGCAGGAGCTTGGACCTGATGTTCTGCGCCTTGCGGTCCTGTTCCTCGGGGCTGTCCTCGAGGAGCGACGTGCAGGGGATGACGATGAGGACGCCATTGATCGGGCAGTCCCCGCGGTAGCGCCTCAGGAGCTTGAGAAAGGTCGACCATTCGGCCTGATCCGGCGCGGCTTCTTCCTGGAAGGTGAAGCGTCCCGCCGTGTCCAGGATGACGGCCTCGTTGGCGAACCACCAGTCACAGTTGCGCGTGCCGCCGGAGCCCGACAGGCCCTCGTCCCCCACGGGGAACTCCAGGCCCGAGTTCTTCAGGGTCGTCGACTTGCCGGACTGCGGCTCTCCGATCAAGAGGTACCAGGGGAGGGAATAGACGTTGAGGCCGGTGCCCTGGAGCTTTCCGAGCGCTTCCGTCCACTTGTCCGAGAGCTCCTTGAGGGCCTGGCGGACTTCCTGCTTGGAAGCGCCGGGCTTCTGGGCGTCCTTCTGGAGCTCGCCCGCGAACTCGGCACCCTTGGAACGGTCGCTCTTGCTCCTGATCCCCTCGAAGAGCGCGACGGCTCCGGCGATCACGATGCCGCCGAGCACCGCGATCCACCAGTACCGCTCGACTCCCATCAGCCGCATGATCACGATGCAGATCGGTACCCCGAGCATGACGGCGCCCAGGTACTTGACCGGCTTGGGCAGCCTGTAGAGGAGGTCTATCAGTGGGTAGATGAGTTCGTTCATGTCTCGTCATCCGTCTCGCCGAAAGCGACGAGTCACAGGGCTCCCATGTTTCGGGCAGCGGCCTTCAGATCACTGACGAGGCTGCTCCAGATTGCGAACGTGAGGATGTAGTAGAGGAGCAGGCCGCCGATTCCGATGATGGCGACCCGAGCGAGCGTGACCGCGGGCGAGATCCTCTTTGGGGGACCTGCCTGGAAGTTGTACGCCTCCGGTGTCAGCCGGTCTCCTACCGTGGAGATGTACTCGGAAAGGACGCGGTAGAGGTTCTTCCGGATGTCGACGAGGCGTTCCGGCCGTTCCCGGTAGCGTCCCTTGAAGCCGAGCGCCATTCCCGCGAAGAGGATCGCGGCCAGGGGCGTGTCGTCCGCGCCAATGTTCCTGACGAGGTCGAAGTACTGGTCGCCGCCGATGTTGGTCCGGAAGTACTTCGCCTCGAGAATCCTGCCTTCCCATTCCTGGGAGAACTCCCAGCCCGAGTGGATCAAGATCTCGTCCGCCAGAACGACGAGGGGATAGCGGGCCTTGTCGTACCAGGCTTCCAGCCTCGGGTCCGTCCGGGCCTGCGTGGCCTGGTCGCGAAAAATCTCCTCCAAATCCGCGGCCACGTCCTCGATGTTCATGCGGATGCCCTTGCGGACCTTCTGCCTGAACGCGGAGATGAAAAGGAATTCCTTCGAGGCAACTCGGAAGAGTTCTGTCGTGTAGTCCATTCACTCAGCTCCCTGGCTTGGAAACGATATAGAGGGAGAAGCGGAACTTGCCCTCGAGAACCTCCCTGAGGGTCAAGGGGGCCCGCTCGCCGGGTTTGCGCTCCCCCGGAGGGGAAAGGTCCCGGCGGCCCGCGTCGTAGTCCATCAAGAACGGCGAGGACCCTGTCCGCTGCACGCGCGAATCCGCCGGCCGGGGTCCCATCGGCTGGTCCTCGGTCATCAGACAGATGGCGAGCTTGCGTTCCTCGACGACCTCGGGCCAGTTCGTCCGGTCCTTTGCCAGCTTGAAGTAGACATAGTCCTCCCGGGCCGGCAGCCCCGCGGGAGAGACCTTCTGCAGCTCGAAGGGCAGTCCCTTCAGCCGTCCCTGGCGGAACGCGGGCATGTCCCTGACGCTCCCCATCTTGACGGTCTCGGTGTCGAACCGCCTCCCGATTTCCTCCACGTCGACGTTCGTCTCGACGGCGACGAAGTACTCGTTGTCCGGCGCGAAGTGCTCGGGCAGGAGATCCGCGACGAGCATCTCCTCGCGGAGCGCGAAGTCGATCTTCACGTAGCGCGTCGCCACGATCTTCTCGAGGAGTTCCTCGATGACGCGGCAAACCTCCTGGAAGCAGGAGCCCAGATTGTCGTGATCGTAGGTCGGGATCTTGATCGGTTTCTTGCCGTCGTCGAAGACCGAGAGCTCCCCGGCAAGCCGGCAGAACTCCGTGTAGACGCTGAAGGGGTGGATCCTGGGAATCCTCGTCAGCTGCTGGAACAGGAACAGGTAGCTCCCCAGGATCTGGAGCTTGATGACGGTCTGGAGTCCGCCTCCTCCGGTCATGAGGTTGACCCGGCCCTGGACCGCTTCCGACATCAGGAGGCGGTGTTTGGCCTCGACCCTGTTGGTGACCGAATCGCAGAGGACCTGGAGTGTCTTGGAGGCCCCGATCTCGGTCACCGAGGGGATGAAGTCCTTGGCCAGCATCGGGAAGTTCCGGCCCACGCCCGACCTCTCGACGACGGCGATCTCGAGACACTCGTAGCCTTCTCTGCTCTCGGCACCGAAAAAGAGCCGGCCATTGCACCGGCGGATGCTGACGGGCTGCGGGTTGGAGCCGGTGTTCTCGTCGAGGACCTCGACCGACTCCACCACGTAGCGCCTGTCCTGCCCTCCTGGTCCCTCGCCGGGAGCAAAGACGTTCGGGGCCGTCTCCCGCATCACGGGGACTCCGACGAAAACCCGCATCCGGCCGCCGGCCTGGTCGATTTCCTTCTTGAACGACCGCGGGAAGATGCGGAGGGTCGAGTCCATCGACAGCGGGGTTCCATCCCTCAGCTTCACCGAGACGTCCCGGATCTCGAAGATGAAGTTCTCGAGCTGATCGCTGGCGATGTCGAGGCTCGCGAGGCCGTACGAGAACGGCTGGATCCGCTGGATCTCGCGAGCCAGCGACTCCTCACGGAACCGTTCGGCCGACTGCAGGTGGTGGGGGCGGAGGAACATCCCCTCCCCCCAGAAGACCTGAGGCGTCTTTTTCATCCCTGGATCCTGCCGCTATTGGCTCGTGATGATGAGCTCGCGCTCCTGGATGGAGATCCGGATCTTGCGCCCGGCCCACTTCTCGGCGGGCAGGACCTTGACGTACTGGGAGGCATCCGCGGTCTGGAACTTGTAGTCGGCGATGACGACGAGGAATTTCTCGCCCTTGGCGGCGGGGACCTCGATCATCCGGTCGCAGGTCCCATCCGGCGCGGGGAATGCCACCGTCTTCACCTTCTCGCCCATGCTCATCCGCTTGGCCTCGTAGAACCACTTCTCCCCGAGCTGCTGAATCTCTCGGACATCCCCCTCCGTGGCCCGGACCACGTCGACAGTCAGCAGGTTCCCGTCGTTGATCCGGCTCGAATTGCACCGGAAGTCGATCTTGGCGACCGGGGTGCTGCAGGCGGGCAAAAGGATCGCCCCAGCAAGGACCGAAAGGGCCAGAAACCTTCTCGACATCATCATTTCTCCTTCGTGGCTGATCTCAATCTCTCGAATTCGTCTTGAGCGAGCTTGCTCGTGATCTGCAGAACTTGGTCCTGAACGACGTCGGGTCCGAGGTCCTTGACGGCAGCCTTGTACGTCTGCCACCACTCCTCCTCGGCCTTTCTGAGGAGCCCTCCCTGACGGGCGAAGCCCTCGATCGTCGCCGGATTGGTCCTCTTCCATAGGCGCCCGAACCACTCCTTCGGAGCCTGCAGGTAAGCGGCGAGGCAGGCGACCTGCCACTGCTGGAGCTCCAGGAGGTACTCATTGATCTTCTGCTGGGACGGCGGGTTCCCCTCCGCCACCGCCATCATCAGGGACCGCAGGGTGTCCCTGTGCCGGGGAAGCCTGAAATTGGAGGTCTGATCTCCCGGGTTCGTCGTCGACTGGATGAGACCGAGGAGGAAGTTCTCCATCGTCAGCGCGAACTGGACGATGTCGCGCAGGATCCTCTGGCTTTTGTCCTGCGGGGGAGCTTCCATCCCTCCGACCAGGCTCTTCCAGTTCACCTCGGACTCGTTGCGGCGCGACGAGGCGCTCGCGAGAGCTTCCCTCAGGCCGGCCTCGACCCGCTTCTGCTCCGCCAGCTGTTTTCTGAGCTGGACGATCTCCGCGTCCACCGAAGACTGGACCTCGACGACCGGAAAGTAGGCCTGGGTACGCTCGATGAGAGCTCGCTTGTTGGCGCGGGGCACCGAGCCGAGCTCTTTCGTGACACGGCCGCGCAGGAGCCGGTGGCGGTCATCGGGGGTTCCGAAACGGTTCTGGGCGGCCAGAAGGCTCAGCTCCTCGGCAAGCTGACGGGCCCGCCTCTCGAGAGCCGCGCTCATGGGAGGCGGGGGCGTCGCGGGTTGCGCGGGCGCGGCCGCCGGCTGAGCAGGCAAGGCGGGGGGCTGCGCCGGAGCCACCGGGGTCATCGGCGGAGGCGGCGGGACAACGGCCGGCTCGCGCCTCGACCTCGCGACCTTCTTGACGTCGACGGTTCCCTCTCCCGCCTCGACCTCCTGAGAGGCCTGCGGGATCGGCTCCGTCACAGGCGGCGGAGTCGAGATCGGAGGACTCGTCATCACGGTCGTCGGACGGGCCCCGCTCCTGCTCGCGTGAGGCTTGACGATGACGGCGCTCGGAGACGTCTCGTCGACCTTCGAAATCCCGGACGGAATCAGGTCCTTGCTGGACGCCGTCCGCGTCGGACCCGGGGTGGGAACGGCTCCGGCGACGGCCGGCGGCTGCACTCCGTGCCGGGCCAGCCAGCTGCCCACCGCGCCGCTCGCGTCCTTCAAGATAGAGGTCAGAAGGCTCGCCGCCAGAAACGCCGGCTTGAGGGCTGGCGAGATGTCTTCCGATGCGAGCTGGGCCGAGGTCAGGAACCGGGCGACCTTCGGAGCCACGACGGCACCGTCCACATCCGCCGGCAGCCCCACGGGCTTGATGAGGACCTCCGCGATCCACTCCAGGTCCGCCGAAAAGAGCTCCTTGGACCAGAGTTCTCCGAGAAGCCGGTTCACGCCGGTCCCGGCGGCCTCCAGGGACTCCTGGACAGGGGGTAGGGAGGATGTGAGGACGGCTTCCGCCAGGTGCCGGGAGTCGATGTAGCGCTCGCCCCGCTTCGCCGCGACGTCTCGCGCGGATCTCAGGACGGGCCCGAGCGCGGCATCGTTCCAGCTGTTCATCGAGACGGGTTCCATCGGCGGGCTGGGATAGACGGGCCGCTCATCCGCCGTGACCCGGAGCGGCGTCAGGGAGACGAGAAAGATGTCTCCGTTCTCCACGGGCGTGTCCGCCGAAACGAGGTCACCCGCCACGAAGGTGCCGTTCGTGCTCTTCAGGTCGGCGACCGCGAGCTTCCCCTGGGTGTACCGGACGAGAGCGTGGCTCCCGGAGACGCCGACGCAGCTCGACAAAACGAGCTGGTTCGGCACCCGCTCCTTCTTGTCGAACGGAAGCCGGCCGATGCGGGCGATCTGGGCCGCGCTCCTGACATCGGCGACATATCGCAGCCCCTCCATGGGTCCCAGCCAGACTTCCAGGGAGAGGGCTCGGGGTGCTGGACTCATAGCTTTCTACTCGTCTCGATAGCGGCTGCCTCGCAAGGAGACCGCCTTCTCCGGCTCGATATCGGAGCGGCCGCGTGACCGCGCCGTGCTTCTGACTGAAGAGTTGTTTCCCAAAAGATCTTAGCCCACATCTTGAAGACCGGTCTCGGGACTTCCTACGCTTCTTCTCTCCCCCCGGGTTCGTCGAGAAGGAACTCGGCGAGGATCGTCTGGATCTCGCGGTGAATGGCCTGCCGGTGGAAGAGGAGCGTCCTGAGGGATCCGATGAGGCCCTCCGTCTCGGCGAGGAGCAGCTCGAGCTTCTCGACCGGATTGGCGGGATCGAAATCCGAGGCGGACGCACACACGGAAAAGCCGCTCGTCCTGGTCGCCAGGCGGAAGGCCAGGCAGGCGGCCTGCTCCCACAGACTCTGCGGAATCGCGTTCGGGCGGGCGGCCGCCCGTTCCCTGTTCCCGAAGAAGATGCTCGAGCGATCGAGCAGGGCCAGGACGGCTGGCTCCCCCGCCGCAGCCGCCCGGAGCCGGGCCTCGGCCGGCCTGTCCGAGTCCTGCTTCGAAAGGACGGGCGAGAGCCGGGGCAGGGCCTGCACGATGGCGCCGAAATGCGCCTCGTCGTGCGAGAGCGCCCTCAGAAGCAGGATTCCGAGCGAGTAGAGGTCAGAGGGCGAGCCAAACCTCGGGAACACCTTGTAACGGACACCCGGGAATCTCGCCCCGAACATCCTCCTGAACTTCTTGACCAGGATCTCATCGATCTCGACGGGTTCGGATTGGAACTCGAACTCCTGATACGAGGGCTCCGACCCCTCCTTGAGAAAGACCGTCAGCCCCGACAGCCCGAGGCCCGCCACCTCCTCGGGAAGCGCGAGCCGGATCGGATCAGCCGCTGAAGGCGTGGGGAAGAGGCCGTTCGGATCCACGAGACGCCCGACGACCCTCATTCCCCCGCTGCCTTGATCCGGCAAGATGTCCTGGAAAAAGACATCCGCGGCTCTCGGATGGGCCATCTGGAACTCCACGATCTCGGGGGCGGCATACGGATACGTCGGATGCGCCGGAGGCAGGACGACGTCGAACCCCAAGGACGCGGCGCTGAGCGACGAGGCGACCCCGTGCAGCTTCGCCTCGAACGACCAGAATGACGGCAGGGAGGCGCCTGCCCCGAACGGGTCAAACAGCACGTGGCCCGCATTGAGGTCGAGATGAGGCTGGCTCGTGGTCCTGTAGAAGGCGGCGAGAGCCGTGACGACCTGGTGGAACCCGATCAACTTCAGGCACAGGACCTCGTTGGCATCTAGCCCGTTCCCCTCCTCGGCGAAAAAGAACTGGCCCGACTCGGGCAGGCGGCTCTTCAACCACTCGACGCGGCGCTGGATCGACTGATTCTGCAAGTGGTCCGCGGTCGCCGACGGGATGATCTCCGCGAGGTCACGCCCGCCCAGCACGTCGGCCCATTCGTCCCAGCGCAGGGGGGAAAGCCCCGTCACCAGGACCGGAGACAACGCGAAGTTGAAGGGAAGCCAGCGAAGACTGAACGCCAGGGGATTGGGGACGTTGCCCGATTTCCTTGCTGCCAGCGCCTCTTCGGCGCACGCCTTCGACGCAAAGGTCTGCACGGTCTTCTCGTCCCAGTCTCTCAGGAGCGCCTTGGCGAGGCTTCGAGCCAGCTCTTCCGGCTTGCCCACCGCCACCGAGCCCGGAAGCCTCAGCGGCATCGCCGAGAAGACCGCGACGGCCCCTTCACGGTCTGCACAGGCCAGGCACCCCGTCAGCCTGTAGGCGCTCTCCTCGAAAGAAGGCAGGCGCCTCGTTCTGAGGAAGGTCTCGTCCCGGATCGTCTCCAGGGGACGGGCGCAGTAAGGGCACGGAGGCGTGAAGAGCTGCTTGGCCTCCCGGGCGAAAAACAGGGGTGGGATCTGCGCGAGCCCCAGTCCCTTCCTGCCATCCTCGGGCTGGAAGAGCTTCGGGAAGAAGATCCCGCTCTGCCGCAGAGCGGTGAGCCTCAGACGCTCCCGGTCCCACCTTTCCCAGAGCATCTGGTTCGTGACGGCGATCTGGCCTCCCCCCGCCGCCTGATTCGAATCGTTCGGGAGCATCTTGATCGCCACGAGGTCGACGAGGCTGTCCGGCTCCCCCACGATGGCTCCGAGGTACACCCGCGCCGTCATCTCTTCCCGGTCTTGCCCGAGAAGAATCGGAGCTGGATCTCCGTCCGAACCCTGGCCAAGAAGCAGGTGAAGGGAATAGCCAAAGGGCTCGCCCTCGAAGGGAAACAGCTGCGCCGAATCAAGTTCTTTCACGGGTCGCCCTCCGTCAGAGAAACTCCCTGGGTGCCCTTTCAGAACGCGGCTAACCCACGTCCGGGTCGGGCGGCCAGACTTCCAGAACGAATTCGAGTGTAGTACCGATCCCGCCGATCCGGTACCTCACCGCCTGGCGACGACGACGAGATCCGGTGAATCGAGCGGGTGGAAAGGCTCCCCCCTCATCCCGCCGAAGATCTCGACACGCGAATACCCCGTGCTTGCTAGGTTCGCCATGAGCTCGTCCTTCTGCCAGGCCCGCAAGAGGACGTTTCTGGCGGAAACCACCTCGAGCGGCGGCTCGGCCCCGGGCCGGTATTTCAGCGTACAAGGATTAAACAGGATTCTCCCGCCGGGCCGCGAGGTCATCAGGCGCAGGAACAGGATCTCTCCCTCGTCATCGGGCCGGAGATTCGGGGTCAGGAGCCGCTCGTTTCTCTCCACGATCTTCGTGTAATTCAGGATCTGGATGAGAAGCGCGCCCTCCCGCGTGAGCGACTTGCCGACTGCCGCGAGAAACGAGTTCAACCCCTCGTCGGTGTCGAGATGCGGAAGGGTGTTTCCGATCGTCAGCGCTCCGTGAAGCGGGGCCGGGAGCAGCGGGCCGCACTCCGTCATGTCCGCCGCCACGAAGGTCACGCCGGGATGCGAGCTTCGGGCCGCCTCGATGTTCTCCGTCGACCTGTCGATACCCGTCACCGAAAACCCGAGGGACGAGAGGAATGCGGCGTGCTCGCCGGTTCCACACCCGAGGTCGGCGAGATTGCGGCCCTGTCCGTCCTCGCCAAAGACCTCCTTCAGGAAGGGCGCCTCGCGCTCGATTCTCGCGGGCCAGGCGATCAGCTTTCGGTAGTTCAATCGCGAGTACGGGTCGTTCGGATCGCTCATCGGGACTCCTCCGTCAGGACCGTTCCGGCCTTCGCCGGGTCAGGCTCCTCCGCCAAGGCCGGCGAGAGCCAGGCTGGTGTGGAAGGATTCGGGGATCGGAAACGTCTCCTCGTCCTGCGGGACCCTTCCCCGTTCCGTGTTCATGGCGCGGACGGCCTTTCCGTGCCGGGGACGACTTTTCTCGCGGCGGCATCGAAGACCTCGCCTGGCAAGAGCACATGCGTAAGGAGAGCCTGGACGCCCAGCAAGCTCGATCCGCCGGCTGACGGGCGAGACGTGATGCTCGCGCCAGAAGCATCGAAAACGAACACCGAGCCTTCTCCCAGCACCTCGAATGTCCCATCCGGCTTGACCCAGACGGCGGTTCCTTCATCGACGCCGACCCCGAGAGAGTCCGGGTTCTCGAGGACGGCCGAGATCAGCCGGTTCTGCCTCTGCCGCGCGACGAAGTGTTGATCGACGATGACGCCCTTCCAGAATCCGAGACCCGGCCAGAGCTCCACGTTCTTCGCTTTCAGGATGTCGGGCTTCCCCTCACCCGTCAGCATCAGCTCGCTCATGCAGGCCGCTCCGGCTGACGTTCCCCCCACAACCGCCCCTTTCGCAAACACCCGCCGAAGGGCGTCGAGAACGATCGTGTCCCTCAGTGCCGACACGATCCGCCTCTGGTCGCCGCCCGTGAAGAAGACTCCGCCCGCCTCCTCGACCATGTCCGCGAGGAGCTGCCGCTGCGCGTCCGCGCGGGTCGAGATTGGCAAGACCTTCACGTTCTGGCACCCGAACTCCTTCTCGAGGACCTTCTTGTTTTCTTCTCCTGCCTCCGAGTCCTTGGAGGCTGTCGGAACGATCAGGATGCGGGCCCGGGCTCCGCCCGAAAGCTCGACGAACTTCGACAGGACAGAACGGGGCTTCTTCCCTCCCCCAACGAGAACGAGGTGACCCTTGGCCCCTGCCTCTCGTGGCTCCGCGACGAGTGCGTGCGCCACGAGCAGGAAGGCCAGGAGCGCGGCCCCCCCTCGCTCGAGGCGTGGGAAGAGTCCCACCGGGAAAGCGGATTTCAGGATGAAACACTCCTCTTACGAAAGCGGCTCGACGGCGTTCGAACGGGCGGGGCGAATTATAGAAAGCCGGCGCCTCACGGCTTCTCCTCGTCCCGGCAGGGTGTCAGGCGGCCGTCCAGAACCGGGAGCCACCCTTCCGTCAGGAACAGGTGGCCGGGCTTGACCTCCGAAGCGCGCTTCCCGCCCCGCCCGAGAACCTCGAAAACTCTCGCCCGGCTCCCCCTCGCCAGCCAGAACACCCTGGCCGGTCCGAGCTGGCCGAGGCGCCGGGCCACGTCGTAGTGATAGATCCGCCGGAGGGCCGAGTCGGCCTCGAGATCGAGCCTCGGGGCTGCTCCATTCGGCGCAGCTTCCAGGAAGAGGACATACCCGCCCGCCGCCTCCTCGAACGAGAGGAACCACAGCTCGGGATCGAGAGCCAGCTCCTCCAGGAGGGTCCCGATCGCCCTCGCCACGAGCTCGTCGTCGAGCTTCTCCCCGAAGCGGTCGCTGACTCCCCCGGACCTGCCCGCAAAGGCCAGGAGCGGGAGCTTCCCAGAATGGCCAGCCACCCTCACGCGATCTCCCAGGCCGTACCGGGTGAACCCGCCGCCCGTCGTCAGGAGGACCTCGTACGTCTGCCCGGTTTCAAGCTGGCCGGCGGTGCGGACCTTTCCGTTCGGGTCCAGGAACTCGAGAAAGTGCGACGTGAGGGCGGGAACCGAGTACCCAGAGCGCCCCGAGGGGATCGAGACGACTCCCTCCGTGGCCATCAGACCCTTCGCCTGAAACGGGACTCCCGGCAGGAGCTTCTCGAGCCTGCGTCCGCCGGCCGCGGCCGGGCCGTCCAGCCAGGCGCTCACGAGCGCCAGGCGCGGCCAGATCACCCGAGCTCTCTCGCCGGGTGGAGCCGTCCTGGCTCGAAGCAGCCTCTCCCGGCTCGCGGGGATGCTCTGAGCGAGCTCAGGCAGAAGCTCCGGAAGGGCCTCGAGAAGTAGCAGCATGAAGGATGGATGCCAGACCGAGACGAGGGCGAGATCCTCGCAGGCGATCAGGGCACTCAGGGTCTCTCGGCGAAAGGCCCCGATCTCCGGACGGAACCGCGCGCCGGGACCGACGGCCAGGACTGCGCTCTTCAGGAGCATCCCGATCCGGCCCAGGTAGGTGTGATCGGCCTCGAATCCCTCGGGAATGACGGAACCAGACGGCGCCTGGGTCTCGAGGGGCGGAGAGAGGGCCCAGTAGGCTCTCCCGTGGAAGGCCTCCGGGAACTCCTCGAAGAGGTCCGAGATCCAGACCGACACGGCCCGTTCGTACTCGAGAAGGAGGCTCCTCGTGTACGGGATCCGCTTTCGCGCACAGGCCGTCCCGCTCGTGGGGACGAGCCGAAGGACCGGCTCCGATGTCAGGACGTTCTTCTCCCCCGCTCGAATTCGCGCAATTGCGGCCTCGTAATCCCGATACGAGGAGATGGGGACCCGATTCTGAAAGGCGGCCAGCCCCCGAATCCGGGAAAAGCCATGGCGCCGGCCGAACCACGTGCGGGCGTTTCGTCTCACGAGCCGCAGCAGGACCTCTTCTTGCGCCTCGTCGGGCGCCTCGGCCGCGATCTGGAACCGGTGGAAGGCTCCCCGCGAGACCCCCCGCCACAGCTGGTTGACGACGGCTGCCCGCACCGGCTCAGCGGCCCGGCTCGCGAAGCATGCGCGCTCCCGCCCGCGTCAGGTTGGTCCTCGAGATCTCGGTCAGACACGCGAGTTCGTCTCCCGCTGCCCAGCCCGGATTTCTTCGCAGGAAGAACTCGACATCCGGGTCTGACCTCTCGCGTCCGGTTGGCTCCCCCTCTCCCGCTTTCAGGGGAGTCGGGTTCTTCAGCCTGACAATGCCGGTTTCTGGATCGAAACTCTGTCCGAATCGCTCCCTCGCGAGCGAGAAGAGGATCCGGGACCAGTCCTCGACTTCGTTTCCGGCAGGACTGGGAACGTACCGGGAGAAAAAGACCGGGAGAAAGCGAAAGGTCCGGAACCCGCTCGAGATCAGGAACCAGAAGGACCGCTCGGTTGGAACCTCCTCGGCCCAGCGAAAGGCGAACGCCCCCCAGGTCCGCGAAAGCTCTGGAGAGACTCGAAAGGCCCGATCGACGACGGTGTCTCCGGAAAAAAGAGCACGGATGCTCTCCTGTCCCACAGAGTGGCGCATCTCGGCGAGGGTCGAGAAGCCCTTGACGTCCCCGCCCTCGGCTCTGAGCAAGACGACCCAGTGCTTCTCAGAGAGGTCGCTTTCGAAGGCCCCCCGCTCCACCCGGTCGTAGTGCCTCTCCATCAGCGAGAAGAGAGCGTCCTTCTCCCGGGGCCCGAGTTTCTGGCATTCCAGGACTTCGCCTCGTACTCGCTCAAGGCCAGACGACATCGGATCCCGATTCTAAAGAGTGCCCGGTTCCACGTGCACAACGTGAGAGGAGAGATCGGGAAAAAGGGAATCCGGCTCCTGAAACGAGACCGTGAAGAGCCGGCTGCGATATTTCATGTGGGGAAACCGTGAAACGGCCGGAAGGGCTGGATCGCGCTCGTCCAGCGCGAGAACGAGAAAGTCCAGAGACCGCTCCCGGGCCCGTTCGAGGACAGCCCGGACCAGGCCGGTCAGCCGGTTCTCCTCACCGCGAGCGGCAACCAGGAGAGTTCCGAACGCCATCCGCAGGGGAGCCCCTTCGCCGGGCAGGCGCGGCCACCCACGGAGCCGGCAGAGAAGGTGAAGAAGGGGCCGCAGTAACGTCAGGCCGCGCCCGAACTCGACGATGACGGCCTGCTTGAAGCGGCTGCAATCCCACAGACCCAGGGTGGCCTGGATGGAGCCAGCCGGTTGCGAGACGAAGATGTCCCCGGCATCAAGATCCGGGAATCCGGTCGATTCCGGGTTCTCGAGGTCGATGACGGGAATCAGCCGCCTCTCGAACGATCTCTGCCGCCAGAAATCGAGGCAGGGGTCCCAGAGGGCGGGCTCGAGCGTTTCCACGTCCGGCGGTCGCGGCAGCGGGTGTTCGGGGACGGGGAGAACGAGCGAAACCACTCGAGTCACGGGCCGGTATCTCGGCAACGATCGCCGGGGCGCTTCCACGAGGAGCCGCTCGGCCTCCTGGTTTCCCTCGATGACGGTGGTGAAGGACTCCCCGGTCCGGCCGTCCCGCGCGAGCTCCCGAAGAAACCGGAATCCCGCGGGAACGAGCCACCGCCCCCGGTGCTTCGGGGAGACGCGGAGCTGTCCCAGGTATGCGGCGGGCACCACGGCGGAATCTCTCCAGTACTCCCGGATGGCCCGGACGGCCATGGCGGCGATCTCCCCCTTCCCCTCCCGCCGGGCGATCAGGACCTGGCAAAAGGGCGCGTGGGCCAGACACCCTCGAAAGTAATCGGGTTCTCGTTCGTAGGCGACCGTGACGGAACCGGGCACGGGAGCGCTCCGGGCGAGGCGCCTCAACTCCTCTTCATCGGACGGACGGGCGAGCTCGAACGAAAACGAGACGGGGCGATTGCCTCCCATGTGCTTCGATCCTGCCGGAGCGTCCCGCCGGGATCAATTCCGGTTTTCCGTGGGAGGCGAACTTGGGGCGCGGCATGAACCGGCAGCTCCCAGTTGTCCTTCATGAAGAATCAGTGATATGTTTATTGTTTTTTCGGCAGCTCCTTCTTCGATTCCCCCCACGAACCCACTCAACCCCAACATCCCAAGACCGCCCGGACGGAAGAAGACGGGCCGAGGAGTGACGCGGACTTGCTTGATCGAAAGATCCTCCTGACTCTCCCCCTGGTCCTTCTGTGCTGTGGCGCGCCCCTCCAGGCGGTCGACATCAACGAAGTCGTGCGGCACGCGGCGGAGCGTCAGAAAGAGGCCGAGCGGGCGGGGAAGCCCTTTTCCTTTGTCCAGGTCGAGGTGAAGACCTCCTACGATTCCGACCACAAGCCCTCCCTCCCGAGGCGGCAGCGCTACCTCACCGTTTCCGAGGGGAAGGGCGTCGTGACGCGGGAGCTGATCGACGTGGACGGCAGGCCCGCGACCGAGAAGGAAAAGCAGAAGATCCGGCAGCAGAACGAGAAGCGCCGCCGGGCTCAGGCGGGCAAGGAAGCGGGAAGCGAGACGGAGGACGACGACCTGATGACCGGCAGGATGCCGCTGGCCGATCTCCTGCTCCGGTTCGAGTACAAGCTGCTGCATGAAGAAGTCGTCGACGGGCGGCCGAGCTACGTCGTCGAGTACGGTCCGAGACCGGGTCTCGTCTCGAAGACGATTCGCGACCGTGTCCTGAACAACTTCGCCGGGAGGGCCTGGATCGACGTCGCCGAGCACCAAGTCCTGAGGATCGAGGGACATCTGCTGCAGCCGGTCAAGGTTGCCGGGGGTCTCGCGCTGGACCTGCACGACATCAAGCTGGTCTACGAGGCGCGGCCCGTTCTTCCGGGAACCTGGGCTCCCTGCTTCGAGGAGATCAAGGTCAGTGCGCGGGCCGCGATGTTCTTCAAGGTCCGGGAGGACATGCGGTTCGAGTTCTCGAACTACGAAGCGCTGTCGGGTCACGGCGCCGCGGAAAAGCTCCTGGCCGCCAAGCGCTGACTCCCCATCCGGGTTCCTGGTGAGAAGGCCCTCGCTCCGAACGAGCGAGGGCCTTTCCGTCAGAACCGCGTCTTCCGGCTAGTCGAGAACGTGGATGTTCTTCTTCTCGCAGATCTCCTTCAGCTGGCGGGGCCAGACGGTCACGCTGACCTCGCCGAGGTGGGCCTTTTTCAGGAGGTACATCATGGTCCGGGATTGGCCGATTCCGCCCCCGATCGACAGGGGGATCTGGTCGTTGAGGATGGCCTGGTGGTACGGAAGCTTCAGGAAGTCGAGCTGGTGGGCGATCTGGAGTTGCTGGACGAGGGTCTCCTTGGTCACGCGGATCCCCATCGAAGAGAGCTCGTGGCGGCGCTTCGTGACCGGGTTCCAGACCAGGATGTCGCCGTTTAAGCCGTGCATCGGCCGCCCATCGTCCGTGACGGTCGGGGTCACCCAGTCGTCATAGTCGGCCGCCCGCATCTCGTGGGGATACCCATCGGCGAGCACCCACCCGATCCCGATGATGAAGACGGCCGGGTGCTTCTGAACGAGAAGCGTCTCGCGCTGCTTTCTCGGCAGATCGGGGTACATCTCGAGGATCTCCTCCGCGTGGAAGAAGACGAGCTCCTCGGGCAGATCCGGGTAGCGGGAGTCCTTCAGCTTCGGAAAGAGGTCATAGAGGTAGGTCTCCGCTCCCTTGATGACCTTCCAGATCTTCCGGACCGTGTCCTTGAGGGTGTCGAGGTTCCGCGTTTCGGCGGTGATCACTTTCTCCCAGTCCCACTGATCGACATAGGCGCTGTGGTCGTGATCGAGGAAGTAGTCCTTGCGGACCGCCCTCATGTCGGTCACGAGGCCCTCGCCGGGCTTCATCCCGAACTGGCGGAGAGCCATCCTCTTCCACTTCGTGGCCGCCTGGACGATCTGGGCCTCCATCCTCTTCGGAAGTCCGAGGCCGCACGGAAAATCGATCGGGGTGCGTGAGCCATCGCGATCCAGGTAGTCGTTGACGCCGCTCTCCTTCGTCACGATGAGGGGCACCTCGACCCGGATCAGGTTCAGTTCCTTGCACAGCCCGTCCTCGATGAAGCGCTTGGCCGCCGTGATGGCCACCTGAGTCTCCTTGGGATCGAGAAGCGAGCTGTAGCCTACGGGCAGGATCTTCTCCACTTCCTCGTAAGTGCTGATGCCGGGACCCGCGAGATCCGCGGTCTTGCCGGCGAGTGCTGTCACCATCTGCGTCATCCCCCCTTTCACTTTCGAAGCCGGGAGGGCCCGCACGAGACAGGTCCGTCCCCATGCGCCAGATACCGGCAGTCTATGCCGATTGCTCAAGCACGGAGGAGGAAATGCTGGCTTGATCCCCCGCCCTTGCGGCGAGCGGACCCACGAAGCTCTCGTCCCCGAGGGGGTACCCGGCCCTCGCCCTCACCTCCGACCGGATCATCATATTGATGAGAAAGAAGTTTCCCCACATGAAGGGGGTCGGGGCGTTGACCCTGAGGTCGAGGCTTCTCCGGGCGATTCCGCCCCAGCGGTAGAAACTGCCGCGCAGCTTCAGACACCCATCCCGGACCTCTTCGCAGGTGAGGTGCCGGGGGTGAAACGGGACGTCGCCGTAGCGATAGGCCGGATGAAGCCACCAGCGCTCGAACCGGAGCCTGCCCTCATCCTGCAGGCGCTTGTAGAGCGGGGTACCGGGAAACGGGGTGACGTGATTGAACGCGACGATGAAAAAGCGGCTCTCCTCGCAGAATTCCAGGACATCCCGGAAAGTTGAATGGGTGTCCTCGTCGTTACCGAAAAGAAAGGTCGCATAGAGCGGGATCCTGAACCTCCGCAGGTTCGAGAGGGCCCGCTCGTAGCCGCCGGCCATTGTGTTGAATCCCTTGTGCATGCGGCGCAGGGTCTCGGGATCGAGGGACTCGAACCCGATCAGAAGCCCCTGGCAGCCGCTTCGCTTGATCAAGTCAAGGAATTCCTCGTCGTGCGCCGCGTTGATGCTTGCCTGACTCACCCACTTTCGCCCGAGCGGGATCAGGGCGCGAAAGAACTCCTTGGCCTCGTCCATGTTCGACGTGATGTTGTCGTCCACGAAGAAGAGGAGCCGCTGAGGAAGGGAGCGGATCTCGGAAAGGAGCGAGTCGACATCCCGCCGGTTCTGCGTGCTGCCGAAGAAGGACTGGACCGCGCAGAACTCGCACCGGAAGTGGCAGCCCCGTCCGGCCTCGACGAGTCCGATCGGAAGGTAGCGCTTGTCCCGAAAGATGCGGCGGTCGGGCCGGCTATCCGAGAGGACGGGCCGGGCGGGGCTTCTGTACAGCTCCTTCAGGGAGCCGGATCGAAAGTCGTCGATCAGCTCGGGCCACACGGCCTCCGCCTCTCCCACGACGACCGCATCGGCGAAGACCGCGGCCTCACCGGGAACGAGAGTCGGATGAAAGCCTCCCATCACGACGGGAACGCCGCGCCTGCGGTACTCGGTGGCGATCTCGTACGAGCGGCGGGCGGTGTAGGTCTCGACGCTGATCGCCACGAGGTCCGAAGGCTCGTCGAACGGGACTTCCTCCATGCGGTCGTCGTGGAAGCGCACCTCGACATCCCCGGGAGTGAGGGCCGCGATGAGGGCGGGCGCCAGCGGCTCCATCTGCCAGCTCTTGATGTACGGCTGGCCACGCTTCCTGCCGATGCAGGGATGGACGAGGGTGAGCCTCACGTCACACGAGCGCTTCGCGGCAGGTGTAGAAGCGCGAGAGGTTGTGGGCGTAGAAGCGGTAGCCGAGATTGGCGGCGAACGAGAGCGGGAGCTGGACCCTCGACGAGAGCAGCCGGCGCGCCACGCCACGATAGCTGTAGGCCGTCTTCCAGGCCCTCTCGATCCCGAGCTGGAGCTCGGAAACCGACATCCGGGCGGGCTCGAAAACGACGTGCTGGCCGTCGTAGAGAGTCCAGTCCGTCGTGAGGATCCGGCCCTCGCCATCGAGCCGCCGGAAGAGGGGTGTCGCGGGAAACGGGGTCAGGACGGCGAAGCGCGGCAGGTCGATGCCGGCCTCGATGGCGAACTCGGCGGTCTCGGCGAAAACCCCGGAGTCGTCGTGGTCGAACCCGAAGGCAAAGCAGCCCTGGATGGCAATGCCCCGGTCGTGGATCTTCCTGACGACCTCGCGGTACTCCCGCCTCAGGTTGAAGGGCTTCCCCGTCTCTTTCAGCGAGTCTCCCCGCAGCGACTCGAACCCGAGCAGGAGACCTCGGCAGCCGCTTCGGGCGGCCAGGTCGAGGAGGCTTTCATCCGAGGCAATGAGGGTCGTCGAAAGCCCGCCCCACCTCACCTTCAGAGGGATGAGGGCCGTGAAGAGCTCTCTTGCGTAGTCGAAGCTGGAAATCAGGTTGAGATCGAGGAACAGGAGTTTCTTGGCTCCCATCTGGCGGATGTCGGCGACGACCTCGGCCACGGGCTTGTGAAGAGGCTTCCCCCATGCCGTGGGGACGACGCAGAACTCACAGTGATGGATGCAGCCCCGGGTCGTCTCGATCGTGTGGAAGACCGTGAAGTGCTTCCGCGAAAGGAGCTCGCGTCGGGGAAACGGCAGGCCCGAGAGCGTCAGCGCGGGACTCTGGTCGTAGCGCGCCTTCATCCGGCCCTTCACGAAGTCGCGCAGGAGCTCGGGCCAGGACTCCTCGGCGTATCCCGTGACGACGGAATCCGCATGCCGGGCGGCCTCATCGGGCAGGAGGGTCGGGTGGACCCCGCCGAGGACGACCGGGAGGCCGCGCCTCCTGAATTCGGCGGCGAGCTCGTACGAGCGCGGCGCCGTACCCGTGATGGCGCTGATCCCGACGAGATCGGCCTTTGTGTCCGGAGTGATATCCGATATCCCCTCGTCGACGATCTCGACGGTGGCCCCGAGCTCCGGCGGGACGAGGGACGCCAGGGTCGTCAGCGTCAACGGCGCATAGCGGAGGGACTTCTTCCAGATCCCGGTCCGGTGGCGGTAGAGAGGGCCACGCGGCGAGATCAAGAGGATTCTCGGTCCCGACGGGATCCCCGGCGGCTCTGTGCTCTGATGACTCACCGCGCGGAAGGATAACGCCGCTGCCGCTAACGCCGCTGCCGCTAACGCCGCTGCCGCTAACGCCGCTGCCGCCCCCGGGGGCTGGCGAGGGAGGAGCGGCCGGGGCGGGCGCCGCGCCGCGGCCAAGCGCCATCCGAGTTCCCGCCTCGGCGTGTCCGCAGTGCCTTCCACAAGGATCCCACGCTAAGATGACGTTCTCCCGTGGTTGCGAGGTACCAGCGCCTCGGAACTCGCGGCCTGGTGGAGCTCCAGAGGATCTCTGGCGGCCGGATCCCACGCATCCGGCCTGAAAGAAGGCGGCGATGATCGATACTGGAAGTCGTTCCCTCTCCCGGGCCCTTGAAGGTTTCGCGGAATGGCGAGGAAGACGGCTGATCCCGTTGGCGGCTTTGCTGATCTTTTCAATCTGGACACACTCGGCTGCGGCAATCGAATGGCAGTGGACGGCGAAGTCTCCGGCATACGCCCCGAGTGCTCGATACGGGCACACCATGGCCTACGACCCCGTCCGGAGGCAGGTCGTACTTTTCGGGGGAGCGAACAGCTCCGGCGAGATCTTGGGCGACACTTGGACCTGGAATGGAACGACGTGGAGTCAGGCTGCTCCTCTGACCCCACCACCTGCCCGATATCTGCATGCGATGGCGTGGGATCCTCGGCAACAGAACATCGTGATGTTCGGCGGCGGCAACGGAATGTGGGCTCTGGACGACACTTGGGTCTGGAACGGATCGAACTGGATCCAGATGTCGCCTTCCACCAAGCCGCAGGCGCGCTTCGGACATGGAATGGCCTTCGATGGGCTTACCTCGACGAAGGGAGTCGCTCTCTATGGCGGCGTGAACTCCGCTGCCCAGTACTTCGACGACGTTTGGTACTGGAACGGCTCGAACTGGCAAAACCTGACGCGATCCTCCTACAAGCTCCCGGCTCGTGCCGGCGTTGCGTATGCGCTGACCCCTTCCGACCATGCGGCCGCCATCGGGGGAGGAGGCCCGTCGGGGCTCCTCGATGGACACTGGATCGTCGAGGGAGGGTACTGGGAGAAGTGGGTCGGAGGAGTCCCGACGAATCGGGCGAATGCCTCAGCCGCACGCGATGACGCACGGATGCAGACCATTCTGTTCGGAGGCAACAACAGCTCCGGCGTCCTCGGCGACACATGGGCGTTCGATGGGATGTCGTGGAAGCAGATCTATCCGTCAGGAAGCCCGGCGGCTCGCCGCTATCACGCGATGGCCCACGACCAGGTGAATAGAGTCACCGTCCTCTTCGGAGGCACCACGTCGAGCGGAAGCACCCTGTCGGACACGTGGACACTTGGTGAAGCGACGGCCGGTGCACTTGCGGACCTTGTGGTGGAGAACCTCCGGATGACGGATGCGAGCCTGGTTCCGATCACGTCTCCGCAACCGGGACAGGACGTTCGATTCCTCTGGACTCTGGCGAACCGGGGAACCGCCGCCGCCACAGTCAGTTCCGTTCATCTTTCGGCCTACAGGGATGGCCAGCTCTATGACTCCGGATTCCTCTCGATTCCCATCCAGCCAGGGGCGGTGAAGGAACAGCGGACGACCGAGCCCTGGATCCTGACGGCTGGCGCTCACAACTTCCGGGTCTTCGTCGACGACACGAATCTCCTGCCGGAGTCGAGCGACGCCAACAACGTCGTGAGCTTCGACTTCACGGTCGGGGCTCCGGCCCTGCCCGACCTCACGATCGAGAACCTGCGGATGGTCGATGCGAGCGGCGCCAACGTGAGCTCTCCGCAGGCCGGCCAGGCGGTCTATTTCGACATGACGCTCGCCAACCGCGGGGCGGGGTCTGTTCCGGTGAGTACCGTGCACGTCACGGCCTACAAGGACGGGCAGGCCTATCAAGCAGCCACGGTGGGCGTTCCCCAAGCTCCTGGCGCGACCCTTCCGCTCCGCACAACAGAAGCCTGGATTCTCACGCCTGGGCCGCACGCCTTCCGGATCGAGATAGACGACACCTCGGCCGTCGTGGAATCCAACGAGAGCAACAACCTCTCGAGCTACCCCTTCTCGGCCGCGGCGGCGTGCACTCTCACATGCACGGCGAACATGCCGTCGACCGCGCCGGCTGGCACCCCCATTTCCTTCTCGGCCACGGAGGCTCGCAGCAACTGTGCCAGCGGAGCAGCGGCCTTCAGCTGGTCCTTCGGGGACGGCGGAAACCAGGCGTCCGCTTCGGGTACCAAGACCTACTCCGCTCCCGGGACCTACGGATGGAGATTGACCGTGAACGCACCGGGAGCCCCAACTTGCGAGAAGAGCGGCACGATCGTCGTGACTGCATCCGAGTCGTGCGTCAACACGGGCGGACTCAAACTGTGCGCGGACTCGGTGGTCGAGAGCCCCATGAACACATTCACCCTGAAGGGGCGCGTCAACTTCAACAAGATCCTCTGGATGGACGGCGATGCGAAGTTCGTCCGCCAATTCGAAAGCAGCGGTGTGTTCAGCGGCACAGGCGCACTCCGTGTGTCTCGAGACTCTGGACCGACGGGTCCGGTCATCCTGGACGCCGCGACCGTATCGGGGCTGAAGTTCGACGTCAGCGGTGCCGGAGCCGACGGCTGCGCGTACGGCAATGGACTGAGGCCCGCGCCGATTCCGGGCGCCTATTCCCTGACCCTGGGCGGAATGGTCCTCACCGGCGGCGGCGATGGCACGATCAAGCCCCGTTGCGACGGAGTCCTTTTCGACAGCCTCGTTTCCATCGGTCCCAGCAACTTCTCTCTGGCCAAGATCAGTCTGGGAGTCCTCGCCCGGCCCGAGGCGCCCTTTCTCGAGCTCAAGAGCGTCCAGGGAACGTTCGGACCCGAGAACTCGTTCCTGCAATCGATTCTGTCGTTCGGCGATGTGCGTTTCGGATACGAGCCTGGGGAGAACAAGCTCTCCGTCGATGCCGACATCCGCTTCGGCAAAATCAACGACATCGATTTCCTCAAGGTTGGCCTCGGACTCCGGAACGGCGCGATCGATCGCGCCAAGCTCGGCTTTCCCACGAGCCTGAAGATCCCTCCGTACTACTTCGAGCTGAGTGGGCTCACCTTCGAGGTCAGCAACATCAGTGAACCATCGAAGCTGACCATCTTCGGGGCTGCGGATCTGGCCTGCGTTCCGTGCGGCAAGATCCGGCTCGGGGCGTCCACCCTTCCCATTCTGGAGTTGCAGGAAGTTGGGCTCACAATCGATCTGGCCGGGCCCGTCACATTCCACGGAGGACGGGGAATGCTGCTGGGGCAGGAGATCGGCAGCCTGGAGGCAAAGCTTGATCTTTCCGCCGGCCATCAGTCCTTCTCGCTCGATGGTGTCATCGACCTGTTCGGCCTCCTTCACGGGAGCGTATCCGTGCTCTTGGACCCGTCTCGCCCCGAGTTCTCCGGGCGCCTCTACGCCGGCCTGAGGATTCCCAGTATCCAGTGTGGGACTTTTGATGGCTTCTGTCAGAGCCTGAGGTTCCTGCTCGAATCCGGATTCGGGCCCTTACCGTACGACCTGGCCGCATCGGAGACCTCGGTCTGGGTGGGAAAGGGTGGAAACGGCAGCTGGATCGCGTCCTTCAAGCGTTCGGGCAGCGTCCTCGGTATCACGATCGCCCAGGAAGTCGGCTACTGGGACGAGGCCGTTCACCTCAAGATCGGCTGGAACCTCATCGACATGTACCAGGTCTTCAAGCCGTGGCGAGAGTCCGGTCCACACTCCGTCGAACAGCGAATCAACCTTCCTGCGCCTTCGGGGGTGGTTTTCAGTGCGGTTTCCAGGCCAGGAAAGCCGGCCCCGGCGATCACTCTGACGACCCCGTCGGGAAAGCAGATCACGCCGGCGAACCCGTCCGACTATCCCAACACGCGCTACTTCGGCAATGCATCGCAGGCAATGTTCGTCGTTCCCGGAGCCGAGGCCGGCAACTGGACCCTTTCGTCCTCGAACCTGTCGTCCGGAGAAGTCGACCTCTACGCCCTCGTTCCCCAGGCACCACCTGTGACGGCCTTCTCCCACGTCCAGTTCGACGGCCGCTGGGCCACCTTCACCGCGCGCGTCACCCCCGCCTCGGCCGCCACCTCGACATCTTTCTTCGTTTCGCGCAGGAAGGGCGAGTGGGGCGGCCTCGTCGTCGTGCCCCCACAGACGGCGGCCTCGGGGTCCGTTGGTGGAACGTGGGACACGACTGGATTCCCTGCCGGAGACTACTATCTCGGCGCGCGCACGGACGATGGCGTCAATCCGAGCAGCTTTGTCTCGTACCCTTCGCCGATTCGCGTGGGCGGCGTCTCTTCCCTTGCGGCTCCGTCTAACCTGCATGGAACTCGAGACGGAGGGACCGTCCGGCTCTCGTGGGATCCCTCTCCCTCGGCAGTGGGATACCTTGTCCGATATACGGACGAGGTCGCGGAAGCCGGGTTCCGAAACGAGACCACTGTTCTATCGACCACCAGCAAGACCCTCTCCGGACTCGACGCGAACCGTCCGTACCGTTTCACCGTCGCGGCGTTCGACCGCTCCGGCGCCTACAGCGTTGATTCCCCTTCACTCTCCTTCGGATCCTCCAAGGCCATGCTGCTCTCGAAGGGCCGCGTCAAGGTCACGGTCTGGTACCGCAATCAGTACAGCGGACAGACGGGTGATGCCCTGACAATCCCCCAGGGCGATGGGTTCGGCTATTTCTACTTCTCGGATCCCGGAAATCCCGAGGTCTTCGTCAAGGTGCTGGACTTCGGCTCGACGAGTCCCTACCTCCTCTTTTACGCCGGGCTGACCGATTTCGAATACCGCGTCACTTACGCGAACCTCGAGACGGGCAAGTCCGTCACGTTCACGAAACCCGCGGGCTCGCTCAACGGCTGGGGTGACAACACCTCCCTTCCGCACGTCAGCATGGACGGCGGCCTCTGGGATGGAGTGAGCGAAGAGGTCGCGCCGCTTCCGCCCTCCCTTCTCAAATCGGCGGGCGGTTCGGAGAACATCGCCTTCTGGCCGCTACCGGAAGCCCAGCGAGATCCCGCGGACGCCGGGGAGCCGGGTCCACTCGGGGCCGAGCTTCTCCTTTCCCGGGGAACCGTCGCGGTGACGGTGAGCTACCGGAACCAGTACAGCGGCGCCTCGGGAACCGCCCTGGCCTTGCCTCAGGGCGACCAGTTCGGGTTCTTCTACTTCTCGGATCCTGGTAACCCCGAGGTCTTCGTCAAGGTCTTGGACTGGGGAGCGGATCGCCCGTACCTGATCTTCTTCGCGGGTCTGACCGATTTCGAGTACACGGTCTCGTTCCGTCAGACGAAGTCAGGCCAGGTGGTCTCCTTCAAGAAGAGCGCCGGGACCTACAACGGGGGGGCGGACAACACATCGCTCAAGCATCCTTAGCTTATTCCAAGTAGCTCTCGAGATGAGCCGATCCTACTTCTTCCCTGCCCTCGCCCCGCCGCTGCGGGGAGAGGACTCCCCACCCTTTGTCAAGGGCGTCAGGTGGCATTGGAGATGGGAATTCTGGGTTGATAAGGGGTCCCCGTCGCGAGCATGGCGAAGAGGACCCTGAGTTGGCGATCTGCGAGAC
>JAJVIN010000018.1 GCA_022071945.1 Thermoanaerobaculia bacterium | reverse complement strand
CCGGCAGGAAGCGGCCGAAGTCGAGGCGAAAGAGGGACATCTGCCCGCGGGAGCCGCCCTCCGGCACCGGATTCGATACCTCTCTGAAGGCGTGATCCTGGGGAGCCGTGCCTTCATCGACCGGTGGCTCGACAGGAACCGATGGCGGATCGGAGATCGCTCATCTCTCGAGGGCCCCCCGGACTTGGCTCGCCTCGGACTTCTCCGGGCCGCGCCTCTCGATCGCTGACCTCGGGCTGCCTCCTACATGTACGCCTGAAGGCGCGAGAGGAACCTCGCCATGCCTCCGTGTTCGCGCATGTAGCGTTCCGCATCCTCTGGGAGGATTCGCTTCACCCTTTGCGGACGCTGGAAAAGGGCGTCGCCGCACGGCACCGTGCGGCTCGCCTCCTGAAGATCGAGGTCTTCCACGAAAGCGTTGATGAGCTGGGTCGCGATCTCGTGGTCGGTGAACAGGGCGGCCACTTCGTTGTTCAGGGACTCGCTTCTCTCGTTGAAGTTGTGAGATCCGACGATGCACGTGTCGCTGTCGATCACCGCGACCTTCGAGTGGATGAATCGTCCGGGCCAGTTCCCATCGGGGATGGTGCACCCGGCCCTCTTTTCGATCTCGAAGAGGTCGTCATGCCCCTGCCATTCGAAGAGGTGCACTCCACCATCCAGGAGCTTCCCGTAGTGGGACGTCCCGGCTTTCCAAGGAATCTCCCCGATCTTGATGCTTCGCCTGGAGTTCGTGATGACGACGACGAACCGGTCCTTCCTGGCCGCTGCCACCAGTTCTTCGAGGAAGTCCTGATGCGGGGTCAGGTATGGGATGAACAGAAAGATCGATCGCTTCGCCTTGCGGATCGAGTAGGTCAGCGTGTCCATGATCTTCGAGAACTGCTTGCCGGTCCTGGGATTCCGGTCGACGAGCGTGTTGTCGTAGATGAGGCGCACGGGAGTCTTCCAGTCGGGCCGCGGTGGAAAGGGCGGAAAGTAGGCCGGATCCTCGAGGTAGTGCCTGAAGGGGATTTCGCCCTCGATCTTCTTCAGCATCGTCCTGCCGTCACCCATCTGGCGGATGCTGAAGCGGCCGTCGTCCTTGTAGAAGAGACTCTGCAACAATTCCGTCTCTTCCTCCCGGAATGCCGGAAACGGAGCGGCGGACTCGAGATATCGCGCCAACTCCCAGAGCTTCAAGAACACTTTCTGAGCCTCGGCCGCCGCCGGTCCCTCTACCAGAATGTCAGTGTCGTGCCAGCCCTTCCTCGTCGCACCGCCTTGCAGGTTCCCCTCGCCGACGTTCATTCCTCCCATGATCAGCTTGTCGCCGTCCGCGACGAGCAACTTCTCGTGCATCCGGTTTCTGAGAATGTCAGGAGAAAAGCGGCGTCCCCACTGCGGGCGGTTCCAGAGCAGAAGGGAACCACCCGTTATTTCCCGGAGGCTGGCAACCATCTTCGTGCCAAAGAGGTCGCCCGTCGTTCCCGGTGATGTCCAGTCCATCAGGATTCGGAGGTCGAGGCGGGGAGACCTCTCCCGCTTGGCCCGGATGAGATCCCTGAAAAATCGCCCCTCCTCGTCGTCGAACCAGTAAGGAACGGCCTGAAAAAGCGTCCGCTCCGCACTCTCAATCAGGCGGATCCGCTGGGGCTTCGAGTTGCACCCAAGATGGAGGAGCGTCACACGGTTCAGCGTCGCCTTCGAGCCGGTGAGACGGTCGAGCTTGGCCTCGATCCGAGGGATGTCGTCATCGAGGTCGGCCTGTGTCACGAGAGTGTCGGGAGTTCTGGGTTGCCGGTTCGCGACGTCGCATCCGGGGCCAGCGAGCACCAGGGTCGTCAGAAGGAAGAACCTGATCGCCGGCAGGTCAGACAGCCGCCCCTTCGCCGCAGATCCGAAAGAACTTTGTCTCTTCGGCATTCCTTAGGTCATGATATCGCCAAGTTCTTTCCTATCATCGAGATCCGAGCCGCCGAACCACCGAGCCAGGGCCCCGGGCGATGACCGCCGCGAAGCAAGTCGATCGCTTTCGAGGTTCAGAAGCCATCCAGGGCTAGGTCCTGGAGCGAAAACGTCTTGGAAAGGTCCAGATGCTCGGGGAGGTATGAGATGTCTGTTCGCGTCGTTTTCCAGATCCGGCCGGTATCTGTCCGCGGGACGGCAGGTTCCCCTTCGAGGCTCTTTTCTGGCCGTGAGGGCCGGGACGGGCTGGCCCAGAGGGCGAGACTCTCCGTCGCGGGAGCCTTCGCAGTCCTACTCTTCTCGCTTCTGTTGCCCTCCAGCCACGGGATGGCGCAAGTTCTACCAGAGGAGCGCCAGGCACTCCTCGATCTGTATGCATCGACGAACGGTCCTGGCTGGATCTCCAACGCCGGGTGGGGAGGTCCCGAGGGAACCGAGTGCACGTGGGCGGGGGTCTATTGCGGAGGCGGTCCCGCGCGGGGGGCGGAGGCCACCGGCACCGTCACGGCCCTGATGCTCCCGAGCAACAATCTGAGTGGTCCCCTTCCCGCCTCCATCTCGGGCCTCTCGGGACTCTTCGACCTCAATCTGTACAACAACCTGATCACGGGCCCGTTGCCGGCCTCGCTCGCCAGCCTCACGAACCTCTCCAACATCAACCTCGGCCTCAACCGGCTCACGGGATCGATCCCGCCCGCGATCGGAAACCTGCCCGGCCTCTACTCCTTCCTCGTCGATTCGAACGCCCTAACCGGGGAGATCCCTTCCGGTTTCCAGTACCTCACCTATCCCTTCCTCGGCTTTGGCTACAACGGCCTTTACACGACCGACCCCGCCCTGAAGACTTTTCTGGACTCCTGGGTCCCTGGCTGGGATGCGGCGCAGACGATCGCCCCGGTGGGAGTGACGGCCCTGGCACTGAGTGCGGCCCGCGTCGAGGTGTCCTGGGATCCGGTGGCCTATACCGCCGACCCGGGCTACTGCGTCGTCGAGAAGGCAACGAGCGCTGGCGGACCCTACTCGACGGCCGCGACGACGAGTTCGAAGTCCGAGACGTCGGTTCAGATCACGAACCTGACCCCGGGAACCACCTACTACCTCCGGGTTCGAACCGTCACGAGTCCGCACAGCCTGAACGAGAACACCGTCATCAGTGATCCGAGCGCCGTCGTCTCGGCAGCGACCCCTGCCTGCACCTACGCACTCCTGCCCACCTCGATCAACGTCCCGATCGGCGGACTGAGCGGGGCGGCGTTCCAGATCGAAACCCAGACCGACTGCCCCTGGATCGCGGACACCAACGAGTCCTGGATCACACTCTTCGGGGGAGGGGGGCCGCAACGAGCCGTCAGGAGTGCCCCTGACACCAATGCTCCGATCACGGGTTCGGGGGCGGCCACTGTCCTCTTCGATGTTGCTTCCAACCCGGCCGGGCCGCGTACGGGCATCATCACCGCCGCTGGCTTGCCGTTCACCGTCTACCAGGCGGGCACCTGCACGTACAGCTTTACTCCCCTCTCGACGGTCGCTCCCGGAACGGGCGCAACCGGGCTCTCGTTCGCGGTTTCCGTTCAGTCCGGATGCACCTGGACGGCGACGACCACAGACAGCTGGATCTCCTTGACGGCAGCGGGCGGAACGGGTCCCGGCACCGTCACCTTCAACGTGGCCGCAAACCCCGGGTCCCAGAGGACCGGCTCCATCCATGTGGGGGGCGCTTCCTTCACCGTCTACCAGGACGTCGGATGTGTCGCGTCGCTGAATCCTGTTTCGGTGAATGTCGGTGCCACGCAGATCGATGACCTCCAGTTCCAGGTGGTCGTTCCGTTCGGGTGCTCGTGGAGTGCCGCGAGCAATGCGACCTGGGTCACGATCAACTCCGGCGCGACCGGCACGGGAACGGGGATCGTCTCCCTGAAGGTGCTCGCCAACGCCGGTCCGGCTCGCAGCGGAACCGTGACCGCCGCGGGCCTGACCTTCACGGTCAATCAGGCGAGTGGTTGTTCGACCGTCTTGGTTCCCTCCTCGCTCAGTGTTCCCGCGACTGCTTCCACGGGACTTTCCTTCGCGCTGCAGACTGGGGCCGGCTGCGCCTGGACGGCCGCGAGCAACTCCTCCTGGATCACCCTCACATCGGCCGGTTCGGGCTCCGGACCCGCGACCGTTACCTTCAATGCTGCCGCCAACAGCGGCCCTGCCCGTACAGGCACCGTGACGGCCGGCGGACAGACCTTCACCGTCTCCCAGGCCAGCGGCTGTTCGATCATGCTGGAGCCATCATCTGCGTCGCTCGGCGTGGGAGGGGCCTCGAACGCGACGTTCTCGATCCTGACGGGCAGCGGCTGTCCCTGGCTCGTCACGCCGAGTGTCAGTTGGATCCTCCTCAACTCGGCTTCCCAGGGTTCGGGACCG
This sequence comes from Thermoanaerobaculia bacterium, assembly GCA_022071945.1. GTDB lineage: Bacteria > Acidobacteriota > Thermoanaerobaculia > UBA5066 > UBA5066 > JAJVIN01. The sequence goes on along the minus strand of JAJVIN010000018.1, from coordinate 39,407 downwards.
GCAACCGTCTCCTACAGCGTCCTTCCGAACTCCGGCTCCGTGCGAAGCGGTTTCATCACCGCCGGCGAGGCCACGTTCACCGTTTCCCAGGCCGCTTGCTCCGTGATTTCGGTGGTGCCCACGGTCTTCAACGTCAGTCACTCGGGAGCCACGTCGCTCTCGATCGCCGTGACCGCCGAGCCGTCCTGTCCCTGGATTGCTACGACTTCCGATTCCTGGATCAGCCTGACCGCGCCTGATGGTTCGGGCAGTGGCAGCGTCCGTTTCAACGTGGCGGCGAACGCCAGTCAGACTCCCCGCGCCGGGACCATCCGGATCCGGGACCTGACGGTCGTCGTCAACCAGGGCGCGGCGCCCTGCGATGTCACCCTGCAGCCGTCCGGCTCTTCGGTTCCTTCTGACGGAGCCGAGGGCTCGTTCACGGTGGTCACATCCGCGGGCTGTTCGTGGACGGCGAGACCCCAGGTGTCGTGGCTCTCGATCGTCTCGGGAGGCTCGGGCTCTGGAACGGGAACCGTGAGATTCCGGGCGAGCTCCAACTCGGCCGGCGCTCGTACGGGACGGATCCTCGTCGGCGACGCCGAGTTCCTGGTCAGCCAGTCCGCCTGTGACAAGGCCGCGACTCCTCAGATTCTGAGCGCGCCTCAGGCTCCGGTCGTGGCGGGGAATCCCATCGTCGTGTCCTGGGCTCCCGTCTCCGGAGCAGTCTTCCTCGTCGCGGTTTCCGAGAACGCGGACTGCACGTCTCCCGTCACGCTTCAGACCTCGAGCCTTTCCGTCAGCATCCCGACGAGTCCGGCCGCCGACGCAACCTATTGCATTCAGATTCGAGCAGTGAAGGACGCGGCGTGCCCGAGCGATCCCGTCACGGTTCAGGCTTCCGCTCTGCGTCCGCCTGCCACCTTCACGGTCGTCGTCCCGCCGCCCGCTCTCGTCGCGGAGCTCGGAGCGGCTCCTCCGGCGGGTGTGACGATGACACTGAAGAACACGGGCGGGGCCGCGTCAGCCTTGAACCTGAGCGGGACGCCCGGCCTGTTCGTGCCTTCTCCGGCCTCGGTCCAGACAGTGGCACCGGGTGGCGAGGTGGTCGTGACCCTTCTGTTCGACGCGAGCCTCACGGCCTCGCCCGGCCTGAAATCGGGGTCGCTCGGAGCCGTCTGGGCGGGGGGAAGCCTCGACTCTCCGGTGCTCGTCAACGTCGTTCAGCCTTTCTCGGCGCCAGACACCGGAGCCAAGTTCTCCTATGTCGACGGAGACGTCGTCAGGTTCTCCGCGCCATTGGGAACGAATCCAGCTCCGCAGACGGTCACGATCCGAAACATCGGGACCGCCCCCGCCCTCGTGGTTCCCAGAATCGGTCCGGAAGGCATCTGGCTTTCCCTGAGCGGAGACTTCGGCTCTCCCTTGCCGGCCGGAATGGAGCGGACTTTCGAGGTCGCGGTCGATCGGTCCCGCCGGCCGGCGGAGAGTCCTTCCATCGTGAGCACGACTCTCGTGTTCGCACCCTCTCCAGAGACACCCGGCGGTGAGGCTTTCGGTCAGGTCTTTGACGAGGCCCTCCCTGCCTCCGGACCGGGCGCGAACCGCCAGTCCCTCTCGCCCGAGCAGTTCTCGGTCTTCCTGACATCTGCCGTGACGGCTCCTGGGATGGGGGCCTCCTTCGTCTCGGGTGCCTGGATCCGCAACCAGGGCTCAACGAAGGTGACGGTCACGCTCTACTGGACGCCGGACGGAGCGGATGGACAGACGGATCCCTCTGTTCGGAAGAACTCGATGGATCTCGCGCCCTACACCACCTACTCCCTCGCCGATCTGGTGAAGGGACTTTTCGGATTGGATGGGGTCAGCGGGCAGGTCGAGATCCGCTCTCCCGACCTCTCCCAACTCTCGATTCGCACCACGACCGACTCGATCAAGACATCGGACTCGGGAGCCCTGGCCCGCTACGGGGCCGAGATTCCCATCGTCCTGTCTGGCCAGGGCGTGCAAGGTGGGGGGCAGGCCAGGGGCGCCTCCCCGCTGGCGGCCGGAGACATCTTCGCGGTTCTTGGAGGCCTCAGGGATCCCGAGGCCGGCTACCGCACGAACATCATCCTCTCCGAGACCTCTGGCAAGTCCGCCGGGGTCCGGGTCACGCTTTACAACGTCGATGGGCAGAAAGTGGGCGAGAAGTTCGTCTCTCTCCGGCCGTACTCGAAGACCCAGGTGAATTCCACCGACCGCGAGCTCTTCCCGCCGGGCGTCCGCTTCGATGGGGGAACGGCAGAAGTTGTGTCCGAGAGCGGATCCGGGAGCGTCGCCGCCTTCGCCACGGTGATCGACAACCTGTCCGGGAGCTTCGCGGCGCGCACGGGGGAGCTCTTCCAGGCGACGGACGTGGCGGGTTCCGCTCGGAAGCTCTCCGCGCCGAACGCCTCCCTGCCGGCCTTCCTGCCGGCGGCGGTCAGAGCGAAGGCACTCAATGAGTCCTTCTACACCACCCGGGTGAGCATGACCAATCTCTCGCGGAGCGCCATCAAGGTCACGATGACGTTCTTGCCCGACAAGGGAATTGGAACGCCGGTCGAGCGGGAAGTGACCATTCCGGCGCGGGCCGAGGGGCCCAGAGCGGTCGTTTTTCCCGATGTCGTCGGAGACCTCTTCCAGATCGAAAACGACACGCGCGGGATGGTCCGGCTGGACGGTGCCCTCGCCCCGATCGCCGTCGTCTCCGAGACGTCGACGCCGATCGATCTCGGAGATCCCAGCAAGGGCCGGTCTCTTTCCGCGGTCAATCCCGCTCCCGGAAAGCCGATCACGGAGGAGTTCGGCACGTTCTCGCGCGAGTCGAGCGAGGTGATCGGAACGGCCGCTTCGGGGAGTCCGCGCGTCTCCTCTTCCTTCCCGGCGGTCGAGGACGGCGTGGGGTTCCGGACGAACCTCATCCTGGCCGAAGTCGAGGGAGAAAGCGTGGACGTCCGGGTCAAGGTGATCGCCTCGGGCCAGGACGGCGCCGTCCTGGGCGAGAAGGTCTACTCGCTCGGACCGTTCGAGAGGTTCCAGCAGAACCGCGTGGTTCGTGACGTTCTCGGCGTCAACGAATCGCCGATCCGGACCGAGTTCCGGGATCTCGAGCTCAGGGTCGAGGCCGTCTCGGGCGCGGGACGGGTCCTGGCGATCGCCACCAGAATCGACAACAACCCCGCCTCCAAGAGGGCCGACATCTTCACCCTGGGAGGCACGGTCTCCGGATCTCCGCTCGGCTTCGGGAACTGACCCCATCATGGGAGAGCCCCCGCCGTGCCCAGGGCGCCGCGGGGGTTCACTTCCGGGGCTTGCAAAGGGCTCTCGACTCCCGAGGTGTCAGGTCTTCGAGAGCCTCTTTTTCAGGACGGTCAGCTCGGTCCGCGCGTGCTCGACGAAGGGAGACCCGGGGGCGCGGGCAATCAAGAACTCGTAGATCTTCAAGGCGCGATCGGGGGCTTCACCCTTCTGCGCGAGATGAGAAGCGCACTTGAGGAGCCCCTTGAAGGCGCGAGCGTCGGTGGCGTCGGCATGAAGCGAGAAGGCGAACGCATTGGCCGCCTGCATCATGTCGCCCGCCTGAGCCAGGGCGTCCCCGATGGCAGCAAGCTGCGTGTGGTCGTAGCCCCAGCCTTGGACCTGGCTCGAGAAGGCCGCGTAAAGCTCCTTGACCTGCTTGAAGTCTCCGGCTGCCGCGCAGAGCGGCAGGGCCCCGCGGGCCGCCTCAGCCGCGCGCACGCTGTCTTGGGACTGCAGGTGCATCATGGCCAGGGCATGAAGGACGCGGCCGTCGGGGGCGAACTGTGCGATCAGGATTTCGAGCCTCTCGATGGCGGCGGACCGGCGCTGGGCGAAGAGGACCCACGCCTGCCGGATCTCCTCGTCGCGGCCGGGAATCGTGACCGTGGGCTCTGGCTCCTTGCCGGAGGGAGACGGAGCCGAAGCCGGGGCGGGTGGAGCCGGACCGACTCCTTCAGACAAGATGCCCGACATGACGGCCGAAGCGAAAAAGCCGCAGAGCTTTCCGTGAATCGAGACGTGGACGCCGACGAGGTAGATGATGAGGACGCCGGCCAGGAAGGCCGCGAACCCCTGGCTCTTCTGTCCGAGAGCCGAGAGCCACGGCGCGGCGAGGAGAAAGACCGCGACGGGAGCGCCCACCGAGGCGGCGAGCATCAAGAAGACCTCGCCGCTTCTGCCCTGAAACAGGGCCGCCCAGAAACCCGCCGAGAAGGCATCGGTGAACTTCGTGGCCGCCACGGACACGGTCAGGAGAAGAAACCCCACGAAGAAACCGGTTCCGAGGTAGAGGGTCAGGATGACGGGCGGGGGTTCGGGAGCCCCCATCCGGAAGGGCGCCGCGAAGGAATTCCGGAGCTTCGGCTCATAAAAGCCGAACATGATGACGGCGGGCAGGGCCCAGACGAGAGTCAGCGAGATGAATCGCCCGAAGACGGGCATCAAATCCTCGAAGCTCCCGCCCGACTGTGAGAACACCCCACCCATCGAATCGCCTCCGAGACCGTTGAGGGCGAGGCGCGAGAGGACGTAGAGCGTCAGCGGGAAGAGGGCGGCGAGGCTGACGAGAGTCAGCGTGCCGGATTGCACCTTGGCCGCGAAGAACACCGCCAGCAGCACGGGAACCGAGAGAAGCAGTCCGGTCCCGAGCGACGGCAGGTGCAGGGAATCGATCACGACATGGCCGGCCATTTCGACGAACCGGGACCGCTGGGGGGTCTGCATACATCTCCTGTCCCCGGCCCAGTTCGGTTTCCTCCAGGTGCTCGGCCCGAAAGAGGCCAGAAACGGTTGCTGGATTATCCCCCTTCATTCCTCAGAAGCAGGCAGCCTCCTGGAAGATCCCGGCCCGGTTTGCACTCTGGCGGCGAAACCTGCACACGAGATCGTTCACCTCGCTTTCCTCGATGAGAAAGGCATCGTGTCCGTGCGGAGAGGAAAGGCTTGTGAACTCGCAGTCGGGGATCAGGCTGGCGATTTCTCTCTGCTCGACGGGAGGGTAGAGGACGTCGGAATCGATGGCGACGATGAGGGCCGGGACATCGAGAGAACCCAGCGCGGCCGCGACGCCGCCGCGCTCCCGGCCGACATCGTGCGTGTCCATGGCTCGCGTGAGGGTGATGTAGGTGTTGGCGTCGAAGCGCCGGACGAGCTCCTGCCCGTGGTGGCCGAGCCAGGACTCGACCTCGAACCCGCCGGAAGCCTCGGTCCGCCGGGAGAAGCGCTCCTCGAAGCTCGACCGGCTCCGGTAGGCGCACATGGCCATCATGCGGGCTGCGGAGAGACCGGCGGAGGGCGGCCGCTCCGGGGTGTAGTAGCCGCCCTTCCAGTTCGGGTCCGCGTAGATGGCCTGGCGCTGCGCCTCGGAGAGTGCGATGCACCAGGCCGAGTGCCGGGCCGAGGTTGCCAGAACCGCCAGGGAGTCGACCTTTCCGGGGAATGTCAGGCCCCATTCGAGGGCCTGCATGCCCCCCATCGAGCCGCCGATGACGAGCCTGAGCCGCTTCACGCCGAGCTCGGCGAGGAAGGCGGCCTGGACGCGCACCATGTCTCGGATGGTGATCTCCGGAAAGCCGGGCCCATACGGGGTCCGGCTTCCGGGTCTCAGCGAGGCCGGTCCCGAGGTGCCGTAGCAGCCCCCCAGGACGTTCGTACAGATGATGAAGTCGCGGCTCGGGTCCAGCGCCCGGCCTTTCCCGAGAAGCCCGCCCCACCAGCGGTCCACGTCCGCCGACCCGGTGAGGGCGTGGCAGACGAGGACCGCGTTGTCCCGCCTTTCCGACAGCGTGCCCCAGGTCCGGTAGCCCACGGTCACGGGCCCGAAGACGCGCCCTGAGTCCAGACGGACCGGGGCCGGGAGCTTCTGGAAGGAGGTCTCGGGCGACGTCGGGAAGTTCGTGCTCACGCGACGACCTCTGCGAGCGCAAAGGCCTGGGCGAAGTCCTCCTTGATGTCTTCGATGTGCTCGAGGCCGACCGAGACCCGAATCAGGTCCGGCGTCACCCCGCTCGCCCTCTGCTCGTCCTCGGAAAGCTGCTGGTGAGTCGTCGAGGCGGGGTGGATGACGAGGGTCTTGGCGTCGCCGACGTTGGCGAGGTGACTGGCGAGCTTCACGCTGTCGATGAACTTCTTACCCGCTTCGAGCCCGCCCTTGATGCCGAAGGTCAGGACCGAGCCGAAACCGTTCTTGAGGTACTTCTTGGCCCGGGCGTGGTAGGGGTGATCGGGCCGGGAGAGCTGGCTGACCCACGAGACGGCGGGGTGGTCCGCGAGCCACGCCGCCAGGGCGGTCGCGTTGTCGCTGTGCCTCTGGACGCGAAGCGAGAGGGTCTCGAGCCCCTGCAGGAAGAGGAACGAATTGAAGGGTGCCTGGCACGGGCCCAGGTCGCGAAGGCCCTCGACGCGCGCGCGGATGATGAAAGCGATGTTGCCGAAGGGCCCGCCCTCGCCGAAGACCTCCCAGAAGTTCAGTCCGTGGTATCCGGGAGCGGGAGTCGTGAAGGTGGGGAAGTTCCCGTTGCCCCAGTTGAACTTGCCCGCGTCCACGATGACGCCCCCGATGGACGTTCCGTGGCCGCCGATCCACTTCGTGGCCGACTGGACGACGATGTCGGCACCGTGGTCGATCGGGCGCGCCAGAAAGCCCGCGCAGCCGAAAGTGTTGTCCACCACGAGCGGAATCCCGTTCCTGTGGGCGACCTTCGCGAGAGCCTCGAAATCGGGGACGTTGAAGCGCGGGTTCCCGATGGTCTCCACGTAGAGGGCCTTCGTCCTCCCGTCGATGAGGCGTTCGAAGTCAGCCGGATCGTCGCCGTCGACGAACTTCACGTTGATGCCGATCCTGGGGAAGCTCACCTTGAACTGGTTGTACGTCCCGCCGTAGAGGAAGCTCGTCGAGACGATGTTGTCACCGGCCTCGGCGATCGTCGTGAGGGCCAGAAACTGCGCGGCCTGTCCGCTCGATGTGGCCAGCGCCGCCGCGCCCCCCTCGAGCGCCGCGACTCTCTTCTCGAAGACGTCGGTCGTGGGGTTCATGATGCGCGTGTAGATGTTTCCGAACTGCTGGAGGGCGAAGAGCTTCGCTCCGTGCTCGGAACTGTCGAACGTGTACGAGGTTGTCTGGTAGATCGGCACGGCGCGGGCGTTCGTCCCCGGCGCGGGTTCCTGCCCGGCGTGGATCTGCAGGGTCTCGAATCTGTAGTTCTTCTTGGCTTCGCTCATCCTGGGCCTCCTTCGTTCTTCGACCTGGGTTCGTTTCGAGAGGCGCGCCGCGCAGGTTCAAACAAAAAACCCGCGACGGCGGCGCCGTTGCGGGTTTGGTTCGACTTTCGTCTTGCGCGTGTGTATGTGCGTCAGCCCACGCGCTCCCTCCCCCGCATCGGGCGCATGCACATGCACATCGCAATACAGAGGAGGATTTTCATGGGGGGCGACTCTAGTGAATGAAAGCGTCCGATGTCAAGCGCTTTTTCGTGGCCGGGAGCTTTTCCGGGAAGAAACCGGAGCCTCCGGGGAGAGTCCGGAGCCTCATGGAGCCGCGCTCGTTCCGTTGTCGTCCCTGAGCTCGCGAACTTCCTCGTGGTAGTCCTCGTCCACGTTCACGGCCCAGACGTCGTGGCGGGCGCCGTAGAGGTTCCTCACCGCGTACATACCGGTCACCATCGCGTGATCCTGGTTGTTGTACTTGTGCATGCCGTTGCGGCCCACGAGCTGGAGGTTGGGGAGATGCGCCTCGAGGAACTCCCGGATGATGGCGACGTTCTCGCGGTAGCCAGGGTCGTACATCGGGTACGTCTTCTTCATCCTGACGACCGCGCCATCGAGGAGCGGCGCGCCCGAGGGAACGAGCCCCGTCACCCCGATCTCGCGCTTGGCCTGCTCGATGAGGTCGCTGTCGGGGCGGTTCCAGATCTCGTCACTGTCGAAGCAGAAGTACTCCATGCCCAGACAGGTCACGCCCTCTCTCGGGACCATCTCCCTCGACCAGTTGTTGAAGTTCTGGATTCTCCCGACTTCCACTTCCGGACTGTGGATGTAGACCCAGTTGTCCGTGAAGAACCCCTCCCCCTCGAACATCAGGGCGACGAGGATGAAGTCCCTGTAACGGAGGCGCTCGGCGGCTCTCTGGACGGGCTCGGGCGGCGCGGGCGACAGTGCGGCGACGAGCTCCGCGATGGGCATCGTCGAGATGTACGCCTCACCGGAGTAGGGCTCGGGGGCCCCCGCCGGGCTCTCTGCCTCCACTTTCGTGATCCCGACGCCCTCTTTCCAGTGAATTCCTGTGACCGGCCGCGACAGCAGCACCCTCGAGCCGCGCTCCTCCAGATTCCGCTGGAAGGTCTCCCACATCTGTCCCGGGCCCAGCCTGGGATAGTCGAACTTGTCGATCAGGGTCTTGATCGTCGGGTCCTTGAAGAACGCATGGATCACGGCTTTCCACAGAGAGAGGCCACGGATACGCTGGGCCGCCCACTCGGCCTTGATCTGCGTGCAGGGGACCCCCCAGACCTTTTCGGTGTAGGTCTTGAAGAAGATCGAGAAGAGCCTCTGGCCGAACCGGTTCGAGACCCATGTCTCGAAGTCTTCCTCGGGAGTTTTGGGGAACAACCGGGCCGCGACGTAGCTGAGAAAGCAGCGGAAGCTCTCGAAGGGGCCCAGACCGAAAAAGGCCTCCATCGGTTTGAGGGGGTAGGAGAAGAACTTCTTCCGATAGAGGATGCGGGACTGTCTCGGAACCCGGATGAAGTCGGAGGTGAGGATCTCGTGCCAGAGGGCCTCGACCTCCTTGACCTTCGTGAAGAAGCGGTGCCCGCCGATGTCGAACCGGTAGCCGTTGTGCTCGACGGTACGGGCGATGCCGCCGACGAGGGGATCCCTCTCGAGGATGACGGCCGTCCCGCCGAAGCGCTGGTTCTCCCAGGCGGCGGTGAGGCCCGCGGGTCCGGCCCCGATGATGACGAGGTGCTTGCCGGGCGAAGCCGGACCCTCTCGATTCGCGACCATTCGGACCGGATGATAGCCGCAACATCCTGGCACGAATCGGCGCCGTCTCGGCATAATGGCGGCCATGAAGAAGATAGCCGTTCTGGGAACCGGACTCGTCGGCTCACTGATCGCAAGGGACCTGGCGGGGGATTCACGTTTCGAGATCCTCGCCGTTGATCGAAGCGAAACTGCGCTCGCCGCGCTCTCCGGGTATCCGCGCCTGAGCACGCTGAGGGCGGACCTGGCCAGTCCGTCCGAGGTGGCGAAGATCATCGAACCCGTCGACGCGGTCGTGGGTGCCGTGCCGGGGTTCCTGGGTGCCTCCGTCCTGAGAACCGTCATCGAGTGTCACAAGCCCGTGGCCGACATCGCGTTCTCGAAGGAGGACCCGTTTCTCCTCGACGGTCTGGCCCGTGAGAAGGGTGTTCCGGCCGTCGTCGACTGCGGCGTGTCTCCGGGCCTCTCGAACCTGGCGGCCGGGCGGGCCGCCGCCGACTTCGACGAGACGGAGTCGATCCGGATCTTCGTGGGAGGTCTCCCGTTCCCGCGTGTGTGGCCCTATGAGTACCGGATCGTCTTCTCCGCCACGGACGTCGTCGAGGAATACGTCCGTCCAGCGCGAACGATACGCAATGGCCGGATCGTCATCCTGCCCGCCCTTTCGGAAGTCGAGCTGATCGACATCCCCGAGATCGGAACCCTCGAGGCGTTCCTCACCGACGGCCTGAGAACCCTGCTTGCGACGGTCCCCGCCCGTCAGCTCGAGGAGAAGACCCTGCGGTATCCGGGGCATGCGGAAAAGATGCGAATGCTCAGGGACACAGGTTTTTTCAGCGAGGACCGGATCCGAGTCGGCGGCGCCTCCGTCTCGCCCCGAGAAGTGACCGAGCGGCTCCTCTTCGAGTCGTGGAAGAGACCGGCGGGCGAGGAGGAGTTCGTCGCTCTCCGCGTCGTCTGCACGGGGAGCCAGGACGGGGTTCGCCTCAAGAGAACGTTTGGCCTCTTCGACCGGACCGACCGTGAGACGGGCGAGACCTCGATGGCACGCACGACGGGGTTCCCTCCCGCCGTCATCGTCGGACTCCTGACGGCCGGATCGCACATCGAACCCGGAATCCACCCCCTGGAGGACCTGGGCAAGGATCCCGAGCTCTATGACGCCATCACCAGCGGGCTTCGAGAGAAAGGACTGAGCTTCACCGAGACGGTCGAAGAGATTCCGGGCGAGTGAGGCCGGCCTCTCAGGAAACTGAGCCGCCAGAGAAGAAGTCGAAGCCGGAGCGGCTGCGGGCGCTGTTGCCGGACGTGTGGAAACTCGTCCGGCCACGGCTCGGCCTCCTTTCGGCCGGGCTCTTCCTGATGCTCATCGGACGGGCCTCTGCCCTCGTCCTGCCCGCCTCGGCCAAGTTCCTGGTCGATGACGTGATCGGGGCAAGGCGGACCGATCGGCTCTGGCCGCTTCTGCTGGTCGTCGCCGGGGCGACGGTCGTGCAGGGGCTCTCGTCCTTCCTTCTGAGTCAGCTCCTCTCCAGGGCCGCCCACAAGCTCGTCGCCGAGATGCGGGTCGCGGTCTTCGCCCACGTCGAGCGGCTTCCCGTCGCCTACTTCGACGAGCACAAGTCGGGGAACTTGCTCTCGCGCATCATCAACGACGTGGAGGCTCTCCGGAGCCTCATCGGGACAGGTGTGATCGAGTTCGCGGGGAGCGTGCTCACGGCCCTCCTCGCGTTTGCCTTGATGCTGAGGCTCAGCCCCGCGCTCGCGGGGACGACCGTCCTCTTCCTCACGGCCTTCCTCGTCGTGATCGTGGCCGGCTTCCGCTCGCTCAAGCCGGCCTTCCGAGAGAGATCCGAGATCTACTCGGAGGTTGTCGGACGGCTGAACGAGTCCCTCAGCGGGGTCCGCGTGGTGAAGGGCTACCACGCCGAGGCGCAGGAAGAGGCCATCTTCGACAAGGGAGCACGCCGGATCCTGGCGAACTCCCTGAAGACCCTGACGTCCTCGTCGCTCCTGGGCCTCGCGTCTTCGATTCTCCTCGGGATCGTCGGAGCCGTGGTGATGCTCATGGGAACCCGCGAGATCCTCGCGGACCGTCTCACGGTGGGAGGCCTCTTCACCTTCGCGATGCTCCTGGGGTATCTGGCGGGGCCGCTTCTGCAGTCGGTTTCGCTCGGAACCATGCTTGTCGAGGCGCTCGCGGGGCTCGAGAAGACACGAGAGATCCTGAGGAGTCAGCGAGAGGACCAGGATCCCGCCCGGACGATCTCGCTATCCGGCTTGAAGGGGGACATCGCCTTCGAGAAGGTCGGCTTCTCCTATCCGAAGGGATCCGCCGTTCTCACGGACCTCTCCTTCGAGGCCCCGGCGGGCACCGTCACGGCGCTGGTTGGGCCTTCGGGAGCGGGGAAGTCGACGATCATCAACCTGGTCGCGGCCTTCCATTCCCCGACGTCCGGACGGGTGACGGTGGATGGCCAAGACCTCTCGCGTCTTCGGCTGGAATCCTACCGCCGGCACCTGGGTCTCGTTCTGCAGGATGTCTTCCTCTTCGACGGCACGGTCTGGGAGAACGTGACGTTCGCCCGTCCGGACGCGACTCTCGAGGAGGTCGTGGCCGCCTGCCAGGCAGCCCGCGTCGACGAGTTCGTCGACGCGTTCGAGAAGAAGTACGACACGGTCGTCGGGGAAAGAGGCGTGAAACTCTCTGGAGGCCAGAAACAGAGGGTCTCGATCGCGCGGGCGCTCCTGGCCAACCCCAGGATTCTCATCCTCGACGAAGCGACCTCGAGCCTGGACACGGAATCGGAAATCCTCATCCAGGAGGCACTCCGTCAACTCATGAGGGGCCGCACGACCTTCGTCATCGCGCACCGCCTGTCGACGATTCGCCGGGCGGATCAGATCCTGGTCATCGACGGGGGGCGGATCGTCGAACGCGGGCGGCACGAGGAGCTTCTCGCTCTTTCAGGCCGCTATGCCGAGATGTACAACCGGCAAATCGGGACCGTCCACGACCTCTTCCTGGGTCCGGGCGAAGGCACGGTTTCGGAGACCGGACACGAAGAAAAGGAAGAATCCCTTCCGCCTCGGCCGCCCCTCCTGCGCTGGATCGAGCCTCGCGGCTGACCCGGGCTCAGGAGAAATCGACGTCGGGCGGGGGCGGAGCCGGGGGAAGGGGCGCGGGCGTTTTCGCCTTCGCCTCGCTGACGTGAATCGTTCGGCCCCCGAGCGTCGAGCCGTTGAGGGCCTCGATGGCCGCGAGGGCGTCGGCGTCTGGCATGTCCACGAAGCCGTATCCCTTCGATCTTCCGTCGCGTTCCCGCGCAATCCGAACGGTTAGGACGGGTCCATAGGGAACCAGAATCGCCTGCAGGGCGGTCTCGTCCATCGCGTACGGTATGTTTCCGACTAGAAGCTTCATCGCCTGGTGTCTCCGGACCCCTTTCGTAGAGGAAAAAGTCTAGCACGATGGCGGGCCAAGAATGCCGGGAGGCTGCCCTAAAGCGCAGAAACTGCTAGGCTTGCGGCATGGCAGAAATTCGTCCGTTTGTCTCGGGGCGCCCCCCGAAGGAGATGGCCGCGAAAGTGGCCTCGGTTCCCTACGACGTGATCGACACCGCCGAGGCCCGCCAGCTGGCGGCAGGGAACGGCGTCTCGTTCCTCCACGTCTGCCGTCCCGAGATCGACCTCCCCGAGGAAACTCATCTCTACGACGAAGCGGTCTACGCCAGGGGCCGCCAGAACCTGGATGGCTTCTACCGCGATGGCGTGCTGGTCGAAGACCCGCAGCCGAGGCTTCTCGTCTACCGGCAGGTCTTCGAAGGCCGGAGCCAGGATGGTCTCGTCGCCGCGTGCTCGGTCGATGACTACGACAGCGACGTCATCAAGAAGCACGAGAAGACCCGGGCCGACAAGGAAAACGACCGGGTCAAGCACGTTCTGACCCAGTCGGCCCACGCCGAGCCCGTCTTCTTGACCTACCGGGCAAGCCCGACCATCGATGCCAGGATCGCGAAGATCACGGCGGGGGAGCCGGAGTACGACTTCGTCGCCCCGGACGGCGTCGGGCACGTTCTCTGGATCGTCCCGGATGACGACGCGGAGTTCTTCGTGGCCTCGTTCAGGGAGATCGCGCGGCTCTACGTCGCCGATGGGCACCACCGGTCGGCCTCGGCTTCGCGCGCCCGAAAGGCTCTCCTGGAACGGGAGGGAACTCTCGCCCCCGGCCATCCCGTGAACTGGTTTCCCGCGGCGATCTTTCCGGACGATCAGCTCCGCATCATGGCCTACAACAGACTCGTGAAGGACCTCTTCGGACGGACGAAGGACGAGTTCCTCGCCGAGGTCTCGAAGGTCTTCCTGGTCAGCCCCGGGGCGGGCGCCGTTCCCGAGGCGAAGGGGCAGGTGCGGATGTACCTCTCTGGCGTCTGGTATGGGCTCACCCCGAAGGAGCCCGTCGATCCCTCCGATCCCATCCGGTCTCTGGACGTCTCGGTCCTGCAGGAACGGCTGCTGGCCCCCCTTCTGGGGATCGGGGACCCGAGAACCGATAAACGCATCGACTTTTCGGGCGGGATTCGCGGAACCTCCGAGCTGACGCGAAAGGTCGACGCCGGTCTTGCGGCGGTGGCCTTCTCGATGTTCCCGACCACCGTGGCGGAGTTGATGGCGATCGCGGATGCGGGAGAGACCATGCCCCCCAAGTCGACCTGGTTCGAGCCCAAGCTCAGATCTGGGCTCTTCGTCCACCGGTTCTAGAGGCAGAGGTCCCGGGATCGCGCGGAGGAGACCGTGAAAGTACTGGTCGCTGACAAGTTCGAGGAGGTCGGTCTGAACGGCCTGAAGGCTCTCGGGTGCGAGGTCCTCTACGACCCGAAGCTCGAAGGGGAATCGCTGGGAATAAACCTCGAGGAGTCGGAGGCGGAGGTCCTCATCGTCCGCTCGACCAAGGTCACATCGGAGGTGATGGAGAAGGGGAAGGGCCTCTCCCTCATCGTCCGGGCCGGCGCCGGAGTGAACACGATCGACCTCAAGGCCGCTTCCGCGCGGGCGATCACGGTCTCCAACTGTCCGGGGAAGAACTCCATCGCCGTCGCCGAGCTCGCCTTTGGCCTCATCTTGGCTCTCGACCGCCGGATCGTGGAGCAGACGGTCGATCTCCGCGCCGGAGTCTGGAACAAGGCGGAGTACAGCAAGGCAAAGGGCCTGGCGGGCCGGACCATCGGCATCGTCGGCCTCGGCGCGATCGGCAAGGAGATGGTCTACCGGGCCCAGGCGTTCGACATGAGAGTGATCGTCTGGAGCCGGTTCCTGGATGACGCGAAGGCCGCCGACATGAAGATCCGCCGGGCGGAGACCATTCACATCCTGGCCCTGGAATCGGACGTCATCTCGGTCCACCTGGCTCTCACGCGGGAGACCCGGGGGCTGTGTGATGCGGCCTTTTTCGGCGCGATGAGGCCGGGCGCGATCTTCATCAACACGAGCCGGGGCGAGGTCGTCGATGAAGCCGCCCTGACACAGGCGATCCAGGCGCGCGGCATCCGAGCCGGGCTGGACGTCTTCGAGCTCGAGCCCTCAGGGGGAACGGGCACCTTCGAGGACCCCGTTGTCCAATTGCCCGGTGTGACGGGGACCCACCACGTCGGGGCGTCCACCGAGCAGGCCCAGAACGCCATTGCCGCCGAGGTGGTGCGGATCGTCCGGTCGTTCAAGACCACGGGAGCCGTCCCGAACGCCGTGAACATCTGCCTGCGGCCGCCCGCGAGCACTCTGTTGACGATCCGGCACCGCGACCGTGTCGGAGTTCTCGCGCACATCTTCAGCAGGCTCTCCTCCGCGGGAATCAACGTCGAGCAAACCGAGAACATTGTCTTCGAGGGGGCCGAGGCGGCCTGCGTGAGAATCCAGGTCGACCGGCTTCCCGAGGACGATGTCGTCGAGGGAATCAGGGCCGGAAACCCCGATATCTTCTCGGTTTCGGTAAGTCCTCTGTGAGCCCGAATCCCTCCTTTTCTGTAGAATTGAGCATCTTCCCGGTCCCTGGTTAGCGTTAACGCTCGATAATCCTGCGGACGGAGGTTTTCTATGGCCGGTGTGACGAGTCCTCGCACGCTCCTGGACTTCTACCAGAGCTCCGTGGCCAGTGGTGTTCCGGAACTCCTGATATCCAAGGTCAACGGGAAGTGGACGCCGGTATCGGCGGAAGAGTTCGGCCGTAAGGTTCGGGCCTTGGCCCTGGGATTGACCTACCTCGGAGTCGACAGGGGAGATCGCGTTGCCATCCTGTCAGAGAACCGTCCCGAGTGGCCGATGACGGACTTCGCGACCCTGTCGCTCGGAGCGCTCTCGGTGCCGATCTATACGACCTATCTCTCGCCGCAGGTGGAGTACATCCTGCGCGATGCGGAGCCCCGTGTGGTCATGGTCTCCAACCACACCGAGCTGAAGAAGGTGCTCGACGTCGTGGGACGCTGTCCCGCGGTGGAGAGAGTCATCCTGATGGAAGGCGAGCCGCCGCACCACGAGCGAGTCTTCTCCTTCAACACGCTGATCCGGCAGGGCGATCAGCTCTTGAGGGCCGATCCGATGGCCTTCGCGGACCGTGTCTCGAGCCTGGGTCCAGGCGACTTCGCCTCGATGATCTACACCTCGGGAACGACCGGGGAACCGAAGGGCGCCGTTCTGACGCACGGCAACTTCGTTTCGAACGTCATGGGTGTCTGCGACCTCTACCAGCAGCTCCAGCCCGGCAAGATCGCCATGTCTTTTCTGCCGCTCTCGCACGTCTTCGAGCGGATGGTCGATTACCTTTACTTCTACCGGGGCGTCACCATCGCCTATGCCGAGTCGGTGGACAAACTGGCCGAGAACTTCGGCGAGGTCAAGCCCCACTTCTTCGCGGCCGTTCCCCGGGTCTACGAGAAGATCCTTCAGCGCGTGATGAACCAGGTCGAGCAGGCGCCCGCGCTTCGCAAGAAGATCTTCGCCTGGGCGACATCGGCGGGTAAGGAAAGACTGGCCAAGATCGAGAGGGGGCACCAGGTTTCCGGGTTCCTCGGTCTGCAGTTCAAGGTGGCGGACAAGATCGTGTTCTCGAAGATCAAGGCGCGCCTGGGCGGACGATTCGAGTTCGCCATTTCGGGGGGCGCCCCTCTCGCCAAGGACGTGGCCGAGTTCTTCTGGGGAGCGGGGGTCGAGATCTATGAGGGCTATGGCTTGACCGAGACGAGCCCAGTCCTGACCTGCAACCGGCCGGGCGACTTCCGGCTCGGGTCGGTCGGCAAGCCCCTCCCCGGCGTCTCCATCAAGATCGCCGAGGATGGCGAGGTCCTGGCAAAGGGCCCGAACATCATGGAAGGCTACTGGCGAAAGCCGGAGGAGACCAACAAGGTCTTCGACCAGGACCGGTGGTTTCACACTGGCGACATCGGCAGCTTCGACCAGGATGGCTTCCTGACCCTGACCGATCGAAAAAAAGAGATCATTGTCAGTGCCTATGGAAAGAACATTGCCCCGGCCCCCATCGAGGGAGCCCTGAAGGCAATGCGTTACGTCAGCTCCGCCGTTCTCGTTGGCGACCGCCGGAAGTTCCTCTCGGCCCTCCTGGTGCCGAACTTCGAGCGGCTGGAGAGCTGGGCGATTGCCAACAGCGTGGAGTTCCGCAGCCGCGAAGAGCTCTTGAGACACCCGAAGGTGAGGACGCTCTTCCAGCAAGCCGTGGATATCGTCAACGGGGACGAGCCGTCCGAAAAGCGCATCAAGGCCTTCACGCTCCTGTCCAGCGACTTCTCGATCGAGGGGGGAGAGCTGACCCCGACCTTGAAGATCAAGCGCCGCGTCGTCGCGCAGAAATACTCGAAGGACATCGAGGACATGTACGCCGCCGCGGAGGCGAGCGGAGTCGAGGCGGAAGAAGCCGAGCTCGCGAGCTAGAACCGAGCGCTTCCCGTGAGCCAACAACCGAGCCGGGAGAGGGCGCGAGCCGCTCCCGGCTCGTTCATCTTCTGGACGGCATCCTCGAAACCGAACCAGGCGATGCCGTCTGATTCCTCGTCGCGGTGCGAGATTTCCGACGCCCGGCCCGTCAGAAAGGCATAGCGCACGTCGAAGTGCTCGTGGGAGGGCTCCGCGCCACGGCCCGGGATCTCGTGGATGTCGAGATCGAGGATCTCCGGGCTCAGAAGCACGAGGTCGAGAAGGCCGGATTCCTCGCGACCTTCCCGAAGCGCCGTTTGTAAAGGGTCGAGCTCGCCTTCCGCGTGGCCCCCCATCTGGAGCCACTTTCCCAGCCTCTTGTGGAAGTGCAGGAGCACCGTTCCCGCGTCCCGGTCGACGATGAAGGCACTCCCGGTGATGTGGCCCGGGCTGTAGGACACCCGGTCGAAGGCCTGTTCTCTCCGGCAGTCCACGAGGCTCTGAATTCTCCGCTGGAATCTCAACGACTCGGCGTCTGGGGCCTGATAGCGCCTCAACGCCTCGAGGAAATCCTCGATTCCGGTGCTCAATGCGTCTCTCCCCAACCTGTTCCGTGGCCCGGCCTCGTCAAGACGACGATCCGGAAGCAGGGGGTCCCGGGGTGCCGCGGATTCTGATTCAGGGCTTCTTCTCGTAAACCACTCGGCCGCCCGCGATGGTGAGGGAGACCTCGGCCGTCAAGAGGAGTCTGGGGTCCGTTTTGAGCAGGTCGAACGGGTCTTTCTCGAAGACGACGAGGTCGGCCAGCTTTCCAGGAGCAAGGGTGCCCTTGACGTTCTCGAGCCCCTCGGCGGCGGCGGACCCGCGAGTTGCCATGTCGAGGGCGTCCTCGAGAGAAACCTTTTCTCCGGGCGTCCAGCCGCCGGAGCCGTCGGGGAATGTCCGGGCAACCGCCGCGAAGAGGTTTCTCCTGGGATCGATCGGTTCCACCGGCCAGTCCGTGCCGAACGCGACCTCGATGCCGGCCTTCCGAAACGAGGCGATCCGATACCCCGTCTCGAGAACGGGGAGGCTGATGCGGCTCGCCGCCCACTGCATGTCCGTCAGGGCGTGACAGGGCTGAATCGAGGCAATGGCCGAAGCCGCGACGAATTTCTGGAGATCGGCCTCTCTCACGAGCTGGGCATGTTCGATCCGGAGGATCGCGCCTGTCTTCTGTGTGGCTCGCTCCCTGGCGAAGGCGTCGAGGACGAGTGTGTTGGCCCGGTCTCCGATTGCGTGAACGTGAACGCCGAATCCCGCCCGGGCCGCCTTGGCGACGGCCGTCTCGAGCTCCTTTGGCGAAAGGATGAGGAGCCCGTGGGCCTGCGGCTTTCCGAGATAGTCCCCGTGGAGGGCCGCCGTGGCCGAGCCGAGAGACCCGTCCGCGAAGATCTTGATCGCCGAGAATCGGAGCCACTCGTTCCCGAGGCCGCCCGGGATCTCGGCCTTCACGATGTCGTTCAAGCCCGCGAGGTCCCGCCAGTACGAGATCCGGACCGTCAGTTCGCCCTTCTTCAGAAGCTCGGAGTACGCCCGCAGGGCCTCGGGCTTCGAGTTGTCCTGCACGGAGGTGATGCCGTGCCGCGCGGCTTCCTTCATGGCGGCGCGAGCGGCCGCGACGTTCTCCTCGAAGGATGGAGGCGGCGCATGCCTCCTGACCAGGTCGATGGCCGTGTCCCGCAGGATCCCCGTCGGCTCTCCGTCAGCCCCGCGGTCGATCGTCCCGCCGGCGGGGTCCGCCGTCGAGGACGTGATCCCGGCGATCTTCAGGGCGGCGCTGTTGGCGACGGCCATGTGTCCGTCGACCCGAGGCAAAAGGACCGGGTTTCTCGGGCTGACCTGGTCCAGGGCCCTGCGATCCGGGAGCTTCTTTCCCTCCCAGACCTCGTGGTCCCACCGCCCTTTCAGGATCCAGGTTCCTTCCGCGAAGCGCGAGACGTACTCACCCAGCCTCGCGACGAACTCGGCCTCGGTCCTTGTCGTCCGGTAGTCGACGGTGAGGAGATCCTCGCCGCCGCCGAGAAAGTGGAGGTGGGCATCGTTGAACCCGGGCATCGCGAATCGCCCCTCGAGATCCACGACTTTTGTCTGAGGTCCCCGAAGGGACGCCAACTCTGAGGCTTTTCCGACGGCCAGGATCCGGCCGTCCCGGATGGCGATGGCGTCGGCTCGGGGCAGGGCCTTCCCCGCCCAGATCTTGCCATTGGTGAGGAGAAGGTCCGCGGTCACGGGTGGCGGGCTGGGAAGCAGAGCGGTCGTCATGGCGAGAAGCAACGAGATCATCGCTCGATTTCCGGCATCGCCCCGGAAGAGCTCACGGTCGCAGAAGAACGGCGCACGCGAAGTTCCCTCCGGCCCCGAAGGCGTTGATCAAGACGGCGTTCTGATTCGGGTCGTGACGGAACGAATCCGCCGCCAGAGCGATCTGAATGGCCACGATGGCGGGGTTCTCTCCCAGCTGCCGCTTGATCGCCAGGGATCTGGGCGGCTGGCCCGAGAAGACCCTCTCCATCGCACGGGACTCCGCGTCGTCCATCCAGGGACATCCATCCTCCGAGAGATGGACAGCCGAGACCGACGAGGGATCGACGTGCGCATCCGCCAGGGCGCGCTCGATGGCCTCCGCCATCCTGTCCGGATTGGCGACCCGGCGCTGCGGGGAGACGGGGAGGTTGGCCGAGGCGAGCCCGGCAAAGCGCGCCAGAGGTTCCACTTGCCGGAGTCGGACGGACTCTTCCGTTTCCAGGAGCACGGTTCCGGCACCCTCTCCGAGGGAGAAACCCGGGTGCGAAGCCGTCCCGGTCAGACGAGCCCTTTCGTAGGCGCGGTGATAGATCAGGTTCCACTCGTCGACGGCTCCGGCGAGGATCGCGTCGGCCCGTTTATCCGAGAGCAGCATTCGCCCGTAGAGGAGGGCGTTGAGGGGGACGGGGTCCTTCTGGATCAGCGTCACGTTCGGTCCCCTGATCCCGAGGTCGATGGCGGTCTGCGAACCGGGAGCATTCGACACGGTGTAGGGGAAGAGGAAGGGGGAGGCTGCTTCGGGGGACTCGAAGGCCATCTGCCGTTCGAGCTCGGTCAAGGGGCCCGCGCCGGCGGAGCCCGTGCCCATGAGGATCCCGGTCCGCTCCTCCCGGCCCTTCACGTCGTAACCCGCGCTCTTCAGGCACTGGACGGAGGCGACGTAGATGTACTGGCTCCCCCGGTCCCACCGGCGAGCCTTCGCTTTCGAAAGCTCGGGTTCGGTCGTGAAGAAGGTGATCCGTGCCGCCAGGGACGGTTCCTGTCCGGGGGGGAGGCCCTCCGGAGGGACTTCGGCAAGGGCCGAGGCGCCCGAGGCAAGGGCCTCGCGAGTCGTGGCGATGTCGCGCCCGAGGGCGGTGACGGCCGCGGCGCCAGTGATGTAGGGCCGGATCACGACACACCCCCGAAAGCCACGACCGTGGAGTTGCCCCCGAAAGCGAACGAGTTGGAGAGCGCGGCGCGGACTTTCATCTCTCGGGCCTGGTTCGGGACGTAGTCGAGATCGCAGTCGGGGTCGGGTTCTTCATAGTGGATGGTCGGCGGGACGATCCCCGTGACGATCGTCATGACGGTGGCCACCGCCTCGATGGCGCCGGCCGAGCAGAGACAGTGCCCGATCATCGACTTGATCGAGGAGACGGGGATCTGGCGTGCCCTGTCGCCGAGGGCTCTCTTGAGGGCCGCTGTCTCTGATGGATCGTTCTGCTGGGTCGCTGTGCCGTGCGCGTTGACATAGTCGACGTCTTCCGGCGCAAGCCCCGCCGAGGCGAGACAGGCTCTCAGCGTGCGCGCACCCGCCTCTCCGGTGGGCTCGGGCTGGGTCATGTGGTGGGCGTCGGAGGTCACGCCGTACCCCAGAAACCGGGCGTAGATCCGGGCCCCTCGTGCCCGGGCCCGGTCCTCCGCCTCGAAGATCAGGATGCCGGCGGCCTCGCCGATCGTGAGGCCCTTCCTGCGCCGGTCGAAGGGGCGGCAGGGTTCGGGGTCGACCGCCCGGAGGGCATTGAAGCCGCCATGGGTCAAGCGAGCGAGGCTGTCGGCCCCGCCCGTGACGACGATGTCGGCGAGCCCGTGCCGGATGAGGTCGCTCGCGTACCCGAGCGAGGTCGCCGAGGACGAGCAGGCCGTCGCGATCGTGGCGCGCGGGCCGTGGAGCCCCCAGTGCTCGGCGATCCGGTCGGTCGTCTGATCGGGCGGGTGATTCAGGACTCTCGAAGGCCGGGCGCTCCGGGGTCCCTTCGAGTTCAGGGTGATGAAGTAGTTCTCGCTATCGAGAAGGCCCGAAACTCCGCCGCCGAGAACGACGCCGACCCGGGACGGATCCTCCCTCTCGAGAAGAAGCCCGGAATCGGCCAGCGCCTCCCGGGCAGCGGCGAGGCCGAGGAGGTCGGAGCGCGAGAGTCGCCTGGTCAGAGCCGGGGGGAAACCCGAGGGCATCTGCTTGACTTCGGCGGCGAGATTCGTGCGAAAGCGGGAGGCGTCGAAGATCGTGATGGGGGCGATGCCAGAGCGGCCCGCGGTCAGTCCGTCCCATGTCTCTTTCAGGCTCTGTCCGAGGGAGCTGACGGCGCCGAGTCCCGTCACAACCACAGATCTGTGGTCCATGAACCCATCCTACTCGCAGTCTGGAGCCGTGCGCGGTCTGGTGAGCCCTACTCGGAGCCGGGCTTCTCGGAGGGCAGGACTTTCGCCTTGATTGCGTCGCCCTTTTCCTTCGCGATTCGCCTGCGCCACTCCTCGGAGTAGTGCGGGTGAGTCACCTGTCCCTGGGAGTCCCTCACGTTGCCGTCGAGGTACTTCCAGACGAGGAACTCGCCCAGCTTCTTCCACCGGGCCACGGCGGCCTCGCCCGTCGCGGTCGAGTACTTCGTCAGGTAGTCCCGCGCCAGCATCGGCGATTGTTCGTAGAGCTTCAGCGCCGCCTTCTCGACCTCGGGCTGGTCCGAGAGGTACTTGGCCTCGAGTTCTCTCTGCACCTTCTGGATGTCGACGATCATGTCGCTGTAGCGCGAGTAGGCCCAGTTCGAGACGAAGTTGAAAACCCAGAACGCGGAGTTCCAGGAGAACTCCCCGAACGTGCCCGCACCCACCGCATAGCTCTTGGGGATGTCGCGGATGCTGGCGTACATGGGTGTGTAGACCGTGCTGTAGGTGTCGTCGAACCCGAACCAGAGGACGCCGCCAACCGTGTTCGGGAGCCAGGAACGAGACTGCGAAACGAACGACCAGCCGGTCTGCTGCGTCGAGATCGCGCGTTCGTGGATGTACTCGGCGCCGTCGACCTTCCAGGACATGGGGCGCCACCGGTAGGGGAGATTGAAGGGTCCCGCGCCAACGTCCTTCGTCATGTCGAGCGGCGTCCCCTCGAAGTGGTCGCGCATGAGCTCCATCACGTCGTGAAGCGTCAGCTTCTTGTCGGGCTTCACCGACAGCGGGAGCGGCTGGGCAGAAGCGACTCCCAGGATCCAGTCCGCGGGGATGTTCTGGGAGGGCGCGGATCTGCGGAAGACGGACCAGACACGGGAGTCACACGCCCGGAGGGTCTTTCCGCTCAGGGGGGCATAGGCGTCGGCGAAGCTGAAGTCCTTGTCGTCTCCGGTGAACCAGCCCTTCTCGCGGGCGAAGGAGATCGCATCCTTGGAGTAAAGGGCCGTCTTCGGATCGTTCAGGGGGAACTTGCGAATGCGGGGCTGATTCGCGTGAGCCGAGACGGTCCCGTCGGGCACCTTCACGGCGACCCAAAGGGCGCCCTTGTTCTTCTCTCCCTTCCCGATCATCTCCATGATCCAGGCCTCGTTCGGATCGGCGATCGAGAAGGACTCGCCCGTGGAGGCGTAGCCGTGCTCGGCCACCAGGTCGGTCATGATCTGGATAGCCTCGCGGGCGGTCTTCGCCCGCTCGAGCCCGATGTACATCAGGCTGCCGTAGTCGATGATTCCGGACGGCCCCTTGAGTTCCTTGCGCCCGCCCCACGTCGATTCGGCGATGGCGACCTGGTGCTCGTTCATGTTGCCGACGACGGAGTACGTGACCGGAGGCTGCGGGATCTTCCCGAGGAGCTTGCCGGTATCCCACTCGATGATGTCCCGGTAGGTGCCGGGTGGATGGGCCCCGGGAGGCGTGGTGACGAGCTCGCCGTAGAGGTCGTGCGAGTCGGCGGCGTAGGTGATGAACGTGGATCCGTCAGCGGTCGCGCCCTTTGTGACCAGGATGCTGGTGCAGGCGAGGGCCGGGGAGGTCCGGGCGATCGTGAGGAGGAGGACAACGGCGAGGAGTCTGCGCGTCATAACAGAGCGGAAATGCTACTTCAGAACTCTGCTTTGAACCCGCCTTCGTTAGAATGGAAAAAGGTCAGATTCCAGCCGTGCGGAGGTTCGTATGAAGCGTCTCCTCTTGTCGGTTTGCCTTCTCGTGGCCGCCACAGCCGCTCTCGGACAGGGTCAGCCAGCCTCCAAGCCGCGAGAGTCCGCCAAGACCGGAGTGGATGGCACGCACGCCGTCGCAGGCTTGCAGGAAGCGTTCACGGGCGATCTGGATGCCATGCTGAAGCGCCGGATGATCCGCGTGCTCACGCCGTACTCCAAGACCGGCTACTTCGTCGACAAGGGTGTGACCCGCGGGCTCATCTACGACCTCTTCAGGCTCTTCGAGACCGACCTCAACAAGAAGCTGAAGTCGAAGAACCTCAAGGTGAACGTGTACCTGATTCCCACCCCAGCCGGGAAACTCGCGCAGCACCTCCAGGAGGGGAAGGGCGACATCGTCGCCACGACGGCCCTCATCACGGAAGAGCGGCTGCGGCAGATGGACTTCACGGTCCCGGTTCGACGGAATGTGTCGGAGGTGATCGTGACGGGACCGGGGGGGCCCGAGATCGCGAGCCTGGAAGAGCTTTCTGGAAAGACGATCTTCCTCTCGAGGGCATGGGCGTTCTGGAAGGACATGGAAGACCTCAACGCGCGATTCGTGAAGGAAGGGAAAGCTCCCCTGAAGATCCTGGAGGCGCCCGCGACGTTCTCCACCGAGGACATCCTCGAGATGGTGAATGCCGGCATCGTGCCCGCGACGGCCGCCCACGACTACATCGCCGAGTTCTGGAAGAAGGTCTTTCCGAAGCTGAAGGTGAACAAGGGAGCGGTGGTGAAGGCGGGCGGCGAGATCGCCGCGGCGATCCGGAAAGGAAGCCCCTTGCTGAAAGCCGAACTGGACGCCTTCATCGTGAAGTACCCAGAGGGTTCGAAGCAGAGGGAGCAGCTCCTGGCGTCCTACCTGAAGAACACGCGGTTCGCCAAGGAGGCCACCTCGGCGGAGAACCGCATCAAGCTCGAGAATCTGGCGAACCTTTACAAGAAGTACGGCGAGAAGTACGGGATCGACTTCCTTCTCATGGCGGCACAGGGCTACCAGGAGTCGGGTCTGAACCAGGACGCGAAGAGTCCAGTCGGAGCGGTCGGGGTCATGCAGCTGATGCCGGGGACGGGACAGGACATGAAGGTCGGGGACATCTCGGAGCTGGAGCCGAACATCCACGCCGGCGTCAAGTACATGAGGTTCATGATCGACAAGTTCTACGGCGACGAGCCGAACATGTCGCAGCTTGACAAGGGGCTCTTCACATTCGCCTCGTACAATGCCGGGCCGGCCCGGATCGCGCAGATGCGCAAGATCGCGGAACAGCGCGGCCTGGACCCCAACGTCTGGTTCAACAACGTCGAGGTCATCGTCGCCGAGAGGGTGGGGCGCGAGCCGGTGACCTACGTCAGCAACATCTACAAGTACTACATTGGCTACAAGCTCATCATGGAACAGTTGCAGGCACAGCAGTCGGACCGGGAGGGGATGAAAAAGGACGCCGGCAAGCCTTGAGGTTTGCCCGGTCTTCTTTCCGCGGGCACCCGGCGCGGCCCTGAATCCCGGCGCTCGACCGGCCCCGGCGCCTGCCGCGGGCCCGTCGCGCAGCGGCGCTCGTCGCGCAGCGGCGCTCGTCGCGCAGCGGCGCATAATTGCGCATGCCCGAACGCGTCGACTGGAACCACTACTTCATGAACATCGCGAAAGAAGTCGCGACCCGGTCCACCTGTCCGAGAAAGCATGTCGGGGCCGTCATCGTGAGGGACCGCCGGATCCTCTCGACGGGCTACAACGGCAGCCTCACAGGGTTGCCGCACTGCAACGAGGTGGGCTGCGAGATGGAGGGCGGGCACTGCATCGCCACCGTTCACGCGGAGGCGAACGCGATCCTGCAGGCCGCGATGAACGGGGTCAGGATCGACGGGGGGCAGATCTACACGACCGCGTCGCCCTGCTGGAACTGCTTCAAGCTGATCGCCAACGCCGGGCTGACGGCGATCTTCTTCGCGGAGTTCTACCGCGAGGAGAGGATCCGCGACTACGCGGGGAGGATGGGGATCCAGCTCTTCGAGATCTCCTAGACGAGCGTCTCCGCCGAACGCTGGGAGCCGGACTTTTCCAGGAACTCCACGATGAAGAGCTTGGCCCCCGATGAGATCTGGAAGAACCGGCACCCGAACCCTCGACGGGGGCCGTCGGCTTGCCTCACGACGATGGCCTCCGCCGTGATGAGTTTTCCGGAGAAGTCCTTGGGCAAGGAGAACGTGATCTCGAGCCTGGCGCCGACGGGCTGAACGTCATCCGATCCGACGAAGAACCCCGTCCGGGAGAGGTTGAGAAGACGGCCCTCCGTGGCCTCCCCGTCCCTCCAGAACGTCACCGGGGCGTTCAGCTCCACGCGTTCGTCCGACCTCACCACCAGGGGAAGGAACTTCAGGACCTCGGTCAGAAAGCGTGGTTCGTCGATCGGCTTCCTGAGGAAGTGCTCGGCGCCGGCCCTCTTCGCCTCTTCCTCCATTTGCATCGAGGTCAGGATGATCACGGGGATCCGGTTCGTCGACGGATCGCTCTTCAAGATCCGGCAGGCCTGGATGCCGTTCATCTCGGGCATTTCGATGTCGAGGAGGATCAGATCGGGCTGCTCGGCTTTCGCGACTCGAATCGCCTCGAGGCCGGTCGAGGCCGTGAGCACCTGGCAGTCGGCCCGGAGAAGAAAAGATGTCTCCAGATCGAGGAAGAACCGCATGTCGTCGACCAGGAGGATCTTGTGCATTCTTTCGGTCTCGTTTCCGGTCAACCGGCCTCCTCAAGGTTACAGAAGCCCATCCCGTCCGACAAGCGTCACGACTGCCCTCATTTGTTCGCGGACGGCCTCGCGGCGACGGTGACCTCGATCGATTTCGTGACCTCGGCTCCCCCTTCCATCCTTTTCACCTCGACGATCACCTTGTCGCCCGGCTTCACGTCCTGCAGGGCGTAGGTGTAGTCGTAGAGGTTTCGAAGCTCCTTTCCCGCGAACTTCACGAGGAGGTCGCCCGCCAGGATGCCGGCCTTTTCGGCGGGTGAGCCCGGTGTGGTCCCCGACACCCTCACCCCCGGCTTCTCCTCCGAGAAGTCGGGGATCGTCCCGACCCAGACCCCCCGGCTCCTGCCGCCGCCGGGCTGAGGCTGGGTTTCTCCGGCCACCTTCGTGAACGGAACCGGTTCCGGTGCCGAGGCGACCTCGGAGATAACGGGCTGAAGGAATCCCAGAATCCGCTCCTGGCCGGCGTAGTTGATGCGGTCGGCGGTGTCGGAGGGGCGGTGGTACTCCGCGTGTGCCCCGGTGAAGAGAAAGAGAACCGGCCGGCCCGCCGCGTAGAACGGCGAGTGGTCGGACGGGCCGAACCCACCCTTCTGGAACTTCAGCTTCAGCCCGGCCGCCTGATTCGCCTTCTCCACGATTGCGGGCCAGGCGGAGGAAGTGCCGGTGCCGTGGACGTCGAGGGAGCCGTTTCGAAGGCGTCCCACCATGTCGAGGTTCACCATCGCGGCGATCTTCTCGAGCGGAACCGTCGGGTTCTTGGTGAAGTGAAGGGAACCGAGCGTGCCGATCTCCTCGGCGGCAAACGAGATGAAGAGAACGGACCGCTTCAATTCGGTCCGCTTCGCCGAGAGGGCTCGAGCGAGCTCGAGGAGCAGAGAAACGCCAGAGGCGTTGTCGTCGGCACCGTGGTGGATTTTCCCCTCCGGACTCGGCTCGAGGGAGCCGGGTCCGCCGAGACCCAGGTGATCGTAGTGAGCCCCCACGACGACGAATTCCTTGTTGAGGAGAGGATCCGAGCCGACGAGGACGCCGAGGACGTTCGATGTCTTCACCCGGCGCGGTGTCACGTCGGCGGTGATGTCGATCCTGGCGTTGGCGATGGCGAACGAGGCGGGCTTCTTCTTCTCGTCGATCGCCTTCTGGATCTCATCCAGGGTTCGGCCCGACGCCCGGAAGATGCTCTCGGCGACCGGCCGCTTGACGGAGATGGCGATGAGCCCGGCATCGGTGAACGAGGCATCCGTTCTGAGGGCGACGAGGTCGTCCCCGACGTCCTTGGTCCTGGGGCCCGTGACGAAGACGACGGCGGCCGCGCCGTTCTGCCGGGCCTGGCTCGCCTTGTACCGGAGCGCCATGTACTGCGAGAAGGGTGATTTCGAGTCGTCTCCGTCGGGTCCGTATCGCAGGATCACGGCGATCTTCCCCTTGACGTCGAGGCCGGCGTAGTCGTCGTAATCGAGGTCCTTCGCCGTGATCCCGTATCCGGCGAAGACGGCCTCCCCCGAGACCGCTCCGGCCGTGGAAAACGCCATCGGCCGGTACTCCAGGTCGATGGACCACGTCCGGCCGACCTCGGCTCCGCCCGAGGTGACGAGGGTGTTCCTGGGACCGAGCGTCACGCCGTCGATGAAGTCGAACGTCTGAAGGTACGAGGAGGCGCCCGCTCCCGGAACGAGGCCGATCTTCTTGAAAGAGCTCGCGATGTAGGCGGCGGCCTTGTCCGCCTCGGGCGTCCCCGCCTTTCGTCCCTTCAGCTCGGTCCCGGCCAGAAACTGTACATCGGCCGTCATTCGGCTGACGGGGGCCGAGACCTCCGGAGGGGAAACGGCCTGTGCCTGGGCCTGTGCGACGAGAGGCCGCGTCTGAAGCAGGAGGGCGGCAAGAGCCAGGGTCGCCGGGAGACGGGTCGCGAGAGTTTTCATCTGTTCCTTCCGTTACCAGGTGATGTGGAATCCCCCGGAGAACGTCCGGCCGGGAAGCGGGACTCCGGGCCTCTCCTCGTAGGTTCGATCGGAGAGGTTTCGCCCCTCGACGAAGAGCTCAATGATCTGGCCTTCGAGCAGTTGCCGGGCGATGCGGGCGTCGAAAAGCGGCCCGGGGCTTCCCGAGCTGGGCCTCTCGAAGTAGGTCGTGCGGGCGAGAAAGCTCACCTCCAGGGGGAAGAACCCGGCCACGGCGAGGTCGAACTTGTACTCCAGCGGATCGAGCACGTAGCGCCCCTCCACGGCTCCGCCCGCCTCGCGAGCGAGATCCGCGAGGTCGAAAAAGAGGTAGGTGCCGTGGGCCGAGATCCTCGTCACCCGAAAGGGCGCGGACGACGAGAAGGTGCTTCCCACTGAGAACTCGATCCCTGTGAACTCCGCGTTCCGGATGTTCCTGGCGTAGAAAGTTCCGCCCGGTTCGAAGCGGACGTAGTCGATGAGATCCTGGCTCTCGCGGTAAAAGACAGCCAGATCCACGAAGAGCTTCCCCTTCTCGAGTCGGCCCCCCGCCTCGACCGTCCACGACTTCTCGGCCGAAAGCTCCTCGTTTCCCTGGGTGCCGGGATCCCTGTAGTAGAGCTCCGTGAAGGTCGGGATGCGAAACGCCGTGCCCGCGGAGGCGCGAAGCCGGAATCCACCCCCCAGGGAGTGCGCGATGGAGAACTGGGGCGAGAGCCGCGAGTCGTAGTCGGAGAAGTTGTCCCAGCGCAGGCCGAGTCTTGCCTGCGTCCGTGTCGAGAGCGCCCTGTCGTACTCGAAAAAGACCGCCTGCCTCTGGCGATCATGGTCTCCGAGGTTCGACGACTCGATCTCTTCCTGCGACGCCTCGAGTCCCGCCACGAGCACGCCGCCGAAAACCGTCCGCCGGGCCGTCACCCTTTCGGTCCAGACCAGCGTGTCGTGGAGGTTCTCGTAGAACTCCGGCCGGTTGCGGTCGAGGACGAAATCGTCGTGGTGATCCCGCGCCGCGACCGAGGGCGAGACCGTCCAGGCACCGAACGTGAGCTCTCCTCCGAGCCGTCCGGTCCGGGCGCGGGTGGTCTCTTGCTGGTAGGGGAAGCGCGTGCCGTAAAAGCCATACGCCCCGAACCTTCGGCCCGCGTACCCCAGAGAGAGGGTCAGCGGCCCGGGCTCGAGATCGAGACGCGACGTGAGACGGAGGGTCGTCGAATCGAATTCCGTCCCGTCCTGAAAGCCTCTTGACTCCGACCTTCCCCAGTCGGCCGCCATCGAAAACCTGTCGGAGAACCGTCCGCCGAGGCGCACCCCACCGGAGTCGAGCGAGTTGCTCCCGTGAGCGTAGCGGCCCTCGATCTGGGCTCGGGCCCGGGCGAGGCTGGCACCCCGCGTCACGATGTTGATGGTGCCCCCCACGGCGCCGGAGCCATAGAGGGACGAAGCGCTTCCGTAAAGGACCTCGACGCGTTCGACGGCATCGAGCGGAACGTCGAGGTTGGCGGAGTGGTGATTGGTCTGGGGGTCGTTTACGGGCTCGCCGTCGACGAGGATGAGGGTCCCGTTGTAGTCGGCTCCTCGCAGACTGATGTCGGCCTGGATGCCCTCGACGCCCCTTTGCTGGACATCGACTCCGGGCACCCATTTCAGGAGCTCCGGCACTGACCTCACCGGGAGCCTCCGGATGTCCTCGCGGTCGAGGACGACGACCGTAGCACCCGCGTTTTCGGTGTTGGTTCGCGAAGCAACCACCGTGACGGATGTCGCGGCTCTCCTGGAGCTCTGTCGCTTCGCGGGTTCCTCGGCGCCCGGCTCGCCAGGAACCTCTGTTTCCCCGGCCCATGCCACGGGGACGGAGTGGATCAGCCAGGCGAGAAGCAGGGAAACCGCGAGATTCGACGTTCTCTCGATTCCCATCAACTTCCCGAGTTCATCGGAGGCAGGATCATCGTCTTTTCCTCCGAGCCGTCCTTTGGCATCGAGGGAATGGGAGACGTGATGGCTGACTTCTCCTCCTCCAGCGGGGGCAGCGGGACGACCTTCTTCGTCTGGGTTGCCAGAACGTCCCGGCCCTTTGGCTCGGCGCGCTTGGCGCGCAGCATCATGACGTGCTGATCCTCGAGATAGCCGCTGTATGGGTACATTCCCTGCAGGGCCAGGAGCCGGGCCACGTCGAGAGGGGAAAGACCGGTTTCGGTGGCAACGTCTCCAATCCAGCGTGCGGTCATCGATCGCTCCTTGCGGACTCTAGGGCGCCAGGAAGACCGCTTCGGCGATCTCGGGCTCTATGAACAAGTTGGCGGTTTCGATACGGATCTGAAGCGAGGTTGCGGCCTTGCGAAGACCTTCGTCGAGAGCCAGGCAGAGCTCGAAGGCGGATTCGGCCGGCTGCGAAGAGACCGGGACGAAACTGAAGAGGCTCCCGCCGGCGACGGGGGTGGGGACCGGCGCCACGTTGCCGAGCCGCTCGACCGAGGAGGCATAGGCCCCGAGCATCAGAAGGGAGAGCACATCGTGCGAGGCGGGGCTCGCCGCGGGTGGCGGGAGGCCGATGGCGGCCAGCGCCCGGGCCCCACGTCCGTCAATGGCGGAGTAGACGATCGTGGTCCTGCAGATGCTGTCCGGGATCGGAGCAGGCTGGACCAGGGGGCCGATCTTGACGAGGAGGTCGGCGCGCTCCTTCTGCAGGGCCGCGCGAGCGGCCTCGGGAATCGGGTGTCCGGTGTCGCTGAGGAACTTCTCGAGCTGGTGGAAGCTCTCGAGGAGCCGGCTGGTGTCGCTCATCGAGAGGAGCCGGTCGCGCGTGGCGGTGTAGGAGGCCCTGAGCCGTCTGAATTCGTCCGCGAACCGCTGTGCCCCTTCCGCCTCGCTCTCCAGAGCTCGGACGAGGCTCTCCGCCTTTCTCGAGATCGCCTCGTGCTCGTACTCGTCACGCCGCTGTTC
This sequence comes from Thermoanaerobaculia bacterium, assembly GCA_022071945.1. Classification (GTDB taxonomy): domain Bacteria; phylum Acidobacteriota; class Thermoanaerobaculia; order UBA5066; family UBA5066; genus JAJVIN01. The sequence continues at coordinate 8,381 of JAJVIN010000018.1, read as the reverse complement.
CAGATCCAGGATGTCCTGCTCGAGGCGGATCATGTCCGAGGTGAGCCGGGCGAGCTCTTCATCGAGGACGCTGATCTCGTCGCGCTTCCGTCTCGCTTCCTGGGAAAGCTCCTCGATGCGCAGGCGCCGGTGCAACGTCTCCTGCCGGAGCGACTGGTGCGCCGAGCGCCTCTCGGCGTCTATCGTGAGGAATTCCTTCAGAAGTCCCATCGTCGCTCCTTTTTCCCGGGGATCAGTTTTCCCCTGCCGTGCCTCTGGCCGGCATGGGGGAGTGGACGGCGATATCCCGCGAGCCACCGGAGTCGGTCACGGCTTCGTCCTCGATGTCGAGGAGCCGCTCGAGGGTGGACTCGACAAGGGCCTGGCCCCCGCGCGCCTGCGCCAGGTCCAGATACGCCGGCCCGTGCCGCTCCTCGGCGCGCGCCAGCTCTTCGTAAAACCGCTTCAGGCGGCCGTCGGGCAGGAGGGGGAGAAGAGCCGTGAAGCGTTCGTGACTCCTCATCTCGATGATGGCGGCCGTGACCAGGAGCTCGACGGCCCTTGCCGGCTCGGTCCTGGACTGACACCCCTGTCTCAGCCGGGCGACGTAGGGGTTCTTGCGCCTGGTCTTCACGGTGGCTCCGGCTCGGCGGCACTCGCGCACCGCCTTCCGGAAGTGGCGGAGCTCCTCGGCGGCGAGGGCCGAGAGAACGTCCACGAGTCGCTGGTCCTCGGGGTATGAGCCCACGAGCGAGAGCGCGAAGACGGAGGCTTGCAGCTCGCACGACGCATGGTCGGCCAGAAACTCGGGCAGGTGCGCGATGACGTCCCGCGCCCATGATTCCGGGGTCTTCTTCCGGAGCCGCATTTCCACGACGTCGCCCATTCCACCCCAGTCCCCGAACGGAGACCGTTTCTCTATGGCGGCTATTGTATCCATCGGGCTCGGGCCCTTGGCAGGCCGTCCCTTTCCTATACTGGGGGCCATGTCAAGTCGTTCCTGGCCTTCTCCCGCCGAGGAGGCCGAGCACCTTCGCCGCGAGATCGCCCGTCACAACCGGCTCTACTACGTCGAGGACCACCCCGAGATCACGGACTTCGAGTACGACCAGCTGATGCGCCGGCTCAGACAGCTCGAGGCCCAGCATCCCGAGCTCGTCTCGGCCGACTCGCCGACCCAGCGTCTGGGTACCGGCCGGGTCGAGAAGCTTCCGCCCGTGATTCACTCCCGTCCTCTCCTGTCGCTCGACAACGCCTACGACGAGGGAGACCTGAGGGCGTGGCTCCAGCGGGTCAGAGACCTTCTCGGCGGGCGCGAGCCCCAGATCGTGGCCGAGCTGAAGATCGACGGTCTCTCGATCACCCTCATCTACGAAGAGGGGCACCTGAAGGAGGCCGCCACTCGCGGCGACGGCACGACGGGTGAGGGGGTTCTTCCGAACGTCCAGACGATCCGGTCGATTCCCCTTGTTCTTCGGGACTCTTTGGCGCCACCTCTCCTCGAGGTCCGGGGCGAGGTGTTCATGTCCAAGAAGGCCTTCAACGATCTCAACGCGACCCGGGAGAGAGAAGGCGAGCCGCTCTTCGCCAACCCGAGGAACGCCGCCGCCGGCTCGGTGAGGCAGCTCGATTCGACCATCACCGCGCGCCGGAAGCTCTCGGCGTTCCTCTACGCGGTGGCCCGCTGGGAAGGCGAGAACGCCCCAGCGACCCAGACCGAGCAGCTCGGAGCCCTCACTCATCTGGGATTTCCGGTCTGTGCTCACCACTCCCGCCTCGACGGGATCGACTCCATCCTCGCGTTTCTCGAGACCTGGCGGGAGAAGCGCAAGGACCTGCCGTTCGAAACGGATGGAGTCGTCCTGAAGGTCGACTCGATGGCGGATCAGGAGCGGCTCGGCTCGACGGCGAAGTTCCCGAGGTGGGCCATCGCCTACAAGTTCCCGCCGGAAGAGGCGCTCTCCCGGGTGACGGCCATCGCCATTCAGGTCGGGCGCACGGGGGTCCTGACGCCGGTGGCAGAGTTCGAACCGGTGAATCTGGCGGGGACGACCGTGAGGAGGGCGACTCTCCACAACTACGAGGATCTGGCTCGCAAGGACGTCAGGGTCGGCGACACCGTCGCGGTCGAAAAGGGCGGGGACGTCATCCCGAAGGTGACCCGCGTGATCCTCGAGCGCCGGCCAGCCGGAGCGGCCCCGTTCGAGATGCCCTCGGTCTGCCCGGAGTGTGGCGAGGCCGTTGTTCGCGAGCCCGGCGAAGTCGCCTTGCGATGCGTGAACCCCTCCTGTCCGGCCCAGGTCCAGGAAGCCATCGGGCACTTCGTCTCCCGACGGGCCATGGATATCGAGAGTCTGGGCGACGAGAGGATCGTTCAGCTTCTCGAGGCCAGGCTCCTCGGCGGGATCGCGGGCCTTTACGAGCTCAGGAAGGAGGACCTCGCGGCGCTGCCCCGATGGGGCGAGAAGTCCGCCGAAAAGGTCCTCTCGGAGATCGAGAAGTCTAAGGAGGCCGGGCTGGCGCGTCTTCTCTTCGGACTGGGCATTCGCCACGTGGGTGAGAAGATGGCGAAGATCCTGGCGGAGCGTTTTCACGACCTGGACGCGCTCGCCAGCACCAGCGAGGAAGACCTCGTGGCGGTGCCGGGCGTCGGGCCCGAGATCGCGAGGTCCGTACAGAGCTATTTCCGGACTCCTGGCTCGATCGCCCTGATCGATCAACTCAGAAGGGCCGGCGTGCGTATGAGTGAGAAGGCCCGGTCGTCTTCCGGCGGCGGACCCTGGTCGGGACGGAGTTTCGTCCTGACGGGCACGCTTGCCGCGATGAGCCGGGACGAGGCCACTCTGAAGATCGAAGCCCTTGGGGGAAAAGTGAGCTCATCGGTTTCCAAGAAAACGTATGCGGTGATCGCCGGGAGTGAGCCCGGCGGCAAGCTCGAGAAGGCGAGAGACCTCGGGGTGAGGGTGTGGGACGAAGGGGACTTCGCGAATGCCCTGGAGGATCCGGAGGCCGCGCGATGACGAATGGTTTCGGACCCCGGGAACCCCTCATCCTCGTCGTGGACGACGATCCTGGCAGCCGCCGGGCCATGGCGCTGACTCTTTCCACGGACGGGCGGCGGGTGGAGGAGTTCGGCGACGCGAACAGCGCCCTCGGCCGGGCCGCGGACGACAATTCAGTCGCGCTCGTCGTCACGGATCTGAAGATGCCCGGAAAGACCGGGCTCGAGCTCGCGACGGAGCTCGCTGCGGTGAGGCCGGATGTGTCGGTGCTCTTGACGACGGCATTCGGGGACGTCGACACACTCCTGGCGGCGCGGGCGCTGGGTACCGTGGACTACGTGGCCAAGCCGATCGCCAAGGACGACCTGCGTCTGCGCGCCGCCGCGGCGCTCACCCGGGCGCGCCAGGCGGGGGAGATCAAGAACCTCCGCGAGCGGCTGGACAAGCGCTACGGGTTCGAGGCCATTCTTGGGGTGTCCAAGCCGATGGAGCGGCTCTTCGAACGCCTCCGCGTCGTGGCCCCGGCCCGGACGACCGTCCTGATCGTGGGGGAGTCGGGAACCGGCAAGGAGCTGGTCGCCAACGCCCTGCACCACAACTCGCCGCGCAGGCCTCGAGCCTTCGTGGCGCTCAACTGCGGAGCGATTCCGAAGGAGATCATCGAATCGGAGCTCTTCGGCCACGAGCGGGGAGCCTTCACCGGGGCTCTCGTGAAGCGGATCGGCCGGATCGAGCAAGCCCACGGCGGGACGCTCTTTCTCGACGAGGTCTCGGAGATGCCGCCGGACCTGCAGGTGAAGTTCTTGAGGGTGCTCGAGGAGCGCCGGGTCACCCCGGTGGGTGGGAACGAATCGAAGGACGTCGACTTCCGCCTCATCGCGGCAACGAACCGCGACCTCTCGAAGGAAATCGCCGCCGGGCGGTTCCGGCAAGATCTCTACTACCGGCTTTCGGTGGTTTCGGTCGAGCTGCCGGCGCTTCGCGAGAGGCGAGAGGACATCCCCCTCCTTGTCGAGCGCTTTCGCGACGTCTTTGCCCGCGAGCACGAGAAGTCCGTCAGCGGCGTGACGCCGGCGGCGCTCCAGCTCCTGATGAGCTACCCGTGGCCTGGCAACGTCCGGGAGCTGAAGAACGTGGTCGAGAGCGCGGTTCTCTTCGCTTCCGGGTCGAAGATCGACGTGGCCGACCTTCCGGAAAGTCTCAAGTCCGCTGTCCCATCCGCTGTGTCTTTCGCTCCGCCCATGGCCCCGTCCGCGGAGATTTCCGAGGTTCCGGTGCCGGCCGAGGTGCCGACCGAGGTGCGCGTCAGCCCGCCGCCCGCCCCGGTTCCGGCGTTCGGCTCGTTGATCGGCAAGACGATGGCCGAGATCGAGAAGGAGGCGATCCTTCTTGCCCTGCAGACCTCCGGGGGAAACCGGAGAAAGGCGGCCGAGCGGCTCGGAATCGGCCTGCGGACGCTACAGCGCAAGCTGAAGGAGTACCGCGGAGAAGGAGAGGGCGGACCGGAGGATGAGACGGATGATGGGGAGGACTCGCCTGATGAGGTGTGACGGTCGCTAAAATGCCGGGCACGAGGAGGCGAACGAGATGGATATCCCGATGAAGGTTCTGGTGACGTGCCCCCTGGCGAAGTTCGAACAAGTCCAGGGGACGCTGATTGCCGTCTCGGCCAGCGGGTTCTACGAGATGCACATCCCGTTCGGTGTGAACACCCACACGGTGCTCCTGCCCGTTGCCGCGACGGTCCTGACGGCCCGAGAGCCGTTGCTGGCTCCGCCGGCCGGTTTCGAAGTCGAGCGCTGAATACGGGCTTTTCCCGGCCGCGAGTTGATCGACGGCCGGGAGAAGCCCTGCGCGAAGAGAACCTGAAGTGAGATTGGGAGGCGGCACGTGGGGCCGCCTCCCGTCACTCGCTGCGCGGAGGTTCTCTCGATCCCGGCTCAGAGGGCGTAGTAGAGCTCGATCTCGTACGGGTGAGGCCGGTTTCTCACCTCGCGGTCCTCGCGGCGTTTCTGCTCGATCCACCGGTCGATCAGATCGCGGCTGAAGACGCCTCCTTCGAGCAGGAAGTCGTGGTCCTTCTCCAGAGCGTCCATCGCCGCGTCGAGAGACGTCGGCAAGGATTTGATCTGCGCTCGCTTTTCGGCTGGCCAGGTGAAGATGTTCTCGTCGATGGGCCCGAATCCGAACTCCGCGGGGTCGAGCTGGCGCTTGATGCCGTCGATTCCGGCGAGGAGCTGGGCCGCCATGGCGAGGTACGGATTGCTGGTGGCGTCGGGAGGCCGGAACTCGAACCGCGCGCTGTCGGGCCTGTTGGCGTATTTCGGGATCCTGATCGCGGCGCTCCTGTTGCCGAGCGAGAAGAACGCGCTGATGGGAGCCTCGAACCCGGGGACCAGGCGCCTGTAGGAGTTGGTCGACGGGTTCGTGAACGCCATCACCGCTCCCCCGTGCAAGAGAAGGCCGGCCATGTAGCTGAGGGCCATCTTGTTCAGCGTTCCGTAGCCGTTCGCGTCGTAGAAGAGGTTCACGCCATCCTTGACGAGAAGCTGATGAAAGTGCATGCCCGAGCCGGCCTCGCCGTAGAGGGGCTTCGGCATGAAGGTCGCCGTCAGGCCCATCTGCGAGGCCGTGAGGCGGGTGACGTACTTGACGAGAAGCGTCGAGTCGGCCGCCTTGAGCATCGGGAAGATAGGCGTCTCGATCTCGCACTGCCCGGGTCCGCCCACCTCGTGGTGGTGGTACTTGACCTCGATTCCCATCGACTCGAGGTTCTTTGTGATGCGGGTCCGGGCCGCGTTGAGGTGGTCCTGCGGCGGGATGGCGTGATAGCCGCCGTGCCGCGGAATCGTGTAACCGCTCCCCATCTTGTGGCTTTCCCAGTCCGCCTCGCGCGACTCGATCCTGTAGGAGGCGACGTTCATGCCGTTCTCGTAGCTGATGCCGTCGAAAAGGTAGAACTCGTACTCGGGGCCCCACTGGCTCCCGCCCCCGATGCCGGCCTCCTCGAGGTAGGCCTCGGCCCTCTGGGCAATGGCTCGCGGGTCGTACAGGAAGGGTTCTCGCGTGTCCGCCTCGAGCGTCGCGCAGATGAACGAGAGGCAGGGCCCTTCCCAGAACGGATCGACGAAGCCCGTGGAGAGATCGGGCACGAGGACCATGTCACCCGCGCTCACGGTCTTGAACCCGACGCTCGACCCGTCGAACCCGACCCCTTCCTCCATGAGCGAAGGCAGGAATCGTCCGGCCGGGAGCGTCACGTGATGCCATCGGCCCCACAGGTCGCAGAACTTCAGGTCGACCATCTCGATCCGGTTCTCGTGAAGAAAGGCCTTGGCCTTGTCGAACGCTTCGAACATCGAAGATCCTTTCATGAGCTCGCGTCCACGGGGACGAGGAGTCCCGCGCCAGAAGGCCGCGAGCCTGGGGAGTCATCCACGGTGTGGGCCATTTCGTGGGAGGTCCCGGGAGCCGCCGGGTGCCCCTGATTCGAGGCGGGATTCGTGATGCGTGTCGCCGTCGTCGGGACCGGCATTTCCGGATTATCCGCTGCCTGGCTCCTCGCCAGGCATCACCGTGTCGATGTTTTTGAACGGGAAGAGCGGCCGGGCCTCCTGTTCTTTTTCGCCTGGACCTGCTACAAGGGGCGCACTCTTCCGCGCCGGAGCGGCTGGTTTGTTGGCATCATGGCGCCTGGGAACATCGCGATGCGGATCGACGTGCTCAAGGAAATCCGAACTCCCGGATCCGGCGGGTCCGTGGGAGACCTCTCCCCGGGGCGGAACGGATGAGTCCCTTCGCCCTCGCGAAGCGGTGGCTCTGGCAGCCCGTGCTCGAGCAGCTGACTCAGGGGCTCTCCCCGGAGAAGATCGCCCTGACGATCGCGATCGGACTCGTGATTTCGGTGATTCCGGTGATCGGAGCCACCACGATCCTGTGTACGACCGCCGCCATTGCCCTCCGTCTGAACCAGCCGGTCATCCAGCTCATCAACTACCTCAGCGCTCCGCTGCAGGTCCTGTGTCTCTTGCCGTGGATCCGGGCGGGAGAGGTGATGTTCCGGCAGGAGCCGCTCAAGCTCTCGCCGATGGAAATCGTCAAGGTCGTCACGACGAGCCCCCTGGAAGCGATCTCGACCCTCTGGACGAGCACGATCCACGCGGTCGCGGCCTGGGCCGTGGCGGGCCCGTTCCTGGGGCTCGCCCTCTATTTCCTTCTTCTGCCCGTCCTGCGGATCGCCTCCGCGCGGCTCGCCCGGACCCGGCCGGAAGCCCCGTCCCAGGCTCTCGACGCTGGCTGAGGCTTTCGTTCTCCTCCCTGTCGGAGCGGTTTCACGGGATCCCTTTCGCCGGGCGGTGACCGGGTCGATCTGGACCATCTGGTTCTCCCGGCTTGCCCCTGGCGGCGTTCGTGTTCCTGGTGCTTTCGTGGGCCGAATCGCCTGCTCCCATCAGATGGCCTCGCCAAGAAACGAGAGGGGTTCGGCGGGCCGCGATGCTCCCCTCGAGGGCACCGGAACCCGCCACCTGCGACTTCGTGCCAGACCCTCCCTATTGTTGTACTGTCTGGCCGCTTCGTGGTAAAAAAACAAAATTGCAGCCTCGCCTTCCACAACGTGTGTGAACGACCAACCCTTGCGGGACAAGTGAGAGGAGGATTCGAGTTGACACCGAGACTGAAACACGTATCTCCCTTCCGAGACAGGGCACGGCTGGTGACTCTGGAGATTCTGCTTAGCTTCGCGGCCGCTGCAGCCCCGACAGCCCTGTCGGAGAACGGATGACCTCCGCCGTCGCCGCCGCTCCATTCCTGGCGAAGCTATTTCTACAATACAGCGCAACCTGTTGGACCCGGCATCTCGACATATGACGGATCCGGCCGATGCTCGACCGCCAGGCTAACGAAGAACTCTGGGACGGGTGTTCCGGAGTGAAGCTGTGTGATAATCCCGGAACCGTCAGGGAGATGTATTTTCTCGGCGCCGAGGGCTCGTACTTCATCAAGGACTGCCGGACGGGCCAGGATTGTTCACTCGACCACCCGATTTCGACTCTGAGCAAGTGGGAGTATTGGGGTATAACCACCGAACTCTACGTATATGGCGCGTGGATCGACCCCGTATTCGGTCGAGCGGACGGCCTGGGTATCGTACACTGGGCAAAGTGGGAGAACGACCGCTTGGTCGACTACCAGTACTACGACCGTCTCGTTGAAACGCAGCAGTCCTATATTAGCTGTTGGACAGTTCCGGATCTCGGGTGCCAGCCCCATTACTAACGAGGCTCCGCCTCAGACCGACGAGACATGAAGGGGGACCCGGCCGAGCGGTAACCTCTTGATGGAGATCAGGAGGCCGTTATGAGCCGTCAAGCGGCAGGAAGTCCCGAGGGACAACGTCGG
>JAJVIN010000066.1 GCA_022071945.1 Thermoanaerobaculia bacterium | reverse complement strand
CGTCAGTCCACCCCTTGCATGCCGGGTAGGCGACCGCACAGCCCGGATCCGTCTCGCCCACCGTCGACAGAAGCGTGTTGAGGACTCCCGTCTGCCGCAGCCGCTCGATGAACGTCACCATTTCCGCGCGCGTCACATTGTTGTTCGGGTAGAAGCACAACCCCTGGGCGCATGGGGATCCTTGGGTCACGCCCCACGTCTTGATCCAGTGAATCGCCAGCCAGTTCGGGTGGCTGCACGGCACATCCGGGAAGTCCGTGGAGCCCGCTCCGCTCGCCGTGCACGTGGCCGAAGGCAGCGCCGTCGTCCGGTACCGCCAGTACTGGTAGCTCTTCGCCAGGTATTCCGCCATCAGCGCCCTCGGAACGTTCGTCGAGGGCGAGAACTGAGGTCCGAGCGTGGAGGTGTTGAAGTCCGGCTCCATGATCCCCGCATCCGCCATACGCGCCGATGACAGGTAGTAGTAGTCGGCCTCCGTCACGTCCGTGAATGCCCGCAGCGCCATCGCCTGCAAGAGGCGGCCTTCCTCGATCCCCGAGAGCGTCACGCCCGCGTCGTACCGTCCCGCCGGAGCCGCAGGGTTCCCGATCAGGGTCGCCTGTAGCTGGTTCGGGCTCGAGAACGAGTTCGTGAAGACAGCCGGAACGAGCGTCCCGGCATCCGCTCCGTGGAAGTCGGTGAAGAGCTGCATGCCGGCGGTGAAGCCACTGCCAGACAGCGTCACCGTCCCCGTCTCCCAACGGTTGAAGAAGCTCGGCGCAAACGCTGTCCCGCCGAACGGTGTCCCGGACGTCGTGAAGGTGTTCGTCGATGACGTCGCCGCCACCGCCGAGCCGCACACCGGCACGGCGACGACCTTCCAGAAATACGTCACTCCGGGCGACACCGGCACCGCCAACGAGTTCTGCGGAGCCTCCACCACGTCGTAGCGCGTCAGGCTCCCCGAGTTCGTCCCGACGTAGACGTCGTAGTGAGCTGCTCCGGAGACCGGTGTCCACACCAGGTTCGCCGTAGCCCCTATCCCACTCGCTCCATTCGCCGGGCTCGTCAGGACCGGCGCCGCGCCCGTCCACGGGCAGCTCCCGGCGATGAACGACTGAACCTGTGAGCTCGCCGTTCCGCATCCGTTGCGCGCAATGACCTTCCAGTAATACGTCACTCCGGGCACCCACGACGGAATGAACGCTTCAAAGTTGTTCGTCTGCCCGCTGAAGATCAGCTTCTCCGGCGGGTTCACCGTGTCCAGGTAAACGTCGTGGTACGTCCCGCCAGCATGCGTCCACGAGACGAACGCTCCGCTGTACGTCGACCCGTTCGACGGAATCGCCGGCACCGGTGCCGACGGCAGCGTCTGGATCGGAATCGTCTTCGTCCCGACGTTCGGGCAGCCATCCTTCGTGACGGTCGCCGTCAACACCACGTTCCCCGACGCATTCGCCGTGAACGTGACGCTGTTCGTCCCGGCTCCCGCCGTTATCGTTCCGCCCGTGATCGCCCACGCGTATGTCGTCCCCGGCCCGCCATCCGGCACCGAGGCCGCGTTGCCCGTCGACGAGAAGCAGACGCCGCCCGCGGCCGTGATCACGGCTGACGGGACGGGCTTCACCACGAACGCCGCTACTCCCGTCGACGTCCCGCCCGCGCATTTGCTGTCAGAAAGGGTCACGACCGAGAAGCTCTGGGCGAAGGTCGGGCTCACCTGGCGCGTGGCCGGCGTCGTTCCCGCGATCTGCACCACGCCGTCGTTCCACCTGATCGTCCAAGGGGCCGTGCCTGTCAGCGCCACATTCATCGTGGAGTTCGTCCCCGCGCAGACTGTTCCGCCGCCCGTCACCGTTGCGGTCGGACGCGGGTTCACCGTCACGAGAGCCGATCCGCTCGCCGTCCCGGCGCACCCGTTGGCACCGGACACCGCCGTCACCGTGTAGGTCGCTGTCGCCGCCGGGGACACCACGCGTGTCGCCGGAGACGTCGTGACCCCGTTCTGGACGAAGCCGTCGGACCACGTGATGTTCCACGGGCCGGCGCCCGTCAACGCCACCGACAGCGTCGTGCTCTCGCCAGCGCACAGGTTCGCGCCGCCCGTCAGGGTCGCGCCCGCCGAAGCATTGGTGGTGTTGAGAGTGAAGGACCCTGTGGCGGGAGCACCGATGCCGTCCGTCACTTGAAGGTTCACGGGTCCCGTCGCCGCGGCGCCGCAGGCAGCGATGATGTCGGCCGTCACGTTGTAGGTCCCGGCGGGAGCCGTGGCCGTCAGAACGAAGTTGGCCACGATGATGCCCGCGGGCGCTCCCGTGGCACTGACAGTCAACGCGGGCGGCGCGGTATCGGGGTCGAACACCGTCGCGATCTGAGCGTTTGTCGTCTCACCACGCGGCACCGAGAGAGAGGCAACGGGGGTGATCGCCGGAGCCACGTTCGGCCCGCAGCTCGGGAACTTGAACGAGCCGATGCGCAGACGCCAACCGATGGAGCTCGTGGCCGGCACGTACTCGTTCACGTACCAGAAGGTGCAATCGTCGACGGGGTCGACGTTCATAGATGTGTAGTCGCCCCAGCGCTGGCTGCCCGTCTGGGCACCCGTTCCCGCGATGATCACCCCTTCGCCCTGCGGCATGGTGCCGAGTGGGTCTCCCGCGAGGCGGCCCGTGTATTGGACGCTGGGATAGGTGGTGGCACTCGAGGCGCTGTAGCCGAGTGCCATGTTGCCGACCCTATCCATGGCGATCGAGCCCATCCAGCGGTGGATCCCGTCAGTCAAGCCGGGGGCGTACGTGCTTTCCTGGTAGATCACGGGCGTCCCGTTAGGGTTGCGGATCTCCCACCAGCGAATCCCCGACATCGTGGCGGAGGCCTCGACCGACTGGTTGGTCACGATCGACTGGTGGGTGCCGAAGTTACGGTAAGCCGCGCGGTGCAGCGGGCGCTGCCGGTAGCCGAGGTGGTCGATTTTGTTCGCCGTACCCTGCTGCGGCACGCAGGAGCGGCCGGAACAGAACGCCGGCATCGTGTCGTACGCCGTGATAGGGACCGTGTTGGCGAGGACGAAGCTCGAGTTGGCGGGCGTGGTGAAGTCCGCGGTGAACTTCCAGATCGTCAGCGCGTCCATGGGGGCGCCGTACGGGCCGCCGTTGTCCATCGCGCCGACGAAGAAGTTGGGGGTCCCGGGGGCGGGCAGCGTACTGCCGTCGAGGTCCGTGGGCAGCAGGCCGTCTCCGATATTGAAGGCACCGCCGGCCGAGGCCGGCGTGACCAGGAACGAGATCACCTGCGGGGCCGGGTTTCCGGCGACGAGTTGCGCGCGGTTGACGGCGTAGGCGCCCACGCCGACGAAGGGGCCGCCGCCCTGGAACTCGCGTGTGCTGATGTAGAGCGCGTCCGGCCAGACGCCGTACTTCGGGTAGTCGGGAAAGTTGCTGCCCGTGCTGAAGGCGTAGCGGTAATAGCTGCCGGTCGGGTCGGGCGTCGTCGAGACGGCCACGCAGTTGTAGAAGGTCGGGCCCGCGGAGGTGAACTGGGTGAGGATCCAGCGGTCGGAAAGCTGGTCATGCAGCACGACGGGGTCACCCGAGTTCTCCGTTTGACAGGGGCCGCCGAAGCCGGCCCACAGCGTGTTGTTGAGCGCCGGGCCGTACAGCAGCGTGCCGGTCTTGCTGTAGACCGCAAAAGAGAGGTTCGACATGGCCACGTAGTGGTTCGGGCCCACGTCGCCCACCGGGTCGGGAGGTGAAACGCTGGATGTGTTGCTCGGGCCGTCGAAGCTGGTCGCCGGGGCCACGATCTCCGCGCCGCGCGTGGAGGACTGTACGGCCGCGTCGAGGTCCTGTGGCCCCAGCGGACCACGGAAGGGGTTCTCCCGCTCCTCGAACTTGTCGCGGTCTTGGCCCTGGACAACCGGAAGGGGCTTGATGGACTGCAGCGGCGGAGAAACATCGAACCGGACCGCGGTGCTTATCCCGCGGAAGACGCCCTCACCCTGGCCGCCGGCGGCCAGGGCCGTGGAGCCGCAGGCCAGGGCCAGCGGCAGGAGCGCAACGAACATAAGCCAGGATCTCTTCACGATTCTGTCCTCCCGGAGATGTCGACCAGACGACACCTTTACGGCTGTAAATTGGCTGCGGAGCGTAGCGTCATCCGAGCCGCTTGCCAAGGACCCGCCGCGGCGTTCTCTCAGCAAGGGGGAACGACGCGTAAACAGGCGCGCCCTTCTCTTAGTCTTTCCAGGACATTCGCCGCGTTCGCACCGGAGGAACGAGGTGTCCAGGAGGCGCGGTAGAAGGCCCGTGCGATCTTCCCGGCATTCGCCGCCCTCGCGAAGCCTCTGCCGGGGGATGAATCCCCCGGCTACCTTCCTACGGTGGCTGCGCCGCGTCCGGGAGCTGGCCTTCGTTCGACCTTTCTCGGGCCCAGCGCGAGGTCATCCACCAAAGGGGTTCTCGACTCTCAGTGTCCCGAAAACCCGCCCGTCTTGAAGGTCCTCCGTCAGAAGCCTCCGACAACCAGCTCGCAAGGCCGTTTCAACAACCAGAGAGTCCCAGAACGCAAGCTTGTCCCGGCGAGATCTCACCGAGGCCAGGAGAACGAGTTCCACGTCGATGGTGCGAACGTCGAGGACGGCCAGATTCCGAAGCGCCCGCTCGGCGTCTTCCTCTGAGAGCGGACGTCCGAGCTTCCTCGTGACGATGACGTAGAACTCCTGGAGGATCTGCGTGCTGATGGCCCCGAGTGGCCCCTCCACCTCCAGGACTTCCTTGGCCGTTCGAGCCTTTTCCGGAGCGTCCCTGTCGAAGAGGTAGACCAAGACGCTCGTGTCGATAAAGGCCCTACCTCTCATGAAGGTCTTCTCTCGTCCACGTCGCCTCCGCCCGGCCGCTTTCCACCGCCTCGGAGAGTTCGACCAGCGCCGCGATCGCTCGCGCCCGGTCCGAGGATCCACCGGCCCAGGAATCAATGAAGTCGCGCAGGACGGCATTGACAGAAGTCCCGAGTTGCGCCGCGCGAATTCGCGCTCGCCTCAGCAGGTCATCTTCGATCGTTATGGTCAGATTCGCCACCGCACAACCCCCGTGCTACACGGGTTCAGTGTAGCACGGCCCGCAGACCCAACAGCACGTCCACGGAGACGTTGCCCACTCGCTCGACCACCCCCGGCACGGCACGCCTGGCGCTCTCGGCGTCGTGGAGCGACCGGACACCAATCGAGCTGGCCGAGCAAGCCGCCCCTCGTTCCGGCCGGTCAAGGCCCGTTCTCCACGTCCCGTTCCTCACGAAGGAAGAAGCACAACGAAATGGCCCCCTCTCGCGAGGGGGCCGGTTGTTTCCCGACTGCTTCTCCCACTCACCTCCTCCCGCACTCGCGGGAGAAGGCGGCGCGTCAGCGCCGGATGAGGGTTACGGCATCGGCACGAGCCCCAGCGTCCTTGCGAGGAACTCGCCGATCTGTGCCCGGCTCACCACGTCGTTCGGACAGAACTTCAGGTTGTTCCCGGGAGTCCCCGAACAGCCGGCGGTGATCCGGTCCTGGAAGGCCAGGTTCGCTTCGCGGCGCGGCCACCCAGATACGTCCATTGCGCCACCGGCGTCAGTCCACCCCTTGCATGCCGGGTAGGCGACCGCACAGCCCGGATCCGTCTCGCCCACCGTCGACAGAAGCGTGTTGAGGACTCCCGTCTGCCGCAGCCGCTCGATGAACGTCACCATTTCCGCACGCGTCACATTGTTGCCGGGGTAGAAGCACAACCCCTGGGCACACGGGGATCCTTGCGTCACGCCCCATACCTTGATCCAGTGAATCGCCAGCCAGTTGGGGTGGCTGCACGGCACATCCGGGAAGTCCGTCGATCCCGCTCCGCTCGGCGTGCACGTCGCCGAAGGCAGCGCCGTCGTCCGGTCCCGCCAGTACTGGTAGCTCTTTGCCAGGTACTCCGCCATCAGCGCCCTCGGGACGTTCGTCGAGGGCGAGAACTGAGGTCCGAGCGCGGAGGTGTTGAAATCCGGCTCCATGATCCCAGCATCCGCCATCCGCGCCGATGACAGATAGTAGTAGTCGGTCTCCGTCACGTCCGTGAATGCCCGCAGTGCCATCGCCTGCAAGAGGCGGCCTTCCTCGATCCCCGAGAGCGTCACGCCCACGTCGTACCGGATCCAGGATGGGAGAGCGGGTTCGCCCCGGACAGGGAGCGCTCTGCCTCGCGGTTCATCGGCCCCTTGCGCTCGCTCCCGCCGCAGCTGCCCGATCGCAGCTGCAACATGACCCCCTCGGATGTGACGAGCGCCAGGTAGTTCTCGCCACGCGCCAGGAACTCAGTCCCGGCAGGACCTTGGCCGAGGTTCGGCTCGAAGTAGAGCGGGATCTTGCCGAACGTGGCCGAGGCCGAAGCCCCCTCCTCTTCCGTTCTCGAAACCGTGCCGGCGGCAAGAGCCGTTGATACGAGTACGACCGCGATGATGCTGCGCAGACTCTGGAACGGCATGAAAGCTCCTTCTCCCCCGATGGCAAATCCGTGGAATTGGTGGGCCTTCCTGTGGATCAACGTGAGACCGTCTTCGTCCACGTTTGGACGGAACATTCTATGCCGCGCCCCCCTCCGAGGTCTTCGTCAGTAGAGCGTTCTCGAGATCCCGTCGACAGAAAGGCGAAGGCTGTCCGTCCAATTCGAGAACAACCGCTGGTGCTGAGACCGGTTCTCTATTTCTATGTACCTGCCCCTTCTAGGATCAGGGGCTCGCCTTCGATCACCCTCTAACTCCCCCCACCCCCTCTTTACAAAAGAGGGGGATTGATGGCTCACCCTTCCCGGCGGTCCAACTCACGTTCCCGGGCTCGTCCGCACGGCAGTGCTTTTGTGCTAATGCGCCTTGATGCGCACGACGATCGAATGGCCCGATGCCCTTCTGAAAGAAGCCAAGGTCCGAGCCATCGAGAAGGGCATCTCGTTGAAGGAGTTCGTCAGAACCGCGGTGGAACGCGAACTCGGGCTCCGAGAAGGACCCGGAGCGAGGCGGAGTTTCCCGGTCCTGAAGAGCCAGGCTCCCCGAACGCTGCACCTGACTAACCGGGAGATCGAGAGGCTTCTTCAGGGCGAAGAGACGAATGAAAAGAAGACACCTGTGTGACGTCAATCTCCTGCTCGCCCTCGCCCACGAACGTCATGCGCATGCACGCAGAGCCGTCAGCTGGTTCGACTCGTTGATCGGCACGCCGGGCTCGGCCGTGATTTGCCGCGTCGCGCAGATGGGGCTCCTCCGTCTGTTGACGAACGCGGCCGTGATGAAGGAGGACACCGTTCCGCCAGGGGAAGCCTGGCTCGTGATCGATGAATTCTTCGCCGACGACCGCTTTCGGCTTGCCCCAGAGCCCCCCCGAAATCGAAGCGCTCTTCCGCCAAATCAGCTCCGGCCCGGCTTGGGATGGCGTTCCCTGGACCGATGCCTACCTCGCCGCCTTCGCGATGGCGGGCGGTCTGCGGATGGTGACGTTCGACCGCGACTTCTTGCGGTTTCCGGGACTTGATCTGGAACTCCTGAAACCCTGAGCCATGGCAGGCGGCAGGACTCGGGAGAGCTCTTGGGGCTCCCGACCTGGCCCCAGGCCAGAAGGTGCAGCGCCGGGTCCTTGGTCGCACTCTCCGGTTGACCGAACCACGCGGTCCCCGAAGACGGAATCCTACAGACGCCCCTCCTCCGAGCCACCCGCCTCTGGTCGAGCCCGCATGGTCCGCCCCCTACACCAGCGCCGAGAAGATCTCGTTGGAGACGAGAAGTCCGTCCCCTGTCAGCCTCACACGCCCCTTGGCCCGCTCGAGCAAGCGGTACATGAACGCCGTCTCCAGTTGATCCCGGTCCGAAGGCGCAAGCTTCGGAAACAACGCATCGAACTGAGCCTCTTCCACTCCATCCCGGAGCCTCAGCCCCAGAAGCACCGCTTCCTTTTCTGCCGCGAGGCCCTCGAGCATGGTCTCGCTCACGACCGCGACTCCTGACTCGCCCACCTTCCTGATGTATTCGACTGTCGAACCCGAGTTCGCCCGCCTCGTTTGGCCATCAAAAGAGTGGGCCGACACTCCGAACCCGATTGTGGGCCACCTCAGCCAGTACTTCAGGTTGTGCCGGCTCTCGAATCCGGGCCGGGCCCAGTTCGAGAACTCGTAGCGGACGAGCCCCCGTGATTCGAGACAGCCGTCCACATCGAGCCATCGGTCCGCCGCATCGTCGTCGTCCGGAAAGAGTTCGGGCTGGTCTCCCTTCAGCTTCACCAGACGAGGCGCCTTCTCGATTTCGAGGAGGTAGGCCGAGACGTGCGTCACGCCAAGGTCCACGAGGCTCCGGACCGTCTCGGCAAGAGTCCTCCCGCTCTGCCCCGGAATCCCGATCATCACGTCCGCGGAGACGTTGCCCACTCGTTCGACCACCTCAGACACGGCACGCCTGGCGGACGCGGCATCGTGACGCCGCTCGAGCCAGACGAGCTCCGAGTCGTGAAGCGACTGCACCCCGATCGAGATCCGGTTGACACCCAGATCCACGAGCTGTGCGAGCTTCTCGCCCGAGAGGTCGTCTGGGTTGCACTCGACCGTGACCTCCGCCGAGGATTCGACTCCCATCAGGTCACGAAGGTGCCCCAGCACGGACCCGAGCCGGCGTGCGGCGACGAAGCTCGGCGTGCCCCCGCCGAAATAGACGGTGTCGAGCGGCCCCATCACCTCGTCACGCCGGGCGACGATCTCGCGCTCCACCGCATCGAAGTAGGCCTCTTCCGTCCCGCGGTCCGTCAGGGCGACGAACGAACAGTACGTGCAGCGGTGCGCGCAGTACGGAACGTGGATGTAGGCCCCGGCCGGCGGCATCCGAGAAGCCCGGGAGCCTAGCCCCCCAGGAGGTCCCTCAGGCGGTCATCCGAGCTCGTACTGGGTGCGGCGGGAATCTCCGTCCGATACGCGCCGAGCAGCCTCTCGACGTACTTCCCCACGATGTCCACCTCGACATTCACGAGCGTCCCCGGCTGCCAGCCCGGCATATTCGTCGCCCGGTACGTCTCTGGAATCACCGCGACCGAAAACCGGTCGGGCTCGAGCCGCGCGACCGTGAGCGAGACGCCGTCGAGCGCGATCGAGCCCTTCTCCACGACATACCTTTCGAACGACGGCTGGAGCTCGACCCAGACCGTCCAGAACTCTCCCGATCGCTCGATGCCGAGGACGCGCGCGGTCGCGTCCACGTGGCCCGCCACGATGTGCCCGCCAAGCCTCGCCCCGGCCATGAGCGCCCGTTCGAGGTTGACCCGGCTGGTTGATCGCAGATCCGAAATCGTGGAGCGCGACAGCGACTCGGCCGACACGTCGAACCGAAGGGACGTCCCCCCCACCGGCCCCAGGACCGTCAGGCAAACCCCCGAGACAGAGATGCTGTCCCCCTTGCGGACATCATCGAAACTCGCCGGGAGCTCGACTTCGAGAACAGCTCCGCCGCCCTGCCGCTTCAGCGCGATAACCGGGACGACCGCCTCGATGAGCCCGGTGAACACGTTCCCTACGCGATCCGTCCCGAGATCCTCACGTCGGGACCAATCGTGGACACCTCGAGACCCATCAGGCGCCTCGCGAGCTTCAACTCCGGAACTCCGTCTCCGCGGATCGGTCCGGGCGCCGTCTCGCCCCCGATCAGGATGGGAGCGATGTAGGCGACGACGCGGTCGACGAGACCGGCATCCAGGAAGTTCCAGGCCGTCGTCCCGCCCCCCTCGACGAGGAGCGAACGGACCTCGAGCCTGTGGAGGTAGGACAGAAGCGCCTTCAGGTCGACGCGCGTCGGACCATCCGGCAGAGAGAGCACGTTGACCCCGCGCTCTCGAAACGGCACGAGATCCGGGTCCTCCTCGGGCTTGGATGTCACGAGCCAGGCTTCCCCTGGAACATCCGGGCTGAAGACGAGGGCGGCGGGATCGACCCGGAGCCTGGCGTCCACGACGATTTTCCTGTGCGGGATGATCGAGGTGTTCCGCCCGAGGCGGCGCGTGAGCTGCGGGTCATCCGCGAGGATCGTCCCGGCCCCGACCAGGATCGCGTCGCACTGCTCGCGGAGCTTCATGGAATCCCCGCGGGCCTCCTCGCTCGTGATCCAGTGCGAGTGGCCGAAGCGGGTGGCGATCTTCCCGTCCAGGGACGCTCCCCACTTCAGGAGAACGTGCGGGCGCTGGTGCCTCACCGAGACGATGAACTCCTCGTTGAGCCGCCGCGCCTCGTTGGCGTGCGAGCCGGTGTCGACCTCGATCCCGGCCTCCTCGAGCTTGCGGAAGCCCTTCCCGGAGGTCCTCGGATCCGGGTCCTCCAGCGACGCCACGACCCGTCCGATCCCGGCCTCGATGAGGGCGTCGACGCAGGGCGGGGTCCGGCCGAAATGGGCGCAAGGCTCGATGTTGATGTAGAGAGTGGCTCCCCGGGCCTTTTCTCCCGCCTGCTCGAGGCAGTGCACCTCCGCGTGCGGATCCCCGGCCCTTTCGTGGAAGCCTTCTCCCACGATCTCCCCCTCGGGAGAGACGAGCACGGCCCCGACACGGGGGTTGGGAGACGTCGAATAGCGCCCCTTTTCCGCCAGCTCGAAGACGCGGCGCCAGAGTGCTTCCTCGCTGTCAGCCATCGACGACCGCCTCCGCGAAGGCCCGGGCGTCGAAGTCCAGGAGGTCCTCGACCGTCTCGCCGACGCCGATGTACTTCACGGGAATCTGAAGCTCCCTGACGATGGCGAGAATGACGCCGCCCTTGGCCGTCCCATCCATCTTCGTCAGGACGAGACCGGTCACTCCGGCCGACTTCGTGAACTCGCGCGCCTGGGAGAGCCCGTTCAATCCGATGACGGCGTCGAGCACCAGGAGGACCTCGTGAGGAGCGCCCGGAATTTCCCGGCCGGCGATCCGCCTTATCTTCGCGAGCTCTTCCATGAGATTCGTCTTCGTCTGCAGGCGTCCGGCGGTGTCGACGAAGACGCAGTCGGCCTTTCTGTTCCGGGCCGCCGTACACGCGTCGTGGACGACGGCCGCGGGGTCGGCGCCCGGCCGGTGCTTGATGACGGTGATCCCGAGCCGGTCTCCCCAGACTTGGAGCTGGTCGATGGCGGCTGCCCGGAACGTATCGGCGGCCGCCAGCAGGACAGTCTGGCCGCTCTGGGAGGCGCGAGCGGCCAGCTTGGCCGTCGTCGTGGTCTTGCCGGTTCCGTTCACGCCGACCATCAGGAGGACTTTCGGGACCCCGGCAGGAACGGCGGGCGGGGACGTCGAGGCCGTCAGGCGCCTCTCGATCTCGGCCTTCAGGACGTTCTTGACGAGATCGATGTCTTCCTGCCCCTTACGGCCCGCCTCGTCCTTGACCGCGGCCTTCACGGCGGAGACGAGCTCGAGGGCCGTCGCCGGCCCGACATCCGCCGCGATCAAGGCTTCTTCCAGGGCCTCCAGCGCGCGGGGGTCCGGACCGAGCTTCGTCTTGATCGCCCCACCAACCCGGCTGATGAGCTCGGTGTGGGTCATGAAGAGGCCTCGCTTAAGCTTCGCGAGGAGCCCCTTCTTCTGAGGAGTGTCCGTGGACATCAAATCATCTCTTTCGCCAGACGCTTCACGACGCCGGTGAGGCGGTTCTTCAGCTCCCACACGGCGGCTCCGTGCGCCATGAGCACGAGGATGAAGAAGCCCTCCGGAAGCCGCACGACGTACATCGAGGCCCGATCGAAGTCGAACCGGAGTTCCTCGAGATTCCCCAGGGCCGACTGGTCGCACGCCGCCGCCAGCTTCTCGAGCCAGACCGACTGGTACGCGCCGGCCAGCTCGATGAGGGCGGCGTCGCCCGCAAGGGTCATCGGCTGCCCGTCGGCATCGAAAAAGGCCGTGGCCAGAACTCCGGGAACTTCGAGGAGCGGATCCAGGGCGCCACGGAAGCTCATCTCTTATCCTCCGGCCGGGCCTGCGGCGAGTAGGTCTCCCCTTCGAGGAACCGGCGCGCTTTTTTCCCCTCTTCGCTGTCGGGGGCGAGTTCCACGGTCTTTTCCAAGTACTTCACCGCCAGGTCCCTCCGGCCCTTGGTGACCATGCAGAGAGCCGCGTAGTAGTGAGCCTGGGGATCCTTCTGATCGACTTTCAGGTACCTCAGGAGGTCGTCCAGGGCCCCCGTGAAGTCGTCGAGCTGGAACCGGGCCAGGCCCCGCTCGCGGTAGGCCTTCATGTAGCCCGCATCATCCGCAAGGACGAGCGAGAACCCGGTCTCCGCCTCCTGCCAGAGGTGCTGCTTGGATCTGAGAATCGACACATTGAAGCGCGCGTTCACCTTCTCCCGTCCTTGCGGCCCATCGAGGAGCGCTTCGAAGTCGGTCTCGGCCTTGGCGAGATCTCCCATCTCCATGAACGCCACTCCCCTGTTGTTGAGGGCTTCCACGAGCTTGCCGTCGATTGCGAGGGCGTCGGTGAATTGCTTGATGGCGCGGGGGTAGTCCTTCTTGTAGAGAAGAACCAGCCCGAGGGCGTTGGCGACCTCGGCGCTCGAGGGGTAGCTCACCCGGGCACGTTGCAGGACGATGAGGGCCTCGTCGGCCCGGCCTTCCCGCAGAAGCGCGAGGCCGTTTCTGTAGTCGACCAGGTCCGCGACCGAGGGATTCGGGTTCTCGTCGACCGGCTTTGGCGTGAACACCCGGCACCCGGTCACCGCGAGGACGAGGGCCAGCAGGGTCTGTGAGATCAGGGTTTTTCGCAAGTTCATCTTCATGCAGAGGCCGCCAATCTGGCCGCCTCACCGACGACCTCCAGTTCCTTCTTCTCGTACGACTTCACGAGGGCGGAAACGACCGCCGGATCGAATCGGGTGCCCGTGAAAGAGCGGATGCGGGAGACCACGAAGTCCGTCTTCATGGCCTTTTGGTACGGGCGCGTCGTCGTCATGGCATCGAACGTATCCGCGACGGAGACGATGCGGGCGATGAAGGGGATCTCCTCGCCCATCAGGCCATCGGGGTATCCCCCGCCATCCCAGCGCTCGTGATGGTGCTTCATGCCAGGGATGATCTCCCGAAGCTGCGGAATGTGCCCCATGATCAACGAGCCCTTGACCGGGTGGGTCTTCATCACATCGAACTCGTCGTCGGTGAGGGCCGTAGGCTTGCGCAGAATGCGGTCATCGATTCCGATCTTGCCCACGTCGTGAAGGAGGGCCGCGATGCGGACCTTCCGGATCTCCTCGGGCGGCAGAGACATCTCCTTGGCGATGATGACTGAATACCTCGCGACGCGCTCAGAGTGGCCGCGCGTGTAGGGGTCCTTCGCGTCGATCGCCGCCGCCAGGGACCGGATGGAATTCAGGAAGAGCTCCTGGTTCTCCCGGGCTGCCTGCTTCAGCTTGATGACGGCCTGCTCGATTTCTCCGGACATCATGTTGAACGTCTCGGAGAGCTCCGCGATCTCGGAGGTCCCCTGGATCGGGACCTTCTGGCTGTAGTTCCCCTCCGCGACGAGACGGACCTTTTCCACGAGCTCGGTCAGCGGCCTGGCGACGAGGCGTGCCGCGAGAAACGCCGCGCCCACGCCCAGGAGCATCGCGATGATGGCTCCGATCGTGGTGGTGCGCGTCATCTGCGTGACCGCCGCGTACGCCCTGGCCTCGTCCTTCTCGACGATCACGCCCCAGTCCATCGACTCGATCGGCGCGACCGTCCCGAGGACCCTCTTGGCGGCGCCTCCCGACATCCGGGAGTAGGAGCGAGAGAGCCTGACCGGGTGAGCCACGAACTCCTTGACGAGCTCGACCTTCAGCAGGGCTCCCTTGGTCCCCTCCATCTTCGGGTCGTTGGACAGAATCAGGTTTCCCTGCCGGTCGACGATGTAGGCGGTGACGTCGCGCTTCCGCTCGTCCTCGAGGCTCGCCTTGACGGAAGCAAGCGAGATGAAAGCCTCGACAACTCCCAGGACTTGCTTGCTGTATCCCGTCACCGGAACGGCCTTGACGACACCGCCCTCGGGGAACGTCGGGGTCCTGACCGGCTCACCCGAGAATCGAGTCCCGTCCAGGGCCGCCTTGAAGGCCCGGGCGAGCTCGAAGTCGATCGCCTCGTCGAGCTTCTCGGGCTGCAGGATTCCCCCGCGCCCGTCGAGGTCGAGCGTCCGAAGCACGAGGACGTCGCCGCTCTGCACGGAGGTGAACTCCGTCAGGAGCGTGCTGTTGCCCGCGAACATGAAGGGGTTCCGGTCGGGCGCGATCGAGCCGGCCAGTGTCAGCGCCTCGGAGATCTTCCGGAGCTGAATCTCGGACGTCTCGAAAAAGTGATCGACGTCACCGGCGATCTTGACGGCGCTCCTGAGGAGGTACTGCTCCTCCGCCGTCCGCAGGGCTTCGCGGTTGATCGAGACGAGCCTCATATGAGAGATGACGAGCGGCAGGACCGCGACGCTGACCAGAACGCCCGCCAGGACGGCAAACAGCGACGGTCTCGGTAGCTTGATGGACGCCATCTTCAGCGCTGATTGTATCGAGAGAGAACGGCCTCCAAGGCCTGGCGCCAGTCCGAAAGGCCGAGCCGCTCAAGCCGCACGGAACCGGGCCGCGAAAGCAGCACCGCCCGGACTCCCGCCGAATCCCCTTTCTTGTCCAGCGCCAGGAGAGCCGGCCACCCCTCCAGGCTCGCCTTCGGCGGCCTCACGGGTCTGACCAGAGTCCACAGGAGGCGTGCCGCTTCCGACGCCGTGTTGGAGTCGAGGCCGGCTCGCGTGACGGAGAGCTCCAGGGCCGCGAGAAGCCCCCAGGCCACTGCCTCGCCGTGTCTGAGCTCGAAGTCCGACGCGCCTTCCAGCGCGTGGCCGAGCGTGTGGCCGAGGTTGAGCGAGAAGCGCAGGCCCTTCGTCTCTCTCGGATCGCTCGCAACGACACGCGCCTTCATCTTCAGTGACCGGAAGATGGCCTCCGAGAGGCCAACCTGATCCCTCACGGCGAGACAGGGAGCCAGCCGGGGAAAGCGGCGCCAGAACGCCTCGTCCAGAAGCGCGCTCTTGACGATCTCGGCGAGCCCCGAACGGTAGTCACGCTCCGGGAGGGACGAGAAAAACGACGTCTCCACGAAGACGAGCGACGGGTGATGGAACGTGCCGGCGAGGTTCTTGGCCTCCCCGAGATCCACTGCCGTCTTTCCACCCAGAGCGCTGTCCGAGGCCGCGAGGACCGTCGTCGGGACCTGGACGACCGGCACGCCGCGCAGAGAGAGCGAGGCGGCAAGCCCCGCGAGGTCTCCCACCGTTCCTCCGCCGACGGCCACGATCCCGCCATCCCGCTTCAATCCGCGTTTCTTCAGCTCGAGAAGGACCTTGCCCAGCACCGTCCACGTCTTCGCCCGCTCACCGTCAGGAACCAGGATTGGGTCGCCGTCCAGGACCGAGCCGGGCGAGCTCAAGAGCCAGTCCCGCCCCACGGCTTTCAGGACCGGGCGGGACGAGATGCAAAACCAGCGGCCCGGCGCGATCGCCCCGAGGTGCCGGGCGAGCTCGCCCTTGTGTCCCGTCCCGAGGAGAACGGCCGTCGTCGAGCCTTTCTCGGGCCGGAAAGAGAAGGACCGCGTCTGAAAGGCCACGAAACGCGTCAGGAGCCGGCCTGGGGAGGCCGGATCTGGATCCCGAGCTCGGTCAGCTGGTCACTGGCGACCGGTCCCGGCGACTCGGTCATGAGGCACGTCCCCGAGGCGGTCTTCGGGAACGCGATCACGTCCCTGATGGAGCCCGCCTTGGCCAGGATCATCAGCATCCGGTCGAGGCCGAGAGCGAGCCCCCCGTGTGGAGGCGCGCCGTAGCGGAAGGCGTCGAGGAGAAAGCCGAACTTCTCCCGCGCTTCCTCGGGCCCTATCCCGAGCCGCGAGAAGATGCGGGACTGAACGTCCTGGCGGTGAATACGGATCGAGCCGCCGCCGAGCTCCATGCCGTTGAGAACGACGTCGTAGGCGCGGGCCCTAACCCGTCCCGGGTCCGTCTCGAGATAGTCGAGATCCTCGGGCTTCGGCGATGTGAACGGGTGATGCGTCGCGTACCAGCGGCCGTCGTCCTCGTGCCACTCGAGGAGCGGGAAGTCGGTCACCCAGAGGAAGTCGTAGCGTCCCTCGGGGATGAGCTTCTCTTCCCTTCCGATCTGCGCCCGGAGCGTGGAGAGGGTGTCGTTGACGGACTTCTCCTTGCCCGCGACGACGAGAAGGAGCGATCCGTCCGCCGCCTGGAGCTTGCCTCGGAACGCGGCGATCGTCTCCTCGTTCAGGACCTTCTTGGCATTCGAGTTCCACCCGCCCGGGAGGGAAGCATCGAGCTTGATCCAGATCAGGCCCCCCGCGCCGAGGTTCTTGGCCTGAAACTCGAGGTCATCGAGCCGCTTTCGGGCAAAGCCTGCCCCGCCCGGAACGGCAAATCCCTTGACGATCTGGGCCTTCTTCAGGATCTCGGAGGGCGAGGCCGAGGCGTCGAGCGTCGAGAGCTCGAGTCCGAAGCGGGTGTCGGGGCGGTCGATGCCATAGCGTTCCATCGCCTCGGCGTACTTCATCCTCCGGAAGGGCGCCTCGCAGGGGATCCCATTGGGAGGAAAGACCGCGACGAAGAGCTTCTCGATGAGCTCATAGATGTCTTCTTCGTCCGGGAACGAGAGCTCGAGGTCGATCTGCGTGAACTCGGGCTGACGGTCGGCACGGAGGTCCTCGTCGCGGAAGCAGCGGGCGATCTGGTAGTAGCGCTCGAGTCCCGAAACCATCAGGAGCTGCTTGAAGAGCTGCGGGGACTGCGGGAGAGCGTAGAACTTCCCCCGGTGGATCCGGGACGGCACGAGGAAGTCGCGAGCCCCCTCGGGAGTCGACTTCGTCAGGATGGGCGTCTCGACTTCCAGGAACCCCTCGGCGTGCAGCAGCTGACGCACGCGGTAGGTGACGTCGCTCCTGAGGATGAAGTTCCTCGTCATCTCGGGGCGTCTCAGGTCGAGGTAGCGGTACTTCAGCCTCAAGTCCTCGGAGGCGCGGACCTCGTCCTCGATCGGGAACGGCGGCGTTTCCGCGCGGTTGAGAATCTCGAGTCCCGTCGCGCGGACCTCGATCTCGCCGGTTTTCAGATCGGGGTTGATCGCTTCCTTCTCGCGCAGGATGACCTCTCCCTCGACTTCGAGGACGAACTCGCTGCGCAGCTCCTTGGCCCGTTCGAGGAGCTCGGGCGACGGCAGAAACTGTGCGTCGAAGACGACCTGGGTGATGCCGGAGCGGTCCCGAAGGTCGATGAAGACGAGGTCTCCGTGGTCGCGGCGGCGGTTGACCCACCCCCGAAGGCAAACCCGGCTATTTGCATCAGACTTCCCGAGCGATCCCGCGGGCACTCTCGACTTCTTTGTCATTGGCTCTTTTCCCGTTCACGAATGTAGGACGCGAGCGACTCCGCGCTGACTTTTTCCTGCGTCCTCTTGATGAGGTCTTTCACCACCGCCGAGCGTCCTGTCCGCTCTTCCTCGCCAGCCAGGACGGCAAGCCGTGATCCCCGTTTCTCGGCGGCCTTCAACCCGGCTCCGGGCCCCTTGGCCGCCGTCTGCACGTCGCAGCTGATCCCCCGCTCGCGCAGTCCCGAAGCGAGAGCGAAGGCGTACCCTCGATCATCCGGCGAGAGCGGGATGACGGCAACCGGCACCCCCTCGAGGGCCGCGGCACGGAAGCTGTCGGAGACGACGTCCACCAGACGGTCTTCACCGATGGCAAACCCGATCCCGGCCGTCTTCGGACCGCCCAGATCGGAAATGAGCCGGTCGTACCGGCCCCCCCCGAGGAGGGCGTCCTGGGCCCCGAGACCCGCCGCCGTCACCTCGAACACCGTGCGCGTGTAGTAGTCGAGTCCCCGGACGAGCCGGGGCTCGATCTTGTACGGGATCCCGGCGGCGTCCAGGAGCCGAAGCATCTCCTCGTGGTGGGCCGCAGAGGGCGGGTCGAGGAACTCGAGCATTTGCGGCGCGCTCGAGACCAAGGACTTGACGGCCGGGTCCTTCGAGTCGAGGACCCTGAGAGGGTTCTGCTCGAGGCGCCTCTGATCGTCCGGGCCGAGGACCGCGATGTGCGGGGCGAGGTAGTCGCGCAGCGCCTCGACGTACCTCGGCCGGCACTCCTCGGTGCCCACGGAGTTCAGGGAGACGGTCAAGCCCGTGAATCCGAGTCTGCGGAGAAAGTCGAAGAGCATGACCAAGACCTCGGCGTCCGAGGCGGGATCCGCCGCTCCGAGGACCTCCGCGCCGATCTGGCGGAACTCCCTGTAGCGGCCCTTCTGCGGCCGCTCGTAGCGGAACTGCGGGCCGATGTAGTAGAGCTTCTTCACCCCTCCGGCGCGCGCGAGTCCGTGTTCGATGTAGGCGCGCGCGACCCCCGCGGTGTTCTCGGGTCTCAGGCAGACCTCTCTGTCCCCGCGGTCCGTGAACGCGTACATCTCCTTGTGAACGATGTCGGAGGCCTCGCCGACGCTCCTGACGAAGAGCTCGAGGGGTTCGAGGATGGGAGTGCGGATCTCTTCGAAGCCGTAGAGCCGGAACACCTCGCGGGCCGTTTCCTCCACTCGATTCCACACTCTTGTATCAGGCGGGAGGAGATCCCGTGTGCCTTTGACAGCGTTGATCATTTTCTTCTTCCGGACTAGCGATCCGTAACGCCTGCCAGGGCAAGCGCCGGAACATCCTCTCTCAGGTATTCCGCCTTGTATTCGAGGTAGTTCTTCCAGTAGCTCTCGAGCGAGGCGACCTCGGCCGGGGTCAGGGTCCTCTTGAGCTTGGCGGGACTCCCCGCCCAGAGGGTTCCACCGGGAATCTTGGTGTTGGGCAAGACCACGGAGCCGGCCGCGATCAGGGCACTCGGCCCGATCTCGGCATTGTCGAGGATCGTCGAGTTCATCCCGATCAGGGCGCCGCGGCGGATCGTGCAGGCGTGAACGACCACGTTGTGGCCCAGGGTCACCTCTTCCTCGATCACGAGAGGACCGACGTCCTTCGTGACGTGAAGGGTGGAGTTGTCCTGCACGTTGGTCCTGTCGCCGATCCGGATCGAGCAGCAATCCCCCCGCACGACGGACGAATACCAGATCGAGACGTCGTCTCCGAGGACCACATCCCCGATCACGGCCGCCGTTTCGGCGATGAAGACGCCCGTGCCGATCCGGGGAACGATGCCGCGATAGGCCCGAACGCCCATGGAATCCCTCCTCGCCCCAAAGATACCAGAGGCCCGCCGCAGTCTCTGCGATGGGGCGGGCTCGAGCCGTGGCCCTCCAGGCGGGACGGCTTTTCAAGCCTCGGGACGTCCCCCATACTACCGTCGCGACTGGGGGCTGCGCGTCGTCCGGGCTCGGCCCGGAAACAGGCCCCCGGATCCGAGGAGAGCCGAGAATGGTTGGGTTCCTGTCCTCGAGGTTCCGTTACTTCTTCTTCTTTGGAAACAACCCGATCACCATTCTCGGGGCCGGGTTAACGACGGCGGGCGGCGTCCTCCTGGTCGCGTTCTGGCTCTACGAAATGCTCGCTCACCACCAGATCAACCCGTACACCGGGATCTTCTTCTTTCTCATCCTGCCGGGGATCTTCATCGCGGGCCTGGCCTTGATGCCGCTCGGCATCATCCTGAGGAGAAGGAAGCTGAAGAAGGCGGGCGAGATCCCGGCCACGCTCCCCGATGTCTCTCTCAGGGACCCGATGCTCCAGAAGGCAGGGCTCCTTTTCCTCGGGCTGACCTTTCTGAACGTGGCGATCGTGGGCACCTCCTCGTACAAGGGGATGGAGTACATGGACACGCAGAGCTTCTGCGGCGAGGCCTGCCACGGGGTCATGACTCCCGAGTACACCGCCTACCAGGATTCCCCCCACTCGCGCGTCGCCTGTGTCCGCTGCCACATCGGCCCCGGGGCCTCGTGGTTCGTCAAGGCGAAGGTCGACGGTCTCAGGCAGGTCGTCGCGGTCACGCTCAACAACTACGAGAGGCCCGTGCCGTCGCCGGTCCTCACCCTCGTCCCGGCCCGGGAAACCTGTGAACAGTGCCACTGGCCTCACAAGTTCACCGGGGACCGGTTCATCGTCAAGAAGAAGTTCGCCGACGACGAAAAGAACACCCCGATGACGACGGTTCTCGTCATGAAGATCGGCGGCAAGAGCTGGAAGGGCCTGCAGGGAATCCACGGCCGGCATCTGGATGTGAAGTCCCGCATCACCTACGTGTCGACCGACAAGAAGCGCCAGTCGATCGCGAAGGTGATTTACGTCGACGACGCGGGGAAGACCGTGGAGTACGTCGATCCGAATGCCGCGAAACCCGAACCCGGATTCACCCCCGAGACCCGGTCCATGGACTGCATCGACTGTCACAACCGGCCTTCCCACGCCTTCCAGCTGCCCGAACGGGCCGTGGACAAGGCGATGGCGGAGGGCCGCATTTCCCTGGAGATTCCCTTCATCCGCAAGAAGGCCGTCGAGATCCTCAAGACCGAGAACGACGACCGTCCGGGCGGAGAAGAGAGGATCGCCACGGCCCTTCGCGACTACTACCAGAAGACCTACCCAGACTTCGCCCGCACGAAGAGTGCCGAGCTGCAACAGGCCATACGCGAGATCCAGACCATCTACTCGCACAACGTCTTCCCCTTCATGCGCGTGCGGTGGGGAACACACCCGAACAACCTCGGCCACGAGGATTTCCCCGGCTGCTTCCGCTGTCACGGCGGCAATCACGCCACCAAGGACGGACTGACGATCAGCCAGGACTGCGACGCCTGCCACACGATCCTCGCCCAGGACGAGGCCGATCCGAAGATCCTGGCAGAGCTGGGTTTGAAGTAAACGCCGGCGCGGCTCCCGGATTCATTGCACCGGGAGCCGCGCGGGAGACTCGTCCCTCTCAGCCCGCCGGCTGGCCTTCCTTCAGGAGCGCGCTCACCGCCCTGAACGAAGGGTGGTTCTTGTCGCGCATCCACTCGAACGCCACCGACTCGTGGTTCGTCAGGACGGCTCCGGACTTGACCATCCGCTCGAGGGCGTGCTTTCTGTACTCCTCGCCCCTGCCGCTGATGGCCTCCCAGCACAGATAGACGTGATTCTTCTGGGCCAGAAGCTCGAGCACGGTCTGCGTGACGCAAACGTGAGTTTCGATGCCCGCGATGAGAATCTGTCGTCCCGAGGGGGGAACGCCGGGCCGGGCTGACTGCAAGAGGGCCTCGAAGCCCGGGTCTCCGCAGCATCCGAAGCTCGTCTTGGCCAGCGTGAACTTGGG
Source organism: Thermoanaerobaculia bacterium (assembly GCA_022071945.1). Classification (GTDB taxonomy): domain Bacteria; phylum Acidobacteriota; class Thermoanaerobaculia; order UBA5066; family UBA5066; genus JAJVIN01. The sequence continues at coordinate 25,451 of JAJVIN010000066.1, read as the reverse complement.
GGTCTCGATCGCATCGAAGAGAGCCCGGATCTCGGGGTGCGTCGGCCCGAGACCCTTCGGGTACTGCTCGGTCAGGATGACGGGGACGTCAAACATCTCCGCGAGCCTGAGCAGGCGCTTGGTGCTCTCGATCACCAGGCCTGGCCTGAAGATGACATCCATCAACTTGCCCTGGAGGTCGATCACCACCAGGATGCTGCGGTTCACATTGAGTAGCTCCATGACCTCCTCCTGATCGATCGTGGGATGGCCCTGAAACGTGGATGACGCGAAATCGTGATGGCGTCTCGCCACTTTACTTCCGATCGAGTGTCAGGGATAGGCGTAGCCAGGGCGGCTTCCCCGGCCGAAAATGGCGCCCGATGGACTATCCGCTCTTCACCCCGGCGATCGGAGGCGGAATCCTGATCGCCGTCATCTCGATCCTGCACGTCGTCGTCTCTCACTTCGCGGTCGGCGGCGGCATCGTCCTTTTCGCCCTCGAGTCCCTCTCCATCAAGAACGGCCGGGACCCCGTGTTCAGAAACGCAGCCAGGAGAGGCTCGAGAATCCTGATCCTCGTCTCGACCGTCTTCGGGGCCATCTCGGGCGTAGGCATCTGGTTCACGATCGGTGTCGTCCAGCCCGCCGGAACGGCCGATCTGATCCGGCTCTTCGTCTGGGTGTGGGCCATCGAGTGGGCGTTCTTCCTGCTGGAGATCGTGACCGCCCTCCTCTATTACTCGACGTGGGAGAAGGTCTCCCCGAGAACCCACCTCCTCTTGATCGGGCTGTATGCCTTCTCGGCCTACATGTCCCTCGTCATCATCCAGGGGATCCTCTCCTTCATGTCGACGCCGGGCGCCTGGCCCCGGACGGGTGATGTGGCGGACGCCTTCTTCAACCCCACCTACCTGCCTGGGCTCGTCCTGAGAAGCGGCGTCTGCCTGCTCCTGGCGGGGGCCTATCTGATGCTCGCGGTCCTCGCCGAAAAGGACCCAGCGGGAAGGGCGAGGCTCGTCAGGTTTCTGGCGGCTTTCGAGTCGATGGGCGCCGCTCTGGCCGCGGCGGGCTACTTCTGGTGGGAGAACGCGCTCGAGCCCGCGATGCGTCTCGTTTTCCTCGGTCCAAAGCCCCTCCTGCCCGGGCTTTCCGCAACACGAAACCAGATGATGATGGCCGGTCTTCTCTGCCTCGCGCTCGCTCTTTTGGCCCTCCTTGCCCCGAGGTTCCAAGCCTGGCCGGCGGCCGTCGTTTCCCTTCTGGCCGGGTTCGCCGTCCTGGGAGGCTACGAGAGAGTCCGCGAGGGTTCTCGCAAACCCTATGTCGTCCGTCCCCACGTCTTCTCGAATGGACTCCATGCCCGGGAGATCGACTCGATCAACCAGCGAGGGATTCTCGAGAAGTCCCGGTTCGCCCGGCTGGAGACCGGCAGGGCCAGCCCCTCGGCGACAGAAGCGGCGGCCACGGGCCGGGCCGTTTTTCGCTCCCAGTGCGCGGCCTGTCACACGATAGACGGCTACCTCGGCATTCGGAAGCTGACGAAAGGGGCCGACACCGAGACCCTGAACATGATCCTCACACTGATGAAGGGGGACGGCGAGGGCCGAAAGAAGCTTCTGAAGGGTGAAGAGGCTCCCCTCGACTATCCGCTGATGCCGCCCTTCGTCGGAACCGATTCCGAGCAGGACGCCCTGGCCCAGTACCTCGTGTCGCTGCAAGAGGTGCGTGATGCCCGTTGAAACCGTCCCGGCCGAAAGCGTCTTCCCCGTTCCTGGCGCTCCGGCCGTCGTTCACGCTCTGTGGCTCCTGACTTTCTTTCTCCACCTCGTCTTCGTGAATTCCGTCGTTGGCGGCTCGCTCCTGGGTGGACTGAGCACACTCGTTTCCGGTCGCGGCTGGAAAGTCGCCGAGCTCTTTGTCGAGTTGAATTCGTGGGCGATCTCGCTCGCGATCACGTTCGGCGTGGCGCCCCTGCTCTTCGTTCAGCTCCTCTATGGCAGGTTCTTCTACACCGCGAGCGCGCTCCTACCGTGGATCTGGCTGGGGATGCTCCTCATGATGGCCGCTGCCTACTACCTGAACTACATCGCCAAGTTCCGGTTCGCGGCGGGCAAGGGAGCCGCGCTTGCCGTCTGGGGGTCCGCGCTCCTCTTTCTGGGCGTCACGGCGATCCAGGTGGCGGTGAACTTGTTGCACCTGCGTCCGGAGCTCTGGACCTCGGTCGCGACGGACCCGATGGCGGCCTTCCGGTACGGGGAGTTCCGCGCCCGCTTCCTCCACTTCGTCCTGGCCGCCTTGATCTTCGCGGGCATTCTCCTGGCCTGGATTTCCGTCCGCAGGCCCGAGAAGGGGCTCGATCCCCTGGCGTTGAAGGCCCGGGCGGCGTTCGGGATGCGAGTCGCGCTCGTCGCGACCCTCTTCCAGATCGCGGACGGTCTCTGGCTCCTCGGGGCCATGCCCCGGCAAGTCCTGCGGCTGTGGATGCGGCAAGGAGTTCTCGAGGTGCTCCCGCTCCTCCTCAGCATCATCCTGAGCTTTGGCCTGCTCGCCTTTCTGGTGGCCGCGCAAGACCCGATGGCCAACCCGAAGCGCGTTCGAAACGCGCTCGAGTTCTTCGGCGCCACGATGATCGTCATGGTGGGGATGCGCCACCAGCTTCGCAATCTCTACCACGAGGCCGCCAAGGCGGCCGACCCCGTCCAGAGCCGTGCCGAATGGGGAGGGTTCCTCCTCTTCGCCCTCACCTTCGCCCTCTGTCTCGGCCTCACGATCTGCGCCGTGGTCCGGTCCGTCAAAGACCGTCCGCCAGAGGGCGAGCCCGTCGCGTAGCCCGTGGAGTCTCCCCTCTCCCTCAGGCTCCCCAGCCCACGAGGCGCGCCCCATGGACGATTGCCCCGGCAACGGCGCCGCCCAGGATGAGCCACGTGGCGTTCGGGCGGAACCGAAGGAGAATCGCAGCGCTTGCGACTCCGAGAACGGCGGTCGGAAGATCGAGGATGGCGGCTCGTGCAAGCTGAGCCGTCACGACGGCCATCAGAGCCATCGAGGCGACGTTCACGCCATCCAGAAACGCGCCAGCCAGGGGCGAGGCGCGGAGCCGGGGGACCAGGGGGCCCGAGATCGCGACGAAGAAGAACGCGGGGAGGAAGATTCCGGCCGTCGCGGCGGCGGCTCCCCACGGACCCGCGAGCAGGTATCCGATGAAAGTGGCGCTCGAGGAGAGAGGGCCCGGCGTCATGTGTCCGGCAGCGATCGCATCGATGAGCTGGGCTTCCGTCATCCAGCCCAGCCGCGTGACGAGGTCCGCCTTCAAGAACGCGAACAGGACGTAGCCGCTCCCGTAAAGAACCGCTCCCGTCTTGCAGAAGACCCAGAAAATCCCGGAGGCAGAGGCCGCGCTCGCGCCCGAGGCAGTCCCGGCGATCGGAAAGAGCAGGGCCAGAGGTCCGAAGACGCCGGCCCTGCCCCCATTCGAGACGCCTCGAAAGAGGGCGAGAAGGAACCCGGCTCCGAAGAGAACGAGGAGTTCGTGTGTGCCGAGGGCGTTCGCCGCGATCGCCGCGACACCGAGTCCCCGCAGGCCCCAGCTCGGCGCCGCCTTCGGGACGAGGCCAAGGAGCGCATGGACGACCACCGCGAGGATGACGGGTTTGACACCGTAGAGCAGCCAGCCCGCCTGAGGGAGGGTTCCGAACCGCACGTAGACAGACGCAAGACCCATTGTGATCAGGACGGCCGGCAGGATGAAGGCGGACCCCGCGACGAAAAGGCCCTTCCAGCGGGCTCTCTTCCATCCGATGTGAATCGCCACCTCGGTGGAGTTCGGTCCCGGGATCAGGTTGGCGGCGCTGATCAGGTCCAGATACTCCGCATCCGTGAGCCAGGCTCTCCGTCTCACGACCTCGTCCTGCATGAGAGCGATGTGAGCGGCTGGCCCGCCAAAGGCCGTCGTCCCGAGCTTCAAGAAGAGGAGAGCCAGCTCCCTGAGATCCCCCTCCCGCGGGCGCACCGAGGCTTCTGGTGGGACTTCCATCGGGACGAGTCTCGCAGACTCGCGAATCCCGCGCGGTTCTGGCCCTCTGTCCGTGCTCCTTCGGCCTTGCGGAGAGCCGTGACACTCGAGGGGTTGCCGGCCGGATCTAGAAGCTGCCGCTCTTGCCGCCGCTGACGGCTTGACTCGAGCGACCGGTCTCGGAGAGCGAGGCCACGAGCCGGAGGATGGAATCCGTGCTCGTGACGGGGACCTCGACCACACCCGACGCGGTCACGTCGAAGCCGCTCGCTGCCGTGGATGCCGGGTGCGGGAACGTGGCCGTGTGGCTCGATTGGCCCGCCGAGGAAATCACGTGTACCGTGACGCGCCCCTCGATCGGCTTGACGCAGGCGCTCTTCGCTCGCCAGGTCACCTCGACCTTGTCCTTGCCAGCAGCGCGGCCCTTGTAGGCCAGCTTCACGATCCCGGCCGAGAGGGCGCACGGATTCGACGGAAGAGCGGGCTCGGAAAAGGTCTTGCCACCGCCAGACGTCGCCTCCGAGATGAGGGCCTCCGCCACCGCGGACGCTGACGTGTTCGCGGCACCGGACCCCGTGATCGACACCGTGTACTCCCTGGGATCGGTTTCGAGCGGTCCTCGAGGGATGGTGACCGTCGTTTCCATCGGTGAGCCGGAAACCGCTTGGCCGATCGAGCCTTCATCCATGCGCCCGAGTCGCCGGGTCACCTTGACAGCGACCTGGAAGACCGACCCCGGAGACCCGAGACACCCCGTCCCGAGACTCCAGGAGACCTTCACGCGGTCATTGCCATCTACCTTCCCGAGATACCGGACGTCGCTTATGGCGACGGGAGGTTTACAAGTCTGGCCGGACGCGGTGTCCGCCGCCAGTGTCGACAGCGTGATCGCCAAGAGAAGAGGGATTCTTGGTACGTACAGGGGCATCTTCACGGTCCTCGATCGCTCCTTTCGTGACCTCCGGGCGGAATGTCAGTTCAAGGAATCCTGATCGATGTGGCCGCCCTTGTCCACTTGGGCCGGAGGCGGCAGCACGTCGCGCGGCCGAAGATGGGGCCATGGCCAGGCGTCGCGGAAGGCCTGCGCCCTCCGCATGCGGCCGGTCCTCATGACAGCCCTGGTGGCGTCGCTGGGCTTCTTGCCGATGGCTCTCTCGACGGGTTCGGGAGCAGAGGTTCAGCGGCCGCTCGCCACCGTCGTGATCGGTGGGCTCGTCACGTCGACCCTTCTGACGCTCTTCGTCCTGCCGGCCCTCTACAGCTTCCTCGGCCGGCCGGCAGTCTCCCGGTAGACCTAGACCCTGGCGGGAGCCAGGATCTCCTGAAGCGGATTGATGACGATGCGGCTCAGGCGGGCATTGGCGCCCCAGCGAGAGTCATGGATAGCCCTGAGCCGCCTCATCGTCGGTCCCGTCAGGTAGGAATCGAGGTCCTCCCGTTTCTCGACCTCGTAGAGGATCGCGTACTGGGCCCACTCGACCGGACCCGAATCGACGCGGCTGAAGACCCCGCGAATGAAGCCCTCCGACTTCAGCACCTCGGGGACGATCTCCTTGGCCATATGTGCCGCCCACTCCGTCTCGATGTCGGGCTTCACTTCCGCCCGGACCAGATAGAAAACGCTCATTCCCCAATCCTCCTTTTTCATCAACCTTGGAGGAGCTTCTCGAGCTCTTCCAGAACATTTCTCGCGACGATCTCCTGTCCGGCCTCGTTGGGGTGGATTCCGTCCGGCTGGTTGAGCTCGGGCCGGCCGCCCACGCCGTTCAAGAGAAACGGGAGGAAGGCGACTCCTTCCTCTTTCGCGATGCGCGGAAAAACCGATTCGAATTCTCCGGCCAGTGCCGGAGGGTAGTTCGGCGAGACCTTGAGCCCGCACAGGAGCACGCGAGCCCCCGAAGACTTCCCCTTGACGACGATCTGCCTCAGGTTCTTTTCCATCTCATCGATGGGCAACCCCCTGAGACCATCGTTGGCCCCGAGCGCGACCACGAGAACAAAGGGTTTCTGAGAAATCAGCCAGTCCACTCGCCGCAGGCCGCCGGCCGAGGTGTCTCCCGACACCCCCGCGTTGATCACGCGAACCTTCACGCCCTTTTCCTCGAGCCTCTTCTGGATGACCTGCGGAAACGCCTGCGCCGCGGGCAGACCGTATCCGGCGGTCAGGCTGTCGCCGAGAAAAGCCACGACTGGCTCGGACGCCCTTCCCTCTGCCCCCGCGATCGACACGGGCGTTTCCCGCGCGGGGGGCGGCCCGGACGGCCCCGCCGCCGGCGGCTCGGCCGTCGACGGCTCCCGGCCGCATCCCAGGAAAACCAGGATCCAGGCCAGGGCTCCCAGTCGGACCGCCAATCTCGACATGACACTCACCAAGAACGAAGACCCCATCCAATTTCACTCGGGATCGCGGAGTTCTCTTGCCGTGAAAGGCCAGCCACTCCAAGCACCCAGTTTCTCTCTCGAGCTTCGAAATGTCTCCCGTTCGCTCCCATCGGGACGGGCACAGCTCTCGATTCTCTCCGACATCAGCCTGGGCATCCGGTCCGGCCAGTTCGCCGCGATCCTCGGCCCTTCGGGCAGCGGAAAGTCTACCCTCCTCGGGCTCATGGCGGGACTCGATCGCCCCTCTTCCGGGCAGATCTTGATCGACGGCGAACCCATCGAGGCCCTGGAAGAGGACGCCCTCGCCCTCTTGCGGCGAAAGAAGATCGGCTTCGTCTTCCAGTCGTTTCAGCTCCTGCCGAACCTGACGGCGAAGGAGAACGTCCTCTTCCCTCTCGAGCTCCTCGGCCTCGAGGGGGCGGAGGACCGTGCCGACGGGCTCCTCGCCGCCGTCGGACTCGGGCAGAGGGGCCACCACTACCCGGTCCAGCTTTCGGGCGGCGAGCAGCAGCGGGTCGCCCTCGCCCGCGCGTTCGCGCCAGAGCCCTCCATCCTCCTCGCGGACGAACCGACCGGCAACCTGGACAGCGCCACGGGCGAGGCCGTGCTCAACCTCCTCACACGCCTCTGGAAGGAAAGCCGGGCGACCCTCGTCCTCGTCACGCACGATCAGGAGCTCGCCGTGAGGGCCGAACGCCGGATTCACCTCCGGGACGGTCGGATCCATCTGGACGAAGGGAACGCGTGAGTCTCGCGTTCCTGCTCCGGGCCGCCCTGCGCGAGAGCCGGGGAAGCCGCGGAAAGCTCATGTTTTTCGCGGCCTGCCTGGCCGTCGGGGTGGCGGCCGTCGTCGCGGTTTCGGGCCTCACGCTGGGTGTCGAGCGGGGAATCCGCGCCCAGGCGCGCCAGCTCCTCGCGGCCGACATCGTGGTTTCCGCCTACCGGGACCTCCCAGCTTCCCTCGAGAGCGTCATCACGAAGGTCCCGGGCTCCCGGTCGACCCGGGTTCGGGAAATGGTAACGGTCGCCTCCGTCCGCGGCGAGGGCGACGCTCCTGGCAAGAGCCAGCTCGTCGAGCTCAAGGCCGTCGAGGAGGGCTACCCGTTCCACGGAGAGCTGAAGCTCGACCCGTCGCGTCCTCTCATGACGCTCCTCGACCCCCAATCGGCCGTCGCCGGCCCGGACGTTCTCACGCGGCTTGGCGTCAGCGTGGGCGGACGGATCTTCATCGGCTCGGCCGAGTACACGATCACGGGAATCGTCAAGGCTGAACCCGACAGGATCGCCGGGGCCTTCAGTCTCGGTCCGAGGATCTTCGTCTCGCAGGAGGGACTCGACAGGGCGGGCATCGTCCAGTTCGGGAGCCGTGTCTTGAGAAAGCTCCTGATCAAGCTCCCCGGCATGCCGAGCGCACAGGAGGCGGAACGAGCCGTCCAGGTCGTCCGCTCCCTCACGGGTGACAGCACCGCCTACAAGATCGAGAGCTCGAGCGACGCTCAGCCCGCCCTCCGGCAGGGCCTGTCGCGAGTGGACCGCTTTCTCTCTCTCGTCGCGCTCCTGTCCCTCATCGTGGGCGGCGCGGGCGTCGCGCAGACGGTGCGGGCGTGGCTCGCGACGCGGCTCGATTCCCTCGCCATCCTCAAATGCCTCGGGATGCGCCCGCGAGAGGTCCTCGCCCTCTATCTCGTCCAGATTGTCTTGCTCGGCCTCTTCGCGAGCCTCATCGGGGCGCTGGCGGGGTCCGGAATCCTTCTGCTCGTCCCCCATGTGCTGCGAGATGTCCTGCCCGATGGCTGGATCTCGCCCTTCGCGGCTGCCGCGTGGGGCAAGGGTCTTGCCCTCGGCACGGTCGTGAGCCTTTTCTTCAGCCTGCCTCCCCTGCTCGAGGCTCTGCGGGTCCCGCCGGCTCGCGTTCTCAGGCGCGATGTCGAACCCTTGCCGGGTGGACGTGCCGTCACGCTGCTCGCCGGCCTGGCCGTTCTTTCGAGCCTCTACTTCGTTTCGCTCGTCCAGGCGCGATCCGTCTCTCACGCGTTTTTCTTCACGCTCGGGATCCTCGCCGCGGCGGGCATCCTGGCCGCGATGTCGGCCCTTCTCGTCAGGACGATCGGGAAGGCCCCTCGCGGAAAGCTGCCGCTATGGCTGCGCCACGGCCTGACCGGAGTGGCCCGGCCCGGCTCGGGCACGATGGCATCGCTCGTCGCTCTGGGCCTGGGCATCCTAGTCGTCGTCGCCATGGCCCTCGTCGAGCGCCACCTCACGGTCGAGTTGCGCTCGAGTCTTCCCAAGGACGCTCCGACCGCCTTTCTGATCGACATCCAGCCCGACCAGTGGTCCGGGGTGAAGCGCCTCCTGGAAGAAGAAGGTGCGGGGCGGGTCGACTCGGTACCCATGATCATGGCGCGCCTCTCGGCCATCGACGGCAAGCCGGTCGAGGAGATCGCCAGGGAAAAGGCATCGGGAGGGGACTCGGAGAACAGGCTCTGGGCGCTGACCCGCGAGCAAAGACTGACCTATGCCGATGCACTGCCCCCTGACAACAAGGTCGTCGAGGGGAAGCTCTGGTCGCTCCCCGGAAGACCGGAGCTCAGCGTCGAGGAGAAATTCGCGAAAAAGACCCTCGGCATCCGTGCGGGAGCCGTCCTCGAGTTCGACATCCAGGGAGTCCCCGTGACGTTCACGGTCTCGAGCCTCAGGAGCGTCGACTGGCGGACGTTCGGGATCAACTTCTTCTGGGTGGCCGAGCCGGGCACCCTCGATGCCGCCCCCCAGTCGCGTCTGGCGGCGGCCAGGATCGAGGAAGAGAAGGAGCCGATCGTGCAGGACCGGCTCGCGCGCCAGTTCCCCAACGTCACGATGATCCGGACCCGGGAGGTCCTCTCGCGGATCGCCGGGATCCTCGAGAAGCTGGGCGTTGCCGTGCAGTTTCTCGGGTTCTTCTCCGTCGCGGCCGGTCTGATTCTTCTCGGGGGAGCGGTCAGCGCCGGTTCCGTTCGAAAGGCACGCGAGATGGCGGTCCTGAAGGTGCTGGGAATGACGCGGCCGGGCGTTTCTGGGGTCCTGGCGTCGGAGTACGCCCTGACCGGCCTCGTGGCCGGCGTGATCGGAACGGCGGGCGGGACCCTGCTCGCCTGGGCCGTCGTGACCCAGGGGTTCGAGATGGCCTGGAAGCCCAGCTACGCGGTCCTGACGCTGGCTCCCCTGGTCACGATCGTCCTGACCTCCATCGCGGGACTGGCCGCGAGCCTGCGGGCCATCCGCGTACGGCCGCTCGAGGCACTCCGGACGGAATAGGGCGGGTCACCGCTTCGAGACCGCGGGAAGCCGAGGGCCATCGAGGCGTCGAACGGAGGTCTCGACGCGGCCGCGCGGAAATCACTGCAAAGCGGTGAAGGCTTCCGAGACGCCGGCCCCAGAGAGGCGACTCAGCCCGAACTCGCGAGCCGCGCGTCCCGCGATCGCCTCGCCGATGGCGAGCGAGGCCGTTGCCGCGGGAGAGGGAGCGTTGAGGACATGAATCGTCCGTTCGCCCGAGACGACGTGGAAATCGTCGACGAGGCGGCCCGCCGAGTCGAGCGCCTGGGCCCTCACACCGCACCCGCCGCGCGTCACGCCGGCCGCCACAATCTCGGGAATCAGTTTCTGCAGCGCGGCCACGAAGAGCCGCTTGCTGAAGGATCGCCGGAACTCGTCGATTCCGGCGCGCCAGTTCGTCCTCGCGAACGAGAAGAACCCGGGAGCGGTGACCGAATCGAATGTGTCTCTGACGGAAAGGCTGGTCCGCGTGTACCCCTCCCTCTTGAAGGCGAAAACGGCGTTCGGACCGGCCTCCACAGTGCCGTCCACCCGCCTCGTGAAATGAACTCCGAGGAACGGATAACGGGGATCCGGAACCGGGTAGATCAGGTTCTTCACGAGCTCACGCTTTTCGGGGGTGAGATCGTAGTACTCGCCCCGAAACGGCACGATCCTCACCCCGGGAGCGACGCCGCACGTCCGGGCCACGCGGTCGGACTGGAGTCCGCAACAATTGACGAGGTAGTCAGCCGGAAACGGACCCGCGGACGTCTCGGCGAGAAGTCCCGTGGCCGTCCTTGAAAGGCCGAGGAGCCGCGCGGATGGCCGCACCTCGCCGCCCGCTTCCCGGATCGCCGCCGCCATCGCTCCCGCGACCGCGGCGTAGTCGACGATTCCGGTTTCGGGCACGACGAGAGCGGCAACCCCTCGCGCGTGCGGTTCGTACCCGGGAATCTCCCCGCCCTCGATCCGGCGAACACCCAGGAGGCCATTCGCGCGCCCTCTCTCCTCGAGCGCGGAAAGGGACGCCTTCTCGGACTCGGTCGTCGCCACGACCAGCTTCCCGCAGATCTCGTGCGGGATCGACCTCTCTTGGCAGAAGTCGATGAGCGAAAGCCGCCCGGACCGGCAGAGCCGGGCCTTGAGGGAACCCGGCTTGTAGTAGAGACCCGAGTGAATGACCCCGCTGTTGCGGCCGGTCTGGTGGCGCGCAACCCCTTCTTCCGCCTCCACGACGAGGACCGAGGCCCGGCAGAGGGTCGAGAGTTTCAGGGCCGTGGCCAGTCCGACGATGCCGGCGCCCGCCACGAGAACTTTCGGCGGCGCCGGACCCGATGCACCGGACGACATACCTCCATTCTAGACGCCAGGCTCTTCAGGACCTCGCGGATTCCAGCCGGCGGGCAAGCGCCAGGATTTTTTCCCTGATCGCGTCGCGCTCCGAGGCCAGGGCAAGAAACCGGGAACGGCGAAAGACGAGCAGAAGAAAGGCTCGAGCGCTGGCGACGAAAGTGTCGAGGTGCTCGAGAAGGTAGAGAGCGACACGAGCCGAAACCGGGCCGAGAACGAGGGATGCGAGGGACCAGGCGAGCCCCCCGAGAAAGTAGGTTCCCACCGCCACGACACCCCAGGTCAGCGGATAGAAGACCAGGGAAGCGAGGATCTTGACCGTGGCCATGATGCTCACGTCGTTCTTCGCGAACCTGCGGCCCAGCAATCGCGCCAGCGTGTAGGCCGGGAAATGGAGGAGGATGCCCGGGATGGCGAGCGGAAGCAGGAGGATGCTGACGAAGAACGTGCGCAGCGTGGCGCGCGAGACGGCCGAAAGCGTGAAAACCCCGGGAGACAGCAGCGACGGATCGAGTCCGAGAAGCCTGAGCGTTTCCTCGAATCGGCGAACGCGGCCCGCCAGCCGCCCGATCTCGATCTCGCTCTCGTTCTTCAGGCGCCCGTAGCCATCGACGAGGCGCTGTCTCATCGCCACACTCTCCGCCAGTCCGGCAGGCGCGGGCCCGAAAGAGGCCATGATGCGCTCGGCCATGGCGGCGAGCGAAAGGGCTTCCGCCGTCTCGGCTTGCAGGATCACGGCTTCGATCCGATCTTCGATTTCCCGGGTGAGCGCCTCGACCGAGGCCGCGGGCGGAGACCCGGAGGGACTCATCTCGACAGGGGAAACGGCAATCGGCTCACCGAACTGAAGCAGGGCCGGGCTCCTGAAAACCCCCTTGTCGGGAAAGGTCAAGCCAGCGGGGACGACCGTGACGGGTCTCTCCCCTTCGTTGAGGGCCGCGGCCCCCAGCGCGATGCGGGCCGCGCCGGTCTTCAGAGCCTTCATCCTGGGATCGTCGTGCGTCGTCCCCTCGGGGAAAAGGGCCAGAACGCCGCCGGACTTCAAGAGGGCACTGGCCTTCTCGAAGGTCTCCCGCGTTCGCGCGGGGTCGGAGCCTTCATCCTGTTTGCGGTAGACGGGAATGGAACCAAGCGCCCGAACCGCGGCTCCGAGGAGGGGCATCCGAAAGAGCGGGGCCTTGGCGAGAAAAGAGACCGGCCGGGGCGACAAACACAGGATGAAGAGGGGATCGATCAGACCGTTCGGGTGATTGAGAACGACGATCACGGGCCCTTCCCGCGGCAGACGCTCGAGGTCCTTCACCTCGATCTCGCGGTAGAAGATCCTCAGGACGAGCCTCAGAACCCAGGTCAGGACCGTTCGCATCCGGCGGGATCCTAAACCGGAGCGGGCCGTGTCCGCTTGACAGACAGGCATCGGACGCCGATAAGGGTTTCGCAAGGAAGATCATCGAGTCCATGAGCCAGCCGCACCTCGTCATCCACGGCCACTTCTACCAGCCCCCCCGGGAGAACCCCTGGACAGGCCGGATCGAAAAGGAGGCCTCCGCGGCTCCCTTCCACGACTGGAACGAGCGCATTCACGCCGAGTGCTACCGGCCGAATGCCTTCGCCCGGGTGTTCGGGCAGACGGGCCACGTCACGGCGATCGTGAACAACTACGAGCTGATGAGCTTCAACGTCGGTCCGACGCTGGCGCGCTGGATGACGGCTCACCACCCGCGCACCTTCGCTCGGATCCTCGAGGCGGACCGCGCCAGCCGGCTGCGCAACGACGGGCACGGCAACGCCATCGCTCAGCCGTTCAACCACCCGATCCTCCCGCTCCTGGACGAGCACGACGCCCGTACGCAGATCCGGTGGGGCCTGGCGTTTTTCGCTCACCACTTCGGCCGGCCGGCGGAAGGCATGTGGCTCCCCGAAACCGCGTGCAACCCCACGGTTCTCGGCTATCTGATCGACGAAGGCGTCCGCTTCACGATCCTCGATCCCTCCCAGGCGGGCCGGATCCGAAGGTTCGGCGCCGAACACTGGACTCCCGTCACCGCGAGCACCCTCGATCCCTCGATCCCCTACCGGTTCCTTCACCCGGACGGCTCCGGCCGGTCCATCAGCCTCTTCTTCTACGACGCCGCCATCGCGCGGGCGATTGCGTTCGAGGGCGCTCTGGCCTCGAGCCAGGGCCTCATCGACCGGTTCCAGAGGGAATCGAAGGGAGGAAGCCGCCTCGTCCACGCCGCCACCGACGGCGAGAGCTACGGGCATCACTCCCGTTTCGGCGACCGGTGCCTGGCCTACGCGCTTTCGAAGGAGGCGCCTCGCCGCGGCTTTTCTGTCACGAACTATGGCAGGGTCCTCGAGTCTTGCCCTCCCGAGTTCGACGTGGAGCTCAGCCCGGGGCCGGGCGGAGAGGGAACGTCGTGGAGCTGTCCTCACGGGCTGGCGCGCTGGAAGGAGCACTGCGGCTGCCAGACCGGCGGAGATCCCTCCTGGCGCCAGGACTGGCGGGCTCCGCTCAGAACCGCGCTGTCGTGGCTCAAGGCCGAGGCCGATCGGGCCTTTCTCGAGAACGGCCACGACTTCTTCACCGATCCCTGGGAGGCACGAGACCTCTACATCGATAGGCTCCTCGACCCCTCGCGTCCGATCGGCGCCTTCATGAAGCGGACGCGCGCCCGCCGCCTGACACAGAAAGACCACGTGCGGGCCATGTGCCTTCTCGAGACCCAGCGCTTCTCGATGGGGATGTTCACGAGCTGCGGCTGGTTCTTCAACGACCTCGGAGGCATCGAGACGATCCAGGTTCTCAAGTACGCGGGACGCCTCATCGACGAGATGAAGTCCATCGGCCTTTCCATCCAGGAGAAGCCCTTCCTCGAGAGACTGGCCGAGGCCAGGAGCAACCTCCCCGCAAGAGGAAACGGCGCGGAGATCTACGCCAGGTCGGTCCTGCCGAGCCGGGTGTCGCCGCCGCAGGTCGCCGCCTCCATCGCCCTGACGCGCCTCGGCGGCCACATGCCCGAGCAGGGGGAAGAAGCTGGATTCCGTTACTCGATCTCCTCCTACTCCGACCGCAAGGAGGGGCGGTTCCGGATCGGAACGGGACGCACGCGCCTGCAGGCGGCCCACACGGGACGGCTCTACGACTTCGCCACCGCCGCCATCTTCATCGGTGGCGCCGACTTTTACGGGTTTGTCCGGCCCTTCCCTGGCGACGACCTCTTCGCCAAGACGATCGAGCGGCTCGATGCGCACTTCGTTGCCGCCTCGATGCCGTCCATCTTCCGGATGCTCGACCGTGAGTTCGGACCCGACGCCTATGGCCTCGAGCACCTGGCGACCGACACCCGGACCGATCTCTTCAACAGAGTCTTCTCGGACCTTCTCGACACCCTCGCCCTGCAATACACCCGGATCTATGACGACAACCGCCGCGTCATCGAAATGCTCAGACGGGGCGGATTCGAGATGCCGGCCCTGCTGCGGCTCGCGGCCGAGTTCGCCCTCGCGCGCCGCTTCGAGAACGCCGTTCTCCCCCAGGACGGCAGCCTCGACCCTTCCGACTACGCAGAGGCTCTTTCTCTCCTGAGAGAGGCCGAGAGAAACGGCGTCACGGTCGCGAGAGACAAGGTGACGTCGCACTTCGAGAAGATGATCGTCCACGCCGTCAAGGCGGTGGCCGACCACGCGTCGGAGTCGAGCGTCGAGAAGGCCCTCGGAACCGTCTCGATCGCCTCGGCGCTAGGAGTCCCCGTCAACCTCGACGAGGCTCAGGAGCTTCTCTATCCCCTCCTGGGGACGTCCGCCGAGCTAATCGGAGTTCGTCAGCTGGCGCTCGTTTTGGGATTCGACCTCGACTGAACCGGCCGCGCGAAGGGCCTCGAGCCGCGCCGTGGCCGCGGCCAGGTCTTCGTGCGCGCCGGCCAGAACGAGGGTGTCGCCTGCCTGGGAGATGAACTCGAGCGGGACGGGAGCGATCGGATTCCCATCGCGGATCACCGCCGGCACCGCCACGTGGAGGTCCGTGAGACGAAGGTCCGAAAGCGTGACTCCGTCCGCCGCCGTCTCGGGCATGACGAGAAACAGGTCGGTCGTCCCGGCCGCCAGCAACGCCGACAGCCGCCTCCCCTCCTTGGCTTTTCCTTGCGGGTCCCGAAGCCTCAGGTATCCCTCGTCCCTCAGCAGCCGGAGCTGGGTCGCCAGGATATTGCCCGGAACGTGCAGCATCCGGAGGACCCGCGCCACGATCTCGATCGAGGTCTCGAACTCCTCGGGAATGACCTCGTCGGCTCCGGCCTGCCTGAGGATCTCGACCTCGTGCACGTACCGTGTCCGGACGATGATTCGGGCAGAGTCCGTCCGGTGCCGGCACAGCCGCGTCGCCCGCCGCGCTCCGTCCGGATCCTGAATCGTGATCACGACTCCGGCCGCATTCGCCACACCCGCCGCCTCGAGGGCCTCCGGTCCCGTCGCATCCGCCCGGATCACCCGGACGCCGTCCCGCCGCGCCAGCGCCACCCTCTCCGGATCGAGCTCCAGGACGACCTGCGGGATCCCGGTGTCGTGGAGGACGCGGCCCACGCTGCGCCCGTTCAGGCCATATCCGATGATGACGATGTGCCGGGCGAGCTTCGGCCCGTGATGGCCGGAATCGTCCTCGAGACCCTCGACACGCTCCGAGAGACGCTCCGCCAGCCTCGGTCCCGCCATGAGCAAGAAGGGAGCGAGAGTCAGGGTCACGACAGCCACGGCGACGAACGTCTGTTGCGACTCGGCGGGGAGCAGACCGAGACGGCCACCCGCCGTCGCGAGGACGAACGAGAACTCTCCAACCGTGGCGAGAGCGAGAGCCGCCCGAAAGGCCGTCCTCGGCGACGTCCCTGCCGCCAGAAGCGCGATATGAGCGAAGAGGGCCTTGATCAGAAGAACGGCGCCGACCGCGAAGAGAATCACCCAGGGACGGGACAGGACCGTCTGCGGCTCGAGCAGCATCCCGATCGATACGAAGAAAAGACTCGACAGCAAATCGCGAAAGGGAGACAGCGTGGCGGCGATCTCGTGAACGTGCTCGCTCTCCCCCAACACAATGCCGGCCGCGAACGCTCCCATCGCCGCCGACACCCCCGCTTCCTCGGCGAGTGAGATCAAGACGATCACGACGACGAAGACGCCCCCCGTGAAGCTCTCCCGGCTCCCCAGACGGACGATCTGGTCGAGAAGCCGGGGCACCGCGAAACGCGCACCCGCGACAAGGATCACGACACCGACGATGGCCACCGCCACCCGGGTCGCGACCGCAAGAGTCGAGGGCCCGCCCCCCGAGGTCGTCGCCAGCGCCGGGAGAAGCAAGACGAGAGGAATGACTCCCAGATCCTGGAAGAGCGAGATCCCGAGGAACCGCTTCGCGAAGGGCGCCGCCACCTCGTCTCGCGCCGAGAGGATCGGCAGGATCACCGCCGTCGAGGAGACGGAAATCAGCATTCCGTAGAAGACAGCCTCGTTCCACGGAGATCCCACCGCCATCTTCAGAATGGCAATCGCTCCCGTCGTCAGCGACATCTGCAGGAACCCGCCCACGAGGGCGGTCCGCCCGAGCGAAAACAGCTTCGTGACCGGGAACTGCAGGCCCACGAAAAACAGAATCAAGACCACGCCGAACTCCGCGATCCCCTCGACTCTCGCGGCGTCCGCCAGCCAGCCGAGCGCGTGCGGCCCGATCGCGATCCCCGTCACCAAGAAGCCGACGATCTGCGGCAGACGCAACCGCCGGCACAGGAAGAGGACGGGAAAAGACGCGGCCAGGATGACCGCGGCATCTCTGAGGAACTCGCGCCCGAACACGCCGCGAGTTTAGCCTTCGAGCCCGGGCCCCCCGGCACCCCCGCCGGAGCGGATTCGGGAAGGGCCCTCCTGTGGCGGTCGAGAACCCACGGTTCGCGGGTCCCCTGGCGGGAGGAAAGGCCTCGTTCCGGCCTTTTCCCCGATCCGAGCGAAAGCAGAAAAAAAGAGACACTCCACCCTTGAAAATGCGACAGTAGCTGTCCATATTTACCGTATGGACGGTGAGACACGCTACGGAATCGAGGAGCTGGCGCAGCTCGGCGGGGTATCCCGGCGGACCATTCGCTACTACATCCAGGAAGGCCTCTTGCCGCCGCCCCTCGGGGTGGGCCGGGGAAGGCATTACGGCAAGGAGCATCTCGAGCGTCTGATAGCGGTGCGCGGGATGCAGGAATCCGGAAGGACGCTGGAGGAGATCCGCGCGGCCCCATCCGGAGAGCCAGAGGCGGCGTCCAGGGCCGCGCCGCTTCCAGAGCCGTCTCGGGAGACGTGGATTCGGATCATCCTGGCGGACGGGCTCGAGCTCCACTTGTCGTCGAGCTGGAAGACCCCGTCGCCGGGCAAACTGTCGGAACTTTCAAGCTGGTGTCACGGCAACATACGAAGGGAAGGAGAGGACTGAAGCCATGGTCATGCCGAAAGAGAGCACACAGGCAGGTTTGATGTCGCCAGCGGGGAGGATCCCGCTTCAGGGAGTCAAGGTCGAGGCCGAGATCAAGGACTTCGCCATAAGGCAAGTCGTGTCGCAGCGCTACGTGAACCACGAGGCGAACCCCATCGAGGCGGTCTACGTGTTCCCGCTCGACGAAGCAGCGGCCGTCTGCGGATTCGAGGCGGTGATTGGCGGGACGGTGATCAAGGGAGAGGTCAAGGAAAGGGAAGAGGCCTTCAAGACCTACGATGATGCGATCTCGGCGGGGCACGGGGCGTTCCTTCTCGACCAGGAAAAGGCGGATGTCTTCACGATGAGCGTGGGGAACGTGGCTCCGGGCCAGGAGGTTCTGATCCGGATCACGACCGTCGCCGAGCTGGGGCTGGAAGGGGAAGAGATCCGTTTCGTCCTGCCTTCGACGGTCTCTCCGCGCTACGCGCCGGAAGAAGATCGAAAGGGAGTTGGGAGAACGCCGGCGGAGGCGGTCAACCCGCCGGTTGCGTGGAGCGTCCCGTATGGCCTGGAGCTCGAGATAGGGCTCGAGATGGCCTCGGACATCAAGCGTCTGGAGTCGCCCACTCACCCGATCTCGGTGGAGGTCGAAGGGAAGAAGGGAAAGGTCCGCCTCGGGGAGCGTGAGACGGCCCTGGATCGCGACTTCGTCCTGAAGGTCGCGCTGGCGTCTCCTCCCCAAGCCCGGGCGTGGGCCGAGACGTCCGTCGACGGAAAGCCAGCCGCGCTCCTCGCCTTCCAGCCCAAGTTCTCGGCGGACGACAGCGAGAAGGCGCCGGCGGAGCTCATCTTCCTCATCGACCGGTCGGGCTCGATGGACGGGACCTCGATCGCCGAGGCGCGCAACGCCCTGCAGCTCTGTTTGAGGAGTCTTCGGGAAGGGGTCGCCTTCAACATCGTCGGGTTCGGATCGACCCATGCCTTTCTCTTCCCCAAGAGCGTCTCGTACGGCGACGACTCCCTGAAGAAGGCGAGCGACCACGTGCGATCGATCGGCGCCGACATGGGAGGCACGGAGATCCTTCCGGCCCTGGAGGCCATTCTTCAGACAGAGCCCGAGTCCGGTCGTCCCCGGCAGCTCTTCGTCTTGACGGACGGCGAGGTCTCCAACACGGAGGCCGTGATCGCCCTCGTCAGGAAGCACTCGGCCTCGACACGGGTCTTCACGTTCGGCATCGGCGCCGGGGCGAGCCATCATCTCGTGAAGGGGATGGCGCGCGCGGGAGAGGGGACGGCGGAGTTCATCGCCCCAGGCGAAAGGATGGAAGGCAAGGTCCTCCGTCAGCTCTCGAAGGCTCTGAGCCCCGCTTACTCGGACGTGGAGATCGACTGGGGTGGCCTGAAACCACGGCAGGCTCCCCACCGGATACCGCCCGCCTTCGACGGCCACCGGATCCTGGTCTACGGCCTCTTCGAGGCGGCGGGACAGGCCACCGTCACGCTGAAGGCCATGGGCCCGAGCGGAGCCGTGACGTTCTCGCTCCCGCTCGACCTCTCGGGCGCCAGCGAGGGCACCCTGATCTCGACACTCGCGGCGCGCACGCTGATCCGGGATCTCGAGGAGGGGTCGAGCCCGCTTCACACCCGGCGCGGCTCCCTGCAAGGGCGCGCCCGGCCCGAGGCCTCCGTGACCCCGGAGAAGCAGCTGAAGGCCGAGCTCGTCGCCCTGGGGACGAAGTACGGCCTCGTCTCGAAGGAAACGTCCTACGTTGCCGTGGAAGAGCGGAAGGACCCGGTCACCGGCCAGATGCAGCTGCGGAAGATCCCTGTCGCCCTGACGAGAGGCTGGGGCGGCTCCGACGCCAAGGGCGCGTCGATGGGGGCTCTGGGCGCGGGACTCCCACCAACGGCGACCTTCAGCATGCACATGCCCGGGGCGCCGCCTCCCCCTCCAGCCCCGGCTCCGGCCGCTTCGGCCCCCGGAGGCTTCGTCGCCCGGGCCATGAAGCCCCTTCTCAAGAAGTCGGCCCGTCCGCCCGTGAGCGCCGATATGGACGCGATGATGGCGGTGCCCGCGCAGGAGATGGAAGAGGCCAGGACCCAATCCGAAACCACTCTTCGGCCTCTGGACCGGCTCGTCGCCCTGCAGAAGGCGGACGGGTCGTGGGAGCTTTCGGAGGGCCTCGCCAGTATCCTCGGCAAGAAACTCCCCGAGCTCCAGAAGGCGATTCCCGGGCCCGTGAACGAGGCGGTCCAGAAGGCCTTCGCCACGGCGCTCGCCCTCGCATGGCTGGAGAAACACGCTGCCCGCGAAAGAGATGAATGGATGCTCCTGGCAAGGAAGGCCGAGAGCTGGCTGAAGAAGCAGGCGGCTCCGGCCTCGGGTGCCTGGACGGACCTCGCGGCGAAGTTCCTCGCCTGACGAAGGGCCCTTACCGGCGACTCTCCCCCGCACAAGCGGGGGAGAGCCCCGAGACCCCTCGGTCGAACGCTTAGGGCGTCACATCCCGCCGGCCCGGGTCGCTCCAAAAAGCGGCCCGGGCCTTACACTTTCCTGTGCGGAAACAGGACGGGGAGTGGCGATGAGTGAAGAAGAAAAACGGGCCGAAGGACCCGAGGAAGAAGAAGTCACGCAGTTCGGAATCCCGAAACGCTTTTCGAAGAAGCCCGGCGCCAGTCCCGGGCTCGACCTCGCGGATCTGCGCTCGATGCCAACCGAGGCGGGCAGCGTCGATGTCACGTGCATCGACTACTCGCCGGAGCAGTCCCAGATCACGCAGGTTCACGACCTGGAGAGTTTCCTTCAGGACCACCGGCCCTCCTGGAGCAAGGTCCGCTGGATCAACGTCGACGGGTTGACGGACCTGAAGATCATCGAGGGTCTCGCGGGGAAGTACCACCTTCACCCGCTGGCGGTCGAGGATGTCCTTCACATCCCCCAGCGACCCAAGTGCGAGGCCTATGACGAGACCCAGCGGTTCCAGGCCCGCCTCTTTCTCATTGCTCGCCTCGTCAGGCTCACCGACCACCGGCTCTCGACCGAGCAGATCAGCATCTTCGTCGGGCACTCGACCGTTCTGACTTTTCAGGAAGATCCCGGGGACGTCTTCGACCCGATCCGTCAACGGATCACCAAGAAGGGGTCGAGAGTCCGCGAGGGAGACGCCAGCTTTCTCGCGTACTCGCTGCTCGACGCCATCGTCGACCACTGCTTCCCGCTCCTCGAGCAGATCGGGGACCGGCTCGAGGAGCTGGAAGCCCTGATCCTCGAGTCTCCCTCGCCGGACCTCATCCAGGAGGTGCACCGGACCAAGCGTGATCTCCTGGTCCTCAGGCACGCGATCTGGCCCATGCGCGAAGTCATCGCCCAGATGCAGCGCGAGCCTCACGAGTGCCTCAGCGACGTCACTCGAACGTACCTGAGAGACCTCCAGGATCACGTCGTGCAGATCATCGACATCGTGGAGGCGTACCGCGAGGTGTCCACGGCCCTGAACGACACGTACATGACCGCGATGAGCAACCGGATGAACGAGATCATGAAGGTCCTCACGATCGTCGGAACGGTCTTCATCCCCATCACGTTCCTCGCGGGCGTCTACGGCATGAATTTCCATCACATGCCGGAGCTCGACATGAAGTGGACGTATCCGGCCTTCTGGATCATCTGCATCGCCACGTCGGGCGGCCTCATCGCCTGGTTGAAATCGAGAGGCTGGCTCTGAACGCGGGGAAGCAAGGAAATCGGCGCGAATCGTTCGCGATATGACGTGCGTCATACCCTCCAGCCAAGCCCGGTGATGAAGTGTGGGCCGGGCGGACGCGCCGCTTTCAGACCGTCCGCCCGAACGGAGGTTGACGGGCCATGGTGATCAGGCTTGTTCCCGTGATCCTGAGTTCGATCGTCCTGGGCGCCCATTTCCTGAGGGGGGGCAGCGTCTTCATCGCTGTAGCCATCGCCGCCTCGCCGCTCCTGCTCCTTGCCCGCCGTCAATGGGCGCTCTGGACCGTCCAGGCGATCCTGGCGCTCGGAGCCCTCGAGTGGATCCGGACGCTGGCTTCAATCGCCGCCGTGAGGCAGGCTCAGGGCATGCCGTGGCTCCGGATGGCCGTCATCCTCGGCGTCGTGGCCGCCGTGACTCTCGCCTCGGCGTTCCTGCTCTCCGCCAGGAAGGTGAGGGAACGTGTTGTCCTCAGTCCCGAGCTCGCGGAGGCGTGATGGCGTTCTCGAGCCGGCGGCTTTCGCGCGAGTACAAGACGATCGAGGCCATGGTCCGCATCTTCTGCAAGGACCGCCACCAGGGTGGCGTCCGCCTGTGTGAGAGCTGCGAGGAGCTGAGGGCCTACGCGCATTACCGCCTGGAGAAGTGCCCCTTCGGTTCGGAGAAGCCGACCTGCGTGAACTGCAAGGTGCACTGCTACCAGGCGGCCATGCGGGAGCGGGTGCGCGAGGTGATGCGCTACTCCGGCCCGAAGATGGTGCTCAGGCACCCGTACCTTGCGCTCATGCACATCCTCGTGGATGGGAAGCTCCCCGCCCCGGAACGCAAGAAGCGGAGCCGAGGCGCCGAGAGCGGCAAGGCGGCCACCGGTCTCGTGCCCTAGCGGTTCGCCCGGCGGATAATTGGCTGCCGCCCGGCGCCAGAGCGCTCGCGGCCGAGGGAGCCACATCATGGCCATCGTTCTCAACGGATCGTCCCTGACGGTCCAGAATCTCGTTCGCATTGCCCGGCACGGGGAGAAGGTGGAACTCGCTCCGGACGCTCTCGAGCGGATCCGCGCGTGCCGGCGCGTGCTCGAGGAAAAGATCGACGCCCACGAGATCATGTACGGCGTCAACACCGGCATCGGGGAGTTCTCGGAAGTCGTCCTCACCGACGAGCAGGTCCAGCAGTTCCAGCGGTACCTCATCTACAACCATGCCGCCGGGATCGGCGAGAGCGCTCCGGAGGAGTACGTCAGAGGAGCCATGGCGGGGCGAATCAATGTCCACGCGCACGGCAACTCCGGATGCCGGCCCGAGATCACGCTGACACTGGTCGAGATGCTCAACCGCGGCGTCACGCCCGTCGTCTGCCAGAAGGGCTCCGTCGGCGCGTGCGGCGACCTCGCCCCGATGTCGCAGATCGCTCTTCTCCTGATGGGCGAAGGCGAGGCGACCTACAAGGGAGAACGTCTTCCCGGGGCGGTCGCGATGGAGAGGGCCGGGATCCCGGTCCCGGGCCTGAAGGCAAGAGACGGCCTGGCCACGATCAACGGCTCCAACGTCCTGACCGCGATGAGCGCCATCCACCTGTACGACATCGAGCGGTGGCTCTCCCAGGCGGAGATCACGTGCGCGATGTCGCTCGAAGCCCTCTACGCCAACCTCAAGCCCTACGACGTGAGGCTTCACGAGTTGCGCGGTTTTCCCGGAGCGGTGAAGTCCGCGCGGAACATCATGAAGTGCGTGGAGGGAAGCGACCTGCTGTCAGGGAAGATCAAGACGAAAGTGCAGGACGCCTACTCGATGCGCTCCACGCCACAGGTGATCGGGACCGCGCGCGACGCGGTCGCCTTCGCAAAGATCCAGGTGGAGACGGAACTGAACGGCGTCGGCGACAACCCCATCTTCCTGCCCGGCGAGCGCCTGACGCTCACGGGAGCGAACTTCCAGGGAACGCCGGTTTCGCTGCCGATGGACATGGTCGGGGCCGCGGTGACGATGGTGAGCGTCCTTTCCGAGAGGCGGCTCAACCGGCTCAATCACCCGGCGCTCTCCGTGGGGCTCCCGGCCTTCCTGACGAAGGGGGCGGGGATGTTCTCGGGCCTGATGCTCAGCCAGTACACGGCCGACTCTCTCATCGTCGAACAGCGGATCCTCTCGATGCCTGCCTCGATCCAGTCGATTCCGGCGGCGGCCGACCAGGAGGACTTCGTCTCGATGGGGATGAACACGGCGATCAAGAACGGGCAGATTCTCGAGAACGCGTACGGGGTCCTCGGCATCGAGCTGATGGCGGCCTCGCAGGCCCTCGACTTCCGCGAGTTCACTCCGGGGCGTGGGGTTCAGGCCGCGCGGCGGGTCGTCAGGAGGCACGTCGACCACTTGGACGTGGACCGCCCCCTCTACCCGGATCACACCCGAATGAGGGAACTGATCCGGTCGTGCGAAGTCCTCGCGGAGGTCGAGAAGGAGGTCGGTGAGCTGGGCTGACGGGACGAGATCTTCGCCAGGTCTTCCGCCTGTCCGAATGCCCCGGGCCTGGCGGCCCGGGGTCATGTCAAGGTCCTCCCGGGCCCTTCTGGACAAGGACCCTCAGGCGGTCCCTGTTGTGGATGTAGACCTGTAGCAGCCGAGGATCTGCCGCCGTCGCCCCGCTGGGCGTCGAGACCGTCCGGACCTCCGAGGAGACGGCCTTTGCCTTCTCCACCGCTTTCTCGTAGCACGCGAGTGCCTCGTCGATCTGGAACTGCCGTTCCAGAGCTTCGCCCAGGCTGTCGTGGGCATTGGCGCTTTCCGGGTGAAGCCCAACGTTGTACCGGAAGATGGCCTCGGCGCGGCTGGTGTCGCCGGCCGCGAGGGCCTGGTACCCGGCGAGGTTCACGACGGCTTCCTGCGGAATGACGGTACAGCCAGCTCTCTTGCTCAGTTTTGCGTAGTGCCGGTCGATATCCGAGGCTTCGCCGGTGAAAGCGCCCTTCTTGGGATCGAGCGGGAGGCTCCAGCCTTCCCAGACCTTCTTCAGCCCCAGGTAGAAGCTGGGCAGGACCACGGTGCCGTGGGACTCCTCGGGAAGCGCCTTCGACTCCCAGACGAAGCCATCGAGCTTCGCCCGGGAGAGGGTCTTCACGAACCTCTCGAAGCGAGTCGGTCGCGGGTGCCCCTGTTCGTCATTTCCCATCGTCACGTAGAGAGTCCCGTGCCACTCCCGCCTCTGCTTGAAGAAGACGTCGGCCTCCCGGAGTGGAAGGTCGTCGTCCCAGTGGAGGGACGGCGCCGCGGCGATATAGGCATTGAAGGTCTCCGGGCGGGTCATCAGGACATGGAGGGCGAAAAGCCCGCCAAGCGAGTGCCCGGCGAACACACGGCAGGAGGATGTCCGGTAGCTCGACTCGACCAGGGGAAAGAGCTCTTGCTCGAAGAAACGGAGGAAGTTCGCCGCGCCGCCGCTCCCCGGAACCTCCGCGCGGCTCCCGTCCCGATCCAGCCTCCTGGCGCGGGTCGGGGTCAGGTCCCGGGTCCGGTCGGTATTCATGATGCCGACGATGATCATGTCGGGCGCGAGCCCCGTGCGGGAGAGGAGATCGACCGCGCCCCGCACATGAATGATGTTTGCCCCGCCATCGGTGAGGTAAAGGACGGGATATCGCTCGGCGCTGCCGGCGTAGCCGGCCGGAGTCGAAACCAGCAGCGTTCGCTTCTCCCCGAGGACCTTGGACTCGAGTGTCACCGTCTGGCCGATGGTGATCGGATCGGCGGACACACTCCCGGAGACGAGCACCGCGATCAGAAGAGCCCCGGGGAGCCAGAACCTCATACCGTCTTCCTTCCTCCCGTCGCCTGCCCCTGGAGGCCGCCGGCGGGACCGCGCCCGTTCTGAGTACGCAGGCGGGCCTTGCAGGTTCTGCCCCCGGCCCCGCTCTTGATCCCGGCAACATTCACGGAGACACGTGGCGCACGTTTCTTTCCGTTTTCCACGAACTCTCCGATGACGGTCTTGCCCGGACGGATCAGACGAGCCAGGGAGCGTTCCTCGGGCAGGAGAGGGGCGTAGGTGACGGAGGGGGCGTCGACCAGAAGCCAGCTTCCGTTGTGGGACGTGATTCCCGCGTGAGACGTCCGGATCCAGTAGTACCCGGGAGCCAGTGAAGGCGGAACCAGCGTGAGAAGGGACGTGCCGGAGGCCTCGAGAGTCGAGGCCTCGAGATTCGAGGAGAGAACCGTGACGGGACAGGCGGGAACCGTGCAGAGGGCGGTGCCGCCCGCCGGGCCGTAAACGG
>JAJVIN010000038.1 GCA_022071945.1 Thermoanaerobaculia bacterium | reverse complement strand
ATTCCCTGGCCGTCCTGTCGACCCGCCTCAGGCGCCTTCGGCGGATGATGCTGATCAGAACCCTCTCTACACGGGTGGATCACTTCTCACGAGCACACGTGGATCACTTCTGGCGAGCGTTGAAGACGCGAGGCTCGCGAAGGCGTCACCCAGGACGTCCGGATGGCTCTTGACGGGCCGCAAGAAGGCGTTTGCCAGGCTTCGGGGCTGGGCCGTTCCTGCCTCTGCCAGGACCAGATGCGCGTATGCATAGGGCGCGGTCGATCCCAGCTTGGCTCCGGGTGACACCGTCGCCACGAGATGGATGAATCTCCGGACCACCTCCGATGCCAGTGTCGCGTCAGCTCCCTGCCAGCTCACGCGATCACAGCCCTCGATGTTCGAAATCAGAAGCGGGATGTCGATCACCACGTATCCGTAGAACAGGCCGGAGGAAAGTTCGGTCGCGTTGATGTGGGCGCTTCCGAGATGGGAGTCTCCCGCTTCCCGCTGAAGATCGTCTACCGCGGAGAAATAGTCGGATTCGCTTTCTTCCGCGTGAACCGTGAACGCATGCGCCACATGGATGGCTGCATCGCCACGGGCGAGAACGTCGCTCGTCACCATCCTTCCGAACATCGCGGCGTCGAGACCAGCCCCGGTGCGGAGCTGCTTGATGTTCTCCTTCCAAGCCTTCGACATCCGCGACTTCTCAACCTCCTCGAGGCTCTTGCCCTCAAGCCGGAGCCGGGCCATCTCTGAGGCTTCTTCGAGGATGTACCGTAGCTCGGGTCGACCCAGGACGGTGAGCTGGGGTGTCTGCAGCGGCTCATCCTTCTCGGCAGGGCCCGCCTTCGCCTTCCCTTTCTGTTTCTTGCCCTCCGCTGCGTCCTTGGCTTGTCTTGCCTTGGCGCTCTCTCCGAGAACCTCCTTCATGAGTGTTTCGGTCACCTCTCGGGCGATGGTCGAATCCACTCCCTTCTCCCGGACGAGTGGTTCGAGAACGAACTTCTCAAAGGTGTAGCGGGAACGAATCGAGCCTAAGTCGGTCCGTCCGTCCGCCAACTCCGCCGGGATCTCGACGATCGCATTCTCGCCGTCGAAGGTCCTCCAGTGCCGCTTGAGGCACTGGGAGCTGATGCGGATCCGGCTCGCCCCGCCGAAGGGAATCCGCTTGGCGAATCCGGCATCATCGCGATTCAGCAGGGATGCCGGGTAGGAAGTCAGGGTGTGAATCTGCAGAAAGCGAGATCGCGTCATTCGAAAGCCTCCTCGAGTTCCTTTTCCTGGCGATAAGTAGCCGCGTAGTAATCGCGGGAAAGCTGGCGGCGGGCTGCCTCTTCGTTCTCCCCGCCGTCGGAGAGGACGAGAGCTGCCAGGCCGGTGAAGTCCAGGAGTTGCCCGGCGGATGCGAGCGCCCTCGTGACGGTTCGGACAGATGAGGCGAGGATGGGACCCCGGGCTCGGACGAGCCTCACGAACCGGAGTTCCTTGACGCCGGCGTCGAAGAGGGCGCGTCCCGCGCGAAGTCCAGGACGGTGGAGGCCCCGGAGAATGGCGAGCCCGTTCATGATGACTGCCCAGCGCCGCTCGGCGTCCTCCCCTCCGCGCGCGAGGGCGCCCTCGATCTCGGGGTTCGCCACCACGATCTTCCAGAAGGCCGGCGGCGGCCCTTCACCGGGCGCGAGTCGACGGAGTTCTGCCACGTCGCCAGGGGCCAGCCTGAACTCGATGTCGCGGGCCAGCGAACTGATGATTTCAGGAAGCGGCCTGGATGGCGTCGCTGGTTCCATTCGCTTCTCCTTTCTCGAAAAGATCGGGAGCCCAGTTCCGAGCGCCCTTCCAGAACGCGGCCTCGGCAGCCGCAATCGCACGGTATCTCCGAGCTGATGGAATGGGGAGGGATGCCATGGCGGTCCGAAGTATTCCCGACGCGATATCGAGGGTTTCCTGCTGCCAGGCGACCCGCCGCCCAGCAGGATCTTCGACAGCATCGAAGAGCCGAGGGAAGAAGATCGAGTCGACGTGGGCGTCCAGAAGAGCGGACCATGCGTCGATCCGGTCATCATCATTCTTGGGTTTGTCAGGGCCGCCCTGTAGCAACCGAATCAGGGCGGGCCGCAGCACTCTTTTCCGCAGCTCGTCGACGTTGGCGACTCGCTCGCGGCTCAGGGTCCCGATGATGTCCCGCGACTCGCGCGCTCCCAGCATCCGGGCCACGCGCGCCGGGACCGGTAAGACCCGCTCGTGAAAGCCCTGGGTCTGACCCTGTCCTCGGGACAGAGTCCGCCCAGCGAAAACCGGAGCTTGGGTCTCCCCAGAACTGAGCGAGAGGGCGGCGGGCTGCCTCCAGTCACCTCCAAACAGAAGCGCCTGCAAGACTCTGTAGGAAAACCCCTCCTGCGAGGAGCTGAACGCCTTTGTTCCCTTGTCCGTGGGCTGCACCGGGGTCCAGATGTCGCCGGTGTCGCCCTTGAGAGTCTCGGCGTCGATCCTGGGGGCCGCTGTCGTCTTTCTGGATGCCGAGACCCTGGGGCCCTCGGCCCTTAATCGGACCCGCCGGGAGATCTCGATGAAGAAAGGGTGCAGGTCGGAAACTGGGAGGGATTCACTTCCGTCCCAGGGTTCGAGCCACAGCAAGGAGAGGCCGGACCCGGAGAGAGGGTAGTTCTGCAGGATGTTTTCCTTCTGCCCGAGCCATACGCCAACCTCCCGCGCGAAGCGGTCCGAGAGCCGATCCGAGCGAGCGAGGCCGAGGGAGGGGCGAGAGCCATATCCGCCATTCATCCTCGCGATGCCATAGTTGGCCTTTCCTGAGTATCCCTGCATCGTCTGGAGGGTCACCAGACTGAACACCCAGTGCTCGGGTCTCGGGTTGAGCATTCTCCCCGGCTTGATGTCGTGCGCCTTCGCCGTAACGAGCAGGTCGAGATCCGAGTCGTCAGGCTCCGTGATGGGCCCGTTCCATCCAGCCAGGGTTCCTTCCGGGACAGGAGGTTGCAGGAATGCAGGCTGGGAGAGATCATCGACGACCAAGCTCCACGCCTCCTCCAATCCCAGGCTGAGGTCTTGAAGCCAGGCCCGCCAGGTGTCGTCGTCCTCAGGGAGGGCTGATTCGCCGTGCCCGTCCACCGCGATCGCACCCAGTTGCACGAGGAACGCGTGCCACGCCTGGAACTGATGGGCTTGCAACCGGGGGAACTCGCTGGGCACCCGGCGAGAAAGCCGGGCGAGGATCCCGGGAAGCGTCAGTGGCTGCCACTCTCCGTTCTCGTCGTCCACGGTAATGAGCGGCTCCCTCAGGAGGTTGAACGTGCCTTCAGGCATCAGCTTCTTCATCTCCCCCTCGCATGTCCGTGTTTTTCACAATGTTCAGCCCCAGCCTCCCATACTCGAACTCGGACGGGCCAGCCTTGAAGCGGAAGCTCCCACCTTCGGTCTTCTCGACTTCGACGAGAGGATCATCAGGAATGCCCCGTGCCATCCAGGCCGGTATGCTGATCCGTGAGATCAGGCCGCCGAACGCTCCGCGGAGAGGGAATGGGAAATCGATGAGGCGATCCGACTCTCCAAGGCGCGTCGCTATTCGGCGCTGGAGTCCCTCCGAGGGGAACTGGTAGTCGCCAAAGGGCTGGCTCCAGTCGATCAATGTGGCGCCGGCCTGCCGTCGATGCGCGTACCAGAGTCCAACCACGTACTCCGCGTGCTTCTTCCAGACACCGCCGAGTTCCGAAGCGAGTGACTTGAGAACCTCCGGATGCGTCGTTTTCTCGACGAGAGTTCGGTTCATTCCGGGAATACGGAGGGCCGGTGATTCCTCGAGGGAGCGCCATGTCGCCTCGAGGATTCGAAGGTCGTCGTAGACCGAGCCGAACCCGTGCCGTCCCAGGGCTTCCCCGCTGGGACGAATGAGGCCTGACAGGTCTCGAACAGCCGGAACCAAGACCACACAGGTGGCATTCTCGAAACCCACGGGACGGCTCCGCTGGTGCCTCTGCAGGCGGCCAATGCGCTGCAAAAGCACGTCCATCGGGCAGAGATCGGTGATCATGAAGTCGACGTCGATATCCAGGCTCTGCTGAATCGTCTGCGTCGCGCAGCAAATCAGGCCGCCGGCTGTTCTGTCCTTGCCGAAACTGTCTTCCAGTGCAGTGTCGAGTTGCTCCCGGTCCTCCTTTGCAAACCGGGAGTGGTGCGGGGAGGCCAGTCCGCCGCACCGGAAAAGGAGAGAGTCCTTGCCTGGCGGCAGCCCTTCGAGTTCACGCTGGACCAGAAGGCAATCAGCAACCGTGTTCCGCAGGACCACGAGCTTCGCCCCCCGCATCGCAGCTGCCAGCGCCTTGGCGGCAACCCTGTTCGCGTCGTCGACCAGTGGAACGAGTTCGATCCGAACCCTCTTTTCGAGGCCGGCGCCCTCGACGGCGATCTCTTCTGCACGGGTTGATCTGGTCGCTCGGGTGATCAGCGGATATGGTTTTGCTGCGGCCTTCTCTGGCGAGAGCGGGGGAGCCTGTCGGTCGAGGATCCCGGCAAACGCACTCCGTGAAGCCGAACCCAACGTGGCCGACATCAGAAAAGCGTGGCCGCCAGCTGCCGCATGTCGGCGGAGAACCTCCTCGAGGAGCCTGTTCATGTAGGCGTCGGAGGCGTGTACCTCGTCGACGATCAGGAGAAGGCGCGAGAGGGCTGTCATGCGCATGTGCGCGTGAGACACCGTCAAAGCGCCGAGGAGGACCTGATCGATCGTCCCCGTGCTGGTGCACGCAGCCATGTATCGCTTGGGGTGTTCAGCTGCCCAACCACGATAACGGTACCGGGCGAGTGGATCGTCGTTCCAGAGCACCTCGAAATGGGGCAGTCTATGACCTTCGCTCTCGTCCACAACGAGATAGCCCGGTACGGCAAGCACCACCAGTGGTCGATCCTCTGCGAACGGAAATGCCAGTTTGAAAGATTCCACGAGGCGTCCATGGATCTGGGTTGCTGCCGTCCGAGTGGGAAGCGCGAAGTAGAGGCCATCGACTGCTCTCTCTTTGAAGAGCCGCAGGAAGTACGCGAGGGCCGCCTCTGTCTTTCCTGATCCTGTCTCTGCCTCGAGGATCGTCACGGAAGGCGAACCCGGAACCTCCAGTCGCATGATTGCTTCTTGGAGAGGCCTCGGTGGATGAGGGCTGATCTGTCCAAAGGCAATCGGCTCGGTTCCAAGCGAGTTTCTGGCAGCTGTGGTCTCCAATCCAATCGATTTCAAAGCCTCGAGCGCGCGTGCCCGAGCGAATTCGATTCGGCTCGAGTCGCCTTCCTCGGAAAACGGGAAGAACCTGGTGTCGGAGCCGAGCCAGTCCGCCAGCATGACGAGGCCACTGAACGCGTGCTGGAAAGATGCTGATGCCGGTAGGGAATCAGTGCCCCCGGAAAAGGCATCGGGGAACCAGTCCGCAGCGAGCCCCACCAGTGCCCCAATTTCGGCGAACGGATCACGACCCTCCAGAGTCTTCCAGTGAGCCTCCTGAACAGGCTCGCGGGTCGCAAGGGGCTTGCCGTGATGGGAGATGGCCGCGATCAGAAGCCGGCAGGTTCCATCGTCCTGGGACCACTTCTCGATGGTGTCCCAGCGAATTGCTCTCAGCAGTTTCTCCTGCAGAGGGCCGACATGATCTCCGAAGAGCGCGGCGACTTCCCGGACGTGTCCGGCCAGCGGCGTCCTGCCGGGAAAGGCCTTGTTCTGAAACCCGTGGTTCGGCTTGCCCAAATCGTGAATTGCCGCAATGAAGCACAGCCTGGCGACTTGTCGCCGAGACAGGACCCTCACGTTTGCGAGAGTCGCAAGGCGACGACCGAGGAGAGTCCGCTCGAGGAGCGCCTCACAACACGCAGCGACATCAGCCGCGTGGTGGGAAAGCGGGTGCCAGCCGACAACCTCGCCATCCTCGTTCTGACTCAGCTTCGCCCAGACCCCACGAATCGGCGGGCGCACGCCACCTCCGAACCGGCAATCTCGGAGTCATGATAGCGGCTTCGGTTGCTCGGTACTACCAGGCCCCAGAGACCTTGGTAGCCCCCGTCCCAGCCTCCAGTTCCCGCTCGACTGGCTCCCTCGTCCCTACCGCCTCACGTCCCCCGGATACGCACAGCCCGTGAACTTCTGGTCGCCGAACGTGATCTCCATGCGCCACGAGTAGATGCCGCCGGTCAGATCGTCCTTGCAGCGGTGGGGGAGGATGCGAACGAGGATCTTGCCCGCGCTGGACTCGGCGCTCAGCACCCGCGAGGCCCCCTCCTCCAGGATTCCTCCGCTCTCGAACTGGAGAGGACTCGACTCGCTCATCGGCTGAAACCTCACCGAGAGAGCATCGGCCTCGAGCCAGAAGGCAGGCTCGTAGCCCCGGCCCTTCCAGACGATTCCCGACAGATCCTCCTTGCAGCCCGGTCCGTCCCGGTACATCTTCTCGACACTCAGGATGCGGACCGCCTGGGCCGTCTTGATCCCGGAGACCTCCGTGAAGACCTGGCCCGAGGGGTTGTCGCGCGAGATGTCGGCATACATGGCCGTGACCGAGCCATCGGGGGTCTCGTCCGAGGCCCGGAGCCGGGTCTTGCTCCCGCAAGAGGTGAAAAAGCTCGTCCCTCCGCGTGAGCTATACGTGCCCCGGATGATGCGAGCCTCACCCTGGGCGCTCGACGTTGCCGGCTGAGAGGACGCGGTGCTGGCGAGGAGGAGGGGCCCCAGCACCACGGAAACGATGGTCGCTTTCCTCATCTTCTGCCTCCTGCCTGACGGTTGATCCATCATCGCACGGGAGGCGGTCGTGAGATGCTTCCGCGGATTCCCCTCACCCGGTGCTGCGGCCACCCTCTCTCCGCTCTCGCGGGGTGAGGGCACGCCCCACCGCTCTTCAGCCGTACACCCGATGACAGGCGGCCAGGGCGCCCAGGCTCCCTGGCCGTCCAGGCTCCCTGGCCGTCCAGGCTCCCTGGCCGCTTCGTGATCCTTACTTGTTCTCTCCCTCGCAGCCCTGCGCCATCGCCTCGGCGCCTCGCTTGGCCATCTCCTCGGGGGAGACGTCCTCGATGTGCGTGACGATCGACCACTCGTGACCGAACGGGTCGGTGACCTTGGAGAACCGGTCGCCCCAGAACATGTCCTGAGGCGGCATGGTGGGCTTGGCGCCGGCGTCAACGGCCTGCTTGAACCGGGCGTCGCAGTCCGTCACGTACAGAAACAGGCTGGCCGGGGTCCCGCCGAGCGAGAGCGGGGACTTCTGCCCCCACTCGGGGAACTCGTCCGAGAACATGACGATCGCGCCGTCGATCTCGATCTCGGCGTGCATGACCTTGCCGCCGGGGCCCGGCATGAGAAAGCGCTCCTTGGCGCCAAACGCCTTCTCGTAAAAGCGGATCGCCTCGCTGGCATTGGCGATGACGAGGTAGGGGGTGATGGCGGTGTATCCCTCGGGGATGGGCTTGACGTCTGCCATTGTCCAAATCTCCTTCTTTAGTGGTCACTCGATACTCAGCCCGCGGGCTGAAGCTGAGGGCTCTTTCCGTAGCGCATGGTGGCGTACCCGGTCAGGAGTCCGACCAGACTCCCCGGGAGCATGATCTCGAAGTAGTACTTGCCCTGCATGTGGGCGACAAGAAAGGCGAAGAGGCCCGCGACGAGAACGCCGAAGACCAGGGTCGGGGTGAGCTTGTCCACCTTTCGTGCGAAGAAACCGATCAGGAGCCCCGCGACGAGCCCCTTGAACGTCGAGCCCAGGACGATGCCCAAGAGCTCCGCACGCACCTCCGGCGTGAACCACGCCGTCAGGCCGTCGAGGATCCCGAGTCCTCCACCCACAAGCAATCCGAGAACGATCCGATTCATCCTTGTCCTCCTTCTCTTACAGATTCACCGTCGAAAAGGTTTCGTTTAGCGCCGGTAGACGAAAAAGACGAAGGCCCGCGCCACCAGGTAGGCCAGCAGCAAGACAAGAGCGGTCTGATGCCGCCGGGCGAGCCGGAAAAGGCGCTCCCATGGCCTTTCCCGGTAGGCCGAGATGGAGGCCCCTTCAAGGTAAGCCGCCACATCCGCCATGAGGGACGGCACATCCGGGTACCTCTCATCGGGGAGAGGTGCCATGGCCTTCGCCACGATCGCGGAAAGCCGCCGGTTGCCACGGTCCGAGAGCCCCGGCTCGTTCCGGAGAAATTCCAGGATCGCGCCCAGGCTGTAGACGTCCGACCGGGGGTCGATCGCTCCAGGATCCCCGGCGGACTGCTCGGGGGCCATGAAACCTGGAGTCCCGAGGACCACCCCCGCCCCGGTCAGTCCGGCCGCGCCGGGATTCTGGCCTGCGGCACGGACTTCCTTTTCTCCCAGAACCTTCGCGAGTCCCCAGTCCATCACCAGGACCTCTCCGAAAGGGCCGGCCATGACGTTCTGGGGCTTCAGATCCCGGTGCAGAACGCCCCGGGCGTGCGCAAAGGCAACAGGCTCGCACAGGCGGTGAAAGAGCCGCAACCGCTCGGAGAGCGACGAGACCGCGGAAACGTGCTCGTCCAGCCGGGCTCCCCTGACGATCTTCATGACGTAGTAGGGGCGGCCGTCCGGGAGGGTCCCGACATCGTGAACCGGCACGAGTCCCGGGTGTTCGAGGCGGGCGAGAACCCGCGCTTCCTGCAGCAGCCTCTGTCCGAGGGGCGAGTCCCTGTCGCCGTCGTCGAGGGTTTTCACGGCAACGGTGCGGCCGAGCTCGCCGTCCTCGGCCTCCCACACCGTGCCCATTCCGCCGGCCCCGATCTGGGAAACGAGGCGGTACTTCGTCCCGGAGAGATCCGGTTCGAGAAGAGCCGCCCGAAGCGCGGCCAGCTTCTCGTCGTTCAGCGGTGTCACGAGACCCGGCCGGCCTCGCGGCCCGAGAGGGCGCGAAGCTCCTGACGAAACTCTCGCTCGCTGCCGGTCAGCTCGCGCAGAACCTCGATGACGTTTCTCCGGAACTCCCGCCGCGCAAGAGCAAGCCAGTTGGTGACGTCGCTCGTCCGGATACCGAACCTCTCCGCCAGCTCGGCGTAGGAAGGCGTTTCTCCCGATGCCGTTCCGAGGTCGCAGATCTCGAAGAGAGAAAGGTGGATCGACCGGCCCTTCTCTTCGAAATCGGACTTCATCCTCTTCAGGGCGACGCCGATGAGGCTCCGTGCCCACTCCTTCTCGAACGCGTCCTCGGGCGTCTCCCTCCGGCTGGAAAGGCTCGTCTCCATCTCCTCCTGGCAGGCGTCGAGGTGGATCGGCAGGAAGGTCAATCCTCCGCCCCGCTTCTGTCTTTCCGCCGCCCGGATCTCGTTGGCGACGAACCCGTCGATGCAGACCCTGAGGTACGTCCTCAGACGCCCCTTCTCCCCCTCGTACTTCTCGAGGAGTCCCCGAGCGAGAAGCTCCACGAAGAACTCCTGCGTCAGGTCGGCAGCCTCCTCGGGCGAGCGCTCCCAGCGCGTCCGCAGGTAGAGATACACCGGCCTCCAGTAGACCGCCGAGAGGGTCTCGAGCGCCCGCGCCTTCTCAGAGGCGTCTCCCGCACGGATGGCGGCGAGGACGGACCACTGTGTCGAGGGAAACAGGGGCATGAAAGAGCCTCTCTCGTCACTTCTGTTCGATTCGATCGGGAGGGGCGAACCTTACTCGTTGGCGCCGGGAAACTCAATCGAGGCGCAAGAGCAGCCTCCTCCACGGTGGAAGCGGGGCGGGTCCGAGTGTCGTCGATCTCGAGTGGCAGGGATTGCCCAGACCAGGTTCAAACCTCTTGAAAAAAGCAGGGACGGGGCGATGATGGGGTGGACAGAGCTGCCGACCATGCGACGCCTGCCGCGAACAGCCCTCGTCCTGGTTGCTTTCCTGGCCGGGTTCTCGACCCCAGTCCGGGCTCTGGACCCGGTTACGCCGCTCGCCGAGTACGGCCACGACGTCTGGCAGGACGGACTGCCGCAGAACAGCATCCACGCGATCACTCAGACGAAGGACGGCTACCTCTGGCTCGGGACTTACGAGGGACTGGTCCGGTTCAACGGCGTCTCGTTCACCGTCTTCGACCGCCGGACGACTCCGGCCTTGAAGACGAGCAGCGTCTGGAGTCTCCTGGAGGACACCAAGGGGAGGTTCTGGATGGGCACCGCCGGCGCCGGACTCGTCCTGCGCGAGAACGGGACCTTCCGCGCCTTCGATCAGGCGTCCGGATTCCCCGGCCGCACCGTCTACAGTCTGTGGGAGGACGCCGACGGGACGATCCTCGCCGGGACCGAGAACGGTCTCGCACGGCTCTCCGCCAGCGGGGTCCTTCCGTTCCCCGAAGCAGAATCGCTGACGGGCAAGACCGTCCGGGCCGTTCGTCGAGACCGGAACGGGACCCTCTGGGTGGCGACGGCCGCGCACGGCCTCTTCCGGATCGGAGCCTCGGGGACCTCGATCCTGAACCGGGCCGCCGGCTTCCCTTCGGACTCTGTCTACGCCTTGGCCGAGGATCTCTCGGGGGCGATGTGGATCGGAACCTACGGCGGGGGCCTCGTCCGCCTCGAGAACGGTCAGATCAAGACCTTCACCACGAGGGACGGGCTCCCGATCGACCTCGTCTACTCCCTCCTCGTCGACCGGCACGGAGTCCTCTGGATCGGGACCGACACCGGGGGGCTGGTTCGCTACGCCGGCGGAGTCCTTGAGTCCTACAACCCCCTCGAGGGAATCTCTCAGGCTCTCATCCGTTCCATCCACGAGGATCGGGAGGGGAGTCTCTGGATCGGGACGAACGGAGGACTCGACCGGCTGAAGGACCAGAAGGTCGTCACCTATACCCGCCGCAACGGCCTCTCCTTTCAGTCGGTCCGCTCGGTCTCCGAGGCTCCGGACGGAACGGTCTGGCTGGCGGGAGACGGAGGGGTGAATGGCATCCGGGAGGGCCGGGTCGTCTCCCTCCCTGGCTCCGAGGAGATTCCGAACCGCTACTTCCGCGCCGTTCTCGCCGCCCGCGACGGAACGGTCTGGCTGAGCACCAACGGAGCCGGTCTGGCCCGCGTCCGGGAAGGAAAGGCCACACTCCTGACGACCGGGGACGGGCTCGGATCCAACGTGCTCAACAGCCTCTACGAGAGCCGGGATGGCACTCTGTGGATCGGAACCTACGGCGGGGGGCTCTGCCGCCTGCGGAACGGGACCCTCTCGCGTTTCGGGACGGACGAGGGACTCATCGGTCTGAACGTCCGCGTGATCGCCGAGGATGCCCGCGGGACCCTCTGGGCCGGGACGGACAGCGGGGCCTTCAAGCTCGAGAACGGCCGCTTCCGCACCGGCTTCGAGCGAGGGGGCCTGGCCGGAGACACTGTCTTCGAGATCCACCCCGACCCGGACGGGTCCCTCTGGTTCGGAACCAGCGGGGGGCTCCAGTGGTATTCGGAGGGGCGCATCCATCGTCCCTTGACGGCCGATCATGGCCTTGTGGCCGACAAGGTCTTTCGGATCCTCTCCGATGGTGTGGCGGGGTACTGGATGAGCAGCAACCGCGGGATCTTCCACGTCAAGCGCTCCGATCTTCTGGCCGCCGCGACCGGAAAGGTCCAGATCGTTCCCACCGAGGCCTTCGGCCGATCCGAGGGGATGGCGTCGACACAGTGCAACGGGGCCACGCAGCCCACCGGCTGGCGGTCGAGGGACGGGCGGTTCTGGTTCCCGACCTTGAACGGGGCGACGGCTGTGGATCCCCGGCGCATTCGCAAGAACCTCCTCCCTCCTCCCATCGTCATCGATTCGGCACGGGCCGATGGCCGGCTTGTCTCCCTGGAAGACGGGGTCTCCCTCCCTGCCGGAACGACTCACCTCGAGTTCCAGTACGACGGTCTGAGCCTCCTGACTCCGGAGCGCGTCCAGTTCCGTTACCGGCTGAAGGGTTTCGACGAGAGGTGGGTGGAGTCGGGCAACAGGCGCACGGCCTACTACACCGGGCTCCATGCCGGTGCCTACACGTTCCAGGTCATGGCCGCGAACCTCGATGGAATCTGGTCTCCCGAGCCCGCCTCGGTCGCGTTCCAGATCCAGGCAACCTGGCACGAGAGGCGGTCCGTCCGGCTCGGAGGTCTCCTGGCGGCGGCCGGGGTGCTCGCCGGGGTGGCGGCGCTGCGGGTACGGAGGCTCCGGACGAGGCGCGCCGAGCTCGAGGAGATCGTCCGTAACCGGACCGCCAGCCTCGCCGAGGCCCTCGACGACGCCGAGCGCCACCGTGAGGAGGCGGAGAAGGCCCGCGCGGCTGCCCAGCAGGCCGACCGCGCCAAGAGTGCCTTCCTCTCGAGTACCAGCCACGAGCTCCGGACCCCGCTGTCGGCCATCCTCGGCTATTCGGAGATGCTGCAAGAAGACGCAAGGGAGATGGGAAGAGCCGACTGGGTCTCCGACCTCGACAAGATCCAGGCCGCGAGCCACCACCTCCTCAATCTGATCAACTCGATCCTCGATCTCTCCAAGCTCGAGGCCGGGAAGATGGAGCTCCATCTCGAGGAATACGAGATCGCTCCGCTGCTCGAGGAGGTTCGGTCCATCGCGCTCCCGATCGTCGAGAAGCACGGGAACCACTTCCACATCGAGAACGACTGCCCTCCCGGACTCGTCCTCGGAGATCTGATCAAGACGAAACAGATCCTCCTGAACCTGGTCTCCAACGCCGCTCGATTCACGGAGAAGGGCACGATCCGTCTCGCGGCCCGCGAAGAAGCAGGCAAGCCCGTTCCCGATCTCGTCTTCCAGGTCACCGACACCGGCGCCGGCATGACGGCCGATCAGCTCGCGCAGCTCTTCCAGGCCTTCACCCAGACGGGCGACGAGAAGGCGAGAAAGGCCGGCGGGACGGGCCTCGGCCTCGTCATCTCGAAGGGGTTCTGCGAGCTGATGGGAGGCTCGATCGGAGTCGAGAGCGAGCCGGGACAGGGATCGGTCTTCACGGTGAGGATCCCGAGCCGGATCGAGAGGAGAAAGAAGCGAGACGCCTTCTGAAACCCGTCCCGGAAGAACCGGAAAGGAAATCAGCGGGAGATGAGCCACGATTCATTTCTCGCACTATCATTGGCGCGAGGGTGCGGGCCTGGGTCCCGCGCCCATCAAGCGAGGAGAACATCCCGATGAAATACCAAGGACAGGCGATCGAGTGCCTCCCTCTGGATGAAGGGCTGGCCGAACTGCGGTTCGACCTGAAAGGGGACTCCGTCAACAAGTTCAACACGGCGACACTGAAAGAGCTGCGCGAGGCCGTGGACGGGCTGAAGAGCACCCCGGGCATCCGCGGGCTCCTCGTCACCAGCGCCAAGGACGTCTTCATCGTCGGGGCGGATGTCACGGAGTTCCTCTCCCACTTCAAGCGCTCGGAGGAAGAGCTGGTCGGCTGGCTCCTGGATGTCGACCGGATCTTCAACGACGTCGAGGACCTGCCCTTCCCGACGGTCGTGGCGATCAACGGGTTCGCGCTCGGCGGCGGCATGGAGTTCTGCCTCTCGACGAGCTACCGGCTCATGTCGGCCGAGACGAGGATCGGCCTGCCCGAGACCAAGCTGGGGATTTTCCCGGGCTGGGGCGGGACCGTCCGGCTCTCGCGCGTCTGCGGGGCCGACAACGCCATCGAGTGGATCGCGGGCGGAGAACAGTGGGGGGCCGCGGATGCCCTCAAGATCGGCGCGGTCGACGGCGTGGTCGCTCCGGCCGATCTGAGAGAGTCCGCCCTCTCCGTGCTGAAGGATGCCGTCGACGGCAAGCTCGATTGGAAGGCCCGCCGGCTGGAGAAGGTCTCTCCGTTGAAGCTCGACCGGATCGAGGCCGGAATGGTTTTTGAGGTCTCGAAGGCCTTCGTTGCCGGAAAGGCGGGCCCGAACTACCCGTCCCCGGTGGCGGCGATCGACGTCATGCAGAAGGGAGCCGGTCTCGGCCGCGACGAGGCCTTGAAGATCGAGGCGGCCACCTTCGCCAAGATCGCCAAGACTCCGACGGCCCACTCCCTCGTCTCCGTCTTCCTCGGCGATCAGCTGGTCAAGAAGATCTCGAAGAAGGCGTCGAAGGAGGCCCGCCCCGTCAAGATGGGCGCGGTCCTCGGAGCCGGCATCATGGGGGGCGGCATCTCCTACCAGTCGGCGTCGCGCGGTGTCCCGGTTGTCATGAAGGACATCGCGCAGAAGCAGCTCGAGCTGGGCATGGGGGAGGCGGTCAAGCTCCTCGACAAGCAGGTCGAGCGGGGCAAGCTGACGACCGCGAAGATGGCGCAGACCGTGGCCGCCATCAAGCCGACCCTCACCTACGGGGACTTCGGCGCCGTCGACTTCGTCGTCGAGGCCGTCATCGAGAACGAGCGGATCAAGAAGACCGTGCTGGCCGAGGTCGAGGGAGCCATCCGCGAGGACGCCATCCTCGCCAGCAACACCTCGACGATCTCGATCACTCTCCTGGCGGACGCCCTGAAGCGTCCCGAGAACTTCTGCGGCATGCACTTCTTCAACCCCGTGCCTCGCATGCCTCTCGTCGAGGTCATCCGCGGGGCCAAGTCGAGTCCCGCCGCCATCGCGACGGCCGTCGCCTACGCGCAAGCCATGGGCAAGACGCCGATCGTCGTCAAGGACTGCGCCGGCTTCTTCGTCAACCGCGTCCTCTTCCCGTACTTCGATGGGTTCGAGAAGCTCCTCCTCGACGGGGTCGACTTCAAGAGGATCGACAAGGTCATGGAGAAGTTTGGCTGGCCGATGGGGCCGGCCCTCCTCCTCGACGTCGTCGGGATCGACACGGGTCACCACGCGGGCGCCGTCATGAAGGCCGCCTTCCCGGACCGGATGGGCCACGACGGAAGGACCCCGATGGACGTCAT
Source organism: Thermoanaerobaculia bacterium (assembly GCA_022071945.1). GTDB lineage: Bacteria > Acidobacteriota > Thermoanaerobaculia > UBA5066 > UBA5066 > JAJVIN01. Next base: position 32,496 of record JAJVIN010000038.1, on the reverse strand, counting down.
GTTCGAGAACTCCCGGTTCGGACAGAAGAACGGCAAGGGCTTCTACGTCTACACCCCGCAGAAGAAGGGCCCACCGAAGAAGGACGTGGATCCCGAGGTCGAGGGGCTTCTGAAGGCCGTGCAGCCCGGTGCGCCGAAGGAGGTCACCGATCAGGAGATCATCGACCGGATGATGCTGCCGATGCTTCTCGAGTCGTCACGGTGTCTCGAGGAGGGGATCGTGGGCACGCCCGTCGAAGCCGACATCGCGCTCGTCTACGGGCTGGGGTTCCCGCCGTTCCGCGGAGGCATCTTCCGCTACGCCGATTCGGTGGGGACCTCGAATCTCGTGGCGGCGGCGGAGAAGTACTCCGCTCTCGGGAAGCTCTACGCGCCCACCCAGCAACTCCTCGACCTGGCGAAAGCCGGGAAGACCTTCCACGCCGGAGAGTGAAGCGATGAGAGACGCAGTCATTGTTGACGCCGTCCGCACGCCGATGGGCCGCTCCAAGGGCGGCATGTTCCGTAACGTCAGGGCCGAGAACCTCTCGGCCGAGGTCATCAAGGCACTCCTCGCGCGCAACCCGGCGGTCAATCCGGCCGAGGTCGAGGACGTGATCTGGGGCTGCGTCCAGCAGACCCTGGAGCAGGCCTACAACATCGGCCGCTTCGCGGGATTGATGGCGGGTCTTCCCAAGGAGGTCCCGGCACAGACCATCAACCGGCTCTGCGGGTCCTCGATGCAGGCCCTCCACACGGCCACGATGGCGATCCAGTCGGACAACGGTGACCTCTTCATCGTCGGCGGCGTCGAGCACATGGGGCACGTGCCCATGACGCACGGCGTCGATCCGAACCCCGGGATGACGAAGAACGTCGCAAAGGGCGCGATGGCCATGGGGATCACGGCCGAGTACCTGGCGCGGATGCACAAGATGGGACGCGACAAGCAGGACGAGTTCGCCCTCCGCTCCCACCAGCGCGCCTTCGCGGCCATGACCGAGGGCCGCTTCAAGGCCGAGATCATCCCGGTACAGGGACACGACGAGAAGGGCGCCCCGAAGGTCTGCGACTTCGACGAGGTGATCCGCGGCGACACGAGCCTCGACGCTCTCTCCAAGCTGAGACCGGCCTTTGATCCGAAGAACGGGACGGTCACGGCCGGAAACTCCTCCGCCGTTTCCGACGGCGCGTCCGGGCTACTCGTGATGTCGGCGGAGAAGGCGAAGGAACTCGGCCTGGCGCCGATCGCCCGGGTGAAGTCGATGGCCTCCGCGGGCGTCGATCCGTCGATCATGGGCTACGGCCCGGTCCCGGCGGTCCAGAAGGCGCTCAAGCGTGCCGGCATGAAAGCCGAGGACATCGACGCCTGGGAGTTGAACGAGGCATTCGCGGCGCAGTCGCTGCCCGTTCTGAAGGACCTCGGGCTCCTGCCCGTGATGGACGAGAAGGTCAATCTCAACGGCGGCGCCATCGCGCTCGGGCACCCACTCGGTTGCTCTGGCTCCCGCATCATCGCGACGCTCCTGAATGTCATGAAAGCGAAGAACGCATCAACAGGCGTGGCCACGATGTGCATCGGCCTCGGCCAGGGGATCGCGACGGTTTTCGAACGGGTGAACTGAACCTGATCACAACGCTCCTCCCCGGCGAGAAGGCCGGGGAGGAGCGGAACTCAGGGTTCAGAGAGGCCGTTGACCTCGTTCTACGGAAGACCTATATATGTTCTGTAGGGAGTGGTCCGTGAGCCAGCTCAACATTCAGATGAACCCCGAGTTTGAGAGGAACCTCGCCCAGTTGATGCGGCTCAGAGGTTTGAAGACGAAATCCGAGACGATCCGTGTGGCGGTGCAGGAGAGCCTCGAGAGACTGCTCGACCAGCAGCGGAAGACGGACTTTCACGAGTGGCTGGGTCTGGCGGTGAGTGCACCTCAGAACCCCTCGCCGAGATTCGGGTCGGATGACGATCTCTGGGCGTGAGGAACGGGTGGTCGTCGATACATCCGCATTGCTGGCCATCTTGTTCTCCGAACCCCACGGCGAGTGGGCCGCCGACAGGCTGACGGAGAACGCTGGTGATCCCCTACTGGAGCCGCATCCGGCCGGAGAAGCCCTCGTCGTAGCCGTGAAAGAACTCGAGTGACTCCTCGGGCCATCGCCAGCAGTAATAGCCGCCGCCCGAGTCGAAGTCGATGAGCCAGGGACCCTTGACCTCGATCCCCAGCCTCTCGATCTCGTGAGCCCATTGCAGGAGGATCTGCCTCGACCTGGCTTCGTAGGCCTGCCGCTCCTCGGCGGAGGGTTCTTCATCCTCGTCGGGCATTTCGAGCTGGCCGATCTGCTCCAGGGCCTGACGCGTCCGCTCGCGGATGAGGGGTATGAGGGCCCTCGCCTCCTCGAGAGTGAAGATCCGGTTCTTGCCTGCCGCCATGGACCGATCCTAACCCGCCCGCGAGGCCGACACGTATCATTCGGGCCGTGAAGAGTCTCGCCAAGAACAGAAAAGAGATCGAGAAGGCCGTCGTCGAGCTGCGACGGCACCTCCATGGACACCCCGAGACCGCCTACGAGGAGCACGAGACGGCGGCCCTCATCGCCTCCCGCATGAGCGAGCGCGGCTTTACCGTCCGGAAGGGGCTCGGCAAGACGGGGGTCATGGCCGTGCTGGATACCGGCAAGCCGGGCAAGACGGTCCTTCTGCGCGCCGATATGGATGCGCTCCCCATCAAGGAAGAAACCGGGCTCGCGTTTGCCGCAACGAACGGGAAGATGCACGCCTGCGGGCACGACGGACACATCGCGGCCCTGGACGCCGCGGCGGATCTCTTGGCCCTCGACCCTCCGGCCCAGGGGAAGATCGTGTTCGCGTTCCAGCCCGCCGAGGAAGCCTCGGGCGGGTCCCTTTCGATGATCGCGGACGGGGTTCTCTCGAATCCGAAAGTCGACGCCGCGTTCGGGATCCACCTCTGGACCTCGCTGCCCCTCGGAACGATCGGCGTGAGGAACGGCCCGATGATGGCGGCGGTCGACGAGTTCGAGATCGAGATCGCGGGGTCGGGAGGACACGGGGCTTCGCCCCACGAGACGCGCGATCCGGTGGTGGCGGCCGCGCACGTCATCCTCGCCTTGCAGACGATCCCCTCGCGCCGCATCGCTCCCGTCTCCCCCGTCGTCGTCTCGGTGACGTCCATCCACAGCGGCTCCGCCTTCAACGTCATCCCGGAAACGGCCGTCCTGAGGGGGACGTGCCGCTCCTTCGAGAAGATCGTCTGGGACCGGCTGCCCGCCCTCTTCGAGGAAACGGCCCAGAGCGCGGCTCGAGTCCTGGGGTGCAGCGCCCGGGTGAAGTACATCCAGTTGAGTCGCGCGGTCATCAACCACCGTGACGAGGCCGAGCTCGTCCAGAGAGAGGGCATCGCCCTCGTCGGCCGGGACGGCATCATCGAGAACTGCCACACGATGGGGGGCGAGGACTTCGCCGCGTTTCTCGAACGGGTTCCGGGCGCCTTCATCTTCGTCGGAGCCGCGAAGCCCGAGCACGGGCTCGGGCCCGCGCACCACTCCCCGCACTTCGACTTCGACGAGAGGGCGCTGATGACGGCTGCCGAGCTCCATTCCCGGGTGGCGCGGGCGTATCTGGCCGAGGCTTGACGGTCGCACTCCTCGTCTACGGCCTGCTGATGGTGGGCGTGGGCGTCTTCAGCGCGAGAGCCGCCTCGCGATCCGAGAGCTCGTTCATCCTGGGCGAGAGGAGCTTCGGCTTTCTCGCGAGCTGGGCCGCCCTCTCCTCGACGACGACGGGCGGGACCTCGACGCTCGTCCAGGCTGCCCTCGTGGCGTCCAGGGGACTGCCGGCCGCCTGGCTCGAGCTCTCGGGGGCCCTGGGCCTCGTCGTTCTGGGGTTGTGGCTAGCCTCGCGGGTTCGCGCGACGGGGGCCGTCACCCTGGCGGAAATCATCGGCCGCGCCTACGGGCCCCGCGTCCGGATGATCGGGGCCGTCCTCATCGTCATGGCCGAGATCGTCTGGTTCGCCCTCCTGACCCAGGCCACGGAGACCGTCATCACGGCCGCGACGTCCTGGCCCTCGACCGGGGTTCTCTGCGCCACGGCCGCGGTCTTCGTCGCTTACACGGCGGCAGGCGGGCAACGCGCCGTCATCGGCACCGACCTGATCCAGTTCGCGTTGATGGTGTCCGGGATCGTCCTCGTGGGACTTCCGCTGGCTCTCCTGTCGCTTGGCCGGACAGGCTGGCCCACCGAGCTCCTGACCTTCCCGACAGGGCCGAAGGTCGGCGTCCTCGATATCGCGGCCTTTCTCGTCCTCGTCGGGCTGCCTCACATGGTCGGAGGCGACGTCTGGAGCAAGCTCCTGTCCGCCAAGGACCCGGCGACGGCGAAGGCGGCCGCCCTGGGGGCAGCCGCTTCAAAGGTTGTCTTTACCGCGGCCGTGGCGGCCATCGGGCTCGCCGGGGTTTCTCTCGGCATGGAGGCCGGGCCGGCCATCTTTCCGAAGACGCTCCTCGCCCTCTCCGGTCCCATCGTCGCTCCCCTCGTTCTCGTGGCGATGATCGCCACGATGCAGTCCTCTTCGGACTCCGTCCTCCTCACGGCCGCCGCGTCCACCTCTCACGACCTTCTTCGCGGGCGAGGCGGAGCCCGGACCGTCCGGGGTCTCGTCATCGTCTACGGACTTCTCGGTCTCGGCGTGGCGCTCTGGATGCGTGACCTGATCGAGACTTTCCGGCTCGGCTACACGCTCTTTGCGTCGGCCCTCATCCTCCCGGTGCTCGTCACGTTCCTGCCGGGCGTCAGGGTTCTACCCCGGATGGCGGGAGCCGCCATGGCCGCGGGAGGGGCCGCCGCACTCGCCGCCAAGGCCGGCCTCTTGCAGGTGAGCTGGGACCCGGTTCTCGTCGGGACGGGCGTGAACGCCGCTACGCTACTTCTCGGTATCCGGTTCGCGGGACGAGCGCGGGCCGTGCCAGAGTGACCGCCGCCGCCTCCAGGAGGCGCCGGGCCTCCTGCGGGAGGGAGAGCGTGGAATCACCGGGCTGACCCGGGGCGGCGCCTTCCCCGGAAGAGCTGGAACCACCGGCCTGGGCCAGGGAAACCACGGTGGCGTCCAGGAGAGCCACGATGCGGCGCGCAAGGTCCGCTGTCCCGGTGTCTCCTTCGCCAGTGGAGGGGGAGACATCACGGAGGGCCTCCTGCAGAGCCGGGACGCGAGGGTCTTCGGGCAGCCCCCCCGCGACGGCGACCGGTGACAGGAGCTGCTGGAGGGCCAGCCGTGAGAGCCAGGGGCGCCGGATGCCGTGCTCGAGGAGCGTCGTCAGGACCGACAGCAGCCTCTCGCCCGGCCCGAGGCCGTATCCGTTCACGGCCGGCTTCTCGCGAAAGACGTCATCCCAGACCGCGCGGTAGAGCCCTTCCTTGCTGCCGAAGTGATAGTGGAGAGTGGCCACGTTCACCCCGGCCTTCAACGCGACGTTCCGGGTCGTGGCTCCCGCGAAGCCCGCCCGAGCAAAGCTGTCGACGGCGGCGCGCAGGATCGCGCGGCGCGTTTCTTCCGGATTGCCTTCTTTGGGACGGCCTACGCCCTTCGTGCTCATACTTCCCCTACGGTATCTTAGGACGAGACGGATTCTCAGTACCCCGAAGAAAATAGTACGAGGGGTTGGTTCAGGCCGCCGCCTCCATCTTGCGGAGCTGGTTCTGGCGTTCGACGAACGTGCTCACGAGCAGGGCCTCGGCGATGTCCTCGAGGGAAACCAGGCCGAGGTACCTTTCTCCCTCGTAGACGGCAACGATCCGGATCTCCTTCTGCTCCATGTGCTTGCGGGTGTCGTCCAGGGACTGGGTGGACTGGACCTTCTCGACCTGACGGTTCATGACTCCGGCCACATAGAGGTCGCGCGTGTCCGTCGCCAGGGCCTGCAGGACTTCGCTCCGCGTCACCACGCCGAGGAGTTGCGCCCCTTGCAGGACGGCAAAGTCGGGCTGGTAGCTCGTCAGGATGTAGTCGACGACCCTGGAAACGTGGTCTCCCGGGGCCAGTGTGAGCGCGAATTTGTTGTAGGCGTCCCCGACCCTGAGGGTGTGCAGAACGGTTCTCGCCTGCTCCTCGGCCCGCTCCCGGCCCGCGCCCAGGAAGATGAAAAAGGCGATCAGCGCCATCAGGACCTGACCCGTCATGACGGCGAAGAGCCCCAGGAGGATGGCGATGAACTGGCCGATCCCGGCCGCCACCCTGGTGCCCTGAGAGAAACCCATGAACATCGCGAGAACGGCCCGGAGCACCCGGCCGCCGTCGAGGGGGAAGGCCGGGATCATGTTGAAGACCGCGAGCGACACGTTGGCGGTCAGGAGCCAGAAGACGAGAGCCTGGGCACTCGGCTGGACGCTCTGAGGCGAGGTGAGGGCCTTCAGGTCGATTCCCGAGAGCAGGGTCTTTCCGAATGCCACCCAGATGCCGATTGCGATCACGACATTCACGAGGGGACCGGCGACCGCTATCAAGAGCTCGTGGACCGGCTTTTCCGGGTTCTTCTCCATCTGGGCCACGCCCCCGATCGGCAGAAGGACGATCTCCCTCACCGGGATCTTGAACGCCTTCGCCACCAGGCTGTGTCCCAGTTCGTGGAGGACGACGCAGGCAAAGAGCAGGATCGTGAAGAGGAGCCCGAAGGCGACCCCCTTCTGCCCGAACTCCAGTCCCCACATCGCACCGATCATCAGAGCGAAGACGAACGACGCGTGGATCCGGATGTCGATTCCGAAAACCCGCGCGATCGAGAACGACCACTTCATCGAGAAACCTCCTGGCGCAAAGAATCCCTTTCCGTCCGTGGCGGCCGGACGGTAGGCTGATTCTCTGCCCTATCGATCCTCCGAGACAGGAGAAGCCGCCGGATGGAGAATCGGACGAAGGAGGCCCCGTGATCCGACGCTGTGTGTCCCTCGCCAGTCTCGCCGTGGCTCTCGCCGCCGCGTTGCCGATCTCTGCCCGTGAAGCCGCTCCACCGGCTCCGCCAAGGCTCCTCTCGGATTCATTCGAGGGAATCGACTACCGGAGCCTCGGGCCGAACCGCGGGGGACGGGTCACGACCGTGACGGGAGTGCGCGGGCAGCCCCTCACGTTCTTCATGGGGGCGACCGGAGGGGGAGTCTGGAAGACCTCCGATGGGGGCGGATCCTGGATCCCTCTCGGCTCGCGGGACTTCAAGACGGGCTCGGTGGGAGCCATCGCCATCTGCGAGACCGATCCCGAGGTCGTGTACGCCGGGATGGGGGAAGCCCCGATCCGCGGAAATGTCTCTCACGGTGACGGGGTCTACAAGTCGACGGATGGCGGGCGGTCCTTCTCGAACGTGGGCCTGAGGGACTCCCACCAGATTTCGAAGGTTCTGGTCCACCCGAAAAACCCCGACACCGTCTACGTGGCCGCCCAGGGACACGTCTGGGGCCCGAGCGCCGAGCGGGGCATCTACCGCTCGACCGATGGCGGCAAGAGCTGGTCCCGTCTCCTGTTTGTCGACGACAGGACCGGCGCGAGCGATCTCGCCTGGGACCCGAGAAACCCTCGCATCCTCTTCGCGGGGATGTGGACCGTCGAGAGAAAGCCCTGGGAGCTCTCGAGCGGGGGGACCGCGGGCGGGCTCTTCCGCTCGATGGACGGCGGCAACACCTGGAAGAAGCTGACGAAGGACCTGCCGGAAGGCGTCGTGGGAAAGGTGGGAGTCTCCGTCTCCGGCGCCAGGCCCGGCCGGGTCTTCGCCCTGATCGAGGCCGAAAAGGGCGGGCTCTTTCGGAGCGACAACTACGGGGACACCTGGACGCGCGTCAATGAGGACAACAGTCTCCGCCAGCGGGCCTGGTACTACACCGGCGTTTACGCCGATCCGAAGGCCGCCGACACCGTCTACGTCACCAACGTGAGACTTCACAAGTCCATCGACGGCGGCAAGTCGTTCCAGGTCCTCCCCGATCCTCACGGGGACAACCACGACCTCTGGATCGACCCGGACGATCCTTCGCACCTCATCAAGGGGGATGACGGCGGGGCCGCCATCTCCTTCGATGGCGGACGGAACTGGTCCACGCTCGAGAATCAACCCACGGGCCAGTTCTACCGCGTCATCACCGATGACCGGACCCCTTACTGGGTCTACGGTGCCCAGCAGGACAACTCGACCGTCGCGATCCCGAGCCGGGTGAGAGAGGGGTCCATCGCGCGGACGAACTGGTACACCGTCGGGGGATGCGAAAGCGGCTGGATCGCCCCGAAGCCGGGAGATCCCGAGATCGTCTACGCGGGCTGCTATGGCGGGTCCATCACGAGGTACGACCACCGCACGGGAGAGGAGCGCGAGATCGTGGCCTGGCCCCAGCTCGCCGTTGGACAGGCTCCGAAGAACCTCAAGTACCGGTTCCAGTGGAATGCCCCGATCCTCGCCTCGCGTCACGAGCCCGGCGTGATCTACCACGCCGCCCAAGTCCTCCTTCGCTCCCGCGACGAAGGCCAGACCTGGGAGGAAATCAGCCCGGACCTGACGCGGAACGACAAGACAAAGCAGGGCTACTCCGGCGGGCCGATCACCCGCGACAACACCGGCGTCGAAGTGTACGGATCGATCTTCTACCTGGCCGAGTCCCCGCACGAGAAAGCGGTCCTCTGGGCAGGGACCGACGACGGCCTCGTCCACGTCACCCGGGATGGGGGAAAGAACTGGCAGAACGTGACCCCGAGGGAGATGCCGCAGGAGATCCAGATCAACGCCATCGACGTTTCCCCGCACGAGAAGGACACCGTCACGATCGCCGCGACCCGCTACAAGTTCGACGATTTCCGCCCCTACCTCTACCGCACGAGCGATGGCGGCAAGAGCTGGACGAAGATCGTGAACGGCATCCCGGAGAACACGTTCACGCGTGTCGTGCGCGAGGATCCGGGGAGGAAGGGTCTTCTCTTCGCCGGCACGGAGACGGGCGTCTACGTGAGCTTCAACTCGGGTGCCCGCTGGGAACCCTTCCAGCGCAATCTCCCCGCCGTGCCGGTCACCGACATGGTGGTCAAGGGCGACGACTTGGTCCTTTCAACACAGGGACGGGGCTTCTGGATCCTCGACGACCTCTCCCCACTCCGTCAGTGGACCGAGTCCGTTGCGTCCGAGCCGGCCTTCCTGTTTCAGCCCGGCAGGGCGATCCTCTACCCCGGTGGCTCCCTGGAGAAGGACAGGGAATACCCGGCCGCGGGAAAGAACGCCCCGGGAGGCGCGGTCATCGATTTCTGGCTGAAGGAGAAGCCCGGGCTGAAGGAACCCGTCAAGCTCGAGATCCTCGACGGGGAGAAGGTCCTCCGGACGTTCACGAGCGAGAAGAAGGAGGAAAAGGAGCCGGCCGCCGAAGGGGAGAAGCCGCTCGAACTCCTACCCGGAGTGAACCGGTTCATCTGGGACCTTCGCAGCTTCCGTCCGGACCTCCTTCCCAAGGCGGTCCTCTGGGGCGACAAGCGCGGACCGAGAGTCGGCGCGGGGACCTACTCCGTCAGGCTCACGGCGGGAGGAAAAGTCCTGACCAAGTCGTTCGAAACCGTCCCGAACCCGGCGGTTGCGGTCTCCCCGGAGGCGTTGAAGGCCCAGGCATCGATGCTGGCCGAGATCCGCGACCGGATGTCCGACGTGCACTTCGCTGTCCGGCAGATCCGGGATCTGAAGACGCAGGTCGAGAACTTCGTGAAGCGGGCGGAGAAGCCCGGCAAGGCGGAACCGCTGAAGGCGCACCAGAAGTCCCTGAACGAGAAACTCTCGCCGATCGAGGAGAAGCTCGTGAATCCGAAGCTCGTGGCAGAGCAGGACGTCTTGAACTTCACGCCTGGTCTCGACCACCAGCTCGCCGGGATCGCTTCTACCGTCTCGTCGGCCGCCGCGGCGCCGACGGCCGGTTCTGCTGCCTATTTCGAAGCCCTGAAGAAGGAACTCGAGCAGGTGCTCTCGACGCTCCAGTCGATCACGGCCGAGGAGGTGCCGAATTTCAACAGGGCGCTGAAGGAGGCCGGCATGGAGCCTGTGGACGTGCTGGTCAGGTAGCGCCCCGTCCCTCTCGTGGGCGCGGCGAATCGAAGATTCTCGCGCCGCCGCAAGGGGCTGGCGCTAGCATTCCTTCGGAGGGTGCGCGGATGTTCGAGCACGAAGACCGCCTCGCCCGCATCGAGGAGAATCTTCCCCTTTCCGAGAGGCTCGAGGTGGTGCACGGGGTGCTCAAGGAGCGGTTCCCGTTCGTCTCTCGCATCGCCGTCGCGGCGTACGACGAAAAGCGAAACCTCCTGAAGACGTTCCTGGCGAGCAGCGGAAGCGATCGCCCTCTCGTGCGGTACGAGGCGCCCCTCTCCGAGGCACCCTCGCTCGAATCGATTCTGAAGACGGGGCGGCCGAGGGTCGTCAACGATCTCTCGATCTTCCACGCGGGTCCTCACGAACACACCAGAGCGATCGGCTCTCAGGGGTATCGGGCCAGCTACACGTTGCCGATGACGAGCGGAGGAAGCCTCTGGGGTTTCCTGTTCTTCAACTCCTACACGGCCGGGGTGTTCTCAGAGGAGGTGCTGGGATCTCTCGATGCATTCGGGCATCTCATCGGGGGGCTCGTCGCCCGAGAACTCGCCGCGATCAGAACCCTGGCGGCCGCCGTCAGGACCGCTCACGAGATGGTCCACTTCAGAGATCCGGAGACGGGCGCGCACCTCGACCGGATGGCTGAGTTCTCACGCCTGATCGCAAGGCAGCTCTCCGCCGACGGGATCGTGCCCTTCACGGACGAGGCCGTCGAACAGCTCTTCCTTTTCGCGCCGCTTCACGATCTCGGCAAGATCGGCATTCCGGACCGTGTTCTTCTCAAGCCGGGCCGGCTCGACTCGGCGGAACTCGAGGAGATGCAACGCCATCCGGAGCGCGGAGTTCAGATGATCGACGAGATCCTCATGAACTTCGGACTCGGCGGAATACCCGGGCTCGATGTCCTCCGAAACATTGCGCTCTGCCACCACGAGGCGCTCGACGGCACCGGATATCCTCGCGGCATCTTTGGCGACGAGATCCCGCCGGAGGCCAGGATCGTCGCGGTTGCCGACGTCTTCGACGCCCTGACGAGCCCCCGGCCCTACAAGGGGGTCTGGACGAATGACGAGGCCTTCGGGGAACTGGCGCGCCTCGCCGGGGCCAAGCTGGACGCCGAATGCGTCCGGGCGCTTCGAGCCAACCGGGAGCAGGTCGAGGCCATTCAGTCGCGGTTCGTCGACGTGCGAGGGAAAGCTCAGGCGAGCCAGTTTGCGACTGCGAGCGCGCCGTGACCAGATCAACCTCGCGGGACCGAGAAGCCCGCGAGGTAACCCGAGGTTGATTCTCCGTCTGGTCGTAGCTTCAGCTCACCCAGGCGACTCCGATCCCGATCAGGTCGATCTGAGTCTTGGCGGGGACCACCTCGACCTTCTGGAACCGTGAGGGGTCGGGGGCTCCCGCCTTGGCCTCGAGTTCCGCGATCTCCTGCTGCAAGATCTCGATCTTCTGCTCGGCGGCTCCTTCCATCCGCTTCTTGCCGAGGACCGTCGAGACCTTCCCGACTTTCAGCGTCTTCTTCTTTCCAAGGAATCCACTGGCGAAATCGAGGGCGGCGCTTGCCATCGAGGCCATCGTGTCCATCGAGCGGGCCTTTTCCTCCTCGACGGCCTTGGCAAGCTCACGCTTCTTCTTCTCCAGTCTCTCGACGAGGGCCGGCGGCACGGACGCCGTCGCTGCGACACGGGCCGCGAAGGAATCCTCGTCCTCGCCCGGGTTAGAGAGTTTTCCCGTGACGGGATCGAGGAAGAGCGTCTCCGCCAGCTTGTCCGGGAGCCTCTCCTTCACGACCTTCTCGAGCTGTTTGACGCCCTGGGCGCCGAGCCAGGAGGGGAGGCTTTCGTAGCGGACCGGCCGGGACGGAGCGGACTCCTCGAGCGTGTCCGGATCGCCATCTCTGGGGTCCTGCTCCATGACCTCCGAAGCCGAGGAGACGCCGAGCGGATAGAGCCTCATGCCGGTGACCTCGTCCGTCTGGGCCTTACCCTGCTTGTAGCGGACGGCATAGCGGATCCAGAGGTACGGCTTGGCCATGTCGCCGCCTCGAAGGTCGCACCAGCGAGCGGTCCACGGGTTCGGAACGACCGGCGCGACCGAGGGCGCCGGATGTGGAGGCGGGGGCGGCGGCGGCGTGGCGCCGGCGACCGGAGCGCTTCCGAGCGGGCGAACCGGCGAGGGGCTCGAGGCCTTCAGCCGTGAGATCTCCTCCCGCGTCATCGGGCCCCGCAGATAGCTCATTGCCCAGCGCGTCTCGACGAGGGCCGGGGCGGGGCGGTGAACGTCGTGCAGGAGGAAGACGCGCTTGCGCGTCTTGGAAAGAAGAGCGACCGCGTCGCCCGAGCCGGAGGCGCTCGAGAGACCTTCCTCGAGACGGGAGCGATCCCGCTCCGTCTGCAGAGTGCCGACCCACCAGGCGCCGCAGTTGGCGAGGCCCTTGTAGTCGAGGTCCACCGGGTTCTGCGTTGCCAGGACGACTCCGAGGCCGAAGGCGCGGGCCTGCTTGAGAAGGGTCAGAAGTGGGCGCTTGGTCGCCGGCTCGCCGCTGGGAGGGAAGAAACCGAAGATCTCGTCGATGTAGATGACGGCCCTGAGGGTCGAGCTGCCGGATTGCCGGCGGACCCAGGCCACGGCGTGCGAAAGGAGAGTCGAGACGACGAAGATCCGCTCCGCGTCTGAGAGGTGTCCCACGGAAACGATGGAGAGGCGCGGTTTGCCCCCTCCCGGACGGCCGAGGAAGTCGTCCATCCGGAGCGGAACCCCCCGGCGCAGGGACTCCGTCGAGCCGGACGCCAGCAGGTTGTTCAGCATCATGACGAGATCCTGGCGCTTGCTCGCGGGGAAGAAGCTCTCGAGGGAGAGAGCCCCGACCGTGGCGAACGGAGGATCCGCCGCCGTGGTCAGGATCGCCTCGAGCGTTGCCATCTCGCCCCGTTCCCAGATGGCCTGGATGCACCGGGAGAGGAGGATGTGCTCGCGGGACTTGACGGGGTCGGCGTCGATCTCCAGGAGCCCGAGGATGCCGGAGACAAACGACGTGATGACTTCGCGGGCCTCCTCCATCTCGCCGCCTTCCGGCTTCGCGCACGAACCGAGGAGATCGAGCCGAGTGCCCGCGCTCGAGCCCGGCGTGTAGATGGCCGCGTCTCGCGAGGCCTGGAGCGCGCCGAGATCCGTGTTCCCGAGACCCCAGCCGGCGAGTCCCTCTCTCCACTTCTTCGCCTCTCCCTCGGCCGTGACGCCGGGAGCCTGGGGGACCCAGGGCTGAAACTCCTCGGGCGTCAGCCCCGGGAAATTCAGCAGGAGGTTCCCGATGTCTCCCTTCGGGTCGATCGCCAGGACGGGAATTCCAGCAAGGAGGAGTTCCTCGATCATGACGATTCCGAGTGCGGTCTTTCCGCTTCCGGTCATTCCGACGATCACGCCGTGGGTCGTCAGGTCGGTCGGGTTGAGGAAGAGGGGCTCCGGCCGGGCGGTCCCGCTGACGGGGTCGACCGGGCGGCCGAGGAAGAGTCCTGAGCGTGTCACCATGGAGGAAGTTTAAGCTCGCCTGGCGGCGGCATAATCGAGTGATGTCGAACCTCTCCGGGGCGCCGGCCCCGCTCGGCCGCAACCTCGCTCTCCGCGTTTCGCTGATGCCGAAGGACACCAACGTCCACGGCACCATCTTTGGCGGCATCCTCCTGGCGCACCTGGACATCGCCGGGGCCATCGCGACGCGCCCCCACTGCGATCTGGTCGTGACGGTGAAGATGACCGAGGTGATCTTCCACGAGCCGGTCTACGTCGGGGACGTCGTCTCCTTCTACACCTCGGTCACGAAGATCGGCCGGACGTCGATCACGGTTCACGTCGCCGTCGAGGCGCAGCGGTACGGGGATCCGGGGACCTTCGTCAAGGTCACGGACGCGGACATCGTCTACGTCAACGTCGGAGAAGACCGCCGTCCCACCCCGATCACGAGACGCGAAGCGGCGTCAGTCTGAGTCGCTCGGCACGTCCTTGCGACGTGCCTTGACCCGCGCATCCCGTTTCTTCTCGAAGAGCCGGGCTTCCTTGGCGGACTTCGACGGGCGCGTGGCCCGCCGCTTCTTCGGGGCGACGAGGGCCTTCAAGACGAGGGCTTTCGCCTTCTCCCGGGCGGTCTCGAGGTTGCGGGAACGGTCACGGCTTTCCTGCGCCGTGACGCGGAGCCGGCCCTCGGAATCGAGCCTCTTTTCGCAGAGCTTCCCGAGCCTCTCGGCGGCGTCCGCGGGGAGGCCTTCTATCCTGGCGAGGTCGATCAGGAGTTCGATCTTCGAGGCGACCTTGTTGACGTTCTGGCCGCCCGGGCCAGACGAACGGACGGACCGGACCTCGATGGCGAGCTCGGGGATCCGGACGCTGTCCGTGACCTGGATGTCCTCTGGCATCGGAAAAGGCTAACCCATTCAGGTCCCGGAGGCGCTGACAGGCAGGCCACCGCTCGACCGCGATGCGAATGATGATTAGTATGACGGTATGAATGCGACGCGCAGGGTGACAGCGAACCTTCCCGTGAGTCTTCTCGAGGAAGCGACCCGAATCACCGGCAGAGGCCTGACCGAGACTCTCGTACAAGGTCTGGAGCTCGTCCGGCGATCTGGGGCGGCGAGTAAGGCCGCCCGCCTGAAGGGGAAGCTCCAACTCGACATCGACCTCGAGGTCTCGCGTGAGCGCTCTCGTCGTTGACACGTCGAGCTGGGTCTCGTGGTTCGCCGGGCGGGGGGATTCCAGAATCGACGAGGCTCTCCGCGAAGGCCGTGTCTTCTTGCCCGTCATCGTGGCGGCGGAGCTTCTGAATGGAACACTCAATGAAGAAGACCGGTCCGCTCTCGAGGACCTCCTCGAAGACCTTCCCCTGTGTCCTCTGGATCTGGCGCATTGGTTTCGCGTGGGTAGCCTCAGGGGAACGCTGCGAAGGGCCGGCGTCTCGCTCTCGACTCCAGACGCGCACGTCGCTCAATGCGCCCTCGACTTGGATGGAGAACTGCTGACGGAGGATCGTGTCTTCGCGAAAGTGGCCTCTCGCACAGGCCTCAGGCTCGTCGCAGGACCCACCAGAACCTGAGGGGGATGGAGAGCACGCCGTTCTTGTTCGGCCACCCGCGGCTCAACGTTTCGGGCCCAGGACCAGGCCGCCAGGGATTGATGGAATGCGACAAACCCGTCCTTCGCGGTCCGAATGACCAACCGGCCATCATGAAAAGAGGGCAGGCTAGCTCGCCTGCCCTCCGGACCTTCCGAAAATGGGTGCCTCCGCGGCGGCAGCCCTACTCGCGGACCTTCGCGCCCTGGCCACCTCTCTGGGCGAGGCTGAAGTCGATGGTCTCTCGGCCAGCGACCCCCATCGGGTCGAGGCCGAGAAGGCGGACGTCGATGTTGACGCCCTTCCTCGCCGCCCCGGCGACGAGGTTCATCGGGATGTCCACAGACAGCGTCTGGCGGCCGGTGGCAAGCGTCTCGGTCGACTCGGCCCAGGCGACGCCGGCGCGGCTGCCGTCGGGATTCTGGTCGCCCCCGACGAGGACGTCGAACCGGTAGGTGCCGGGCTGCTCGACCTGGGCAACGCACGACACGCGCAGGAACCGCTCGCCGTTCTCGGATTCGACGGCCTCGGCCCGGGTGTTGCCGGCAACGAGGCGAGCGTGATCCGGTTCGGAGACGAAGCCGGAGGAACCCGTGCGAAGGAAGGCCGTGTCACCGGCGGTCCCGGATGCGTCGAACTTCACCGACCACTGACCGGTCGGAGCGCCCTTGGGAAGGCTGACTATCTGGGCGGCGAAGTGACCGTCGTTGGCCGCTCCGTCTTGGTGCTTGCCGTCGTCGAACAGGTCGACAGACATCATGGCCGGACCGTTGCCCGGAGCGAGCTGCGCGACGACGCGGCCGCCCGCGACGCCCGAGGTGCCGTTCTGGATGCGGGCGTGAAGGGAGATGGGGTCGCTCGATCGGCGAGAGAGAGGCGCCGCCCAGGTCTCGAGGGCGATGGGGCTGTCCGGCTCCGCGGTGACGACGGCGTAGGCCGCACCGTGGGCGGGCATGGCAAGGTCGAGCGTGTAGATGCCGGGCTCGGCCGCGTCGACGTGCAAGACTTCCTGCTGACGGGAGACGCCCAGACCGAACTCCTCTGGGGAGAAGTCGTTGATCGCGAAGCGGCGAGCCCGAACGTCCGTGCTCTCGGCGGACTCGGCTGCGAGGACCTTGCCGGAGGGCGAGCGGAGCTGGCTCTTCGGGACGTCACTTTCACTACCGGACCCAGCACGGCGGGCACCGGGGACGCTGGCCATCGGGATCGTCCAGACGATCAGGCCGCTCGTTCCGGTCGATGGAATGTCGACGGAGGCGCGAGAGGAGTCCGACGGGGTCACGAACTTCACGAAATTACGCGAACTCGCGACGGGAGCCTTGTTGTCGATCGGGGCCACGGTCTCACCCTCGGCGAAGGCGCCGACCTGGACGTTCCGGCCCGCGCCGAGAAGCACGGGAGAGGCGGAGAGGAGGAGGGTCGAGGTCAGGATGATGATCTTCTTCATGGTTCCGCTCCTCGTGCCTTTCAGTTGAAGTCCGTGGCGAGGGTGTTGCCGAGCTTGCGGTAGCTGTTGCGGCGGTTGTAGTGGTGGTTGGCGTCCGTCGTGAACCAGACCGTCCCGGCGCCCTGGGCGCTGTACTGGGAGACCATCCCGTCGTCCTCACCCGGCATCCCGGCGACTCCGGAGAGGGTCGCGAGACCGATGCACTCGACGCAGAAGTCGTTCCAGAGTCCCGTCCCGGCGATGTTGTAGACCGTCTTGGGCAGGGCCGGGCGGCCGGACGTCCCCTTCAGGTAGTACTGGTTGTAGTAGGACATCGAGGACGTCGTGCAGTTCTTGGTGGAGTTGTTGTTCTGCCCGACGAGGTCGACGAGCCAGCCCGTCAGCCAGGAGCCGGAGAGCGTGCCGGCGAGATTGGCGGCCTCGGAGCCCTTGTTCGGCGGGGCGAGCGAGTTGACCCAGCGAATCCGGCTGATGATCGCCGGATACTGGCTGTTGTAGGTCGGGTTCGAGAGGATCCAGCGGATCACGACGCCGCCGAATGAGTGCGTCTCGACGACGATGTCATCGATCCCGTTGTTCATCATCCAGGGGTAGATCTGCGAGGCGACCGTGTTGCCGGCCACCCACATGTACTGCGTGCCGTCGTAGTGGCAGACGAGGGACGGAATCGTGTTCCCCTTGGTCGTGGCGCTGATCATGTCCTCGGTCCAGTAAGCCCGGGCCACGCTGGTCTGGGCAAGCGACGTCCCGCCCTTTCCGTGGATGAAGACCACGCCCGTCTTCGCTTCGGCCGAAAGCGTCAGGGTGAGACCCAGAAGTCCCGCCACCGCCATCATCGTCTTGAAGAACCTGTTCATCGAACCCTCCCACTCGTCACTGAGTGACCGCTCACTCAAATACGAGATACGCGAGTTCCATGCCAGGCGTAAGAGCGCGTAATTTGCCGTGATTACGCGGTTTTGGGTGTGGCTTCCGGGTCATCAAATGACCCTGGCGGGTCAGAGGATCATCGGAGGACCCGGGTCTGTTTCTGCGTGTGGCCGGGCTCTTCGCTGACGCGGGCTGAAGGGAACTCCGCGCGAAGACGGGTCGGAACGGACAGAACGCGAACGGAGCGAGGCTCGCTCCGATGCCGTCTCGCTGGATGCGCCCCCCCGGAGCGCTTTCTGCTCTGATTGACGCCGTGTCCGGCCCGGACTACATTAATAGGTTTTCAGAAGTAACCCTCCGGTTCTCCGGCGGGAAGGAGAAAGCCCATGAAGCGACTCGCCACTTTTTCGATCCTCTGTCTCACGATTGCCGCTTTCGCGGCGTCTCCGGTCTTCGCCTGCGGTGCCAAGGGCGCCTCCAACAAGGACAAGGCGAGCTGCTGCGCCAAGGACAAGGGCACGGCTTCCGCTTCCAAGGACGGGGCCAGCTGCGACCACGCCAAGGACAGCAAGGCGACCGCCGAGAAGCCTGCGGAGGCCCCGGCCAAGCCGGCGACCGATGCGAAGCAAGCTCCGAACAAGGGCTGAAGCCTCAGGTCTTCTGCTGGTCATCCTCGCCGCCCTGCCGCTCCTGGCGGCAGGGCGGCCGTCTTTGAACGTCTATTTCCAGTCGACGCTGAAGGACGCGGCCTATCAGAAGAAGGTCTTCCAGAAGGTCGTCGCGGCGTGGAAGGCACCGGCCGAATTACCGAAGGTCAACTCGAAAACCGTGGTTCAGGCCATATTCGAGAAGGACGGGAAGCTGAAGAACGCGTTCGTGTCGATGGAGTCAGGCTCGAAGAAGTGGGACGAGGCGGCTCTCGCCGCCGTCCGCAAGGCAGCCCCCTACGACCCTCTTCCGGCGGGGTATCGCTATCCCACCCTCGAGGTCCACTTTCACGTGGCACTCGTCCCGTGAGGCGGGGCCGGGCTTTTCACGGGCACCCGCTCGTTCTACTCTTCCAGCCGTGACCGTCGAATCGCTCCGGACCCCGTACCTCCTGCTCGCTGCGCCGGAGCTGTCGGACCCCAACTTCCACAGGTCCGTCGTCCTGATGGGTTTCCACACCTCCGAGGGCGCGCTCGGCTGGATCGTGAACCGGGTCCTCGACGGTGGTGTCGCGTCCCTCCTCCCCGATTCGGTGAAGGAGGGGCTCCACCCCGACACGCCCCTGAGGGTGGGTGGACCCGTCATGACTCCCGGGCTCCTCGTCATCCACCGGAAGCCGATCGAGGGGATCGAGTCGACGGCCCTGGGGGAAGGCGTCTTCATCTGTTCCTCGGCGGACAGCCTCCCGCGTCTCTTCCACCACAGGCCTGGGAAGACCTCGCCACCGGGCCTCCTGATCTTCGGATACGCGGGGTGGGGACCGGGGCAGCTCGAGCGGGAGATGTCCGAGGGGTCCTGGCTGGTGTTGCCGTACATGGAGGAAATCGCCTTCCCGGCGGAGGCGGATGCCGTCTGGCTGCAGTCCCTGGAGCGTCTCGGCATTTCGCCCGACCGCTTCTCCGCTCCGCCCGCCGGCGGGGTCAACTGACCCGCGCCTGGCGCGATGATCGAGATCCTCACCGACTCCATCGAGGTGCGCACCCGGGGCAACACGCACATCGTCGATGTCACCGCGGAAACCGGAGCGCTTCTGGAAAAGCGTGGCTTCCGCGAAGGCCAGGTGCTGCTCTTCGTTCCCGGCTCGACGGCCTCGCTGACGACGGTCGAGTACGAGGACGGGCTCCTTCGAGACTTCCCGGAATTCTTCGACCGGATCGCACCACGCGGAATCCGGTACCACCACGAGGAAGCCTGGCACGACGGCAACGGCCACTCGCATGTCCGCGCCTCGCTCCTCGGACCCTCCTTGACCGTGCCCTTCAAGGACGGCCGGCTCCTGCTCGGGACCTGGCAGCAGATCGTCCTGATCGACTTCGACAACCGGGCGCGCACCCGGCGGCTGGTCGTTCAGATCACCGGCACCAGGCAATAGGGCGGCGGACGCCGCCCCGGTGACCTCCGCCTCGATCGACGGCTTTCAGTCCTTGGCCGGGGCGACGAGCCAGCGGGCCCGGGCGCGGGCGACCACCTCACCCGCCTCGTTGGTCAGGACCCCCTCGATCTCGTACTCCCGTTTCTTGGAGGTCTTCGGAGGCTCGCATCGGCACTCTGCGGTGATGGTCCCGCGGGCCTTCTTCAGGTACTCGATGGAGAGGCCCGTCAGGATGGCTCTCGCGTCGCCGGGGAGTCCGAGCATCAGGGCGAGCCCAGTCGAGAGTTCTCCGAGATTCATGAGGGCGACCGCGTGGATCGAGTCGAGGTGGTTCCTCACGGCCCGGTGGTCGCTCACCGCCACGCGGGCGAAACCGGGTTCGAGGATGTCGATCTCGGGAGAGATCGAGCCCGAGTAAGGGACGAACCACCCGAGGAACCGGCTGAAGAGGAAACGACCGCCCGGAATGGGGGAGAGTGTCTTCCAGGCGGTGCGGAGGGACTCCGCGGGAGAACTCATAGCTGTTGCTCCAGACGGCCGGGAGTACCCGGTCCCTCCCATTCTGCCTGACCGCGGCCCTGTTGGCGCTTTCGGGAAGCTCTGGACCTCCGAGTTTCGACCGGCCTTCCCGGCCCTGGATCCTCGGGCGTCCTCACGGTCCTGTGGTCCCGGCGGCCCTTGGGGGGGAATCAGGCGCTCGGCCAGA
The DNA here is from genome assembly GCA_022071945.1 of Thermoanaerobaculia bacterium. GTDB lineage: Bacteria > Acidobacteriota > Thermoanaerobaculia > UBA5066 > UBA5066 > JAJVIN01. The sequence goes on along the minus strand of JAJVIN010000038.1, from coordinate 12,200 downwards.
CGTCATGGCCTCCGCCTCCGAAACCCAGCCGCCGCCCATCGCCTTGTAGATCGAGACGAACGAACCGAGGAGCGAGGTCCGGGCCCGTGCCCAGTCGAGTTCCGCCGGGAAGAGCTTCTCCTGGGCCTGCAGGACGGTCGAGTACGGCGCGTAACCCCCCTTGTACTGAAGCGTCGCCAGCCGCTCGTACTCCCGTGCCGCGCCAACGAGCCTTGCGCGGGCCTCCGTCTCGTCGAGGAGTTTCGTACGTGAAACGAGGGCGTTCTCGACGTCGGCGAACGCGCTCTCGATCGCGTTCTGATACGTGAGGAGAGCGGCCTGGCGAAGAGCTTCCGTCTGCTTCACGGCACCCTTGATGGCACCGCCCGAAAAGAGGGGGCCCGTGATCGAGCCGGCGTAGCTCCAGACGCCCGCTGGTCCCTTGAAGAGGTCGGCGAGTTCCGCGCTGGAGGTGCCGAGGACGCCCGTCAAGGAGATCGTCGGGAAGTAGAGGGCCTTTGCCGCCCCGATCCGCGCGTTGGCAGCCACCAGGCTCTGCTCGGCCTGCCTCAGATCGGGCCGGTTCTCGAGGATATGGGACGGCAGGCCGGCCGGGACGGCCGGCATCGTCAGGTCGCGCACCGACTTCCCCCTGGGGATCGTGCCCGGGTGTCTGCCGAGGAGAATCGAGAGGCCATTCTCGGTCTGGACGATCTGGCTCTCGATCTGGGGAATCGCCGCGGCCGCCGTCTCGTACTGCGTGCGCGCCTGCTGGACCGTCATCTGCGAGACGAGGCCGTGCTTGAACTGGAGTTCGAAGATCCGGACCGACTCGCCGTACGTTGCGAGACTTCTGCGGGCGATCTCGAGTTGCTCATCGAGCCCGCGCAGTTGGAGGTAGTTCCCGGCGACGGTCGCCACGAGTGAGAGGATCACGCCGCGGCGCGCCTCCTCGGTCGCCAGGAGGTCGGCCCGCGCGGCCTCTGTCAGCCGCCGAACCCGGCCCCAGAGGTCGAGTTCCCAGCTCGCGCTGCCAGCGAGTTGAAAGACGTTCTGAGGATTCGGGATGAGGGAGTTCCACCCCGTGGCGTTCAGCTCGCTCGCCTTCTGGCGGGTCGCGCTCGCGCCGTAGCCGACCTCCGGGTAGAGGGGAGCCTTCGTCTGCGTCAGCACCGCGGCAGCCGCCTCGACATTGGCCGCCGCGATCTTCACGTTCCGGTTGTTCGTGAGGGCCTCGACGATCAGCCCGTCGAGGACGGGATCCTGGAATTGACCCCACCAGGCCTTGTTGGCGGTTTCCTGAGTGTCCAGGGGAGCATTCGCGTAGGCCGGCGGCGGCGCGACGGCTGGACGTGCGTAATCCGGCCCCATCGTGCACCCGGTCGTCAAGAGGACGAGGCCCAGGATGGCTATGCGGCGCATTTCAGCCTCCTTCCTCCGCCGCTGCCGGATGTGGCTCCGGTGCCGGCTCCTTCTTGCTCTTGCTCCGTTCTGCCAGCTTCTCGAACAGGTAGAAGAAGAGCGGCACGTAGAGCATCGCGAGAGTCGTCTCGCCCAGCATGCCGCCGATGATGCCGGTGCCGATCGAGTGGCGCGCGTTCGCTCCGGCACCGACCGCGATGGCGAGCGGAAGGACGCCGAAGATGAAGGCCAGCGACGTCATGATGATCGGACGCAGCCGCTCCTCGCCAGCCTGGATGGTGGCCTCCATGATCGAGAGTCCCTTCTTCCGGAGTTCCACGGCGAAGGTGACCCTGAGGACGGCGTTCTTGGCGCCGAGACCGATCAGGACGAGCAGGCCGATCTGGAAGTAGACGTCGTTGTTGAGGCCCCGGAGCCAGTTGAGAACGAGCGCTCCGAGAACGCCGAACGGGATCGCCGTCATGACCGAGCCCGGGAGAATCCACGATTCGAACTGTGCCGCGAGGACCAGGAACACGATGACGAGCCCGAACGCGAACGCGACCGCGGAGGTGCCACCGGACTTCTTCTCCTCGAAGGCCATTCCTGACCAGGAGATGTCGTATCCCGAGGGGAGGAGTTTCTTGGCGATGTCTTCCATGGCCTCGATCGCCTGTCCGGAGCTGAATCCTGGTGAGGCGCCACCCGTCACCTGGGCGGCCGGGAAGCCGTTGAAGTGAGGCAAGAGGTCCGGGCCGGTGACGTACTCGGTCGTCACGAGCGCCGAGAGCGGGATCATCTGGCCGCTGCTTGCGCGCGTGTAGAGGCGGGTGACGTCGGCCGGGTCCTGCCGGAATCGCGCGTCGGACTGGATGATGACGTACCAGACGCGGCTGTACTGGTTGAACTGGCTCACCGTGAGAGAGCCGAACTGGGCCTGCAGGGCGTTGTAGACGTCCTGGACCGGGACCCCGAGGAGCATGGCCTTCTCGCGATCGACCGTGACCTTCAGCTGCCGGGAGGTGGCCCGGAAGGTGCTGTGAACCGAGGTCAACTCAGGTCTCTTCTTGGCCTCGGCGATGAACTTCTCCGTGAGTTCGCCCAGCACCGTCGGGTCTCCGCCGAGCTTGTCCTGGATCCAGAGTTCGAAACCGCCGGTGGTGCCGATGCCCGGGATGGCGGGCGGTGCGATCGGAAGGACGGCGCCGGTGTGGATCTTCTTGCTCCCCTCGTAGACGGACATGAGGACGGCCTTGGCGTTCTCGTCGCGCGCCCGCTTCATCGACTCGTACCGTTCCTCGAAAGGCTTCAGAGAGATGAAGAGTGTCGCGGCGTTCGTCTTGACCTGCCCGTCGAGAATGCTGTAGCCGTTGACCGGCATCCGGTGGGCGACCGCCGGGTGATTCGCGAAGAGGGCATCCACCTGGTCGGACGTTTCCACCGTCCGGTCGAGGCTCGCGGCGTCCGGCATGACGAGGCCGGCGAAGACGTAGCCTTGGTCCTCGTTCGGGACGAAGGCGGTCGGGATCGTCTTGAACAGATGGAAGATGGCGTAGATCAGAAAGCCGAGCAGGACGAAGGCCACGGCGGTCCGCTTGATGACGAGGTTGACCGCGTCCCCGAACAGGACGGTGATCCGGTCGACCTGCCTGTTGAACCAGGCGAAGAAGCCCTTTTGCGGGGGCGTCCGGTGCTTCAGCATCAGGGCGCACATCGCGGGCGTCAGGGTCAGAGCCACGAACCCGGAGAGGGCCACGGAGATCACGATGGTGATCGCGAACTGCTTGTAGAGCTGCCCGGTCGTGCCGGGCAAGAACGCCGCCGGGATGAAGACCGACGCCATGACGAGGACGACCGCCACGAGGGACGTCCCGATCTCGTCCATGGCGCGGAGGGTAGCCTCCCTCGGCGGCAGGTGGAGCTTCTCCATGTTCCGTTCGACGTTCTCCACCACGACGATGGCGTCGTCGACCACCATGCCGATGGCCAGGATGATGCCGAAGAGGGTCAGGAGGTTGATGGAGAAACCCAGTGCGGCCATGCCGCTGAACGTGCCGATGAGGGCCACGAAGATCGCGGTCGTGCAGATGATCGTCGCCCGGAAGCTCTGGAGAAACAGGTAGACGACCAGGATGACGAGGAGGACCGCCTCGAACAGGGTGTCGATGACCTCCTCGATCGAGATCCTCACGAAGTCCGTCGTGTCGAGGGCGATGAGGTACTCGATGCCGTTGGGCATCGTCTTCTTCAGGCCCTCCATCGTTTCCCGGACACCCTTGGAGACCTCGAGGCCGTTTGCACCCGCCTGCTGGTAGACGGCGATGAGGGTGGCGGGGGCGCCGTCGAGCTTGTTTTCGTTTGTGTAGAGCCTCAGGCCGACGTCCGCGCGGGCGACGTCCCTGAGCTTCACGATGGCGCTGCCGTCCTGGCTCGTCCGGAGGATGATCCTCTCGTACTCCGAGGGTTCCGCGAACCGCGGCTGGGTGACGACCGGGAAGGTCTGCTCGACCTTTCCCTCACCGGGACGCTGCCCGATCTGTCCGGCGCCGAAGAGTGCGTTCTGGTTGGCGATGGCGCCCTGCAGGTCGCTCGTGGTGATTCCCAGCGAGGCCATCCGCTCCGGGTTCATCCAGATCCGCATCGCCTGGTCCGGCGTGCCGAGGACCGCCGCGTCTCCGGCGCCGTTCACCCGCTTGATGCTGTCGAGCACGTAGACGTTTGCGAAGTTCGCGACGTACTCCGGCTTGTATCGCCCGTCCTTGTTGTAGAGGGCGATGATCATCATCATGTTCGACGACTTCTTCTGGACGGTGACCCCCTGCCCCTTGACGATGTCAGGCAGCTGCGGCAGCGCCAGGTTGACCCGGTTCTGCACCTGGACTTGCGCGATGTCGGGGTTGGTGTCGAGCGAGAAGTAGACGGTGAGGGTCATCATCCCGTTGCTGCTGCTCGTCGAGGACATGTAGAGCATGTTGTCGACGCCGTTGATCTGGGCCTCGATCGGGGCGGCGACGGCGTCGGCGACGGTTCGGGAGTCAGCGCCGGGATAGATGGCCGAAACGGTGACCTGTACCGGGGTGATGGCCGGGTACTGGGCGACCGGCAGGGAAAGCATGGCGACCCCGCCGGCGATGACGATGATCAGGGAGACGACGGTCGCGAAGATGGGTCTCTCGATGAAGAATCTCGAGAACATGGCGCAGGTCCTCGCGCCCTAGCCAGCGGTCCGAGCGGCAGCGGTCTTGGGCGGACTGGAGCCTGGCGGTGCGGCGCCGGGCTCGACGTTCTTCACCGTCACAGGGATCCCGGCGCGCAGAGTCAGGCCGCCGTCCACCACGACGCGGTCGCCAGGCGCCAGCCCCTCGTCGATGAACCAGTCGTCTCCGTGCCATCCCGCGGCGACCACGGGGCGCAGTTCAGCCTTCCCGTCTGCGCTCACCACCCAGACGAAGCTCCCCTTGGCTCCCTGCTGGACGGACCGCTGGGGAACCAGGATGGCCTTCGGACGGACTGCTCCGACGATGCGGGCTCTCAGGTGCTGGTTGGGCCTGAGGATCCCGTCGGGATTGTCGACGCTGGCCCGCACGAGGAAGGTCCCGGTGGCCGGGTTGAAGGACGGGTCGGCGAACGTGATCCTTCCGCGATGCGGGAAGACCGTGCCGTTCGCCATCAAGACCTCGACGCCGTATTGCCCGCCCTTGGGCGGCACGATCTGGCCTTTGGCGATCCGGTCCCTTAGTCGCTGCATCTCGTTTTCCGAGATGCTGAAGTTGACCCACATCGGTGAGAGGACGGCCACCGTCGTGAGCTGGCTGTTCTGCCCGCTGATGTACGTGCCGTCCTGCTGAAGGGCGGCGCCGGCGACGCCGGTGACGGGTGAGGTGATGGTGCAGTACGAGAGGTTCAGCTGATAACCGGCCAGCTCCGCCTTGGCCTGCTCCACCGCGGCGGCGGTGGATTGGTAGTGGCCGCTCGCGTCCTCCAGATCCTTCTGCGACAGGGCGTTCTCGGCGGTGAGGGGCCGGGTCCTCTCGAGGTTCAGCTTGGCCGTTTCGAGCGAGGCCTGCTGCCGGGCCAGCGCCGCGTTGGCTGCGTCCACCTGGACCTGGAAGGGCTTCTTGTCCATCAGGAAGAGCACGTCCCCTTCCTTGACGAGGGAGCCTTCGGTGTAGACCCGCTTGTCGAGGAAGCCGCTCACTCGCGCCTGGATGCTGACCTGGCGCGAACTCTGCGTCTGGGCGACGTACTCCACCGAGACGGGGACGTCGCGCGCGGCCACGGTCACGACCGTGACCTCGGCAGTCTGCGGCGCGGCTGGCGGCTTGGCCTTCGCGCAGCCGGTGCCCACCAGAACGCTCAGCAGGGCGATGCCCACGCTTCGCGTTCGTCGGATGGAGTGAAGGGGGGTTTTTCGGGCGGTCGCCAGACATCCCGTGTGAGGCATCAAGTCCTCCTCCTGGGGTCGCTTGAGGGTGCCCGCCGGCGAAGTCCACCGGCTCGGCATCGGCGCGGTCAGACCCTGACCAGAAGATCATAGCAGCGGCATTCCAGCGCACGTGTGATTCGATCAACCGGATTTCGGACTTTGCCCGGAGTCGAACCGCGAATCTCGCGGGGGAGCACGAAAACGGAAAGGGGCGGTGGAAACCGCCCCTTTCTGCCTGAACGGGACCTCCCCGGAAGAGTTACTTCGAGACGGGTGCCTCGGCCGCCGGAGCGGCAGGTGCCGCGGCCGGCGCGGGTTCTTGCCACCCGCCGCCGAGGGCCTTGTAGAGACGGACGAGCGAGAGGAGATGGCCCCCGAGTGTCTGGGCCTCGTCGATCTCGGCGTTGAAGAGCGAGCGCTGTGCGTCGAGGACCTCGAGATAGGCCGCGACGCCGCCCCGGTAGCGGATTTCGGCCAGATCGAGGACCTTCCGTTCAGCGTCGACGCGCAGGGACTGCGCCTTCTTCTGCTCGCCCGTTCTCTGGTAGGAGACGAGAGCATCTTCGGTCTCGCGGAAAGCCTGCAAGATCGCCTGCTCGTAGGCGTAGAGGCTTTGCCGCTGCTGGGACTCCGTGACCTCGACGCGGCGCTTGTTCTTGCCAGCGTTGAAGATTGGTTGCAGGAGCCCGGCGGCGATGCTCCAGGCCTGCGCCGGACTGTTGAAGAGCGTGTCTAGCTCGGAACTCGAGACACCCAGGGAACCGGTCAGGGCGATGCGGGGGAAGAGAAGAGCCTTGGCCGCGCCGATGTTGGCGGTCGCGGCGGCGAGTGATTGTTCGGCCGCGCGGACGTCAGGGCGCCGCTCGAGGAGATCGGACGGCAAGCCGGCGGGGACCGCCGCCGGCAGCTTCATCTTGTCCAACTCCCGGCCGCGAAGGATCGGTCCAGGGTTGCGGCCGAGGAGCACGGAAAGCTCGTTCTCCTTCAGGGCGATCAGGCGCTCGTAATCGAACACCAGGGCCTCGACGCGACGGAGTTCCGCGTCGGCCTGGCGGAAGTCGATTTCGGCGGTGACGCCTCCCTCGAAGCGGTCCTTGGCCAGTTGCAGGTACTCGCGCCGCGACTCGATGGTGGCGCGTGTGATGGCCAGCCTCCGGTCGAAGTCGCGGAGTTCGAAGTATGCGCGGGCGACGTCGGCGACGAGGGCGATGACGGTGGCCCGCCGGGCCTCCTGCGTGCCGAGGAAGAGTGCCTGCTGCGCCTCCGTCGTCCGGCGGATGCGCCCGAAGAAGTCGATCTCCCACGAGACGTCGGCGCTGAGCGAGAACTGGGAGACGTCGGTGCCAGATCCGCCGCTGGCCAGGGGGACCCGGCCGCGCCCGGCGCCCGCGGTGACGTCAACCTTGGGCCACAGGTCGGCCTTCGCAATCCCGTAGAAAGCCCGGGCTTCCTCGATCCGCTCGATCGCGATCTTGAGATCCTTGTTTTCCGCGAGCGCGACGCGGATCAGCTCTTGAAGCTTTGGATCATCGAAGACCTCAAACCACGGCGTGTTGGCGAAGCTCTGGGCGTCGGCCTTCGGGATTTCGCGCCAGGCCTGGGGGGCGGGCACGGCCGGACGCTGGTAGTTCGGTCCGAGGGTGCACCCGGTGGTGAGAAGGACCAGAGAAAGGGCAGTCAGTCGGCGCACCATCTCAGTGCCCTCCTCCGTGGGACGGTTCCGGCAGAGTTGGAGGTGCCGGCTCCTCGCCCGACTTCTTCTTGCGGCCGAGTGTCTCGACGAAAGCGAAGTTGCCCGGGATCAGGAAGACCCCGAGTGCGGTCGCGACCAGCATTCCCCAGAACACGGCCGTACCCATGACGTTCTGGGCACCGGCACCGGCTCCAGAAGCCTTCATGAGGGGAATGACGCCGAGGATGAAGGCGAACGCGGTCATCAGGATGGGACGGAAGCGGAGGCGGGCCGATGTGAGGGCGGCCTCCTGCACGCTCATCCCCTCGTCGTTCTTCGCCTTGGCGAACTCGACGATGAGAATGGCGTTCTTCGCGGCGAGGCCGATGAGCATGATGTTGCCGATCTGGACGTAGACATTGTTGTCATAGCCGGCGAGCCAGACGCCGAAAAAGGCCCCGAGGGCCACGAGGGGGGATCCGAGGAGAACAGCCCACGGCAGCCTCCAGCTCTCGTACAGGGCGGCGAGCAGGAGGAAGACGAAAACGATCGCGGCCACGAAGGTCGGGCCGGCGGGCGGGGCGATCTTCTCCTGGTAGGAGAGCTGGGCGTAGGTGAAGCCCATCTCCGCGGGCATCGTCTCCTTGAAGACCTGCTCGAGCGCAGCCATCGTCTGTCCCGAGGCGAAACCCTTTGCCGGAACCCCGTTGAGCTCGACCGAGCGAAGCAGGTTGAACCGGTTCGTCAACTCCGTCCCGCCCTGGGATGTGACGGTGACCAGCGTCCCGAGGGGGATCATGTCGTTCGTGGTCTTGCTGCGCACCCAGATGTTGCTGATGTCCTCGGGTTTGCGACGGTAGTCAGCCTCGGCCTGGACGTAAACGCGGAAGAGGCGCCCGAAGCGGTTGAAGTCGTTGACGTAGCTTCCACCCAGGCACGATGCGAGGGCCTGGAAAGCCTCGTTCACCGGCACGCCCATCTTGCGGGCTTTCTCACGGTCGAGGACGACGTTCACCTGGGGATACCGAGGATCGAACGACGTGAAAATGTTCCCGACCTCTGGACGCTTCCGCGCGGCGGCCGCGAACTGCTGCCCGAGTTCTCCAAGCCGCTCGACACTCAGGCTTCCGCTTCGATCCTGGAGCACGAAGTTGAAGCCGGCCGAGGCGCCGAAGCCAGAGATGGTGGGGATGTTGAACGGGAAGATGATGGCTTCGGGGATCCGCGCGACCTCGGCCTGTACCTTGGCCATGATGCCCTTCGCATGTAACGCGCCACCGTGCCGCTCCTTCCAGGGCTTGAGGCGCATGAAGATGGTTCCAAAGTTGGGCTGGAAGGTGTTCGTGACGATGCCGAGTCCGCCCACGGTCTGGTATGACTCGACTCCGTCCGTCTTCGCCAGGATCTCCTCGACCTTCGTGAGCACGGCGTTCGTGCGCTCGAGTGAGGCTCCTGGCGGCAGCGTGACGTTCACTCCCAGGATGCCTTGGTCCTCCTCGGGAATGAAGCCGGCGGGGAGCTTCCCGCCGAAGAATCCGGCACCCACCGCCACCACTGCCACGAGGATGATGGTGAGGATCGACCGGCGCACGAGGATCTGCGCGCCCTTGACGTAGGCGTTTGTCGTCTTGTCGAAGACCTTGTTGAAGCTCTTGAAGAACCAGCCGATGGGGCCCCGGGCCGGCTTGGGGGGCTTCAGCAGCATCGCCGAGAGCGCCGGCGAGAGGGAGAGCGCGCTGAAGGCCGAGAGCAGCACGGAGATCGCGATCGTGAGCGCGAACTGCTGGTACATCTGTCCGGTCAGGCCGGGGATGAAGGCGACCGGGATGAACACGGCGCAGAGGATGAGCGCGATGCCGACGACAGGCGCGGAGACTTCCTTCATCGCCTGGACCGTGGCATCTCTCGGCGTCATGCCGTGCTCGATGTGGTGCATGACCGCCTCGACCACGACAATTGCATCATCGACCACGATTCCGATCGCCAGGACGAGGCCGAACATCGACAGCGTGTTCACCGAGAAACCGAGGAGCGGGAAGAAGATGAAGGTTCCGATGAGCGACACCGGAACCGTCAGGAGCGGGATGATCGTGGCCCGCAGGTTCTGCAAGAAGATGAACACGACGAGGGTGACGAGCACGACCGCCTCGAGGAACGTGTGGAAGATCGACTCGATCGAGGCTTCGACGGCCGGCGTCGTGTCGTAGACGATCGTGTAATCCATGTCCGTCGGGAAGAACGTCTTCGCCGTCTTCATGGTCTCGTAGATCGTCTCGGCGGCCTTCAGCTGGTTCGCTCCGGGCAGGAGGTACACGGCCACGGCACCTGCCGGCTTTCCGTTCAGGCGCCCGAAGGAGTTGTAGTCCTGGGAGCCCAGCTCCACGCGACCCACGTCCTTGATGCGGACCTGGCCGCCGGTCTCGGTCTCACGAACGATGATGTTCGCGAATTCCTCCTCGGTGATCAGGCGTCCGGGAGCGCTGACGGTGTAGGTGAACTCCTGGTCCTGCGGCGATGGACGCATGCCGATACGGCCGGCAGGGGCCTGGAGGTTCTGCTCCTTGATGGCCGACATGATGTCGGAGGGGGTCAGCCCCAGTTTCGCCATCCTGTCGGGGCGCAGCCAGATCCGCATTCCGTAGTCGGTACCGCCGAAGAGGTCGACCTGGGCGATGCCCGGAATTCTGAGGATCTGGTCGCGGATGTTGATGCCCATGTAGTTGGTCAGGAAGTTGGCGTCGTAGGTTCCCTTCGGCGAGTAGACCGAGATCAGCATCAAGATGCTGGGGCTCTGCTTCTTGACGGTGATGCCCTGCTGGACGACTTCCTGGGGGAGACGCGACTGTGCCGAGGACACGCGGTTCTGGGTCAGAACGTTCGCCATGTCCTGGTTGGTTCCGACCTGGAAGTTGACGTCGAGAAGCATTCGGCCGTCGGAGGTGTTCGAGGACTTCATGTAGATCAGTCCCTCGACGCCGTTGACCTCCTGTTCGATCGGAGTGGCGACCGACTGCTCGACAGCCACCGCCGAGGCACCCGGGTAGTTGGCCGTTACGCGGATGGTGGGGGGAGCGAGGAAGGGATACTGCTCGAAGCTCAACCCTCGAAGGGAGTTGAGACCCAGGAGCACGATGATGATGGCGATGACGATCGCCACGATCGGGCGACGAATGAAGAAATCCGCCATGGCCCGCTATCCCTGGGCGCCCTTCGCCTCGGCCTTCGCCTTGGCGGGGGCCGCCGGCGGAGGAGGCGCACCGCTGCCCTCCTCGATCTTCACCATCTCGGGCGTGACCTTGACGCCGGGCCGCACTTTCTGCAGACCTTCCACCACGACGTTCTCCCCGGCCTTGAGACCGGACTCGACCACCCAGAGGGTCCCGACCCGCGCCCCCATCTGAACGGGCCGGATCTCGATGGTCTGGTCGGTCCCGACGACCGCCAGGTTGTAGATGCCCTGGAGTTCCGAGACGGCCCTCTGAGGCACGAGCAGGGCATCCTTCTTGATGTCCACGGCAGCGCGCACGCGGGCGTACTGTCCTGGCCGCACGATCGAGCCCGGATTCTCGAAAGCCGCTTCCATCATGATCGTTCCTGTCGTCGGGTCCACGTTGCGATCGGCAAACACGATCCGGCCCTTCTCCGGGTGGACCGACGCGTCCGCCAAGACGAGCTCGAGCGACGTTGTCGGCGCCTGCTCAGACGTTCCCCGCTGCTCACGCCGGCGCGCGAAATAGAGATAGTCCTTTTCCGTCATCGTGAAACGAACGTGGATTTTCTCGATCTGCGAGATGTGGGTGAGCAGGGTGCTCTGCCCCCGTCCGACGAGCGTACCGGGGTAGACCTCGGTCCTGCCCACGAGGCCGTCCTCGGGGGCAACCACCTTGGTGTAGCTCAGGTCGACCTCGGCTCGCTGGACCGCCGCCTTTGCCGCGTCAACCGAGGCTTCCGCCGCCTGCTGAACGGCCACCGCGGTCTCGTACTCCTGCCGCGAGATCGCGTTCTTGGCCACCAGCGGCTCGTACCGGACCACGTCCTGCCGGGCGCGCGCGAACTGTGCCTGGGCCTCGGCGAGAGAGCCTTTGGCTTGGGCCAGGGCCGCCTCGAACGGCTGGGAGTCGATTGTGTAAAGGAGTTGACCCCTCTTTACCGGATTGCCTTCCTTGAAGTCGATCGTCTGGATGAAGCCCTCGACGCGCGCGCGGACCTCGATCTCCGTGGAACCCCGCGTCTGGCCGATCGCCTCCACGTAGATGGGAACGTCCTTCTGGAGCACGGTCCCGACCTTGACTGCTACTGGCGGGGGCGGAGGCGGAGCTTCCTTCTTGGCACAGCCGGAGACCGCGGCGCCAAGAGCCGCCGTCAGCAACGCGATCATGAGACGGCTCGCCTCTCGGTGACCCTGTCCGATTCCTTGGAATCTCATCGAATCTCAACCTCCATGGGCAAGACGCCCTCGACTTGAAATCGTGAACCTGCTGGTTTCCCGATCGGGTGTCTGAGAGCTCCCAAAGGGCTGCGGACAGAGCAGACAGGGCCGCCCGATCGCCAATGGACAACTGTATCAGAGCCCAGCTCTTGTCCTTGGGCCTAGACCTAACGAGGCTCCGCCTCAGACCGACGAGACATGAAGGGGGACCCGGCCGAGCGGTAACCTCTTGATGGAGATCAGGAGGCCGTTATGAGCCGTCAAGCGGCAGGAAGTCCCGAGGGGCAACGTCG
>JAJVIN010000056.1 GCA_022071945.1 Thermoanaerobaculia bacterium | reverse complement strand
CGCTCTGGTTCGCTCGACCACCCCATCCGCCGAGCGTGACCCACCCGCGGGCTCAGCTCAGCCCGGTCACCCCTGGACCATTCCTCCCAAGCAGACCCGGGTCATTTCTGACGAGCGGTCAAGCCCGCCGTTCACACCCTTCCGAAACAGGTGTTCACGTTCCCGAAATTGGTGTTCACGATCCCGAAACAGCCGTTCACGTTCTTCCGAAACGCGTGTTCACGTTCCTCCGAAACGCGCAGAACGGCCAGCCCGGCTGGCCCGACGGCTTCTGGCATTGCTCATGAGCGACCCTTTCGGTCCTGTCGCGACCTGGCTCCGCTCGCTCGGACCGGTCGTGTCGGACGACATCGACCGATGGCGCTGAACAGGTAGCCCTTTCCTGTTGTTGATGGCAACCGATCGGGACCTGGCGAGTCAGACGCGAGAGGGAAAGTGCAGTGTAAGGTCTCGTTTGAAGATGTCCCGGTCCCAGAACAACGTATGTGTCGGTGGGCGGCCGTTGTCCATAGTGGTTCGACACTAACGAGCACAATAGGTGGCACGAGGAGAGCAGGGAGGGGGGACTGTTGCGCGCCACTGTGGAGCATCGAGGGGGACTCTGTCCCCCAGACCCCCTGGGATTTGTCGCTTTCGTGCCGATCCCGAGTGAAGATCATGGCGAGGAAGGAGCGGCGGTTTGCCGCCGCCCCGTCACTCGGTCTCGGCCACCGCTTCGGCGCTCGGGTCGCGTCCCCGCGTTGCCCTATCCTCCGCGCGGTTCATCATGAGTCTTATCGCTGCCCTGGCGGTTCGCCCGGTTTGAGCCGCAGTTTCTCGACTGGCGTCAGGCCGCCAAGGGCGAGAGAGAAGCGCTCGTTGTTGTAGCGCTACTCCCAAAACGCCAAGCCGGCCCCAGCGTCTGGGAAGCTCTGAGGCCTTTCCCGCAGCCAGGACTCCTCGTCATCAACGCGATGACTTCGCTCCACCTTGCCGTCCTGCATCGGGCACCGGGGGCGGATCCGCGTCACCTCGATGCCGGCAGCCCTGGCATCCAGGTCGAAGTCCAGCGGGAACTCCGTGCCGTTGTCCACCTGAATGCGGCGTATCCGGCATGGGAACTCCTGGCGGAGGATGTGAAGGAAACGACGGCTCGCTCCCCCATACAACCGCGGGTAAGCGCGCAGGACTCGATATCGGGAGCAATCGTCGATCGCGGTGAACTGGAAAGCGAGGCGGCGACCGATGCGAACGCGCTTCGTATCAACCTGGACCGAGTCGCCCGGTTGGTCCTTCTCGAAAAGGCTCATCTGGCGGGGCCGCCGCTTGCGTGGCCTTCGCGAGGGAAGCCTCGGGACGCCGAGTTTGGTGAACGTCCGCTGACTCGTTGCCACGGGGAGGTGAATGCCGTGGATTCTCTGGAGCCAGATCCTCGTGCGCCCAGCTCCCATGCGGAGCTCGATTCGCGCCTGGCGGAGGAGCTCGATCACCGCGGGCTGGAGTCGGGCCTCGCGACGCTCCGCATAGAGAGGGATCAACCCCTCCGCCCCTCTGGCCTGGTAGCTCCTGAGCCACTTCCGCACCGTTTGGCGGGAGAGCGCGAAGTGCCGGGCCGCAGGCCGTATCCCGTTCTCCTTCGCATAGGACACAACTCGCATGCGCTGCTTGACTCGAAGAAGGTACCGGCAAGGAATTCCTATCATGGGTCTTCCTCCTTGGGCCGGGTCAATACTTATGCAGATACTTCACGCTCACGATCGGCACGCTGGACGGGGCGAATGTCGAGATCCGTGAGGCGGTCGGCGAGGAGAACTTCTTCCTCTTCGGGCTGACCGCCCCCGAGGTTGAGGATCAGTTCCGGCGGGGCTACGACCCGCGCCAGGTCCTTGCGGCAGACCGCGAGATTTCGGATGTCCTTCCCTTGATCGCATCGGGACACTTCGCGCCCGGCGAGCCGGATCTCTTCGCTCCCTTCGTGCGCCGGCTCGTGGAGGAGGACCCCTTCCTCGTCCTGGCGGACTTCCGGGACTGCGTCGAGTGCCAGGGGCGGGCCTCCCGGGCCTGGAGCGACGTTGTCGGCTGGACGAGCGCCTCGATCCTGAACGTGGCGCGGATGGGCCGGTTCAGCTCGGATCGCTCCATAAGGGACTACGTACGGGAGGCCTCGCACGTCCGTCCGGTGAAGCTCGCACCGGTGAGGTGAGTCGCCGGCGGCATCTTCGAGCGAGGCTTTGCTCGCATCCGCTGTCCCCACCGCAACGGCAAGTACCATTCGGCGTTCTCGTCCAAGGGGCGTGGACTCTGTCCTTCCTGTGGAGCTAGACGAGTGGCCGAGTTCGGTGCCTTGTCCGAGCAACCACAGTTCGAGAGCGACAGACAGACATGCATCGTTCTGACGCCTTTTCGTACCATTCCGTCGCAATAAGACAACGAACGAGGGTAAGGGCACTAACTGATCTTTTGGGGCTCAGTTGCTATGGCAACTCGCCTGGCTGCCACTCCCTCTTCTCGAAGAGATAACTATCGAGCTCGCTTGAGAGGATCCGACTCAGCAACAACATGTCGAGCAACCGTGCAGTGATCATTGCGGCCCTATTTGCCGGCCCCGTCTTCGGCGAAGCCACTTCAACGAAATCGGCACCGACAATGTCGAACTTGCCGATGATGGCGTCCATGAGTTCGAACACCTGATAGTACGAGAGACCGCCGCAGACAGGACTGCCTGTTTCGGGTGCCTCTTCAGGGCACACACAGTCGATGTCGAAACTGAGATAATAGGGGATGTCCCGGTCGAGGCCAACAAGGGCTTCCTCCGGGGACATACGCTGCAGTTCCCGTGCAGACCAATAGGAGATTCGCGGGTCGAGGGTCTTGCTGGCTGTCTTCTTCCTGTAATATTCGACCGTGCGCAGACCAAACTGTCGCAAGCAAGCCAGGGACGTGCTCTTGCGGGCATGCGCGAATGGATTGCTATTGCGGAGTGGCAGCAGATCCGACGGCGAAAAGTAGAGGTCGTGATGGGCGTCGAAGTGGAGCACGCCCATCTTTGGGTACGTATCAAGGAGGACCTTGAGAGAAAACCACGTCATGGAGTGGTCGCCGCCAATCATGACCGGCGTCATCTGACGTGCAAGCACGGCAGCCACTAGCCGTTCAATGCGCTCGCCGACGTTGGCTATCGACTCTCCTCGCACGTAGGCAATGTCACCCGCGTCGAGAATCGCGTACCTGTCCTGGTCCCGAAAACTGAAGCTCTTTCTCCTGTCGACGTCGAGAATCTCGACGTCCTGTGGGAGGACCCTCGTCTCTCCCTCGCCTTCACAGACGCCTTCCATTCCCCGGAGGAGCGAATAGAGCCGAGTCTGTGCAGGTCCTGCGTGCGCTCCTGGCGAGCCCAGCAAGTCAACCGGCACACCGAATACGACGAAGCTCGTCCGTGAGCCGAGTTTTACAAGATCGTCAAAACTGCATGAAACGCCGATGCTGTCTTTGGCTTTGCACACGATCCCGGGTCCCAGAAGTTCTCTTTTCTCGGCCGGTAGCACGATCCATCTCGCGAGCAGCATTCCCATGACATCCTCGTCGATCAGTGACTGCGCAGAGATCTCTTCCATGGTGTGCGGCTGCCGGAGGAAATCAAGCAGTATCAGGAGGGCTGCTGGAGCCTCGATCCAGGTCCGAAAGACCTTGTTCCTGATCCGAACCTCGTTCTTGGATCCGCCAACCAGCTCGATCAGAAGATCCGGGCAGACGACATATTGCTTCTCTCGATCCTGCATTCCATCGTTCCTGGTGGAGGGCTCAGCGCGACGCGAGGCCGCGGCTGGCCATGGCATCGTACAGGCGGTTCAAGAAATCGTAGACCACCAGTTCCTGCTTCCTGTGAGCCGTGAGGAAGACCCTGTTGAGGAACACGTGGACGTAGCTTGCTGCGGCGGCACGGACCGGCCTGTCGAGTCGGGCCGTGGCTTCGAGAGATCGCAACTCCTCCACCAGAGGAGCGGTGCGGCGCGAGCGCTGGGACAGGACTTGCAGGCCTGGCCAGAGGGAACTTTCTTCCAGCCCCTTCCTTTCGAGCAAGGGGAGAAGCCCACGACCGTCCTTGCGGTATCGATCCCCTAGCGTCCGCCTGAAGTCGGGATCTTCGTCCTTTCCGGCACCAAGAGCCTGTTGCGCCTGAGCGGAGAACTTACGTTTCTCCTCGAAAGACAGACCAAAGTCCTCGAGAAGGGCATCTGTCCCGAGCAGGGCCATGTGCCAGCGCTCGTTGTGACCGGCCTCTCCATGTTCCAACATCTTCAGAATCGTCAGGACTGTCTCGCTGTCGAAGTGAAAGAACCGCTCGGCGATTTCGACGCCTTCGACTCCTCCGTACCTCTCGATCTCGCGCTCGTAGGTGTCGATCTGCATCCTCCAAATCTGACCTCGAGAGGCAAGACCCTCGGCCATCCGGTTCAAATCCGGGAGGATGCTCTCGCGAAGCCGGGCCGAATCGCCGCGAAAACGAATCTGAAGGTGTGGTCTTGGATCGGCGTACCTCACAAAGAACCATGAGTCCGCAGTCCCTGACGCCACGACCGAAGCCGCAAAAGGGCCGATCGTTTTCACTAGGGCCTGATCGAGCGTGACGTTCCCGCCATAGAACTTTGCGTAAAGCCACTCCGAACCGGGCAAGAAGGTCCGCCTCGCTCTCTCAGGGGAAGGCTGGAGAGGGCGGCTTGCCGCCGAGGACTGCCCCACGAACGGGATCAACAGTTCATGGACGTAGCGGCCTTCCGGGCCCCGCGCACAGAGTTCCTCGGGGCCGGGGAGCATCTCTCGGAGTTCGACCGGTTCCCCGTTCCGCACGAGGCTGAGGAAAGCCTCTGCCGAGAGGACCGAATCGAAATCGACCGGGATTTCATGCGTGGTCCCAAACATCACGAAACGGGGGATGCGGTGTTCGCGGCGCCACCGCCTGAGTGCGTCAAACCCGCGGCCGTCTAGGCGTTTTCCAAGTTCCTTCAGTTCACTCGTTTCGACGTTCCACTGCGCCGGAGCAAGAACCGTCCGCCCGTACCGGACTCGGGGGAGGAACGGAAGAGACGAGAGTGGTCCCCAGCGCCACGCCAGCCCTGCCGTCGTGGTCTGGGCCTGCAGTGCGCAAAGGAATCTGTAGAGACTGAGACCGTAGCGTGCGTAGTTGTGGGCTGTCGTGAGCCGTGGGAGGATTCGCTGGCCGTGCCGCTTTGAGCGCAGCTGGATCTCTCCACCGCGAACCGAGATCAGAAGATCTGACACTGGAATCTGCCGTTCCAGTGGAGCTCCAGATGAGCCCAGAAACGGGATCTCATAGTCGTGGAAGAGCGGTCTCGAAATGACATTCCCCGTTCGACCGTCGGGAAGGTGAACCACCTCGGCGAGGAGGGCGTCCGGCTCGAGTGCCTTTTCCGCTTTCAGATGCTCTTCTACGAGCCGGCAGAGGTCCTGGTCTCCATGACAGAATCGCCCCAGGAACGTCGCTCCTGATGGTCCGCCGGCTGATTCCAGGTGAATGCGGAAGTTTCCCCGGTCCAGCTCCTCGTCAGAGGATGCCACCAGTCGGACGAGTGCTCCGAAAACGCTGGGCAGGGGGAGTCGCTCCCTGTTAGTCAGGATCTCGAGGGCTGCATCATCGAGCAACATCTCGTCTTCGTCCCGCGCCAGCGCCTGACCGACTTTCCTCAACAGGAGAGCTTCACGGGGACCCCAGCTCACGCTGTCATCATGGGCCTTGGGAAACCGGATCCCCACCAAGAGGGGTGCCTGGGCTGCGTCCTCGTCTTGAAAAGCGGGGAAGCCAATTCCTCTTTCCTCGTCGAGCGCCTCGACGAGCGGAATCTCACGCTCTTCGTACCGTTCAGTAAAAGCCTCTCTGAAGGCAGGCAATGGGGAGTTCCGTGGTGTCGAGAGTCTGTGAAGAACTTCGATCCCCCGCCTTACTTCTTCGGCAACCGCCTTTCCTAGTGAGACGTTGACTCCGGTCTTCATGAGGTCGACCTGAAAGAGTCGTGCCAACTCGGGCTTGGCCGGAAGGTCCCTTAGCAGAGCTACCAGCTCTCTGTAGCGGCCAGGGGCGGCGCCGAGTCCGCCAGCATCAATGACATCCAACTGGTGGTTTACGTCCTGGAGGCGGCTTCCGATTACTCTCGTTTCCGCGAACTGACCCAGCCTTTCTGCCATGAGACTGGCAGGCTCCCGGCCCGTGATCACCATCCCTGTGTCGGGTATCAGGATCTGAGAATCGGCTAGCTCGTTGACGTAGGATCTGGCCTCCTGAGCGGTGATGTTCTCGTCCACCAGGGAGGCCGCCAGGTCTTCCAGGCGAGCCCCGCGTTCTGCTCTCTCCAGGATCTTCTGAAGGTGCGGAGTCGCCTCGACGGCGACGAGGTGGTAAGTCCGTTCATGCTTGTGAACCCGCGATTCAACGTATCGATAGCGTTCGCCAGCCCGGTACAGGGTAGAGTTGAGGCGAAATCCCAGGCTGCTTCTGAGCGCGTGGTCCCCATTTATCGCCTCCGATAGGACGAAGAGGTAGTCCATATCAAGGCGGGAATGGCGCTTCGAGGTCTCACGCGGGGCCAGCACCAGCCGGGTCTTCTCTCCAAGGAGTCCCGTGCAGCCGCCCGCAAACAGCCCGAACGGCGTCGCGCGGCCAGACATTCGAGAAAAGTACTTGACCGCTGCTCGCTCGGCTCGCTCGCCCTTCTCGCTGTCCGGGTCTCGCAACCAGTGCTCCAGAGCGCTCTCGAGATCCGGCGAGGCCAAGAAGAGCGCCTCCCGGAGTTCGGGCCGCGTAATCAGTTCCTGAAGACGTTTCCTTTGGGACTTGCGATCTTCGTCGAGAGCTAATTCCAGCCGTTCGCGGCTTCCTTCCTGGACGGCCGCTGCTGACCCCTCACTCCAGGTCAGAAACTCGTCGAATGACAACAATGGTGTTCGCAACACAAAGAAGTGAGGCCGCGACGGGACACGTTCCTTCGAAGTCACTGTTGCGATCTCCGCACAGGCGAGAGCAGCAGGACTTGGTCCCAATTCGGTTCTGCCTCGGTGGCGGCCGCAGTGAGCGCCATGGCGATGCCCGCCGCGCCGGTCAAGAAACTCGGATCTTTCAGGTAACTGAGTTCGCCGTAGAGTTTCACAGCCGAGCTGTACCCTGCTAGCCCCATCCCGGGCCGGCGCATATCGAGAGTCTTCTCGAACCAGAACGTTGCCGCCCGGCCGAAGGTCGGGTCGCCGGTCTCCTGGTAGAAACGGTTGAAAATATGGGCGAGTCCAGCCGCGCCGTGGCAGAGTCCCGGATCGATCACACCGGCTTCCTCGAATGGCCGGGCCGCGGCGTGACGCGCCAATTCGATGGCTTCTTGCTCCCAGGCCTTCTCCTTGGCACCCCGGGCTGCAACGAGCAGCGCTGCCGCGATGCCCGGGTCTCCGTAGCACCATGCGGATCTGATTTCACGCCTCAAGACCCCAGGACCCGCGCAATGCCGGAATCGCGCAGACCCTTCCTGCTTGTTCCCGAGCATCCAGGCCACGGCTCCAGAGAGAAGTCTGCGGGCTTTCTCCTCGCACTCGCCAGTGCCCGAAGAACAGATTTGTCCGAGCAACCCGATAACGCCCGGGACACCGTGAGCAAGGCCAAGATTGTAGTGGCCTTCCGGAAAGACCGCTCTCTGGAGATCAGTCAGCAATTCCGGGCGAGTGTGCCATGTGATTCCCGGGCCTGAAACCTCCGAAATTCCGGCCAGATGGTCCACGATCCTCGACAGAGCTTTTCTGGCGGCGGTACGCGGTAAGCGACCCAGGGCGTAAAGTCCGAGTCCTGCGAGACCGCTGACCAGGTCATAGTCCATTTTCCAGGGAGAGCGGACGAGGACTGCGAGGAGCTCGGAGTCGACATCGGTCAGAACATCCGTCTCATGGAATTCGTGCAGACCTCGAACGAGTCGCCTGGCAACCCACCCGATGCCAGTGAAGCCATCCAGCAGTGAGGGATTGAGACGCTCTGAGGACATGACATCGGCAGCAAACCCGAAGAACTCCCGGGCCTTCGCGCGACCGTCGGGAAAGACCCCGGACTCAGCCAGGTACTCAAGGCAAGAGGCCACGCCACTGGCTCCGGTTGCGAGTGATGGATCCGGGTTGGCGTCCAGGGGAGCCCTGAGTTCGTAGGGCTGCAGCTTGCTCAGAGTTCTTGCGATTTCAACAGCACTATTCAAGGCTCTCTCGGCTAGGGATCCGACGAGCAAGGCCGTCCACATGGTCACCTCATGAACATCTGGCGGTCTGCAAACAAGCGTGATCTTCGGCCGCCCGAGGGAACAAGGAAACCCGACGTCGAGAAGAACGCGGCGGTCTCAGTCCGTTGGAGAAGGCCGCCGCGACTCTGTTTGTCTGAAGCCTTACAGGCTTCGGTTCAGCAGACCGGACATGTGTAGTCCGTACCGGTCCGGGGTCTGGATGGGCTACCCCCACCACCCCCTACCACATCCCGGTCCTTTTCCGGTTGAACTGGCAGGTCCTTGATGGTCTCCTTCTTGACACGCAGGACTTCCTCGGGGGCCTTTTCTTCTTTCGGTTCCGTCACTGTTTTGTCTCCTTCTTCGTTTTCCCAGCGTCAGAGGGTTCTCGGGGTTGCGCGTTCCAGATCAACAGGCCGAGCAAGACTCGTCAGCAGACATATTGGGTCTGGAGGGCAAGCCGGGGCCCAAGATGTCCTTTTCCTTGTCGGGCTAGGGTGGAAAATTATGATCTGCAGGGTTTTCGAAGTCAAGTCTCATCTTCCGCTTCGTCTCGATCAGTTCCCCAGAGAGATCCTCGGGTGCCTCCCGATAGAGATCATCCCCGGGAATACCGGGTCAAGTTCCGATCTGCGTGTAGAAATGGAAAGGGCGGCGGAGAGGGACCTGTTCTCGGTGCTGGGTGATTGAAACGGGTTGCGGCCGCACGGGTGAAGGGGACGGGGTGGCCCTGCGGAGTTCTTCAGCAACGCAGGCCCGTAACTGCCAGGGTGTCTTGTCCAGCACGTTGCGTGTGAGGTGAACCGTGCCGCGCTGATGCGTCACCTCCGGAAGCTGCCGGCGGACGGTTTTGGCGAGCCCTGCGTGCGCATCGGTGATCACGAGGCACACTCCCATCAGCCCACGGACTACGAGGCCCTCGAGAGGCTCCGTCCAACTCGTCTCGTTCTCCTGCGAGCCGCGCGTGACAGCCAGAAGACGCCGGTTGCCATCGTTGTTGACGCCTTAGGCCACCAGGACGGAGACCTCCTCCACCGATCTCGCCCAGCGCGCCTTGATGAACGTCTCGTCGAGGTACAGATGCGAAATCGGGTCCGTGATCCGCGCTGTCGGCAGGTCCTCCGAGCTTTGGGCGAGGCGTCCCGTTACGCGGCCGACCCTCGATCACCCCACTCCCTCGCCCATCGAGGCTTCAGTGACCTGCCGCACGTCCCTCGTCGACACGCCCTTCACGTACGCCACCTTGGTCATCCCGTCGGCCTCTGCGGTCCGTCGTTCGTAGCGCCCGATCGTCTCCAAGGGTGAGCCTTGTTTTCGCGTCGAGGGCACCTGCATCTCGATCAGCCCCATCGACGTCAGCTCACGTCTAATGTAGGTGCCGTCCAGATGGTCCTTCCTGCTGCCCACACGCTCATATCGTCGGGCTCCGACCATCTCTCGGACCTGCTGCTCGAGAAGGACTTCCAGGACCAAGCCAATGGCTCCCCGGAACAGGGCCAGAAGGTCACCCTGGATTCCCGGTTTCGTCGGAAGGTTGCGGGTGACCATCATACCTCCTCGGGGTCTCCTGGCCCTGGGAGCGGACAGCCAGAAACTCTCTCAAACGGGATGGTCCGCGACAGACCTCACCAATACCTGAACCGCTATCCCCAGGACTTTCCTCTTTTTCGGGTACGGCAAACACCAGTGGGAACTCAGTCATAGCTCGCCAGGAGACCCCAGCTCATTCTCCCCAGAAGGCCTTTCGTTTCTTACCCCAAGAGCCCGACGCCAGCCGGGTGCAGTCCTCTCTTTCCTAAAGAGGGGCTTCTCGGATCTCTTCTCTTCGTCGGCCCGCCTCTGATTCTCTTATTGCAGGAGAAAGCGGTTGCCGATCATCCCCGGGAGAGCGCCTTCGGCTGTAATGCCCTGGTCGAACAGGTCCGGAGACGGGTTCCCATCGAGCCTGTCCTTTCCGACCTCCGGGCCTCGTTGCACAGCCGGATCCCGGATCTCGCCGGGGCCGCTGCGGAGACGCTCGCGTATAGCGCGGTGGTCTTCAATAGACGGGAGGACCTCAACCCCTTCGCGATGAAGACCTGCGGAACCAGGCTGCGTGCAGCACCTTCCGCCTCCCGCTCAACACCATCCGCAGAGGTACTGGCCCGTCTCGGGATCCCGCGGCGAGCCGTGCATGCACCGGTCGGCCGGAGGGCTGCCGGCCGGTGGCTTCCGGTTCGGCGGAAGCTTCCCGAGTCCGGCGCCGATCTGCAGAGCCTGACCAGCGGTCTCGGCGACGCTCTCATCGCCGCCGTCGCGTGCCGCCCGAAGGCCCGCCGCGGCAGCGGAGAGGTCGGTCTCGTCCGTCGCGCTTCCGAACATGGCGAAGGACCGGAGGACTCCGGCGGCACGTTCACGGACCTCGGCGTTCTCATCCTTGAGCAGCCCGCTCACCGGGCCGACGAGCGGCGTGAGGTTCGTGGTGCTGTCGATCGCCTCGAGGTCGATCCGGGTCAGCGCCTCCTCTCGAACTCCGGGTTCGCGGTGCGCGAGGACTCTCCCCACCTGCACGTAGGCGCGACGGTTCAGGAGGTGCTTCACGAGCGCGAACACGACGGCGTGCCGCTCCTTCTCGCCTCCGTCCAGGAGGGCCTGCAGATAGGGCACGGCCGCTTCGATGTCGCTCCCCGCATTCGACGCGAGTTGGAGCGTGTAGGCCGCCTCCTGCCGCGCCTCCCCGTCTTCCCCGCGGAGGGCGGCAATGACGGCCTCGAGCTCATCGGGTGAGACGGCTCCGCGCACCGCCAGGACGGCCCTCTCGCGGAGTTCGCGAATCTCTGGCATCTCCTCGCCCTCGAGGGTCGTCAAGCACTCGAGGATCGCCCGGGCGCAGTCCCTTCTCGTGGTGGGCGGGATCGCGACCCCCTTCGGCCCGGAGAGGTAGGCGTGAAGGACCTGAGCGGCTCTCCTCCGGGCGGATGCCTCGCCTGCTTTCAGGACGCGACACAAGAGTGGCACGGCAAACGAGATGTCCTTCCACTCGGCCCCTCGCCGCAGGTAGCCCGCCGCCCTTTCCCGGACGTCTGCACGCGGGTGGGCGGTGACGAGTTGCTCGAGACGTGCGAGGTCCTTCCGGTCGACCAAGTGCGCGGCGAGGGCGGAGGTCGCCAGCATCCGCACGTGCTTCATCTTGTGCGTCAGCGCGGCCTCGAGAACTGGCACTGCCCGCGCGATCCCCGGACCGTTCTCCGCTGCCTCGACGAGTGCCTCGGCCGCGTTCTTTCTGAGCTCCTGATCTGCCGACGGAACCGCGCGCGCAAGGGCCGCAACCGCCTCTCCAATGTCGCCGCGACGGTACTGGGCGATGATCCGAAGGGTGTTCGCCGCAGCACCAGCCAGGCCGGTGTCAGGGTCGCTGACAGCCTGCGCCAGCGCGGGGACGGCCGGAGTCCCGTCGATGGAACTCTCCGCGAGCACTCTGCCGAGCCTGTTGGCGGCGCCTTGCCTCTCGCGCGGATCCTCACAGGAGAGCACCTTGATGGCTTCCGCAACTGCCCTTTCCATCGCCGCTTCTCCTTGTTTCTCATTTTCGCACCTGGGAGTTCTGTTTCCGGTTCTTCGTCCCGAACTCCGGCAGGGCCACCCGCACCAGTGCCGTTCGGATTCCGATCACGAGAAGACCGGGACCGGGCTGCCCGCCGGGGAAGGGCTCAAGAACTCCCATCACCCGAGGAACCCGACGCCTTCTTAGCGATAATCCCCGCTGGAGATCAAGACGTGCCGACGATCGAATTCACCGGAAACTACGAAGACCTCTCGACCGACAAGGGGTATCAGTTCAAGTTCTACTGCGAGAAGTGCGGGAACGGCTACATGTCATCGTTCAGCTCCTCGGCGCTCGGCATCGCAGCGTCGGCCGCGCAGGTGGCAGGGAACATCTTCGGGGGCCTTTTCGGCCGCGCGGCGAGCTCTGCCTACGAGGTCCAGCGAGCCGTGGGCGGCAAGGCCCACGACGCCGCCCTGGGCGAAGCCGTCGCCGAGATCAAGCCGAAGTTCGTCCAGTGCACGCGGTGCGGCAAGTGGGTCTGCAGGCCGGTCTGCTTCAACACAAAGGCGGGCCTGTGCGAGTGGTGCGCGCCGGACCTCGACGAAGAGATGGCCGCAGCCCAGGCCGAGGCCGCGAAAGACCAAGTCCACGAGAAGGCCCGGAGCGTCAATTGGCTCGAGCAGCGCGACGTGGCAACAGTCAGCGGCGCGGTCTGTCCGTCCTGCGGGGCGAAGACGCAGGGGGGCAAGTTCTGCCCCGACTGCGGAGCCTCACTCGCCGCGAAGCGCAAGTGCGGGCGCTGCGGGACCGAGGCTGAAGGAAGTCCCAAGTTCTGCCCGGAGTGCGGCGCCAAGTACTCGTGAACGCGGACGCCAGCGAGACGAGGAGGGCCCGCTGCCGGTTCGAGACGGACGGAATGTCCGGAGTTCCGGCGGAGGGGGAGGCCGAGGCGCGGATCACGGACGAAGGCATCTCCGTCGGGCCGGTCTCGGTCGAATTCCTGGACGCCGACCTCCTCGTCGATGAAGACAGAGTCTTGGCGCTCGGCCTGTATCCCGAGGGGACGCTCCGGCTCTTCCACCTGGGCCGGCGCCACCAGACTTTCGCGGCGGCCCTCGCCGCCGCCCGCGACGGGGCCCGTCTCGCCGGAATGCTGGCGCACGGCTTATCAGCACCGGTCCGTTTCTCGGGGACGCTCCGGGAACCCGGCGGCCCGGTGCCGGCGCGGCTCCTCATCTACGCGACGCACCTCGCCGTCGTCCCGGACGCCGCCGACCCCTTCCAGCTGCCGTTCGGATCCTTCGACGAGATCACGTTTGACGAGGCGGCCTGGGAGGTTCGGATAGATACCGCGGGACAGAGCTTCGTCTTCGGGCAGCTCGCTCGTCAGACCGAGGCGTTCGCGCGGGCCCTCTCGAAGGCATGGGAGGACCAGAAGAGGCGTTTCTCGAAGGCGTCGGGCACGTCTTCCTTCGCCGATGGCCTCGCCGTTCCGGCGACCGAGCTTGCCGGCTTCGGCGGGCTCCTCGAGCGGTTCACGGCATCCGAGCGAATCGAAGGCGCCCGCCTCCTCGTCGAGCTCGCCGGTCGCGAGCAGGTTGGGCTGGGGCTCGTCGAACTCCTCGACCCCGACACGGATGGCCTCGCCGCGGCGGTCCCGCTCCCCCACAACATGGCTGCTTTCCTCATAGCCAGCATCGGGGACCTCACCGTCCTCGAGGTCCTCTCCGGTCCCAGCGCCGCCACGTACGTCTTCCGGGGGCGGGGAGAGGCGCTTGGACGCGACCTGCAAGCACTCCACTTCCGACGGGGCCCGCTCGCGCTGAGCGAGGCGGAGCTGGCGGGGCCTGCCTCCCGTCCGTACCGCCTCGCCCTGCGACGGCTCGAGCCGCTGCGGCGTCTGCGGGCAGCGACCGTTGCCAGGGTCGTCCACGGTACCGGCTGGGAGGCGGCGCTCCGCAGGGCGCTGTCGCCCGCTTGAGCAAGAGCCCCCCGTTTCTCAAGAGGGGCGCCCCCGTCAACGCGCCACCTTCTCTCTATCCTCTTCGCCACCCTCACCGTAGGGTTTTGCTTCACCGGGTTCGGCATACGTAGGCGCTCGATCTCCACTCCCCAAAGCCGCCGGCCGTGAAGTCCTGATTCTCGTCGGGCCCCTTGACATCCCGCGCACCGGAGCCCAGGTTGTCACCAAGACTCAAGGACAGCCAAGAACGCGGAGGTGTGCATGTTGCGGACAAGATTGACCATGCTCGCCCTGGCGGCAGCCACGGCGAGCCTCTTTTCGCTTCCGGCTGACGCGAGGGACTGGTACGTGAGGTCCGGTGCCGATGGCGACGGCACGCGGGAGCAGCCGTTCGGGGACCCGTGGCGGCCCCTCGAGAAGGCCCTCCGCGGGGACGTCATCCACGTGGCGGCGGGCACCTACAACGGCAAGGGGGGATCCGGGCACTTCGTCGTGAAGACTCCCGGCCTCACGCTCGTGGGCGGCTACACGGCCGACTTCAGCGACAGGAACCCGTTCAAGAACCTGACGGTTCTCGAGCGGGCGAAGGACTTCCGCGGAGACTGGACCGGGCTTCCCGAGGGGATCATCGCGGGCAAGGGGGGCGATCACACGGGTCTCATCGTCGACGGCTTCGTCCTCAACGGCGAAAGCAGGAACGCCTACAAGGAGCCTGGAGGCGACATCAACATCACGAAGTCGTACAAGGGAATGGCGTTCGAGGCGTCGAGTCCCGACGTGAAGATCCGAAACTGCATCATCATCAACCCGCTCGGCGACGGCATCTACGTCGCCTGGCAAGGGAAGGCGAACGAGGTCACGAACACCTTCGTCGTGAACACCTTCTACAACGGGATCGCGACCCGCTCGGCGCAGCCGGGCTCTGTCGTCACGATCCGCAACTGCTCCGTGGTCTTTGGCTGGTTCTACCCGTCCAAGGGCGGCGCGATGTCGGTCTTCGTCGGAAGGCAGGGGAAGACGATCCTCGAGGGGAACGTCTTCGCCTTCAACCAGACCGAAGGGGACGAGGCGGGCTACGGAGTCAGCAACACGTTCGGGAACGACGAGACGGTCCTCAAGAACAACCTCTTCTTCCAGTGCCAGGGCGGCTACTACAAGTACATGGACGCGAACAAACAGAATCTCCTCGCCTGGAAACCGGAGGCCTTGCGGCAGCTCAACAAGGACCCCGAGCCCTACGTCCTTGCCGAGGCTTCGGGAAACACGGACGAGGATCCGAGGATGGCCCCCGACAAGGGCTTCTTCGAGAAGTTCTCCAACTTCGTCGCGTCAACGCCCGGCAAGCTCAACATGACGATGATGAACGAGTGGCGGAGAAGTGTCGGACTGCCGCTCCAGGCCGAGCCGGGCTCGCCGAGGAAGAACTACGGGATGGCGTACCCGCTCGCAGCCGTCGTCCCAGGGCTCGTCTCGAAAGTCCCGGGGCGCGGCGTACAGGTGGCTGGCCCCTTCACTTCGTACCGCAGTGAGACGGGCGGGGCCGCCGCCGGCACGGCGCCCGGAGCTGGCGGAGCAGCCCGGGATTACGCCTCCGTGGCTTTCGACAGCTTCAAGAAGGGGGCAACGGGCGTGAAAGCGCTCGCAGGCAAGCCGGTTGCGGTCAAGGTCTCGTTGGGTTCGAAGGACAC
Source organism: Thermoanaerobaculia bacterium (assembly GCA_022071945.1). Lineage (GTDB taxonomy): Bacteria > Acidobacteriota > Thermoanaerobaculia > UBA5066 > UBA5066 > JAJVIN01. Next base: position 35,011 of record JAJVIN010000056.1, on the reverse strand, counting down.
GAGCTACATCCTCAAGGAAGCTCCCAGAGACAGCTACGATGTCTACAAGCTCCTCGCGCCGGGAGTGGTCGAGCCGACGCGCGACTACGTCTACGGCTACTTCCAGCGGGGCTCGGCGGCCGCCAGGGAGTGGGAGAAGCTCTCGAAGAAGAAGGACCAATACAAGGACGGAGTCGTCGTGAAGGGAGCGGCCTGGTACCTGGGAAGTGACACCTACAGCTTCCCTGTCGGGATCCTCGTCGACGAAGTGGCCAAGGAGTAGGGTTCGAGCGAGAAAGCGGAGAACGCCGGCCCGAGCCGGATCTTCAATCCGTACGGATGCATCGTGGCCGCACCCCTGAAATCCCCCGGTCCGTTCGCGATGAAGGCCCGGGGGCTCAGGCTGCAGCACCCTTCCGCCTCGTGTTCAACACCATCCGCAGAGGTACTGGCCGGTCTCGGGATCGCGTGGCGAGCCGTGCATGCACCGGTCGGGAGGAGGGCTGCCGGCCGGTGTCTTCCGGTCCGGCGGGAGCTTCCCGAATCCAGCGCCGATCCGAAGAGCCTGCCCCGCGGTCTTGGCGACGCTCTCATCGCCGCCGTCGCGTGCCGCCTGAAGGCCCGCGGCGGCAGCGGAGAGGTCGGTCTTGTCTGCCGCGCTTCCGAACATGGCGAAGGACCGGAGGACTCCGGCGGCGCGCTCTCGGACCTCAGCGATCTCGTCCTTGAGCAGTCCGCTCACCGGGCCGACAAGCGGCGTGAGGTTCGTGGTGCTTTCGATCGCCTCGAGGTCGATCCGCGTCAGCGCCTCCGCTCGGACTTCGGGTTCCCGGTGCGCGAGGAGCTTGCCGACCAGCGCGTAGGCGCGACGGTTCAGGAGGTGCTTCACGAGCGCGAACACGACGGCGGGCCGCTCCTCCTCGCCTCCGTCCAGGAGGGCCTGCAGATAGGGCACGGCCGCTTCGATGTCGATCCCCGCGTTCGACGCGAGTTGGAGCGTGTAGGCCGCTTCCCCCCGCGCCGGCACGTCCTCCTCGCGGAGGGCCGCAATGGCGGCCTCGAGTTCATCGGGTGAGACGGCTCCACGCAGCGCAAGGGAGGCCCTCTCGCGGAGTTCGCGAATCTCGGGCGTCTGCTCGCCCTCGAGGGTCGTCAAGCATTCGAGGATCGCCCGGGCGCAGTCCCTTCTCGTGGCGAGCGGGATCGCGACCCCCTTCGGCCCCGAGAGATAGGCCTCAAGGACCTGCGCGGTTCTCCTCCGGGCGGATGCCTCTCCCGCTTTCAGAACACGGCAGAGGAGTGGCACAGCAAACGAGATGTCCTTCCACTCGGCGCCGCGCCGCAGGTAGCCTGCCGCCCTTTCCCGGACATCTGCTCGCGGGTGGGCGGTGACGAGGTGCTCGAGACGTGGGAGGTCCTTCCGGTCGACCAAGTGCGCGGCGAGGGCGGAGGTCGCCAGCATCCGCACGTGCTTCATCTTGTGCGTCAGCGCGGCCTCGAGAGCTGGCACTGCCGGCGCGATTCCCGGGCCGTTCTCCGCGGCCTCGATGAGGGCCTCTGCCGCGTTCTTTCTGAGTTCCTGATCTGCCGACGGAACCGCGCGCGCAAGGGCCGCAACAGCCTCTCCAATGTTTCCGCGACGGTACTGGGCGATGATCCGAAGGGTGTTCGCCGCGGCACCAGCCAGGCCGGTGTCAGGGTCGCTGACAGCCTGCGCCAGCGCGGGGACGGCCGGAGTCCCGTCGATGGAACTCTCCGTGAGCACTCGGCCAAGCCTGTTGGCGGCGCCTTGCCTCGCGCGCGGATCCTCACAGGAAAGAGCCTTGATGGCTTCCGCCACTGCCATGTCCATCGCCGCTTCTCCTTGTCTGTCATTTTCGCACCCGGAACTTCTGTCTCTCGTTCTTCGGCCCGATCTCCGGCAGGACCCGTGAGGGTCGTGACGGGCCTAACAAGCAGGACTGTTCCCCCGCCTTCCACGACGATCTACCGCCTGATATCCAGCAACCGGAGCGGCACCGATCCGCCGCCACTTCCCGTCGCGCACGCCATCCGGCGGTGCACGATGGACGTACCCCTTTGTGCCGCTGTTCGATCCGGAGGTGGAGCATGAGATGTTGCATCACGTTCGCCGCACTCATGGCAGCCGTGCTTTCGGGCCCCCTGAACGCGGAGTCCCTCAGGCTTTCGGTGGAGCTTTTCGGCGGGTCCTCGTACAGCTTCAAGACACCGCTGACAGTCCAGCAGGACGGCCAACCCGACATCGAGGTGTCTCCCGCCTGGGAGACCCGGGCTTTCGAGGAATCACCGTACTACGCGATCCGGCTCGGTCTCGCCCACAAGCGGCCCGTCTGGGAGCTGCAGTTCCTTCATCACAAGATCTACCTGTCAAACCCCACTCCTGAGCTGCAGCGTTTCGAGATCTCGCACGGACTGAATCTCGTCACGGTCAACCGGGTCTTTCCGGTGGGCTTGGTGGACCTGAGGGTTGGCGCTGGCGCCGCCCTGGCCCATTCGGAGTCGATCGTCCGCGGGCAGTTCGAGGGAGGAACCGGGGGCCTCTTCGAGGGGTACCACCTCACTGGACCCGTTCTCATGGGCGGCGCCGGAATGCAGTGGTTCCTCCTCGGTGGACTCTACGCAGCGGTCGAGGGCCAGCTGACCGTGGTCTGGGTCAGCGTTCCGGTCGCGAACGGGAGGGCGCGGACCACGAACATCGCACTCCAGGGCCTTCTGGGTCTCGGATACCGGTTTTGACGGAGATCCGGGCTCGGGCCAGCCGCCAGGACCGCGCCGCACCGGCACACTGCCTGGAGCCCGTCCTGTTCAGTGCAATAGGCTCGTAGCGATGAAGGTGGTCTCCCGAGGCGTGTGCCATGGAGGACCTTCCAGGCTGCGACCCGGCCGTTATTCGATCGCGCGCGAGGTCACTCCGGAACCTCGGCCTCCACGAGCAGGGCCAGCAGCGTGAGGGATTCCTGCCAGCCGAGGGTGCACGCCTCGGGCGGGATGACCTCGGGGATCCCCTCCTGGACGATCTCGAGTTCCGTTCCGCAGGACACCTGCTTCAAGGAGACGGTCGTCACCATCTCACCGGGCAGGTTCGGGTCGTCGAACGAGTCGGTATTTCGGATTCGTTCAAACGGCACCAGTTCGACGTAGACGCCGCCGAACGAGTGGCGGTGCCCGTTGGAGAGGTTCGTGAAGGACATCTTGTAGGAACCACCCACGCTCGCATCGAGGTGGTGAACCCGGCCCGAGAATCCGTTCGGGGGGAGCCACTTCGCCAGTGCGTCGGGGTCCAGAAAGGCCCGGTAGATCTTCTCGGGTTTTGCCCGGAGTACGCGGTGGAAACGGACGGTGCCTGTCGGCATTTCGACCTCCTCGTCTTCTCTTGTTGGGATTCCCCTGTCCCTACCCCCGAAATGGCGGACGTCGCGGCCGCCGCGCTGGAGTCGAGTCGGGACGAGACTCCACTCCACCAACCACCCGCTGGACCGTCATCCCCGCGGCAGACCCCGAGATTCTGAAACCGAATCTCATCCAGGGAAAGCATCCCGGGGGATCTTCGCGTAAGACAAGGCACTCGTGACCCCACACTCCTGCCGATGGTCGCGGCGTGAGGTGCCTCTTGCCGTCGCACCAGCCCGGGCAGGAGCCACGAGGGGCCCGATCTCTCTCCGTCTAGCTTCGGGCAGCCGCCACCCCACCCAGCTGCTGGCGGTATCGGCCCGGGGAGAGCCCCGTCCACCGCTTGAAGGAGCGGTTGAAGGCGCTCTGCTCGGAAAACCCCAGGAGCCAGCTCACCTCGCACAGCGCGACCCCGGGCTGGGCCAGGTACATCTTGGCCCACTCGAGACGAACGCCATCCAGTACGGCGCCGTAGTTCGTCCCCGCCTCCGCCAGCCGGCGCTGCAGCGTGCGAGGACTCATCGCGAGCTTCCGTCCGATCCGCGTGATCGAGGGATCGCCGCCACTAAGTTCGCTCGTGATCGCTTTCTCCACGCCCGCGACCAGCTCATCGGCAACCGGGAGCTTCTCGATCAGGAGGCGGGCATGCGATTCCAGGATGGAGAGCAGGCGGGGCTCGGAACCGCCGGCAGGAAGACTCCACGTTTCCCGTGCGAACTCGATCTCCGCCTCCGCTGCTCCGAACTCGGGTTTCACACCGAAGATCCTGAGGTACTCGCCGATCTGGGGAGGCTCCGGGAAGGTGAAGGCGACCCTCGCCGGCGCCCACGCTTTTCGGGTGACGTGCCGGCCTCTCAGCACGAGGATCGCCCACGTGTACTGCTGCGCGGGCGGGGGAATCTTGCCCCCCGCCTGCGGCGTGCCGAAGACCAGTTTCGGCCGCTCCCCGGTCTCCGAAATCCGGATCTCGCCCCGGGGGTCGACCAGCCTGAAGTAGGTCGAGACGCGGCGGAGCCCCTCTCCGAGAGTCGGGCTGGCCGCGACGAGGTAGTCGAGGACGGCATAAGCGCCGAACGGAACCGCCTCGGCGGACCGGAGGGCGAGGTCCGGATCCGGGGAACGCCCCATGGCCTCCCGCCAGATGCCGTCCGCCTGAGCCGGAGTCAGGCGGGCGTCCGGGTCGTAGACCGTGGCCCGATCGACGCCCGCCCTCTGGAGGACACCATCGATGTCCATCCCGAGCTGCTCACAAGCCTCGAGAACCGCCCGGCTCGCTACCGAAAGGACGACCGCCTGCATTTCCTCCTTTTCTAGCAGGCGCCAGGACGTGACGCCAGTGGGCCTCCCCGATGGATCTTCAGGCCACCGCGGCGGTCACGGCTTCCCGCCTCTCCTCCCGTCCGGGCCGCGGGAAGACGACCGCCAGGAGGGTGAAGAGGGACGACACCAGAACCAGCCAGTCGCCTAGCCTGCCGTAAACCGTCGAGACGCCACGCTGCGGGAGACGGGCGAAGAGGAGACCGTCTCCCTCGTCAAAGTGGCTCGACCATGCCCGGATACGGCCATGGTGATCGATTCCGGCGGAGAGCCCCCAGCGCGTGGAGCGCAACACGGAATGACCTCCTTCGATCGCGCGCACCGACGCCATCTGCGTGTGAATGGGATCGATCCCCCGCCAGTCGGAAGAGGGCAGGGCCACGAGGTCGATGCCACTGCGCGAATGGCCCAGCCCGATTCGAGGGAAGTCGTAGTCGTAGCAGATCGCACCCGACACCCTCCCGTAACTCGTCAAGGAAACCGGCACGGGTTCGGTGCCCGGCTCGCAAGGTTCGCCCGGCACGGGATGGTGCTTGTGGTAGGTGTGGTCGACCGTACCGTCCGAGCGGATCATCCGGTAGCGGTTCGCGTAACGGAGCGGCTCGAGGGAGAGCGGCACGACATAGGCGACCACGACATCGACTCCCGCCCGCCTGGCCCTGGTGCGCGCCCTTTCGATCCACGCCGGTTCGTCCTCGGGCCTCACGAGAGTTGCCGCCTCGGGCCACACCGCCAACCTCGCTCCACTCGCCGCCGCGCGCTCCGTCCGGGCAAACAGGGCTTCATCCCAGGCGGCTGATTGCTCGCGGCTGGGGAGAGGGAGACCGCTGATGGTGGAGTCGGTCCTCACCGCCGCCACCAGCACCGTTGGCTCCGCTCGATCTCCCGCGATGGCGAGTCTGAAGCCGCCGAAAGCGTGCGCCGCGACGACCACGGCGATGGCGGTCAGGGCAATCCGCCGCGAGCGGTGGAACCCCGAAGCCAGGACTTCCTCGAGAGCGGACGCCAGGCCGTAGACGACGAAGCCCGGTCCCGCCAGCCCGGCGATCGACGCGAGCTGGAGCAGGGGCAGATTGTCGAGCTGCGTGTAGGCGGCGGCGCCCCACGAGGCAAACGGGGTGAAGGTGTGCTGGACCCACTCCGAGGTCACCATGAGGGCCGGAAAGAAGAGAACGGCCAGCTCGGGGCGCAGCCGGCGCCGAGCCCAGGCCCATCCGAGGTACGGCGCTCCCAGAAAGAAGGCGAGGGGAATCGAGAACCCGAAGGCGAGGCCGGCGGGAATCGGGGCCGTCGTGATCTTGAGGAAGGCGAGCGTCCAGCCGGCCAGCGTGGCGGCGAGAAACGCGACATTGCCTCTCCAGCCGCTCCGCAATCTCAGGTAGTGAAGAAAGGGGACCGGCGCGAACCAGGCGAGAGCGCCGATGCTGAAGCGAACGTGAGCGAGCGCAATGAGGGCGGCGCCGACAATCAGCAGGACCCAGGCTCTTTTTTCGAGGAAAGTCTTCATGCCATCAAACATGGCGCCCCGAGAACCATCCGGCTTGACCCTTCGCGACGGCGTTTTGACACCTGGCGCCAATGTGAGCGAGGGCGCGAGGTGAACTCGCGCAACGGCTCCTCTCGCCCGCCTACCCGTCCAGCGGCTCGAGGCAGCGTCGGGATCCAGCTTGCCGCGGGCGAGGTCGGAGAGGGCCTCGCAGTCCGCGGCACAGCCGGTCCGGGCTGTTACGAGCGGCCGCACATCGGCATCGTCCACCGGTCCATTCCGGGGAGACAATGAAAAGGAATCTCACGGTGTCCCAGATGGGAACGATGTCCGTGGCCGCCTCGATGCAGCGGTCCGCCCCAGACACAGGAATCCGGAGCCTGGTGAGTGAGTCGGAACGCGGGTCGACCCTGTCCTGACGGGCCAGAGTCTCCCGGTGCCTTCGACCTGGCTGACGTGGCAAGCGACCGCCTCCCCACGATTGTGGGAAGATTGTTGGTGACTGTCCCCGCTCCCCACAAGCGGGGGCCGGGCGCGGAGGTCGTGCATGTCCACTCCAGATGTTGGACCCGACGCACAGCTCTTGCGAAAGCAGCAACTGCGCGAGATCGACGAGTACCTTTCCCGCAGATGGCCGGCCGCACGGCAGTCCGTGATCGATGCCCTCGGGAAATGCCTCGGGGTGAAGATCAAGGACTGGCTGGTCGACAAGATCAAGGACAAGCTCAACCCGATCGAGATCGCCACGGACTTCATAGGCCTCTCCGGAACGATCGCCAAGGCGGCTGGAAAGCTCGGCCTCTGGGCGACGGGGAAAGCCCTCTTCTACTGCTACGACGATCTCTACCCCGGGATGAATCCTTACAACCCGATGGACCAGCTGGATCTCTTCGTCAAGTTCCTCGTCTGGACCTGGGACAAGAACGGCAAGCCGTCCTATCGCTACTTGCACGACTGACGGGACCGCGAGGGGGAGGAGGACGCCGTACCGCCCGGCCCCACTGCGAGCGCCCTCCCCCATGGGTTCCGCCTGTGCCGCAGTCGAGGGCTCGGACGTCGTCCCTCTCGACACACTGAGAGAAAAGGCCGGCAAGACCGCGCACCGTTGACTGTTTTGCCCCGGATCCGCGACGCTTCCGCCTGGCCTTCTTCGCCCCGCTTCGACTTCCTGTCCCGCAAACAGTGATCTTCGCCACGGAAGGTGACGATCTCGCTTGATCGGAGTCGCTACTCCGCGTTCGAATGCGGCCGCTCGCCCGATGACGCACGACTCCGGCACGCCCCACCAGCAAAGAACGCCCTCCAGAATCGGAGCGTGGCGGCTGGGAGTTCCCGCTTTCTTCCTTCTGGCTGCGGCCTTTGCCCTTCTTCCCGGACGCTCGCCAGGAGTGGGACAGCCTTCTCCCCGGAGCAATCAACGCACAATGAAGACGACTCTCGACCTCGCCGCACGCCTCGTTCCCCTCCCCGCCGATCAACGCAAGACCATCCTCGATCGGTTTCCGCGAGGTCAGGGGCACGTCTCCCAGCTGGCCGACTCCTTCGAGGGGACGTGGTATCTCCACCGAGGCGACCTCGTCGTGGACGGAGGGTTCGAGAGCACGCTCAACCTCGTCGTTGACGGCGACCTGACGGTACGCGGCCCGCTCCTCGATACAGGCGGTGACGCCTTGCTCGTCGTGACCGGCGATCTCCTCTGCCGCGACCTCTTGAGCCAGTACCTCCTCGTCGTGCTGGGGTCGCTTCGCTGCGAGGGTCTGGCCTTCGGCTACTACAACGACTATGCCTTCGAGGTGTGGGGGAAGGAACTCGAGGCGCGGGCGTTCCTGCTCTACGACAGGTCCCGGATCATCCCGGACGAGCGAAAGACCGGCTACGAGTGGGATTCGGAAGGAACCGAGACCCCTCTGGACGCCCGAGAGGTCTTCCTCGACGAGTTCTTGCGGTGGGAAGACGAGTCCGGCACTCCCCACCGGCGGCAGGAAGAGGGCGGCAAGACCTTCTGGATCGACGACGACGGGAAGAAGGCGAGTGCGAAGACCGCCCGCGCCCTCGCGAAGGCCAAGCCCGCTCCCGCCGATTTCGAGGTCTTCGAGGAGGCGATCCGGTCCGGCCGGTCGGTCTTCCGTGGGCCTGGCCGCAATGCCATCAACCCGATCCACGCCTGGAGGGTCGATCCCTCCGCTCCCTCCTCGACGGTCGACGAAAACGCCGCGAGCAAGGACGTGAGGATGCGTGTCGCCGCGGCCGGGCACCCGGCGGCTTCCCCGAAGGCGGTCTCGCTCCTGGCGAAGGACGCAGACGCCAGAGTTCGCGCGGCCGTCGTCCACAGCGCGCTCTTGCCTGCCGCCGCGGCGGCGGCTCTCGCGCGCGATCCCGATGAGGACGTCCGGCGTCAACTGGCCGCTAGCCAGCACGCGGCTTCGCACCTTCCTTCCCTCGTGGGGGACAAAGCACCTCTCGTCAGGAGGGCCACCGCGTCACATCCGGACCTCACCGACGCTCAACGGCGGAAACTGATCGCCGACCCAGAACGTCCAGTCCGGGCCCGGGCCTTGCGCTACCTGCCGGTGACCGCCGCCTGGGTCGCCGAGTTGCGGGGCGCCAAGGACGAAATGCTGGCCGCCTGGGCGGTTCAGCACGAATCCGAGGTGGAGACGAAGCCCGCCAGCCGGACCGACTTCCGGCAGGGCCTCCTGGATACCCGCCGGGCCGTTCGCGAGGCCGCGCTCCGGACAGCTCAGCAGGACGCGGGCCTCCTGCCGTTTCTGGCGGAGAACGGGCCCCGATTCGTGAAGGACGATTCCGCTCTCGTGCGCACGGCCCTCGCTTCGGCCTCCCGCGATTCCGGGATCCTCGCCACCCTGGCCCGGGACCCGGACTCGACAGTCCGCCACTTCGCCCTGGAGAACCTGGCCGCGCCGGAAGCTGCCCTTCTGGCGGAGGCCGAACGACTGGCCGCGGCGCCTTCGAGCGCCTGGAATCTCCTGGATCCCGCTTACGTCGAGCAGAGCACGGCCGTACAGGCCCTGCTTCGCCACCCGCGCCTGCCTGCGTCCGCTCTGCGGGTCCTTCACCGCGTGTTCCCGAGAAGCTGGCGCCTGGAGCCACACCGAAACATGCCGCTCGACGTCCTCCTGGACCGTGCCGAGACCCTCGATCTGGCGCTGACCTTCGAGCCCGAGTTCAAGAAGTGGAAGAAGAAGGCCAGCGACGGAAAGAGCGACCCCGGCCCCATCCTTGCCCAGCTCCTCGACTCGGACGAGAAGTACCTCGCGTCAGCGGCCCGGATGAACTCGGCCACTCCCCTTCAGGCCTTGCTCCGCCACACGCGGACGATCCTCGACCACGCGAGCGCGCTCGACGATGTCGCGTGCGCGGCATGGATGGGGCGGCCCGGTCCCGAGGCGGATGAACTCCGGCGGCTGCTCCTCTCCGCGAAAGAGAACGACGTCGACCGGGCTCTGGCAGGAAACCCGGACGTCCCCGTTCCTCTCCTGAGAGAGCTTCTGACGAGGGCTCCCGAGGAAGCGCGTCGAACGCTCTGGCAGGTTCACGGCCAGTTGCCGTAGCAGTTCAGGCGGCGGGACGGCGGCTCCCGACCGCCGACGCGCTGGCAGGCGCCCTGTCACCGGCGGGCCAGCTCACTGGACCGAGCGCCGGGCCTGGAGAACGAGGCCCCCAAGCACAGCTGCCGTCGCGAGACCGGCGATCCAGAGGGAGGGTGCCGGTGTCAGCCATCGGGCCAGCCAGTCCATTCCTCCGAACAGCCAGGCTAGGACTGCCAGGGCCCAGACCACGATCGTCACGAGAAGGTTGTAATGCCCGGCAATGGCGAGGTCCCTGCCGAGGTAGAGCCCGGCGACGGCCCATCCCGCCACGAGGGGTCTGGCATTCCCACACACGATCCAACCGAGCTGTGTCAGAAGGCCGAGCACCGGGAGGTGCACCGTCACGCCCGGAAAACGGTAGGGGGAGAACCCGCCCGCGGGCGGAAACGGAGAGACGAAGTACTGGGCCCAGAAGTCGGCCGCGGAACCGAACCAACTGTCGTCGCCCGCCGCCACCAGGAACCGGCCATCCGCGGAGAGCGCCATCGCCATCCCGAGTCCGACCTGGAACGGGATCTCGAGGACCGTATCGCCCGACGAGCCGTCGATGATCCGGGGCCGCTTCCAGTACCCGGAGACGACCATTCGCGCACCGTCTCCGACGAAGGCGCCCAGGGCACAGCTTCCCTTGCCTGGCACGGGAAAGGACCGAACCAGTTCTCGTCGTTCGTTCACCACGTCCACCCTTCCTTCACGACCCAGGAGAAGGGATCGGCCGTCCGGGTGGAAGGCAAGAGTCTGGACAGCCTCGAACTCGGAGATGTCTCCCGTGGCCAGGGAAACGATCCGTGCCTTTTCCGAGGAGAGGATCGCGAGGAAGGCACCGTCCGGAGAGAAGAAGAGGCCCTTCCCGCTTTCGGAGGGAAAGCTCGATTCCCGCACGCCATCGGCAATCCGGAACACCTCGGTGCCGCCGTCGCGGGCCTGAACGGCGAGACGGGAACCATCCGGCGAAAGCGCGAGGCCGCTGACGGCTCCGGGGGTTGGCAACTCGACGCAACGGCCCGCCTCATCCAGATCCCACACGCTGATCAACTCGCCTCGCGAGTCCCGGGAATCGGTCAAAGAGGCCACGCGCCGACCATCGGCCGAAAGGGCGAGCGGACCGGTCGTACGAGACTTCGGCTCTGAAACGACGGCTCCCGTTGCCCTCTCGAGCGCTCGCAGGACCCCGCCCTCGCGAAAAGCGACACGAGAACCATCACGGGAGATCGCCACCTCTATCTGGCCTTGGGCCTCGGTCTTCAAGCAGGGATTCCCGCTGGGCAACTCGTAGACGATCAACATGGAGCGAGTTCTCGGCCGATGCTACCGCGCCGGGGCGGGATCTGCCCGGCCCCGATCCGGAAGGGTCAGAGTGCGCTTTCTCGCCTGGACAACGCTCTCCCAGGGCTTCTCGTGCGGCCGTCGCGCAGCACCCCGCGCGCGCCAGATCGCGGTGGAGATCCGCCCCGAACGAATGGTCCCGTGCTCCCAACCCGGCGAACTCCTCAACCGGGTCCCTTCTTCCCCGCTCGCTGCGCTCGCTTCTTGACCTCATCAACGATCCGCCCGAACTCCGGATCGCCACGGAGGGAGGCGAGGTCGCTGTCCTCGGCGATCCCGCGCATCCAGGGTGCAACAGCGCCCCCGGGCAGCGCGCGGCGCAGGTAGTCGAGTGCTTCCGGCCGCCGGCCGCGTAGCGCCTCCAGGCAACCAAGACTGAAGAGGCTCTCCGCGGTGTCGACGTGTCCCGAGCCCAGGGTCTTCTCGCGGATGGCCAGGCTGCGCAGCACGAGCTGTTCTCCCTCGGGGAATCTCCCGTCGTGGTAGCAGAGGTTCCCGAGATTGCTGAGGCTGCTTGCCGTCAACGGATGACCGGGTCCCAGAGCCTTCTCGCGGATCTCGAGACTCCGCCGGAAGAGCGGCTCGGCCTCCTTGACTCGGCCCTGCCACCAGGCGAGGGTCGCCAGCGTGTTGAGGGACTGCGCAACGTCCGGATGGTCCGGCCCGACGGCCGCGATCCAGATCTCGAGGCTCTGGCGGACCAGCGGCTCAGCCTCGGCGTAGCGTCCCTGGTCGCTGCAGAGGCCCGCGAGGTTCGTCAGGACCGCGGCAACCCCCGGGTGGCGCGCTCCCAGGACTTTTTCGCGGATCGAGAGGCTCCTCCGAAAGAGAGGCTCGGCCTCAGCGTACCGCCCCTGCTGCCAGCACACACTGCCGAGGTTGTTCAGGCTGTCGGCGACGTCCGGGTGGTCCTGCCCCTGAGCCTTCTCCCAGATTTCCAGGCTCCGCCGGAAGAGCGGCTCGGCCCGGTCGAACTGACCCCGTTGGACGCACACCATCCCGAGGTTGTTGAGACTCTCGGCGATGTCGGGGTGACCGGGCGCCAGGACCTTCTCCCGGATGGCCAGGCTCCTGGCGTAGAGGAGTTCGGCCTCGGTTACGCTCCCCTCCCGCCAGCTGACATTCGCCAGGCTGTTGAGGGCTCTGGCGGCCTCGGGGCTTTCCGGACCCGGAGACTTCTCGAAGAGCGTGAGACCCCTGGAGATCAAGGGCCTCGCCTTCGCGTACTGCCCCTGGTCGTAGTAGAGCGTCCCGAGGTTGGTCAGACTCGCCGCAACGGCGGGGATTCCAGCGTCAGGGGCCTTTTCACGAATCGCCAGGGCCGTCTCGAGCAGCCGCTGTGCCTCCGAGTAGAGGCCGAGCTTCCAGTAGACGACTCCCATCGTGTCCATCAGCTGGGCCTGGACCGCTGGCTGGAGCTTCAGTTCCGTCTGGATCTTCTCAGCGCCCTTGTCCAGGAGTTCGCGAGCTTTGATCTCGTTGCCACGAGATTCCCCGGGGTCGGAAACCCGGAACAGTCCGACGAGGAACTCGGTGACCCTCTTCGAGGTCTCCGCGTCCTTTTGCGCGGCCCGCTCCGCCCTCGTCGCCCGGACCGCGAGCAGGGCCATCGCCACGCCGAAGAGGGCCAGCATCGCCACGGCCGCGACGGCGGCGAGCTTCTTTCTCCGGCGCTGGGGCTTCAGACGGATCCAGGCGAGCCTCTCGGCGGTGTCCACTGCCGACGGGCGGGATGCCGGGGCCAGGGACTGGAGGCGCCGGATGAGCACCGCGAGATCGCCGTCGATCCCCTCCATCCGGCGAGGCCGCCCGGCCGCCGCGAGAGCGAGCATCTCCTTCACGTCCAGGGTCGCTTCGTAGGGTGGCACCTCCGTGAAGAGTTCCTGCAGGAGAAGCCCGAGCGAGAAGAGGTCCGAAGCCGTCGAGACGTCTTCCCCGCGTGCCTGTTCGGGGCTCATGTAGCCGAGCGTCCCCACGACCATTCCCAGGGTCGTGATCTTGTCCGACGGTCTCGACGAAGGGTCTGTCGAAGCGATCGGGACCCGGACCGTCGGGCCGGCCGGGAGCATCGGCCACGTGTCCTGTGCTCCCGGCCCACCGGAGTCGGTCGCGACGGACTTCTGCTCAGGGCTTGATAACGGGGCAGGGAGCCGCTCGTCCCCGAGAAGGCATGAGAGGCCGAAGTCGAGGACCTTGACTTGGCCCCTGCCCGTGATCATCACGTTGTCGGGCTTGAGATCACGATGGATGATGCCCTTCTCGTGCGCCGCCGCGAGCGCCGCGACGATCTGTTCGGCGACAGCGAGCTTCTCCGAGAAGGTCATCCCGACCGTGATCGCCTCGGAGAGACGGCGCCCTTCGATCAACTCCAGGACAAGGAGTTCGGTCCCCTCCTCTTCGATGTGGTCGAAGATCTGGCAGATTCCCGGGTGGGCGAGCTGGGAGAGGACGCGGGCCTCTCGAAGAAAGCGGAGCCTCGTTGCTTCCTCCGGGCGCCGGTCTGCCCGCATGCTCTTGAGCGCGACCTTCCGTCCGAGTTTCTCGTCGAGGGCGGCGTAGACCTCGCCCATCCCCCCTTTTCCGAGGACTTCGAGGACCCGATAGTGACCGACGCGCTGGCCCAGCAAGCTGGACACGGGGAGCAAGGATACGACCCCGCACCGGTCAGGGATAGCTGTAGGGCTTAGCTCGCACCGATTGCCCTGTCCTCGTCGGGACCCTGCTCAAGGAACCCCGGCGTCCGAGTCGCGACTGTCAGGGCTCGGCTACTTGACCAGTTTCTCGTTGCCCGTTTTCGAGGTTCCTTTCAAGGCCCATGGTCCCTCGAGGATGCCGCCCTTGTTCTTGTAGGCCATGACGCCGCAATCCGTCCCCGTTCCCCACCCGACGATCAGGAGGTCACCGAGCCGCACGCCGACAGTATGGGCCGACCGATCGTCTAGGCGCGCTGAAGGACCCTCCTCGAGGGACTGGAGCCATGTGTTCGAAGGACACCGGAAGGGCTTACCTTCCAGGAGGCCGCGAAGAAACTGCGGCTCCGTCTGACCCTCCGTCCGACCCTCACCGCGGTCCATGACATCTCCGGCTACCCAGAGGTGCCGCTTCCGGATCCGCCGGGCAGACCGAGACGCAGAGGGGGCAGGAACCGCGAACCGGCCAGGGAGGAAACGGACGATCAGGACTGGGTCACGGGCACCGGACTCTCGACCTCGTAGGTACTCTGGACGTAGCCGTTTGGGAATGCCCTCGTCCGGACGTGTCTCAGAAAGATGTCGCGCCCGGTCGGACCGAACAGGGGAATCCCCGTGCCGAGCAAGACGGGGATCCATGTGATGGTGAGGTCGTCGATCGCGCCGGCCGACAGGAAGCGCTGAATCGTGACACCGCCGTCGACGTACACCCGCTTCACCCCCTCGGCCCCAAGACGGTTCAGCAGGATCTCCGGAGCCTCGGCGGATGACGAGATGATTCCCTCCCTTCCCGCCGGGACGGACAGCGGCCGCGACGTCAGGACCACGACCTTCTTCTCGCCGTAGGGCCATTCCGGAAACGACAACACTTTCTCGTAGGAGTTCCGCCCCACGACGAGAACGTCGACGAGGTCGAAGAACTCGCTGTAGCCGTAGTCCTCGGCCCCGTCACCAGAGCCCAGCCAGTCGATTCCTCCGTCGGTGCGGGCGATGTACCCATCCAGGCTCGCCGCGATGAAAACGGATGCACGAATCGCCATCCCAGAGTCCTCCATCCGCCGGTTCCCTTCCCAAGGGGAGTCCCCGGGCCGCGGAGTATGACCCGGGGTGCAAACGGGATGAAAGGGTGCGCCCGTCATGCGATGATCCGGCGCGCCCCGTGACCGCTACGAGCCCTCCCGTCCCCGCCGAACCCCGGCCGTATCGCCGTTTGATTCTCTTTGTCTCGGCGCTCGCCGTGATCGGGATCGTTCACGTCTATCTCGTCTCGTACGGAACCTGGCAGCTGATCGGCCCGGAGCTTCGCAGCAGCGCGTACGACTCCCTCGGCGATCACCTCTTGAGATTCGATGCCAGCCTTGACCCGGATACGGTCAACTGGGAAGGGCTCGACATCAACGGCAAGAAGTACATGTACTGGGGCCCCTTCCCCGCCATCGTCCGGATTCCGCTGAATCTCATCTGGAAGGATGCGTGGGGAAAGTGGGGGCGCGTCGGCTCGCTCCTGGCTTCTCTCCTCTGTCTTGCTGGCTTCGCCCTCACGATCCACCGGGCCCTGGAAGACAACCGGAATCTCTCCCGGGCCGCGCGCGACGTTCTCTTTGTTCTCCTTTTCCTGGGCTGGGGTCTGGGCAGCCCGCTCCTCTACCTCGTCTCGACCGGCCGGATCTACCACGAGGCGATCACGTGGGCCCTGGCGGCCTCGACGTGGGCCCTCTACGGTGCCATCGCCTACCTTCGAAGCTGGCTGCCCCCGGGCCGGGCTCTCCTCATCACCTCGACGGCGGCCGGAATCAGCCTCCTGTCGCGCGTCACGTTCGGAGTCCCCGTCTACGGCATCCTGGCCATCCTGGCGGCGACACACCTCCTGCGACAGGCCCCCTTCTCGCGCCAGACCCTCGTGCGCGCCAACCACGGCTGGCGCGCCAACCACGGCTGGCGCGCCGTCCGCTTCCTGATCCTGCCCCTCTTGCCGGCGGTCGTCATGCTCGCCTATCAGGCCTGGTACAACTACGACCGCTTCGGGTCCATCAAGACCTTCATGGACTACAAGTACTGCTACTTGAACCCGGACGAGACCATGGAGGGCGTCCTCAACTTCAAGCGGATTCCGGTTCTCTTCCAGAACTACCTCGGCTTTCGAACCGCCTACTTCCTGCCGGACCCGCCCTACTTCCAGATGGCGACGGCGGACTACCACAGGAAACCCTTCTTCAACCACAGCTGGATCGAGCAAACGGTCTCGCTCAGCCTCGTGTCCCCGTGGCTCGTCCTGGGCGCGGCGCTGGGCACTCCGATCCTGTTTCGCAGGCGCAACTGGCCGGCCCTCTTGATGAGCCTGTCGCTTCTCTCGCAGGTGGTCCTGATCCTCTCGTTCTGGTCGGCCTCACACCGGTATTCGGCCGAGATCGTCCCCTGGCTCGCGCTCCCCCTCATCTACCTCGTGGCGGAGGGCATGAGGTTTTCCGTGCCTCGAGCCGCGCTGTGGGGCGTCCTTTCGCTCGGCTCGATCTTCACAACGGTCTCCAGCACGCTCACCTGGCATGCCTTCTACGCGGCGCCCGACGTCGACGTACCCCGCGACTGGCAGGGCCGTCTCATGGGGGCTTTTCGCGTGATGCCCGAGATCCCCGCCTGGGAGGGCGCCAGGGTCTACGCCGACACGCTGGATCCTCTGAAGCTCTCACACTCCTTCTCGGCCCCTCAATTCCTGGCCAAGTCGGGCGAGGAGGCGACTTTCGGCCCCTACCGCTTCGAGCACGCGATTCTGGCCCACGCCCGCACGCAGTTCACTCTGGAGGTCCCCGCGGGCGCGGTGGCCTTCGAGAGCATCGTCTCCATCGCCGAGAGTGGCCAGCGGTGCCAGAAGGCCTCCCTGCGCTTTCGGATCCTGGGCGAGGGAAACCGGGAGCTCTTTGCGAGTGGGCTCTTCACCTGCGGCGGGGCCGTCCTGAGAGACGGCTCCGTGGCGGGCCGGACTTCCAAGCCGCTCTACATTCGCGTTCCCTTACACGGAGAAAAGCAGCTGACGCTCCTCGTCGACGAGGCCGGAAACGGTCACGATTGCGATCATGGAGCCTTCTACTCGCCCGCGTTTCTGATCGGTGGAGCCACCGATTCGAGGTAGCGCCATGGAACGCAAGCGGATCACCGTGGCAATGCCCGTCTTCAACGAGGAAGAGGTGCTCCCGGAGCTCATCCGGCGGTTGAAGGCCGTGGCGGAGAGCTCTTCGAGGTACGAGTTCCACTTTCTCTTCGTGGACGACGGGAGCCGCGACCGGAGCTTCGAAATCCTCTCCGAGCTCGCTGCCGCCGATCCCTCGGTCACGGTGATCCGGTTCTCCCGAAACTTCGGGCACCAGGCGGCGCTGGAAGCGGGGCTCGACCACGCCCGCGGCGACGCCGTCGTCCTGATGGATGCCGACCTTCAAGACCCGCCCGAGGTGATCCCGGAGTTCCTTCGCCACTTCGAGGAAGGCAACGACGTCGTCTATGCCATCCGCGTCAAGCGCAAGGAGGGCCTCGCGCTCCGCATCGCCTATGCCCTCTACTACCGGGTGTTCGCCCGCCTCTCGTCCCTCGATGTCCCGCTCGATGCAGGCGACTTCTCCCTCCTCTCGGCGCGCGTGGCCAGGACGATCAGCTCCCTTCCAGAGCAGCACCGCTACCTCAGGGGTCTGCGGTCCTGGGCGGGATTCCGGCAAAAGGGGATCCCCATCGAGCGGTCCGCGCGCTATGCGGGCGAAAGGAAATACACCTACGCGAAACTGCTCGCCCTGGCGGCCGACGGACTCTTTTCGTTCTCCGTCATTCCCTTGCGCGCCGCCGCTCTCCTCGGGTTCCTGGCGATCCTGGCCGCTTCCGCCTACGGCCTCTACGCCATCGGCTTCCGGCTCCTGACCTCGACGGTTCCCGTCGGCTTCTCCGGCCTTCTCGTCACCATGGTCTTCCTGTCTGGAGTCCAGCTCTTCTTCTTCGGAGTTGTCGGGGAATACATCGGCCGCATTTACGAGCAGGGGAAGGGCCGCCCGCCCTACGTCATCGACCGGATCATCAAGAACGACTGATGGAGCCCCTCTATGCCGGACAGTATCGCGAACTGTACGAGCGCCACTGGTGGTGGCGGGCACGCGAGGGCATCCTTCTCTCTATCCTGAAGCGCCTTCTGGGCGGCGCGACGGGGCTCAGGATCCTCGACGTCGGCTGCGGGGATGGGCTCTTTTTCCCCAAGCTCGAACAGTTCGGAACCGTCGAGGGGATCGAACCGGATGACGCCGTGTTCGAGACGGATTCGCCGGACAGCCGGATCTTCCGCGGCACGCTCGAGGAGTTCCGGCCGGCTCACTCGTACGACGTGATTCTGTTTCTCGACGTCATCGAACACATCGAGAACGAGGTTCCCCTTCTGGAGCGGGCGCGCCAGCTCCTGAGCCCTGCCGGCTTCGTCCTCATCACGGTTCCCGCCTTCATGCAGCTCTGGACGCACCACGACCGTCTCAACCAGCACTACCGCCGCTACTCGAAGAGGGTCCTCAGAGAGCGGCTTTTGTCGGCGGGGTTCTCTGTCGTCGACGTGGAGTACGTCTTCGTCTGGACGGCCGTCGTCAAGCTCTTCGTCCACTGGCTGGAGCGGTGGCGGCCGAATCCGGCGACCCGCGCCCATGTTCCGGCCCGATGGGTCAACAGGCTGCTGACATTCGTCTGCCGGGCCGAGTACGCCCTCACATCCCGCCTGGGAACTCCGTTCGGAAGCTCGGCGATCGCCATCGCGCGCCCGGCCTGGTCCCCTGACCTGCGAGGATCGAGCGAGACGGCAGCTTCCTCTCCTGACCCGGCCGCCCGCCGGTCTTGACGTATCATCTCGGGTTTCAAGATCCAGTTCAGAGAGAGACGCTCCGGGCAGACGATCCGTGAGAGACGGGCGTGCGCCCCGGCGGGAGGAGGATTCATGTCGGCCAACATCGACACGATCAAGACCATGTACGAGTGTTTCGGGCGAGGAGATATCCCCGGAATCCTCGCTCACCTCTCCGACGACGTGGAGTGGGAGCACGACTGGCACGGCGAGATCCTGAAGTGGTACGAGCCGCGCCGGGGCAAGGAGGCGGTGGTGGGCTTCTTCCTCACGCTGTCGGATTTCGAGTTCCTGAAGTTCGAGCCCTTTGCCTTCCTGGAGGGAGACGGGATGGTCGCCGTTCCCGTCCGCCTGGAACTCGAGTACAAGGCCAACGGGAAGAGGATCCGGGATCTCGAGATGCACCTCTGGACCTTTGGCGGCGACGGCAAGGTCACGGGCTTCAGACACTTCGTCGACACACTGCAGTTCGCCTCGGCCACGAGGGGCTGAGGCCGCCCCCGGGGCACGGAATCTCCCCGGGGGCAGTCCGGAAACCGGTGTCCGATCGGACTACTTCTTCGCCGGCTTCTCCGTGTCCTTCGGGAGCATCCCGAGCTGCCACATCAGGAACATCCGCTGGTCGGCCGCGTCCCGCACCCGCAGATCGAGGGGCTTGCCCTGTCCGTGGCCCGCTTCGCGGTCGACCCAGAGGAGCACGGGCTTCTCCTTCGGGTCCGAAGCCGAGGAGGCCTGCAGAAGGGCCGCCATCTTTCGGGCGTGCAGCGGGTGGACACGCGAGTCGTTCTCTCCGGCCGTCAGGAGGACGGCGGGGTACTTCGTTCCCTTCTTGACGTTGTGGTAGGGGGAATAGGCCCGGATGAACTTGAACTGATCGGCGTTCTCGGCTGAGCCGTACTCGGGAACCCAGTAGCGGGCCATCAGGAACGACTGGTACCGGAGCATGTCGAGAAGGGGCACCGCGGAGATGACGGCGGAGAAGAGTTCCGGACGCTGGACCATGACCGCTCCGGTCAGGAGACCGCCGTTGGAGCCGCCGGAGATCGCGAGCCGTTCGGGCTTCGTGTACTTGTTCTTCACGAGCCACTCGGCCGTCGCGATGAAGTCGTCGAAGACGTTCTGCTTCTTTTCCAGCATCCCGGCCTCGTGCCAGGCGTCGCCGTACTCGCCGCCGCCGCGCAGGCAGGCGACCGCGTAAACACCCCCGGCCTCGAACCAGGGGAAGAGCGTGGCCGAGAACCTCGGGGTCTCACTGACGTTGAAGCCCCCGTAGCCCCAGATGACGGTGGGGTTGTTGCCGTCGAGCTTCAGTCCCTTCCGGTGAACGAGGAAGACCGGGACCTTCGTGCCGTCCTTGGAGGGAACAAAGACCTGCTTGACCTCGGCAATGGACGGATCGACGGGGACCTTCGGACGCTCCCAGAGCTCGAGCTTCTTCGTCGCGAGGTCGACCCGGTAGATGCCCGTGGGCTCGTTGAAGGATGTGTATGTGACAAAAGCCTCGGTCCGGTCCTGGTTCGTGGAGATGGAAGCCGTCCCGATTCCCGGAAGCGGAAGCTCGCCGAGGGGTCTTCCGTCGACCGAGTAGAGTTCGATGCGCGAGGACGCGTCCTTCAGGGCGTTGACCACCAGGATGCCCCGGGCGAGCGAGACGCTCTCGATGTTGACGTCTTTTCTTTCCGGAATGAGCGTCTTCCAGCTGGCGCGGGCCGGGGAATTGAGGTCGACGGCCAGAACGCGCCCGTTCTTGGCCCCGTCCGTCGTCAGCATGAAGAGCGTGTCGCCGAGAACGGGTCCCTGCGAGCTGCTCTCGGAACCTATGATCACGTCTGTCTTGACGAACTCTCCCGTGCGCTTCCAGCGATCGAGGTCGACGGCCCAGAGATCGTTCGTGGACGTGCCCGTCGAGTAGGTGAGGAATCCCCAGCGCCCGTCCTCGCTCGCGTAGAAGTAGGGTCCGTAGGTCGTGGCGAGCTTGGCGTTCTCCTCCTTCTTGTACTGGCGGAAGAGGAGGACGTCGTGCCGGACGTGAGACCCCAGCCTGTGGAACTTGACCTGGCCGGAGTAGGGATCCTTCGTGCTCTCGAGGTTGCGGTAGAAAAAGCCGGACGAATCGGGGAGCCAGTTGAGGGAGTAGACCTTTCCCGGGACCTCGTCGGCCAGCCAGCGGCCCGAATCGACGTCCAGGATGTAGGCCGTCGCATTCTCGTCGCCCGCCCGGTACATGCCGAAGGAGAGGAGCTTCCCGGCGGGATCGGGCTCGATCCAAGCGATGGTGACGAGCCCCTTGGCATCCAGCGTGTTCGGGTTCAAGAGCAGGCGCGGTGTGCCGGCGTGGCCCTCACGAACGTAGACGCTCGCCTGGTTCTCGCTCCCCTCGCGCCTCCGGTAGAAGTACCGGTTTCCCCTCATCTCGGGGGCCGTCACCGCGCCCACTTCCATGAGCTCGCGTAAACGCGCCTCGACGGCCTTGCGGCCGGGAAGGGAGTCGAGCACCTGCCGGGTGTAGGCGAGCTGGGCGTCCGTCCAGGCGTTCACCTCGGGGGTGAGCGCGCCCTTCTCGTCGCCTTCGAGCCAGCGGTACGGGTCGACGATGCTCTGACCGTGCAGCGTGTCTGTGACGGGACGCGCTTCGGTGGGAGGCGGGGTGGCGGGAGGGGCGGCCATCGCGGGAAGGGCGACGGCCAGAAGGGCGGCGGCAATTCTCATCGGGACTCCAGGTATTGGGGTGCCTCACCACCTCGGCGGTGAGAGCAGGGATCATAGTGGAGGAGGAGCGGTTCAACAGCCGCGTCTAAGGTGGCCCGAGGAGACTGTCGACCCGCTCGCGGCACTCCCTGCCCGCCGCCTGGAGGGACTGGCAGAAGTTCCTGACGGTGGGCGAGGCACGCTGGGGTGAGAAGACGGCCGCGAGTTGCGTGCACGTCCGGCTCGCCTCGAGCATCCTGTAGGTGATCCTGTCCGCCAGATGCCCGGCGAGCGACTCCGGAACAAGGGAGACCCCGAGACCTCCGGCCACGAACGCCAGAATCGACGACATCTCGCCCGGTTCCTCCACCACCCTCGGGCTGAATCCCGCTTCGCGGCAGGCTTCCTGAATCACATCAAAGAGGCCCGGGCCGTGCCGGCGCGGGAACAGGATGAAGGACTCCCGGGCCAGGGCCTGCAAGGGAAGAGAGCCCTTTTCAGCGAGCGGATGCCCGGAGGGAAGCGCGGCAACAAGTGCCTCATCGAAAACCGGCACCGACTCCAGGCCCGGGCAATCGATCGGGAGCCGCAGGATCCCCACATCGATTTCGCCGCTCGTGAGCCTGCGGACCTGCTCCGAAGGGCTGACCTCTCTGAGCGTCAGCTCGACTCCCGGGTAGCGGGACCGGAAATCCCGGATGGCAAACGGCAAGAGCGAGTACGACGCGGAGAGGACGAACCCGGCTCTGAGGACCCCGATCGTCCCGCTCGCGGCCTCCTGGACCAGCCGCTCCGCCTCCGCCACCCGCCGCAGGATGACGCGCGCTTCCTCGAGCAGGACCCGTCCGGCCTCCGTCAGTGCCACGGACCGCTTCGTTCGCAGGAAGAGCGCGGCCTTCAGCTCCCGCTCCAAGGCCTGGATCTGATGGCTCAAAGGCGGTTGAGCCATGTTGAGGCGCCGCGCCGCCCTGCCGAAGTGGAGTTCCTCGGCCACGGCGATGAAGTAACGGAGATGGCGCAGCTCGACCATCAATACGCCCAGAGTATCAAAGCTATCTTAAACATGTATTGGAAATATTTGTCATGTCAACCTATATTCCTTCTGGAAAGAGGAAGGGAGGCCACATGGCAACCGCCGAGACAACCGTCGAGACCAGGAAAGTCACCGTACGCAAATCAGAGGAGCGCGGCCTGGCGGACCTGGGCTGGCTGAAGAGCCGCCACACGTTCTCGTTCGCCGACTATCACGACCCGAGGTTCATGGGGTTCCGGACGCTCCGGGTCATCAACCAGGACCTCGTGGAGCCCGGTGAGGGCTTCGGAACTCATGGCCACCGCGACATGGAGATCTTCAGCTACGTGCTGAAAGGAGAGTTGCAGCACCGGGACAGTATGGGGAACGGAAGGGTTCTCACCCCCGGCCAGATCCAGCTGATGAGCGCGGGGCAAGGTGTTCTCCACAGCGAGTTCAACCCGTCCAGGGAGAACGAGTTGCAGTTCTTGCAGATCTGGATCAAGCCGAAGCGGCATGGCCTTGTGCCCGGCTACACCGAGTGGCACCCGGACCCGGCGAAGGAGGGAGACGCGAAGGTCCTCGTCATCTCCAGTGACGGCCGGGACGGCTCGGCGCTGATCCACCAGGATGCGGACATCTACCGGCTGAGGTTGAGGGCCGGGCAGGCGGTCTCTCATGAGTTGCGGACGGGCCGGGGGGCCTGGCTGCAAGTGATCAAGGGAGAAACGGCGATCGATGGAGTGAGGCTCCAGGAGGGCGACGGCGCGAGCGTCGAGGGAGCCGGCACCCTCGAGATCGCGGCGGCCAGCGAGTTCGAGGCGCTCCTCTTCGATCTGGCCTGAAGGTGAGTCTGCTCGTACTGAAGTACCTTCCGCGGGGCCCGCGATCGCGGACCCTGCGGCTCCTCGACGCCTTTCTGGAGGCCGTTCCGCCGACTCCCGAGGAGACGGTCGACCTCGCGGCGGATCCTCCGAGAGTCCTCGACACGGCGATCGTCCGGGCTTACATGGAGAGGAACTACGCGGGGGCCGACCTTTCGCCAGAGGACAGTGCCCTCCTCAGGGAGGCAGACCGGTTCACGGAACAACTCCAGATGGCGGACACCGTCGTCCTGGCGACTCCCATGTACAACTTCTCGCTCCCCGCGGCCGTGAAGGGCTGGTTCGATGCGGTGATGCAGAAAGGGAAGACCTGGACCGCGAAGAACGGGGTCTACCGGGGACTTCTCGAAGGGAAGAGAGCCGCGATCCTGATGACGGCGGCCCGGCCCTACGACGGTCCACTCACGGACTGGGACCACGCCTTGCCTCTGGTGAGGCACTGTTTCGAGTTCATGGGGTTCCGTGAAATCCGGACGGTTCGGGTGGACGGACTGGCCACCTCGCCGGAGCGGGCCGAGGAACGGCTCAGAGCCGCTGAGGGCGAATGCCGGAAGATAGCGCGAGAGTGGTTCGAGGCGGTTCCGAGGCAGGAAGTCCGATCCGGCGGCGCGTGAGCGCCGAAGGGGTCGGCCCCTCACCCGCCTGCCGGCACCCTCTCCCCGCTGCCGCGGGGCGAGGGCAAGGAATTGCAGCCTTCGCGCCACGTGAAGTGATTCCATCCCTTCATGAGACGCGAACGTGTTGGACGCCGGGCTCTCGGCTGGGTGCGGGACGGATCGTCTTGGCTTCTCATCATCCCCACACCACCCCGGGAGCAGAGGGCCAGACGCGGCCCCTTTCTTCCCCTCGCCCCGCGTGAGCGGGGAGAGGGTGCCGGCAGGCGGGTGAGGGGCCCATCCGCCTCCCTTCGCCGGCGGCCGTCCGGCCATCGGAAGGAGTGCCGCCCAGAGTGCGGACTCACTTCGAGCCGGCGGGCAGCTCATCCATCGTGAGGAAGTTCCCGTTGCAGACGACGATGTCGGTCGTCAGGTCATCGCCCTGGATGATCCCCTTGGTGATCTTGCAGCCGGAGGAGAGGAGCCGTGTCACGACTGTGTCCTTGGTTTGATAGACGCCGTCCTGTCCAGGACTGAGAAGGACGAAGCACTTCCCATCCTGCGAGGTGACGTAGCGGTAGCCCTGTCCCCAGGGGTCCTTGATCGAGGGCGGGTCGAGTCCGAGGCTGGGCAGGATCGCCCGGTAGGCTTCCCCCCATATGCCGCCGGGATACCGGCCGTGCTCGATCGCGTACTCGCGAAGGGAATCGGAGAAGAGTCGGATATCCCGCTTGGCGGCCATGAGGCGGGCAAGCGGTGGCTGGGAATCCGGGGCCCGGACGGGAACAGGAGTGGGCGCCGGCCTGGCGGAAGGGAGGAGGCTGCCGCGGAAGGCCGCGAACGTCCCGCCCGCGATGGCGAGGACGAGCGCCCCGACGAAGATCCAGACCTTCGAACCTCCTGTCTCCTTGGCGGCGGAAAACTTCGGGACGCTGATCGAGGGGGCCCCCGGAATCCGGCCGGCCGTGAGAGTTTCCTGCAGCGAGATCGGCTGCGTCCCGCTCATCCCGAGAACGGCGCGCTCATCCTCCGAGAGGCTGATCCCGGCGGGATCGCTGGGCGGAGTCCCCGCGATGGCCTGCTCGAGTTCCGTGACGAACCTTTCGCAGCTCTCGTACCGCCTTCGCCGGTCCTTGGCAATCGCCCGGAAGATGACCATGTCGACACCGCGAGGAAGTCCGGGACAGACGGAACTCGGCGGCGCGGGCATGACGTTGAGGGTCTTGTGAAGAACCGTGGCGACGGAATCGCCGGCGAACGGCCGCTGTCCCGCCACGAGCTGGTAGGCGATGATGCCGAGTCCATAGACGTCCGTCCGGTTGTCGAGTTCCAAACCCCGGACCTGTTCCGGAGACATGTAGAGCGGGGTCCCCATAGCGGCGCCCGTGGTCGTCAGCTCCCGGCTCGAGGCGGCCTTGGCGAGGCCGAAATCGGACAGATAGAGGTGTCCGGATGAATCGAAGAGGACGTTACCCGGCTTGATGTCGCGGTGGATGACACCGGCCCGGTGGGCGAAGTCGAGGGCCGAGCCGAGCTGCCGCAGCCAGCTCATCGCGCTCGGCCCGGCCGCCCCGGCCCGAAGCCTGTCCGCGAGAGTGCCGCCGAGAAGGAGCGGCGTGACGAGGTAGGCATCGCCGCCCGTCTCGCCGCAGTCATGGATGGGAATGATGTGCGGGTGGGTCAAGCGGGAAAGGACCCGTGCCTCCCGCAGAAAGCGCTCGACGAACTTGGCATCGTCCGCCATTGCGTCGAGCATGACCTTGACGGCGACCTTCCGTCCGGAGGGTTGTTCCTCGGCTTTCCAGACCTCGGCCATTCCCCCGACGCCGATGCGCTCGAGGATGAGGTACCTGCCGAAGCTGGAGCCTGGTGTCAGCTGCATCGTGCCGTCTTCCAGCCTACTAGAACGCCGCCTTCAGTCCGAGCCGGATCAGGCGTGGTCTCTGCCAGGAAACGTCTTTCCCGAAATCCGGATGCGTCGGATTCGTGAAGGGAGGCTGGTTGTTCGCGTTGGTCGCCACGGTGTTGTACGCCTGGAAGCGCGTCAGGGCCCGCTGAACGTTCGTCAGATTGAAGATGTCGAGCGCCGGGGTAACGGTGACGTTGCCGATGGTCGTGGTGTAGTGAAGATGGAGGTCGATGTTGTAGGTCGAGGGCATCTCGCCCTGGGAGCCTCGCGGCGCGAGGAAACCCGCCGTCCAGAGGAAATAGAAATCGGGCTTGGCGCCATAGACGGACAGGGGCACGCCGGACCAATACTGCGCGATCACGCCCGCGGTAAGACCGAGTGGAAGCGTGTAAGACCCCGAGACCTTCACCTGATGTGTGCGGTCATTCGGGAGCCTGCCGAAGTTATCAGTGAGCGAGGCGGGGAGATCGAAGGTGGTGCTATTGCCGGGATCGGTCTGCTGGCCGCCTGAAGCGCCGTGGACAACGAGCCCTTCGAAATTCCCCGTAAGCCTCGAATAGACATAGCTCGCTTGTGCCCAGGCTTCTTCCGTCGGGCGATAGTGAACGGAAAGCTCGACTCCCCTGTAGTAGCGTCTCGCCCTCACGCTTTCACAGGGCTTCGGCTTCGTATTCGCGGGGAAATCCTCGAAGCAATCCGGGTTGGCGGGATCGCGTAACTGACCGAGTTCGCCCTCGCCCGGATTCACCATGGCGCAGTTGTCGTGATAGCCGGGTGGCGTGAGACCTGCAAGCCCCTGGCCCGGGTCCAAGAGGTCACACCTGTCTTCCCAGGCGCGACCCAGGCCTCTGTAGAGGCCCCGTATCCCGATGGACAGGCTACGCCCCGCCTGAAGTTCGCCCCCAACGGCGATCTCATCCTGGAACGACCCCTTGAGATCATCAGCCATGTAGATGGGTTTCAAGAGGTATGCATAGTCGAATGAGGCGACGGGATCCACGCCCGGTGATTCGTTCCAGGCTGTAACAGTGAACTCCCCGGAGAGATGACTAATTTGGGCGAACTGAGGGAACGCCTGGTAGTAACGTCCGTATGAAGCCGCGACCTTGGTGCGTCCATTCCCGGCAGGATCCCACGCCACGGAGAGCCTGGGAGACCACTGGTCATCG
Organism: Thermoanaerobaculia bacterium; assembly: GCA_022071945.1. Lineage (GTDB taxonomy): Bacteria > Acidobacteriota > Thermoanaerobaculia > UBA5066 > UBA5066 > JAJVIN01. Next base: position 8,078 of record JAJVIN010000056.1, on the reverse strand, counting down.
AACCTCGCGGCAACGGCGCCATCGGTGGCCATGAGTTCCTGACGGTCATATCTCACGCCCGCTTTCACTGTCAGATTGGTCAGCGGGCGCCAGGAATCCTGGATGAATCCCGAGAAGGTCTTCGTTCTCACGTCAGACCTCACTGCCTCCGCCTTCTCCCAGGCCATGCACTGCAGATGGTCGATGTAGCCGAAGTTCCCCGTCTCACCGCTCGTCAGCTTGGTGCAGTTGAGTGGAGTCTTTGCGTTGTAAACATGCCTGCTGTAGTCGTATGAGCCGTCGGTTCGGTAGTAGTTCCGAATCCACTCGCCCCCGCTCCACCCGGCCGTCCGGTTCGGGTTTTCGAGTTCGTACGCCGCACCGAGCTTCAGATCGTGACCTGCCAAGGGAAAAGCCCAGGTCCCCAGCCATGCATTCCGTCGAAATGTCTCGTCGATGAGTTCCCCATAATAACCGCCACGCGTCCAGGGGCCGGAGTTCGGCGTGAACTGGACGAGTCCGGAACGAGACTCCTCGACGACGGGACGGTCCACGTAGTCGCCCCACTCCTTGTCGTTCTCACTGTGGTAGCCGTACTGCACTTCGACAATGGACTTTCCCAGGAAGCCCATCCAGCGAGCCGAAAGGTCCGTTCCCCCGGTCTTCTTCTCCGTGACCGTCGCAGAGGCAGGCCCAGCGCGGCCAGACGGGAGTACCGCGGGATCCCAACCGCGGGCCTGCTCTGTCGAGGGATCGCCGAAAACCGACACGCTCACGTTGTGCGCCGTGTCGGGCATCCAGGAGAAGTTCAGGGCGAACAGGTTCTCGGAGGCGCTGTCGGTTCGGGTCTCATATGTCGGCGTTGCGACTCCCGTCGAGGAATACGTGTAGTGATCAACGGCACGGTAATCCTGGTCCGTCCTCGCCTTGTCGTACGCTCCAAAGAACCAGATCCGGTCGCGAAAGAGGGGGCCTCCGAGGCTCAATCCGACATCGTACTGACGGGGAAGCTCGACAGCAGGAGCCCTGACCGCCAGCCGGTCGGCCTCGTGCTGATCCGCGGCACTCATCGACTCATTCGTGAAGTACCCAAACATATTACCGGTGAATTGGGGTCCGCCGGACTTCGTGAGCAGGTTGATGTTCCCGCCGAGGGCCTTCCCGTACTCGGCCTCATAGCCGCCGGAGCGAATCTCGACCTCCTGCGCGAACTCCAAGGGCACGCTCTTTCCTTGCCCCCCTCTCTTTACGGCGGTGGTATTGAGGCCATCGATCTGGTAGGAGTTCTCGAGGCTCGACGCGCCATAGAAGGTTGGGCCGAGGGCATCGGTGCCCGTCGCTGGGACGAGGGCTGCCGCGGAGGCGTAATTCCGCCCGAGCGGGAGGTTCTGGAGGACCTTCTGGTTCACCGTGATTCCGGCCTTGGCGTTCTCCACGTCGAGCAAGGGCGGGGTCGTATCCACCTCGACGCTGGCCGTCGCCGTGACGGTCAGAGTCATCGGGACCGTGATCGTCTCGCCGAGAGGGATCCGGATGTCCGTCCGGATCGCGTCGACAAAGCCCGTCATCCGCGCCATCACCTCGTAGGTCCCGGGCGGGAGGAGTTGGAACCGGTAGCGCCCCTCCTTGTCCGTTCCCGTCTGACGCGGACGCATCAACGCGGGCGACTTGACCTCGACCAGGGCGCCCGCGATCGGGACGTTCGTCGAATCGATGACACGTCCCGTCAGTTCGCCCGTCGTCTGGGCAAAGGCCACCGACGGCACCCAGCTGAGAAGGAGCGCGAGAAGCGGCCGAAACGTGGTCTTCGTCATGTGCGTCTCCCATGTCTCTCTGGATGGCACGGGTGGGGAACACGGTCCGCCGGGCGGTGGAAGGGTGAGGCGGAATGGTCCAGGGGGGCCCCCACCCAGCGCCGCGCGCGACCCTCTCCCGTGAACCTCATCGCTCCGAGCTGTCGGTTCCGAAGGCCCTCCCACGGTGTCTCCTCCAGGCCTGTGGAGGAATGCCTCCGTTCCCGCGCACGAGCGGCGACATCGCTCCCGGCGCGCCAGCGACGCCGTCCCGTCAAAACGCCACCTTCAGCCCCAGACGGATGAGCCGGGGTGTCTGCCAGGTCGTGTCCTTGCCAAAACGCGCATTCGTCGGATTCGTGAAGGGGGGCTCTTTGTTCGAGTTCGTCGCAGGTGTGTTGTAGGTTTGGTATCTGTCCAGGGCGCGCTGAACGTTCGTGAGATTGAACACGTCCAGGGCCGGCGTGACGGTGACGTTCCCGATCCGCCAGTCGTAGTGGAGATGCAAGTCGATGTTGTAGGTCGATGGCATCTCGCTTGACGAGCCACGCGGTTCCAGGAACGCCCAGCCGTACCAAGGCTGGTGGGGCACCTTGGCAAAACCGTAAGTCGATAGGGGCTGGCCCGACCAGAACTGCCCGACGGCGCCGGCCGTCAGACCGAACGGGAAGGTATAGTATCCGGACATCTTCACCTGGTGTGTCCTGTCACTCGGAAGCCTTCCGTAGTTCCTGGGGAGCATGAGGCCGTAGTCAAACGCCTGGCTTGTCCCGGGGTCGGTCTGCTGGTCTCCCACATATCTGTGGAAAACGAGCCCGTCGTAGTTCCCGCTCAGCCTTGAATAGACATAGCTCGCGAGAAGGTAGAAATCCTTGGTGGGCTGGTGCCGAACGGTCAACTCGAGGCCCCGATAGATACGACTTGCCCGGACGCTCTCGCAGGGCGCAGGTTTCGTGTTCGCCGGGAAGTCCTCGAAACAGTTCGGGTTCTCAGGGTCGCGAAGCTGTCCCATATCCCCATACCCGGGGTTCATCAGCGTGCAGTCGGCCGTGCCGTTCTCGGGGAAGTAGCCCGCTATCCCCTGACCCGAATCCCGCCCATCGCACCGGTCGTCAATGGCGCGGCCGAGACCTCGATAGACCCCGCGCAAACCAACGACCCATCCCCCCCGGGGCTGGATCTCGATGCCGAGGGTGAACTCGTCCTGATACATTCCATCGAGTTGCTCCGGCACGTACGATGGCTCGTAGAGTCCCGCGCCCCACGTACCGATCGGGTCCACCCCCAGGGACTCGTTCACCACAACCGCCAAGATCTCACCTGCCAGGAAATTCGTTTGGACCCACTCGGGAAGTGCCTGGTAGTAGCGGCCGTAGCTGCCAAAGACCTTGCTGCGCCCGCTCGAACCAGGGGACCACGACACGGAGACTCGCGGGGACCACTGGTCCTTGAGCGTGAGCGCCACACTCCCGTCGTACTGCGTGAGCCTCTGCTCTTCGTACCTGAGGCCCGCGTTCACGGTGAGGTTCGACACCGGTCGCCACGTGTCCTGTATGAACGCGGTGACGCTTCTCGAACGGAGGTCCGATCGTACGCTTTCGGTCTTCTGCCACGCCAGACAGTTGTCCGGATCCACGTATCCGAAATTCCCTCTCTGGCCTCCCGTGAGCTTGATGCAGTTGAGGGGCAGGGCGGCTAAGTAATTGTGCTCCGTCCCGTCGTAGGTGCCGTCGCGAAGGTAGAAATTCACGATGGCCTCGCCGCCACTGATCCGGGCCGTCCGGTCGGGATTCTCCAACTCATACGAGAAGGCCGCCTTCAGCTGGTGTGCACCAAGACTCCATGTTCCGCTCGCCTGCACGGAGTTCCGGCGGTACGTCGCGTCGACGAGCCGAAAGGGCATGTCGCTCTGCGGAAGAGGACCGGATCCCGGCAACGCCTGCCAAACGCCGCTTCGGATCTCAACCATGACAGGACTTCCGGAGGCGTCGTTCGATTCGCGGTAAGCCTGCTCATGGTAGCCATACTGAAGCTCGGCCAGGAAGGACGACCAAAACCAGATCAAGCGACCCGAGACGTTCGTTCCGCCGGTCCGTTTCTCTGTAACAGTTGCCGAAGCGGGGCCGGTCCCGCAACATTTGTTATCCGCGGTTCTCGAGTTCTCGCTGGAGGGGTCCCCGAAGACAGAGAGGCTCAAGGACTGCGAGGAACTTGGCATCCAGGAGAGGTTCAGGGCGAAGAGGTTCGCCCGGGTGCGGTCTGTTCGGTCCTCGTAGAACTTCGAGGGCTCGCCGGTCTCCGAGAATGTGACGTGATCGACGGCGGTGTAGTCCTGAACAGTGTCGGCCCGGCTAAAAGCTCCGAAGAACCAGATGTGGTCTCGAAGGATCGGCCCACCGAGGGTGAATCCCGCGTCAGACTGAATGGGGACTTCGAGTTCCGGAGCGTTGACTGCAGGTCGATCGGCTGCGTGCTTGTCTGCCGCTCCGAGAGAATCGGAAGCGTAGTAGCCGAAGACGTTCCCGTAGAACGCGGTTGCGCCGCCCTTCGTGAGGACGTTGATGTTCCCGCCGAGTGCCTTGCCGTACTCCGCCTCGTACCCTCCCGACCTGATCTCCAGATCCTGGATGAAATCGAGCGGGATTGTCTTTCCCTGGCCTCCCCGCTGGATCGCCGTGGTGTTGACGCCGTCGATCTGGTAAGAGTTTTCCAAACTCGATGCGCCATAGAAGGTCGGACCGAGGACGTCACGTCCCGTCCCCGGAACCAGCGCTGCCGCCGAGGCGTAGTTGCGCCCAAGTGGGAGATTCTGGAGAGCCTTCTGGTTCACCGTGATCCCGGCCTTGGCGTTCTCCACGTCGAGTAAGGGCGGGGTCGTATCCACCTCGACGCTGGCCGTCGCCGTGACGGTCAGAGTCATCGGGACCGTGATCGTCTCGCCCAGGGGGATCCGGACATCCTTCTCGACGGTGTCGTTGAATCCGGTCTGGCGGGCCATGATCTCGTACACGCCGGGGGGTAGGAGCTGGAACCGGTACCGCCCTTCCTTGTCCGAGGCCGTCTGGCGAAGTCGGATCAAGGCCGGCGAACGGACCTCCACGAGAGCCCCGGGAATCGGAAGCCCGCTCGAATCCTGAACTCGGCCCGCCAGCTCACCGGTCGTCTGGGCAATGGAGACGGAGGGCACCCAGGACAAAAGGAGCGCGAGAAACGGCCGGAAGGAGATGTTTCTCATCAGCGTCTCCCAGGTTCCTTGGGGTCAAGGGCGGAACCGCCATGGCCCCGGAGGGCCCTCACCCCGCGCTTCGCGCGACCCTCTCCCGCCAGTGCGGGAGAGGGTTCCCCGGGGACGGGAGGGGCCTCCCCACGGGGGGAGACGGGCTCCCCTTCTCCCGCACTCGCGGGAGAAGGGGCCGGGGGATGAGGGCCCACCCCGGCCTCTCGAGTGATCGCCTCCAGCACGGAGGGAAGATCGGCTTCGACTTCCTCGTTCCGAAAACGAAGGACCTTCACGCCTCGTGCCCGGAGGACCGCATCCCTTTCGGCATCACGGGCCTTCTGGTCCTTCTCGCCGTGAATACTGCCGTCCACTTCAACACAGAGCCCCTTCTCGGGACAGAAGAAATCCAGGATGAACATATCGAAGGGGTGCTGCCGCCTGAACTTCATCCCTCCGAGCTTTCGGTCCCGCAGGCTCGCCCACAGGACCTCCTCAGCGTCGGTCTCTGACCGCCTCAGCTCCCGCGCCCGCGCGGCGACCTCGCTCCCGGCGCGCCAGCGATGCCCTCGCATCAGAAGGCCGCTTTCAGTCCCAGCTGGATCAGCCGTGGCCGCTGCCAGGTGACGTCCCGGCCGAAGCGCGGGTTCGTCGGGTTCGTGTAGGGCGGCTTGTCGTTCGAAATCGTGGCCGGAGTGTTGTACATCGTCCAGCGGCTGAGTGCCGGCTGTACGTTAGTAAGGTTGAAGATGTCGACAGCGGGCGTGACCGTGACGGATCCGATCCTCCAGTCATAGTGGAGGTGAAGGTCGATGCTGTAGGTGGAGGGCATCTCGCCGGAGGAACCCCTGGGTTCCAGGAACCTATCCGCCTTGACCTGGCCGGAATAGAACACGCTGCTCCACCCGTAGATGGAAAGCGGCTCACCCGTCCAGAACTGGCCCATGACGCCTGCCGTTAGGCCGAAAGGCAGCGTGTAGGAACCCGAGAGTTTCACCTGGTGCGTCCTGTCACCAGGGAGTCTTCCGAAGTTGTTGGGGAGGCCAGCGGTGTAGTCAAAGGCCCCGCCGAGGCCAGGCTCCACTTGTTGCCCCCCTGCCCCTCCGTGAAAGATCAACCCATCATAATTCCCCTCGAGCTTCGAGTAGACATAGCTCGCCATCGCATACAGGTCCTTCGCGGGCCGGTACTGGACAGTCAGTTCGAGGCCCCTGTAGATTCGGCTCGCCCGGACGCTTTCGCACGGGGCGGGGATTGTGTTGACCGGAAAGTCCTCGAAGCAGTCCGGGTTCGCCGGGTCGCGATACTGACCCAGCGCGCCGTATCCAGGGTTCACGAAAGCACACTTGCCGTAGCCGTCAGGCGGGAACGCGCTCCCGACGATGGGGTCGTCACGATCGCACCGGTCTTCAAGGGCCCGGCCAAGTGAGCGGTAGACGCCGCGCAATCCCACCGCCAGGCTCTTCATGGCCTCGACCTCGACGCCGAGGGTGATTTCGTCCTGAAACATGCCCTTCAGATCGCCAGGCACGTACACGGGGCTCTCGAGGCCTGCCTCCCAGGTACCGACAGGGTCGACCCCCCGGGAGTCGTTGACGACGTAGGCAACGGACTCTCCTGAGTAGAAGCGGCCTTGCACGTAGATGGGGAAAGCCTGGTAGTAGCGTCCGTAGCTGCCAAATGCCTTCACGCGTCCGTTCCCGGCCGGGTCCCATGCGATGGACAGCCTGGGTGACCACTGGTCCTTCAGCGTCAGACCCTGCGCCCCGCCGGAGGCGTAGATCTCCTGCTGGTCGTATCTCAATCCCGCCTTCAGCGTCAGATTCGAGAAGGGCCTCCACGAGTCCTGAACGAACACCGAGAGGTTTCTCGATCGCGCATCCGACCGGACTGCATCGGTCTTCTGCCAGGCCAGACACTCGACGGGATTCACGTAGCCGAAGTTCCCGGTCTGACCCGTTGTCAGCTTGGTGCAATTCAGAGGTGCCGAAGCAAAGTACTCATGTACCGAGCCGTCGTAGCTCCCGTCGCGGAGGTAGTAGTTGAATACCACCTCGCCGCCACTGATTCGGGCCGTTCGGTTCGGGTTCTGAAGCTCGTGGAGGGCGCCGGCCTTGAGTTCGTGAGCGCCCAAGTTGACACTGCCGCTCAGCTGGATAGAGTTCCGGCGGTAGGTGGCGTCGACCAGCCTCCAATGTTCATTCGTCGTCCAGGCGCCCGACCCCTCGATGAGCTGAAAGACGCCGTTGCGGATGTCAAAGAAGACGGGACGGTTCTGGAACTCGCTAACCTCCCGGCCGTCCTCCTCGTGATAACCGTACTGAACCTCGGCGATGAAGGCTCCAAAGAACCCGGTCCACCGCGCAGAGACGTCCGTACCTCCGGTGATCTTCTCGGTCGTGGTCGCGTAGGCAGGGCCAGGGTTGGCGTCCGAACGCGTCGTCCCGCTCGAAGGGTCTCCGAAGATCGAGAGACTCACGGACTGGGACGATGCTGGCATCCAGGAGAAGTTGAGCGCGAAGAGGTTCGCGAGGGTGCGGTCGGTCCGGTCCTCGTAAAAGTTCTGGCGAGCCCCGGTCTCCGAGAACGTCACATGGTCGATCGCCCTGTAGTCCTGAACCTTCGACAACCGATCGTAGGCCCCGAAGAACCAGATTCGATCTCGTAATAGCGGCCCTCCGAGGTTGAATCCCGCGTCGGACTGAACCGGGACTTCGAGCGTCGGGCTGTTGATGACCTTCCGGTCGGCTTCGTGCTCGTCGGCGGCCCCGAGCGAGTCCGACGCGTAGTACCCGAAGACGCCTCCTCGAAAACCAGGCCCGCCACTCTTCGTCAGAACGTTGATGTTTCCGCCCAGGGCCTTTCCGTACTCCGCCTCGTAGCCTCCGGACCGGATCTCCACGTCCTGAATGAACTCAAGGGGGATTTTCTTTCCTTGCCCTCCGAGCTGGATCGCGGTCGTGCTTCAACGCTCGCCAGAAGTGATCCACGTGTGCTCGTGAGAAGTGATCCACCCGTGTAGAGAGGGTTCTGATCAGCATCATCCGCCGAAGGCGCCTGAGGCGGGTCGACAGGACGGCCAGGGAATC
>JAJVIN010000044.1 GCA_022071945.1 Thermoanaerobaculia bacterium | reverse complement strand
CCGAAGTCGAGGCGAAAGAGGGACATCTGCCCGCGGGAGCCGCCCTCCGGCACCGGATTCGATACCTCTCTGAAGGCGTGATCCTGGGGAGCCGTGCCTTCATCGACCGGTGGATCGACCACAATCGATGGCGATTCGGCGGACACGCAAGGAGCGAGGGATCGGGCCGGCGGCTCCCCGAGCTGGGAGACCTCGGGCTTCTCCCTGCCACCCCGCCCTGAAGGCGAGAGGACTTCCCGTCGCGAGATCAAGGCGACAAGAGCGTCGGGTTCCACCGTCCACTCGCGGGTCCAGACAGCGAGCGGCTGGGGATCACGCCCCAGACGAGGCGTTCTCGCGTTCGCTCTCCCCCGCCAGATCCGTGTCCCCTCTTATCTGCTGGTGGGTTCGGTAGGGTCCGGTCGTGCCGCGGCAGTAGCGGCAAGACTCGAGGCTCGCCTCGCGCTCGAGCGTTTCCAGGACGCGATCCAGGAGGTTCGGTCCGTCGAGGCGAACGCCGTCGGACACATCCAGATCGTAAAGAGACGCCAGGTGAGGGGGCCGCGTGCACGTGTAAAAGCTCCCCCGATAGAGCAGATGACACCGCTCCCTCATCCAGCAGCTCGAGAAGGTCTGAAGCGCTGCCTCTCGAGACTGCGGCACCTCCTCGGGCGTCATGACCTGGAATTCGCTCACTTCCTTCACATTGAGGAGCACCCCGGCTTCGTCGCACCTGTCGTGGATACGGGCGAGGACTCGCTCCGGTATCGGGGCGGATGAATACACGGAAAGGGTGATCCGGTCCAACGCGCGGAAGAGGGCGCGTGGAGCCTTCAGGAGGAGAAAGCCGTTCGTGGTCAGGGAGATCTGAGGGGAGATCCCGGACCTTCTCACGGCCTCGACACACTCGAGAAGTCGAGGGTGGAGCAGGGGCTCCCCTCCGGTCAGCTTGAAGAGACTCGGCCGAAGGACCTCGGCGGCCCTGCGCAGGTCGTCTTCCAGGTCCGTGGGGTCGACTGACCAGGGAGGAAGAAACGGCGAAATCGTGCAACACTCCCGGCAACGCAGGTTGCAATGGTCAACGAGGTGAGTCTCCAGGGACCAAGTCAGGATCCGGCCGCCGGCGACGGCGTACCTCACAGCACGGCCTCGCTCTCGGGCTGGATCGACTCCTTTCCTCTTCGCGACGGCGGCTTTGCCCTCGGCTGCGACCTCTTAGGCATTCGCCGCATTTTCTACCTGCTCGGCAAGGACCTCCTTCATGCGGGTTCCTCGGCGCGGATGGTCCGGCTGGCAGCCGAGCTCCCCGGACGTCTCGACACCCTCCGGGTGCGGCGCGCCGTTCGCGGAGAGCTCCAGCCGGGATCCTCGATCTTCGAGTTGATCCGAAAGCTGCGGCCCGGTTTCTCTCTGAGAAGCGACCCAGGAAGTGTCACCTGTTCGAGGGCCCTGAAGGCTCCCCTTTTCCAGCCTGCATCGGGGCCTGTCGACCCGCAGGGAGGGGCCCGTCTTCTGAAATCCCTCCTGGCGGAAGCCGTCAGGGCCTCTTTCGAGCCTCGCAAGACAGCCTTTCTTCTCAGCGGCGGCCTCGACTCCGGAGCCCTTCTCATGATCGCCGCCGAAGCAGGACTCGGTCCGCTCACCGCCTACACCTTCCACACGGGGCTGCCCGGCGACGATGCCGAGTTGGCCCGCGCCGAAGCGACGGCCGCCCGGGCACGCGCTTCATGGAAGACGGTCCGGATCATCCCCGAGGAGCTGCCAGCCGTCTTTCCGGCCACGGTGAGGGCCATGGAAGATCTTGGCTGGAGTCCGCTTCCCGCCGCCAAGTTCCAGGCATTCCACGCAATCGCGGCGGACGGCTTCAACCGTGTGATCAGCGGTCTCGGCGCCGACGAGGTCTTCGCCGGCGATCCGCAGTCTCTTCGCGCGTGGGCACCACCTGGTTCCGCCACACCCCTTTCCTCTGGACAGGCCCGGGTCTTTCGCGAGGTTCTGCCCGAGCTGACCGTGCCCGCCGAGGTCCGGCCGGCGCAGGCTCACGGGCTCTCGGTTTACGCTCCCTACCTGCACCAGCGGATCGTCGACTTCGGCTCTGCCCTACCCATGCACCTGAGGACAGATGGGAATCTCGGGAAGCTCGTTCTGAGGTGGGCCGTGAGCTCTCTGTTACCCGACGAGATCCGGCTCCTTCGGAAGTTCCCCCGGCCCTTGTCTCTCTCCTCAGCGGAAGAGCACGTCCGGGCGGCCTGGTTGGACGAGTTCGCCTCGCTCCCGGCCAACAGAGATACCCTCGCTCTGGCCGGTCTGGACCGGGCCACCATCGAGGGACACGTCTCCGCCCTCAGGGACGGCCCCTACTCCGCCGAGTCCGAGCGGACGCTCTTCCGGCTCCATTCCCTGAGGCTCCTTTCCGCTTCTCTCTGAGACCCACGTGGCTCGATTTCTTCTCGCCTCCAGTCCCGAAAAGGGCCACGTCAACCCGCTCGCCCCGCTCGCCCAGAAGCTGAAGGATCGTGGTCACCGGGTCCTGTGGCTCGCCGTTCCGGAGGCGTCGCCCCAGATGGAGGCGCTCGCGGATGAGGTCCTCGAGCCCCTCTCGAGCCTGGCACGGCCGGCACTGGCGACCTCTGGACCCGAGCTCGCGGATCTGGTGCGGAACCCGCACTGCCTGCGGGGCTGGATCCGCGGTCTCCTGCTCGACCCGGTCCCCGCTCAGATCGAACCGGTGCGCGCCGCGCTGCGCGCTTCGGCGCCCGACGCGATCGCGACCGATCCGATGCTCTACCAGGTGATTCTGGCCGCCCACCTCGAGAGGATCCCTTTTGGCGCGGTCTCGTCCTCCCTCAACCCGGTCACTCCGGAAGACCTCGACGTCCCGCACCTCCACAACATCCGATCACACGCCGAGGAACGAGACCAGCTCTTCGCTGGCCTGGGTCTGACACCCAGATTCCGCGTCTGTGACTTTCTGCCCTCCACTTTCACCACGGTCTTTTCGACCACCGAGTACGTCTCTGGCATTGAGGTCCCACCCGGGGTGAGGCTCGTCGGACCATCCCTTCCCAAGCGCCTCCGCGGAGACGAGCCCGGGTTCCCGTGGGAGAGGCTCTCGAAAGACAAACCCCTCCTGTACGTCTCTTACGGAAGCCAGATCTCCTACCAGCCCGAGATCTTCTGGAAAGTGACCGAGGCCGCGAGAACGCTCGGAGTTCAGGTCATTCTCAGCGCGGGTGATCTCGCGGGTTCCCCGTTTCCGGGGGACGTCATCGCGGTCCGGTACGCACCGCAGCTGGCGCTCCTCCCACGGGTCTCGGCGATGGTGACCCACGGCGGGGCCAACTCGGTGATGGAGGCGCTCTCTCACGGGGTCCCGCTCCTGATCAGTCCGGTCTGCAACGACCAGCCCCTCCAGGCGTTCTTCCTCAAACGGAGTGGGGCGGGGCTCGCTCTCGACCTCTACCAGTCGAGCGTGGCGGAAACCCGCTCGGCCCTGAAGCTCCTTCTTGAGGAAGCTTCGCCCATCCGGACCGCGGCGCGCCGCGTGCAGGACTCGTATCGGCGCCAGGACGGGGCGGAGGCGGCGGCCCGGCTCGTCGAGAGCCTCGTGACTGGATCCAGAGAGCCGGAACCGGGCTGCTAGAATCCGGCCGTTGCGGTGACCGGCTCGCCATTGGGGCGGCAGAGGAATACTGTCGCCGCGCTCCGGAGGATTCATGTCGACCGCATCGCCCACTCGCGTGCACGTGGAGCCCAAGAACGTCCTGGACTCCTTGAGTAAACACATCCTCGTGGACGGATACCACATCGTCATGGATCTCCGAAGATCCCACGGGAACTTTGTTTTCGACTCGCTTCACGGCGTCGAGGTCCTGGACTTCTTCTCGAACTTCGCGACGTGTCCGGTCGGGTACAACCACCCGAAGATGACGACGCCTGAGTTCCTCGAGGAGCTGGCCTGGGCGGCGGTGACGAAGCCGGCGAACAGCGACATCTACACCCAGCAGATGGCCGAGTTCGTCGAGACGTTTTCCCGTTTCGCGGTCCCGGACTCGCACAACCGGCACATGTTCTTCATCGAGGGCGGGGCCCTCGCCAACGAGAACCAGATGAAGGCGGCCTTTGACTGGAAGATCCGGAGGAACTTCAAGAAGGGGTACCGCCGCGAGGTTGGCACGCAGATCATCCACTTCGAGCAGGCCTTCCACGGCCGGTCGGGCTACACGCTCTCCGTCACGAACACCGCCGACCCGCGGAAGACGATGTACTTCCCGAAGTTCCAGTGGCCCAGAATCGTCAACCCCAAGCTGACCTTCCCCCTCACCCCCGAGAGCCTCGAGGCGACGATCTCCCGCGAGGAGCTCGCCATTGCCCAGATCAAACAGGCCCTGGCCGATAACAGGGACGACATCGCGGCCCTTCTCGTCGAGCCGATCCAGGGCGAGGGGGGAGACAACCATTTCAGGCCGGAGTTCTTCCGGAAGCTGAGAGAGCTCTGTGACGAGAACGACATGATGTTCCTCGTCGACGAGGTCCAGACCGGAATGGGACTGACGGGCCACATGTGGGGCTGGCAGGGGATCGGAGTCGAACCCGACATGTTCTCGTACGGGAAGAAGACCCAGGTCTGCGGCTTTGCCTCCAACGACCGGATTCACCAGGAGCCGGACAACGTCTTCACCGTCTCCTCGCGCATCAACTCGACGTGGGGCGGCAGCCTCGTCGACATGGTGAGGTGCCGCCGGTTCCTCGAGATCATGGTCGAGGAGAACCTGGTGGAAAACACGCGCGTCGTGGGTGAGTTCCTCATGGGCAAGCTCCTCGAGCTCTCGCTCGAGTTCCCGGGCAAGATGACGAACATCCGAGGCAGGGGACTCTTCATCGCCTTCGACCTTCCCGATGGAGCGACCCGGGGCAAGGTGCTCGCTTCCTGGCTCCAGAAGCACAACGTGATGGGCCTCGCCTCGGGCGAGAAGGCGATCCGGCTGCGTCCCCCCCTGACCCTCACCAAGGAGGATGCCCTTCTCGGAGTCCAGAGACTTCGCGCCGCGCTGACGGAGGTCGTTGGCTGATCGGCCTTCCGCAGCGGGCATTCTCGTGAACAGACGGAAGAAGTGGCGGCGCTTCTCCCTCGGGTTTGGCGCCCTGCTTTTTCTCGCCGTCTTCGGGTACGTGATCCCGGTCCCGGCGATTCTCCTCCTGCGCGTCCGCGACCCTGGGTCCACGGCCTTCATCGAGGCGAGAAAAGACCGGCTCGAGAAAGAAGGGAAGCCGGCGAGAATCGACCGGCGGCCCGTGCCACTTTCAAGGGTCTCTCCCCACCTCATTCGCGCCGTGATCACCGCCGAGGACGCCCGCTTCTTCACTCACCGGGGAATCGATCCAGACGCCATCGCCAAGGCCCGCGAATACAACAAGAAGCAGGAGGCGCGCGGGAAGAAGCGGCGTCTGGGCGCCTCGACGATCACGCAGCAGCTCGCCAAGAACCTCTACCTTTCTCCGGAGAGATCGATGTTCCGGAAGGCACGGGAGGCTGCGATCGCGATCACGATGGAGCTCGTCCTCGGCAAGGCGAGGATTCTCGAGATCTACCTTTCCGCGATCGAATGGGGCGAGACCACCTACGGCTGCGAGGCCGCCGCGCGCAAGTACTTCGGCATCCCCGCGAGCCAGCTCAACCCCGCGCAGTCGGCCCGCCTGGCGGCCATGATCCCCTCCCCTGCAAGGTTCGCCCGGGACCCGGCCCGGCTCGCGGCCCGCGCGGAGAAGATCGCCGCCCGCGCCCGCCGAGAGAAACCCTCCCTGGAACCTCTGGAAGACGAGGAACTTTCCGATGAGGAACGCTAGAATTCGTGGAATGCTGACGTCTCGAAACTCGAATCGGGGCCGGGTGTGGCCGTGGATCCCCGTCTTGACCGCGGGCGTCCTCGGACTTTACGGCTGTGGCCAGAAGCCGGCGACGGTGAAGACCACGCCGCCGAAATTGACACTCTACGGACTCCAGAAGTCCGGCTCGATCGCTGCACAGGTTCTCGACAAGAAGGATCAGCCGATTCCCGGGCTGCCCATCAACTGGGCCTCGAGCCAGACGAAAGTGGCCTCCGTCGAAAACGGCATCGTGAAGTCCGTGGGGGCCGGCAAGACGATCATCACGGCGGAGCACGCGGGATTCTCCGGAACCTCGACGGTCGAGGTGATCGACGTCAGGACCATCACGGTCTCTCCGCCGCGGACGACTCTGGCGGGCAAGAAGGGGGACACGGTCTCCTTCGTGGCCGAGGTCCTCGATACCAAGGACCATCCGACCGATCTGAAACCCAAGTGGGCCACGACCGACGCGAACATCGCCACCGTCGACGACAACGGTACCGTCACGGCCCTTGCCGAGGGCCGGGTCAGCGTCTCGGCGACCCTGGGTGAGATCGGGGGCTCGGCGGACCTGAGGATCCTGTTCCGTGAGATCGACACCTTCATCGTCCACCCAACCCTGATCTATCTCCCGACCGGGGGGGTCCAGACCCTCAACGTCATCGCCAAGTCTCCCGATGGAGTCGCCATCGATGACGTGGCCGTCGTCTACGCCTCGTCCGACCCGAAGACCGCGGTCGCCTCGGGAGGAAAGGTGAGAGCGTTCGCCAAGGGGAGCACCACGATCAAGGCAACGTGCGGACCAAGAACCGCCGAAATCGTCGTGATCGTCGAAAACAGGGATGCGGTCCCGGCCGCGCCGGGAAAGTGAGAAGCCGAGAAACCCGGCGCCCGGCCGTTTCTGGCCTGTTTTACGAAAGCGATCCGGTCCGGCTGCGGGAGTCCCTTTCGGGCTTCATGCAGCCGCACCACCGTCCCCGCCGGTCCGTGCTGGATTGGCGAGCCGTTCTTCTGCCCCACGCCGGGCACATCTTCGCGGGGCACATCGCGGGACCAGCGGTGGCATCCATCGACTGGCCCGGGTTCGTCATCCTGCTCGGGCCCAACCACCGCGGAACCGGCTCGGGCATCGCCCTCTCGAACGCGAATTCGTGGGAGACACCCCTCGGGCCCGTCTGGACGAACCGGGCTCTCCTGGACCTCCTCGCGTCCTCCGTCCCGGAGGCGTCCTTCGACGATGTCGCTCACGAGAAGGAGCACTCCCTCGAGGTGCTCCTCCCCTACCTGCAGATGGTTCACCCGGGTATCGAGATCGCCTGCCTCTCCTTCTCCGAGCCCGATCTCTCCCTCTGCCTCGCCGCCGGCCGCGGCCTCGCGCGGGCCATCCAGAAATTCGAGGAAAAGGGCGAGCGCTGCGCCCTCGCCGTCTCCTCGGACCTGAACCACTACCTCCACCGCAAGGAGAACCACCTCAAGGACCTCAGAGCCCTGGATGCGCTCCTTTCCGGAGATCCCGAGGAGCTCTTCCACCGCGTGATCCACCGCGAACGGATCTCGATGTGCGGGGTCCTGCCCGCGACTGTCCTCCTGGAAGCCCTCAGGCATCTCCCCCCCACCCGCGCCGTGCTCCTGGCACACGGAGATTCCGCCGACTCCGGAGAGGGCGACGAACGCGTGGTCGGCTATGCCTCCGTCCTTTGGGAAACGACAAAGGAGACGAGTTGAAAATCAGCCATCTGAGCGCCGAGTGTGTCCCGTATGCAAAGACCGGGGGGCTCGGCGACGTCGCCGGGGCGCTCCCCAAGGCCCAGGCCGCCCGTGGGGAGGACACCGATGTCTGGCTGCCCTTCCACCTCTCGGCCGCCCAGTGGTTTCGCAAGCGCCTCACGTGGCCCGAGCAGGCCTGCGACCCGTTCGTCATCGGCATCATGGGCCAGCCGTACGGTGTCGGCATCCTCAAGAGCACCCTTCCCGGAAGCAACGTGCCGGTCTACTTCGTCGCGCACGATCCCCTCTTCCACAGGCAGGGCGGGCTCTACGCTCCGAGCGACTCGGGAATCGACGATGGCCTCTGGCGCTTTGGACTCTTCGTCCGGGCCGCCATCGAGGGGATGAAGCGGATCGGCCGAAAGCCGGACATCCTGCACTGCCACGACTGGCACCCCGCCCTGGGAGCCATGCTCACCGCCTGGAGCAGCTGGAGGGATCGCTGGTTCGACGACGTCGCGAGCGTCTTGACGATCCACAACATCGCGTACCAGGGAATCTACGGGATGGAGCTCTTTCCGGCCCTCGGCCTGCCCGCCGACGTCGCCTGGGGAGGGCAGATCGAGTTCGACGGGGCCCTGAATCTGCTGAAGGGCGCCATCTGCGCCGCGGACATCATCACGACCGTCTCGCCCACCTTCGCGTGGGAGATCCAGACCCCCGAGGGCGGAGCTCGCCTGGACGGGATCCTCCGGATACGGGCAGACCGGATCCTCGGCATCCTGAACGGAATCGACACGACCGAGTGGAACCCCGCGACAGACCGGTACATCCTCTCCCACTACTCCGCGGAAGACCTCCGGGGAAAGGCGGACTGCCGGGCCTACCTCTGCCACCTCGCCGGCTTCGAGCCCGCCGATCCCGGCATGATCGTCGGCGCCATCGGACGCCTCACCGATCAAAAAGGCTTCGACCTTCTCCTCGAAGCCGCCCCCGAGCTGATCCGACGGGGAATCCGGATCGTGATGCTCGGTTCCGGCGAACCCGCTCTCGAGGGAGCGATGAGGCTCCTGGAAGCTCACAACCCGCGCCGGTTCAGGGCTTTCCTCGGCTACGACGAGGCCCTCTCCCACCGGATCGAAGCCGGCTCGGATGCCTTCGTCATGCCCTCGAGATTCGAGCCCTGCGGCCTCACTCAGATGTACGCCCTGGCCTACGGAACTCTCCCCATCGTCAGGAGAACGGGCGGTCTCGCCGACTCCGTCATCCCCTACAACGGCCACAATCTGGCTTCCGCCAACGGCTTCCACTTCGAGTACGCCTCTCCCGGCGCCCTCGCGGCCGAGGTGCTGCATGCCCAGCACGTCTTCTTCCAGCGCGACATCTGGCACCGGATGGTCCTCAACGGCATGGCCGTCGACAACTCCTGGGACCACTCGGCGGGCCAGTACGCCGACGCCTACCGCCGCGCCCGGGAAGTCCGCGGACTTCCCCTCTGACAGCTCCGAGCGTCACCCGCACCCCCGGGGACCCCCAGCGGAGGAATCCTGGAACAGACCCATCCTCTCCGATGGCCTCCCGTCGATCAGCCGTGTTCAGAACCTGAGCTCGATCCAGTTTCCCCGCCCCTGCGTCCTCTCCAGCAGAGGATCATTTTCCGACCCATAACCGAAAATCGCGTTAACGCGTTATAATCGCAGGTCGAAGGGAGTGGAGGTCCATGGAAACGAAGACTCCTCCGTCGAAGCTGTTGCGGCTGGCTGTTGTGCCAGCCGTTTTTCTTTTCATCCTCCTCGCCGGCGCCGGGCCGGCACCAGGGGCGGAGCCCTCGAGTGTGACGGTCGCCGGCTCGCTACAGTCCGAACTGGGGTGCGCCGGGGATTGGGACCCCGCCTGCACCGCGAGCCAGCTCAACTACGACAGCGAGGACAAGGTCTGGCAGAGAACGTGGACCGTTCCCGCCGGGAGCTTTGAGTACAAGGCGGCTCTGAACGGTTCATGGGCCGAGAACTACGGTGCCGGCGGAGTCCGGGATGGCGCCAACATCCCGCTGAACCTCGGCGCCTCGACGAGCGTCAAGTTCTACTACGACAATGCGACACACTGGATCACGTCCAGTGCGAACTCGATCATCGCGACCGTTCCCGGAAGCTTCCAGAGCGAGCTCGGTTGCTCGGATGACTGGAGTCCTTCCTGCCTGAGGTCCTGGCTGCAAGACCCCGACAATGACGGCATCTACGAATTCGTGACGGGGGGCCTCCCGGCCGGCAACTACGAGGCGAAGGTCGCCATCAACGAGGACTGGGCAGAGAACTACGGCGCTGGCGGAGCGCCGGGCGGCGCGAACATCCCCTTCACCGTTCCGTCCGACTGCGCCCGAATGAAGTTCTCGTACAACTCCGTGACGCACATCCTGACGATCACCGCGGCAGGGCCCGCCATCCCGCCGCAACCGGCGTCGGTGACGATCGCTGGTGGCCTGCAGAGCGAACTCGGCTGCGCGGGCGACTGGGACCCGACCTGTGCGTCGACGCACCTGACGTACGACAGCACCGATCAGGTCTGGCAGGCGACCTGGAGCGTCCCAGCGGGAAGCTGGGAATACAAGGCTGCCCTGAACGACTCGTGGACGGAAAACTACGGCGCGAACGCCACTCCGAACGGGGCGAACATCACTCTGAGCCTCGCTTCCACGACAAACGTGAAGTTCTACTACAGCCACGCCACTCACTGGATCACCGACAACAAGAACAAGACGATCGCCACCGCCGCCGGCGACTTCCAGAGCGAGATGGGTTGCCCCGGAGACTGGCAGCCCGAATGCCTGCGCTCCTGGCTCCAGGATCCGGACGGTGACGGGATCTACACTTTCTCCACGAGCGTTCTGCCCGCGGGAACCTACCAGACGAAAGTCGCCATCAACGAGGGCTGGAGCGAGAACTATGGTGACGGCGGCGTGCCGGGTGGGGGGAACATCGTCTTCACCGTTCCTTCGGCCTGCACGGAGATGTTCTTCAGCTACAACGCCACGACGCATATCCTGACGATCTCCGCCTCTGGCGCTCCGGCTGGCAACCTCGCCAAGGCCAAGGCTCACTGGGTCGCGCGTGACCTCATCCTCTGGAGTCCGCCCGCCTACCCGAATGGCTCGGCCATCAAACTCCACTACGCCGCAAACGGCGGTCTCGCCCTGACGGGTACTGGGGTGACGGGGGAGACTTCCTCGGTCATCCTGACCCTCGACCCCGCCGGTCCCCCCGCCAACATCGTCGCGAAGTTCCCGCACCTGGCTGCCTACAAGGCATTCCGCATCGCTCCCGCGGACGTTGCGACGGCCAAGCCCTTCCTGAAGGGACAGACAGCGGTCTCCATCGTCAGCCCCTCGAGCGTCCTCGTGGACGCCACGTCCCTGCAGATTCCGGGCGTTCTCGACGACTACTACACGTACACGGGTCCGCTCGGCCTCTCGTTCTCCGCGGGTGTCCCGACGATCCGGGTCTGGGCGCCCACGGCGCAGACCATCGACCTCATCCTCTACGACACATCCACCTCGACCACTTTCCTCGCCATCCCCATGACTCTCGACGCCGCCGCCGGCATCTGGAGCGTCACGGGGGATCCGGGCTGGTACGGCAAGTACTACCTGTACCGGGTCAGGGTCTGGGTACCCAGCACGAACAACGTGGAGACCAACTGGGTCACCGACCCCTATTCCACGAGCCTGTCCTTCTGGGGCGCCCTCACTCAGATCATCGACCTGAACGACCCTGCCCTGAAGCCCGCCGGATGGGATGCGCTCGTCAAACCGCCTCTCGACGCCCCCGAGGACATCTCCATCTACGAGCTGCACGTTCGGGACTTCAGCGCCCACGACCCCTCGGTTCCGGTCGAGATGAAGGGGACTTTCGCCGCCTTCAGCCTACCCGGGTCGAACGGCATGAGCCACCTGAGACGCCTCGCACAGGCCGGACTCACGCACGTCCACCTCCTCCCGGTCTTCGACATCGGATCCGTCGGGGAGGACAAGAGCCAGTGGACCCCGGCCAATGGCAGCCCGAATCTCTACCCTTCCCCATATGGGGACCTCGGCCAGTACCCTTCGGACTCCACCCTTCAACAGGAAGCCGTCTCGCACTACCGTAGTGAAGACGGATTCAACTGGGGATACGACCCCCGGCACTACAGCACTCCCGAGGGGAGTTACTCGACGGTGCCCGATAGTCCGCTCAGGATCCTGGAGTTCCGCCAGATGGTCCAGGGTTTGTCGAACATCGGCCTACGGGTGGTCATGGACGTGGTCTTCAACCACACCATCGCCGCCGGCCAGAATCAAGCAGCCGTCCTCGACCGCGTCGTCCCTGGCTACTATCACCGCCTGAACCTGGAGGGTTCCATCGAGACGAGTTCCTGCTGTCCGAACACGGCCAGCGAGCACGCCATGATGGAAAGGCTCATGATCGACTCGCTCACAATGTGGGCCACCGCCTACAAGGTCGACGGATTCCGCTTCGACCTGATGGGCCACCACATGAAGTCGAACATGCTGAACATCAAGGCAAAGCTCCAGTCGCTGACCCCGGCCACGGACGGCGTCGACGGCTCGAAGATCTACCTCTATGGCGAGGCCTGGAACTTCGGTGAAGTCGCCAACAACGCCCGGGGCGTCAACGCCATCCAGGCCAACATGGCTGGCACCGGAATCGGCTCGTTCAACGACCGGATCCGGGACGGCGTGCGCGGAGGCGGTCCGTTCTCCGGCATCCAGGAACAGGGGTTCATCACCGGCCTCTTCACCGACCCCAACGCAACCAATCAGGGCCCCCTGAACGATCAGAGGCTCCGCCTTCTCCACATGACCGACTGGGTGAAGATCTCGATGGCGGGCGGTCTGAAGACGGGCTTCACCTTCATCGACTCCAACAACAACCTCATCGAGGGGTGGCAGCTCGACTACAACGGGCAGCAGTCGGGCTACACGCTCGACCCGCAGGAGCTCATCAACTACATATCCGCCCACGACAACGACACGATCTTCGACGCCATCCAGCTCAAAGCTCCCGTTGCCACGAGTCTCGAGGATCGCGTCAAGATCCAGAAGCTCGGCATGGCGATCCTCGGGCTCGGTCAGGGCATCCCGTTCTTCCACGCCGGGGACGAGATGCTTCGCTCGAAGTCGCTGGACCGCAACAGCTACAACTCGGGCGACTGGTTCAACAAGCTGGACTTCACCTACCAGTCCAACAACTGGGGGGTGGGGCTCCCGCCGGCGGGTGACAACCAGTCCAACTGGCCCGTCATGCAGCCCCTTCTGGCCAACCCGTCCTTGAAGCCCCTGCCGGTGAACATCTCCCGGTCGGTTGCGAACATGGTGGAGATCCTCAACGTCCGCAGGAGCTCCCAGCTCTTCCGCCTGCGAACCCAGGCCGAGGTGGGGCAGAAGCTGCGCTTCTACAATGGCGGCCCGGCCCAGATTCCGGGCGTTCTCGCCTACAGCCTCGCTGAAAACGACCCCGCCGGCTTCGGCGGCTGCTCCGTGGTCTCCCCGGGCAGCTACCCCTTCGCGGTCGTCGTGATCAACGCCGACAAGGTCTCCCGGACCTTCTCCGAGGGGACCCTCTCCGGCAAGCCGCTCACCCTCCACCCCTACCAGGTGGCCAACTGGGAGCCCGGCCTCGCGGGCCAGACGTCTTACAACCGCGGCGCCGGCTCCTTCACGGTTCCGGGCCGCACGGCCGCGGTCTTCGTCTGCAGCATGCGCCCGACCGCCGTCGTCACGGGTTCCGCCACCATCTGCGCGGGCCAGTCGACACCCATCACCGCTACTCTCACGGGAACGGGCCCCTTCGTCGTGACGTGGTCGGACGGCGTCGTCCAGAACGTCGCGGCCTCTCCGGCCGTTCGCATGGTGTCTCCCACCTTCAACATGGTCTTCAGCGTCGTGAAACTCTCCGACGCGAACTACGCGGATTCCACGACCGGACTGAGCGGCCAGGCCGTCATCACGGTCAAGCCGACACCCTCCTCTCTCATCACGGCCCCGTCCGGGGTCTGCACGGGCTCCACCGGAAACACCGCCTCCGTTCCAGACGGCGGACCGGGGACCACGTACTCCTGGACGATCTCCGCCGGCTCCACCATCACGTCGGGAGCGGGGACACGATCCATCACTTTCGCCGCCGGCAGCCCCGGCAGCCTCGTCCTGTCGGTCACCGTCACGAAGGACGCATGCCCGTCGACGAGTTCCAAAACCATCGCCATCGACACGACCCCCGCGGCCCCCGTCCCGCAGATCCCGGCGAACGCAGGCACGACCCAGAGCTCCTTTGTTTCCTGGACTCACCCGGGCAACGCCACCTTCGACGTTTACCTCGACACGGTCAGCCCGCCGCAGAAGCTCCTGGCGTCCGGCCTCGTCAACAACTTCGCCACCGGGCTTCCCGCCTGGTTCCCGGGCGTGACTTACTACTGGCAGGTCGTCGCCAGGAATGGATGCGGAACGGCCCCGTCCCCGGTCTGGAGCTTCACGGCTGGTGCCTGCTCGTGGACCGGCCAGTCTCCGGCCCTGATCTCGCCGCCTCCGGGCGCGACGACCCAGCCTTCGACCCTTCTCGTGCAGTGGGCTGAAGTCCTGGCCGCGGCCCACTACGACATCTACGTTGGATCGAGCCCCGCGAGCCTCCTCCGCTACCGGTCGGTGCCCGCCCCCCAGACAAGCCTCCGTCTCAACCTCGCCTCGGGGAAGGTCTATTACTGGAAGGTTGTCGCCGTTCCGGTCTGCGGAACCTCCGCGGCAGCTTCCTCGTCCGTGGCCTCGTTCGAGACAGCCGGGAGTTCCCTCAGCCTCAGCGCTTTGGCCCCGGGCTTCGTCAATCGGTGGGAGCCCACAGAGCTCTCCCTTTCGGGAACGGGCTTCACGGCCCAGAGCGTGATGTTCACCGACCGGAACGGTACGCCCGCGGGAACCTTGACCCCGTCCGTCTTCGTCAACTCCTTCTCCACGCCCACAAGTCTCGTGGCCGGGCTGACGCCGAATCTCCTGGCTCCCGCGGGCCTGTATGACGCGGGCGTGACGACGGGTGGCCTCGAGGACGGCAGACTCCTTTCGAGTCTCGCCCTCAGGGCCTATACCGACGTCACGGAAGCCGACTGGTACTTCGAGTCGACGGCCCTCATCGGCGATCTCGGCATCATGGAATCCGACGCCGACCCCGCAGCCGCCGCTCCCCAGTTCCTCCCGGCGGCCGCCGTGACCCGCGCTCTCATGGCGGAGTACCTCGGCAAGGCCTACCAGTGGAACCGGACCCGGAACACGGCCATCCCGCCCGCAACCTGCGTCACACCCGATTTCGCCGACGTTCCGTGCAGCCACCCCAACTGGCTCGCGATCCACTGGCTCAAGGTGTGGGGCGTCACGGCGGGCAGTCCCTGTCCGCAGGGTCTCTGCTACCTGCCTGACAACGCGGTCAACCGGGCCGAGATCATGACCTTCCTCGAGCGCCTCAAGCAGGGAGCCGCCCTCCCATCCCTTCTTTCCAGCGTCGGAGAGATCGACCCGGGTTGCTCTCAACCCTACCCGACCTGCTCCGGCTGGACCGATCCAGGCCTGAAGACGGCCGGGTGGCCGCGCCGTGAGTTCAACGTCGCCTTCGCCGACCGTCTGACGACGGGATGTGCCGGCACGCCAGGCAACGGCCTCACCGGATGCGTTTTCGATGTCGTGACCCGCGCCCAGATCGCCGAGCTCCTTGCTCGCTCGCTGGGCCTCGTTCCCAACCCATAATCCCGAGTTCGTTTCCCCAGAGAAACCGAGCTCTCAACCACGGTCCGAGCCCCCCTCGCGGTAGAGGGGGGCTCGTTCTTTTCAGGGCACGAGAAGCGCTCTTCACAGAACCCTGGCGGGCTCCCCGACATCCTCGAGCGGCCTTGCTGGCATAATGGATCATTCATGTCCGGCCCAGGAGAACCCGAGGTACAGAGTCCGTTCCGCCGTGTCCTGGCGTTTGGGCTGGCACTTTTCGGCTTCTCTCTCCTGCCGGGGCCGGGCGCCCGGGCACTCGATCCCTTCAGGCCCGTCTCGCAGTACGTGCGCACATCCTGGCGCGAGGAGCTCCCGCAGTCGACTGTGAACGCGCTCCTGGCCGCGAGATCCGGATATCTCTGGATCGGCACGTATGAAGGGCTCGTCCGATTCAATGGAACAGACTTTCGCGTCTTCAACAGGGAGAACACACCGGCTCTGAAGCAGAACGGGATCGTGAGTCTCTTCGAGGACCGCTCGGGCGCCCTCTGGATCGGTACGACCTATGGGGGTGTCCTCCGGCTGAGGAATGGCGTTTTCGAGAACTGGACCTCCGAGCACGGGCTCCCGGGCGACAGCGTCTTCAGCATCTTCGAGGACCGTCAGGGAACCGTCTGGCTCGGTACGCACAAGGGGCTGGCCAGGATGCAGAATGGCCGGATCCTGCCGTCGGATCTCGACGCCCGGACCGAGTCGGGTGTCAGCATCGTGCGGGACTTCACCGAGACGAGCGATGGCAGCCTCTGGGCGGGGACGGACGGCAGCGGCCTCTTCCGGTTTCGGGACGGGAAATGGCAGAACATCTCGACGAAGGATGGACTCCTGCACGCAACTGTCTCTGGGCTGATGGCTGACCAGGAAGGCGGCCTGTTCGTCGGCACCTACGGCGGCCTGCAGCACTACAAGGATGGCACGTTCACGAACTACGGCGAGACCGAGGGCCTCGCCAACACCCGAATCGTGAGGCTCCTGAAGGACCGCGACGGCAATCTCTGGGTCGCAACGGAGGGAGGCGGTCTCCACAGGTTCCGGAACGGAGTCTTCACGGTCCTCGACAGCCGGAAGGGGCTCGTCAATGATGTGGTCAGAGCCTTGGCGGAAGACCGGGAGGGAAATCTCTGGGCCGGGACGAACGGAGGGCTCGAGCGGCTGAAGGACGGGGCGTTTCTACCATTCACGCGGCGCGACGGGCTCGCGAGCGAGTTCGTTCGGACGGTTTTCGAGGACAGCCGGGGAACGATCTGGGCCGGCTCGGATGGGGGCGGGCTCCAGAAGCTCATGAACGGGGCCTTTGTGGAAGTTCCCTTACCCGGCGGATCCCCGGCGAAGCTGATCCGCACCATCACGGAAGGCCCTGACGGCGCGATCTGGGTCGGGACCGCGGGCGGCGGTGTCCTGAGACTCGAAGGGGACCGCGTCACCTCCTTCGGCATCGCGGAGGGCCTGCCGAATGCCTACGTCCGCTGTCTGATCGCGGCCCGAAACGGCGACATCTGGGCCGGTACGAACAACGGGCTGGCCAGGTTCCGGCAAGGCAAGTGGACGATCTTCCGGTCTCCGGTGGCAAGCACGAACACGGTCCTCACGCTCCTGGAGAGCCGGCGGGGCGCTCTCTTTTTCGGGACCACCTTCGGGGGACTCGGCCGTCTGGAAAACGGCGAGTTCTCCTTCATCTCGACAGCCGAGGGACTCCCCCACCCTCAGGTTTTCTCCCTCTACGAGGACGGGAATGGGGCGCTCTGGATCGGCACTCTCGCGGGGCTCTGCCGGCTGTCCGAGGGGCGGCTCTTCGTCTTCGGAAACCGGAGCGGGCTGCCCCGCGACCTCGTCTTTTCCATACTGGAGGACGACCAGGCTCACCTGTGGCTCTCGAGCAACCAGGGAATCCGGAGAGTTCCCAGATTCGATCTCGAGGAGGTCGTCCGGGGACGGAAGGACCCGGTTCCCTCGGAGACGTTCGGCAGGGATGACGGCATGCCCAGCCGGCAATGCAACGGCGGGTCTCAGCCCTCGGCAGTGAGGGCCCGCGACGGCCGTCTGTGGTACGCGACATCGGCCGGTGTCGCGCTCGTCGACCCCCGCCGGCTGACTTTCGCCTCGGCCTCGCCGCCGGCCGTGATCGAAGCTCTCGAGGTCGACGGGGAAGAAGTCGCCATCACTCCCCCTGTCGAGATTGGACCTGGGGTCAAGAGGGTCAGTGTTCGATACGCGATCCTCAGCCTCCGGGACCCGCAGAGCTCCGGCTGCCGGATCAAGCTGACGGGTTTCGACGACGACTGGAGGCCGTGCGAGGCCTCGAGGTCGACGACGTACACGGCACTGCCGCCCGGGCGGTACGAGCTCCGGATCGGAGCGAGAGGCCGAAAGGGAGGCTGGAACGACGCCGCGGCCCGGCTCGACTTCGAAATCCGGCCACACTTCTATCAGCGAGGCCGCTTCATCGCCCTCGCCGGCCTCATGCTGGCAGCGGCCGTGAGCGTGCTCGTCGTCCTGAGGGTCCGGCGGCTGAGGCACCGGAGCGAGGACCTCGAGCGTCAGATCGAGCGCAGAACCGCGGATCTCTCCGACGCGAAGGAGTCTCTCGAGTTCACGAACGAGAAGCTGCAGCAGGCCAACGCGCAGCTTTCCAAGATGGTCCTTCTCGACCCCTTGACGGGTCTCGCCAACCGGAGGCACTTCGAGTCCTCGCTGGATTCCGAGTGGCGACGGGCCCTGCGCGCAAAGGAGCCTCTCAGCCTCTTGATGGTCGATGTCGACCACTTCAAGCTCTACAACGACTCGTACGGCCACCCGGCCGGTGACGAGTGTCTGAGGAAGGTGGCGGACGCGATGAGGACGACGTTTCGCCGCGCCGGCGACCTCGTCGCGCGGATCGGCGGGGAGGAGTTCGCGATCCTTCTGCCCGCGACCTCCAGAACGTCGGCGGAAGCCCTGGCGGCCCAGCTCCTCGAAGCCGTCGACCGGCTTTCGCTCGCGCACCGCTCGTCGCCTTACGAGCTCAAGGTCCTGACGGTCAGCGCCGGAATCGCCACGATCCAGCCGACGGACGAGATCAGAACTCGAG
The DNA here is from genome assembly GCA_022071945.1 of Thermoanaerobaculia bacterium. GTDB lineage: Bacteria > Acidobacteriota > Thermoanaerobaculia > UBA5066 > UBA5066 > JAJVIN01. Next base: position 32,168 of record JAJVIN010000044.1, on the reverse strand, counting down.
ACCTCGTCGCGGCCGCCGACTCGGCCCTGTATGCCGCCAAGCAGGGCGGCCGGCACCGCTGGGCTGGCCGAGAGGTCGCGGCGGGCGACGACCTTCCCATCGTCTAGCATTCGATCTGTGAGGATCAATCGATGAAGCGACTCGCCCTCGCGGCCGGAATCTGCCTTCTTCTTCCCAAATCCGCCCACGGCAAGGACCCGGCATCTCCCCGCGCCATGGATGTCCTGATTGCTCCCCTCCAGAAGTCTTACCCGGAGCTGGAGGCTCTCTACATCGATCTTCACCAGACGCCCGAGCTCTCGCTTCTCGAGGAGAAGACCGCGGCGAAGATGGCCAGCCGGCTCGAAGCCCTGGGGTTCACGGTGACCCGCAAGGTGGGCGGTCACGGGGTCGTGGGAATCCTGACGAACGGGAAGGGGCCGACGGTCCTCATCCGGACGGACATGGACGCGCTCCCCGTCGAAGAAAAGACGGGGCTTCCTTACGCCAGCCAGATCAAGTCTCCCGATGGAGTGCCCGTCATGCACGCCTGCGGTCACGACCTTCACATGACGGCCTGGACGGGCGCGGCGATGCTCCTGTCGAGTGCCCGGCCGTCGTGGAGAGGAACCCTTGTCTTCATCGCGCAGCCCGCCGAGGAGCGGGGACTGGGAGCCGCGGCCATGCTCGCGGACGGTCTTTACAGCCGGTTCCCGAAGCCCGATTTCGCCATCACGTTTCACTCCTCCGCCGACCTGCCAGCCGGCCAGGCCGGGCTCGCTCCCGGTCCCGTCACGGCCAGCGTCGACTCGGTCGACGTCCGCATCTTTGGACGCGGGGGACACGGCGCCTACCCGCACAGGACGGTCGACCCGGTCGTGATCGGCTCGCGAACCGTGCTGGCCCTTCAGACACTCGTTTCTCGAGAGAAGGACCCTCTCGAGCCCGCCGTGATAACGGTCGGGGCTTTCCAGGCGGGCACGAAGCACAACGTCATTCCCGACGAGGCGCACTTGCAGATCACGGTCCGCGCCTATCGTGATGAGGTACGCCGGGAGCTCCTGGCGGGGATCGCCAGAATCGCCCGGGCGGAAGCGGCCGCCGCGGGCGCGCCGCGGGACCCCTCGATCACGGTTTCGGAGGGGACTCCGTCAGGTTCCAACGATTCGGCCCTGTCGGCCCGCGCGAAGGACTCCCTCTCCCGGATTCTCGGCGCCTCGAACGTGGTGGAGACAAGGCCGGTGATGGTCGGGGAGGATTTCAGTCAGTACGGCAAGGCCGGCGTCCCCTCTGTTCTCTTCTGGGTCGGAACAGTGGAACCCGAGCAGCACCGCCGGGCTGCGGCTTCAGGAACCCCGCTTCCTTCCCTGCACTCGTCCCTGTTCGCTCCGGACCGGAAGCCGTCGATCGAGACCGGGACGAAGGCACTCGCGGCCATTGCCTTCGATCTCCTCGCGAGGCCCTGAGACCCTCAGCCCTCTCCGGTCCTCCACCACTTGCCCCCCCGTCCAGCCGCCTTCCATCGCGACGGAACGAAGTCCGCTCTCCGCCGGGCGGCGGACGTCACTTCCTCATGATGCTGTCGAGGATCATGAAGAAGGCCTGCTGCTGGTTCTGTTCGGTCTTGTTGATGACCGCAAGGCAGGAGCTGGGGGGAAAGAGCTGGTGGAGTTCATCGGCGTGGTGACCCGAGAGGATGACGATCCGGCGGCAGGGGACGCCGCGGTCCTTGGCGATGGCCAGGAGCTTCCGGCCATCGAGAACCGGGAGTTCCAGATCCAAGAGCAGGAGATCGATGTCCGGCCCGAAGTGCCGCACGGCCTCTATGGGGTCCTGGTAGCTCTCGAAGTCGATCTTCTCGCCGTATCTGCAGGTCAGAACCGCGCGCCAGGACTCGGAGCAGAGGGAGGAGTCATCCACCATGACGATCCGCTTCCGCGCCTTCGGAGCGGGCGCGGAGACGGGAGCGGCAGAGGGATCCAGCGGAGTTTCCACGGCGATCATCATCGTGATGCGGGAGCAGCAGCAGGGCGGCGCCGGCTCTCGTCGTACCGGTAGACCTCGCGGCCCCCGAAGTACGTCCGCTCCACCCGGCCCCTGAGCGTGCGTCCGAGCCAGGGCGTGTTTCTCGACCTGGATTCGAGGGCTTCCGCCGTGAAGGTGGTCTTGTTCTCGGTCGAAAAGACGACCACATCAGCCGAGACTCCCTCGGCCAGCGTCCCTCCCTGAAGCCCGAAGGCCCGGCAGGGCGAGGTCGAAAGAAGCTCCACGAGGCGCGAGACCGACAGAACCTTCGCCGGCAGAAAGGCATCGACGAGGACAGGGAGGGCCGTCTCGAGCCCAATGATGCCGAACGGCGCGTCGGCGAACTCGAGGGCCTTTTCGTCCGGGTGGTGCGGGGCGTGGTCCGTGGCGATCGCGTCGATGGTCCCGTCGTTGAGCGCATCCACCAGAGCCTGCCGGTCTTCCTCGGTCCGCAGAGGCGGGTTCATCTTGTAGTTCGTGTCGTACCGCGACCTCGACACGGCGTCGTCGGTGAGGGTGAGGTGATGCGGGGTGGCCTCGCAGGTGACCTTGACCCCGGAGGCGCGAGCCTGCCGGATGAGGGCGAGGCTCTCCTTGGTTGAGACGTGCGCGAAGTGGAGCGGGGTTCCCGTCAGGGCGGCGATCTGCAAGTCCCGGGCGACCATGGCGCTCTCGGCGGCATTCGGCATCCCAGGGAGCCCCAGCCGCGTCGAGACGAGCCCCTCGTTCATGGCGCCGCCCTGGGCCAGGTGAGGATCCTCGGCGTGGACAACGACCGGCAGGGAAAACATCGAGGCGTACTCCATGGCCCGCCGCATCAGCTGTCCGTTGGAAACCGGTTTTCCGTCATCGGAGATCGCCACGATCCCCTCCGCCTTCATCAATCCGATCTCCGACAGTTCCTTGCCTTCCAGATTCTTCGTGACGGCCCCGATGGGCAGAACTCTGATCTTGGCGGTCTCGCGGATCCTCCTGACCAGGAAAGCGACAGCCGGAGCATCGTCGATGACGGGATCCGTGTTGGCCATGCAGCAGACTGTCGTGTAGCCCCCGGCGGCTGCCGAGGCGGTTCCCGTGGCGATCGTCTCCTTGTGCTCGAATCCCGGCTCCCTGAAGTGGACGTGCAGATCCACGAATCCTGGCGCGACGACAAGGCCCTCGGCATAGAAGACGTCCGCTCCCTTGGGCGCGGCAATCCTCTCCCCCACGCGGGCGATGACTCCGTCCTTCATCAAGACGTCCAGGACTTGATCGACGCCGCGGGAAGGATCGACGACTCTTCCCCCCGCGATCAGGATCGGCTTGTCGGTCACTCCATTCCTCCCAGAAGAGAGGAGCCCGGAAAACCCCGGCCCCCTCCCCTCATTCCTCTCCACTCGACCCGATCAAAAGGTAAAGCACGGCCATCCGGATCGCGACGCCCGCCTCGACCTGATCGAGAATCGCCGAATCGGGGCCGTCGGCCACGGACGAGTCGATCTCGACTCCGCGATTCATCGGTCCAGGGTGCATGACGATCGCGTCGCGGCGGGCCAGCCGGCGCCTCTCCGGCGTCAGCCCGAAGAGCTCGAAGAACTCGCGGTCGTTCGGATAACCGAGTCCGCCGCCCCGCTCCTTCTGGACGCGCAGCATCATGACGACATCCGCGTCTTCCACGGCGGCCTCTATCCGATTCACGCAGCGGGCCCCGTATTGCTCGACCCCCACCGGCATCAGGGTCCTCGGGCCCGAGAGAGTCACGTCGGCCCCCATCTTGGTCAGCAGGCTGACGTTCGAGCGGGCGACGCGGCTGTGCAGGACGTCGCCGCAGATCGCCACGCGCAGGCCCGCGAGCCTCCCCTTCCTTCTCCTTATCGTGAACGCATCGAGGAGGGCCTGAGTCGGATGCTCGTGGGCGCCGTCCCCCGCGTTGACGATCGCGCACGGGAGCTCCCGGGCGAGCATGTGGGGAGCGCCGGATCTCTGATGCCGGATCACGATCGCGTCCGGAGCCATCGCCATCAGGTTCTTCGCCGTGTCCAGGAGGGTCTCTCCCTTCGAGACGGAGGAGCCCGCCGCGGTAAAGGAGATCGAGTCCGCCGAGAGGCGCCGCTCGGCGATCTCGAAGGAAAAACGAGTCCTTGTGGAGGACTCGAAGAAGAGGTTCGCGACGAGCTTTCCTCTTAGGGTCGGTACCTTCTTGATGGAACGCTTGTTGATCTCCCACATCGACTCCGCGGTATCCAGGTAGAGCTGGATCTCGTCCTTCGTCAGGGAGTCGATGTCGAGGAGATCTTTCCCCAGCTTAGTGGTGGCGGCGGGTTTGGACGCGCTCAAAGTCTGCCCTCCAAAAGCCCGGCGAACGGCTACGCTTTCTTCGATGCCCTGGGCGGCGCCGTTGGCTTTCTGGCGGCGGCCTTTTTCGAAGCCTTCTTGACGGAGCGAGTCGATGTGGCGGGCGCGGTCCGGGTCTTTTTGACCTCGTCCCGGTCGAGAAGCCAAACATCGTCTTCCCCGTCGGTTTCCCGGAACGTCACGGAGACGATTTCCGAGGCGGATGTCGAGATCTTCTTTCCGACGAACTGGCTCTCGATCGGGAGCTCCCGGCGGCCCCGGTCCACCATCACGCAGAGCCGGATCCGGCGAGGACGCCCGAAATCGAGGACGGCGTCGATCGCCGCGCGGACCGTGCGTCCCGTGAACAGCACGTCGTCGCACAGGATGATGTTCCGGTCCTGGACGCCAAAAGAGAGCTCTGTCCTCTTTAGGACCGGCGAGTGGGAAATGGTCGTCAAGTCGTCCCGGTAGAGCGTGATGTCGAGAACCCCGACCGGCACCCTGACCTTTTCGTGCCGGTTGATCTCCTCGGCCAGTCTCTGAGCCAGGGGAACGCCACGCGTCCGGATGCCGACGAGGGCGAGGTTTTCGGTCCCCCCCTCCGTCTCGACGATCTCCCGGGCCAGCCGTGAAATCGCCCGGGTCATCGCGGTGGGATCCATGAGTCGGAGCTTGCGGTAGGTCCCTGCAGCATGCGCCATAGGTGATCCAACTCACGTTACACGCGAGAGGGACCGGCGTCAACGAGGGCCCACGACTGCCCGGACCGCGCCGGAGGCACAATCGGAGGCGTGAACGTCTCGGACTTCGACTACCACCTTCCACCCGGGTCAATCGCCCAGCGCCCAGCGCCCCGGGGGACATCCAGGCTCCTCGTCCTCGACCGTCACTCAGGGGATCGGTCGCACCGGTCGATCCAGGATCTCCCTTCCCTCCTCGACCCGGGCGACCTCCTCGTCCTGAACGACACGCGGGTCATTCCCGCACGTCTCTTCGGCACCGATGACGGAGAGCGGAGGACCGAGTTCCTCCTGGTCTGCCGGGTCGCGACCCTCTCGAGCCAGGAGACCGAGGTTTGGGACTGCCTCGCCAAGCCCGGCCGGCGGGTCAAGCCCGGCAGGGTCTTCGACATGGGGCACGGCGTCTCGGCAGAGGTCCTCTCGAAAGTCCACGAAAGCCAGTACCGCGTGAGGTTTCGAGGCGACCTCATCTCGACCCGTCTCCTCGATCTCGGAACCCCCCCGCTCCCGCCCTATATCCACCGCCCCGGCGGCATGGCCGACGAGAAGGACCGCGTCGACTACCAGACGGTTTTTGCCAGGGAACCCGGGGCCATCGCCGCCCCGACCGCCGGCCTTCATCTCACCGCCGAACTCCTCGAGACCATCCGGGAAAAGGGGATCCAGATCGCTCCCGTCACCCTCCACGTCGGAATCGGGACCTTCAGACCCGTGAAGGCCGACCGGGTGGAAGACCACCGGATGGACGTGGAGATGGGTGAGATTCCGGAAGCGACTGCCTCCGCGCTCTCGCAGGCAAAGCGGGACGGCCGCCGCGTCGTGGCCGTGGGGACGACCACCGTCAGGACTCTGGAGGGCGTCGCCCTGGCAAACGCCGGATCGGTCGTTCCCGGGCCCTTCGAGACCAACGTCTTCATCACGCCGGGCTTCTCGTTCGCGGTCGTGGATGCGCTCCTGACGAACTTCCACCTTCCCCGCTCCACGCTCCTGATGCTCGTCTCGGCTTTCGCCGGGCGCGAAAAGGTCCTCACGGCCTATCAGGAAGCGGTCGGGCTGGGCTATCGGTTCTTCAGCTACGGAGATGCCATGTTTCTCCAGTAGCGGCCCCACACCCCAGCGCCCGAGAGGCGATCAGGGGGCTCGGCTCGTGCCGAGTGTGACCGACACCGCGAGGGGCAGGGACTCCACCGGCGAGCCGTCCTGGGCTCGCGCGGGCTCGAATCGAAGGGTCTTGAGGTACCTCTCCGCGGCCGTCCAGCACTCGCGATTCTCCTTCGAGAGGGACCTCACCGACTTCACCGCTCCATCGGCCCCGACGATGACGGTCGCGGGGACGGCCTTGCCGGCACACGCCTCAGGCATCCCCGCCAGGCTCTCGGGATCCCCGTCCGAAACCTGCACGGGCGGGGTCCAGGGACGCGGGGGAGCCGGTCGCTCGTCAGGAACCGCCACCGCTCGCGGCGACGGCGAAGGAACCGGTGCCAGGGTCGGCTGCGGACCGGGAGTCTCCCGCGAAGGTGAGGACGCCTCGGCCTGGGCCGGCTCGGGGAGAGGAGTACTCACGCGGGGTTCGGGGGCCCGCTCGGGCCGAGCCGGAAGGGACAACTCGGGCGAAGACACCGGAGGCCGCCTCGACAGGACGACACCCAGGACGACCATCACGATCCCCGACAAGGCCGCCATGGCGAAAAGCTGCAGGCCTCGCGACGTCCTGGAGGCCGGGGACTCTGGCGGAAGAGCCGGGACGACGCTGGATGCCGCTCTGGGCGGGGAGACGGGCCCCCTTTCCTCAGGCGGACGCGAGGGACGGAACGTGCCCGGGGGCGAGGCCTCTCGCGACAACGCCCGGCCCGGATCGGCCGGCCCCGGCGGTCCGGCCTCCCCGGCATCCGGCTCGAACACGGTCTCGTCGAAGATGATCTCGGTATCCGAGTCAGGGACGCGTTCGATCGAGAGCCACTCCTCCCGTCGCTCCAGGGCTCGCTCGAGGGCGTTTGCCATCTCGCGGGCGGACTGGAAGCGGTTCTGGGGGTTCCGGGCGAGCCCCCGAAGCAGAACACCCTCGAAGGAAAGAGCCAGCTCCGGACGGAGCTGCCGGGCCGGAGGCGGGTCGTGGCTGAGCTTGGCCACCACGGCCTCCATTCCGTCGTACGCCGAGAAAGGAGTGGTGGCGGTCAGCATCTCGTAGAGCGTCACGGAAAGGGAGTACAGATCGGACCGGTGGTCGAGTGTCTTGCCCCGGACCTGCTCGGGAGCCAGAAAGTGAGGGGTTCCCATCAAGACGTTCGTCTTCGTCAAGCCCGGGCTTCCCTTCGGCTTTGCCAGGCCGAAATCGGTCACGTATGGACGCCCGTCGGCATCGAAGAGAATGTTCGCGGGCTTGAGGTCGCGGTGGACGATCCCTCGCTGGTGGGCGTATTCCAGGGCATCGAGAACGGGTAAGAGGATCTCGACCGCCTGGGCCTCGGACATCGGGGCGTGGTTGTCGATCTTCTGGGAGAGCGATGCGCCTGGTATGAACTGCATCGAGAACCAGTGGATTCCGGCGGACGTCCCGAAGTCGAAGACCTTGACGATGTTCGGATGGTCGAGCGAGGCCACGATGCGGGCTTCCTGCTCGAATCGGATCGCGAACTCCGAAGCGTCACGTCCGCCCGGCGAGTGGAGGAGGACCTTGAGAGCCTCGACTCGACCAAGTCCCACGTTCCTGACGGAGTAGACGTTCGAGAATCCGCCCTCGCCGAGAAGCGAAAGGAACTCGTACCGCCCGTCAAGGGCCGTGACGAGCGCCTTGATCCGCTGATCCGGTGAGTCGAAGGTCACAGCGTTCACCCCGTTCCCGGCGCTCTGCCGGCCCTTTCCGCTGTCACCGGGGCAGGACGAGCTCGGTCCTGCGATTCATCGCCCGGCCCGCATCCGATTCGTTCGGGGCGATGGGGAAGCCCTCCCCGAGGCCACTGATGCGCATCCGTGATCTCGGAAGGCCGTCCTTCTCGAGCTCTCCCGCCACGGCCTCGGCTCTTGCGAGCGAGAGCTTCAGATTGGGTTCCTCGCCTCCGACGTCGTCCGTGTGGCCGCACACGTAGACCTCGACGCCGGGAAACGAGTCGCGAAGGACGGCCGCTTGCCGGGCGAGAATCGGCAAGGACTCCGCCTTCAAATCCGACTTGCCGAAGTCGAAGAGAACCCGGTCCGAGAAGTCGAAGACCAAGACTCGCGTCAAGCCCAGCTTCTTCGCGACCGCTGTCGGCTCCCCGGTGAACCGGAACAGCACCTGGTACTCGCTTTCGGAAACGGTCCGGACACGCTGTTCCATGGGGACCTCGTCCCCGCGCCGGGCGGAGAGGGCCGCGACCTCCGAGAGCGAGTTCAAGCGGGCCTGCGAGGGAGTCGAGCCAAGAGAAGTCTGGCCCAGATAGACGGTCGCCGGCCCCGGCTCTGCCGTGACGTCGACGGCGAGAGGAGCTCGCGGCGGGGGCGTGAGCCCGGCCTTCGGGCAGCAGGCCGTGGAAAGGAAAAGCGAGGTTGCGACCACCAGGGGCGCCCACCGAGTGTTGCTCATGCCGGTTCACTCCTTCTCCATGGCATCAGGGTAACCCTGAATTCTCGACCTCGCTTGGGAGGCCGCTCGGATCACGGGAGAGGACTCTCGGGGGTGTACGAGTCACGGAGCTTCAGCGGCTCCGACTTCGCGCGAGCTTTCAGGTTGAGCATCTCGACGAAGAGCGAAAAGGCCATCGAAAAGTAAACGTAACCCTTCGGGATGTGGTGACCGAGCCCGTCCGCGATGAGCATGACGCCGATCATCAGGAGGAAGGCGAGCGCGAGCATCTTCACGGTCGGGTGCCGGTGGACGAATTCCCCGATACTCCGGGCAGCGAACATCATCACGATGACGGCGACGACGACCGCCGCGATCATGACCCCGACTTGCGACACCATTCCGACCGCCGTGATCACGGAGTCCAGGGAAAACACGATGTCGAGGAACATGATCTGGATGAGAACTGCCGCATAGGCCGACGAGGCCTTCGCCGACCGCTGCCCCTCGGCCCCCTCGAGCTTGTCGTGGATCTCGTGGGTGCTCTTGGCCACGAGAAAGAGCCCGCCCACGACCAAGACGAGATCGCGCCCGGTCAGCGTCCAGCCGAGGAGAGAAAAGAGAGGCGACTTGAGACTCATGACCCAGGTGATCGACAGGAGCAGCAGGATTCGCGTGATCAGGGCCAGACCGAGGCCGATCCGATAGGCCGAGGGCTGCTTTTCGGCGGGGAGCTTGCCGACCAGGATCGAGATGAACACGATGTTGTCGATACCCAAGACGAGCTCGAGGGCGGCGAGCGTCAAGAAACCGATCCAGGCCTGCGGATCCGAGATCCAGCCCATTCCAATCCTCCAAGAAGGCGGTGCCCAGCGATTCTCTCAGAGGACCGGGATCCCCGCTCGGGGGGACCGGGACAGGAGTTACGATGCAGGGTGAGGCGAACCCCGTCAGCGTGATACTTGTCACTGATTCAACAATCAGGCACGGACTTGGCATCGATGTCATCGGGAGGCTACGAACATGTCCCGCACCAAGACCTCATTGATCACGACGCTTCTTTCGCTTCTTGCCCTTCTCGTGTTTCCAGCGCCACGGGCGGAGGCGCAGAGCTGGGTAGAGGACGACGACGGCATCCGGCAGGCGGTCGCCAGGGTGGCCTACATCTCCGGATATGCCTCGTACAACCGGGGCGATGACCCGGACGACTGGCAGCCCGCTCTGGTGAACTTCCCGATGACCCAGGGGGACCGTCTGTACACCCATCCTGATTCCCGGCTCGAACTGCAGACCCGCAGCTCCCGGGTTTTCGTGGCGCCCGACACGGATCTCGCCGCGCTGACGCTCACGGACACGTTCACACAGTATTCCGTCACTCTCGGCACCGCTTCCTTCAGGCTCCGCGACCTGCGGTACGACGAGATGTTCGAGGTTGCGACCCCGAACGTGTCCGTGATGTTCCGGACGGCGGGCTATTACCGGATCGACGTCGACAATTACGGAAACACGACCGTGACGGTCTGGAGCGGCTCTGCCCTGGTCTCGGCCGGAGGCGGAGAGGTTCTGCTCGAGGCGGGCGACCAGATGAGCGTGGATGGCTTCGAGAGGCCCCGGTACGACGTTTACGCGGCCGGCAGGGCGGACGCGTGGGACCGGTGGGTGGACACGCGAAGCCGGCGCTACCGGAACGTCCGTGCGGCGACCTATGTCAACCCCTCGATCGAGGGCCTCGAGGACCTCGATGAATACGGACGCTGGGAGCACATCCCGAGCTACGGGTGGGCCTGGACTCCAGCCGTCGCCGGCAGGGACTGGCGCCCGTACTACTCGGGACGCTGGATCTGGCAAGACCCGTGGGGCTGGACGTGGCTCTCGTCCGAACCCTGGGGCTGGGCCCCCTATCACTATGGACGCTGGGTGGTGTCGAGGGATCGCTGGTACTGGGTCCCGGTCGCCCCTTCCGTTCGGACATACCGGTACGCTCCCGCCCTCGTTGCCTTCGTGGGCGGCGGACCGGGCTTCTCGGTCTCGATCTCCGTGGGCGGCGGCGGCTATGTCGGCTGGTTCCCGCTGTCTCCTCGCGACCCGTTCGTCCGCTGGTGGGGACCCAGAATCAACGTGAACATCACGAACATCACTTTCGTGCACCGCTCTCGGGTCATCGTCGTGGACCGGACCGTCTTCGCGGGAGGCCGGGTCGTCGACCGCGACGTGGTGCGTGACCGGGGCATCGTCCGGCAGGTTTCCACCGGACCGGTCTTCGGCGGACCTCTGCCGATCCTCCCCACGAACGAATCGATCCGGATCCGGGAGACTGGCCGGACGGTCAGCCGGCCTCCGGCTGCCTCGGCCGGCCGGGTGGTCGTGACCCGGAAGCCCCCGGCTCCGGCGCCTCTGCCTTTCTCCGAGAAGGAAAAGATCATCCGCAACAACGCGGGCGCGCCCGTCGAGTGGGAGAGGCTCCAGCCCGAAGCAAGGACAGGCCGTCCGTCAACAGGCGTTGTCCCCTCGCGAGATGCCGGGTCCCCGTCTGGCGGCATCGTCTTGAGCCCGCGTGAGAACTCGATTCCATCCCGTCAGGTCGCCCCGATCACGGTCCCGTCCCGGAGTGAATCTCCCTCGATCTCTCGCCCGTCGAACGAGACTCTCGGGCCACCGCCGGCCGAGCGCGCCCCGGTACACACGGATTCCCGGCCCGTGACCATCGAGCGCCCCACGGCCTCGCCGAGAGAGCGGGAGAGGGTTCCGGAGTCTCGCCCGGCGGACACGCCTCAGGTCCTGCCGGAACGGGAACGCAAGATCAAGGAACCGCCGAGGGTCAACGTTCCCCCGCCGCCTGACGAGCGTTTCCGGACCGAACCGATCCGCCGCGACCCGCCCATCGAACAGCAGAGGCTGAAGCCAGAACCGAAGCCGGAGCAGCGGCCCGTGGAGAATCGCGAGCTCAAGCCGCCTCCCAAAAAGGAAAAGGCACCCGAAGCGAAGCCCGAGACGCTCGAGGCCCCGCCGAAAAAGCAGCCGAAACCCGAGGCCACCAAGGATCCCGGGCGTTAGAGGGGGAGCCGCGGACCGAAATTGGGTCTGACCGCGGATTTCGTTAGACTCCAGGAAAGATGCGAGGCCCTATTCGATGAGTCTTCTTACGATTCTCTCGTTCCTGCTCTTCGTCGCCGCCGCGGTTGGCGCGTATCTCTTCTACAACAAGATGCAGGAGGAGAAGGCCAAGGCCGCGACAAAGGGCCAGCGCCCCGTCGCGGCCGCGGCCCGAAGAGAGCGCGAGACGATGGCCGGAATACGGCCCGAGGATCTCAAGGGACCCGACGTTCCGACAAACGTCGTCCCCGGATTCCGGGACATGAGGTGGGGACAGCCGCCAGCGGACGGAATGGCAAAGGTCCACGAGGCGGGAGACGACGCCCTCTACAAGCGAGAGAACGACATCCTCCGAGTCGGACCGGCGGTTGCCAATTCGATCCTCTACGGTTTCTACCAGGGCCGGTTCCAGGCCGTCATGCTCGAGTTCCAGGTGACGGGCTTCGACGCCCTGGCCCGGCACCTGAGCGGGGAGTGGGGGACCCCTCGCGTCTCCAAGGACGGATTCAAGGTGGTCTGGACCGGCCTCCTGGCGGGCGATGAGGCGACTCAGGCCGTCCTCGAGAAACGGGTCGAGACGAAGACGACGAAACTCCTGATCTCCTCGTCCGCCATCGTGGCCGAAAGAGAAAAGATCCGGGGCCAGACGAAGGTCTGAAGCGCGCCCGGGCACAACTCCCGGGTGCGCCATCCCCCCGGGAGCACAGCTCTTTCGACGGCCCGCCGAGATTGATCTCCTCTGCCCTTCCGAGGAGACTTGACTCGTTCCCGTTCAGGGATAAGGGGTCTGCAGGAGGCCGAGGACGGTCCGAATCCCCGCCACGTAATTCCCGATCCTGAGGTTCTCGTCGTGGCTGTGTTGACTGTTGTCCGGATTCACCAGGGGCACGATCACAAAGGGCAACGACAACTTCCCGACGATCACGCCCGTCGGGGCAGTCCCACCCATCATACGCAGCCGGACAGGGCGCATGCCCGGAGCGTGACAACTCGACTGAAGGCCGTGGAACGCCCAAATGCCGATGGGCGACGACATGGACATTCGAGCCGCGTTCATGGAGGCCTTCAGCTCGATCGAGATCAGCTTGTCATGAGCGGCCCGCTCCTCCTCGGTCGGCTCTCCCCGAACGATGTGGTAGCCCCTGTTCCGGATGTGATCCTCGATCAGCCCCAGAAGATGTGAGCTTTCGACCTCCGGGGTGCTCCTCAAATCGAGCTCGGCCACCGCCTGGCGCGGGATGATGGCGGAGGATTTCTCTCCTACCCCTCCCGCCGCGATACCCCGGATGTTGAGAGCCGGGTACTGGAGCGCCTCCTGGTAGGTTTCTCCCACACACTCACTTCTTGCGATTCCGAGGCGGCCTATCAGGGCAGCCTCGTCGTCACCGATCGCTTTCAAGATCTCCTTGTCTTCGATCGAGAGCTTCACACCCTCGTAATAGCCGGGAATGGTCACCCGGCCATCATCGTCTTTCATCGAGGCGAGGAGCGACGCCAGGCGCTGCACCGGATTCGGGACGTAGTTCCCGAACTTCCCGCTGTGAAGGTCCCTGCGCGGACCGAATACCGTCAATGTCACCGTCGCGAGACCCCTGTTTCCGAAGATGAGGGTCGGGTTCCCACTGATGTGCATCGGACCGTCGTGCACCACCAGCCCATCGGCCTCCACGAGGCCGTGGTGGGCGGTCACCACATCAAGGAGGTTCGGGGAGCTCCGTTCCTCCTCGCTGTCGAGCAGGACTCGAACATTGATCGCCGGTTCGAGCCGGGCCTCTCTCAAGACATCGAAGGCCGAGAGAAAGCTCATGATGGGACCCTTGTCGTCCGCCGCCGAGCGCGCGAAAACCCTCAGTTCCGGGTCGATCTCGGCCGCGTTCAGCCGTTCAACACCCACGGGTCGAAAGCCGCCATCCGAAACCCGCTCCTTCAGGACGGGAATCCAGGGGCTCTCCTGGGACCACTCCTCCGCAATCACGGGCTGACCGTCGAAGTGAAAGTAAAAGAGGATGGTTCCGCGCCGCGGATCTCTCTGGCCGTACTCGGCGAAGACAAGGGGCCGCCCCTGGTTCGGCAGCTGGCGCGTCAGGAATCCGCGGCGCCTGAACGCGTCCTCGACCCAGTCCGCATTCCGCTGAATGTCCTCTGCGATGACCGAGTCGTTTGGAAGGCGAAGGAAAGCGAGGAACTCGAACAAGGAGTCTCTTGCCGTCCGCGAGACGAGCAATTCGGGCAGTACGTGGGATCCGGCATCCCGGCTCTGATCCTCCCGAGCAGGTCGGTGCACACTCCGCTCAAACGAATCCATCCGGTGCATGGCCTCAACATCCCTTCCCTTGAGAATCAGAGCGTATCACGTGCACAGTCCGGTCCGGAGCCGACAGTCCTCCACGGAAAGCAGGCCCGGGTGCGGGCCCGTACCGTCGCCGTGACGGGGCTGCCGCCTACTCGCCCGGGGGTACCTGTCGAGTCGGACCAGGCTGAGCCAGGATCCGCAGGACCGGGAGAACGGACAGCCACCACTGACTCTTCGGACGCCGATGCTCGAGATCCACCTCTTCCGGGAATTTCTCGAGCGGGAAGAACTGCAGGCGCCCGCCTCTGTGGCCAATGTAGCTCGCCGCCGGCTTCTCCTTCGCCTGTTCCTCCACCAGGTACTCGATGGCGCGCGCGGCCATCCGAGTGGCCTGGATCCGGTCGAAGGGAGTGGGGTTGCCTCCCTGCTGGAGGTGTCCCAGGATCGCCTCGCGAGCGTCGAAGAGGCCTTTGCCCTCCTCCTCGAAGAGAGATCTCAGGACGCTCGTCGTGAAGACCGGATTGGCGTTCTCGTTCCGGATCATCAGTCCGAGCCGCTTGCCCTCCGAGAACCCGGCGACGAGGTGCCGCAGGTCCTCCTCGAGCTTGGCCATCGTGATCCCTTCCTCGTGCGTGTAGACCCTCTCGGCACCTGATGCCAGGGCACTCAGGGCCGCGAGGTAGCCACAGTGGCGGCCCATCACCTCGACCACGACGCATCGCCGCCAGGCGACGGCCGATTGCTTGATCTTGTCAACCGCCTCGACGATCGAGTTGAGCGCCGTGTCGGCGCCGATCGAGTACTCGGTGCCTGGCAGGTTGTTGTCGATGGCAGCTGGGAAACAGACGATGGGGAGCTTCAGGGCGGCTAGGCGCGGCCGGGCCTGGAGCATCCGGTACGCGGCTTCGTACCCCGCCCAGCCTCCAATGATCAGGAGGCCCTGGATGTCGTTCTTCTCGATGACCTTCGCGAGCTCGTCCACCTGGGAGGCCGAGGGAACCAGCCGGCTCGTCCCGAGCTCCGCTCCGCCCGCGGAGACGAAGCCGTGCACGCTCATCCAGTCGAGCGGGGTGACCTCACCCTCGACGAACCCTTCGAAGCCGTTTCTTATCCCGAAAATCGAGTGCCCCTGGTCGATCCCGAGCCTCACGGCCGCCCTTACGGCGGTGTTCATGCCCGGCGCCGGCGCTCCCGCGTGGATGACCGCGAGTTTGAAGCGTCTCTGTCCAGCCTGAGGCGTGTGCGGCAGCGCGCGAACGAGGGTCTTGTGGATCCTGAACGCGCTCCGGAAGCTCTGCCCCCGGATGTCCATGGCTCTCTCGTAGTCGTGCTCCCTGATCGCGAGTCCGACGGAGCGGGTCTTCTCGACGCACTCCATCAGGGGTGTGCGGTGAACGCGGTTCTCGTGGATCCCCAGGACGCACGGCGGGGAATCCGGATCGGCGTCGAGGAGCTCCTCCACGGCCGCGAACCCCAGAAGCGTGCCCATGATCCGGTCGAAGGCGCTGGGCGCTCCGCCACGCTGAACGTGACCGAGTACGGTGGTCCTCACCTCGAGACTCAGCTTCTCTTGAAGGGTCTTCCTCACGTACTCGGCCTCGATCGGCTTCCCGTCACGGTCACGGGCGCCCTCGGCAACGATCACGGTCGAGTGGCGGCGGCCCGCCTTGTGCCCCTCGCGGATCACCTCGCACATCCGCTCTTCCCAGTCGGGAACGTCCGGAGGCGCCTCCGGGATCAAGACCCAGCCCGCGCCCGTCGCAAGGCCACTCATCAGGGCGAGATAGCCGCAATCGCGCCCCATCACTTCCACGACAAAGCACCGCTGGTGGCTCGCCGCGGTGCTCGCCAGGGCGTCGATCGCCTCGGTGATCCGGTGGAGGGCGGTGTCGGTCCCGATCGTCATGTCGGTCCCGGCGAAGTCGTTGTCGATCGAGCCGACCAGACCGACGATGGAGAGCCTCGGGTACCGCTGCGCCGTATCGGCTGGCACGGCCCCCTGGGCCGTCAACTCGGCCACGAGCCCGGTCCACTCGCGGCGGAACGTGTCGGCTCCGGTGAGGCTCCCGTCGCCACCCACGACGATCAGTCCGTCGATCCTCTCGGCGATGAGGTTCTTCGCCGCCACGAGCCGGCCCTCGCGCGTCCGGAAGGCCTGACAGCGGGCCGTGCCGATGCTCGTCCCGCCCTTTTGCAAGATGCCCCCGACCGAGTTCCAGGACATCTTCCGGATCCGGTCCCCTCCATCCACGAGGCCCTGGAATCCCTCGGCAACGGCAAAGATCTCGGCTCCCCTCTCGAGGGCCGTCCGCACGGCGGCGCGCACGACCGCGTTCATTCCGGGGGCATCCCCGCCGCTGGTCAGAATGGCAAGCCGCCTCACACGCTCGTTGGACATGACGTCTCGCTCCTTGCCCGCCGCCATGGGCGGGCCACCCTCAGCCTCTCCCGCGCTCGCGAAAGAGGGTGGCCGAAGGCCGGGTGAGGGCCCGGGTGCGGGCCCCTACGCCGCCGGCTTCGCCGCCTGAGCCGGAGCCGGCTTGGGGGCCTGCGGCGGCGGCGGCATTCTGTTGATCGCCTTGGCTCGAAGGTCGAGCACCGGCAGCAGGGCGAGGCCCGAGGGCTGAAACTCGCCCGCCTTCTTCATCGGGCTCTGCCCGTAGTACGGACGGTACCCGTACCCGGGACCGTCAGACGCCGTGTCCGAAGGCTTCTCCGTGAGCTCGGGGATCCCGTAGATCGCGCTCTGGCGCGTGAAGAAGGAGAGCTCGTAGTCGCGCGTCATCCAGATCGCGTCCTTCGGGCAGGCATCGACGCAGAACCCGCACATCACGCAGCGCAGGAGGTCGATCTCGAAGACGACCGGGTGCTTCTCGTAGGCGAGGTTCGGGTGCTCGCCGGCCTCGATGTGGATGCAGTCGGCCGGGCAGGCCGTCTGGCACATGTAGCACGCGACGCACTTCAGCGTGCCGTCATCCCTCTTCTTCAGGATGTGCCGGCCGCGGAACCGGTCGGAGTAATCCCGCTTCTGCTCCGGGTAGTGGATCGTCGGGATGCCGAGCTTGGCCACGAGCTTCTTCCCGATGACGGGGACCTCGTGGAGAAGTGTCCGTGGAGCGTTGCGGAAGAAGTGACCGAGGGTGCGGATCATTCCCTTGGCGACCTCGATGAGGTAGATCTTCTCCAGGAAGGTCTGTTCGGGGGCGGAGACGTTGACGACTCTGGCTGCCATCTTTCCCGTCCTCTATCTCTCCCGCCCTAGCGGTCGAGCTCTCCTGCGATGATGTTGAGGGTTCCCAGGGTGGCCACGGCGTCGGACACCATCCCGCCGATGACCATCTTTTCGAAGGCGGCGAACAGCGGGAAGCAGGGCGGCCGCACCTTGAGCCGGTAGGGCCGTCCGGAGCCGTCGGAGACGAGCGAGTAGCCGAGCTCACCGTTTCCACCCTCGGTGAAGGAGTAGATCTCGCCAGGCGGGACCTTGATCCCCTCGAAGACGACCTTGAAGTGGTAGATGAGGCCCTCCATCTCGTTGTAGACCATCTCCTTCGGCGGCAGAACGACGCGGTAGTCATCCGAGACGATGGGTCCGCCCGGGAGCTTCTTGACGAGCTGCTCGATGATGCGGATGGACTGACGCATCTCTTCCATCCGGACCAGATACCGCGCGAAGTTGTCGCCGCCGTCGGCAACGGGGACGTCGAAGTCGACCTCATCGTAGAAGTCGTACGGCGCATCCTTGCGAACGTCGTAACCGACGCCGGAAGCCCGCAGACAGGGGCCCGTGAAGCCGTAGGCAATCGCGTCGGCCTTGCTGATGTACCCGGTTCCCCGCATCCGCTTGTGAGCGATCCGGTTCTTCGTGATGAGCCCGTCGATTTCCTTCAGCTCATCCTCGATCTCGCGGCAGAGCGTCCGGCACCAGTCGGCGAAGTTGGCCGGCACGTCGTTGGAGAGCCCGCCGATCCGGGCGTAGGAGGACGTGAGGCGGGCGCCGCAACAGGCCTCCAGAAGCGAGTAGATCTGCTCTCGCGCCTGGTAGGCGTACCAGAAGTTGGTCAGGGCGCCGAGGTCGACGAGGTTCGTCCCGACGCAGACCATGTGGTCCATGATCCGGCTGAATTCCGCGAGGATCGAGCGGACAGCCCGGGCGCGCGGCGGCACCTCGATCCCGAGCATCTGCTCGATGGTGCGCGCGTAGCCATTGCCATTGATCATCGGCGAGCAGTAGTTCAGCCGGTCGGTGTAGGGAATGACCTGCGTAAAGGTGTGCTCCTCCGCCATCTTCTCGAAGTTGCGGTGGAGGTATCCGCACTCGCTCTCGGCCGCGACGATCTTCTCCCCGTCGACACGGAAGACGCAGCGAAGGGTCCCGTGAGTGGCGGGGTGAGACGGCCCGAAATTCAGCGTCATCGTCTCGAAGATGTCTTCCTCGACCTCCGTCCTGGCGGCGAGCTCGGTCTTGAGGAGATCCTCCTCGGTGCACAGCCAGCGCTGACTGGCCTCGTAGTCCTTGCGGAGCGGGTGCCCGACGAATCCGTTGTGGGTCAGGAGCCGTCTGAGATTCGGGTGTCCCTCGAACGTCACTCCCATCAGGTCCCAGGCTTCGCGTTCGAACCAGTTCGCGGCCGGCCAGGTGTCGACGAGCGTCGGAACTTTCGGGTCCGCCTCGGGGACCCCCACGCGAACGCGCAGATGCTGGTTGTGTCTCGTCGAGTAGAGAAGGTAGCTCAGCCCGAAGCGGTGGCCGTCGCGGGGCCGCATCGCGGCCGGGAGGCGGGACCTGTCGATCGAGACGACGTCGAGGAGAAGGTCGAACTTCGCGTTCGGATCGTCTCTGAGGAAGAGGGCCAGGTCTTTCAGCGTGGCGGCATCGCAGCCGACAGTGGGAATGTCACTCTTGGGACCCGGCTCGGGCCGGATGGCGCCGCCGAACTTCTTCTCGAGGAGCGGGGCGAACGAAACCGCGGGCTGGGCAGCGGTCTGGGCGGTCATTTCTTCTCTCCGGTCTGGGGCACGTGAGCTTCGGATTCAGCCCGGGCGGGAATCACCGGGAACGTCGGGAGGCCAGGCCGGTCCGGCGCCATGACGCCCTTCGAGTAGGCCGGGATCTCGATCCGGGGATCCTGTCCGACGCGAATCGGAATCAGGGTCTTGGCCTCGCGATGCCGAGCGAGCTCGCCGGACTGGATCTTCTTCTGCAACTCGATGATCCCGTGCATCAGATTCTCGGGGGTCGGCGGACAGCCGGCAACGTAGACGTCCACCGGGACGATCTCGTCGACTCCCTGGACCACGTGGTACCCGCGATAAAAGCCGCCGGTCGAGGCGCAGACCCCCATCGCGATCACCCACTTCGGCTCGGTCATCTGGTCATAGATCTTGCGAAGCACAGGGGCGAGCTTGTCCGTCACGGTTCCGGCGATGATCATGAGGTCGGCCTGCCGCGGGGAAAACCTCACGACCTCGGCCCCGAACCGGGAAAGGTCGTAGTGCGAGGAAACGACCGACATGAACTCGATGGCGCAGCAGGCCGTTCCGAAAGGCAGCGGCCACAGGGAGTTCGAATGGGCCCACTGGACGAGCAGGTCGAGCTTGGTCGTGAGGAAGTCAAAGCCGGAGGTGGACGGCATCCCGGGCCCGAGGGGCTTTTCGATCTGGCCGGCAACGGGCGGCCGGTAGGTGTCTGAGGGTTTGGTCATGACGGCCTTCCCTTTCTTGGGTCTCCGGGGAGACCAGAGGACCGCAGGATTCTAGCGTTTCCGGCCCTCGCGAGCCCGGAGCATTTCACGAATGACGGGGGTGCATCGATCCCCGTGACAGCTGCCCGTCGTGCAGCCGGTGGCACGTGCCACGTCCTCTACGCTCCTGGCCCCCTCCTCGATGGCGGTCGCGACGCGCGGGTACCGGATCGCGTTGCAGATGCAGACGGGCTTGTACTTCAGAAGGAAGAGAGCCTTCTTGTCGAGGGGGGCGGCGGGGTCCTCCGAGGTCATGCCCGTCTAGAAGTCGATCGTGTATCGAAGGGAAGCCTTGTCCCTCACGCGATCGAGATAAACGGTCCCGTCGAGGTGGTCGCTTTCGTGCAGGACCACCCGGGCATGGAAGTCCTCGGCTATGAAGTCGAGAGGCTTGCCGACCGCATCCAGGGCTCGAACCCGGATCTTCTTGGGCCGCGGAACCTTCGCCGCCAGGAACGGGACGGAGAGGCACGCCTCGAAGTCCTCGATCTCGGCCGGGTCGAGCACCTCGAACGTCGGGTTGACGAGGATCGTCGGCGGGATCGTGAGCCCCGAGCTGCGGCGTTCGGGCTGAACCATGTAGAGGAGAACCCGGAGCGGGGTCGAGACCTGCGGAGCCGCCAGTCCCGTTCCGTTGTACTCGTCCATCGTCTCGAGAAGGTCCTCGAAGAACGCCTTCAGGCGCCCCTTCTTCAGGTCATGAGATTCGATCTCAGAAGCTCTTTCACGCAGGACGGGAGCGCCGAGTTTGACAACCTTGAGAATCGCCACGAGAGACTCCTTCTGGAAGAGAAGAACAGAACACTTCGGCCACGAAACCTGACGCGGCCAACCGGCATCAGGATAGCCGAGGGGCGGGGGAAACTGAAAGAGCCCGGGAGGAGGTGGTGGCCAGGGGCGGAATTGAACCGCCGACACCGCGCTTTTCAGGCGCGTGCTCTACCAACTGAGCTACCTGGCCGATCCGGGTCCTTGCGGCACGCGATTTGCCAGAGCCATGCGCGCCGTGCCGCGTTGTTATAAGGGGCACCCGTAAAATAGTCAACCGCGTCTTACCCGGCTCTCACCGGGATCCGCGGAGACCGGAATCAGATGAAAAAAGCACTCGTCTTCCTTCTCTCTCCCCTGCTTTTCCTCGCCGCATCCCTCGGCGCCCGGGCGCAGCAACCGGACGGCGGTCCTCCCAAAGTCCTCACCCTGCAGGCCTTCGCCAGCAAGGATCCCGTGGCGGCCGGCTCGAAGGTCGAGATTGCCGTTGTGGCCGAGATCGGGGCAACCTGGCACATCAACAGCCACACGCCGAAAGAGGACTACCTGATCCCCACAGAGCTCAAGCTGGCACCCGCGTCCGGGATCGAGTTCGGGCCGGTGACGTACCCGGCGCACGAAGAGAAGAAGTTCACCTTCTCGGAACAGCCCGTTGCGGTCTACGAAGGGAAGACGGTCTTCCGTCTCACCGGGACGGTTGCATCCACGGCGGCACCGGGGCCGACGGTGATCAAGGCGACCCTGGCTTACCAATCCTGCAATGACCAGCAGTGCCTTCCGCCGGCCGAGACGACGGCCGAGCTGACGCTGAATCTCGCGGCAGCCGGTACGGCGGAAGCCGCCGTCAACCAGACGGTCTTTCCTCAGGCCACGGCGTCGGCGGAAGCGAAGCCCGGCGCGGCGGCCAGTCAGCCGCCCGCTCTCCCGCAAGCGGGCAAGGATCCTTTCGCCGGGAAGTCTCTGCTGCTCATTCTCGGCATCGTCTTCATCTCGGGTCTCGCTCTCAACCTCACTCCCTGCGTCTATCCGCTGATCCCGATCACTCTCGGGTTCTTCGGCCGCCAGGCGGCCGGGAAGGCGTCCAAACGGGCCACGCTGGCGATCGCCTACGTCCTCGGAATGAGCGTCACCTATTCCGTCCTCGGCGTCGTGGCGGCTCTTTCCGGATCGCTGTTCGGGGCCTGGCTGCAAAAGCCGGCCGTCCTGATCGGGATCGCCGCCATCGTCCTCGCTCTCGCCCTCTCGATGTTCGGGCTCTTCGAGATCCAGGTTCCCCACTTCATCACTGACAAGGCCCAGGGCCGGAGTGGAGTGCTCGGTGCCGGGATCATGGGCCTCTTCGTCGGTTTCGTCGCGGCGCCCTGTATCGGGCCGTTCGTCCTCTCCCTCCTGACCTACGTTGCCGAGCAGAAATCGGCCGCCCTGGGTTTCGGGCTCTTCTTCACGTTGGCGATGGGGCTCGGTCTCCCGTACCTGATCCTCGGCATCGCAACCACGAGCATCCAGAAACTTCCCCGGTCGGGCGAGTGGATGGTGGCCATCCGGAAGGTCTTCGGGTTCGTTCTCGTCGCCCTTGCGGTCTACTTCCTCAGGGCGCTGATCCCCGAGAAGTTCTATGGCTATCTCTTGGCCGCCCCGCTCGTGGTGGGCGGCCTCTACTTCCTGGCCTTCGAGAAGGCGGGAGCGAACCTCTCGTGGTTCCGCTCGGTGAAGGTTGTGCTCGGTCTCGTCCTCCTGGCGGGCGGGGTCTACGCCGGCTGGCCGGTAACGCATGCAAAGCTCCCCTTCCAGCCGTACTCCGACAACGCCGTAGCCGAAGCGAAAGCCGCCGGCAAGCCGGTCATGATCGACTTCTATGCCGACTGGTGCTTGCCCTGCAAGGAGCTCGACGAGAAGACCTTCAGCGACCCGAAGGTCGCCGAGGCGCTCTCGGGTTGGGTTCTCCTCAAGGGCGATCTGACAAAGACGTCGGAGACCGTCGACGCGGTGAAGAAGCAGTGGGACATCAAGGGCGTTCCGACGATCGTCTTCCTGGGCCCCGACGGCAAGGAGAAGGGCGAGCGGGTGGTCGGCTTCGAACCGCCGGTGAAGTTCCTGACCCGGCTACGCTGAGGTCCCTGGTCGCCACTCTTTCCGGCGTCCGGTACACTGTTCGATCGCGTTTCTCGATTGTGACCTCGCACGGTCGAAACCGGAATCCAGGGGAAACGCGAACCCTGAACGATGGATGTGAGGACTCAATTGAGAAGGCCCGTTTGCTCGTCATCATCACGATGGGGGATGGTTCACAGCTGCCTCTTTGCTGTCTTCACGGCCGCTACCGTCGTCGGGCAGACGCTACCTCCTCCGAGACACGAAGAAGTCGTGTTCAAGCTCGAAGGCCGGTCCGGCCCTGCCGGCATCAATGAATGGACGCCGCTCGGACCCGATGGCGCTTCCTCGGTTTATTCACTGGCGTGCGATCCCTCCATCCCGGGGACCCTCTACGCGGGGACTCTCGGCGCCGGAGTCTTCAAGAGCGTCGATGGAGGGGGTCACTGGTTTCGCGTCACACAGGCTTCGGGCCTGTACATTGGGATCGGGGTCAAGGGCGGACGATCTGGTGTCGTCTTGGCCGCGGACCAACAGGGAAGCGGGGCTCAGAAGAGGGTCATCCGCAGCGTGGATGGAGGCCTCTCCTGGGAAACAACCACGGGCTGGAGTGGAGGCAGCAATTCTGGCTTCGCACCCGTCGTTTTCGAGTTCGACTCAGCAACACCCGGCAGGGTCTATGCCGCCTGGGCCGGCCTATCCTCGGCGCGGTTCTTTCGATCCGATGATGATGGCAAGACATGGACAGCGGCCGAGTCCGGGCTTCCCTCCGGCGCGGACGGCAACATCACATCATTCGTCCTCATCCCGGGAGACTCAACCAGGCTGTTTGTCACGTCGAAGTTCGGAGTCTTCAGGAGCACAGACGGGGGATCCACATGGGTACCCGTAAACACGGGTCTACCGGGACGGACATCCGGCCGCAATACCTATTACGACGCATTCTGGATCACGCATCATCCGGAATCGCCTGCGCGGCTCTACGCGCTCGCCGGCCTGGCGTGGCAACTCTATAAGACCGAGGACGGCGGCGACTCCTGGCAGAGGGTCTCGGACGCAAGGTCGACCCTGACCGGCCCGTTCAGCGTGAATCCAGCGGACGGGAGCTTCTGGGGCCTGGCGAGCGACCCGGCCCCCGGAGAGCTCGACTACTGGACCCAGAGGAACATCGTACGAAGCACCGATGGAGGGCTGACCTGGACGGTCGTGTCCTCCGGGTTCCGCGATGAGCGGCTGCTCGCCCTGGATGCCGATTCCCACACGGTCTATTCCGTCATGAACGGCGGCGTTCTCCGCACAACAGACAACGGTGTCACGTGGCGACAGGCGGACGGCGGGCTCAGAGCTCTTCGTATCGACCGGTCACAGGGCCTCGCCTTCGCTCCCTCCACCGGTTCGGTCCTCTGGGCATCATTCTACGAAGGCCTCTTGCGCAGCCTCGACGGCGGCGCCTCGTTCGAGAAGATCTACGCCGGCTCTCACCCGCCCATGGGGAGCGCCATTGCCATTCATCCCAGCGATCCATCGACCGTTCTCACCAGTGCCTACCCTGCCGCCAGGGATTCTCGATACACGTTCCTCGATACAGGCCTCGTGAGATCGGTCGACGGCGGCCTCACATGGAAGAGAGCGCCCAACCCGGGGAGGAAGTATCAGGAAGACTCGCTTTCCGAGCCCTGGGGGATAGCCTACGATCCCAAGGACCCGTTCGTTGTCTATCTCGTGGCCCCCGAGCTCGGGGGGGTCCTCGGGGCCGGGATCTACAAATCCACGGACGGTGGGGTCTCCGTGCTGCCTTCGGCTGCAGGCTTCAGCGAGGGAGGTCCATGGCCATCTTTCCTGGCGGCCGTGCCGACGACTCCCACGGGCCTGTTCTTCGGAAACACGCTCAGCCTCTCGGGTGGCCGGGTCGGCCTGTGGCGTAGCCTGGACGAGGCCGCCAACTGGACGCTGGTCTCTGACGGCATCCCCTCCGGGGTCGCACCTCGGTGCCTTCTTGTTCATCCGAGAACCCCGACGACCCTCTACGCCTGCGGAGCCCTCACCGCCGCCGGTCCCGTCCCGCTGTTCAGGAGTATCGACGGCGGCCTCTCCTGGACTCCCTTTGGCTCGGGCCTTCCCGATGCTCCCAAGTGCGGCGCGATCCACCCCGGTGACCCGATGAAGATCTATCTCGGCACCGGTGGCGGCCTTTACCGCTCCTACGACGGCGGTCAGACCTGGAGGGCCTTCAACCGAGGGCTTCCCACGGGAACCACTGTTTGGTCCATCGCGATCGATCCCTCGGAACCAAGTCACCTTGTGCTCGGGACACAAAGCGGGCTCTATGAGTCTCTCTTGAGCCTCACCGACGGGGACTTCGACGGGATCGAAAGCTCCGTGGAGGACGGGGCACCGGACGGGGGCGACGGCAATGCCGACACGGTACGAGACTCCGAGCAGGCAGGAGTCGCGTCTTTCCAGACGACAAGTGGTATCTATGCAACCGTAGCCGTGGATTCCGAAGCGCCTCCCAGTGAGGGACCAGTTCTGACAGGTGTCCGGCCCCTGCCCCTCCCTTCTGAGGCTCCATCCGGCTACGCGACTCCGGCTGGAGCCATCGCCTTCTCCATCCGGGACATCACTCCGGGACAGTGCTCGCGGGTGTTCTTCCACCTCTCACCTCACGCCGCAATTGATGCCTTCCTCATTCATGGCGCGACTCCTCAGCGCCAGTTCCCTCACTGGTACGAGTTTGGCTTCGATGGCAAGACCGGGATGGAGATCCTGAGGGACACGGGACAGCCAGGAATCCTCTTGCACGTCTGCGACGGATTACGAGGCGACGGCGACCTCGTGGCGAATGGTGTCATCTCAATCCTCGGCTCCCCCGCTGTCAGCCCACATCCGCTACCGGCCCCCACTGAAGTTCCTGGCGGAATGCGCGATGGATTGTCCCTCTTCTCAACACGCACTTGGGGCCCCTTCCCGACGACGGTTTTCGAGGGCCGCAGCACCGTTCCTTCTGCTGACCGGCTACGCTGACGTCCTTCGCGGCCCGAGCATGGCCAGAAGCGCCCGGGCCGCGGCCTGTTGCGCTTGCTTCTTCGACGGCCCGCTCCCGCGGGCCGTCGTTCCGTCCGGGTACGTCACCTCGTACGTGAACGTCCGGGCGTGGTCCGGACCTTCCGCGGAAAGCAGCTGATACTGGGGCAGCCCGAGCCCGTCAGCCTGGGACCGCTCTTGCAGCGTCGACTTCTCGTCGAGGCTCTCCACGTCCTGGGGGTTCAGCGCGAAGATCTCGTCCTCGAAGAGCGCGGTCACGATTCCGCGGGCCGCGTCGAGACCTCCATCGAGATAGGTCGCGGCGATGACGGCCTCGAGTGCGTCGGACAGGACGGAGGTCTTCTCCCTGCCGCCTGCCATCTCTTCTCCCCGAGCGAGCCTGATGAGGGGGCCGAGCCCCAATCCGCGCGCCAGGTGCGTGAGGTGTTTCGCACCCACCAGCTGCGACCGGATCTTGGAGAGAAAGCCCTCGTCCCGGTCTGGAAAGTGGCGACAGAGGATCTCCGCGACGAGGAAACCCAGAATCGAGTCGCCCAGGAACTCCAGGGTCTGGTTGTCCTCTTCGGCGGAGTTTCCCGGGTCGTTCTTGAACGACGGATGCGTCAGGGCCCGCCGAAGCAGCCCAGAATTCCGGAACTCGTACCCGAGCCGATCCGAGAGACCGCTCACGACGTCGCTCGAGCTGGCACTCGCCCGCGATGCATGAATCCTCGAGGAGGTCTTGTCCCGCGCCATCTTTCCGTTGGGCGGGACCTTACCCTTTCCTCAATCGGAAACCAAGCCGCGGCTCGAAAGACAGAGCCTCTGATCTTCCGATTCGAGCGGGGGCTTTCCGGCCGCGAGGAGGACGTTTGGCTACGGCGTCGAGACGGGCCCCACGAGTCCCGCCAGGAAGGCACCGGTCTGGGTCCGCGTGACCGGGTCGAACGGGGAGTGGGTAGGCGGTTCACATGTCCCACACCGCGATGGTCTTCCCCTCGAACGGCTCCTCGCGCACGAAGATCTTCGCTCCCGTAGCTGCCCCGGCGTCCGGACGAAGATCACGAGGTGCGGCCACGCTCGAGCGAGCCAGGACGGGGCCTTTGGCGAATGAGAAAGGCCCCCGTCCTCCCATGGAGAACGGGGGCCCAGAGGTTTCGGGTGATTCGAACGGTTACGGCGTCGGCACGAGCCCCACGAGACGTGCCAGGAAGGCTCCGATCTGGGCCCGCGTGACCAGGTCGGACGGACAGGCGTGGAGATTCCCGAGAGTGCCTCCGCACCCGGCCGTCAACCGGTCCGCATAGGCCACGTTCATCTCTGCCCGCGGCCACTGGATCGCTCCAGCAGACGGCAGGTCGGCCCAGCCCACGCAGCCCGGGTAGGCCACGCCACATCCGGGATCCGTCTGTCCCACAGTTCCCAGCAGGGAGGGCAGAATCGCCCCCTGCCGCAGCCTCTCCAAGAACGTCACCATCTCCGCCCGGCTCACGTTGTTATCCGGATAGAAGCAGTTCCCTCCGCCAGTCGCGCACGGCGCTCCGATCGTCACGCCCCACGCCTTGATCCAGTGGATCGCCAGCCAGTTCGGGTGGCTGCAAGACACATCCGGGAAGTCCGGTGTCGTGCAGCTCGCGGCAGGCAGCGCCGTCGACCGCGTCCGCCACCACTGGTACGCCTTCGACAGGTACTCCGCCATCTGAGCCCGCGTCACCGTCGCATTCGGCCAGAACTGCGGTCCGCTGGCTGCCGGGTCGATATCCGACTCCATCACCCCAGCATCCGCGATCCGTCCCGAGGACTCGAAGTACCAGTCGGCCTCCGTCACGTCCGTGAACACCCGCAGAGCGAGGCTCTGCAAGAGACGTCCTTCCTCGATGCCAGCGTCCGTCACGCCCACGTCATACCGCGCCGCCGGGGCTTCTGCCTCCGGTGTCAGCGTCTCGAACAGGTTCGTCGAGGTCGAGAACGAGTTCGTGAAGATCGAAGGTGTCAATGTACCGACCGGGTTCTCCTGGTACTCCGTGAAGACACGGCTCGTCGCCAGGAATCCGCCTCCGGTCACCGAGAGTTCCTGTCCGCTCTGCCACCGGTTCACGAACGCCGGCGTCACCGCCGTCAGCGTGAACCCGTTCCCCGCCGTCGTGAAGCTCTGCGTCGCCGACGACGCCGCTCCGGAGGCTCCGCACACCGGCGTCGCCACCACCTTCCAGAAGTACGTCTTCCCGCCCGCCAGCCTCACCGTCGTCGACAGCTGAGGTGACGGAATCGTCCGGTAGAGCGTGACGTTGGTTGACGTCGTCCCGAGATAGATGTCGTATCGCGCCGCGCCCGGCACCGACGTCCACTGCAACGTCGTCGCCGTGTTCTGGTTCGTCGCGTTGGCAATCGGCGCGATCAAGACCGGAGCCTGTCCGCTCCAGGCGCAGCTTCCGGCCGTGAACGTCTGAACCGCCGAGGCCGTCTGGCCACACGCGTTCCGCGCCACCACCTGCCAGTAGTACGTGACTCCCGGGAACCACACCGGAATCGCCGCCTCGAAGTTGTTCACGAGTCCCTTCGCCAGGATCCGCTGCGGCGGGTTCACCGTGTCGAAGGTGACGTCGTACACCGCGTTGCCCGCGTGCGTCCAGGAGACGTGGCTCCCCTGGTAGGTGCCCCCGTTCGCCGGCGCCGTCGGCACCGGAGCGGTCGGCACCACGTCGATCGGCACGACCTTCGTCCCCGTCGACGGACACCCGTTCAGCGTCACCGTCACCGTGAGTGTCACGTTTCCAGATGCGCCTGCCGTGTACGTGATCGATCTGCCATTGAGTGCGCTCGTCGCCGTTCCGCCCGCAACGCCCCAGAGGTACGTCGCTCCCGGGCCCGCATCGGGCACCGAGGCCGCGTTCCCGATCGAGTTGGAGCAGACCGAAGAGGCAGATGTGATGACCGAGGACGGTGTCGGCTTCACCGTGATCACCGCCGATCCCGTCAGTCCGGTCGTGATGTTGCTGTAGTTCGCGTCGGTCAGGGACGTCACCGTGTAGGCCGTGTTGAAGGTCGGCGAGACCGTCCGGGTGGCCGGAGACGCCGTCACGTTCTGCACGACTCCATCCGACCACGTCACCGTCCAGGGTGTCGCTCCCGTGAGAACCGCCGTGATCGTCGTGCTCTGGCCCGCGCAGATCGTTGCCGTACCCGAGACCACCGCAGTCGGAGGCGGCACGACGGTCAGAACGGCTGTCGCCGTCCCGCCCGTTCCACCTTCCGTCGACGTCACGTTCCCCGTGATGTTCGTCTTCGTTCCTGTCGTCGTCGCCACCACCGCCACGCTCACCGCGCAGCTCGCTCCGGGCGCCGCGATCGCGCCTCCCGAGAGTGTGATGGTCGTCGCCCCGGCCGCCGGTACGAACGTTCCACCGCAGCTGTTCGCCGCAGACGGAGTCGCCGCCACCGCTAGTCCCGCCGGGAAGGCGTCCGTCATGCCGATCCCCGTCAACCCTGTCGGGTTCGTGCCCGGATTCGTCACCGTGATCGTCAAGGTCGACGGCTGGTTCAGGAGAACCGTCGCCGGAGTAAAGCTCTTCGCGATCGTTGGCGGGGCCACCACGGTGTGAGGCTCGCCCACGGACGTGCTTCCATTGAAACTCGTGTCTCCCGCGTAGGTGGCCGTCAGCGTTCTTGGGCCCGGTGTCGTCAGGGCCAGGGTGCAAGAGCCCGCGCCGGCAGCAAGCGTTCCCGTGCAGGTCTCGGCTCCTCCGGAGACCGTCACCGTCACGTTACCCGTCGGGGTACCGGCTCCCGGCGATGTCGCCGCGACGGTGAAGTTCACCGTGACAGTCTGCCCAACCGCCGAGGAGTCGGGGTTGTCCGACGTGATCGTCGTGGTCGCATCGGCCTTGTTGACGGTGTGCGGCACACCAGCCGACGGACCGCTCCCGTTGAAGTTCGTGTCCCCGCTGTACGTGGCGGTGAGAGTCTTCGCTCCCACCGAGGTGCTCGGGAGATTGCAGCTCGTCGCCGGCAGCGTGATCAGGCAGCTATTGGTTCCGTCGGTCACCGTGATCGTGCCGGTCGGCGTGCCGCTTCCGGGCGAGGTCACCGTCACGCCCGCCGTCACCGCGTAGTTCTGACCGATCACCGACGGATCCGGTGCGTCGTTCGTGATCGCCACCGTCGTGTTCGCCTTGTTGACCGCGTGACCGGCCGTGTTGCTCGACCCGTTGTAGTTCGAGTCACCGTTATAGGTGAACGTGACCGTCTTGTTGCCCGCCACGGTGCTCGTGAGGCTGCAGGAGGTCGCCGGAAGTGTCGCGGTGCACGTGCCGCCCGCGCCGTCATCGACGGTCACTGTGCCGGTGGGCGTCCCCCCACCCGGTGAGTTCACCGAAAGGACGAAGCCCACCGCGTAGGACTGCCCCACGACGGACGGATCAGGACTATCAGTCAGGCCGCCAAGAGTGGTGCTGGCCTTGCTGACCGTGTGGGACGCCGTCCCCGTGCTGCTGTTGACGTTCGCGTCCCCTCCGTAGGCGGCCGTGATCGTCTTCGCACTGGCGCTTGTGCTCGTGAGATTGCAACTCCCCGTGCCGCCAGAAAGCGTGACGCCGCACGTGGCCCCGGTTCCGTCCGAGACAGTGACCGTTCCGGTCGGAGTTCCCGTCCCGGGCAGGTTGACCGTCACGGACACGTTGACCGCATAGCTCTGGCCGACGACTGTGGGAGTCGAATTCAGAGAGGACGCGTTCGTGATGGTTGTCGTGGTGTCCGCCTTGTTGACGGTGTGAGGGACGCCGGAAGAGGTGCAGCCGTTGTAGTTAGCATCTCCCGCGTACGTCGCCGTGATCGTCTTGGCGCCCAGCGTCGTGGACGTGAGGTTGCACGTCCCGGCAGAAACCGCCGCCGTGCACGAGTCGGTCCCGTCGGAAACCGTGACGTTTCCCGTGAGCGCGGCACCGACGGCACCAGGAGCGTTGACCGTCACCGACCAGTTCACGGCATACGACTGACCGACCAGTGTCGGAGACGCGAGCGCGGCCGCGTTCGTGATGGTGGTCGTCGTGTCGGCCTTGTTGACGGTGTGAGAGGCGCCTGCCGTAGCACTTGCGCCGTAGTTGATGTCTCCGGTGTAAGAGGCGCTGATGGTCTTGAAACCTGCGGTCGTCGAAACGAGATTGCACGTCCCGGCGGAAACTGGCGCCGTGCAGGTGCCGCCCGTGCTGTCGTTGACCGTCACGTTGCCCGTGGGCGTACCCGAGCCCGGCGAGTTCACGGTCACGGACCAGTTGACCGCATAGCTCTGCCCGACCACTGTCGGAGTCGAGACCAGGGCCCCCACGTTCGTGATGCTTGTCGTCGTGCTCGCCTGGTTGACCGTGTGGGACGCCGTGGTGCTGCTGCCAAGATAGTTGGCGCTTCCTCCGTACGTTGCCGTGATCGTCTTCGCACCGGCACTGGTGCTCGTCAGATTGCAGTTCCCCGACCCCGCCGAGAGCGTGATGTTACACGTCGCTCCGGTTCCATCCGAGACCGTCACCGTACCCGTCGGCGTTCCCGTTCCAGAAACCGAGACGTTCACCGCGTAGGACTGACCAACGACGGTGGGTGTCGACGCCAGAGATGCGGCGTTCGTTATGGCGGTCGTCGTGGGGCCCTGCAGAACCGTCAGGGAGAAGTTCACAGAACTTGCTCCCTGCACGGCGGCTGAAACGTTGAACGGACCGCCAGCGATTCCATTCGCCGTCACCGTTCCGCTCGTGGCCGTGCCCCCTGCGATGGTGGCGGGATTCCCTGCAACCGTACAACTCGCTCCGCTCCCGGGCGGCGTGAACGTCACCCGCCCTCCGTCCACCGGTTCGCCGAATGTGTTCGCAGCGGCCACAGAGAGCGGCGCGCCGAAGGCCGTGTTGACGGCCGCCGACTGATTGTTCCCGCCCGATACTGCAATCGTGAAACCGCGCGACTCGAACGCCCCGATGTCCGGCGTCCCCTGCTGCGGGCGCGCGATATTTCGCTGGTCCGCGCCAAGTGCTCCGCCGTCCGCAAGGGTCTGGACATTGACAGTCGCCCCGCCAACCCCTGCACCAGTGCTCTGCGGCTGGTTCGATCCGGCAAGCGCCCCCTGGAAGATGAGGACATAGTTAGCCGCCCCCCCGCTCACGACCAGGTTTCCGGGGCCCACCGAAGACAGTGCCGTCAGAGCAGCCTGGACGGCGGCGGCCGTGGCGTTGTAGGCCAGGGCCCCTGTCGTTTGTCCGTTGAACGTCAACGTGAACGTTCCCGCAGAGCCTCCGATCATCACGAGCTGAACTTCCGACGGCGCCGCGCCCGCGTTGATGGCGGGACTTCCGGGCAGCAGGGCGTGCGTCGCCGTCGGGCCGCCGTAGTTCGCGAGCGAGGCCAGAAGGGCGTTGGTGTTCAGGACGTTGCCCGTAGTCGCCCCCACGATGGGAGCGGCTCTTTTCCACCGGTCGCAAATCTTTGATGCAGAGGCGGTTGTTTGCCCGAGGGGTCTTCAGGATGCCAGTCTGGGCGGGGATAACCGAAGCGGCGGAGGTTATCTGTTGCGGAAG
>JAJVIN010000016.1 GCA_022071945.1 Thermoanaerobaculia bacterium | reverse complement strand
AAGAAGCAAAGAGAAACTCCCACTACTACGTCTCTCTTACGCCTTTGTTCCTTACGCCCCAAACCGCCGACCCCTTCCATTCTGCTCACACCAAAAAGGTACAGGGTGGCCGTGAGGCCGGGTGAGGGGCCTCTCGTAGACCTCCCTTCGCCCAATTCGTCTCGACTTGACAGCGAATTGGGATTAGCTTAGCCGGTCGCGTCCGCAGAGCGGCCTAGCTCCAACCGCCATCTTTCGCTGAACGGCAGGCACCCAGAGCCTCTGCCCCGGTGTCCGCTGGTAGCATTTGGCTTTTTTCTCATGAAGATCGACCACGATCCGGAGCACGACCGGCCCAGCCCCTACCTGGTCTTCTTGCTCATGATCAGTTTCACGGCGCTCGTCATCCTGGGAGTGCAGGTCCTGGCGCCCCTCGATCAAAAGACCGAGGAGATCCTCGAATACGCGGACAACCTGATCTGCGTCTTTTTCCTCCTCGATTTCCTTCGCTCGTTCTACCGGGCCGAGAGCAAGCTGCGTTACATGACGACCTGGGGATGGCTCGACCTCCTCTCGAGCATTCCCGCCGTCGACGCGCTCCGTCTGGGGAGAACGGGCAGGATCCTGCGAATCGTGAGGGTCCTGCGCGGGATCCGGTCCACGAAGACGCTGGCCGAGTTCATCATTCGAAGGAGGGCGGAAGGGGCCTTCTTGACCGCGTCCCTCGTCTCCCTGCTCCTGTCCATCATCGCGGCGATTGCCGTCCTTCACTTCGAGAACAGCCCGGACGCCAACATCAAGACGCCCGAGGACGCACTCTGGTGGGCCTTCGTCACGGTCACCACCGTGGGCTACGGCGATCGCTACCCCATCTCGACCGAGGGCCGCCTGGTCGCCTCGCTCCTGATGACCGCGGGAGTGGGACTCTTCGGAACCTTCTCGGGCTTCGTCGCCTCGTGGTTTCTCAAGCCCGAACAGAAGGAGGACTCCGGCGAGATCGCTCTCCTGCGGAGCGAGATCGCGGCCCTGCGAGAGGAGATCACGTCCAGGCTTCCTCCGCCCTCGGCCAAGTGACCGGCGTTCCACGTCGATCGCGGACCCAGACCGGCCACGGGTTCCTCGGCGATCAGGAGGCCCCAAGAGAGAGAACCTGGCGAAGTCCTGACTGTTCTTGAGCCTCGCCTGGCTCACCTTGCCTCGGGTCCTTTTGCGACGACGAACAGGATCCCTCCGTTCCCGGCCCAGGTGCCGCCGCGGCGAGCTCCGATGTTCACCTGGTAGCGCATCCCGGAGCCGCTTTCCGGAAGCTCGAGAGTGAGCATCGTCTTCTGGGTCGAGCCAGACAGCAGTGGGCGGGCCCGGCCCTTTCCATCGCAGCGGTTCTCGTAGACGTCGTAGTCATAGAACGTGCCGGGTTCGAAGGGCTTCCATTGCACTTTCACGGGAGACCGAACCGGGGTCTCGCAAAGCGGCTGGACGCCCTCTTCCCTCTCCAGACGCTCGAACTGGATCTGCCTCGACACGTGGAACTCGAACTCGACGACCCGGCCTTCCTCGACGAGGATCTCCAGTCCGCCGTGGTAGAGAGCCTCCCCTGAACCGCGAAGGGCCGAGACGAAGTAGCCACCGGGTTTCAAGTCGAAGATCTCGAGCGTGCTCTTTTCGTAGCGCATCGGAGGGTTCAACTCGCCTCCCCCGGCGGCATTGATCCGAATCCCAGGCGTTTCGGGAAACGTCAGGTGAACAGGCTCCGAGGCGTAGGTGATGAGGCCGCGGGCAACCAGTTTCGACGTCACCGGATCTGGCGGAGTCAGCTCGAACGTCTCACGGACGGGCGTTCTGGCAGTTCTCTCGAGGCTCGCCCCGCGTGCCGGTCTCGCCTTCCGGACCGGACCCGGTGGCGGCACCGCCGCGTCGGAAGGACGGGGGCGCCTTTCGAGGAACAGCAGCACCGCTGCCGCCAGGGCCAGCGTCCCGAGGACGGCGAACGCGGCTGCTCTCCGGCGTGGATGCCTGACTCTCTTCGAGGCGGTGAGTGCACTCTCGACCTCTTCGACGTTCTGGTAGCGGTTTCTGGCATCCGGTTCGATCATCCGCGACAGGACGGCGCGAAAACGGGGCGACAGGGTTGCCTCGGACGGGATGGCGAGCCTCATCCCCTGACGTTCCAGATCCGAGGGCTCGAGCCCGGTGACGAGAAAGACGAGCGTCATCCCGAGCGCGTAGATGTCGGAAGCCGGCAGGGCTCTCCCCTCGTACTGCTCGAAGGGCATGTAACCGTAGCTGCCGACGATCGTGAATCCGCCCTTCTCGTCCCTGTCTTGCTTCAGCGTGTCGCGGACACCGCTGAAATCGATCAGGTGGACTCCGGTTTTCGACAGAACGACATTGCCGGGCTTGATGTCGCGGTGGATGATGGGGGGCGAGAACGAGTGCAGGTACCGCAGAACACCGAGTAAATCGCGTGCGATGCCGATCACCTCTTCCTCGCTGAAGCTCCGCTTTGAACGCGCGAGGGCGAGGTTCTCCCCCTCGACATACTCCTGAACGAGGTGCAGCCGAAGCGTCGCCGGCCCCCGTTCCTCGAACATGTCGAGGAGCTTCGGGATTCGCGGGTGGTCCAGCCCGCGAAGGACCTTCGCCTCGCGCCGGAACATCTCGATGATCCGAAGATCGGTCACCTTCCCGAGATCGAGAGACTTCACGACGCACAGCTTTCCGCTCACCGCATCGAAACGGAGTGTCGTCAGCGCATGAGGACTTCGGCCCAACTCCTCTCGAAACTCGAGCCGCTCGATCATCTCTGCCTCACGACGAAGCGGTAGTCCCAGCCATGGCCGAATGACCCGTAGGTCATGAGCAGGCCCACGCCGCGCCCGTTCTTGCGAGCATGGAGGTTGAACAGGTAGAACTCGCCCGGCTTGCTGGGAGCCAGAGAGACCCGGACGCGCGTCTCGGGTGTCTGTCCCGAGGCGACGCGCGTCTGTTCCTTGTAGGGGCACTGGACGCGCAGGACCTCCCAGTCGTAGATCGCGCCGGGCTCCACGGGCTTCCAGGCGAAGAGAAGAGGAGTCGAATGAGAGGGTTTTCCCTCACACGCCTCTCCCCAGCCGTCCTGGACGCTGTTGTTGTCCTGCGGCTCGAGGAGGTGGATGAGCCGCTGGACATCGACCGAGATCTCGGCGGTGCCGGATTCGGGAACCTCGAAGATCTTCCAGGCGTAGAGGTCACCGGGGAACCCGCTCCGGTTGTCAAGAACGGCGTCGAAGCTCAGGTTGATCCCGTAGGTCCCCGGAGAGAGGCCGTGAATCGCCACGGCTCCGTCCCTGAATCGTGCGATGGCGGTGGCGGCCTTCCCCGTCTTTTCGTTTCGAAACCAGAACTTCGGAGAGACCTTCGTGACCTCCGAGATGGGACGGCCGTCATAGAGCACGGTCCCGCGCACCGACGGGGGCCCCCCCGGCTCTGGGAGCATCCTCTTTTCGGCTGCACCACCGCCAGATGAACCCTCGCCCTCCGAGGCGGTCTCGAGCCCGTCGACGAGCCGGGCCTCTCCTCTTGCCGGTAAAGGTGTTTCTCTCGGGGCGGATCCTCCCCCCGGAGTGACGGTGCGACCGAGCCAGAGTGCCAGGACGACCCCGGCCGCAAGTGCGGCGGAGATCGGACCGAGGAGCTTCTTCCGGGTTCCCGGACCTCGATCGAGATCTCGGAGGACCTCTTCCGCGGAGGAATACCTGTCCTGGAGATGCGGCTCGACGAGCTTCTCGAGAATCCTTCCGAATTCCGGCGCGACATTGATCGAAGGAAGGAAATCGATCTTCATTCCCTTCCGCTCGAAATCGACGGGTTCCTTGTGAGAGAGCAAGTAGATGAGGGTCACGCCGATGGCGTAGAGGTCCGACGCGGGCAGGGCCCGGCCTTCGAACTGCTCGAACGGCATGTATCCATAGGTGCCGACGACCGTGAACCCATGCCCCTCGCTGGCGGCATCCAGCATGAGCTTGTCCCGAACGCCGCCGAAATCGACCAGCCAGATCTCGCCCCGGGGGGAGAGGATGACATTGCTCGGCTTGATGTCCCGGTGGATCAGCGGCGGATGGAAGCCATGGAGGTAGGTGACGATCGAAAGGAGGTCACGCGCGATCCTCTTCACATCGGATTCCGTGAACCGGAGTCCGCGCTGGATGGCCTGTTCGAGATTCTCTCCTTCCACGTACTCCTGGACGAGATGGAGGAGTCTTCCGCCCGGCGTCTCTTCCCGGACCAGTTCGACGAACCGAGGAATCCCCGGGTGTTCCAGCCGGGCCAGCACACTCGCCTCGCGCTCGAAAAGCTCCACGACCTTTGCATCGCCAAGACCTTGCAGGGGCAGGGACTTGATGACGCAGAGCGTCTTGTTCTCGCGGTGGAAACCGAGGCGCGAGACCGTGTACTGCCCCACGCCCAGGTCCTTTTCGACTTGGTAGAGCTCCGCGATGCGCGTGCCAGCGCCGACTCGCTCGCGCAGATCCTGCGGCTGCGAAGGCTCTGTCCCAGTCATGGAGATATCGGACGG
Source organism: Thermoanaerobaculia bacterium (assembly GCA_022071945.1). Classification (GTDB taxonomy): domain Bacteria; phylum Acidobacteriota; class Thermoanaerobaculia; order UBA5066; family UBA5066; genus JAJVIN01. Next base: position 46,666 of record JAJVIN010000016.1, on the reverse strand, counting down.
GACTCTATCGCCGTGGAGACTCGCGGTACAAGGGCCGGCAGGTCATCCTCACGAGGGGACCTCGGGAATCCGGCCCCGTGCCCGGCCTTTCCTCCCTGGCCCGATACTCGTATTTCTCCGGACTGGGCCTCTGGCTAGCCCATCATCTTTCCGGCCATCTTCAGGATGTCGTCCAGCGGATTACCGTCGCCGTTGGCGTCGAGGATCGAGGCGAGTCCGCCGCCCGCATTTCCGGCGCCGCCAGGCTGTGAACCGAGCAGGCCCCCCAGCAGATCTCCGAGGCCGCCCCCCTGCGGGGCTGCCTGCCCCGTGGCGCCCGCTGCCGGCTCGGCGCCGCTGCCTCTCGCCATGAAGCCCGTGACCAGCATGGCCAGCATCGGCAACATCTTCTTGAGAAGCGAAGGGTCGAGGCCTGACTGCGACGCAGCGTTCTGCGCGACGGCGCGGCTCACATCCTTGGATCCGAAGATCTGCCCGAGAACGTCATTCCCGCGGTCGACGTTCGTCGGCTGGGGGGACATCACGTCATCGAGCAGGCCGCCGCCCCCCAGCTGTCCGAGGAGCCCGCCCAGGGCGTCGAAGCCCTCGGGCTGCGCCTGAGCCTGTTTCTTGAACCCGCCCAGGATCGCGGGGACGAGCGCGGCGGCGCCGCTCTGTGCCTGTTCCGGGCTGACGCCCAGTTCTCGCGCTATCGAGTCGATGCCGCCCATCTCGACGAGAGTGTCCATGATCTGCATTGTCTTGTTCCCCTCTCTTTGGTGAATGCCAGGCGGGCTCAATCCAGCAGATCGGCCGGAACGTTTCCGCCGTTGGCGGCGAGCTTCGCGAGCACGGTCTTGTGCAGCCACATGTTCATCTTCGCGGAATCCGCCATGAGCTCGGCCGGACAGCCCAGCTCCACCGCCAGCTCTTTGCGAGCCGCGAAGCTGCTGTCGATCTCCAGGAGCTTGAGCAGGTCGACGATCGAGGTCCGCCAGTTCAACTTCTGCGGATTCGCCGCTGCGCGCTGCTCCAGCTGCCCGACCACATCGATCACCGTGACCGGAGCCGGCGGAGCGGGGACGGGACTCGCCGGAGTCGCGGGCGCGGCCGCTGCCGGAGCGGGCGCCGGAGCCGCGGGCGTTACCGCGGGGGCCGGAGCTGCCGCGGGAGCCTGAGCGGCGGCGGGAGCCTGAGCTCCCGCGGGAGCCTGAGCTCCCGCAGAACCGCCGAATCCGAGCGTGTTGAGGATCTTGCTGAAGAATCCCATCGCGATCTCCTTACGGGTGTCGGTGAGGCAGCCCGGTCTCGCCGGATGGAGGGAGCAGGCAACCTGGTTTTCTCCGATTCTATCTTCCGGGTGCGCTGATTCCCGCGTCCGTACCCGCTCTCAGCCTTTCGGAACCGGCCCGGGGGGCTCGAAGCGTACGGTCCAGCCGAAGGCGCCCGCCGCGCGGGAGAGCAGTTCTCTTCCGCGGCGGTTCGTTTGCTCGAGGATCCCGGCGTCTTTCGCAGCACGTCCGAGGGCTCCGCGCGCCCACGTGCTCCAGCGGGTCCGGTCCTCTGGCGTGATCGGGTTGAGCCAGCCCGACTTCTCGTCGAACCACTCGATGCGCGCATCCACCGTGAGGATCTCCGGCGGCGGTAAATGGACGCGGAGAAGCCGCGTCTTCTCCTCGACGTCCACGCGAAACCCCTTCGCCAGATCGAAGCCTCCCGTCACCGTTCCGCGAAGCCTGAGGGTCGCGTTCTTCGGGATGTCGAAGACGACGATCGTCCGGACTTCCTCGTACCGGATCACGTCGGCGACCTCCACTTCCACGGTCGCGAGCCTGGCAATGTCGCGAACAGCCGTCACGACCGGAGCGGAGGAAATCGAGGGCTCCACTCGCGTGCTTGCTCGCCGTCCCACCCACCAGCCCGCGACGGCCGCGAGCATGAGGGCGAGCGAGAGCACGAGGGCGGAGAGAAGACGACCTGAGGACAGCATGGACTTATCTCCGTCACGATAGCAGGCCAGCCACGAGGTGGCCCGCCAGTATCCTCTGGAAGACGAGCTGACAGGACCGTCGGTGTAGCGCGGCACGTGCCGGCTGCACTCGAGGGTGAAGGCGTGGAGTTCGTATTCATCGATTCGATGGTCGCTCGGTTGCGCCTCCGTTCTCCACCGGTGATGGCCAGAACGCCCGGCGCCCGCATGAGGCAGCTAGAATGCCCTGGTTAGGACCAAAGCATGCCCGATTCCGCCGGCCCGCCAGTTCCGGAGCCATCCGGCCCTACCCGAAGGGACTTCACCCGTTCCACCACGCGAGAACCGCACGCGCCTCGTGGCCGGGAGCTCCTCCGGAAGCACCCGGCGATCCGGGGCCTGGCCGGACGCAATCCGTGGAGCGCTCTGCTCGTGTTGCTCCTCGTCGGCGTTCAGACGGGAGCGGCGTGGCTTCTTCGAGAGGAGTCCATCTGGTTGATTCTCCTCGCTGCGTTCTGCTGCGGGGCTTTCGTCAGCCACACGCTCTGGGTCCTCATCCACGAGTGTGCTCACAATCTGGTCTTCCGCGGCGGCGTCTGGAACCGGGCGCTCGCCATCCTGGCGAATCTCCCTCACCTCCTGCCGAGCGCGGTCTCCTTTCAGAAATACCACCTCAAGCATCACGCCTTTCAGGGCGTCTACGAGCTGGATGCGGACATACCGGGCGTTTGGGAGGCGCGGCTCGTTGGAAGGACGGCGATCGGGAAGGCTCTGTGGCTCTTCCTGTTCCCGGTCTTCCAGGTCACGAGGCCCGCACGGCTGAAGGAAATCCGGCTCTTCGACGGGTGGGTCGCCGTCAACATCGCGGCGCAGCTCGCGTACGACGCCCTCGTCTTCTTCCTCCTGGGACCCAAGGCACTTCTGTTCCTGGGCGCATCCTTCTTCTTCTCCGTCGGACTGCACCCCCTGGGAGCCAGGTGGATCCAGGAGCACTATCTCGTTCATGGGAGCCAGGAGACGACGAGCTACTACGGATTCTTGAACGTGCTGGCGCTCAACGTCGGTTACCACAACGAACACCATGACTTCCCGTCGGTACCCTGGAACAGGCTCCCGGCGGTCAAGAGGGAAGTGCCAGAGGTCTATGACGCGCTCTTCAGTCACCGGTCCTGGACGCGCCTCCTCTTCCGATTCCTCTTCGATCCGAGCCTTTCGCTCTGGTCCCGGGTGGTCCGTGCCGAAAGAGGAGGCGTGAGCGTTGCGGCGCCCGTGGCGATGGAGGAACTGAGAGAAGCGAGCTAGGCCAGCCCGGGCTCACCCACGGCTGAGGTCACCCGGACGTTGTACCTCACGAGTCCGCACTATCCGCGATTGGACTAAAATCAGAGCATGTTTCTGATCAAGTCTGGCAACACGGGTCCACGTGTCATCATGATCCAAGGAATCTTGCGTGAGCTGGGCGCGGATCTTTCAATCGATGGTTCGTTCGGTCCGAAGACAGCAGAAGCCGTTCGGGCATTTCAGCGGCGGTCCGACGTTCGCCTGACGGCGGATGGCCAAGTGGGAATCAGTACCTGGCAGGCGATCGAGAGAATCACGGGGTATCGGGTCATCAACATCGTCGACGCCGAGGACCCCGCTCAGCGAGAAAGGGTAACAGCCGGTTTGAACCGTGCCGGAGCCCGAGACGTGATCACCATGTGGGGACAGTGCAACGCCATCGCCTCGGCCGTGGGGCAGGCTCTGGATCTGGCCGGGGCCAGCGGCGTCTGTGCGATGGTGCGCTTCTACTCGCACGGGGGCGAGGGGGCGCAGAACGTGGCCGCCGGCCACGACGGCACGATGTTCGAGCACCAGGCCGGATTCACGGCGGCGATGATGCCCCAGCTCTCCGGGACCTTCTCTCAGCTCGGAGACATCCTGGCTGCCTTCGGATGCGTCGACCTGATGGGGTGCTCCGTGGGCGGCGGGACAAACGGGGCCCTCCTGATGCAGCGGATGGCCGATTCCGTCAGACGGCCCGCCGAGGGAGGCACGAAGACGCAGTATTCGCAAAACGAGGGCTACATACCGTTCAACTTCGAGGGGCGCGTGCGTGTCGCGTATCCCGGAGGAGTCTCGGCCCGGGAATGGGGCCAGCACGTGCAGGCTCAGATCAAGCGCAGACCTCGAGGTCCGTCGTAGGACTGACCTCGGATCCACTCCACGGTCCCCTCGCGAAGAGGACCTGAACGAGCGTTGTCCGTTCGGGACGGCAGCGTGAAAGAGCGGCGCAGGCTCGATACCATCGCACCATGCCCCGCATCCTCCTGCTCTTCGCGCACCCGGCCCTGGAACGCTCTCGCGTGCACCGGAAGCTGATCGAGCGGATTCCCCGCCGCGACGGAATCACCTTCCAGGATCTCTACGAGCGCTACCCGGACTTCAACGTCAACGTCCGCAAGGAGCAGGAACTCCTGCTTCTAAGCGACCTGGTGCTTCTGCAGCACCCGTTCTACTGGTACAGCACGCCCGCGCTCCTGAAGCAGTGGCAGGACCTCGTCCTCGAGCACGGCTGGGCGTACGGGACCGCGGGCACGGCCCTGCGAGGCAAGCGCATGGCGAATGTCCTGTCGACCGGCGGTGGGGCGGAGGCGTACCGGCGGGACGGCTTCAACCGGCACACCATCCGGGAGTTCCTCGCCCCGATCGAGCAGACAGCATCTCTCTGCGGCATGGAGTTCCTGCCGCCCTATCTGATCCAGGGAACGCACCGGATGACCGAGGCGGACATCGAGGAGGCCGCACGCGCCTATTCGAAGATGCTCGAGGCTCTCCTCGACGATCGAGTCGACCTTCAGGCGTGGCGTTCCGCGCCCAGCCTGGACGCGATCCGCCCCAAAACGGAGCCTGCGGGGGCCCGGTCATGAGTGGCGGTCTTCTCTTCCAGGCATTCGTCTACCTCCTCGCGGCGGTCGTGACGGTTCCGCTGGCCAAGAAGCTCGGTCTCGGTTCGGTCCTGGGCTACCTCCTCGCGGGCGTCGTGATCGGGCCCTTCGGTCTTCGACTCCTCGGCGGCGAGGGGCAGGACGTGATGCACTTCGCCGAGTTCGGTGTCGTGATGATGCTCTTCGTCATCGGTCTCGAACTCGAGCCGAATCTCCTCTGGAGGCTCCGCGCCCCGATCCTGGGTCTGGGTGGCCTGCAGGTCCTCTCGACGACGCTGGTCCTGGCGGGAATCGGGGTGGCGGCGGGTCTTCCCTGGCAGGCAGCCCTGACCGCTGGCATGACGCTCTCCCTCTCCTCGACGGCCATCGTTCTCCAGACCCTGCAGGAGAAGGGGCTGCTGAAGACGGCGGGCGGTCAGAGTTCGTTCTCGGTCCTTCTCTTCCAGGACATCGCGGTGATCCCGATGCTGGCGATCGTCCCGTTGCTTTCCACCGCGAAGACTTCGGCGGCCGGAGTCGCGCACGACGCTTCCGGGCTTTCAGCCGGGCTCCCCGGATGGGCGAAGACGTTGATGGTTCTCGCCGCCGTCTCGGTCATCGTCCTGGGAGGACGCTACCTGGGGCGTCCGCTCTTCCGCGCCCTGGCACGGACGAGGCTTCGTGAGATCTTCACCGCCGCCGTTCTCCTGCTGGTCATCGGGATCGCGCTCTTGATGACTCAGGTCGGCCTGAGCCCGGCCCTCGGGACGTTTCTGGCAGGTGTCGTCCTCGCCAACAGCGAGTACCGCCACGAACTCGAGAGCGACATCGAGCCATTCAAGGGGCTCCTGCTCGGGCTCTTCTTCATCTCCGTCGGAGCGTCCGTGGACTTTGCCCTCATCGGTGCGCGTCCAGGGTTGATCCTCGGTCTCGTGGGAGGGGTGGTCGCGGTGAAGTTCGCTGTTCTGCTGATCCTCGCCCGGGCGTTTGGGCTCAGCCAAGACCAAGCCCTCCTCTTCGCCTTCGGCCTGCCACAGGTCGGCGAGTTTGCCTTCGTACTCTTCTCGTTTGCGACGCAGCAGGGCGTGCTCGCAAGGGAGATCACCTCTCCGCTCGTTGCGGTCGTGGCCCTCTCGATGGCCATCACTCCGCTTCTCCTTCTCCTCAACGAGCGCCTGGTACAGCCGCGGCTGGGCACCCGGGAGGGACCGCGGCGCGAGCACGATAGAGTGGAGGGAGAGTCCCCAGTTCTCATCGCGGGATTCGGGAGCTTCGGAGCGACCGTAGGGCGTCTGCTCCGCGCCAACGGAGTGGAGACGACCGTGCTCGACCACGACTCGGACCGTGTCGACTTGCTCCGGCGGATGGGACTGACGGTCTACTACGGAGACGCCACCCGCCACGACCTGCTGCACACGGCGGGTGCGGAGAGGGCAAGGCTCCTGGTGATCGCGCTCGACAGTCCGGAGAAGACTCTCGCTCTCGTTCACCTGGCAAGGAAGCACTTTCCACAGCTCGTCATCCTCGCGCGGGCGTTCGACTGGGCGGACGCTCACGATCTCATCGAGGCCGGGGTGGATCACGTCTATCGCGAGTCCCTCGACACCTCGCTCCGGCTGGGTACGGATGCGATGCGTCTCCTCGGGTTCCGCGCCTACGAAAGCCGGCGGGCGGCGCAGAAGTTCCTCGAGCACGATGAAGAGTCGCTGCGGGAACTCACGGCCCAGCGAAGAGACGTTGGCTATCTCAGCGCCGTGCGGAGACGAATCGAGGACCTCGAACGGATGCTGCGGGCAGACCGGGACCAGCCGGGGCTGAGCCGGGATGCTGGGTGGGACGCGGAGTCTCTGCGGGAGGAGTTCGGCCGGAAACGCTGATTCAACCGGCCAGCTTGGCTGCCGGGCGCGAAAAGAGAGTTTCACGCACGATCCGAAGGGAAGGCCCTTCGGCAGAGTCGATCGGCAGGGTCGCCGCGGGAGGAGCGCCTCGTGGGGGGAAGCCCTATCGGCATCATCCAGGGGCGGGGTTTCCGCCGGCAGGTGCTAGTCTTTTTCGCGGAGCCATCGAAGGAGAGAACGGATGACGGATCAAGAGGAAAAGGGAGCCGGAAAGGCTGACCACGAGCAGCGGGTCCACGAGGCGTTCGATACCCTGAAGGCCGACCTGGGCGATCGGGCCGCCGGCGGCGATGCCGAGACCATCGAGAAGCTCAGGGAAGCGGCCCTTCGAAAAGACGCCACCGAGGTGAGGGAGCATCTCGACGTTCTGGCCAAGGCCAATTCCTGGCTTCACTCCGAAATGGTCCAGCACCCGAAGATCGCCCGCCTCATCGACGAGCTCGCGCTCTGGGGGTTCTGACCTCCTTCCCTCTCCCGGACCTGACAGGTTTTTCTTCCCTCCAAGCGAGGGACCGGGTATTTTGTTAGGTTTGGTATCGAAATAGAGTTCCGCCCTGGCCGCTTCTGGGGGCAAGGGCGCTTCATCTTTCGAGAAAGAGAGATCGCGGAATGAACCTCCTGGTCAAGTTCAATCTGATCCTTCTTCTGGTTTTCTGCGGGGCTCTCATCCCCGCGGGAATCGTCTCCTCGAAGACCATGCAGAGGAACGCGAGGGAACAGGTCTTGGCGAACGCCCGGATCATGATGGAAACCGCTCAGGCCGTCCGCAGCTACACCGTGAACCAGGTCAAACCCCTGGTCGAGTACCAGCTCGCCGAGAAGTTCATTCCCCAGACCGTGCCCGCCTACTCGGCGACCGAGATCTTCGCCTACCTCAGGCAGACCAACCCCGAATACGCCTACAAGGAAGCGACGCTCAACCCGACGAATCCCCGGGACCGGACCGTCGAGTGGGAGGCCGATATCGTCAATGCCTTCCGCAACGACGAGAAGAAGAAGGAGATCGTGGGTGAACGCGACACCCCCCAGGGCCGGTCGCTCTACCTCAGCCACCCGATCCAGATCAAGGACGCCAAGTGCCTGACCTGCCACTCGACGCCCGAGGCGGCCCCGGCTTCGATGATCAAGATGTACGGGGCGAACAACGGGTTCGGCTGGAAGCTGAACGAGGTGATCGGCGCTCAGCTCGTTTCCGTCCCGATGTCGGTGCCTCTGAAGATGGCGGAGGATGCCATGCGCGCCCTCATCACCTCCCTGCTCGTCATCTTCGTCTTCACTCTCGTCGTCATGAACTTGCTCCTCCACTTCATCGTGGTCCGTCCCATCCGGCGGCTCGCGAGGACGGCGGACGAGGTCTCCCTCGGCAACTTCGAGGCCGAAGACGTCGCTATCTCTGGCAAGGACGAAGTGGCGATGCTGGCGAGCTCGTTTTCTCGTATGAAGATCAGCCTGAAAAAGGCCATCTCGATGCTCGAGGAAGGAAACTGAGCGCGGCACCGTGAGCAGCGAAGTCGCCGCCGGAACCGTCTTTGGCTCTTACCGGATCGTGAAGGAGATCGGGAAGGGCGGGATGGGCCAAGTCCTCTTGGCACGGCACTCTCACCTCGAGCGCGATGCCGCCCTGAAGATCCTCTCGCCCCAGATCGCCAAGGACCAGACGTTCGTCCAGAGATTCATGCAGGAGGCGAAGCTCGCGGCCCGCCTCAACCACCCCAACATCGTCCACATCTACGATTTCGGGCAGGTCGAGGAGCGCTACTACATCGCCATGGAGTTCGTCGACGGGCCGTCCCTCGGCGCTCTCCTCAGACACTGGGGCTCTTTTCCCGAGGAGCAGGCCCTGATGCTCATGCGGCAGGCCTGCGTCGCCCTCAGCGCCGCCCATGGAGCCGGCTTGATCCACAGAGACATCAAGCCCGACAACTTCATGATCACGAAGCAGTGGCAACTGAAGCTCGTTGACCTCGGCCTCGCCCGCCAGGTCGATGAGGACCTTGGACTGACCGCCACGGGATTCTCCGCCGGGACCCCCCACTACATCTCGCCCGAACAGGTCGAGGGACGCCGCGACCTGGACCCCCGGGTCGACATCTATTCCCTCGGCGCAACGCTCTACCATCTCCTGACGGGCAAGCCGCCGTTCGCCGGCGCGACCGGCGCGAAGGTGATGATGGCGCACCTGCAGGCGGACCGTCCCGACCCGAGGTCGCTCAAACCAGAGCTCAGCCCTGGAATCACGACCGTCATCCGGAAAATGATGGCGATCGACCGCGAGAGCCGATACCGTGACGTCTACCAGCTCGACCGGGATTTCTACCTCATCCAGACCGGCCAGTTCGGGCCAGCAAGCGCGCCCAAGAAAGCGCCTCCCGCGGACACGGACAGAATCGTCATGCCCCTCGCTCAGCCCGGCACCAGGGTCGCCCCGTCCGCGCCCAGCGTCTCTCAGATCCCGCCCTCCGAACCGTGGACAGCCTCTCAGCTCCTCGCCCTCGAGGACCGCCTCTCCCGGTTCGTGGGCCCGATGGCGAAACTCATCGTGAAGAAGGCCGCCACGACGGCCACCGACATCCCCGAGCTCGTGCAGCTCATCGCCGAGCAGATTCCCGACAGCGCCCAGCGGAAATCCTTCCTGACCGGTGTCTCCTCCTCCGGCCAGCTGAAGCCCCCGAGTCAGCCCTCGGCCCTCGGCCCGACGGCCACCAGCGGAACACCCGTCACCGCGAGCCGCACGACCGGCACATCCGTCACCGCCATCGGCTTTCCTCCGGACCTTCTCGACAGGATCGAGAAACTCCTGGCGGGTCACGTGGGCCCCCTCGCGCGGGTGATCGTGAAGAAAGCGGCCGCCAAGGCCCACAGCTATGAGGGCCTCGTCAATCACCTGTCTTCTCAGATTCCCGATGAGAAGGCTCAGCGGGCCTTCAGGGAAGCGGTCCGGAAACTCTCCGCCTGACCGCTCGGCGGCCCGCCCCGCCCTTGCTGCCTGTTGACCGCCCGCACCGCGGCAGTGTTATCCTACTTATCCGATAGGGATATTTCTTGAAGGTCTCGCACCGCGGTCTCTACGCTCTCCGAGCCATGGTCTTCCTCGCCCAGAAGCACGGCGAGGGGCTCGCCTCGGTTCAGGAGATCGCCGCGGCCGAGGGAATACCTGTCAAATTCCTCGAGAGCATCCTGGCGACCCTCAGGAACGCCCGGTTCGTCACCAGCACGAGAGGACGGCTGGGCGGATACCGCCTCTACCACGCCCCGTCCGAGATCCTCGTCGGGGACATCGTCCGGCTCGTCGACGGCCCGCTCGCGCCGTTCAGCGACGCCCGCGGGCTTTCGGCCAGGGTGGCTTCCGAGACCCGGCATCCCGCCCTCTTCGACCTTCTCTTGGACGTCCGAAACGCTGCCGCCTCGATCCTGGATCACACGTCCCTCGCCGACCTTCTCGAGCGGGACCAGAAGATCCTCGAGAGCCGGTCAACCAGGGAGAAATCGTGATTCTGAAGCCCCGCACACTCTTCTCCATCCTGGCCCTTCTCACGGCGATTGCGCCAGGCGCCTCCTTCGCCCAGACCTACCCGGCCGTCACCTTGCTGAACGTCTCCTACGACCCGACTCGCGAGCTCTACCGGGACGTCAATCTCGCCTTCCAGAAGAAGTGGCTCTCGGAAAAGGGACAGACAATCGAGATCCGGCAGTCACACGGCGGGTCGGGGAAACAGGCGAGGTCCGTCATCGACGGCCTGGAGGCTGACGTGGTGACACTCGCTCTCGCTCACGACATCGACATGATTGCCGAGAAATCGGGCCTGATCTTCAGGAACTGGCAGAAGCGGCTCCCGAGAAACAGCTCGCCCTACACCTCGACCATCGTGTTCGTCGTGAGGAATGGGAATCCCAAGGGCATCCACGACTGGGCGGATCTCGCCAGGCCTGGGATCTCGGTGATCACCCCGAACCCGAAGACCTCCGGAGGGGCGCGCTGGAACTACCTCGCCGCCTGGGGCGCCACCCTGAAGGCCGGAAAGACGGAGTCCGACGCGAAGGCTCTCCTCGCTTCGATCTTCAAGAACGCACCCGTTCTCGACACCGGTGCCCGGGGGTCCACCATGACGTTCGTCGAACGGAAGATGGGAGACGTCCTGATCGCATGGGAAAACGAGGCCCTGATGGCGAAAGAGCTGCCGGGCGGTTCCGGGCTCGAGATCGTCGTGCCGCCACGGTCGATCCTGGCGGAGCCCGCGGTCGCTCTCGTCGACGCGGTCGTCGAGAAACGCAAGACCCGCGCTCAGGCCGAGGCCTACCTGAACTTCCTCTACAGCAAGGAGGGCCAGGAGCTCGCCGCGCGGCACCACTTCAGACCGGGTGATCCGGAGGTGATGGCGCGGTACGCGGCGAAGTTCCCGAAGACCGGACTTTTCACGATCGATCAGGTCTTCGGCGGCTGGGCTGCCGCGACGAAGAAGCACTTCGCCGACGGCGGGATCTTCGACGAGATCTCGCGGAAGTGACGCGGAGCCAGGGGACTCCGAAATCCGGGTTCCCGGCCGCCGCGCGCGGCGCGAGTAAAGCCGCGCGACCCCGTGTTCTTCCCGGGTTCGAGGCGGCGCTCGGACTCACGCTGGCGATCACGGGCGTCCTCGTCCTCTTGCCACTGTCCTCCCTCTTGGTCTTCGCGGGACGGACAGGGGTCCCGAAGCTCTTCGCCACCCTGCACGACGAGAGAGTCCTGGCCTCCCTGCGGTTGACGCTTTCGACGTCACTCCTGGCCGCCGTCCTCGCCTCTGTCTCGGGACTTCTCGTCAGCTGGGTCCTCACGCGCTACGAGTTCCCGGGCCGAAGGCTCCTGGACGCGCTCGTCGACTTGCCGTTTGCGCTCCCCACATCGGTGGCGGGAATAGCGTTGACGACGCTCTACGCCCCTTCCGGGCTCCTCGGGAAACGGCTGGCGGGGCTCGGGGTCGAGGTGGCCTACACACCCCTTGGAATCGTCGCGGCCCTCGTCTTCATCGGGTTTCCCTTCGCCGTGAGGACCATTCAGCCCGTCCTGGCGGATCTCGAACCCGAGGTCGAGGAGTCCGCCAGGAGCCTGGGAGCGACCCCGCTGCAGACATTCTTCAGAGTTCTTCTGCCCGAGATCCTCCCGGCCCTCCTGACCGGGTTCGCGATGGCATTCGCCCGGGGCCTCGGCGAGTACGGATCCGTCGTCTTCATCGCGGGAAACGTCCCGATGAAGACCGAGATCGCGCCGCTTCTGATCATGACCAAGCTCGAGCAGTACGACTACGCGGGGGCCGCCGCCCTCGCCACAGTGCTCCTCCTCCTCTCGTTCGCCCTTCTTTTCCTGATCAACCGGCTGCAAGGCTGGGCCGAACGTCTGGGAAGGCGTGGAGCGTGATGAACGCGACGCGGGAGCCGCTCCAGAGAGTCCAGGCGACCGGCGGCAAGAGCCGGGAAACCTCGGACTCCACCGGGATGCGGAGAAGCAGGGCTGCATCCGCTGCAGCCGTCAGGGGGGGCCTCATCCTGGCGGCCATCCTCGTCATGGGCTGGCTCTTGATCCTGCCGCTTGCCGTTGTCATCGGCGAGGCCCTGAAGCTGGGTGTCCGTGCCTATCTCGACGCGATCCGCTCGCCGGAAACGGTGGCCGCAATGAAGCTGACCGCGCTGGTCGTGGCCGTGACTCTCCCCGTCAACGTCCTTTTCGGTCTCGCGGCGGGATGGGCGATCGGGAAGTTCAGATTCCCCGGCCGGAGCGTTCTCGTCACACTCCTTGATCTCCCCTTTGCGGTCTCTCCGGTGGTGGCCGGGATGCTCTTCGTCTTCCTCTACGGGCGCACCGGTCTCTTCGGCCCGTGGCTCTTTGACCACAACCTCAAAGTGATCTTTGCCGTACCAGGAGTCGTCTTGGCCACGCTCTTCGTCACCCTTCCCTTCGTCGCGCGTGAAGTCATTCCGCTCATGGAGTCGGCGGGCAACGAGGAAGAGGAAGCCGCGCGGGTTCTCGGGGCGGGGTTCTGGCCGATCTTCTTCCGGGTGACGCTTCCGAACGTCAAGTGGGCGCTCCTTTACGGAAGCCTCCTGGCGGCTGCCCGCGCCGTCGGCGAGTTCGGGGCCGTCTCCGTCGTGTCGGGCCACATCCGGGGCGAGACGAACACGCTCCCCTTGCATATCGAGATCCTCTACAACGAGTACCAGTTCCAGCCCGCCTTCGCCGTCGCCTCCCTCCTCTCTCTGTTCGCCGTGATCTCTCTCGCCCTTCATGTTCTTCTCGAGAAGAAACGCCTCACTGGCACCGCGAAGAGGGGGCTCGCTTGAGGATCGAGGCTTGCGGCATCACCAAGAGCTTTGGCTCTTTTCTGGCCCTCTCGGGGATCTCGCTCACGGTCGATCCGGGCGAGCTCGTCGCGCTCCTCGGGCCCTCCGGATCGGGCAAGACGAGTCTCCTTCGGATCATCGCCGGATTGGAGAACCCGGACTCCGGACACGTCCTCTTCGACGGGGAGGACGCCACACGGCGAGACGTGAGGGAGCGTCAGGTCGGCTTCGTCTTTCAGCACTACGCCCTGTTCAGGCGCATGACGGTCTTCGAGAACGTCGCCTTTGGCCTGAAGGTCAAACCCAGGAAGGAACGCCTGTCTCGAGACGAGATCCGCGCTCGCGTGAAGGAGCTTCTCCGCCTCGTCCAGCTCGACTGGCTCGAGGACCGCTATCCCTCCGAGCTCTCGGGTGGTCAGCGTCAACGCGTGGCTCTGGCCCGGGCGCTGGCGGTCGAGCCCAGAGTCCTGCTCCTGGATGAACCGTTCGGCTCGCTCGACACGCGCGTGAGGACGGAGCTTCGCAGGTGGCTCAGGCGCTTGCACGACGAGATCGAGCTGACGAGCGTCTTCGTCACCCACGATCAGGAGGAAGCTCTGGAGGTCGCCGACCGGGTCGTCCTCCTCAATCAAGGCCGGGTGGAGCAAGCTGGAGCGCCGGAAGACCTCTTCGAGAGACCGGCATCGGCCTTCGTCATGGACTTTCTCGGCAACGTGACGATCTTCCGCGGACGGGCCGAGGACGGCCGGGCTCACTTCGGACCGCTCGCCATCGAGTATCCCGAGCACGCGGGCCGTCCCTCCGTGCCCGTCGCGGGGTACGTGCGGGCTCACCGGTTCGATCTGGCGCGGGGGGAAGGCCAGAAGAGCGGGTTCTGGGCCGTCGTGAAGCACGTCTCACCGAGCGGCGCGCTCGTGAGAATCGATCTTTCGGACGGCGAGCTGCCCTCGACGAGGGTCGAGCTCTCCCGGGAGCGATTCGAGGCCCTGAACCCCCGGATCGGCGACCGCCTCTTTGTCATGCCCTCGGAGATGAGAGTATTCCCCGGTCACGAGGACGGAACTCTGACGGAAAGGCCACCCGAAACTTGAAGGGGACGGATCGATTCTTCGCCTACTTCTCTCGCCGGCCGGGCGTTTTCGCGGCCGGCGTGGGAACGCTGTTTCTTTCAACTGCCCTTTTCCTCACCATTCCGGGTCTCGTGAGGCGGGCCTTCGAGGACCTCGAGCGCACCGGGGTGACCGTCGACACGCTCTTTCGCGCGTCGGGCTTCATCGTCCTTTTGGCCGCCGGGGACGCGATCTCGTTCTACTTCACCCGGAAGATCCTGATCGGCGCCTCGAGAGACATCGAGTACGAGATGCGTCAGGATCTCTTCGCGCATCTGCTGAGGCTCCCCCCGCCCTGGTTTCGAAAGAACCGCGTCGGGGACCTGATGAGCCGCGCCGTGAACGACCTGTCCGCTGTCAGGATGATGATCGGCCCGGGCGTCATGCAGATGGCGAACACGATCGTGGTGGGCACGGTCGCCATCTTCCTGATGTTCAGGGTCTCCACTCCCCTCACGCTCGTCGCCCTCTCGGTCTTTCCGGCGATCGCGCTGGCGACGAACGTCATGGGCCAGATCACGCACAAGCGCTTCACCGAGATCCAGGAGTTCTTCAGCGAGATCTCGAACTCGGCCCAGGAGAACTTCTCCGGCGTGAGGCTCGTGAGGGCTTTTGCGAAGGAGGGGACAGAGGAGAGGCGGTTTGCCGAGCGCAACCGCGAATTCCTGAGGAGAAACCTGGCGCTCGCCCGGCTGAACTCCCTCTACTTCCCGCTCCTGCAGTTCTTCGTGGGAGCCGGATTCGCGCTCGTCCTCTACGTCGCGGGACGCCAGATCCTCTCCGGGAAGCTGACGATTGCCCGATTCGTCGAGTTCAACCTCTACATGCTGGAACTCATCTGGCCCGCGATCGCGCTCGGGTGGGTCGTCAACCTCTGGCAGCGCGGGACGGCGTCGTGGAACCGGATGATGGAGCTCTGGGACGTGCCACCGCTCCCCGAGGAGAAGGACGCCCCGATCTCCCTGTCGCCCTCCCTGGAGGTCAGGGGCCTCTCGTTCGGCTACGTCCCAGAACGCCAGATTCTGTCCGGCGCCACCTTCCGCGTCGCGCCTGGAGAGGTCGTGGCCCTGGTCGGGAAGACCGGCTCGGGGAAGTCGACCATCCTCTCTCTCATCCTGCGGCTCGACGACCCGCCTCCCGGCGCGATCCAGCTCGGAGGGATCGACGTCCTCGATATCCCGCTGCCCACCCTCAGACGGCTCGTCTCGGTCGTGCCCCAGGAGACGTTCCTCTTCTCGGAAACCCTGGCCGGCAACATTGCATTCGGCCGGCCCGATGCCTCGGCCGGCGAAATCGAGGCAGCGGCCCTCGCGGCGGGTCTGGGTCCGGATCTGGAGCGATTCCCCGACGGCCTGGCCACCCGGGTCGGAGAGCGCGGCATCACCCTCTCGGGAGGCCAGAAGCAGAGGACGGCGCTGGCCCGGGCCCTGATCAGCGACGCGCCCGTCTTGCTCCTGGACGACTCCTTCGCGTCCGTCGACACCGAGACCGAGGCCCGGATCCTCTCGGGTCTGCGGGAGGCCGCTTTCGGGAAGACCGTTCTCCTCGTGTCCCACAGGATGTCCACGCTCAGAAACGCGGACCGGATCGTCGTTCTGGACGGCGGACGGATCGCCGAGAGTGGGACCCACGAAGAGCTCCTGGCGCGGGGCGGCGTCTACTCGGAACTCGCCGAACGGCAGCGGATCGAGGAAGAAGTCGAGGCGGCCTGACACATGGCGGTCAACGAGACTCCCGCTCACGAAGACGACGCTCTGGGGAAGGCATTCGAGCCGCGACTCGTCAGGCGGCTCTTCTCGCTGGTCCTGCCCCACAAGTGGTACGGAATCGGCGCTCTGTGTCTTCTCCTCCTCGAGTCGTTCACCCAGCTCGCAGGCCCGCTTTTGACGGCGGCCACGATCGACCTGATCCTCTCCCCCAGGAGCGGCGAGAAGAACAGGGCATCCGAGCTGACCCGCCGAGCCCTGGAGGCAATGGGGGCCCCTGTCACTGGCCTTCAGGGGCTTGCCGCCATGACCTCCCTGTTCCTCGTCTCTGTCGCCGCCACCTTCCTTCTGACCATGCTGATGGTCTCCTGGACGTCCCGGATGGGCCAGGGAGTCATGTACGACCTTCGGACGAGGATCTTCGGCCACCTCCAGAGAGCCGACATCTCCCTTTTTGACAAAACCCCCGTCGGGAGACTCATGACGCGGCTGACGACGGACGTGGACGCGCTCAACGAGCTCTTCACGTCCGGGTTCGTGGCCCTGACGGGAGACGTCGTGATCCTGGCGGGGATCGTCGCCATGCTCTTCTACATCAACCCGCTCCTGGCCACGGTGACGTTCGGGATCTTGATCCCGATGTTCTTCGTGACCAACTGGTTCCGGAAGGGCGCTCGCGACACCTACCGGGACGTGAGGACGAAGATCGCCCGGGTCAACTCGTTTCTGCAGGAGCATCTGAGCGGCATCTCCGTCGTCCAGCTCTTCAGGCGGCAGGAGCGGGCGCTTTCCCAGTTCGCGAGGGTCAACGACGAGCACCGGATCGCGAACATCAAGTCGATTCACTATTACGCGGTCTTCTACCCCGCGCTCGACCTCCTGTCCTCGGTCGGGCTGGGTGCCATCGTCTTGCTCGGGGGCTACCAGGTTCTGACCGGCTCCATGACCATCGGGGCCGTGGTGGCGTTCGTCCAGTACTCCAAGCGCTTCTACCGCCCCCTGATGGATCTCTCGGAGAAGTACAACATCCTGCAGGCGGCGATGGCGTCCTCGGAGCGCATCTTCAAGCTCCTCGACACCGAGCCGAGAATCGTCGCGCCGAAAGACCCGGTTCCCGTCCCGGACCCCTTCCGCGGTGAAGTCGCTCTCACAGGCGTCCACTTCGGCTACAAGGAAGGCGAGGACGTCCTCAAGGGCGTGACCTTCACCGCCCGCCCGGGTCAGACGATCGCCCTCGTCGGGGCGACCGGATCGGGCAAGACCACCATCCTGAACCTCCTCTTGCGGTTCTACGAGACGGGCTCCGGCGAGGTCCGGGTCGACGGGATCGACGTGACGAGATTCGACCCCGTGGCCTACCGGAAGCACTTCGGCATCGTCCTTCAGGACACGTTCCTCTTCACCGGCACGATCGCCGAGAACGTCTCCTTCTTCGACGCCTCGATCCCCCGCGAGAAAATCGAGGCCGCCTGCCGCGAGGTCGGGCTCGGCCCGCTCCTCGCGAGGCTCAAAGAGGGCCTCGACTACAAGCTGACGGAGAGGGGCGGGGGCCTGTCGGTGGGCGAGAAGCAGCTCGTCTCCTTTGCCAGAGCCCTCGTCCACGATCCGAGAATCTTGATCCTCGACGAGGCGACATCGAGCGTGGACCCGGAGACGGAGGACCAGATCGAGGCCGCGATCGGACGGCTCCTTTCGGGCCGGACCTCGATCGTGGTGGCCCACCGTCTCTCGACGATCGTGAGAGCGGACCAGATCCTCGTCTTGGCTCATGGTGAGATTCGCGAGCGCGGAACGCACCAGGAGCTTCTGGAAAGAGACGGTCTCTACGCCCGGCTCTACGCCCTGCAGCTGAAGGACCAGGAAGCCGCCGCCGAGAGATCCCGGGCAGCGGGCTGAGCCGCCTCCCTTCGAGGCCGGCGGGTATCAGCGGCGGTTCTGGTAGAGGTAGAGGAGGACGGCCACGAGGAGTCCAATGACGATCACGGCTCCCCTGGCCTTCTCCTTGCCGATCTTCCTTGCGAACCTGGCCCCGGCGTAGCCGCCGAGGGTCGCCCCCGCGATCATGACCGCAGCTTCGGGCCAGTGAACCACTCCGCGGACGATGAAGTACAGGGCCGCGACGCTGTTGATCGCCATCCCGAAGAAGTTCTTCAGTCCGTTCATCGCGTGGATGTCGCGAAGGCCCATGGCGCCCAGGACCACGAGCATCAGGATCCCGATGCCGGCGCCGAAGTACCCTCCGTAGAGGGCGACTCCGAACTGATACAGCCAGGCACCCGACAGAGGGATCGTGTGTTTATGCACTTCACTGTCACTTACGCGGAGAGCCCTGACTGTCTGAAGCGCGAAGAGGAGGGTGGCGAAGAGGACGAGAAATGGGGCGAGATGCGCAAACACTTTTTCGGGCGTCATGAGCAGGGCCACTGATCCGAGCGCCCCCCCGGCGAGGCTTGGCAGGAGCAGAACCCTGAACCAGTGCTTGTGCGTTGACACCTCGTTCCAGTAGCCAGCCAGGCTCGATGCTGCCCCGGGCAGGAGGGCAACTGTCGACGTCGCGTTCGCCTCGATGGCGGGAAGTCCAAGGAAAATGAGGGTCGGGAATGTCACGATGGTCCCGCCGCCGGCCATTGCGTTCATCACTCCCGCCCCGAGGGAGGAAAGGAGGAGGGCGAGGACGACTCCGACTGTCACGGACCTATCTTAATGGCCGCAATACGTGGCTAGGAGAGGGTCCTTCTCTTCCAAACCCCTCAAATACACCAAATTGACCGCTCGCGCCGGGCAAGTGCACTCCCTGCGAGCCGAAACTGTCGGAAAGGGATTAAAGTAGAGGCGTCGTGAGTGACACAGATCTGCAGAGGAGTAACTCCATGTACCGCACTCAGTCCATCGCAGAACTCGAGCGATCCTGGGCCAATGACCTTCGCTGGAAAGGCATCATCCGTCCCTACACCCCCCGCGACGTCGACAAGCTGCGGGGGACGATCCAGCTGGACCACTCCATCGCCCGGATGGGTGCCGAGCGTCTCTGGAACCTCCTTCACACCGAACCGTTCGTGAGAGCCCTCGGGGCATTGACGGGCAACCAGGCCGTTCAGCAGGTTCAGGCGGGTCTGAAAGCGATCTACCTGAGCGGCTGGCAGGTCGCCGGAGATGCCAACGATGCCCTCACGATGTACCCCGATCAGAGTCTCTACCCCGTCACCAGCGTTCCGAACGTGATCCGGAGAGTCAACAACGCCCTGATGCGGGCCGACCAGATCCAGCACATGGAGGGGAAGGGGGACATCTACTACTTCGCCCCCATCGTCGCCGACGCCGAGGCGGGCTTCGGCGGACCGCTCAACACCTTCGAGCTGATCAAGTCGATGATCGAGGCGGGAGCCGGCGGGATCCACCTCGAGGATCAGCTGTCCTCGCTGAAGAAGTGCGGACACATGGGCGGCAAGGTCCTCGTCCCGATCCACGACTTCATCCAGAAGCTGATCGCGGCGAGGCTCGCGGCTGACGTGATGGGCGTCCCGACCGTTCTCGTCGGCCGGACCGACTCCCTCGGCGCCAACCTCATCCGTGGCGACATCGACAAGGTCGACCGCGACTACTTCACCGGGGAGAGGACCGAGGACGGCTTCTTCATCCTCAAGGGCGGCATCGAGTACGCCATCGCGCGAGCGGTCGCGTTCGCCCCCTACGTCGATCTCGTCTGGTGCGAGACGGGGACCCCCGACATCGGGGAAGCCCGCGAGTTCGCGCAGGGCGTCCACGAGAAGTTCCCCGGCAAGATCCTGGCCTACAACTGCTCACCGTCTTTCAACTGGAAGCGGAAGCTCTCGGACTCCGAGATCGCGAGTTTCCAGGAGCAGCTGGGCGAGATGGGCTACAAGTTCCAGTTCATCACCCTTGCCGGCTTCCACACCCTCAACTCCTCGATGTACGAGCTCGCGCACGGCTACAACCTGACGGGAATGAGCGCCTTCGTCCAGCTGCAGGAGAGGGAGTTCACGATGGAGCGCGAGATCGGCTTCAAGGCGATCAAGCACCAGAGCTTCGTCGGCGCCGGCTACTTCGACCTCGTCCAGACGACGGTGCACGGAGCCGAGGTCTCCACGGCGGCCCTGAAGGGCTCGACCGAGGAAGAGCAGTTCCACCCGCACTGATCCCCACCTACCCGCTCGAACATCGCGGCCCGGGCCTCAGGCGCCCGGGCCGTTTCTTTCTCCGTGAGGCTCTCTCGCTTCGGGGAGAGCGATCTCGCTCGAGAGGCCTACTCCGGACCGCGCAGCTCGACCTCGCGGCCCTCGTAGCGGGCCTTCATGAACTCGATGCCCGGCGTCAGGACCGCCTTCCAGGCGCGCTCGACGTTATCGTCGAAGAAGGGGTCCGACTCGCGAACGGCCCGCAACAGGCAGTCGAGCCAGAGCGCGTAGAGGTGAGGGCCGATGTCCAGTTTTCCTGCTCCCGCTCCGTGCAGATCGGCCATACGCTCCAGGTGGGCGACTCCCTCCGGATAACCCTGGACGGCCACCATCATCAGGTAGAGAGAGGCCCTGAGAGCGCGCTTCTGCCTGCGGAAGTCGGTGTGTCGGAACTTCTCCGCGACTTCCGGCGATGACGCGACGAACAGCTCGTAGAAGCGGGCGACGAACTCCGGCGAGGCGGAGCACCGCTCGTAGCTGTCGTTGAAGACCTCCAGATCCTTCAGGTTCACGGCAGTTGGCGCATTATCCCCGCCGCGGGAAGAGAAGGCAAAGAGCCGGCGGGCCGGGAGAGGCCAGCCGGGACCGGCCAGCCGGCCGGAATAGAGACGGAGCGGTCAGAGGTACCGGAGCTCGTGAGCTTTTTCCTCGAGCTCCGCCCTGAAGTCCGGGTGGGCGACGTCGATGAGGGCCCGCGAGCGCTGCCTGATCGACTTGCCGTAGAGATTCGCGACTCCGAATTCCGTGACGATGTAATGGACGTCGTTGCGGGTCGTAACGACCCCCGCGCCCGGCTTGAGCATGGAGACGATCCGGCTCAGTTTCTGTCCGGACTTGGTGGTGCTGGTCGATGGGAGCGCGATGAAGGGAAGCCCCCCCTTGGAGCGTGCCGCGCCGCGAATGAAGTCGAGCTGTCCTCCCACCCCGGAATAGAGGCGGGGACCGATGCTGTCGGCGCAGACCTGGCCGGTCAGGTCGACTTCCAGGGCCGAGTTGATCGCCACCATCTTGTCGTTCTGGCGGATGACGAACGGATCGTTGACGTATTCGGAGGGGTGGAGCTCGACGACGGGGTTGTTGTCGACGAAGTCGTAGAGCCTCTTCGTCCCCAGGAGAAACCCCGCGACCATCTTCCCTCGATGGAGGGTCTTCCGGTCATTCGTGATGACGCCCATCTCGTAGAGCTGGACGACGCCGTCGGAGAACATCTCTGTGTGGATCCCGAGGTCCTTCTTGTCCCTGAGGAAATAGAGGACGCCATCAGGGATTGCGCCGATGCCCATCTGAAGGGTCGACCCGTCCTCGACCATGTCGGCGATGTGCTTGCCGATCTGCTTGCTGATCTCGTTGGGGGCGCCCATGGGGCGCTCGGGAAGGGGGTAGTCCACGGGGACGAAGTGCTGGATCCGGTTCACGTGGATGAACGAGTCCCCGAGGGTCCTCGGCATCTGCAGGTTCACCTCGGCGATGACGAGCTTGGCGTTGAGGGCCGCGTTGCGGGTCACGCCGACCTCGACTCCCAAGGAGCAGAAGCCGTGCTCGTCCGGCGGACAGACCGAGATCATCGCGACGTCGAGCGGAAGCGCGCCCGAGGAGAAGAGGAGCGGGATCTCGGAGAGGCGGCAGGGCGTGTAGTCCGCCCGGCCCTCGTTGACCGCTGGGCGCACATTGTCCGAGATGAAGAGGCTGTTGACCCGGATGTGCTTTTCCATGCCGGGCTTGACGTATTCGTCGTTTCCGATCGTCAGCACCTGGCAGATCTCCACCGGCGGCGTGAGCCGGTCGGCCTGCCTGACGAGTTCCTGCAAGAGAGTCTGGGGAACCGAACAGTTCCCCGTCATGAAGATCCGGCTGCCGGGCGCGATGAGGGAGATCGCCTTGTCGACCGGCGTGATGCGGGAGTGGTATTCCTTGAACCAGCTCATGTGTCGTGGCTCACTTCTTCTCGTAAGAGATCGTGCTGTGGTTTCGGAGCTCGCCCTCGAAGGTGACGACGCCGGCCGCAAGGGAAGGGTCCGCCGCAATCGCCTCGGCGGCGGGGCGGGAAACGATGCTCTCGATGTACGGCCCCGCGGCATTCAGGAACGCGTGGGTCGCCGTGCGGGCCACCACACCCGGCAGGTTCGGGATGCAGCAGTGGATGACGCCCATCTCGACGTACGTCGGGTCGTCGTGGCTCGTCGGCCTCGACGTCTCGGCGCACCCGCCGTGGTCGATCGACAGATCGATGAAGACCGAACCCGGCCTCATCTTCTGGAAGACCGGCCTCGGGAGGATGACGGGGGACCTCTCCCCCGCAACCATGATCGCCCCGATCACCACGTCAGCGTAGGAGCACGCCCGGAGGATGTGGAACGGATACGCCAGGAGCGTGACGACCTGATCGCGGAAGATCTCCGCCAGCTCCTGAAGCCGCGAGAGGTCCTTGTCGAGAATCGTCACATGGGCTCCGAGGCCGAGGAAGGCCTTGGCCGCCGCCTCGCCAGCCACCCCGCCGCCAACGACGACGACCTCGGCGGGGGCCACTCCCGCCACTCCGCCCAGAAGGACACCCTTGCTCTTGTGGTTGTTCTGCAAGAGCGAGGCGGCCAGGTGGGCCGACATCCGGCCACCGATCTGGCTCAGCGGCTTGAGAACGGGATGCGTCCCGTCCGGCAACCGGATCTGCTCATAAGCAATGGCCGTCACCTTCTTGGCCAGGAGCGCGTCCACCTTGCTCGGATGCGCCGCGGACAGGTTCAAGTAGCCCATCAGGACTTGCTCCGGCACCATCCAGCCGATCTCCTGGGCGGTGGGGCGACTGACCTTCAAGATGACCTTCGCCCTCCCGAAGACCTCCTCGCAGGTGTAAACGATCTTGGCGCCGGCCCGCACGTAGTCCTCGTCGGAGAACCCGGCGCCGAGCCCGGTCCCGCGTTCCACGTAGCAGATGTTTCCCGCCTCCGTCAGGACGCGGACTCCAACGGGCGAAAGGCCTGTTCGGTACTCGAAAGGACGATGTTCTTTCGGGATTCCGATGTTCACGCTCGACTCCGATCCCGGGATCCCGCGGGGGCTCCCGCTACTGTCATTCGGGCAGGGGGGAACATCGATCGAACCCCTGCGTTTTCGCGCGTAACGCTATCACTCTGGCGCTCCCCGCCGCCATGAGTCGAATGATTCATCGCGCGTGAGTCATCGGGCCTGGCCCCTGGCTTCATAATGCTCCCCGGCATGATGCGCCGGACCCTTCTCGCCACCCTCCTCGCGTGGGGGCTTTCCACCGGTTGCCACAGGCAACAGGCGGCTCCGCATCAGCTCGTCATCGGGCTGGCCTCGAGCGGCGTGACGTTCGATCCTCATCTGCACGATGAGGAATCGGGGTATTCGACCCTGGCGCACTTCTACAACACGCTGGTCGGCTTCAGCCCCGACATGGAGCTCCTGCCCGAGCTGGCCATCTCGTGGCAGAACCCGACAGAAACGCTCTGGAGGTTCCAGCTCCGGCCGAACGTCTTCTTTCACGACGGCCAGCCCTTCGAGGCAGAGGATGCCGCGGCGAGCATTCGAAGGGCCATGCGGATTCCCGGGTCGAAGGTGGCGTATTACCTGCAGGCCGTCGAGACCGCACGGGCCGTCGATGCCCATACCCTCGAGGTCGTCACGCGCTTCCCGACCCCCGTCCTGCTCAACAAGCTCGTGTTCATCGGAATCGTCCCGCGGGGAATGGAAAACCACCCGATCTCGGAGCCGGTCGGGACGGGGCCGTACGTCTTCACATCGGGGCATCCCGGAAAGGACGTGGAGGGCAAGCGAAACCCGCGTTACTGGGGCCGCCAGCCCGCCTTTCCCCTGGTCAAGATCGTTCCCTTCCCCGACGAGCAGGAGCGGACCTCGGCCGTGTCGCGCGGGCTGGCGGACCTCGCCGGCCGCCTCGCGGAAGACACGTGGGCGTGGGGAAAGTCCCTCCCGAACAGCCGGATGGAGGTTCACGAGGGCCTCGGTGTCACGATGCTGGGCTTTTCGCTCCGGCCCGGGACGCCGTGCGCCGACCTCCGCGTTCGCCAGGCCATCTCCGCCGTCATCAACCGGGCCCGGCTCGTTCCGCCCGAGCGCAAGGGGCTCGTGATCCCGATGGCGGCTCTCGTGCCTCCCTCCGTCTTCGGCCACGTCAGTACTTCACCGGCTCGTCCCCCCGACCCCGCGCGGGCTCACCAGCTCCTTTTCGAAGCGGGATTCAAGAACGGGCTCACCCTGCCCGTTCTCTTCTCCGGCTCTTCGCGCGCGCTCGCCGACGCGCTTGCCCCGCAGCTGAAATCGGCCGGGGTCGAGCTCCAACCAGAGGCGCTCAGCTGGCCGGACTTCTACCGGAAGCTCTCCGAGGGAAAGGTGACCGCCGTACTCTTCAACTTCACGGCCTCCACGGGAGACATCTCGGATGTTCTGGACGCCGTTTTCCACTCCCCAGGGTCCGGATTCGGCGCCTTCAACTTCAGTGGCGCGCCCAACCCGTCCCTAGATCGGCTGATCGAGGAGTCGAACCGGAACATGGACCCCTACACACGTCTCGAGAGCATTTCCAAGGCGGTCGCCGAGATCGAAAGAGAGGTCAGGGTCATCCCCCTCGTCGTCCGGGCCAGCCACTATGCGATCCGGCCCGGCCTGGAGTGGACTCCAAGGCGAGACCGGAGGATCCGGGCGATTGACGTCCAGCCGGGAGACAGCAACCGATGAGGGGAATTCTCCGACTCCTTCTTGTGGCCGTCGCCGCCCTCCTGGCCGCCTCGCCCCTGGCCTGCAAGAAAACCCGGAAACCCGACCCGGAGCTCAGGGTCGTGTTCGGATCGGAAGTCCTCACACTCGACCCTCACGCGAAGTTCGAGACCGTCACGGACTCCTATGCCATCAACGTCTTCGAACCCCTGATCCGGTTCGACTGGCAGACATCCTTCGTGCCGGTCCTGGCGACTCGATGGGAGAACTCCGGCGGCCGGACCTGGAAGTTCACCCTCCGGAGCGGCGTCTCTTTTCACGACGGCTCCCGCCTGACGCCCGATGACGTGGTCTTCTCGATCCGGCGCATTCTCACGCACCCCGAGTTCGAACTGCACCCGTACCTGCAGCCCATCGCCGACGTCAGGGTGTCCGGGCCCGACAGCGTCGAGATCGTCTCCGACCGGCCCGCGGGCCTCCTTTCCGTCCTCTCCTTCGTCTACGTGCTGCCGAGAAAGCAGGTCGAGACCCTCGGTGTCGAGAAGTTCTTCGAACGTCCCTCCGGAACGGGCCCGTATCGTGTCGCGCAGTTTTCTCCCAAGGACTCCCTTCGACTCGAGCGGTTCGAGGAGTACTGGGGCCAGAAGCCCCGATTCGCCCGGGCCGAGTTCCTCTTTCGCTACGACGAGGACGCCGCCTGGACAGCGGCCCTGGAGAAGCCGCCCTCGATCCTGGTGGGACCATCCGTCGCCGGGTGGGAGAAGCGGAAAGACAGCAAGGGGGTCGTCTTCGCGACCCGGCCGGGGCTCAGCGTCCATTTCCTCGTGCCGAACCTGCAGCCCAGGAGCCCGTTTTCCGACTTGAGGGTCAGAAAGGCCCTCCGGGCCGCGCTCGACTACCGCAGGTTCTCGGAAAGCTCTCCGCTCGGGCCGGTCCTGCCCGCCAGCCAGTTCGTCACGCCCGGGATCGTCGGCTTCAACCCCGCCCTCGGCATACCCGCCCACGACCCTGGACTGGCGAAGTCTCTTCTGGCCGAGGCCGGCCACCGCTCGGGACTCCGGTTCCGCCTCTCCTACCTCAAGAGCTCGACGAAGGTCTTCGACGAGATTGCGGCACAGCTTCGAGTCTCGGGATTCGAGGCCGAGCCCGCCCCGGCCGATTCCGAGGAGTTGACCCAGGCCATGGCGAACTGCAAGGCCGAGATGGCCCTCTTCGGCTGGATCTGCTCGACAGGGGACGGCGCCGAGCTGATGGACGGAGCGTTCACCCAGCGGCCCGGCGATTCGGTCTCGCCTTGCGGATACTCGGACCCGCGCCTGGACGAGCTCGCCCGGGAAGGAGCCACTTCACTCGACCCGGCCGAGCGGACCGCCATCCTGCAGCGGGCCATGGCCCTCCTCGTCGAGGAGCTGCCCTGGATTCCCCTCTTCATTCCGGAAGACCGCTACGCCATCAGCGATTCCATCCTCTGGGAGCCGAGACCGGACGCGGAGGTCTACATTCCGGCCGTCGAGCTCAGGGGAAAGAAGCCATCCCGATAACGGGGCCAGCGCGGCTCAGGCGTCCTTTCCGGTCTTCCGCCGGGCCATCTCGAGACCGCTGCGAGCGTGCTCGATGAAGGGCGACTTCGGTGCCGTCTGGAGAAGGAACTCGTAGACCTTCACCGCCTGTCCTGCCGTCTCCGGCCTGGCCGCGAACTGATCGGCGACCTTCAGCAACCCCTTGAATGCCTTCAGGTTTCCGGCCTCGGCGATGAGGGCCGACCCCAGCGCGTGCGAGGCGGCAGCCGTGTCCCCTTCGGTGAGGAAGACCTCTCCAACGGCAATGAGGGCCGAGACCGGCAGCCCTGCTTGTGAGACCGCCCCTCCCATCATCCGGTAGACAGCCACCGCATTGCGGGCCTCCCCCTTCTGCACGTAGAGGGTGATCGCGTGGCGGGCCGATCTGAGAGCCAGCTCTTGCTTGCCGGTCTTTTGGCACATCTCTGCCAGCGTGTGGCCGATACGGGGATCCCGCCCCGCTTCCAGCAGGCTTTCGAGCTTGGCGATTCCCCGCTCGGGCTCGATCTCGAACTCGTCGCGCGCGGACTTCAGCTCGCTCTCCAGATCGGTGTGTGCGGGCCCCGTGGAGACGGGCGCCGGCTCCTCGGCCCCGGGCTCGACGGCTTCGGCCTCGGCCATGACGGCGCGCGCGAAAAACCCGCAGAGCCTTCCATGAAGGGCCACGGTCACGCCCGTCACGTAGATCCCCACGAGGCCCGCCAGGGCCAGAAAAAAGGCCTGGCTTTGGTTGTATGCCAGCGCGAGGAACGGGAGGAACAGGACAAGGAGGGAGAACGGAGCGCCCACGGCCGAGAAGACCACCAGGAAGAACTCCCCCGTCCTTTCCTTGAAGAGCCCTCGCCAGAGGTCGGACGAGACCATGTCCCGCAGCTGGTTCGCGGCGCTCGCGGCCGTCAGGAGAGCAGACGGGGCCACGATGACGCTCAGGGCATAGAGAGAGAGGAGAGCCGGGAACTCCCCCGGCAGCCCTCCCGGACGGGGATTCCAGGGAAGCCTCGGAGAGTAGAGCCACCACAGACCGGCAAACGGGAGGATCCAGGCCGCGAGGAGCGCGATGTACCGGAGGAACACGACGAAGACATCCCGCAGCTCCCAGCCCGAATCCGACAGGAGACCTCCCAGGCTGTCTCCCGCCAGCCCGCCCAGGGCGAATCGGCAACTGACAAAGAGCAAGACCAGAAGACCGAGACCGAGACCGAGAGAACCCGGAATGGAGGACGAGAAGGTCCGAAACGCCCACCAGGAAACGAGGAACGGGGCGCACGTGACGAGCCCGGTCAGAAAAGCGGGCAGCTGAAAGGAGTCGAGGATGACGCTCCCAGTCATCGGTACGAATCGCGACGGAGTGGACTCGGCCAAGAGCAAGACCTCCGAAGCCTCGCCTCCTCACCCGGGGCCAGGCTGCCTGACCGGGGATTCTACGAGGGCCCCGGGTCTTCTCGGGTGGAAGGGGAAGGAACGCGGGGGTGCACGGCTGAAAATGGTGGGTTCTTCCCCTCGCCCCGCGTGAGCGAGGAGAGGGTGGGGCGGACCCCCGCGTGAGAGGTCCCTGGCGTGGTCTGGGAACGCAGCGAAGCGTGGGAAAAAGCCCCTCCCGAGTTCATAATCAAAGTTTTGAAATGAAGGAACTCGAAGCTCTTCTCAGCCGGATCAGCGACCTCGTCTGGGGGCCCCCGCTCCTCATCCTGCTCACGGGGACGCACCTGTTCCTGACCTTCAGGCTGAGGTTGATCCAGAGGTACCTGCCGCTGGCGATCAGGCTCTCTTTTCGGCGGGAGAAGGAGGGCACGGGAGACGTCAGCCAGTTCGGCGCGCTCACGACAGCCCTCGCGGCGACAATCGGGACCGGCAACATCGTGGGCGTCGCGACGGCCGTCGCCGCCGGAGGTCCCGGGGCGGTCCTCTGGATGTGGCTGACGGGAGTTTTCGGCATCGCGACCAAGTACGCCGAGGCGCTTCTCTCCGTTCACTATCGCGTCCGGACGGCCACGGGCGAGATGGCCGGCGGTCCGATGTACGCCCTCGAACGAGGCCTGAAGGCGAAGTGGCTCGGGCAGCTCTTCGCCATCCTCACCGCCGTCGCCGCCTTCGGGATCGGGTGCATGGTGCAGGCCAACTCGATCTCGACCCTCGCCCACGACACGTTCCAGATCTCCCCCTGGCTGACGGGTGCCGTTCTGACCGTCTTGACGGCGGTGGTGATCCTGGGGGGCATCACCTGGATCGCGAGCGTGTGCGAGAAGCTCGTGCCTTTCATGGCCGTCTTCTACGTGCTGGGCTGCGCCCTCTTGCTCGTGATGGAGCCGGGGAAGATCCTCGACTCGATCAAGCTCATCGTCTCGAGCGCCTTCTCCGGTCAGGCGGCGGTGGGTGGATTCCTGGGAGCGGGGATGCGCGAGGCCATGCGCTTCGGGGTCGCCCGGGGCCTCTTTTCCAACGAGTCGGGCCTCGGCAGCGCCCCGATCGTGGCGGCCGCCGCCCAGACGAAGAACCCGGTCCGGCAGGCCCTCGTCTCCTCGACCGGGACCTTCTGGGACACGGTCGTCGTCTGCGCGATGACGGGCCTCGTCCTCGTCAATTCCGGTGACTGGACCAAGGGGCTCTCGGGTGCCGCGCTCACGAAGAGCGCCTTCTCGGAGATCCCGGTCGTGGGGCCCACCGTCCTGACGGTTGGCCTCCTCACATTCGTCTTCTCCACCATCCTGGGCTGGTCGTACTACGGGGAAAAGGCCGCGGAGTACTTGATGGGGCCAAGGGTGATCCGGCCCTACCGCTTCCTGTGGGTTGCGGCCGTGATGGTGGGTTCGGTCGCGTCGCTGCACGCGGTCTGGACCTTCGCCGACATCGCCAACGGGCTGATGGCGATTCCGAACCTCATTTCCCTCATCGCCCTGAGCGGCG
Organism: Thermoanaerobaculia bacterium; assembly: GCA_022071945.1. Taxonomy (GTDB): domain Bacteria; phylum Acidobacteriota; class Thermoanaerobaculia; order UBA5066; family UBA5066; genus JAJVIN01. Next base: position 17,436 of record JAJVIN010000016.1, on the reverse strand, counting down.
TCATCGTCAAGAGCACTGACGAGTACCTCTGGCAGGGAAACCTCGAAAAGGAAGAACCCCTGAGCTGAAAGAACCGGCGGCAGGGAAGACGAAGGCCCCGCGTCACCGCGGGGCCTTCTCTTTCATTTCAGGAGAGATGGGGAAAGGCTACTGGCCCTGCTTGCGAGGGGCCGTGACCTTGGTTCCGCCCTTGGCGCGGGTGCTGGAGACCTTGGCCTTGGGGGCCTTGGGCGCCTTGGCGGCCTTCTTGGGCTTCTCCTCTGCCGAGGCTTCGGTGCCGCCCTCTTCCTTCTTCTCCTCGGACTTCTTGCCGGTGACGAGCCGCTTGGCTCTCTCGAGGAGGGATTCCTTCTTCGTCTCGGTCGACTGCTTGGCCGCCTGGATCTTCTCGGCCCGGCGCTGAGCGAAGTCGTAGTCGACGAGCTCGAGTATGGCCATCTCGGCGGCGTCGCCCTGGCGGCGCCCGAGCTTGAGGATCCGGGTGTAGCCGCCCTGGCGCTCCTTGTAGCGCGGGGCGAGCTCGTCGAAAACGCGTCCGACGGCCGACTTGTCCGGGAGCTTGGAAAGGGCCAGGCGCCGGGCGGCCAGGCCGCCCTTCTTGCCGAGGGTGATCATCTTCTCGGCGAGGGGCCGGAGCTCCTTGGCCTTGTACAGAGTCGTCCGGATCCGTTCATGGGTGAAGAGGGACGAGAGCTGGTTGCGGAACAGGGACTGCCGGTGCGCCGTGGTACGGCCGAGCTTCCGGCCCGCGCGATTGTGCTGCATGGTCTCTTCTCACCTCACCGTCCCGCGCCGGCGGGGGCTTCGAACTTCATGCCGAAGGCAAGCCCCTTCTCGCGCAGGATTTCCTTGATCTCGTTCAGGCTCTTGCGCCCGAAGTTCTTGGTTTCGAGCATTTCCTTCTCCGAGCGCTGAACCAGTTCCCGGAGCGTCCGGATGCCAGCGTTCTTCAGGCAGTTGGCACTGCGGACGGAGAGTTCGAGCTCCTCGACGTTGGTGTCGAGAAGGGCTTCGAGTTCATTCTGGGGGCGGTCCGAGCCGCCAGCGGCGGTCTTCTCGTCGGCTGCCTCGCTGTCGAAGATGGCGAGCTGGTCGCGCAGGAGCCGCGCGGCCTTGCTCACGGCCTCCCGGGGGGAGAGCGTGCCGTTGGTCCAGACCTCGATCACGAGCTTGTCGAAGTCAGTGGCCTGGCCAACGCGGGCGGACTCGACCTTGTAATTCACCCTCTTGACGGGAGAATGGACCGAATCGACGGGAATGGTCCCGATCGGCGCCTCGGGATCGGTGTTCCTCTCGGCCGAGACATAGCCGCGGCCCAGGGCCACGGTCGCCTCGATGTGAAGGCGGCCCCCCTCGGCGAGCTGGGCGACCAGGGCCTCGGAGTTGAGGATCTCGATGTGGGGATCATCCTCGAAGTCGTTGGCGACGATCTGCCCCTTGCTCTTGGCGTCGAGAGTCAGGGTGCGGGGCGAATCGGAGTGAAGGCGGATGGCGAGCGTCTTGAGGTTCAGGATGATGTCGGTGACGTCCTCGACCACGCCAGGGATGGCGCTGAACTCGTGTTCGACGCCTTCGATCCGGACGCTGGTGATGGCCGCCCCCTCGATCGACGAGAGGAGGACCCGCCTGAGGGCGTTGCCGATCGTCGTACCCCAGCCGCGCTCGAGCGGCTGGACCGAAAACCTGGCGAACGTCTTGTCCTTGGATTCCTCTTCCACCTCGAGGCGGTTCGGGCGCTGAAAGCCAAGCGATGTCATGGGTGTTTTTCTCCGTGGATGCTGAGGCTCTTGCCGGCTGTTCCGTTACTTGCTGTACAGCTCGACGATCAGCTTCTCGTTGACCGGCACTGTGACGTCTTCCCGCTTGGGCAGGGCTACGACCTTTCCCTCGAACTGGTCGCCCGACAGGGACAGCCACGCCGGTACGCCGCGGCTCTTGGCGGCGTCGATGGCGGCCGTGATGAGCGGGTTCTTGCGGCTCTTCTCCTTGACCGTGATGACGGCTCCCTGGCCGACGATGACGCTCGGGACGTTGACGTTCTTGCCGTTGAGCGTCACGTGTCCGTGGCGGATCAGCTGTCGCGCCTGCGAGCGGGACGAGGCAAAGCCGAGGCGGTGGACGACGTTGTCGAGCCGGCGCTCAAGGAGGGAGAGGAGGTTCTCGCCTGTCACGCCCTTCATCCGCTCGGCCTTGCCGAACGTGATGCGGAACTGGCTCTCGAGAACGCCGTAGTAGCGCTTGACCTTCTGCTTCTCGCGAAGCTGGATGCCATAGCCGAGGATCTTCGCGCGGCGCTTGCCGTGCTGGCCGGGGGGGAAGTTACGCCGCTCGATGGCGCACTTGTTGGAGAAGCAGCGATCGCCCTTGAGGAAGAGCTTCATCCCCTCGCGCCGGCAGAGCCGGCAGACAGATTCACGATACCGTGCCATGGTGGTACTCGGGTCCTTCCTTTTTCGATTCCGTCTCTTCGTCCTTCCCTTCGTCCCGGCCCGGAATCGGGAGCCGGTTTACGGGATTCAATCCTGGTCGGTCTGCTGATCCGTCCACGCTCATCTGGACCGTCCTGGATCCGGTTTCCGGAGGAAGGCTCGCGGTTGAAAGGGGGGCCGCGAGGCGTCCGGTGGGATCTCTTCTGGAACGGTCCGCGGGACGCTCAGACGCGGCGGCGCTTGCGAGGCCGGCAGCCGTTGTGGGGAATCGGGGTCGTGTCCTTGATGGACCGGATGTCGATCCCGGCGGCGGCGAGGGCCCGGATCGCGCTCTCGCGGCCGGCTCCCGGACCGCTCACGCGCACGTCCATCGTGCGAACCCCGTGCTCCTGCGCGAGCTGCGCGGCGTTGGTGGCCGCGAGCTGGGCCGCGAAGGGCGTCCCCTTGCGCGATCCCTTGAAGCCGATGCGCCCGGCGGAAGACCAGGCCACCACGCTCCCCTGGGGATCGGTGATGGAGACGATCGTGTTATTGAAGGAGGCCTGCACGGTTGCGACGCCGTGAGGAATGTTCTTCTTCTCCTTCTTGGGCCCCTTCTTACCTTTGGCCGATGTCGTTGCCATTTCGCTTTGTCCCTACCCCTTACTTCTTCGTCGCCTTCTTCTTGCCGGCGATGGCGCCCTTCCGCGGTCCCTTCCGTGTGCGGGCGTTGGTGTGAGTTCTCTGTCCCCGGACCGGCAGGTTCCGCCGGTGACGAAGGCCGCGGTAGCAGCCGATGTCCATCAGACGCTTGATGTCCTGCGCGACTTCTTTCCTGAGGTCGCCTTCCACGCGGTACTCGTCCTGGATGACCTTGCGGATCCGGGACACCTCGTCCTCGGAAAGGTTCTTCACCCGGACGGAGGCGTCGACCTTCGCGGTATCGAGAATCTTGGCCGCGCTGGGACGCCCGATGCCAAAAATGTACGTCAGACCGATTTCCACCCGCTTGTTGGGGGGAAGGTCGACTCCGGCGATACGAGCCATCTACTTTCTCCTGATCTCCCTGTCGTCTCTCAATCGGCCTGGCGCCGTCTCCACGAGCCGCGTGTGGATGGGGGGCGGACTAGCCCTGCCGCTGCTTGTGCTTCTGGATGTCGCAGATCACCCGGACCACCCCGGCCCGCCGAATGATCTTGCACTTCGTACAGATCTTCCTGACTGATGTTCGAACCTTCATGACTCCACTCCCTGGCAAGGCGCGGGGCCGCGCCCGCTTCCGGCACGCTCCTACCGAGCTGTTGCCGGCACGATCCTACTTGTACCGGTAAATGATCCGCCCGCGATTGAGGTCGTAAGGGCTCAGTTCAACGAGCACCTTGTCCCCGGGCAGGATCCTGATGAAGTGCTTGCGCATTTTCCCGGAAATGTGCGCGAGCACCTGGTGTTTGTTCTCCAGCTCAACCTTGAACATGGCGTTGGGCAACGGCTCGATGACCGTGGCCGTGACTTCGATGGCGTCTTCCTTCGACATCCGTTCCGCTCAAATGAAAAAACTCCGCTAACTGGACGCCCCGGAGCGTGCGGATGACGCAGCCGGGTACTCATCAAAGCCCGGAGGGCCGATTGTAACACCATCGGTCCGGAACCTTCCGAAACCGAGGACGACGGGTCCCGCCTTGGTCGCCACGACCGTGTGTTCGTAGTGCGCGGATTGCTTCCCGTCGAGCGTTCTGACCGTCCACCCGTCCGAGCCGATGCGGACCTCCGGGGTGCCGAGGTTGAACATCGGCTCGATGGCCAGCGTCAACCCCTCCCGGATGATCTCTCGTTTCCCGGCTGGTCCATAGTTGGGGACTTCCGGTTTTTCGTGGAGCGCGGTCCCGATCCCGTGCCCGACGAACTCCCGTACGACCCCGTAGCCATTCTTGACGGCGAAGCCCTCGATGGCGGCTCCGACGTCTCCGATCCTGTTTCCGACCCGCACGGCCTCGATGCCGGCCAGAAGCGCCTGGTGCGTGACCCTCATCAGGCGGCTGAGCTCCTCCGGGACGGTCCCGACGGCCACGGTCCGCGCCGCGTCCCCGAAGTACCCGTCCACCGAGGCCCCGAGATCCAGTCCCACGATATCGCCGCTCTTGAGCCTCCTCTTTCGCGACGGGATCCCGTGCACGACTTCCTCGTTGATGGAGATGCAGAGGGTCTTCGGGTACCCGCGGTAGCCCGGGAACGCCGGGCGGCCCCCCCGAGACCGGATTCCTTCCGCCGCGATCTGGTCGATTTCGTCGGTCGTCACCCCCGGGGCGACGGCGGCGGCGCACTCGGCCAGGGCTTCCTGGACGATCCGCGTCGCCGCCTCCATCTTGAGGATCTCGGCCTTCGACTTACACGTGATCATGCCGGTGCCGGTTGAACCAGCCGCTGGTAGACCACCGAGTCGACTTCCGAAAAGACCTCGTCGATCGTCCGGTCTCCGTCGATGGTCACGAGCAGCCCCTGCGCCTCGTAGTACCCGGCCACGGGAGCGGTCTTTTCGCGGTACACCCTCAGCCGGGCCCGGATCGTCTCCGGGGTGTCGTCCGCGCGCCCTTCGATCTGGGCACGCTTGGCGAGCCGGTCGACGATGGCCTCGTCGGGAACGTCGACGTGGAGGACCACGAGGACGCTCTTGCCGGTCTCGGCCAGGAGAGCATCGAGCGAGCGAGCCTGCGCGGTGGTCCGCGGATAGCCATCGAAAAGGGCGCCGCAGATCGCGTCGTCCTGCTTGAGACGCTCCCTCAGCATCTGGGTCACGAGCTCGTCCGGGACGAGATTCCCGGACTCCATGATGGGTTTGGCGATCTTCCCGATTTCCGTTCCCGCGCCCACGTGGTAGCGCAGCAGATCTCCAGTCGAGATCTGTGGAAGCTGCATCTTCTGCGCCAGGCGCGAAGCCTGGGTGCCCTTACCCGAACCGGGAGGACCGAAGAAAACGATCGCCACACCGCCCATTGGTTACCCCCTTCGCCCGCGGATCCGGCCCTTCTTCAGGAAGCCTTCGTAATTCCGCATCACGAGCTGGGATTCGACCTGCTGGATCGTATCCATCGCCACGCCCACGACAATCAGAGTCGAGGTCCCGCCGAAGTAGAAGGTAACCCCCAGCCCTTGCGTGATGAAGGCCGGCAAATGGGTATCGAGCCAGGCTCCGATGAAGGGGATGCCCTGGACTTTGAACCCCATCAACAGGAATTCGGGGATGAGGGCAACGACCACGAGGTAAATGGCGCCGATGAGGGTGATCCGGGTCAAGACGGAGTCGATGTACTCGGACGTCGCCTTCCCGGGCCGGATGCCCGGGATGAAGCCGCCGTACTTGCGCATGTTCTCAGCCGTGTCGTTGGGGTTGAAGATGATCGAGATGTAGAAGTAACAGAAGAAGATGATGCCCGCCATGTACATCAGGTTGTACAGGGGCTGCCCCACGGCCAGCTGCTCGGCGATCCGCTTCATGAAATCGCTCTCGAAAGCCGAGGCCATGTACTGGGGAAACTGGATGATCGAGACCGCGAAGATGATGGGGATGACGCCGCCCGTGTTCACCCGCAGCGGGAGATAGGTGTTCTGCCCGCCGTAGATTCTGCGGCCGACGACTCGCTTGGCGTACTGGACCGGAATCCTCCGCTGCGCCCTCTCGACGAAGACGATCGCGGCGATGACGCCCAGCATGAAGATCGTCAGGATCGCCATGACGATAAGCGACTGCTGTCCTCGGATGATCTGCTGGACCGATTGCCAGACGGCGGTCGGGAACGTGGCGACGATGCCGGCGAAGATGATGGCCGAGATGCCGTTCCCGATCCCCCGCTCGGTGATCTGCTCGCCGAGCCACATCACGAATGCCGTGCCGGTCGTCAGCGTCAGGATCGCCATGGCCACGAAGGCAGCCTTTCCGAGGTCGCCGTGAACCAGACGGGCGCCGCTCGGGGCCGTCGTCGACCAGAGCCACAGCGCGATGCCCGACCCCTGGATCAAGGAGAGAAGGACCGTTCCGTAACGGGTGTACTGGGTGATCTTCCTGCGGCCGAGCTCGCCTTCCTTCGAGAGCTTCTCGAGGTACGGCCAGACGACCGTCAGGAGCTGGAGGATGATCGACGCGGTGATGTAGGGCGTGATGCCGAGCGCGAAGACCGACAGCCTCCGCAGAGCGCCCCCGGAGAAGATGTCGAGGAATCCGAGAAGCCCTCCCGCGTTGGAGCGGAAGAACTCCTCAAACGCCTTCGCATCCAGGCCCGGGGTCGGGATGTGCGAGCCGATCCGGTAGACCGCCAGCAGGCCGAACGTGAAAAGGACCCGCTTGCGCAGGTCAGGCACCGCGAAAATATTGCGGAAGGCCTCTAGGAGTCTCACGCCGGGATTTCCTCGCAACGGCCGCCCGCGGCCTCGATCTTCTTGCGAGCCCCTGCCGTGAAGGTGTGAGCGCTGACCGTGAGCGGCTTCTTCAGGTCACCCGTGCCGAGGACCTTGAGGGGAAGGCCGCCCTTCAGCTTGAATCCCGCGGACTTCAGGCTCGCCTCGGTGACGGCGGCGCCGGCCTCGAAGGTCCGCTCGAGCGCCTCGACCGTCAGGAGGTTCCACTCCGTGCGGAAAATGTTGGTGAAGCCGCGCTTGGGAACCCGGCGGTGCAGGGGCATCTGACCGCCCTCGTTTCCCTTGCGGCGGTGGTACCCCGTCCGGGACTGTTGACCCTTGTGACCGCGTCCGGCGGTCTTGCCGAGCCCAGAGCCCGGACCCCGTCCGACCCGCTTTCGGCTGGACGTCGCTCCCTTCCGCGGAGCGAGGGAATTGAGACCTTGAGACATCGCGTTAACCTCTCGTCAAAAGACGTTTGAACTCTGGTTCCGGCTTCAGTCCGCCACGACCTCGATGAGGTGGCGGACCTTGAGCATGAGGCCCCGCACGGAGGGATTATCCTGCACCGTCACTTCCTGACGGATCTTGCGCAGGCCGAGCGCCCGGAGCGTCTGCTTGTGGTCGATCGGGGTGCAGATGCTGGACTTGATCTGCCTGAGCTTCAGGAACTTCGGGGGGGCCGGAGCGGGAGGCTCGGCGGCGCGGACTTCTTCCTTCTTCGGAGCGGTCGCCGCCGCCGCGACCTTGGCGGGACTCACCTTGGCGGCGGAGGCCACCTCCGTCAGGAGCTCCTCGACGCCCTTGCGCTTCTTCTGGGCGGGCTTGTCCTGGCTCATCCGTTCTCCTCCGTCTCGGCCGGGACGGCCACGGCGGCGGCGGCCGGCTCGGCAACGGCTTCAACGACACCGTTCCCGCGGCCTCTGGATTTGAGGATCGTCTCCTCGAGATAGAGCTTCTTGAGGGCGTCGAACGTCGCCTTGACGACGTTGTGGGGATTCGTCGTCCCGAGCGACTTCGTCAGGATGTTCTGCACTCCGGCGGATTCCAGGACGGCGCGGACGGCTCCGCCCGCGATGACGCCGGTGCCCTCGGCGGCCGGCTTGAGAAGGACGCGTCCCGCGCCGTAGTGGCCGACGACCGGGTGCGGAATGGACGTCCCCTTCAGCGGCACCGCGATCATGGTCTTCTTGGCGAGCTCGATCCCCTTCTTGATCGCGACGGGGACTTCCTTCGCCTTCCCGGCGCCGTAGCCGACGCGGCCCTTGCCGTCGCCGACGATGACGAGCGCGGAGAAGGAGAAGTTCTTGCCGCCCTTGACGACCTTGGTGACGCGATTGATGTGGACGACGTGGTCGATCAGGTCCGCGCCCGCGCGGCCCTCGCCGAGCGCGGTGGAGGGACGCATGGGGGCCTGGTTCGGGCCGCCTCCGCGCTCTCCGGAGCGCCCGCGGTTACCGGCGGGACGGGAGGATCTGGAAATGCTCGTGCTCAAAACTTCAACCCCTTCCCCCGGGCCGCATCGGCCAGTGCCTTGATGATTCCGTGATAGAGATGACCACCCCGGTCGAAGACGATCGCGGTGATCCCCTTTTCCTGGGCGCGTTCCGCGATGAGAGCGCCGACGGCCTCCGCCGCGGCCCGGTTGCACGCGCTCTTCTTTCCAGCCAGGATCGAGGTCTCCCGGGAGGTAGCGGAAGCGAGCGTCTTTCCGGCGGTGTCATCGATGATCTGCGCAGAGATGAAACGGAGGGACCGGCAGATCGCCAGGCGCGGGCGTTCGGCCGTCCCGCTGACTTTCTGGCGGATCCTTTCGTGAACCCGTTCCCGCGCCTCCCGACGCGCTTGAGCCTTATCCATTTGGCTTCCTCTCCCTCGTTACTTTCCAGTGGCCTTGCCGGCCTTCTTCTTGAGGATCTCGCCGACGAACCGGAAACCCTTCAGTTTGTAGGGATCCGGAGGCTTGATCTCGCGGATCTGCTTGGCGACCTGGCCGACCTTCTGCTTGTCGGCCCCCGTCACCGTGATGTGGGTGACTTCCTTCGCCTTGGCGTCCGCGGCCACGTCGATCTTGATCCCGGCGGGCATCGGAAAAACGACAGGGTGCGAGTAGCCGCAGGAGAACACCACGTCGTTCCCCTTGACCTCGGCCTTGTAGCCGACCCCCACGAGGTCGATCTTCTTCGTGTAGCCCTCGGTCACGCCGAGGACGGCATTCTGCAGGAGGGCGCGGTTGAGTCCGTGAAAGGCGCGGTCCTGCTTCTCGTCGCCCTGACGAGTGACCTCGACCTTCCCGTCCTTGACGCCCACCTGCATGCCGGCGAGGACCGGCGTCGACAGCGACCCCTTCGGGCCCTTCACCATGACCGCGCCCGCCTCGACCTTCACTTCGACGCCCTTCGGGAGCACGATCGGTTTCTTTCCAATTCGCGACATCGCTTTCTCTCTCCCGGATCCCCGCAGAACCGGACTCCCGTCCGGCGTGGCGGGTGATCCCTCACCACACAGAGCAGACGACCTCGCCCCCGATGCCGCGCTTGCGCGCATCGTGGTCGGTCAGGAGGCCCTGAGACGTCGAAATGATCGAGATGCCGAGTCCGCCCAGGACTTCCGGCAGCTCGGTTTTCCCGCGGTACAGACGGCGGCCGGGCTTGGAAACCCGGGCGACGCCATGGATGACGGGATTGCCGGACTCGTCGTACTTCAGGTACAGGCGGAGCAGTCCGGCTCCCTTGTCATCGAGAACCTTGTAGTTCTTGATGTACCCCGCCTCCTTGAGAATCCGGGCGATCTCGACCTTCAGGCGCGAGGAGGGGACATCGATCTTCTCGTGGCGCGCCACGAGGGAATTGCGGACACGGGTGAGGAGATCTGAAATCGGATCAGAGGTGCTCACGGGAACTCTCTCCTACCAGGAAGCCTTGGTCACGCCCGGGATGTAGCCCGCGAGCGAGAGGTTGCGGAAGCAGATACGGCAGGCGCCGAATTTCCTCAGGAACGCGCGCGGCCGCCCGCAAATCTTGCAGCGGTTGTGCTGCCTCACCGCAAACTTCGGTTTCCTGTTCGCCTTGATGATCGAAGCACGACGAGCCATCGATTACTTTCTCCCTATTTCCCGAACGGCATGCCGAGTTCCCGAAGGAGAACCCGGGCGCGGTCGTCCGAACCCGCCGAGGTGACGATGGTGATGTTGAGGCCCTTCGACTTCTCGACCTTCGCCGGATCGATCTCGGGGAAGATCAGGTGGTCCCTTATTCCGAGCGTGTAGTTCCCGCGGCCGTCGAAGGCCCGGGAAGCGACGCCCCGAAAGTCGCGGACGCGCGGGAGGGCGATGTTCATGAGCCGGTCGAGGAACTCGTACATCCTCGCGCCGCGCAGCGTGACCCGGCAGCCAATCGGCATGCCGGCCCTCAGCTTGAACGACGCGATCGACTTGCGGGCCCGCGTGATGACGGCCTTCTGTCCGGCGATCTTCGTCAGCTCGTCCGCGGCGGCCTCGACGATCTTGACATTGGTGATCGCCTCCCCGACGCCCATGTTCAGGACGACCTTCTCCAGCCGGGGAATGGCCATCACGTTCTCGATCCCGAATTCCTTCTTCAGGACCGGGACCACTTCCTTCTTGTACCTATCCTGCAGTCGTGCCGTCATGACCTTCTACCTCTCGGCCCCCGAGGCAATCGTTGACTTGCTCTTCCTTGCGAAGCGAACCCGCTCCTGCCCCTCGACCCGGACGCCGATCCGGGTGGCCTTGCCGGTCCCCGGGTCCTTGATCATGACGTTGGAGACCGCGATGGGCGCCTCGCGCTCGAGGATGCCACCCTTGATGTTCTTCTGAGGGTTCGGACGCGTGGCGCGCTTGATCATGTTCACGCCCTCGACGATCACCCGGCCCTTCGAAGGCAGGCAACGGAGGACCTTTCCGCTGGCCCCCTGGTCCTTTCCGGAAATGACGATGACCTCGTCTCCCTTCCGGATCCGGAACTTGCCGGTGTACTCCGCCTTTTTCTTCCTCATTTCCTTATCTCACCTTCGACGCTTGCGCGCCCGTCTCGTCTCGGCAGCCTCGGGCTTGTCAGCCCGTCCCTTTCAGATGACCTCGGGGGCCAGCGAGATGATCTTCATGAACTTCTTCTCGCGGAGCTCCCGGGCCACGGGTCCGAACACGCGCGTGCCGATCGGCTCGCGGTCGTTGTTGATCAAAACGGCAGCGTTGTTGTCGAACCGGATGTAGCTGCCGTCCTTGCGGCGCTGCTCCCTCCGCGTCCTGACGATCACGGCCTTGACGACCTTCCCCTTCTTGACGTTGTCCGGGGCGTCAGGGTTGGACTCCTTCACCGCGCAGGTGATGATGTCCCCGAGCCGGCCATAGAGGCCGACCGACCCGCCCTTTAGCCGGATGCAGGAGAGCTTGCGGGCTCCCGAGTTGTCCGCGACCTCCAGGATCGTTCCCATCTGGATCACAGGTCATCCTCCTCGCTTCGCTCTCGGATTCAGTTGCCCGGAGCCGCAGCCGGGGCCGCCGCCCTCACGTGCTGCGCGCTCCTCTTGACGATGGCCCGAACCCTCCAGCGCTTCCGCGCGGAAAGGGGGCGCGTCTCCTCGATCTCGACGATGTCGCCCAGGCGAGCGCCGAGAACGCGGTCGTCCGCGAGGAACTTCTTCGACTGCTTCATGTAACGCCCGTAGCGGGCTTCCCGGACGGTCCGGGTCACCTCGACCACGACCGTCTTCTCCATCTTCGTCGACACGACCGTGCCGACCTTCTTCGTGCGGCGCTTCCTCTGGGCCGGCAGGGCCGGTGTGGTCTCGCTCATCCCTTCGCTCCCTTGGCCGGCTTCGCCTCTGGGCGGGCGGCCATCGATCCGAGCATCTTCAGGCGGGCGATGTCCCGCCTGAGCTCACGGATCTTCATCGGGTTGTCCAGCTGTCCCTGCGCCTTCTGCATCCGGAGGTTGAAGAGGGCCTGGCGCCACTCCTTTTCCTTCTGCTCGCGCTCCGCGTCTCCCCATTCGGTCATCTGATCGATCTTCATACCGGTCACCTCACCGACTCGAGAACTTCCCGGGTGACGAACCGGGTCTTGATCCCGATCTTGTCCTGCGCGAGCCCGAAGGCCTCTCGCGCGGTCTTCTCGTCCACACCCTCGATCTCGAAGATCAGCCGGGCCGGCTTGATCACGGCGACCCAACCCTCGGGAGCGCCCTTCCCCTTGCCCATACGGGTTTCCGCGGGCTTCTTGGTGATCGGCTTGTCCGGGAAGACCCGGATCCAGAGTTTCCCACCGCGCTTGACGTGGCGCTGGATGGCCACACGGCCCGCCTCGAGCTGCCGGGCGGTCAGCCACCCGCACTCCATGGCCTGCAGCGCGAAATCGCCGAAAGCGAGAGAAGAACCGCGAAGAGCCGTACCCCGCCGGCGCCCTTTCTGCTGCTTCCGATACTTGACTTTAGACGGCATCAACATGGTCGTTAAACCTCAAATCTCTCTCTCGCCGCCCCCGCCGCCCCGGCAGTGCCGCCGGGACGGGCTGGGACAGATCCTGCGTCAGGCCGCCCGGCGGCGCGACTTCGCCCGGTGCAGGTCTCCCTTGTAAATCCAGCACTTGATGCCGATCTTCCCGTACGTCGTGCGGGCCTCGGCGAACCCATAGTCGATGTCGGCCTTCAGCGTGTGCAGGGGCAGCCGGCCTTCCTGATACCACTCGCTCCGGGCGATCTCGGCCCCGTTCAGGCGGCCGGAGCAGCGGATCTTGATCCCCTGGGCCCCGAAGCGAAAGGCCGATTCCATCCCCTTCTTCATCGCCCGGCGGAAGGCCACGCGGCGCTCGATCTGCATCGCGATCGACTCCGCCACGAGCTGGGCGTCGGTCTCGGGACGCTGGATCTCCAGGATGTTGACCTGGATGTCCTTGCCGAGACGGCGCTGGAGCCGGTCGCGCAGAAGGTCGACCGAAGCCCCCTTCTTGCCGATGATGACGCCCGGACGCGCGGTCATGATGTTGATCTTGAGCTTGTTGCCCCGCTCGATCTCGATCTCGGAGACGGCGGCGTTGGCGAGCTCCCGCTTCAACTCGTCCCTGAGCTTCAGATCGTCGTGGAGGTAGCCGAGGTACTTCTTCTCAGAGTACCAGCGCGAGTGCCACGTCCGGTTGTAGCCGATCCGGAATCCGTACGGATGTACCTTCTGACCCATAGTCGTCCCTTTACTCCGCCTTCTCGCTCTTCTCGCTGGTCTTCTTGCCCCGGGGCGGACGCGCGCCGGCCGCCGCGATGGCGGCTCCGATCCGCGATGTCCGGCCGCGCCGGGCGACCGGCTTGGCCGTCTCGGCGGGCAGGCCCGCCTTCTTCCGTACCGCCGGATCGTCGGACACGACGATCGTGACGTGGCAGAAGGGACGCGGCACCAGCCACATGCGGCCCTGAGGTCCGCTCATGAAGCGGGGCCGGGCAAAGCGCTTCTTGTAGTTCGACACCGACCGAAGCATCATGTTCTGCTGCAGCGGCTTCTTGCCGGCTCCGTCGATCATGATCTCCGAGACGACGAGGGCGTCCGCGTCGATCGTGGCGTCCGTTTGCTTCGCGTTGGCGACGGCGGACTCGAGGACCTTCGCCAGATCGGTTCCGCACGCCTTCGACGTCGTCCGCAGGAGGGCCAGGGCGTGCCCGACCGGCTTCATCCGGACGAGGTCGGCCACCAGCCTCACCTTCTGGGCGGCCCCGCGATAGTGACGCAGTCTTGCCTTTGCTTCCATCTCTGCTTCCTCACTTCGGCGGCGCCGGAGCGGCACCCTTCTCGACCTTCTTGCCGGAGTGGCCCTTGAAGGTGCGAGTCGGCGAGAACTCGCCGAGCTTGTGCCCGACCATGTTCTCCGACACGTAGACCGGGATGAACTTCTTTCCGTTGTGTACCGCAAGCGTGTGGCCGACCATCTCGGGCACGATCACCGATCGGCGGGACCAGGTCTTGAGGACCTTCTTCTCGCGCGTCTCGTTCAGCGCGTTGACCTTCTCGAGCAGGTGGTCGTCAATGAACGGACCTTTTTTTGTCGAACGGGACATCTAACTTCCTCTGACTTCTCTGACGCCTGTCGCTTACTTGCGGCGCTTCACGATGAACTTGTCAGTCCGCTTGTTGTTGCGGGTCTTGTAACCCTTCGTCTTCCAGCCCCACGGGGAGCACGGATGACGTCCGCCGGAGGTCTTGCCCTCGCCGCCGCCCATCGGGTGGTCGACCGGATTCATCGCGACGCCCCGGTTGTGGGAGCGCCAGCCCAGCCAGCGGTTCCGGCCGGCCTTTCCGACCGCCACGTTCTCGTGCTCCACGTTGCCCACCTGGCCGATGGTCGCGTAGCAGTCGATGGGAACCTTCCGGAGCTCGCCGGACGGCAGACGCAGGAGGGCGTGAGCGCCCTCGCGCGCCATCAGCTGAACCGAGGTCCCCGCCGCGCGCGCCAGCTGCGCTCCATGGCCGGGCTGCAGCTCGACCGCGTGGACGTTGGTGCCGACCGGGATGATCTTCAGGGGAAGCGCGTTCCCGACGACGATGTCGGCCCCGGGGCCCGAGACCACTTCCTGCCCGACGGTCAGGCCGACCGGCGCCACGATGTAGCGCTTCTCGCCATCGCGATAGTGGAGGAGGGCGATGCGGGCGGAGCGGTTCGGGTCGTACTCGATCGAGGCCACCTTGGCGGGGATCCCATGCTTTTCGCGCAGGAAGTCGATGTCGCGGTAGCGCTTCTTGTGTCCGCCCCCGCGGAACCACGAGGTCAGCTGCCCGAGGCTGTTGCGGCCGCCCGTGCGGGTCTTTCCGCGCGTGAGCGACTTCTCGGGTGTCGCCTTCGTGATCTCGGCGAAGTCGGAGGTCGAACGCTGGCGCATCCCGGGGGAGGTCGGCTTGTAGGTTTTCACCGGCATGTCACACCCCCTCGAAGATCGGCGGCAGCTTCTCGCCCGCCTTGAGTGTCACGTAGGCCTTCTTCTTGTCGGACGTCTTGCCGATGAAGCGGCCCGATGTGCGCGCGACCCTCCGGATCTTCCCGGGGACCTTGACGCAGTGAACGGCCGCGACCTTGACGGAGAAGAGGGTCTCGACGGCCTTTCGGATCTCGATCTTGTTGGCGTCGCGGTCCACCTCGAACGTGATGAGGTGCGCGGTCTGGGTCATCCGCGCGGACTTTTCGGTCACGATCGGCTTGAGGATGATGGACTGGGCCGGCTTCATCCGAGCACCTCGCTGACGGCGCGGAGCGCCTCTTCGGTGAGGACGATCGTCTCGGCGTTGAGCCCGTTGTAGGCATTCAGGCTCAGTGCGTCGATGGCCTCGACCTTGGGGTTGTTCGCGGCCGCCAGCGCCAAGTTCTTGTTGCCGTGGCGGTCGACCAGGAGCGCCTTGCCCGTCAACCCCAGACCCTTCACGATCTCCGCGAGGTCCTTCGTCCGGTGGGTCGGGAGCGCGAGGCTCTCGATGAGAACGAGCTTGTTCTCGCGCAGGCGCTCCGACAGGACGCAGCGCAGGGCGGCCTTTTTCGTTCCGCGGTTGATGCCGAGGGCATACGACCGCGGGGTCGGACCATGAACCGTGCCGCCGTGCCGGTGAATCGGCGGACGTCCGCCTCCCTGGCGGGCCCGGCCCGTGTGCTTCTGTTTGAAGGGCTTCTTGCCGCTTCCGGAAACCTCGGAACGGGTCTTCGTCTTGTGCGTGCCGGCGCGGGAAGCGGCGCGGATCGCCTTGACCGTCTCCCACACGACGTGCGACTTGAAGGTGACGCCGAAGATCGATTCGGGCAGGCTCGCCTCGCCGACCGTCTCGTTCTTCAGGTTCTTGATCGGAACCACGATCACCTTCAGGGCTTCGGTGTTTCTATCGTCCATGACTCGTCCTCGCCTTCAGCCCCGTGTCACGCCGCCGGCCGGGCGCCGGCCAGCCGCTTCACGATCTTGATGACCGCGTTCCGGGCACCTGGAACGGCTCCCCGGATGTAGATCAGATTGTTCTCGGAATCCACCCGGACGACGCGAAGGTTCTTCACGGTCGTCTGCTTGCCGCCGAGCCGGCCGGAAGACCGGGTCCCGGGGTAGACACGGGAGGGATAGGCCGAGGGGCCGATCGAGCCCGGAGCCCGGTGGAACATGGAACCGTGGGTCGCCGCGCCGCCGGCAAAGCCGTGGCGCTTGATGAACCCCTGGAAGCCCTTGCCCTTCGAGATTCCGACGACGTCGACCTGTTCAGCGGCCGCGAAGATGTCGCATAGGACGCGATCGCCCGGCGAGACCTCGTCGGTCGCGTCGCAACGGACCTCGGCCACGGTGCGCGCTGGAGGCACACCGGCCTTCTCGAAGTGGCCCTTCTGCGCCTTCGTCAAACGCCGCGGGGAAACCCGTCCGGGGAGGCCGAGCTGGACCGCGTCGTACCCATCGTTTTCTTTCGTCTTGCGCTGGACGACCAGACAAGGCCCCGCCTCGACAACGGTCACCGGGACCACGGTCCCGTCCGCCTCGAACACCTGGGTCATGCCGATCTTGCGCCCCAAAATCCCCTTGATCATCTTCGTGCCGTCTCGTTCTGTCCCCCGCGCTTACGGGAAACGTCTCACTTGCCCATGGTGCGGATTTCGACCTCGACGCCAGCCGGAAGCTCGAGCTTCGTCAGGGCCTCGACGGTCTGCGGGGTCCACTCGAAGATGTCGAGCAGCCGCTTGTGGGTCCGCATCTCGAATTGCTCACGCGACTTCTTGTCCACGTGGACGGAGCGATTCACCGTCCAGCGGGAGATCGCCGTCGGGAGAGGAATCGGTCCGGCGACCTTGGCCCCCGACCGGCGCGCCGTCTCGACGATCTCGCCCGTCGACTGGTCGAGGATTCTGTAGTCGTAGCCCTTCAGCCGGATCCGGATTTTGTCGTTTGCCATGGGAAACCTTTCGCTCTCTTTACAGAAACTTAACTGCCGGGCGAAAAATCCGCGGGAGTGTCGCCACTCCCGCGGATTTCCGGATCAGGCGATGATCTCGATGACCGTCCCGGCGCCCACCGTCCGGCCACCCTCGCGAATGGCGAACTTCAGGCCCTTCTCGATGGCAATCGGCGCGATCAGCTCGATCTCGAGCTCGACGTCATCGCCGGGCATGACCATCTCGACTCCAGAAGGGAGCTTCGTCGCGCCGGTGACGTCCGTTGTCCGGATGAAGAACTGGGGGCGGTAGTTGGAGAAGAACGGCGTGTGGCGGCCGCCCTCGTCCTTCGAGAGAACGTAGACCTTGCCCTTGAACTTCGTGTGGGGCTTGATCGAGCCGGGCTTGGCCAGAACCTGACCGCGCTCGACGTCGTCCCGCTCGATGCCGCGCAGGAGCACGCCGATGTTGTCCCCCGCCTCGCCGGAATCGAGGAGCTTCTTGAACATCTCGACGCCCGTGACGACCTTCTTCTGGGTGTCGCGCAGGCCGATGATCTCGACCTCGTCACCGACCTTGACGCGGCCACGCTCGACACGGCCCGTCACCACCGTGCCGCGGCCCGAGATCGAGAAGACGTCCTCGATCGGCATCAGGAATTCCTTGTCGATCTCGCGCAGCGGGTCGGGGATGTAGCTGTCGAGGGCCTTCGCCAGATCCCAGATGCACTGCGCTTCGGGACCCGTCGGG
>JAJVIN010000055.1 GCA_022071945.1 Thermoanaerobaculia bacterium | reverse complement strand
CGGGGGGCGGAGCACCTTCGCCCGCCGAGGCGGTGGGAGAAGAAGTGGACCCGGACGCCGCCGCCGGCGGGGTGGGGGGACTGGAAAAGGCCTGCGGGGAAAAGGTCAGAAGGTAGGGGAGGAAGATGCACCCGAGGATGTGTCGCACGCGATTCCCTTCCAGAACCGGCGTCGGCGCCGAGTCCGAGCCGCTCATGCGCAATCGGCGTGCCGGAGGTCAAATCCGCTCTGGTGGCGGTGCGAAGGGTCCGCGTCCTCTCAGACGTGAGAGAAACCCGGTGTGAGGTTTCTCACGCCAGCGATGGAACCTGCCGGGATCCGGGCAGGACGGCGCGAAGACACCCCCGAGTCGCGGAGCCCTGGGCCCGAGTCGAAGGTCTCCACGGGCTCAGGGCTTCGAGCGGCCCGACTCGGCCCCTTTCAGGCCCAGGCGTTCGATCCGGCGGTAGAGAGTCGCGGGCGAGATCCCGAGGCTTTCGGCCGCTTTCTCGCGGTTCCCCCCGGAGAGGCGCAAGGCCATCAGGATGTACCCGCGCTCGAAGCGGTCGATGGCCTGTTCGAGGTCGAGATCAGGTCCCGCGGCGCTCCTGACATCGGCCGGGATCTGTTCCACGTCGATCCGGCCCTCGTCGGCGAGGATGAGGGCGCGGTCGAGCACGTTCGCCAGCTCGCGGACGTTCCCTCTCCAGGGGTACTGGCACAGCGCCCTCATGGCGGCGGCGGTGACGGAAGGCAGGGGGACGGCGCTGCGCTGCGCCTGCCGGGAGAGGAGCCGCTGGACGAGCCCCGGGACGTCATCTGGCCTCTCCCGCAGAGGCGGGACGTGGATCTGGATGACGGCGAGCCGGTAGTAGAGGTCCTCGCGAAAGGTCCCGGCCTCGACGCGGTCGAGGAGCCTGCGATGCGTCGCCGCCACCAGCCGGGCCTCGAACGGGATGCTGCGGTCGCTCCCCAGAGGCTGGACCTCCCGGGCCTCGATGGCGCGCAGGAGCTTGGCCTGGGCCGGAAGCGAGAGTTCGGCGATCTCGTCGAGAAAGACCGTGCCTCGACCCGCCGCGCGCAGGAGACCTTCGCGCCGGCGTTCCGCCCCGGTGAAGGCCCCCTTCTCGTGTCCGAAAAGCTCGCTCTCCACGAGCGTCTCCGGCACGGCCGCCAGGCTCACGGCAAGGAAGGGCTCCTCCCGGCAGGGCCCGAGATGGTGGATGGCGCGAGCGACGACTTCCTTTCCCGTGCCGGTCTCGCCCGTGATCAAGACCGTGGCCCGGGAAGCCGCGGCCCGCCTCACCCACGAGACGACGTCCTGCATCGCGGCCGAGACCGCGACGATCTCGGGACCGGGGTCCTGCTCGTTCAGGATTCGCCGGAGCCGGGCGTTCTCGCGAACGAGTTCGCGGTGCGCGAGAAGGTTGGCGACCTTTCGCGCGACGTCCTCGAAGATCAGGGGCTTGAGGAGGTAGTCGTGGGCCCCGGCGCGGAGCGCCTCGATCGCGGACTCGACCGAGGCAAAGGCCGTTATCAGTAGGACGCCCATCTCCTCGTCGATTTCCCGCGCGCGCCTGACGACGGCGAGCCCGTCCATCCCCGGGAGCCTGAGGTCGGTGATCAGGAGACTGAAGGTCTCCGCGGCCAGCCGCTCCATCGCCTGCTCGCCGGTGGCAACGCCCGTGACCTCATGACCCCGGGCAGAAAGGAACTGGACCAAGGCCTCACGCTGCGCCCGCTCGTCCTCGGCGACGAGGAGGCGTCCCAGCTTGCCGTTCGCTTCGCTCACGCCGCCCGTCCTTGCCCCACGGCTCCCACGGCCGGACTCGCCGCCGGAAGGGAGACGACGGCCGTGGTCCCATGCCCCGGAGAGCTGTGGAGTTCCAGCCGCCCGCCCCCTTCCCGGATGATGTCTCGCGAGATACTCAGTCCGAGCCCCGTCCCCCTTCCGGGTGGCTTCGTCGTGAAGAGCGGCTCGAAGCACCTGTTCAGGACGGAGCGGTCCATGCCGCAGCCGGTGTCGTGCACACGCAGGGCGACGGAAGAACCGGCAGGCGAAAGCTCGAGACGAAGCGAGCCGCCCTCGGGCATCGCGTCCACGGCATTGAGGAGAAGATTGAAGACAACTTGCATCAGGTGATCTTCCACCACCAGGACGGGCGGCGTCTCGGGATCGAAGCTCGAGGCCACGGTCACGTTCCTCATCCGGGGATCGTGCCTCAGGATCCGCAGAGCGTCCTCCGCCACGGCCTGCACCGAGACGAGGGCCGCCTCGTCACGGCGGCGCCGGGCAAAGTCGACGAGTTCTCGGAGGGTCCGGCCAAGCCGCCCGAGTTCCCGGCGGACTTCCCGCAGGATCGACGCCGCCCCCTCATCGAGGTTCTTGCTGTCCAGGAGTTGCACCTGCGCGTCGATCGACGCGAGAGGGTTGCCGAGATCATGGGCGATTCCCGCCGCCAGAAGCCCGAACGCCGCCATCTTTTCTTGATGGAGCAGCCTCGCCTGGAGCTTCTTCTGTTCGGTGACGATCTGCTCGACGAGCAGGACGTGGCGCTGCCCGTCCGGCAGGTCGAGAGGATAGCTCTCCACGGAGAGCACCTCTCCGGTCCGTGGATCGGTATGAGGCGGCAGGCCCGTGCACGGCTCACCCGTCTGAAAGCTCCTCATCGCGGGGCAGTCGCTGCAAAGGGTCGAGCAGGCTCCGACCGCTTCCCGGCAGGGCTTTCCCGTAAGTCCCGCTCCGTGAACCTCCTCGGCCACCCTGTTGGTCCTCACGACACGGTACTCGGTGTCCAGGACGACGAGTGCCGCCGGCGTCGCATCCACGATGAACCCGAGAAGCGCGCGCACATCCCGCGCGTCGCGCTCCGCGCGCTCGGCTTCCTCTCTCAAGGTTCGCTCGCGAACCCGGTGCTGCCGGTAGCCGGTGAGCCCAACGGCCAGCGCCGCCATCATGCTCGTCGAGATTCCCCGGACGTAATGAAGAAGCCGCCTCGACTCCTCCCGCCGCACGAAAGACTCCTCGATTCCGGCGAAGACCAGGAACGAGAGGATCACGGTCAACGCCGCGGCCGCGGCCGAGACCTGCAAGTCGTGCCGCCAGGCTCGGGACACTGCTTTACGAACCGACATCGCCGTCACCCCTCACTCCCGGACCTCGTGTCGAAGCGATGATCGTGACGTTCTGGTCCTCCCATCAGGTAAGGGAGACTATCAACCGGACATGATGGCTTTCAAGCTCGGTCCAGCTGTCCGTCCCGCAGGCTGTCGCAGGCTGGCAAAGCCGGGAGGCTCACTCTCAATTACGAGAGTTTCAGCCCCTTCGACTCTCGAAAACGAGAGCCAACCACGAATTCATGCGGCTCGCGATCAGCCCCCCTCGCGGAGGCGAACTCGATTCGGGCCGCTGTGCTCGCGGCACGGTGCCGGTCAGGGGTGGATCCCGCGCCACGCATGGGGCCTCCCGCCATGGCAGGCAACGTGCTAATGGGTGACGTTCCGCGCGGTGGCGAATTCGAGCAAAAACCCACGGAAATGTCTCCCCGAGACGGTCATTCCTGGTTTCTTCTCACGGAACGGTCCGGCGCCCCACGTTGCCCGCGCGGCCGTCCCCCACGCCTCGTGGCACGATGGCCCCGGCTTCATACGCGAACTGGATCGCCTCTTCGAGCCACTGGAGCCGCTGCTCCGGTGTCGTGCGCGCCCACGCATCGATCTGGGCCTCCCTGTGAGCGTCCCATCCGCGAGGAGACGCCGGCAAAGGATCGCCCGGCGTGTCGTCAGCCACTTTTCAACTCCGATTTCCGGGCACGAATTCGTACCAGGGCGGCAATGTCCTCGATGTCTTTTGGCCTTCTGGAGAGACTGATGAAGGACCGCACAGAAAGACAAGTATAGAAGACAGGCATCACGATCCCGATTCTTCTTCCGCCGCGAGGGCCGCCCTCCAAACGAGTCCGGCTCCCCCGGACGAGCCCTTCCAGCGAGCGTTGGTCAGGGCCGCCAGTGATGGGTCTCGTAAACGTTCAAGAGCACCTCGGCCATGAAGGCGGCATAGACCCTGCCCCGGAGGCCATCGTAGGCAAACTCCGGCACGATCGCGCCCGTCGAGCCAACCGCCTTGACGGCGCGCGGCTCGAGCGACTCCGCGTCCAGGACCGCCACCACTTCCTGGCCGGAGCTGTCGCCGGAACTTCCTGCCTCGGCCGCTTCCGAGGCGCTCGCCCAGATCTCACCGCGGGAAACGTCCAGCCCGAAAACGCGCTGGCCTCGGGGCAGGGAACGGCCGGTCAGGGCGCCCGTCACGGCGTCCGCCTCCAGGGGCCCGATGAAGAGGCGGGACTTCTCTGGATCCAGGAACAGGAGATTGAAACTGCTCCCAGCGCTCGCGGGGCTCTTCGGGAGAGCGACCGTGCCCACGAGCGGCGGCACTCCAGCGACCGTGCCGGCGAGGTCGTGAACGAAGAGTCTTTTGCCGCCGAGGTCGAGGACAAAGAGCCGGCCCGCGGCCTCGTTCACCAGCACTTGGAGTTGCCCCGGTCCTCCCCCCGTGTCGCCGGGCTTGAAGCCTTTCACCACTATTGGAGCCAGAGCCGCCCGGGCCGAGAGGTCGACGACCGCGACCTTCCCGTGCTCTGGATACGCCGCGTACGCCCTCTTTCGAACTCCATCCACGGCGAGATCGGGCAGCCGGTCCGTGGTCCCTCGGGGAAGGCCGGTTGGAATGGTCGCGACGAGACGCCGCTCTGGTGTCAGCTCGAAGACCGAGACCGTGCCGTCCCAGGCATTGAGGACATGGAGCATCTCTCCAGCGGCGTCCGTCCGCAGGGGAATCGGCCAGGTGCCCGCCGTGAACGTCTCGAAGGCCCCGGTGTCCGCGTCGACGGAAACGAGGTAGCTCCCTCCCAGGCGGCTCGTGAGGAAGAGGGAATGGCCGGCGAGGGCCGGGACGACCTGCTCCAGGCTGTCGCCGAGCCGCAAGGGCACGGCCTCGGAACGGTCCTTCCCGATCGTCCAGAGGATCGAGGCGTCACCATTCGGGATGTAAGCGGTGCCGGTCAGGGAATCGACACGAACCGAGTGAGGCTTCAGGCCGCAGGCAAGGTCCGCCAGCATGCGCCCCGTCGTTGCGTCCCAGACGAGCAGACGCCCTCCTGTCCCCGCCACTTCCCCATCCCGTGCCCGCTCGAGCGCGAGAACGAGGACTTGCCCGTTCGCGGGGTCGAAAGCCAGATCCTGAAAGTCGAGATCCCGGGGAAGCGCGAGCCGGCGCTGCTCACGCCCCGTCCTCGAGAGGATGGACACGAACTGGCCGGGCACGGCCACGGCGAATCGCTGACTCGTCGGGTCCCAGGCCATTCGCGAGGCCCGCTGACCCGGCGGGAGGCTGTAAGAGATCGTCTCCGCGATCGCCTGGCGTGACGGGTCGATCCGGAGGATCCGGCCACGAGGGCCGGCCTGAGCGCCATCCAAGGCGTAGACCGCATCCGAGGTCCCCGTGCCGGCGGTCACGATCTGGCTGATGCCCGGACCCGCGTCGACGCCCCACGCCAACTCCAGGGTGGCTCCATCGTAGGCCCGGAACGATGGAGTCTCGGACGTCGGAACGTAGAGCAACCCGCGGCGGGGGTCGGCGCAAACCGCCCCGAAGACGCTCGGAAGCGGTACCGGTCCCGTCACTGCCGGAACCGCCGCCTCGGAGTCCGTGCCCAAGGAGATGACGCGAAGGTCTTTTCGGGTCGCGTTCAGGACGTACACCCGCCCGGCGGCCGCATCGACCTCGAGGTGCTTGAGACCGTATCCACCTATCCCCGAGTCGACCGTGCCGACCCACGTGTTCGTCTTCGTGTCGAGGATCCCGATACTGGGCGTCAGAATCCCGGCGGCATACACCCGGCCATGTTCGGCATCCACGGCGGTGCTGAAGAGCTTGAGGACGTTCTGTTCCGTGGGCCGGGACAGCACCTCGAGCATCGAGATCGACCAGCGGGGCGCCACAGTCTCGGCAGGCGACTCGCCCGCCGCGTCACTGGCCAGAGCGAATCCCGGAAGACCGAGAAGGGCCGTGAGCACAAGGGCGGTGGCGAGCCTTCTGGCAACCTGTGTCGTCTGCGTCATCGTGTCCTCCACGGCGGGAGCGTGGGCCCCTTCCGTCATGGTGACTGACGCAGTAGAGCCCGATTCCGTTTACGCGGGGACCCGAGGCGCTCTCTTCTTTCCACCGGTGGACAAGACCATCAACCGGAGGAACCGGCCTTTCGAGTTCCTCACGGTTCCTGGCGAAGGCTCGATCTCGCCTCCCCCTGATCCCCACTCGCTGGGCGCCCGAGCGCCGTGAGCTCGCTCTCAATAATGAGACTCGAGTCCTCCCGGCACTATCGAAAACGCGAGCCGGGGTCACCGCCTTGTAGGCCCCGATCGGTTGTACAGGCCACCGTGAACTCGATCCAGGCGGCTGGCTGCGCGGCATTCCCGGGGCAATCCTGAAGCCGGACCCGCGGCACCCCTCGGGCCATCAAGCGATGGCAAGGAACGTGCGAACGGAAACGGAAAGCTCGAAAAAAACGAACGTCCTCGCGGAGGCGGACCGAAGGAAGGCGTGGCCTCGACAGGACGCTGGGAAGGGGTCCGCGAGGTGCGAAAGCTCAGTCTGCCTCTCTTGGCTGCCGCCATGGCTCTGATCGTCCTTCCGGCCGAGGCCGCGGTCTGGTACGTCCTCGTGACGGGATCGATGACGGTCAACCTGACACCGGCGGCTTCTTTCACGCTGTGCGCGGACGGCGCCTGCGGAAGCGCATCCGGGTCCGTCAGGGCCGGATTCGGCGGGCCTGCCGCTGGCTCCGTTCAGCCGCTCTCCGGAGCCCCGGGCGAGCTGGTCTCGCTCTCGCTCGAGTCCACGCCGGAACCGTCCCGTGCAGAGACGGCAAGTGGCGGTCCGCTCGCGAAACCGCATGTCTCCAACGCACGATGTGCATCTTCGACTGCAAGTTCAACAACGTCACGCATCCAGCGGAGGAAGAATGGCCCGTAGGCTGCTGCCGCCTGTCACATTCGCTTTCTTCACGCTTCTGGGAGGCCTCGCACCCGCCGAGACCCTGACCCACTGGGCCGGGACGCCGGCCGGGAACAGCACCGAGGACGGCCCCTCCGCCAGCGCGCGGTTCCACTACCCGATCGTCGCCATCCCCGACGGAAAGGGGGGGTACCTCGTTGCTGACTGGTACGGACATGCCATCCGGCACGTCTCGTCCACCGGAACCGTTTCGACGTGGGCCGGGAGCATGGACGTACCGGGGAGCCAGGACGGTCCTCGTCAGACAGCGCGTTTCCGCCAACCGACCGGCCTCGCATTCGATTCCCGGGGTAACTTGTTCGTATTGGACGGCGGCAACCACACGATCCGCAAGATCACCCCGGATGGCACGGTCTCCACGTTCGCGGGATTGGCCGGAGTTCCCGGCTCCCTGGATGGCAAGGGGAGTACGGCACGCTTCAATACCCCCAATCGTGGCCTCGTCATCGACGGGCAGGGCACGATCTATCTCTCCGACACGCTCAATCACACGATACGGAAGATCACTCCCGAGGGTGACGTCTCCACTCTCGCGGGCTCCGCTGGCCAGAAAGGCTCCACGGATGGAACAGGCAGCGCGGCCCGGTTGATTTTCCCCCGGGGACTTTCGTTCGACGGTCAGGGGAACTTGCTCTTGGCCGACACTGGGAATTTCACGATCCGCCGGGTCACCCTGGCCGGAGTCGTGACCACCCTCGCCGGCAAGGCGGGCGAGAGCGGCTGCGTGGACGGACCCGCCGCGACGGCTCGCTTCATGAGTCCCCGAAACGGCGTCACCGACTCGAGTGGCAACATTCTCGTCGCGGACATGACATGCAACGCCATCCGGAGGATCGCTCCGGATGGCTCGGTCAGCACGATCGCGGGGGCCCCTGGCGGGCCGGGCACCCAGGATGGGACCGGCTCGGCCGCTCGCTTCGACTTTCCTTCCCACATCGCCCCCGATGGAGCAGGGGCCTTTCTCGTGCCAGACGCGGCCAATGGGCTGCTGCGGCGCGTTACCCAGACAGGCACCGTCACCACTATTGCGGGTCCGAATACCGCCGGAAGCACGGATGGAACAGGCCTCGCCATCAAGATGTGGCATCCCCAACAAGTCAACTTCGACACTCAAGGCAACCTGCTCGCCGTCGATTCGTACAACTGCACGATCCGCAGCATCTCGCCACAGGCCGTGAGCACGACCATCGCGGGCATGGCTGGCTCGTGCGGCTTCTCGGGAGAACCGGGCAACGCCAGCAAGCTCGCTCACCCGACCGGGGTCGCGGCCGATGCCGCCGGAAACGTCTACATCGCCGACTGGGGCGACAGCACCGTCAAGAAACTGACTCCGGCGGGCGTCCTGAGCACGCTGGCCGGCCGGTCCGGACAGCCCGGACACGCCGACGGAACGGGAGGAAACGCCCGCCTGGGGCCCTCCAACCTCGCGGTCGACGGCGCGGGCAACGTGTACGTGACAGAGGCCGACAACAAGACGATCCGCAAGATCACCCCGGCTGGGGCCGTCACGACCTTGGCCGGTTCGGCGGGGCTGCAGGGCTCCGTGGACGGCACGGGCGCGGCCGCCCGCTTCGATAACCCGGTGGGAATCGCCCTGGATCGACAGGGAACGCTCTGGGTGACGGACTCGACAACCGTGCGCTCGGTGAGCCCCGCCGGCGTCGTGAGGACCGTGGCCGGCGGGCCAGGTACGCACGGCTGGGCTGACGGCGAAGGTTCGGCGGCCCGGTTCTCGGGCGTCTTCGGGATCGGCGTCGAACCAGATGGCAACATCATGGTCAGCGAGGTTTTCAACAACCTCGTCCGCCGGGTGACCCCGAGCGGAACCGTCACGACCCTCGCCGGCAAGCTGGGGCTCATCGGCTCCCGGGAAGGGACCGGCTCGTTTGCCAGGATCACGACATCCCAGGGTCTGGCGGTCGACTCACAAGGACGCGGCTACATCGCCCAGTGGAGCACTCACGCCATCTCGCTCCTGACACCCTCGATCCCGGACACCGCAACGATCGACCAGCGGAGCGGACCCATCGGAATCGCGCGCCAGCTCGACTGCAAGGGTGAAGGGGCCACCGCATGGAACTGGCGCGTCACACAGCGTCCGCCCGGCTCCGCCGCCCAGATCGATAACCCGAATGCCCGGCGCGCCACATTCACGCCAGACGTCCCGGGCCCCTACCAGATCACCCTCAAAGCCAGCAACGCCAGCGGAATCGGGGTGAGCCTCGTGGGCTTTTTCGCGGGAGGGAATCCCCTCACCCTGACCCGAACCATCCCGATCGTTCTCGACGCCGCGGGCCGTGGGGAGGCCCGCTACGCCTCCGAACTCGTCCTTGCCAACCGCGGGGCGATTCCCGCGAGCGTGACGCTCGCCTACCGCGCATCCCTGGGAGCGGGTACGGGTTCCGTCGAGGAAACACTGCCGGCGGGCGGGCAACTAGTCATCCCGGACGCGATCGCCTACCTCAGGCAGAAGGGACTCGAGATCCCGCCGGAGCAGCCCCAGGGCGGAGCCCTCAGGGTGACGTTTTCGGGCCTGTCATCCCTGGAGGCCGCGTTCGCCAGCGCCCGCACGACCGCTCCCACGGGTCCTGGCCGCGCCGGGCTCGCCTACCCCGGGCTGACGGTCTCGGAGGCGTCCGGCTCGGGTCTCCTTCTCTATGGCCTTCGCCAGAACGGTGAAGACCGGACGAATCTCGCGATGGTGAACATGGCCTCATCCGGCGATCCCATCACCCTGCGGGTTTCCCTGGCGAACGGAATGCCGGCCGCCGGAAGACCCTCGTCCCCGAACGGGTTCACGGAAGTCACGACGGTCACCCTCGAGCCAGGGGAATGGAAACAGATCGCGTTCGTGCTGAATCTCGCCAGCCTGACGAATGGGTTCGCCCTCATCGAACGAATCTCGGGGACCGGCCCGTTCACGGCCTACGCCGTCTTCAACAACAACGCGACGAACGACGGCTCCTACGTCGAGGGAATCAAGACGGACAGAGCCGCCGGGGAACTCTTGCTGCCGGTCATCGTCGAGACGCCGTCGTACCAGAGCGAACTGATTCTCGTGAATCCGGGAACGGAGGGCGTCACCGTCTCCATGACCTACCAGGAATCCCTCGACGCCGCCCCGAACGCGTCCCCCACCGTCACGGATACCCTGGCCGCGGGCGAGCAGAAGATCATCCCCGGAGCAACTGCTTACCTTCGGACACGCGGGGCCGCGATCGGAGCCGCCGGCGGCTCGTTCGCGGGCCCGCTCCGGATCTCATTCAAGAACGCCGCTGGATCCATCACCGGAGGGTTCGCGGCGGCCCGCACGGGCTCCCCCGCGAGTGGTGCCGTTCAGTACGGGCTGTTCTACCCCGCTCTGACGGCGGACGAGACGGCGGAGGAGGAAGCCCTCGTCTTCGGTCTCGTCCAGAATGACACCAACCGCGCAAACCTCGCTCTCATCAACGCCTCGAGTACCGGGCCAGTCTCGCTCCACTGGGAGCTGAGAAGCGGGGGCTCGGGCGCCGTGGTCCGCGAGGGAGACGTGACCCTCGAGGCAGGCCGCTGGACGCAAATCAACGGCATCCTCGGCCCCACCGGAGAACCCAACGGCTACGCCCGCATCACCAGAACATCGGGGAGCGGCCGCTTCGCCGCGTACGGAGTCGTCAACGATGGCAACGTCCAACCTGGAACGAACGACGGGAGCTACATCGCGATGTCGGTCGTCCAATGACGACGGCCGGTCGTCCAATGACGACTGACGTTAGGTAACAGCCTGAAATACGGAATGAGCAAGATGCGAGAAGAGCGGAAGAACTGCAGTTTCATCCTCGCCGCCGTCGTGGCGGCGCTCCTGGCGGCCCCCGCCGAGGCCGCCGTCTGGTACGTCCCCGGCGTGGCGAACGCAAACGGCCGCAACGACACGCACTTCTCGTCGGACGTCAAGATCCTCAACCGCGACGCCGTGTCCGCCCTGGCAGTGTTCGAGCTGATCCCGTCCGGTGGCGAGGCCCCGCCACCGGTTTCGAGGCCCATCGCGGCGGGAGAGACATTCGTTTCCACCAACGTCCTGAAATCCCTCTGGGACTTCACCGGCATCGGGACGCTCAAGATCACGATCGAGCAGTCCATCGCGATCACGGCCAGGACATACAACGACGCCGATCCCAGGGGGACGTTCGGGACCGCATTGACCCCCTTGCGTCACGACGACCTTCTGCGGCCAGGCGAGACGGGCCACGCTCCCTGGATTTCGGAGTCCCCGGACAGCTCCAGGGCGTTTCGCACCAACGCCGCCGTCTTTCTCGCCTTGCCAGAGTCGGCGGTGGATGTCGTGCTCTTCGATGCCGGCGGGAAGGAAGCGGGCCGGACGACCGTCACTGGGGGACCGCTTCTGTTTCAGACTTCCGTGAGCGCGATCGTGCCGGGCGGACTGCCCGTCGGCCGCGCCGAGTTCCGGGTCACCGCGGGCAAAGCCGCGGCCTATGCCGCCGTCGTCGACAACGTGACCGGTGACGGAATCGCCGTCCCCGCGTTTCCGATTCCGCAAGCCGAGACATCCGTCACCATCAACGGAGTCGCGCGCGCCCCGGGCAAGGAGGGGACGTTCTTCCGGACGGACGTCCGGATCTTCAATCCCGATTCGAAGCCTGCCCAGCTTCAGGTGACCCCTCTCTCCGCCCCCGCGCTCGCCGCGCCGGTGAACGTTGCGCTCAACGCTGGAGAAGTCCGGGAGATCGAGGACGTTCTCGGAGCCCTGTTCTCTGCCCCCGAAGGCACGACGGGCTCGCTCCTGTTCACCTCGGCCGCTCCGATGTCCGTCATGGCCCGGACGTCGAACGTGAGCCGGGATGGCACCCCGGGTACCTACGGCGCCTTCCAGGCGGGGCACGCGGAGACCGCGTTCCTGACACCTCAATCGAAGGGCGTCCTCCCCGGCCTGAGCAACACCCGCGAAGTACCGGGCTACCGGAGCAACATCGGAATCCTGGCTGGAAAGAGCGGCGTCACGCTTCGACTGACACTGAAGTCGAGAACCGGCCAGACCCTGGGCACCAACGATTCCGTTTCCCTTCCGTCCCACGGATGGACACAGCCAGGCCTGGACGCGCTCTTCCCAGGTCTTCAGGTCCCTGACGACTCCGTCCTCGAGATCGTCCCGGCGGAAGGGACCGCGGATCTCTACGCCAGCATCATCGACAACGCCACTGGTGACCCGGTGATCGGCGTCGCCGATGACTTCCGGGGTTCAACTTGCGCGCTCCCCGAGATCTACTCTCTCGTGGCGACCCCGCTTGCGCTTGAATTCGAAGGCGAGACCACCGTTTCATGGGTCACATTCGACTCAGATACGGTGACACTTGATGGAGCATCCCCCTCGCTCCCGGTTTCAGGCGAGACCCCGGTGCGGGTCTCCGCCACGCGCACCCTGACCCTCACGGCCGTCAGTGCTTGCGGGAGTTCCTCCAAGTCCCTCACCGTGGCCGTGGGGAAACCCTCCGTGACGTCTTCGCCCTCTCTCTCGGGAAGTCCTGGTCAACTCGTGACCATTCAGGTGTCGAATCAACCGGCGCCCTCGGACATCACCAGCCTTCTCTTGACGTTTCCCGATGGCGCCACCTACCGCACCGACGCCTATCCGACCGGGGGCGCTTCCGTGCAATTCGTCGTGCCACTCCTGTTCGACGGCTCGTCGCCCCAGGGTTACCGGCTCGGGAGTTGCGAGTTGAGCTTGGACCCAGAGGGGATCACTTCCAACGCCGTCTCCTTCACGATCACACCGCTTTCATTCGCGGGCGATCCCGTGGGCGAGTTCCGAAAACTCATCGATGACTCTCTCAACCCGCTGGAGTCCGCGCTGCAAAAAGCCCAGCAAGTACCGGAACTCCAGAACGGCTTCACCGAGTTCCTCGACACCTTCCGTGCTTACACGGCACTCCTGAGAAAAGCGGCCGGCGAACTCTCGGCGGCGCCCTCCACGACCTTTCCCGTCGATCTCCCCTCGGACGAAGTCCCGGCTCCAGAGACCGTGACCCTCACCCGCGAGGATCTCGGAAACTTCGTTGCCGTCTGGCGAAACATCCTGGCCTCCGCGGCGCGGGTCAGGCCCAGGCGAGGCGGAGACCAGCACCTCACGGGATCTTGCATTGCCGTCTCGCTCCCGAGCATGGAAGCCTGCCTGCTTCTACAGGCAGTGGCGCCGGACGACTGGGCCCTTTCGCTGATCACACAACTCGCGAGGATCCTGCAAGTCAAGGATGACCAGATCGTCGAGTTCCTCAACCACTCACTCGCTACCCTCCTCAACGGCTATGTGAAGGCACTGACCACGGCGAAGGCCTTTTGCCCCGCGTTGCCCGTGTGGCTGCGCAACTTCATCGCCAACCCGGACAGGATTCCGCCCGGAAAGACCCAGAAGATGGTCATCGAGGCCTACTTCGAGAGCATGGTCACGTCGGACGCGCTGGGCGATTTCATCTCGGACCAGTTCACGAAGCGCCTCTTGAAGAAGTTCGCCTCCGAGTTGCCGGCGAAAACCCGGGACAAGTGGATCGCCGCGGCTAGGAAAGTCGCGCGTCAACAGACGGCCGCGATTCGCCAGGCAATCCGGAACTGGCTCGCCAAGAATGGAGGCATCAAGTCCTCATCCGAGAAGAAGGCAGTCGGTGACTGCGACCTGAAGGCGCCTCGGAACGACATGAGGATCTACCGCAAGGAAATCGCCGACTTCGACGGTGACTCTCAAGGAACCGACGACGGGAACCACTACTACATCAAGGGACAGATCGACGGGAAATCGAAACTGCCCGCTTCTGGTGCCGTCTCGCTTCATCTCCAACCCAAGGAGCGCCACTTCCTGTTCCCGATCACGGTTCAGGAGGCGTACGAGAACCCAGTCCGGGGATTCCGGGTTCCCACCTACACGCTGCCGCTACGCGTGGGACGTGTCGCCGCGTTTTCCATCAGCGGGATTTCCTTCGTGCTCTACGGAGGCGATCCGCCGCAGGAGATTCAGCGCTGGGAGGACCCTGAGCCCAGGCACGCCGTAACCAAGGACCTCCCGTTCCAGAAACCTCTTCCGAGCGCCTTCCCTGGCAACTCCATCAAGGCGGCGACATCGGACAATCTGACCTACAAAGTGAACGTCGCCGGGGCGGCCTACCCAAAGGAGTCCACGTTCCTGCTCTTCTATTACTCCTTCCTTTACAAGAACCCCGAGGGCAGCCTGGACATCTCGGGCGGCCTCTATGAAACGTACTTCGACGCGGGCGCCACAATCGACGGCAAGACCACGAAGAAGCTCGCGGCCGAGATCTGGTCCCAGAATTTCCGTCCCATTCACGATTCCTTCACGATGGAAGAGAGCTACGAGGTCGCCAACAAGCAGAGACTCATCGGCAGTGCCCGGAGAGGGAGTTCGACGCTCGCCTACACGTTTTCCCCTGAGAAGCGCGGCGAGAACCCCAGCCAGGGTAAGCTGAACTGGCGTTCCGGTGGGCCGCAAGGCGGCGCCATCAACCACATCTCCCGCGACAGCCGGTCTTCCAACCGGCCGAGCGAGCCCGCCGCCGGAGCCGACTCCCTCTACGCCGCGACGGCAGGCGGCATCTACGAGAGTACGGACGCCGGCTCGAACTGGACGTTCCTCGGTCCGTCCGCATTCGGCACCCATGCCACCATCTTTCAACAGTCCCAGTCGTCTCCCTCGACACTGGCCGCCGGGACGTGGCTCGGGGGGGTCTTCATCAGCACGGACGGCGGGGCGAACTGGACACAGCGGGCCGCCTCGGCGGGGCTCCTCAACGGGACGATCACCTCCCTGGCATTCGACCCGAGGTCCGCGAACATTCTCTTCGCCGGACAGTTCCGCGGCGTCTACAAGACAGCGGATGGCGGAGCCACCTGGACACTGCGTAACACCGGGATCAGCGGCTGGGGCGTGAATTCACTCTCGGTTCATCCGCTGGCACCCGGCACAGTTTACTTGGCCAGCAATTCGGGTCTGGCCCGATCACCGGACAGCGCAGGGTCCTGGAGCGTGGTGGGCCAGGGGACGGTCCCTTGTGCGCGCCAGGTGGCCGCCGATCCCTCGGATGCCAGCGGCGTCTACGCCCGCGACTGTTCCGATACTCTGTTCAGGAGCGGTGACGGCGGGGCGACGTGGACGGCTCTCGCCGCTTGCAGCGCGGGGCGCGGACCGATGACCGTCCTTCAGGACGGCACACTCTTTGCCGCGGCCGGAACATCTCTCTGCAAGAGCACGGACCGCGGCACGAGCTGGACGGTCATCACAACCCCTTCGGCAAGGGCCGGGACCGGGCTTGCCGCCGCGTCGGGCTCGTCTCAGATGCTGTATTTCGCGACCCAGGATGGAATTCTGAAGTCCACCAACGGCGGCGCAGCGTGGACGGCGGCCAACTCGGGCTTGAATGCCCGCGCGATGACGAGGGTCGCGATCGATCCGTCGAATTCCCAGACCGTCTACGGCATCCCCGACCCGGCCCTGTCGACAACCGATGGAAGAATTCACAAATCCCTCGACGGAGGAACGACGTGGACCGGAATCGGATCGCAGCTCCCCTCCGAGTACACCGTCACCGCCCTGGCCATCGACCCGCGACAATCCGCCAACGTTCTGGCGACCCTCGAGAGATCGGGCTTTCGCGGACGGGTATTCCGCAGTGGCGACGCGGGCACATCATGGATCGACGTCACTCCGCCAGAGCCCGCATCCGGCGGAGAGGGTGGCTTCTACTCGATTGCCTTTGGAGGCGGCGCATCCCCCTCCCTCTTCGTCGTTTCGGACACGTACTTCCACCGGAGCCAGGATGGCGGAAGCAGCTGGGCCTCCCCAACTGTGCTCCCGATCCCGGGAGGAACCCGGCCTCAACTGGTTGCAGACCGCAAGGATGGAAAGCTCCTTCTGGGTCTGGCTTCCAGCTCGGACAGGGCCATCTTCGTGTCGACGGATGCTGGGGCGGCGTGGACGCGCACCACGTGGCCCTACGACCGGAGCGCCGTCTACCCCTCCATCGCGTCCGACCCCGCGAACGAGGACATCCTCTACTCCAGCGGTACGATGAAGACTCTCGACGGCGGCCAGACGTGGAGCGCGACGAAGCTCGGGTCGTTTCCTCGCGCATTGATCACGGGACCCGGGATCGTCTACGCCGCGCCGTTCTTGAAGGGTGGCGGCGGTGGCGGTGGAATCGTCCGCTCGGTCGATGGCGGCGAGACCTGGACCGAGGCAGGCGGAGTCTTCGAGGCCCAAGGCCTCTCTCTGTCCTCGGACGGCGGCGTCATTTGCGCGGCCACCACGGGATCGGGGATCCAGTGCGCATCGACGGCGGAATCGGCTCCGTGAGAGTCCGTACGCTGATTCGCCCAGACTCTCGTTTCCGAGAGTTTTACCCCTCGGAATCTCTCTGTTTCGAGAGGAGGGCCGCGAACCGGCGAGCGCCGTCCGGGTCCCCGCGCTGCCGATCTCGTCTCATGCCGCGAACTCCCGGTTCCGGTGGGCAACCCGCGGCAACGGACTTGCTTGTCTGCTTTCACTCGATCCACGGAAAGGCCGCGAAGAACGGAGGACGCGATGACTTCCTCGATGACGAACCTGGCCGGAGTGGGGCTCGCGCTGAAGGCCCTCATCCGGCAGCGTCCCCGCAACCAGGCTGCTCCAGGCGCCGACCCTCTCGAGACTCAACTCTTGGCCCGCGTGGACGACTCCCTCAGGCACCCGAACGGCGTGCTGCACGCCCCGCTGCTCGAGGCGGCCCTTTCGTCGGCGCTGACCGGGTTTCCCGGCCTGTCCGACCCCGCCAGGCTGAAACTGTCCCTCGATGCCATCGGGGAGGTTGAAAAGGCCGCGTTGCTCAACAGGCCGGCGCTCGAGCGCGGGACGCGGACGGGACTGCACGGCCTTCAGGAGCAGATCTCGGGCTGGCTGAAGGTCCAGGCGTCCCGGCGCGAGCAGGAGTGCTCAGAGCCCCCCACCTTCCGCCCGATCGGACCGGGGGCGAGCCTCCGCGATGTGCGCCTCGAGATCACCGTGGACGGGAAGCCCATTCCGTGCGTGACGCAGAGCTTCGTCTGCCCGCCAGGCCGGATTTCGAGAATCCCGGACGGGCGCTGGATGTACGCGGCGACCTTGCCGCCCATCACGTTCCGGTGCCGCATGGGGTTCTTCTCCATCGTTCCCAACGTCAACGTGAAGATGGACGAAACGCAACCCGAGGAGCAGGAGGTTGATTTCACCCCTACCTACGACAACAGGAGCTGGGGAGGCACGACCGATTTCAGGTCCGAGATCATTGTCACCGCGGGGAATCGGACGTACAAGCTGGAGGATAAAGTCTACGCGGGCTGCCTCGACGGGCGGACACCCATCCGGCTTCACGACGGACGTGATGTGCCCATCGAGGACCTGACACCCGGCGAGTTCGTCATGGACCCTGTGACGGGAAGAGCGAACGAGATCGCCATGGTCGTCAGGGGCCCCGAATCCCAACCCCTGATCAGGCTCCAAACGGACGACGCCGCCGTATTGCTCACGAGCGGCCATCCCGTGCTCTGTGCCGAAGGCATCAGGAGGGCGGCGGACTTGCGGCAAGGGGATGCGGTTCTCGAGGCGAACGGCGCACCCGCCCTCATTCTCGCCGCCAGCCGCGTGCCGCCTCGAGAGGGACAGCAGGTCTACAACCTGAGTTTCAAGCGCCTGGACCGGCAGGCAGGGTGGAGCTTCATGCTCGCCGGAGGCCTGATCACCGGCGACCACGATCTCCAACAAGCTCTGTGCCGAGTTCAGGGGGCGGCACCCAGCCGAGCCGATGCCCTCGCCAGCGCCTCGGCTCCGGGCGAAAGCGGCCTCACACAACTCTCCACGATCTCCTGAACACGGGTGAGGCGGGCCTGGCGTGACCATCGGAAGAAGGTCCTTCCCATTCCCCGAAATCGCTCACGACATGCCCATCACTCGCCATGAATTCCTGAACCGCGACGCAGTCGGTTTCCCCGCTGGTGTTGCATCCCGGCCCGCTGGATTCCCTTACGGCAGCTTCAAGCGGCAACGATGATGACGGGCCCTGACGGGACACCCTGAGCCGACAGGCAAAGGCCGATACTCGTGCGGTCCAGAGGCCCCGCCACGGGCTGGACCCATTTGACCTTGGTGCAAGGGTGGGATCGCCCCCCGATCCCGAAGGAGCACCCGCTGACCTTGAAGGCATCGGTTGCTCTCAGCTCGGGGGGAGAGCTGGCCGCGACGGAAACAACGCCGCCGTGGGGGCACATGAGGACAGAACTGGTTGTCAGGGATGAGTACTCGCTGGAC
This sequence comes from Thermoanaerobaculia bacterium, assembly GCA_022071945.1. GTDB lineage: Bacteria > Acidobacteriota > Thermoanaerobaculia > UBA5066 > UBA5066 > JAJVIN01. The sequence continues at coordinate 35,095 of JAJVIN010000055.1, read as the reverse complement.
ACGTCGATCCTCCGGCACGAAGAAGTCGCTCGGGGCCAAGCAAGGCTTGGACCATGAAAGGCATGAACGCGCATGGCTCTCCGGGGAGGCCCGGAATCGGTACCCCCTCACGGCTTCGAATGGGTCTTGAAGAACTCGAGCATGAGATCGCTGACGAAAACCCGGAGGGGCCGGGCACTCCGTTCCTGGCGGGTGACTCGTGACCTCCGAGGTAGCCTCTCGGGTGACCGGGGCCGGCGGATCCGGAAAACTCTCACAATGCCCTGAAAGCTAGGATGAAAGCGAGGCGTTGAGACACGATCGCGGCGGGAACGAGCGTCGCCACGGTGAGCACTGCCTCGAGGCTCGTCACGCCCCACCCGCGCTGGTAGACCCGCCGAAGTGCGGCGGCCATCGTCACCAGCAAGGCAAGGGCCACCCCTGCCGCGAGAACCCGAGGAATGCGTTCCGGGATTTCCAGGGCCATGCAGAGGCGAACACAGAAGCCCAATCCCAGCATGTAGACGAAGAGAACACACGCCTGATGGATGGCGAACACCAGATGCTCGACTACTTTCCGCCTCGGGTGCATGAGCCACAAAGCGACGGTCATAATGGGAATCCAGATCAGGAAGAACCATTTCTTCTGTGGGTCCAGGGCACGGTTCAAGGCAGTGACCATCTGTTCCGGGGTGTATCCCAGCTCCGCCTGCTTGCCAAGCATCGCCTCCGCGGAGACTCCGGGCAGACCCTTTCCTGGAGTCCACTTGGTGACCGTGAACAGCAAGATGCCGATCTGGGGCGCTATCAAGAAGAAGACGAGGTTGAGCACGACGAAGAGCTGGATCGGCTTGGCGAAGTTCCGGCGGCGCCCCTGGGTCCAGGCAACCGTCAGTTCCCCGGGCCGGCGCAGCAGCGTTCCCAGGGTCGAGACGACCCGATTGTCCATGTGGGTCTGGAAATGGAAGGCATCCTCGAGGAAGACCCCCAAGTTCAGGTCGGCCGGTTCCACGGCCTTTTCACCACATTCCGAACAGAATCTCGAGACCCGAGGCGCACTACAAGAAGGGCAGAGCTGGGAGCCAGCAGGATTCATCTTCGTTCTTATACTATGGACCGACGGGTGTCGCGAACTGGGCATCTTGCCCCAAGCAGGACGAATCACGCTTCATGACGGAGCCGGCGGCCCCGCGCCGCTCGGCCCCGGCTCTCGAGCTTGGCGGGTTTGGCACCCCTCGAGTTCCGTGAGACCCGCCGAGGAAGACGGCGGACGAGCGCGGATCGGCGCCGGCGGCCGCCTCAAAATTGGAACCAGGGGTCCGTGCCCCCATCGACCGTGCGTTCCTCCCGGAATCCCCGGCCCGGGCTCTCGTTTTCAAGAGCCGAACCGCCGGCCATTTCTCAGTTTCGAGAGCCCGCCGAAGGCGATCTCGAGCGGGACCTCCGGCGGGGCAACGTTCTCCCGGTTTCGGCCAGTTTGGCAGCTGATTTGCTGTCCGCGATTCAGGGACTTCCGGGACTATCGATTCACAGTCCAGGGACGCGGTGCGCGGACGGGGAGAGCGGCTCACGCAGAAGGGCCGTGGTTCAGCTGCTTGGCGCCTTCGTTCTCGCTGGATGAGGGGACCGAAGAGCCGGGTGAGTTCGGGTGCAGCCGGCCGGATTACGGCCAGAAGGAGGGGGCGTGTTCTTCTTTCCAAACGGTGAGTGGGTTTTCAACGACGACCACATCCTCCGAATCAGGATCACCGACAGCCCCTCCCCGGATCCAGGCAAGGTAGGGAGTCTCATCGAGTTGAAGTCGTACTCGCTCATCATGGGGGCGTACCGGGGCGACACATTCCCGCTTTCGAGGATCACGCTGGTGGGGGACAAGCACCTTCGCGCGGACTTCAGAACAAGCAAGATCCGTGGAACGCTGGATCTCACCGTCGACACGTACGGCCAGGCCAATCTCAAGTACGAGACTCTCAACCTGCCAAAGAACATCTCGCAAAGTGCGTGGTCGAGCAATGTCCAGTCGAGGATCTTCAAGCCGGCCCGCGCCGGGGGGAAGAACCTGAGGGTCGCCATCAGCTCGGGAGATGTGGCTGGGTTGAAGGCCGGATACTCCGCGACGCTCGGGAATGTCTACGTTCGCGACCTGGACGTCATGTGGGAGTACATCTACGCGATGGCGGTGGGTGGTGCCGGGGCCGGAGCCGGGCTATCGCCCTTCCCGAAGACCACGAACTACCACGAGGTCTATCCCGACCCGCCCTGTCCGAACTGGGATGGCGCCAGCGTGAGCCTGTACACGAGGGGCGTCGACGCCCTGCTCGTCTCCGTGGGCTCGAAGATGGAGATCTGTTTCAACCTGCCGAACGGCGCGAAGGCCTTCATCGAGGAGTCGAGTTGGTGCGAGTTCACGCTCCCCTCGGTCAAGGCCGATCTGAGCACCCTGCAGATCGGTGTGCTGACGGTCCTCTCCGATGGCCGGCCCTATCTCGGGACCTGAGCCGTTTCGGCTCACCCTGCCTGCTCCTTGGCCGCGCAGATGCCCCCGGGACCAAGAACGGAAACGACAAGAGTAAGAGGAGGTGGCTCATGGCGGGGTCACGATACGGGACACCAGAGGCGAGAAACGGCCACATCCAGACGGGCCTTGACGGCCTCGAGTCGCTGGCGGGCCTGATTCAGAACCTCTCGATCACCGCAGCTGTTCGCAGGGAACTGGCTCGGCTGAAGCCGATGATCAAGCGTGATCTCGTCCAGGCGCGCGGGACACTCCTGGTCTTGCGAATGGAAAAGAGCGGGATCGGCGAGCACATCGTCAGGGTCCTCGGCGTCTGTCATGGCGGACCCGGCGACTGGCCCGAGCCCGCCGTCCAGAAGTGGGCCTCCTCCGCCCACATCTTCCCGGCGGCTTCCGGAACCGTCGAGGAGACATACCTCTGGGTGGTCATGAAGAAGAGCCTCGTGCTTCTCGGCCACCGTCCCCCGGGTTGGTACGCCAAATCCAGGGAGGGATACAAGGTTCTCGTTTTCGAAGAGGACATCGCGCCCCTGTGACGAGGGACCACGTGCATCGCCTGACCGTTCTTCTCTTCGCCTCCCTTTTCATGCTGCCGCTCCCGGCGGACCCGCCCTTCAAACCCGGAGAGGTCCTGGAGATGCGGCGATGGCCAGAGGCACAGGCCGAGCGCGTCCAGGTCGTTCGCGTCGACTCCTACGGGGTTTTCGTCAAGTGGCTCGATGTCATGGGGGAGAGCTACGTTCCGGCCGAGAAACTGCGCCGCCCAAGGAAGGCGGGGGCTCCCGAGTCTGTCCGCGAGGCTCCGGGAGCCGCGGCGCCACAGCCGGTCTCGCAGCCGGCCTCACAACCAGCCGTTGCGAAGCCGGCCGTGGCGGCGCCACCGCCTGCCCAGGACGGACCACCCATGAGCCAGCAAGAGATCCTGGACTACCTGAAAACCCGAATCGGGAGTGATCCGTGGCGGCACCCGAAAAAGGCCGAGACGGTCGCCGGGCTCGCGGCCCTCATTCGGAAGCGCGGTGTCAATTTCCGGTACCAGACAGGCTCCGATTTCTCCAAGAGGCTCGTCGACTCGGGGGGCAATGAATCCACGATTCCATTCGCGATCCAGGACAACTTCGGGCCGCCCAACACAGTCGGCTGGCTTCACGGGACATGGAACCTGATCAAGATCGCCCCCGCGGTCGACTACGAAAAAGGAGGCTGGATCTACCGCCGGATGGAGTTCGGCGCCACGAACGGCACATTGAGGATCCGCCCTGACGGCACGTACGACTGGAACGGTGTGAAGGGAAAGTACCGCGTGGCGACGGAGGACGAGTCCGCCCTCTCCTACCGCGGGGGCGGCGCCCTCATCCTTCTGGCCGCCAAGACCGGGTACGACTGGATCGTGTTGAAAGACAGGAAGCCCGAGTCGGGTGACTGGATAGACGTGCAGGAGTACAAGTCCCGCGGAACGCTTCAGGAGCACGGAACGCGGTAGAGCGGGACCGGCACATCCCATTGGGCCGGGTGCTCCACCGCGCGCATACTCGTTCCCTTGGGGCTCCCGGCCTTCGGTTGTCTGGGCAATCCAGGTCCAACCGGCGGTCCGTGCGGAAAAGGAGGGCAGAACCCGTGCCAAGGTTTTCCGAAGTCTTTCCTGAAACAGGCGTGGAGGGCGATGCCAGCCCGAATCCCTGGATGCTGGTCCGGCGCGAGACGTACAACATGGCGCTTCTCCATGAGCCTCAGGGCCTGACGCTCGACTTCGACAGCCCCCTCGTCGACGTTCACGAATTGAGAGACCAGGAAGCCGTCGCGCGGTTCGCAACGGCCGTACTCGCTCCGGTTTGGCGCGGCAACAAAACCGCCGCGGAGTGGATCGCGCTGGGCACGGCGAACCTGCGACAACATCTCGCGGATTGGCTGGCCTCCGCTGCCGCCGCGAGGGCGCTTCTCGTCGCGGTCGTTCCAAAACGGCTCGGCTCCGGCTCGGTGAGAGCGGTGGACGCGCAAAAGGCAGTGCGAGCCACGCTCGACTTCACCGTCAAGGAGCACCGGCAGTACAGCGTCGCATTCCGCTTTGTCGAGTGGGGACAGGGCCGGAGGGGCCGGACGTCCCGAAACGCATCGGAACTCCGCCTCCTGCTATCACGCGTGAACCACATCTACCTGCCTCAGACGAATGTGACCTTCCGGCAAGGGAGCATCGGGACGGTACGGATTCAGAGCGATCTCGGAGACTCCTTTCTGATGAGCCGCCATCCGCTGCCTCCGAACGCCCACGAGCGTCACATTCTGCCGAGCCGGGATGCGGCCGCGGCCCTAACCGTCTTCTTCGTCAGCGAGGCCGGTTCGCTCTACCACGAGGCGCACGGGGTGGATCTCGATGCGATCTACGTGCACCGGCTCCGAATCCTCGTGATCGAGGATGACCTCGCCGCCCGGGATGAGTTCGTCCTCGCCCATGAACTCGGCCACTTCCTTCAGTCCAGAAACGGCGTCGGCCCCGGACAGCAGCACACCGCCGGGCCAGGGGGAGCCCGTCATCTCATGTTCGCGGATTCCTCCCGCCTCCTCGGAGCCAGGATCTCGAAGCTGATGGCGAACAGGATGAACCCGTGATGCTGGTCGTGGCCGTTCGGGAGACGGCAAGCCCATCCCGCCCCCCCGAGGATCACTTCTCACACAGTAGAAAAGCCCCATCACCGGTTCCCAGCCCGGGCTCCGAGCCATCATTGACTACGCCGTAGGCCAGGAACGGGTTGTCACCATCAACGCGTGTGATCTTGGCATACCCCTGGGGGACGCCAGGGGCGTCCGAGGCGAGGACTCGGACCATGTTCACGAGTTGCCGGGCCGGAACCGTCTGAGTGCGCTCGCCCACCTTCGCTCCTGTCTCGCCACTGAAATACTCGATCTTCAGGCTGACGGGGGAACCGCCCTTTTCGCCGGTATTGACGAGTGCGATGTTCGACCTGTTCCGAGCGTCCTGTTGTAAGCCCGAGATCCATGCGGCGGCGCTCGTGGAGCCAAATGGAACGCCCTGGTAGTAGAGGCCCAACTTCCCGGCACCCGCCGGGTTCGGGTTGGTCGTCTTCGCGCTCACGGCGAGCCCGTCGATGTCGCCGGTGCTGGCGGTTACGAACACGGGCCCGATGAAACCAGGCCCTGCCGGACCGACCCCCGCGGCGCCGGAGTTCCGCAGGACGTCCACGAAGTCCGGTAGCAGGCGCTGCGAGCCCGGCGGCATGTTCAACTCCATGGACGCCTCGCCCCCTGCGATGGCCGTGGCGGCGAAGGTGATTCTTGCCCGCTTTTCGACGGCGCTGAAGTTGTTGAGGATCACCTCCGTCGAATACGGAGACGCCTCCAGGGCAACGGGAAGGGTCAGTCCGGCAACCGTGATTCCACCTGGAACGTAGGGCGTGACGAGGGAGCCATCGGAGGTCGCGTTGTCGTTGATGACTCCGTAGGCGTAGTACGGAGCCGTGCCCGAGAGCCGCTCGGTCTTCGCGAAATACCCCTGGTTCGACCGCGGCTCGCCGGTGAGGGATTCGACCCGCGCCTGGGCGAATCCTCCGGGGGGAATGCTGAATTCCTGAGTCCCGGCGGGTGTCCCGTTTCCGTCACCTGCAAAGAGGCTGATGCGAACACTGATCGCTCCATCGGCATCCGTTCCCGCATTCTGTACCGCGACGTTCGATCGTTCATCGTCTGTAACTCGCAGCCCCGAGAGATAGGCTGTCCCCGTGAGAAGACCGGCCGGGCGAACTCCCGCATACGCGAGACCAGCCCTCCCGGCGGTGGAGATGAGGAGATCTGGCAGGTTTTCCGCCGTCACGGGAGTCGTCGTTCGCGCCGAGACGGAGGCGTCGCTCCCCGAGGCGCCCTGCAACGTGACCCAGAGCGTCCCATGGCGCGGGCCGGAGGAGGCGACCTTCAGGCCTCTCGACGCGAGAAACTCGATCGCATCCGGGATGATCTGCTGCCGGCCCGGTCCCAGAACCACGGGATCCGTGAACGAACCGGAGCCGCCTCCCGATGCTGCCGTGTAGGAGAATCGCACACTCACTTCGTTGAGTGACCGGTTGGTGAGGGTGAGCTCGGTCGTGAAGAACGAGTGATTCAGGCCTTCGGACGACAGGACGACGGGAACAAAGAAGGGCGCCTGGGCAACCTCCGCGGCGTAGCGCGGCACTGCATCGTCCAGGACCAAGATGCGGCCATCCGGCAGGGGAATCAACTGGGCCGCGAAGCTCAGGCGGGCACCGTCTCCCATCCCGTCATCCAGTCCGCCTTCCAAAGGATGGCCCGCGACGGTGGTGACCGCTCCCGTCGTCAAGTCGAGCGCCCGGATGGCACGCGGAGTCGTGGCTTCGTTTCCCTGGTCAGAGAAGAAGAGCGTCGATCCCATGAGGCCTAATCGGGGTGCGGGTCCGATCCTCACGACCTCACCCCGTCCGTCCACGAAACCCGGCTGTCCGGTGATTCCCGCGAGTGTGGAGACCTCGTTTGTCGTCAGGTTCAGTTTCCGGATCGCTCCGTTCTCTCCAATGTAGAGATTGTCCTTCTTGTCATGGGCGACGGAGACGGGGCCATTGAAGCGCGCAAGGGCCGCGGGGCCATTCGTGCCCGCCGCCTCGCGCAACTTCCCCGCAATGGTGGTCACCGAAGCGTCTCTTTCCGAAACCCTCCGGATGATGCAGTTGAAGGTATCCGGTGTGAACAGATTGCCCTGGCCATCAGAGGCCATCGAACCGAAATTGCTGACGCGGGCAGCTGTGCCGGCCCCGTCCTCGGCGCCGTACTGTCCGAGCTTGCCGGCGAAATCCCGGATCTCGCCCGACGCCAGATCTACCCTGTAGATCACGCCATCCGATGCGATGAAAAGCCCATCGCGCGTGGCGGCCATACTATAGTAGTTGTAGATGGGTCCTCCCGGTGGTCCCGTGGTTGCGATGGTCGTGGAGACTCCGGTGGCGGGATCGAACCTTGCAACCGGCCGCGTGCCGTGGAACACACCGCCATTGGCGTCGGCCGCCCCGTTCTTGAAAAGAATGGCGGGTCGCTTTCCCGCCACGTCGACGGACGCGGTCTGGCCCGTCACCTTCTTCCTGAGATCGTTGTATTTGGCACTCACCCAGAGAACTCCGTCCTTCGTCCCGGGCCTGAGGCTCGTTATGCCATCCGCGACTGTGGTCTCGAAGAAAGTGACCGTGCCGTCGAAGTTCACGAAGTAGACGGTGGACTTCCTGTCCAGGACGTAGAAGCCATCGAGGCCGCCTCCCCCGGCGAGGTCCGTTGGCTCGATGAATCCATAACCTGGCCGGGTCTCCAGCGGCATCGTGGCCACCGTCTGTCTTTCTCGATCGATCTTGCGGATCACATGGTTGTTCTTGTCGGCGACATAGACGTTGCCGGCGCCGTCCACGACGACTCCCGATGGACCGTTGAAGCGTGAGCCGGGGCCGGATCCGTCCAGCGATCCAGAGCTTCCCCCCTGTCCCGCCAAGGTAGAAACAGTTCCCGAATCGATCATGCGAACCGTGTGGGCTTCACTGTCCGTCACGTAGATCCTCAGGGCCGGCCCCGAGCCGGATGTCGCGATCCCGGAGGGCTTCCAGAAGCGTGCAGCCGAGGCAAGCCCGTCCGCGTATCCTCGCTCCCAGGCGCGCCCAGCGATCGTAGTGACCTCCCCCGTGATCCTGTCGACCCTTCGCACGGCGGAGTTCCCTGAGTCGGCGACATAGAGGAAGCCGCCATTCATGCTGATTCCGAGGGGCGAGTTGAACCGCGAGCTGGAGCCCCTACCGTCGGCGGAGCCGCGAAGGCCCGGGGAGCCAGCGAGAGTCCACACCCGTCCATCCGATAGACTCACGGCCCGGATGGTGTGATTCCCCGTGTCGCTGACGTACGCGGTCGTCCCGTCGCTGGTGAGCCGCTGTGGCTTCCAGAAGCGCGCGTCCGTTCCAGCCGCATCCACGCTCTTCGACCCGAAGCTCTCGGTCGCTATTCCGAGAGGAGGCTGGGCGACCGCGATCGAGCCTTCAGCAGCAGCGAGCAAGGTGCAAACCAGGGTGAGTGTCGTCCTACCGATTCGCGACACGGCTTTCTCCCCATCATGCGTACTTCTTCGGAGAAAGAGGGGGGATGTACCCGCCGGCGGGACCGCGAACGGTCTGCCCCCCCCTCTCACTGGGCGTTCTCCGACACCAGGAACGCTCCGTCACTCGTCCTTTCACCCGGAGCGGCTCCATCGTTGATGACTCCGTACGCGATGAATGGATTCTCCCCGGAGATCCTGGACACACGAACGTAGCCCTGAGGCGCGCCGGCCCCGTCACTGAGAAGAACACGGGTCAGATTGACGAGCTGACGCGCGGGCACGCTCAGGGTTTTCTCGCCCACCTTCAGGCCCGTGACTCCACTGAAGTACTCGAGCCTCATCTCGATCGGGCTGGTGCCGTCCTCGCCCGTGTTGACGAGTGCCAGGTTCGACCGGTTCTCTGAATCCTGCTGCAAGCCCGAGATCCAGATGCTCGGGGCGGTCGAACGGAACGGAACCGCCTGATAGTACAGACCCAGGAACCCTCCGCCCGCCGGGCTCGGGTTCGTGGTCTTGGCGCTCAAGGCCAACCCCTGCGCATTGCCTCCGTCGACCGAGATGACGACGGGTCCCACGAACGCCGTGCCAGCCGCTCCGACTCCGGAGGCTCCCGATCTGCGAAGGTAATCGACGAAATCGGGGACCAGGCGTTGTGAACCCGGGGGCAACTCGAGTTCGATCGACGTCTCTCCACCCGAAATCGCCGAGGCGAAATAGCTGATCCTGGCTCGCTTTGTCGTGGCCCCGAAGTTATTGACGATGACCTCCGTTGCGTAGGGCGTGGCTTCCAGCGCAACGGGCAAGGTGAGACCGGCCGGAGTGCTCCCGTCCAGGACGAACGGAGAGATGAACGAACCGTCCGAGGTGGGGTTGTCGTTGATGGTTCCATACGCGTAGAAGGGAGATGAGCCCGAGACGCGTTCGACCTTGGCGAAGAACCCCTGATCGGAGCTGGCTCCGCCCGCCAGGGAATCGACCCGGGCCTGGCCGAATCCCCCGGGGCCGAGAGTCATCGTCTGAGTGCCCACGGGGGCCCCGGCCATGTCGCCCGCAAAGAGGCTGATGCGCACCGAGAGGTCTCCTTCACTTCCAGCGTTCTGGACAGCGATGTTACTCCGTTCCACGGACGTCACTCGGAGGCCAGACAGGTAACAGGTCGAGGTCAGAAGCTTCGCCGGAGGGAGGCCCGAGTAGGCGAGGCCGGCTCTCCCCAAGATGGTCGACTTGACTCCCCGCCCTGCCTCCGCCGCGACGACAGGGGTGGTCGTCCGGGCGGTGACGGAAACATCGGCGGACGCAACCCCGTCGAAAGTGATCCAGAGGGTTCCGAGCCGGGGACCCGACCCGGCGATGGCGAGGCCCTGGGATCTCAGGAACTCGATGACGTCCCGGATGATGAACTGCCGCCCCGGTTCGAGCTTCCCAATCCCGGGAAGGTCTCCGGACCCTCCTCCCGACTGGGCCGTGTACTTGTAGGACAGAACAGCCTCGGCCTTTCCGCGGTTTGTAAGGGTCAGCTCCGTCGTGAAATGAGAGTCGTTGAGTCCGTCCGCGGAGAGGACGACCGGAACGAAGAACGGCGCGCCGGCCGCGACACTTCCGAGCCGTATGAACGCATCGCCTATGACCAGCTTCCCATCCGGCAGAACCGCAAGCCCCGAAGCTGACCGAAACCGGGCGGCGTCTCCCGCTCCATCCGCCATTCCCGCGGAGCCCGGTTTTCCGGCAACGGTCGCGTCCACTCCCGTGACGAGATCGAGAGAACCGAGAGAAGTCGACCCGGTTGTGAAGTAGAGTTTTTGTCCCGCGATCCCCATTGCGCTGATCGACGAGAACCCCGGCCACCGGACGGGCGTGGAGACTCGGCCCGCGGGGAGCTGGATCTTCCGGATGGCGCTCTGGTCTCCCGCGTAGAGACCATCGACGCCGTCGAAGGCGATCGAGGCGGGAGTCATGAATCGGGCATCCGCGCCCGTTCCATCTGTCACGCCCGCGGCACCCGCCTTGCCAGCAATGGTGGTGACCTGTCCAGTAGAGACCACGACTTGGCGAATGACACGGTTTCCGGCGTCGGCGACATAGAGATTCCCCGAGTCGTCGGCCGCGAGCCCCATCGGGGCGAGGAACCGGGCGGAATCACCCGCGCCGTCGGCGAAACCATACTGGCCGGGCTTTCCGGCCAGAAGCGAAACCCCGGAGGCTTCGAGATCCGCCTTGTAGATCGCGTGACTCTGCGTTGCCATGAACAGTGCCTGCCCTCTTGTCGCGAGGGCCTTGATTCCCTCATTTGCCGGAAGGGAAGCCACCACGGAGACCTGCCCCGAAGAGGGGCTCCATTTGACGACGGTGTTGGAACTGGCGAAATAGGCATTGCCGCTCCCGTCCGCCGCGAATACGGACGTCCAGGGGTAGGGGTATGGGACTCCCGCGACCCTCTCCATGGAACCGCCCGTGAGTCTCCAGCGGTCCACGGTGTTGCGGGAGGAATCGCAGCTGAAGAGATAGGGAACGGAATCCGGGTTTTGCGCAAACAGGGCGATCCCCGTGGCAGCCAGGCCCGTGGAGGTGCTGACGCCCCCGTCGAACCGGACGTACCGGACCGCCGTACCGTCGAGGACATAGAAACCACCCAGCAGACCGCCGCCGGCCAGGTCGGAGGGCTCCGTGAAACTGGCCGCGGTCCCGCTTCCGTCCTGGGTGCCATACTGACCGCTTCCAGCCAAGGTCGTCACGGCGCGCGTCTGGGTGTCGATTTTCCGGATGCGGCGATTCAGCCGGTCCGCGACATAGAGGCTGCTGCCTCCCTGCTCCGCATCCGTGACCAGACCGGCCGGAGTGTTGAACTTCGCCTGGGCACCGGAGCCATCCAGGAATCCACCCGTTCCCGGAGAGCCGGCCAGGGTCGTGAACTCGTTCCCGTCGAACTTTCGAACGGTATGGAACTCGGCATCCGTCACATACAGGGCGAAGCCGCTGAAGGACCCGGCCGCGGCGATGCCGCTGGGCGTCCCGAACCGCGCCTTCCCGGCTGCGCCATCGACATTCCCTTTTTCACCCGCCTTGCCCGCCAGGGTGACGACGTCGCCCGTCATGCTATTCACCTGGCGGATCGCCGAGTTGCCGGAGTCGGCGACAAAGAGCAATCCACTACTGTAGGCGATCCCCATCGGTGCGTTGAATCGCGCCGCGCCGCCCTGGCCATCCGCGCTCCCCGAACTTCCCGGGGAGCCCGCCAGCGTCTTCACTTCTCCACTGCGGAGATTGATCATCCGGATCGTGTGGTTGCCCGTGTCACTGACATAGAGGTTTGCCCCGTCGGTGCACAGCCGATGAGGGCCCAAGAAGCGGGCCGTGGATGGCGCTCCGTCCTGACTTCTGGGACCAAACGTCGCCGTCGTTATGACAAGCGATGGCTCGGCGGCTCGCGCGGACGCCGTACCAAGCACGGATGCCAGGACCAATAAGACGGGCAGGATCCCGCCGGACGCTCGAACTCTTCTCGTTACCACGAGCATATCGACTCCTTTCCGGACCCGGTCCGTGGCCGGGGCCGCCCCGATGACTGTGTTCGTGCCGGCCGAAAGATAAGTCCGCGCCTCAGGCCGTTCTTGGGGAAATCCTTGGAAAGTTCTGGGAATGCGGCGGAAAGCCAACAAGAGCCTCTGGGGTCCGCGATGTGCGCCGCGCGACGATGTACAACTGACACATGGGGGAGCCGTGTGTGATCCGCTTTCTCATCCGATCGCGTGTCGGGTCCCGCCGATTCCGCCGCCACGTCCTCTCCGGCCTTCCCGTGCCACACGCCCACGCTCGGCACGCCTGGTCCATCCCCGCGAGGAACTCCGGCTTCCGTCCCCCCTCCAGCGGGAACTGGAGTTTGCGAATGCTCAAAGAAGGGGGAAGCCCGGCTGTCTGTCTGGCGCACGACTCGTGATCTCCGGCGCGCACGCCGGCTTGGCCCAGGCAGTTCGACGGCTCTCGAAGTCTCCGCCGTACGGGCTCAGCACCGCCACCTCGACAGGAACCTCCCGCGGCAGACAGCGAGGATTGCATGACTTCGGCCCTCCCCGGTCCGCCCCCCTCGTCCAGAGGAAGGGGACGAAGACGACATGCCCGGCGGCTCTGGCCCGGACAGGCGAGAAGAAAGCGGCAGCAGCAATCAGGGCCGGAAAGACAGGCAAGTTCATCCTCGACTTCCTCCAGAAAGCCATGGCGAGGAATCCGGTTTCCCTACATTCGCCGGTCGTCTCCCTACTCCCTCAGGGAGGAGCGCGGAGCACGCTTGCACATCGCGCGCTCGTGGGGGTGCTTGCCTTTGAAGCGCGCCGCGGCCATGCCGCCTTTTCAGCAAGTCGACCCGCTCTGATCGATGAATGCCGGTTGACCCGCCTGGCCGCGGGGAGCGACAATCGCGCTTCTCCAATGTTCGAAGACCGCGCTGGCCGGAATGCCGGATTCCCCGGGAACCCGTGGGTGTTGCCCTCCAGGCGGGAACCCCGTTGGCTCCACGCCATCGAACCGTGGGCGCGGCTTCGGACGGAGACTGGCCCGTTCCTGGACGGCGAACCCTGCCGTGATGCCGGCTCCCACCCCTTCTTGACAGACGCCGGGCTGCCTGACCTGGCGAGAAAGGCCCATGCCATGAGACTGCCGCTCGAGAAGAGGCTTCTTGCGCACTCGATCCTGCTCGCCGCCTCTATTCTGTGTGGGGCGCCTTTCGCCGGCCGGGCTCTCGCGACTTCCGCCAAGGACGTCAAGGGCAGCTCCGACCACCCGCTCTTCCCGGTCCGGATGCCGGGATACGCGATCTCGCACTACAAGGCCGAGGAGTTCGCGTCGTACACGTTCTGGGTGGGCAAGTCGACGCGGTCCCCCGTGGAAGGCCGCAAGACGCTCATCCACTACCGGCGCTCGAAGGAGACGCCACACCCCGGGGGCCTGGCGATTCTGCGGAACTACGAGATCGCAATCCAGAACGCGGGGGGAAGAACCGTGTTCTCCTCCAACGATCTCCGGACTCTCCGCCTCACTACGAGTTCCGGCGAGGCCTGGGCAGAGATCAAGGCTTCCACGAGCACGAGCGGGCCGGTTTACTTCGTCACCATCGTCGAGAAGAAGGCCATGGAGCAGGTCATCACGGCGGACGCGATCCTCGACAAGCTCGCGAAGGAAGGGTCGATCGCCCTCCACATCCTGTTCGACACGGGCAAGGCCGTGATCAAGCCCGAGTCCGCCCCGATCCTCGATCAGATAGTCGTGGCCTTGAAGAAGGACCCCGCCCTCGCGGTAAGCGTCGAAGGCCATACCGACAATACCGGAACGCTCGAGGGAAACCGGGTTCTGTCCCAGGACCGGGCCCGGGCCGTCGTGACGGCCCTCGTCGAAAGAGGAGTCAGGGCGGAGAGACTTTCCTCCGCCGGGCATGGCCAGGAGAAACCGGTCGCCGGCAACTCGACAGAGGAAGGCCGCGCCGCCAATCGGCGGGTCGTGCTCGTCAAGAAGAAGGCTCAATGACCCGCGAAGACCTCGAAGGAGGGACCCGAGATGGCGGAAGCCGGGCGAGAAGGTCAACCGTCGAAGCGGATTGGGTACCTTGGAGAAAAGATGGAGTCCCGCTCCGTGATGGGGCCCGCACCCGGGCACGCGCGAACTCGTCCGCGGGTTGAGTCGTTCTTGCGCGAGGGGGGCCGGAGCGGCGCCCTCGCCCGGGCGGTTCTTCTCGCCTCGCTGAAGATGGTCCTCGCCGCCATCGTCTGCTGCCCGGACGGCCCCCCCCTCCTGGCGCAAGCCTCGTACCGGTCGGCCTTCGAGGCGTACCGCCGGTTCCCGGGCGAGCCGGTTCTCACGACGAGCAGCTCGGCTTCCGTCCCCCTGCTCGGCGGCAACGACGAGATCTGGGGAAGCGCCTCCTTGTCACTTCCCGCGAGCTTCACGGGCCGGGAGAATAGCTCCGGCGTTCTGTTGCTGGACTTTCCTCAGCAGTTCGACGCGACGGTGTCCTACACGCACAAACATCCCGTGGAGGCTCCGGAAACGCCTCACACGGCGGTGCTCGCGGTCAGGATGCGGGACAACAGCTCGGTGCCCGCGTTCGACTGTGCCGTCCGGAGCCCCTCCCGGGGGTTCATGTCCGGCGGTACCGCCTCGTTCCGCGTTGTTGTTTCTTGTCCCGTGGCGGGGCTTTCCACATACAACCGGAACTTCGCCAACGGAATCCAGAACCACTACTCGGACGCCGTCCTTTCCATCAAGCTCGAGATCGACGGGAAAGAGGCCGGCGGCCAGAGCATCTACGGCACCTATCACAACTTCAGCACGGTCGACTCCATCTCGATCGATTCCCGCTCGGTGAGCCCGGCCCCCGGAACACGCCTTCAACCGGGGGCACGCGCCTCGTTTTCGGCGGCGGGTCTTGCTCAAGTACTCTCGCGTCCCGCCGGACGCGCCGGACTGCGCCTCTACGATCAGCGCGGGGTCCTGCAGGCGTCGTCGTCGCCGGACGATCCGGTCACAAAGGGCGCGGCCAAGGCCGTTACGCTGACCGTGCGGGAATTCACCATCGACCCCGGCGTGACCAGGCTGGAACTGAAGGGTGTCCTCACCGACGATGCCGGGGGAGAGGTCCTGGCGCAAACGCAGGTTCTTTCTTATCCGGTCGGGGAGCCGTGCACCCTTTCCGGACGCCTCTTCCGCGAGGGACGGCTCGGCACCTACCCGCTGCCAAACGCCTCCGTCGAAGTCTGGGACGTGACGCAGGAGCCCGGCCAGAGGATCGGCCGCGTCCAGGCCGAGCTGAAGGGGACGTTCGAGGCCCCGGACGCCCGTTACTGCTTCAAGATCGCCGCCGGCCTCGACACGTCTCGCAAGTACCAGCCACGGGTCTTTCTTCGAGACGCCGAACGGGATGACTCCTCGAGATTCCTCGTCTCGGCGGGATCGAGCGATGGAGGCTCCGCCCACGAGTTGAGATGGGAGCCATTCTCTCCCTCTGGCACGAGCGACGTCATTCGGGACCTCGAGGTTGGAGACGGGGCTCCCCTCGTGGCCGACGCGGCGCGCCGCGACGTCTCCTACGCCGCGGCGGAAACCTACTGGCACGTCTGGCGGCAGGTGTACCTGATGATGCCGGTGAATACGAGCCTCCCGCTGTCGAGAGATCTGCCCCTCGAGGTCTACCTGAATGGTCCAAACGGGATCTCCTTCTATTGCGCGACAGCGGACCCCGCCGGGTGCTTGACACCCTCGAGCATCTCCCTCGAGCCAAAAGATAGCGTGCCGGGCGCCAATCCGAGTGTCGTCTGGCACGAGTTCGGGCACCATCTGCTCCGGGAGCTGTACGGGGGAGAGCTCCCGCGCCCCGCTCCTTCCACGGACCCGGCCCTCGACCGGAACCACAACGGCTTTGCCAACGATTACACGTGTGGATCTCTCGACGAGGGGTTCGCGACTTTCTGGGGAACAGCCTCGAGCCAGGTGTTCGAGACGCTCCGCCGTGCTGTCTTCCGCTGGAACAGTCCGAGCCCCGAGAACGGGGGCCATCTCGACCCGGAGCACAACTACCTCGCGGTCGGCCCCGTCTCCGGACCCTCCGCCCGTTTCGATGAAGAGCTGGCGGTCGCCGGGCTCTTGTGGGACCTCATCGACGGCGCCATCGACCCACCCTCGGGGGCGTCCGGGGTCTCGGACACGATCGACCTCTCCCTGAAGGATGTCATCTCGGTCTTCTCGAGCCGAAAGCCTGGCAGCCTGCTCCAGCTGCATGGCGCCCTCGCGCAAGCGTTTCCTTCCCTGGCCGTTCCCTCGGGTCTCGAACTCTCGCCCCTCGATCAGCTCTTCGTGCTGCACGGGTTCTTCCATGACAACAACCCGGCCGACTGGTCCTACTCGCCAGGGGAACAGGTGGGCAGGGCCGCCAATGGCGCCACGTGGCAAGGAACTATTCAGGACATGTCGAACCAGGAGGTCACCCGGGCCATCACGGCGCGGCCCGGCCGCGAGAACCTGCCCCAATTGAAGGGCGCGATGGCGGCGCTGGCCTTCGTCGACGAGGCGGGGGAACCCGTTCCCTCGGCCAGCCTCGAGGCGCGCTTCGAGTTCGGCCCGGGTTTCGAGGGCTGGAACTCCTCGGAGGTCATCGAGATTTCCGGGGGCTCGGTCTATTTCCAGTTCCCTCCCCCGTCCTATCCCGTCCGCGCCATCTTCCAGGTTCCAGACAGCCCGGGACCGCCCCTCGTCGTCGAGGGGACAACCTACTGGTCCAAGGCGGGAACGGAGGGAGAGCTGACGTCGCACACGTTCGTCGTCCCCTCCCTGCCCGTGCTCACATCCCTGGATCCCGTCACGGGGCAGGCCGGCGAGACGGTGACGCTCTCGGGCCGGAACTTCTCGGAGAAACCGGCCGAGAACCAGGTTCTGTTCGGCGAGGCCGTGTCGGACATCGTTTCGGCCTCGGCCGATAGGCTCGTCGTCCGGGTGCCCGCCGGCGCCCCGCCTGGCCCGGCCCATGTGAGTGTGAGAGTGCGCGGCATGGGCGGCCAGAGCCTTCCCTTCACGATCACCGCCCCTTCAGCCCGTCTGAGCGCGAACTCCCTCTCGTTTGGTTCCGTTGCGGCCACAGAGCAGGGACTGGGGACCGTCACGCTCGTGAACGCGGGAGACGCCCCTCTCATCGCGGGTGCCGCGGCCGCAACCAACGGCCGATTCAGCCTCCAGGCTCCCACCCTCCCCCTGGTCATCGAGCCCGGTGGGAGCCGCGTTCTGACCCTTGCCTTCTCTCCGGTCCGTGGATCGTTCGAGACGGGCCGTCTTCACATCCAGACGAACGACCCGTCGCGACGGACGGTCGGGATCGACCTGTCCGGGACGGGAACACCGGCCGTGGCCCCCCACATTGCCGCCACGCCTGACGCCTTCGATTTCGGGAGCGTGGCGGCAGGAACGTCCTCGACCACGGTCCTTTCGATCCGAAACGACGGAACGGGATCTCTAGAGGTCTTGTCGGCGGTTCCGGCCGGACCGTTCTCCCTCGCTTCTCCCTCGCTCCCCGTGGTTCTCCAGGCCGGCCAGGAGGCAGGGTTCACGGTCCGATTCCAGCCGGCCACCGAGGGAGGGGTGGCCGGCTCGTTGTCGCTTCTGACGAACGTTCCCGGACAATCCACATTCCGCCTCGACTTGAAAGGCACGGGCGTGGCACCCCCGGGCGCGGCCGTGACTCTCGCCACGGACGACGGCACCGTGGAGACGGGGGCCGTCCAGCCAGGCCTCGTCGTGGCGAACCGGTTCACTCCGGCCGCGTACCCGGTCAGGCTCACCGCGATCCGGATCTTCCACGCGCTCTTTCAGGGACAACCGAGCCCGGCCGGCGCCGTCGTGCGCCTCGTGGCGTTCGTGGATCGGGAGGGGGTGCCCGTTTCGCCCCGTACCGTGACTTCCCTGGCCGTGGACCAGCTCGTGACGCTCCCCGCCGTTCCCTCGGGCGGCGGGTTCGTCGAGTTCGCCGTCACCAATGGTCCGCTCGTCACCTCCGGCGACATCTACGCGGGCTACGCCTCGCCCACGCCCTCGGGCGGTGTCGTCTTCGCGGCCGACAGCAGCGGCGAGCAGCAGCGGCGCGGGTTCTTTTCCACGGATGGAGGGTCGGTGTTCCAGGGTCCCCTCGTCTTCCAGAGCGAGGGCGGACAGCAGACTCCGGTCAACATGATGATCCGGGCGGTCTTGACACCCGAGATCCCTTCGCCGTGCCGGATCGGTCTGTCGCACGGACACCCCCGTCTTGGACCTGGTGCTTCCTCGGGCACGATCGAGGTCACGGCCCCGGCTGGTTGCGCCTGGACGGCCAGTTCCGATGCCAGTTGGCTGACGGTGTCGCCGCCTTCAGGGACAGGTTCGGGATCCGTCGCTTTTCAGGCCACGGAGAACCCGCGGACGGACTCCCGGACTGGCACCGTGACCGTCGCGGGGTTGAAGGCCGGCATCACGCAAGAGGCTGGCGATGCGCGCGCGAGCAGTCTCGTTCCGATCCTCCTCACCTCCGCGGGCGCCAACCAATCCTTCTTCACGTCCGAGCTGACGCTGACGAACACGACGCAGGGATCGCTGCTGGCGCAACTCGAGTACACCCCCGCGTTCGGAGGGGGCGGCGGCGCGGGTTTCGATGTCGTGCCGCCCGGCGGACAGATCACGCACCGGGATGCCCTTCGGTACCTGGCGTCCACGGGCATCGACATCCCGGCGAGTGGCGACCGTGGTGGAACGCTGCGGATCACCGTTCCGGGCGAGGAGGGACGGTCTCCACTGGCTGCCCTGGCCCGCACGACGTCCGTCGTGCCGGAAGGACGAGCCGGGCTGGCTTACACGGATGTCCCCGGACAGGCAGGCTTGACGGGTCCCGTCCTTCTGTGCGGGCTTCGCCAGGACGGCGCCGACCGCTCGAATCTCGCCCTCATACACGCGGGAGAAGAGGGCTCGGGCGACATCGCCTTGCGCGTGACGGTCTTTTCCGGGGATCCCACCGCTCCGCGCTCGGTCACTCTGCCGGAGTACTGGATCGCGCCTGGCGGGTTCAAGCAGATCACGGGCGTCTTGACCAAGGCGGGACCCGATGTTGTCCAAGGTTACGCGCGCGTCGAGCGAGTGGCCGGAAATGCCCCCTACTACACCTACGCCGTCGTCAACGACCAGCGGAACTCGGACGGCTCGTTCATCCCGCCGTTCTTGGTGGATTCGAAGGCAAAGCCGGCGGTCACGGTCTTGCCCGTGATCGTGGAGACATCCGCGTTCTCGAGCGAACTCGTCGCGACGAATTTCGGCTCGTCGCCGAGGATGCTCCGTCTCGCCTACCTCGCGGACGCGGTGACGGCGCCCGGGAATACGGCGGCAACGTCGGTCTTGCTGGCTCCCGGTGAGCAGCGATTGATCCCGGGCTTCGTCGCCTTCCTCCGGGAGAGAGGCGTCGCCGGAGTGGGCTCGGGCAGCTTCGCGGGAGCGCTTTTCGCCTCCGTGGACGGGGGAGACACGTCGGGAGTCTTCCTGGGGGCGCGAACATCCTCCGAGGGGGGCGGCGGGCGCTACGGGCTCTTCTATCCTGCCGTGCCGGACGGCCAGGCGGCAGATTCCTCCGCCTGGATCTTCGGGCTCAGGCAAGACGACGAGAGCCGGAGCAACCTCGCGATCGTTCACGCGGGCGCGGAGGGGTCGGAAGCGGATGTCTTTCGGCTGGACATTTACGACGGCGGCACCGGGCAGCTGGCCGCGACCCTCGAAGGCGAAGGCGTCCCCGCTCGCGGGTTCAAGCAGTTCACCACCATCCTGGCGCGGCATGCGCCGGGAACGAAGACCGGCTATGTGAAGGTGACGCGAACGGAGGGCCTCAGCCCGTTCATCGTTTACGGAGTCGTGAACGACGGGAGTCTTCCGGGAGAGCGGACCGGGGACGGGGCCTACGTCCCGATGTCCCTCGTCGACGAGGCGCCGTAGCGGGCTGCCTGAAGCCCTTCACGCCTGATTGGCGCCGGGACGCGCGAGGGGTTTCGCGACCTCGTCTGGAGCCCCGAACCAGCGGGGCGGCCGGGGCCGATGGTAATCGTGTGGAAGCCTCGCGACGGGAACAAGGGGAGGCAGCACGCGCACCCGGGCTTGTGTCAGCCCATGGTCAGTACTCCGACATCGCCACATAGCTCCCATCGTTCGTGGCTCCGCTCTCGGGGAATTCGCCGGCATTGACGACACCGTAGGCCACGAAGCGGGCTCCGCCCGATAGCCTGGTGATCCGGACGTAACCGTTGTGGACCCCGGCCTCATCCGGGAGGCGAGCACGACGGCCTGGATTCCGAGCGCCCGGAGGCGTTCGAGTTCGAGATCGACCGCGCCCAATACGGCGGGAGACAGGAGCTGAAGACCCCTGTTGCCGTTGGCGGTCAGCGGCGTGGCCGCGTCAAGACCCCGGGCCCGCGGCGGATCGAAGCCGTATCCAAGGGTCGAACGATTCATCCGCACCTCCCGTCGGGAACGGACGCCTGGAGGGTGGAGCTGGATTACGCGGCCGCGGTGAGCGTGGACGGTTCGAGAGACGCCACCGGTGACGTCGCGGTAAGGCTGCTGCGCCGCGGCCTGAACCCCGTGGCTCAGGGTGCGGGCCACGCCATCATGACTGGCCGCGACAGGAGGAGCCCTCATGTGGCCGTGAAGGAGACGGCCCTACTTCAACGGTTCCTCCTTGCGGAAGTTCGGCACGACGGGGTTCTTCGCCACGTCGAAAACCAGCGAGGTTTCGAGGTGCGCCACCTCTGGACGTGAGGTCAGGGCGTCGAGCGCGAAATCCCTCAGGTGGGCGGAGTCACGCACCGTCAGATGGAGGAGGAAATCGTGGTCCCCCGAGACGTGAAAGACCGTCCGGACCTCGGGAAGAGAGCGAAGGTGCTTCCAGAAGGCCTTCAGCTGCGCGCGCCCGTGCTGCTTCAAGCGGATGGCCACGAGGGCCTGAAGGCCCACCCCGAGAGCCTCCGGCGCGACGTCAGTGTGGGCTTCCCCCAGTATTCCCTTCTCCCTCAGGGCCTGAACGCGCACGAGACACGTGGAGGGCGCCAGCCCGACGGCGGCCGCGAGTTCCTTGTTGGACAGACGAGCATTCTTCTGCAGAAGAGCCAATATCTCGAAGTCTGTTCGGTCGAGCGCGTCACTCATGGGAAGAATCCGAAATCAATTCGATGGAATCGAATCGTTCCTGATCCTAGCATCGCGGCGGAGGAGAAAACGCCATGTTCTTCGAGACCGCGATGCCCAAGACCGTGGAGCCCATGAAACTGTCGCTGGAGACCCGCGCCGTCCACGGCGGCAGGGAGGACCTTCATGACATGGGGGTCCATGCCCTTCCCATCGACCTCTCCTCCACCTACCGGGTGCCGGACCTGGCCGCCGCGGGCATCGACCTCGAGACCCTCGCTTCTGGCGGACACCCCGCCACGACACCCATCTACTCGCGTCTCCACAACCCGACCGTCGCGCGCTTCGAGAAGGCCTTCGCGGGTCTAGAGGGAACCGAGGAAGCCGTTGCCTTCGGGAGCGGCATGGCCGCCGTCACGTCCGTTCTCATGGCCGCCCGGCAGCGGACCGGGAACGGAAAGCCGTGCCATGTGGTTGCCATTCGGCCCTTGTATGGCGGCACGGATCATCTGCTCGCCTCCGGCCTCCTCGGTATCGACGTCAGCTGGGCCCGCCCGGACGGGATTCGGCGGGCGCTGCGGTCCGAGACGGCCCTGGTGATCCTGGAAACCCCGGCCAACCCGACGCTGTCGCTGGTCGACCTGGATGAGGCCGTCGAACAGGCCGGCACGGTCCCCGTGATGGTGGACAGCACCTTCGCGACTCCGGTTCTCCAGAATCCCGCGCGGCACGGCGCCGCGGTGGTCCTGCACAGCGCGACGAAGTTCATCGGCGGGCACGGCGATGTTCTGGCTGGAGTTGTCGCCACGGATGTGGAGTGGGCGCGCGAGCTGCGCAAGATCCGCGTCATCACGGGCAACGTGCTTCACCCCCTCGCGGCCTATCTGCTCCACCGCGGCCTGCCGACCCTGCCTCTCAGGGTCCGCCATGCGCAGCAGGGCGCCGAGGAACTGGCCGGACGGCTCCTTCGTCATCCCAGAGTCACGGCCGTCCACTACCCGGGCTTGGGGTCCTCGCTCGAGGCCGCGATCATGAAGAAGCAGATGAAGGGGAAGGGCACGATCCTGGCTTTCAATGTCTCTGGAGGGTTCGCGGCCGCGGCGCGGGTCATGGCCTCCGTGGAGTTGATGACGCCCGCCGTATCGCTCGGGTCCGTCGACACACTCATCCAGCACCCGGCGGCGCTGACGCACCGGGTCGTCGAGGAGGGCGCGCGCCGGGAGAACGGAATCTCAGAGAGCCTCCTCCGCGTTTCCGTGGGCCTGGAGGACCCCGTGGATCTCTGGGCCGACCTCGAACAAGCTCTGGAACGCGTCTGAGAGTTGCTCTTGTGAGTGCGACAGTCACGCTGGATGGAAACGACGACGCCGCGCCGGTGGCCTACCGCGCAAACGAGGTCATCGCCATCTACCCGATCACCCCCTCGTCGAACATGGGTGAGTGGTGTCCCAGGGAGGGGCCGCATGGAAACGTGTCGTGGGCTCCGGCAGCAGCTAGCCGTGGATCCGGGCCACTGTCCCCTCTACCGGTACGACCCCCGCCGGAGAGAGCAGGGTCTCTCGCCCCTGCAACTCGACTCGATGGCCCCGAGGATCTCGCTGAAGGACTACGTGAGCCAGGAGACGCGCTACCGAATGGCGGAGAAGGCGCATCCGGAGGTCTCCGAGGACCTTATCGCGGAGGCTCACGCGCGTCTCGTGCATCTGTCCGGGATGGCGGCAAGGAGGATCTGACCTCATCACCCTCGAGAGAGATCACGGACGGGAGGCGTGGAATCAAGAAGGCTTGGCATGTGGGCGAGCGGAGCGAGCCCACGTGCGAGGCTTCCGATGATCACTCGGGTTTCGCGTGAGGGACGAACGTGGCGCCGCATGGGGGGGGTGGCCCGGGCGGGCCGGGCGCGAACGTGACGGGAAGACGGATGGTGAAGGTGGACCCCTTCCCGTACTCGCTCGTCACGGTGATGTCGCCCCCCATCATCCGGCACAGCTTGCGTGAGAGCGCGAGTCCCAGCCCGGTCCCGCCGAACTTCTGCGACGTCGTGGAATTGGCCTGGACGAATTCCTCGAACAACCGCGAAATCTGTTCGGGCGTCATTCCGGCGCCGGTGTCGGTTATGGCTACGGAGAAAAACCCGTTCCCGTTTCCTCCTGCGTTCTGGCGGTCGAACAGCAGCACGATGTCTCCCTGGGTTGTGAACTTGCAGGCATTGCTGATCAGGTTGAACAGGCTCTGCCTCAATCTCATCTCGTCCGCGTAGATGGACCCGATCGACCCGCAGCACCGAAGCTCGAGCCGGTTCTGGTTCATCTCCGCCAGGGGAGCCGCTATGGCCATCGCTTCCTGACACAGGTCGCAAACAGAGAACATCTCGTTGACGAGTTCTATCTTCCCTGCTTCGATCTTCGAGAAATCCAGGACGTCGTTGATCAGCCCCAGCAGATGCCTGCCGGCGATCCGGATCTTCTTCAGGTCCGGGATGAGGGAGTCGTCCGCTCTGTCCTCGGCGGCTTCCAGGAGCATTTCGCTGTAGCCGATGATGGCATTCAGGGGGGTCCTGAACTCGTGGCTCATGTTGGCGAGAAAGCGGCCCTTGGCCTGGCTGGCCTCATCCGCGGCCTTCTTGGCCTGGGCGAGCACGGTATTGGTTGCATCCAGGAGCTTGTTGTGGGAGTGGAGCGCCAGGTGGGTCTTGATCCGGGCTCTTACAATCGGGGGGCTGATGGGCTTGGCAATGTAGTCCGCCGCTCCAAGAGAAAACCCGCGGGTCTCGTCCTCTATCTCGGTTCTTGCGGTCAGGAAGATGACGGGAACGCCCTTCGTTCTCGCATTATCCTTGAGACGCCGGCAGACCTCGTATCCGTCCATCCCCGGCATCATGACGTCCAAGAGGATCAAGTCGGGAGGCGAATCGGAGAAGGCGATCCTGAGCGCCTTGTCTCCGTTGAGAGCCACCTTGATCTGGTACTCCTCCCGGAGGAGGCCATCGAGGACGTCGATGTTCTCGGGAGTGTCGTCAACGATGAGGAGCGACGGTTTCTTTGTGTGCTGCGCCGTAGTCATTGCTGCACGGGAAGAGCCAAGGCGTTCGCGATCCGGCCGACGATCGTCAGGCCTCCTTCGAAGTCGTATCTTCGAATGCACTTCTCCAGCTCGGCGAGATCCTCTCTTGTCTGGGGAACGGCAACATGTTCCTTGAAGGATTCCAGAACGCGGGCGGCCTCCGTGTCGTCGTCCTCGAGGTGCCGGGCCAGCTCGGCGAGCAGCAGGGCTGCCTTCTCCCTGTCAATCCTCGGATCTGGTTCAGCGGGCCCTTCCGGCGGCGGGATTCGGCCGGCGGGTTTCGGCGAGAGGGCCTCGAGAACCTCGATCACCCTTCTCAAGTCCTCCCCGCATGCGTTCAGCAGCGAGCCAGCGTGGTCCATTCGTCCCTCCCTGAGGGCTCCCTCGAGGAGTTCCGTGGAACGGGCGAGAGATTGGGCGCCGATGTTTCCCGCAAGACTCTTCAGCGTGTGGGCCGCCCGTTCGGCGGACTCCCAGTCGCCTCGGTCCATGAATGCCCTGATTTCTTCTGCCGCGTTTGCGTGTAAGCCGAGGAATTGGAGCAGCATCTTCCGGTAGCTTTTCCAGTTGCCCATCACGCGCGCCAGTCCCGACTCCATGTCGATCCCGGGCAAGGCGGGCAAGGGGGGCTCCCACGGCTGTTCCCCGCGTGAGACTGGCGGACCCTGTCTCCTCGGATTCAGCCCTCTTCTGGGCTTGATCCAACGGGCGAGGGCGTCGAGCAGCTCCCTGGGAACGACGGGCTTGCCCACATGATCGTCCATCCCCGCTTCCAGGCACCTCTCGCGGTCCCCCACCAATGCGTTGGCCGTCATGGCGACGATCGGGACATCTCTGACTTCGGATTCCAGCCCTCGGATTTCCCGTGTGGCGGCGTATCCATCCATCACGGGCATGTGCACGTCCATGAGCACCAGGTCATAGCCGTCCTGCTTCACCATCCGCAGTGCTTCCCGTCCGTTGCCGGCGATCGCGACCGCGAAACCCGCCAATTCAAGCAGTTCCCGGGCGACCTCCTGGTTGATTTCATTGTCTTCCACCAGGAGAATGCGCGCCCCGCGGATTTCGTCCGGGACGGTGATGTCCTTCCGGGGCGCCTGCCGGGGCCCGTTGGCCGCTTCCCGCCTCAGGACGTGCATGATGGTCTCGAGGAGCAGGGATGGGGTCACCGGCTTGATGAGGAACGCGTCGAGGCCCGCCGTGCCCGCGTTTTTCATGATCTCTTCCCGGCCGTAGTTGCTGACCATGACGACGATGGGCGTCTGGGGCAGCCTCTGGCTGTCCTTGATTCGCTTCGTGGTTTCCATGCCGTTGATCCCCGGCATCTTCCAGTCCATGAAGACGAGGTGAAAGGGCCTGTTTTCGGCTGAAGCCTTCTCGAGTTCCGCGAGGGCCTCTTCTCCGGAACTGGCGAGGGTGACTTGAAATGTGAGCCGCTCCAGCACCGTCAGCAGGATTTCCCGCGCGACGTTGTTGTCATCCACGACGAGGACGCGCATGCCGTTGAACTCGGGTTGCGGGGTGAAGTGCTTGACCCTTGCCGCGGGCCTCCCGAACGCCACCGTGAACGAGAACGAGCTCCCCTGACCTGGCGCGCTTTCGACCTGGATCGTTCCTCGCATCATTTCCACGAGCCGCTTGCAGATGGTCAAGCCCAGGCCCGTGCCTCCGTATCTGCGGGTGATCGAGGCGTCCGCCTGGGAGAATTCCTGGAACAGGCGCGCTTGCTGCTCCGCGGTCATGCCGATTCCCGTGTCCTTGACGGAGAAGCGGAGGACGGCGCGCTCCGAGTCTTCCTGGATCTTCTTGATGCTCACCAGAACGTGCCCCGACTCCGTGAACTTTATGGCGTTGCTCGTGAGGTTCAGCAGGACCTGTCCCAGCCGGAGAGGATCCCCAACCAGCGACAGGGGAATGTCGCGGTCCGCGGAGAAGGCGAGTTCCAGCCCCTTTTCGTGGGCCTTCAGCGAGGCTACATTGGAGAGGTTTTGCAGGACGCCTTCCAGGTCGAAGTCCACGGACTCGATGGTCAGCTTGCCGGCCTCGATCTTGGAGAAGTCGAGGATGTCGTTGATGATGCCGAGCAGCGAGCTGGCGGCCATCGATATCTTGTTCAGGTAGTTTCGTTGCTTTTCCGTCGTTTCCGTTTGCTGGCACAGGTGGGTCATGCCGATGATGGCGTTCATCGGAGTCCGGATTTCATGGCTCATGTTCGCCAGAAAGTCGCTCTTGGACCGGTTGGCGTCGTCGGCGGCCCTTCTCGCCCGATCCAGTTCTTCATTCAGGGCCTGTAGTTTCGTGCGCTCGTCCTTCAACTCCCGGTTCTTCCGCTCGACCTCCATCCGGCTCGACAGGATCTCGGCATAGAGGGCTTCCATCCGCTGCGTAGCGGAGGCAAACCTCTCTTCCTGCTCCTTGATCCGTCGAAGAAGCTCTTCGTACGCCGGTTGTGGATTCATCAGCGATTCCCTCAGGATACGCCCCTGCTGTTCAGGAACGCCGTGTAGGCCTTGTCCGTGTCCAGAATGTGATTCGTCAGCCAGTCCGTCAGGAACTTCATGAGTTCCATGCTGAGAACGGCCTCGCCTGCCTCGAATTGATCCTTGAAGTCCAGAACCTGCCGTGTCAGTTCGCCGTGGCTATCCCTGTGGCTGCCGAGGCCAGGGTATTCATGCTTCTCGAAGACGGCCTCTTCCGCCTTGAAGTGATACACCGTGTAGTCCGCCAGTTCCGACAGGATTTTGCCCAGGACCTTGCTGCCCTTGCCCTCGGACATGGCCTCGTGCAGTTCATTGATCAGGGCAACCAGGCGTCTGTGCTGGTTGTCGAATGCAGCAACGCCGACGCTCAACTCATCGCTCCACGTGATGAGGGACACCATGACCCACCTCCCTTGAGAATGGACGAAGGATTTCGGGGGGTATTTCACCACAGAAAGGGCCCGAGTTGCCCTCCCTGCCAGTCGGTGTAAGACAGGAAATCCCATGGTAGTGGTGAGCAGGACGGCGAAGAGTCCTCGTTGCCCGGACTGGATGTGAAGCAGGCTGGTCACGGGAAGCTATCGAGGGGGCATGGGCTTCATCCCTCGCAGCCGGTCGCGAAGTTCCCGGAGGCTCTCGCCTCGGGGTACGGAAGGCACATGTGCAACTCCGCCGTCTGATTTGGAATCGAGGGCAGGGACCCCTGGCTCGTCGCCCTCGAGTCTCGCCAGAATCCTCCGGCCTTGCTCGACGCCCGGATCTCCCCTCCGTTCCGCCCGCGCGAGAAGGTCTCGAGCTTCCCTCCTCGGGTCGAGATAGGACAGAGCAAGAGCCCAGTCCGGGATCGTTCCACCAATCTCCGGGATGTCCTGGAACTGACGGAAGGACCCGTCCGCGGGGGCCTCGCCGAGGATGACCTTGATCGCGACCGCGCGGCGCAGCTCCTCGTCGAAAGCCCTGTAGACCGCGGCCATCCCGCCTCGTCCGAGGAGGGATTCGAGCCGGTAGCGGCCCAGCATCTGTCCCGTCAGGCCGGCCAAGAGGTCTCCGTTCCCCCGCCGTGGGCCTCCGGGTTTCTCGCGAGAGGGGTCTCGACCGCCATTGATCTCAACCCATGAGGGGCGGGCGCGCCTCGTGTCCATCCCTCAGCGCTCGAAGCTTCTCTTTGGTACATAGTTACGCACCGCTGGCAGGGCGCGCAGCGCGGTGATCACGGCGCGCAGATCCTCATCGCAGAGCCCGGCGTAGGCCGTCCAGGGCATGGCGTGGAGAATCCGGCCGTCGCGGCCGGTGCCGGATCGCAGGGCGCGCGCGAGGTCCTCCTCCGTGGCCGTGCCGAGCCCGGTCTCTTTGTCCGGAGTCAGATTACTCGCGTGGACCTTCCCCTTCCCTGGCACATTGAACTCAGCCCCTCCGGACATCTCGCGGCCCGGGATTGGTTGACGCCTCCCGTCGAAGGAATTGTGGCAGTCGCCGCAGCTCATCAGGTCGAGAAGGCGCCGTCCTCGCGCGAGGGGTTCGGCGGGCAGCGGACTGGCCCCGCTCTCCACGGGGGCCGGCGAGAGGCGAATGAACATCGAGGCGGGAAAGCCGATGGCGCTCGGAGCCACGGTGTCCGTCAGCGGCGGGAGCGTGCGCAGATAGGCCACGATTGCCAGAGCGTCGGCGTCGGACAGCTGCCGCGCGTAGGCCTGATACGGCATCAACGGGAACAACGGACGGCCATCGCGCGAGATCCCCTCGCGAACGGCGCGCAGGATATCTCCGTCGCTCCAGTTCCCCAAGCCCTGCGGGGCCGCAGTGAGGTTGCTGGCGCGAACGTGTCCCGGAAACCCGGCGTCCGCGCCAAAGTCGCGGCCGCTTCCGAAACGGCCGATGGCCACTGGGTCGCCCGGCAGTTCCTCTTGCACCTGGCTGTGGCAACTCATGCAGGCCGCGACGTGATGGGCAAGGTAGCGGCCACGCGCGATGGCCTCGGGCGTTCTTGGCGCCTCGACCTGTTGCGCAGGCCGGTGGCGCGGCGCCAGGACGTAGAAGCGGACTGCGATACCGGCCACGCCAATGATGGCCATCAGCGCAAGACCCGATACCCATTTCCATCCTCTGCTCATCAGGAACCTCCGGTAAGGCGGCTCTGCCGGTTTTCGGGCCATCCCGCCCGATTACGCGCGCGGTTCGAGAATCTGGAGCCACTCGCCACCCTCCCCGGCGGCCGTGCCGCTGACAGTGTCGATGGCCAGGCGCTTCCTCTCGTCGTTGTGGTTGAAGGTGTGGGGCGTCATTCCCCAGAAGGCCCCTGCCAGGGATCCGAACGGAGAGATCGCGCGCGTCTCACCTGTCGAGACCGCGGCTTTCATCACGGTCAAGCCGTTCAGCCGGGAGAGGGCGCCGCGTCCGAGGTGCACCCCTGCCATGTGGTTGGGGAGAAGCTCGGCAGTACCGCGGAGAAGATAGCGCGCCGTCGCGGTCTTCCGGTCGATGGCGGCGATTCCGCTGACACCCTCGGCGGCGCTCTTCGTGAAGGGGGCCACGACCGCATGGACGTGCTCGCTGTCGAGCGCCGCGGCGGAGGGGTGGTAGCCCTCGAGGAGCACTGTACCGGGCTGCCAGCCCCGCTTCTGCTGGGAGGGTTTCTTACTCACGATCCGGTTCGCATCCCCGGCGCCACGGGCGGAGAGAACGAGCAGTGTGGCCAGGAGAAGACGAAGGCTTTCAGGGATGGGCGCCCCATGGACC
Source organism: Thermoanaerobaculia bacterium (assembly GCA_022071945.1). Classification (GTDB taxonomy): domain Bacteria; phylum Acidobacteriota; class Thermoanaerobaculia; order UBA5066; family UBA5066; genus JAJVIN01. The sequence continues at coordinate 5,571 of JAJVIN010000055.1, read as the reverse complement.
CTCAGAACTGGACCTCCAACGTCTTTCTGTCTCCGTGGACGAGCGTGATCCCTTCCTGCTTCTTCTTTTCATCCCCGCACCGCACGTCAAGGTCGTAGGTACCGGGCAGGACGAAGCACTTTCGAGGACCTTCGGTCGGGAGCCAGCCGCTGTCCCTCCCTCCGCCTTCCCGGCGCCGCAGGGAGAACTCGCAACGGATGCGCTTCCCATCCCGCATCGCCGAGAGCTCGACTTCGGCCTCGAGGAACCCGGCGAGGTCGACCGTGGTGGTCTCGCCGGACTTGACCTCGAAGACCGCGCGCCGCTCGGACCTCGTCGCCACTCGGGTGTCCACGGCCGCGGCCTCGTACGGCCCGGCGAGGAGCCGCACGCTCACAGGGCCGCTCGTCGAGAGCCACCCGCTGTCGACCCGCGTCTTTTCGGGCAGCTTGAAGACCGCGAACTCGGCGCGGATCCGCTGGCCGTTCTTGAACGCCGAGAGGGCGAGCTGACCCTCGAGCGAGAACTCGAAGTCTTTCTCCGTACGTTCGCCTGCCTTGACGATGAGTCCCTTGGCGGTCCGTGCCGTCTTCGGCGAAACCGACGTGTCGGTCACCGTGACGTCGTACGTTCCGGGCAGGAGGTGAAAGACGCGCGGATCACGGGCGCTCGTCCACCCGCCCTCCACGCGCGAGCCCCCCGCCGACGCGATGACGACCTCCGCCTGCAACTGCTTCCCCTGTTTTCTGGCCGTGAGGGAGAGTTCCCCCGTGGCGACTTCGGCTCTCTGGACCTTCTCGAGAGCGTCGAGGAGTTCCTTCGCGTTGGCGGCGCTCGTGTAGGTGCCTCCCCCCTCTTTCGCGAGGCACTCGAGCTGCCTGGCTTCCTTCTGGGTCACGCCGAATCCGACGGCGTGGAGGGTGAAGGCGATGCCCTCCCTTTTCAGGTCCCGCACCGCGCCACAGGGATCGTCCGCGCAGGTTTCCTCTCCGTCGGAAACGAGGATGATCGCCCCGGGGCCGCCGCCCGGCCCGAGCCTCTGTGCCGCCAGCCTGACGGAGGCCGTGATGGGTGTTTTCCCGGCCGCGGAGAGCTTCTGGACAGCCAGGATGGCCGCGTCCTTCGACGGCTGGCCAAGCGGGATGATCTCCTCGATGTCGGCGCAGTCGTCCTTCCGCCTGTGCCCGTAGGCCAGGACCCCGAACTCGACTGCGGACGGGAGATCCCGGATGAGCTGCATCATGACGTCCTTGGCGGCTGTGATCCGGGTCCCCGCTCCCAGCTTGGCCTTCATGCTGCCCGACGCGTCGAGGATGAAGACCACTCTCTTGCCGGCTCCGGGTGGCCTCTCGCCGGGGGGCACACCGCTCCCGAACCCGGCGCCGGCAGTGCCGAGGATCCCCAGGGAGAGGAGCGCCGTGAAAGGTCTCACCCTGAAACGCATCAGCTCAGCTCCGATACCCGCAGACCCGGGGGCTCAAAAAAGAGACCCTCCCTGGCTCTGGCTGGGGGGAGGGTCTGGGAGGGAAAGGTCAACGGCGCCAAGTGACTGAAGATCCTTGAAAAGGGGCGCGGCAGAGTCGCGTGAACACCAGACCGCGGGGCCCCGCTTTGCTGTGAATGTGAGAACGGTTCCACGTGTGGTCTAGCAATCGGCTTGCCAGTCCAGACATGCCGGGGCGTGACTCATCAGGGGCGCGGCCGCCCCACTCGGAATCACGGGTCAACAGGGCAGCGGATGCGAACAGAAGCCGCCCTCCGGATATGCGCCTCTCTAATGTGAGAAAACTGGAATGCGCGATTCCTCAGATCTGAGAGTGCAATCTGGCCACTCCGGCTCGGCTCCGGCCGTGTAGAACTTTTCACTTCACCCGCCAACCAAGTCTGGATGCTGTTCCACAAGGAGGCAGTCTCGTCCCCACGCGTCTTGCGCCAGCGGTTCCTTGCCGCCCCGCTTCTCATCGCGACAGCGGCCCCTCTCCTGGGGGATTCACAGAAGCTCGTGAACCCGCGGAACAACCACTCCTACCAGCGGATCGTCACCGAGAGCCAGTGTGTCCGCGTTCAGGCGGTTGCGGCCACGGGCGTGAAGGAAACCGCCCACGGGCCGCAAGCGAGTTGACGGGGAGGGAAGGCGCGGAGCGCCGCGCCCTTTCGAAGGCACTGAAGTTCTCGTGACCGAGATGATGGACGGGACTCCTATCAAATCTGGGATCCCAGATGGCGCTCGGGGCGTGACGCCCGCCCCGCCGGGCCACCGTTCGGAAGGGGGCCCCGAGCGAGGCCGTCTGTAGTATAAGCACTGAATGAAATCGAAAGAACCGAGCGCGGTGCGGCAGCCACCGGGTTTCTCCGTGTACATGGCGGCGGCCCTCTTCCCCCTGCTGCTGTATCCGGTACCACGCGCGCTCGCGCAGGACCTCTGTGGTGTCGCCACTCGCGTCGAGTTCGAAGACGGCGGGAGGGGCATCGGCACGATCGCGGAGATCGGAGCCAAGCCGCCTCATGTTGGCTGGTACCGGATCGTTTTCAGCTGGAACGGCCCGAACGGGGACTGGTATAGCCCGAAGGACTGGGGAATGTTTGTCGCCGGAACGAAGAACAGGTGCGGGCCGGGGCCCGTCCGAAACACGCCAGAACCCATGAAGGGCGCGGCAGCGGGCGGAACACAGCCCCAGACGAAGCCCGCTTCCGCCGGCACTGTACCCGTTGACTGTCCGATGATGGAGCCTCCGGGAAAAGTGACGAGAACGGCGTCAGCTTCGGAGGAGCTTTTCAAGCGTGTCATCTACGAGCGGGCCGCGGCGAAAGTCAACCCGGACTCGATCAGCGCGCCCAAGAAGATCGGCCTCTCTTTTCTGAAATTCGAACTGGGAGAGGCTTACAAGAACACGCCGACGAGTTCGCGATTTGGGGACAAGCGGAAGCACGATGGCGCGCCGGTGGACGCGATGATCTACCCCGTCAATACAAAAGAGTTGCAGTGCGATCTGCATGGCTCGGAGGTCAGACGGAAGGTTTCGGAGATAGGGCGCGATTGCTTCAAGAACCGCGACGGCGACTGGACGTGCCCCGGGCGAACGGCCAAGGTGGTGGAGGACAAGCTGGTCCCTCTCCGGTGATGTTGGAAGACGTGTAGCTGGAGCGCCGTCAACGGCCGCGAATTCCACGGGAGCGAAGCCAAACCCCTTCGGGCACATTAGCCATCGATTGCGGCAGCCCTGGCTGCCGGGGACACACCATCTCCCGAGACCGTTGCGGCTGCTCACAAAGAGGGTGCTCTTTCGCCTGCGACTGCCTGGGGCGGCGCGGCAAGTGGAGCCCTCCTGCTCGTGTTCCTGATGTTTGCGGGCATGAGGGTCTTGTCGCACAACAGAGTCCCGTTTCAGAAGCCGCCAGAGGTCCTGTCCGAGAAAGCGAACCAGATCCTGGAGGAACTCGGCTACCGGGGCACTCCCGCCGATTCGCGGAAAGGGTTCTTTTACGACTTCGCCTATGTGGGGTTTCTCGCAGGGAAGCCCGCTTCGGCGGAATGGGACCGGATCACGTCCGGCCAGCCGGCCGTGGTCGCCTTCAGGGAACGGCACAGCCCGAAACTCCTCGAGATGGTTCTGGCCGGGAGCGGGGATTGGCGTCTCGAGCCGCAGACGGAGAGTGGCCAGAGAACCGTCGTTCTCGACACCAGGGGCCGCCTGGCCGAGTTCAGCGCGGTTCCCGAGGAGCGAACACCCGGGGTCTCCTCGCCGCCAGCGCCCGACTACGCGACGGCCTTCCGGGCCGCGGGCCTCGACCCGGCGAAGTTCAAGGAGGCCGTCCCCGAGTGGACTCCACCCCACGGAAGCGCCACGCGGTCGGCCTGGGTGGGAGTCCAGCCTGACCACCCAGATGCTCCGCTGAGAGTCGAAGCCGCCGCCCATGCCGGGAAGATCGTCTTCTTCCGGCTCGTCTACCCTTGGACAAAGCCGGAGGCGCACTCCACGGGTGGTGTGACCGCTCGCGACTGGGTGGCGAGCACCATCCTGATGCTCCTCGTGCTCGCCGTTCTTTTCACCGCGGTCTTCCTGGCGGCTCGCAATATCAGGTCAGGATCGGGCGACCGGAAGGGCGCCTTCAAGACAGGCCTGGCCGTTTTCCTGCTTCTTCTTGCCGGGATCTTCCTCGGGATGCACCACATCGCGGGGTATTCCGAGGTGGACCGTCTGTTCCACGTCCTCCGCGAGAGTTCCTACCGCGCGCTCACCATCTGGGTCACTTGCCTGGCGCTCGAGCCCATCGTGCGCCGGAACATGCCGGACCTGATCGTCTCCTGGAACCGTCTTCTCGCCGGGGAGTGGAGAGACTCCCTCGTCGGGCGAGACGTGCTCCTCGGCAGCCTCGCGGGACTTGCCCACGCTTCGCTCACATGGCTCGGCAGGCTCGCGAACCAGCTTCTGTACGGATGGAAGGGTGTGTCGGTGATGTCCGCGGACGAGTCCCTGGGCGGGACCCGTGCCGTCATCGCCTCCATGCTCACGAGAGCCGGCTACGGGATTGGCCAGGGATTGCTCTTCGTCTGCTTCCGGGCGATTCTCTGCCTCGTTTTTCGAAGGAGGAGCTACGCGGCCGCGGGGTTCTTCGTCATCTTCAGTCTCATCGAGATGCTCTTCTTCGCGCGTTCCCCGGCTTACGTGGTGGTCACGCTGGTGGTCAGCGTCCTTTTTTTGCTTCCTGGTGTCTCGAGCCGGCCTTCTGGCGACCCTTCTCCAGCAAGTCGTGTTCGGCTGGGTGGTGAGTACGGTCTTCACGACGAAACTCTCGGCCTGGTACGCCAATGGGATGTACGTCGTGACGTTCCTGACCCTGGTGCTTCTAGCCTACGGAGCCTATTCGTCGATGGAGAAGCACGTGCCGGGCGCGAGACAGCCGTCTGCGGCCTGAACCCAGAAACGGCCGCTGAGCCCTAGGAGACTGGTGTCTTTCGGGCTAAGAACTGTTGTCCGCAAGTTCGGTGACGTAATCAACCAGGAGTTCCCTCCCCCGCCGGGCGCGCCGGGCGGGGGAGGGCTAGGGTGGGGGCACCCTCGTTCCCTTCAGATCTACGAAAGGTTCCGGAGGATCTCATCGACCACTTCATCCGTCCTCTGGAGGACTTCTCCGTTCCAGAAGCGGATCACTCGAAATCCCTGCTCCTGCAGGTATGAGGTCCGATTCCGGTCATAGCCGGCGGCCTCCACATGTTGCCCACCATCCAGTTCGATCACCAGATTCGCTTCCAAGCAGAGAAAGTCGACGATGAAAGGCCCGAGGGGGACTTGGCGGCGAAACTTGTAGCCTTCGAGTTGGCGCAAGCGAAGTCGTCTCCAAAGGAGTCTTTCGGCATCTGTCGGCCGCTGCCTCATCTCCTTTGCCCGCGCCTGCGAAATGGGGTTTCTCATCTGGCTCGTGGCAAGGGAGATTACAGAACTCGAACCGCGATGGGGTGCCCCCATCGGGATAGGGGGCGGCGGTAGGTAACCGCCGCTCCCCTCCCACACCACCGGACATGCGGGTCCGCATCCGGCGGTTCGGACGGTTGAGGTCACGTGGCAAGCCGGGGCACTCCCAGCTTGTCGA
>JAJVIN010000049.1 GCA_022071945.1 Thermoanaerobaculia bacterium | reverse complement strand
TGACGCTCTGGTTCGCTCGACCACCCCATCCGCCGAGCGTCACCCACCCGCGGGCTCAGCTCAGCCCGGTCACCCCTGGACCATTCCTCCCAAGCAGACCCGGGTCATTTCTGACGAGCGGTCAAGGGTCGTGTTGATACCGTCGGTCTGATAGGAGTTTTCCAGACTCGACGCGCCGTAGAAGGTCGACCCGAGGCTGTCGGTGCCCGTCCCAGGGACGAGAACAGCCGCCGAGGCGTAGTTGCGCCCGAGGGGAAGATTGCTCAGGACCTTCTGGTTCACCGTGATCCCGGCCTTGGCGTTCTCCACGTCGAGTAAGGGCGGGGTCGTATCCACCTCGACGCTGGCCGTCGCCGTGACGGTCAGAGTCATCGGGACCGTGATCGTCTCGCCCAGGGGGATCCGGATGTCCGTCCGGATCGCGTCGACAAAGCCCGTCATCCGCGCCATCACCTCGTAGGTCCCAGGCGGGAGGAGTTGGAACCGGTAGCGCCCCTCCTTGTCCGTTCCCGTCTGACGCGGACGGATCAACGCGGGCGACTTGACCTCGACAAGGGCGCCCGCGATCGGGACGTTCGTCGAATCCATGACACGGCCGGTCAGTTCGCCCGTCGTCTGGGCGAAGGCGCATGTCGAACCCAACAGAAGAACAAGCGCGAGGAACTCCCCTCGCCGCACCGCGAATGCCATGCCGTGTTCCCCCCAGCTTTCCCCGAAAAAGAGTGCCGCGACGATATCAAGTCGTCCGTTGAACCGGAAACCTGTCAGGTTGTTCCGAGAGGTGTCGTCTCAGTTTGGCCGCTTGGCGGCCTCTCCCTCTTCTCGCCACCCCCGGACCTTCCCGGAGGCGCTCCCTGAATCGGTCTGGGTGTCTTCATGCCGTTCGCCGAGGGAATTGAAGTAGGTGACCAGGACCCGGCCAACCCGGACCTGCTCTCCATTCGAGAGAAGGTGCCGCCCGGTGAGCCTCGCCGGCCCCACCCACGTGCCGTTCTTGCTCCCGAGGTCTTCCAGTTCCGCCCGGTCGCCCGCCACGACGATTCTCGCGTGCTCTCGCGAGACGGAGGGGTGGCCGATCCACACCGGGAGGTCGGAGCTGCGTCCCATGAGGTTCTCGCCTTCCGAAAGCAGGATGACCTTCTGCCCCCAAACGAGCCGGTGGCGCGGCGCGACAGGCCGGACCCGGACTTCCTCTAGTTCCGCCATTGCCTCCCGCTCGAACGCATAACCGAACCCGTGCACGGTACGGATCGACCCCGAGTCCCTGCCCTTCTCTCCGAGGGCGTGCCGGATCTCGTTGACGAGCGAGGCGAGGTTCCCCTCGCTCACGAACGTTCCTGGCCACAGTGATTCGAGAATCTCGTCCTTGCCGAGGGCACGCGGACGCTGCTTCACGAGGAGGCTCAGAAGCTGGAAGGCCTTCGGCGACATCTCCACCGGCTGGGCTCCGCGAAGGAGCTGCCGCCTCTCGAAATCGAGAACGAAGTCGCCGAACCGAAGACGCATCCAGAGTCTCCCGAGAACCCCGGCCGAGGGCAGGTTTTCAACAATCCTACATGCTCGGGCGCCGGCCTGTCCCCGGGAGTGCCTCCGGCCAGGCCTGAAGCCTCCCTCCACGGAGTGGCCGTCCTGGTGGGGAACAGGATCGTCTTCTCGATTCCTGATCTTCCGGCTCGAAGGCGCCCGATCTGCCGGCCCGGCCCTTCGGCCAGGGTGGGAGACTCTCTCGAGCCCCTTGTCTTCCGCCACCTTCGGCCGTTCCCGGCTTCTCGTTCTTCTCACTCGGCCCCCTTCCCGCTCCTCACCGCTCTGCCGTCGATTGACTTCCCGGAGTCCCTGACAAGTTACTGCCGGGTTCTCGGGGATTCCTTGGGAACTCCTTGGAAGATTCTGGGAACGGAATCGATGAAAGGTGAAATCGGCCGAGCAGGCAGGAGCCGTCCGCCCGGCCCTCGCCGCCTCGGGGACGGGACTTGCGCGTGACGGATTTCCCGTGCGCGCCCTTGAAGACGGGCGTATACCTCCTGGCTTAGGCTTGGTTTCTCGTTGGGAGGAAGCCCATGCATCTCCGACTCCTGGCCGCCGCCCTTCTCTCGATCTCAGCCGCTCCCAGGCTCGCCGGGCAGATTTCCTCCGGTCCCCCCGTCGATCTGGCCGAGTTGAAGAGGCTGGCAACCCTCCCGGAAGCCGGACAGCGCGCCCTTCCGAACCAGACCCGGCTCCAGCGATGGTTTTTCGACAACGTGAGGGCGTATCACGAGGCGATCCGGCTCTCGGCCCTCGGCCGGTCCTCTCTCGTGAATGCCGGCCCCCCCGCGAGCCCGCCAGGCGGCGAGTACCGGAGTACCTTCGCTCCTCCCGCCGGGAAGGGAACCTGCGTGATTCTCTTCGGCGACGGCGTCGACGTGGCCACCACATGGGACGACGGTTCCGCCATCGAGTTTCCGCGCGCCAATATTTCGATTACCGGGGCTTCCGACTCCACGTGCTGGCACGAGTCCCTGCACGTCCTGATCAACCGGCGGCCCCTCTCCGTCCGTGTGGAGGACTTTGGCAGAGTCTCCCAGCTTTCGATGAGCAAGGACCGAAGGGAAGCCCAGGAGCACGTCCACATCGAACTCGTCGCCGAGCGGACCACGTCGTGGATGCGCAGCCTTCTGCAATACGAGAAGGAGGCGGTCGCCGCGGCCGAACTCCTGGACGGCCTGAAACGCCAAAAACTAGTTGTGAACTGGGAGACCGAGAACTTCGTCTGGGCCAAGGCTCGGGCGGCATGGCAAGCGGCGTGGTCCAGGGGCGGCAACAGGATCCCTCGCATTCCCTCCCCAGCCCGGGAAGAGTTCGACCAGCCAACGGCGACCCGCTTTCCCACCCCCGAGGAGGCCGTCGGTTTCTACATGAGCGGCGACTTCAAGGCGCCCGCGGGGACGAAGCTCGCCGGGCAGGGCATCAGGGTTCCAAAGTGGGTCATGTGGCCATCCGACGCGTCCATGCCCGTCATCATCGAGGCCGTGAATCAGCGAGGACCTGATGAGAAGGGCGGAGTCTTTTCCGCATCCTTTGGTCTCACGTTCTCCGAGGCTCGGCTGCAGGCGCACCCTCCCGTGACCCGCGGCAAGGCCTTCATCACGCTGGAGACCGATGATCCTTCCGCGCGTATCAGCGTCTCGGTGGGCGGAAAGCCCATTCCCGCATCGGATCCGCGTCCCGGCAGCTCCTACAGACAGTTCGTCGTCAACCTTGCCCCATCGGGCACGGGACCCGCGGCATCAGGGCCGCCGCCCGTCGTGGTGGGCGTCTCGCGGAGCAAACCGCTCGATTCCCCCGGCGCGCGGGAGGCAACGCTTCCCGTGCGCGTGCGCTATCGAGACGACCCCTTGCCGGGCGGCAGCAGAAAGGGCGCGCTCTATCTCGACACGGACGGCCTTTTCTCGATCAAGCTGCCCGCCCCTGGCCGGTCTTCGGGGACCGGTTCTCCGGCCTCGCGAGACACAGTTTCCGCTGCCGCGGCTGAGCCCTTGTCGAGCCGTTCCCGGTGGGTCCTGGCCGAGACCTTCACGTGGGTCCCGAAGCCCTCCGAGAAGCTCATGGACCGCAAGTGGACCTGCGCCGTCTCAGACGGCGAAGCCAAGATCGATTTCTGGTCGTCGCGCTCCGGGCGCGGCGAGGAGTGGCCCTGGAACCACAGGCTGCGCTACACGTGGGCGTTCCCGAGAGACATCGAGGCAGGCTCGACACTCGAGCTGCGCCTGAAGCAGGAGAACACCTTCACTTCGGATAACCCCATGCTGACGAGATGCGGGTTCCTCGTCGCGGGATACCGGCCCTCTCCCTTCGACAAGCAGGCTTTCGAGACGGGCGGTTTTGGGCCGAGCCTGCAAGACAGGATAGAAATCAACATGCTCGGAACCCCCGACTCGGCGGGAACCTCGGAGGGACCGCCCCTGGTCCTGACGGCGTCCGGCGAGGGAGGCGGAAGATACCTGGTCATCGGCTTCACCGCGCTCTGCAACTACGGCATCCGCGGCTTCTCGTGGGCTCGCTACGAGTTCGAATCGGGAAAGGCGCGAGGGACGAAGACCCCCGTCGCGGGGACCGCTGTCGCCGGGTCCGCCTCGGGGCCCGGCCCCGTGGGAGGGTCAGGCTCCATCGAGAGTCAGATTCCACCTCCGCCCCCGCTGGACAAGGCACTGAACGAGGAACCGCCCGCTCCGGGCGAGCTGGGTGGGGAGAGCGGGGGTGGCGAAGAAACAGAGCCCCCCGCCACCGCGGGTTCTGCGTCCTGGTACCGGCACCCCCTGGGTGACTATAGATTGCGGCTCGCCGACGGATGGAGGCAGGCAGGGTCGAGTGACAGGGAGGGCCACGACCAGCTGGAGAAGGGAGACGGCTGGCGCTTGTATCCGAAGCGGTCACGAGGCAAGGCCAGTGATCTGGCGGGACTCCTGTCGCGGTGGTCTTCGGCCGGGGGGGGAACCCGGCCGATCGAGCTCCGAATCGCGGGAGAGGCCGCCTCCGCCTCCGGCAAGCCCGTGACGGACAAGGGGACCCCGGTGGTTTGGTGGCAGATAGCCCTCGTGCGTGGCGACCGGCTCTACGAGTTTGCCGCAAAGGCTCCGCCGGCCTCCGGAGTCGATCGCGTTCCGGAATCTCTCTCTCAGCGTCTCTCGACGCTCGAGTTCCTGACGGCTTCGGGTGCCATCAGCGGCGAGGCAGGGGGCGGGATCAACCCACTCGTGAAACAGGCCGTCGATCTCCACGACAGGAAGGACTATGCCCAGGCCATTCGGATTCTCGACCAGGCGCTTCGAACCGACCCCAGTTCGGCGGAGGCCCTCAGGCGGCGCGGGATGTCGAAGCGGGAAGCGGGAGACTTTCGGGGCGCGATCGCGGACTTCGACGAGTCAATCCGCCTGGAGCCGGGGAACGCGACGGCCTGGGTTGGCAGGGGGCTCACGAGGGAACGGGCCGGAGATCATGGCGGAGCGCTTTCCGACTACACGAAGGGACTGGAGCTCGACCCGAACTACATGAGGGCGTGGGGGTATCGCGCGACCCTGAGGATGCGGCGAGGCGACTGGAGCGGGGCGGCCGCCGATCTCGACAAGGGCCTCGGGCTCGAGTCACCCGTCGATTGGAAAGCGTGGGCCCACGCCTCGCGCGGGGTGGCGCGGGAAAAGCTGGGCGACAAAAGCGGAGCCCGTCAGGACTGGTTGCGAGCCCTGGAACTGGATCCAAAGGAAGAGACGGCTCGAAAGGGACTGAACCGCCTGAAGTAGCCGAGCCCTCGCGGACGGGACTCCCTCGGAGGGGCCTCCCCCTCACTCCTCGTCGCGCGGGATGTCGATGGGCTGGGAAAGCGCCCACTCGATCGCGTCGGGGATCTGCTTCGTGGCGATCCCCTTCCAGTAGACCGTCCAGTCCGGCAGGCGGACCAGGCCGTCGCAGAGCTTGGCGTACCAGTCGCTGATCGGGTTCGTCCGACGGGCACGCCAGAAGACCACCGGGGTGTCCGCGATGAAGGCATCCCAGAGGTCCCGCGCGATTCCCTCGCCCTGGGCTTCCGCCGAGACGGCGAACTTCGTCAGGTAGGCCCCGCGCGGGGAGTCCATCAGGATCGCGCAGCCTCGATAGGCCTCCTCGAGATAGACGCGGCCGGGCGTCCGTTCGAAGAACGCCGGGGAGGGAGCGCGCCCGAAACTCGAAGAGAGCAGCTCCCGGACCTGCGCCAAGTCGATGCCGTCCCAGCCCTCGTGCCTCACGATCCGCGCGCCTCTTCTGAGGAGCGTGCCCGCCCCCTTCACGGTGAAGAGCTCGCGCAGGAGGTTCAGCGGAGAGGTGACCGCGACGGTGAACGGGATCGGTGCCATGGCCTCACAGAGCCGGCGGGATTCCTCGAGGATCAGGGCTTCTTTTCTGGAAACCTCGCGGCTGGAAAGGAGGGCCGGCACGTCCGTCGTCAGGTTGACGATCGGGACCAGCGCCCCTCCCTGGCGGAGACCACCGGGACGGTGAAGGAAGAGGAGCTTGCGAGCCTGGAGTTCCTTCAGGAGCGTTCCGAGGCTCTCGAGCCGGTCCCGGGCGTCCCCGCCGCCACCCGCCTCGAAGACGACGATCGGGACGGCCCCGGCCGCGACGGCCGCCGTCACTCGCACCGGGAGGAGCGGGGTCGCGGCGGACAGCTCCTCGACATTGACCCCCTCGGCCTCGAGGTGGCGCCGCAGGACGCGCGCGTGGGCGGCGGCGTCACCGGGCTGGAAGATCCCGAGAACGACGGTCGGGAAGAGGTCGAGGGCGGAAAGGAACCGCAGATCCTGAACGACGGCGTCCGCGGCGTCCGCCATGACGTTGGCGTCGATGGCGATGGCGGCGAACTGCTCACGCGGGCGGGCGCGAAAGAGGCTGAGGTAGAGGCGAGTCTCGGAGGGCCGTCCGGTGCTCTCCAGAAACCTCAGGACGACATCCTGGGGGGCGAGTTCCGCTGGGGCGGTGAATGCCGGGCGCTCGTCGCTCACGAACGAAGGAGCATACAGCGCCGGTCGCCGAGGCTCGCCGGCTCTCTTTCCGCCGTCCGCCGTACAGACTTCTTGTGGACCCGCGGCAAGCGGACGGGCGTTGTGACTTGGCCGTTGCCGATCGCGGCGTGTCTCGCCTATGCTCCACCCTTCCTCGATGAGCTGGCTCCTCTCTTTCGTCATCGGCGTTCTCACCGCGGTCACCGGCTGTCTGTGCGCCGGCTTCATCGCGAGCCTCTGCGTTCGCTGGTACCGGATCTCGAGCTTCGAGGGAGGCTCGGGCTACTTCGTCGTCTTCACCGCACTCTTCGGCCTCGTCGCGGGCTTCATCCTGGGAGTCGTGACCTCAAGGTTCTTCGTCTCGACGACAGGACCGTGGTTCGGAAAGGCCTCGCTCGCCTCCATGGGGACCGCTCTTGCCATTGCCCTCGTCGCGGGCGTTCTCGCCTGGCTCGCCGCCGACCTGCCCCCCAAGATGGGCGGGAAGGACCTCGAGCTCTCGGTGGAAGTGAAGTTCCCGGCCTCCTTCACCGTTCCCCCACCCGAATCCCTCCAGAACGCCACCGCCGCCGTCTACGTCCCGGGAGGAAGATACCAGCCGTCGAGCCGCCCGGAGTTCTCATCGCAGCCTTCGCCAGATGGGACGCGAGTGCTCTCCGTTTCCGTCCCTCTTTCCACCAGCTCGTCCAACAAATTCCTCCGCGTCACCCTGGGAAAGGAGACCGATCTCCTCTTCCGGCTCGCGCTGCGCCCAAGGCCGGGACAGGAGGACCTCGAGTGGAGCGGGTGGATCGAGTCGGCCTGGGAGTCGGACAAGCCGAGACCGGCCGAGAGCGACCGGATCTACATGCGTTACCGCGTTCTGCCCGTTTCTCCTCCGCCGGCAGGACCGACCCCGGAAGAGGAAGCGGCCCGGAAGGAGTCGGAAGAGCAAGCTGCCTTCGAGTCGATCGACCCGACAGCGCCGATCACGGAGTGGCTCCCGCACACCCGCTACGGGGTGAGGGGCGACCGACTGGCCGTGGCCGTTCGTGCCATCACCGAACGCGAAACATTTCTCCAGGAATTCTCGGAGATCCTGAAGTCCGGCACCACGGAGGAAGTCTCCGACGCTCTCCGGATGGTGGTGCACATCGAGGAACCTTCGCCGGCGCTCGTGCCCCCGGTGACGGAGTTCGGCCAGGACCTCATTCGCCGCATCCAGCGCGTCAACGCGACGCGTCCGGAGGACGATCCGGGCTACGAGGGTTTCGCAGACGTCTCCGTGCGCTTCTCGGCCTTCATGGCGGCGGCCCACCCCCTGCGCGCGAGATGCGGCGCGGATTTCGTCCCCGAGCTGAAGCAGATCACCGCCCTCGCCCGGATCCGGAAGGACAGCATCGTCATGCGCGGCGACGTCCTGCGGGTTGCCGTCTACTACCTCAACGAGTGGGCCGGGATTCCCCCGCTCCCGGACGACCCGAAGCCCTGACGAGTCAGTTTCTGTCCGAAGCCCTTCAGGCGTCGGGCCCGTTCCCTTCGGGCCGCCGGTAAACCGGCAGGCCGAAGGAAGCCCTGTAGTCGAGTCCTTCCAGCCGGGCCGTCACGACGAGGTCCCAGAACCGGTAGTCCCCGGCCTGCGTGAGGCGGGACGAGAGATCGCTCGCCGGAAGGGAGAACCGGATAGGGAGCCTCGAGAGCTCGTCGGCCTTTCTGGAAAGAGCCGCCAGGCGCGCTTCTTCGCCGATCCCGAAACGCAGATCCTCGGGGCCGAACCGCTGAGTCTCCTTCCAGACCGTCCGGAACCCGAGCGTCGATTTCCCCGATCCCCTCTGTTCGAGGTACTGCTCGCGGCACCTGAGGGTCACGTCCAGATCGCGGGCCTTCTTGAACCGGTCGATGTCGAGTAGAGAGACCTCCAGGGTCTCACCCAGAAAGAAGGGGAACCCCGAGAAGGCGAGACGCGAGCTTCCGAACTTGAGGGCCCGCAGGACCCGGTACGCGACGAGACCCCATCCGAAAAGGACGGGCACGTCAAGGAGCGCGAGGATCACGAGAAACGGCAGAGGGGCCTTCTCGGAACCCGAGAACGCCATGAGATGCAACGGGGCGAGGCCAGCCATGATGAAGGCCAGCACCCCGGAAATCTCGCCGGACCGCCCCAGCAGCAAGCTGCGGGCCCCCCTCTCGTCCCACGGCTGGTCCCAGGTCCACGGCGACTCGGGCGATCGGCTTCTCTGACCCAGGCGAAGGAGCCTGAAGACGAAGAGCCGGGCGAGAGCGATGGCCTCTGGCAAGACGGGCAAGAGAAAGGCGACGCCGATCACCGCGACGCCGATCGAGAACGGGCCGGACTCGAACGCGCCCGTCGACTCGGTTCTGAGGTGATGCGCGATGAAAAGGGCGCAGAGGCCGAAGGTCCCCTGCATGAAGACTCGGCCCCCCTCGATGAGGGCCGGCATCAAAGGCTCGGGATCGCCGGCATCCTCGAGCCACGCCGTCAGACGCCTGACGAGACGCGGCCTCTTCTTCTTTCTCGCCATGCGGGGAGAGGTTAGCAGGGCGCCCTTCGCTCTCCCGGCGCGCTGGGCGCCCGGACGTCGGGAAGGCACCGCCGGAGGGCTACCAGCGCCTCACGCGGCCCGTGTCGACGTGGATGAAGTCCGACGCCCTGTAAAAACCGACTCCCCCCTGGCCCAGCTCCAGCGCGGCCTGCCTGAGGTCCTCGAGCTTCACACCTGGCACCCGGATGTCGATGGCCCGCCCCTGCAAGTGGAGACTTTTCTGGGCCACCCCGCGTCCCCGCTCGTGAAGCATCGCGTTCGTCGCGGGAGACCGGTATCCGGAAATCACGTGGAAGGCCTCCCGGGTGCCGAGGGACGCCCGCAGCGAGTGCAGGAGATCGAGGAGACGGACCTCGATCTGGCGAGCCTCGCCGCTCCTGTGGTCCCTGAGGATGTGGTTGATCCGTTCGAGGGCCGAGGGGGCATACCCGGACCCATCCCAGTAGGTCACGTCGAGCTCCTCGCGGGTGTGGGTGTTGACGAATCCGAGCGTCCGGGCCGGCTCGGTCAGAGCGAGGAGCGGGCGCGGCAGGACCAGGAGAGCGGCGAAGCCGAGGCTCTTCCTGAGGAAATCTCGCCGTGCTGGCACCAGGGATTCGTGTGTCATGGGCAAGCGCCGGGCTCCACGTGAAAAACTCCCGTTCCGGTACGGCCCGGGGCGGCGGGAGAGTAGCAAAGGCCTCCCGGCCGGTAAACTGCCGGGAACCCCATGAGAGTCTTCCACACACTCGCCCTCCTCGTCCTTTGCGTCCCGGCTTCCCTGTTCGCGCAGTCCCCGACTCCCGGTCTCGGCGCGGCGGCCGCGAAGGGGCCAGAGGGACCCATCGCCACCGCGATCGCGGAGATCGTCAAGAAGGCCCACCATCCGAAGCTGAAGTGGCCGGAGTTTCCCCACTACCGGGACGAACTGGAGCGCTTCTACGGCGAAACGGCTTACCAACCCGCGTGGATCGAGGTGTCGGGAGCCAGGAAGCAGGCAGGGGACGTCCTCTCGGTTCTCAACGTGTCGGCGACTCGTGGTCTTCCGCCCGAGGACTACGACGTCACCTACCTCGAGCAATCCCTGAAGAACCTCGGACCCGCAACACCTCCTCAGGACGTGGCCTTTCTCGATGCGGCCCTCACTCTTCTCCTCATGCGCCACATCTCCGACGTCCACATTGGCCGGATCAATCCGAAAAACCTCGGGCTCGGCTACAGCATCGAGCAGAAGAAGTACGAGCTGGCCTCGCTGGTGCGGGGAGGGATCGAGAAGGACCGCATCCGGCAGATCGTTTCCGAGGCGGAACCCGAGTTCCTTCAGTACAGGAAGCTCAAAGGGGCGCTCGCGGCCTTGCAGGCGGCCCTGAAGGGCGGCGCCATGCCCCCGCTCAAGGACGTCACTCAGAAGAAGGTGCTCCCGGCCCTGGCCGAGAGAATCCGGATGGTCGAGCTCGCCCTGGAGAGGATCCGCTGGTTTCCGGACGTGCGCGACCGCAAGGCCATCGTCGCCAACATCCCGGCCTTCCGGCTGGCCGGGTTCGACGCCGGGACGAAGGACGGCAAGGCCGCTCTCGGCATGAACATCGTCGTTGGCAAGGCGATGAGGACGGAGACCCCCGTCTTCTCCGGCGACATGCGCTTCATCGTCTTCCGGCCCTACTGGTATCCGCCGTACAGCATCATCAAGAAGGAGATCGTCCCGGGGATCAAGCGCGATGGGAAGTACATCCAGAAGCACAACATGGAAATCGTGGCCGGCATGAATGACGATGCACCGGCGCTCCCGGCCTCGGCGGAGAACGTCCAGAAGGTGCTCGCGGGTTCGCTGCGGATCCGTCAGAAGCCAGGTCCGAAGAACTCGCTCGGTCTCGCGAAGTTCATGTTCCCCAACAGCCACTCGGTCTACCTTCACGGGACACCGGCCCAGGCACTCTTCGCCAAGCCGAGGAGGGACTTCAGTCACGGCTGCGTTCGGGTCGAGGACCCCGCTGCCCTGGCCCTCTGGGCGCTCGCGGATCAGCCCGAGTGGACGGCCGAGAAGATCAAGGCGGCCATGAACGGATCCAAGCCCGTCCGCGTCGACCTCCAGACCCCCATCCCGGTCCTCCTTTTCTACACGACCGTCATCGTCCTGCCCGATGACACGATTGCCTTTTACGAGGACATCTACGGCATGGACAAGGATCTCGACGTCGCGCTGAAGGCGGGAGAACCCTACCAGCCCTGACGCCGGCCTCCTCTTCGGAGCCCGGTCATTCCGCGCTTTCCGGGGTGGCTCGTCTGCCCCACTCCGCCGCCACCCGGGCGAGGATCCGGGCGCTCCTCTCCCCGGCCAGGGCGATCACCTGGTTGGCAGAAGACGCCGCGAGCGGACACGCCGCCTCGTTGTCGCTGATCGTCCGGACGGAGAGGAACGGGAGACCGTGGAGAGCGGAGAGCTGCGCGATGTAGGCGCTCTCCATGTCCTCGCAGAGAGACCCGTAGTAGCCGTGGAGCTCGCGGAGCTCGTCCTCGCTCGTCGTCCACGAGTCAGAGGATCCGATCAGTCCCACCGAGACCCTCCCTGCTCTCAACGGGACCTCCGGCGGCCAGCCAGGTCCCTTCCAGGCACCCGATTCTCCCAGCTCGGTCTCCGCGATGACGGCCGCCGCCCGGACGAGATCGGGCAGGGACTCGAACGAGTCCGAGTGGACCCGCTTTCCGTCCCGGCGGAACCGGAATCCCTTCAAGTGACGGCCCCGGGCCTGCCGCGATAGCTGTTGCCCGACCGGGAACAGGATCCGGTACCGCGCGCCGATGACGACGTCGCCCGGCAGGAGCCCGGGATCGTGAGCCCCCGCCGAACCACCGGTCAGAACGAGGCCGGGTCCAAACTCTGTGACGAGGCGCTCCAGCGCGGCCGCGGCGTTCACGGGACCGCAGTCCGACAGAACGGCGATGACCCTCGCCGGGCCCGCCCGGCCCTCGAAGAACTCCCACGGACCGTGGTCGCCGCGGAGGCGAACGAGACCCGAGAGACAGTCACGGTACGGGAGGAATTCCTCCTCCATCGGGACAACGAGGGCCACGGGGCGCGACGGACTCGGATTCTGCATTCTCGGCGCAAAGACGCCGGGTGCCCGGCCAAGGGGTCCCGGCCCGGGGACGAATTCGGGGGAGGACTCTACTATGCGGAAAAGGCCGGGTCCCCGCCATGAACGTCAACCGCGCCCCTCAAATCCGACAAGTCAGAAGTCCAGAGACGACTTTCCGACATTTTTGCGGCGAAGTCCGAGCGAATTCTGCCCGAACTCCTTCGCGCGAGGGGTTGTCCACCGGTAGGGCCGCAGGCACCGACAACGGGGCTTCCTCCCTTGGCGAACGACATCGGAACCCCAAGCCTCCCCTGACGAAGGGGAAGCGGCGCGTGAGCGCCTGAGGGGTCGTCCCCCGGCCCCGAGGATGCCCGACTCATCCTCCATGGGACATACTTGTCGACTTCTTGTATTTGTCAAACATTAATGTAAGGGATGCTCCCTCTCTTGCCGCCCCGTCATGCCAGACAATACCCTCCTGAACAACAACTTGAGGGGATCCGGCCGGGGAAGGGGGCCAGGGCACGAAAGGTGCTTCGATCAGGGCGAGGTGTTGCCCTCTCCCCGCTGGACAGCTGGGTGCCGGGCACTCTTCTCCGTGGGATTCGGTCCTTTCTGGCGGTCGAAATGAGAGACAACATCACGCAGCTGCGGTTTCTGGGAAACGGCCGGAAGCGAGGCCTCGACAGAGCGGAGCCTCTTTCCGAGTCGGGGATGCCCGTTCACGTGGAGGCCGTGAGACGTCACCTCGAGACCGAGACCCTGCACCTTCGGAAGCGTCATCGGGCCGGTTTGGGAGGCTTGCAGACCTGCTCGGAGCGGACTCTTCAAATCGACCTGGTCGTCAAGCGTCTCTGCGGGCTCGCCTCTTCGGAGACGGGAACCGATCGGGACAGGGTCGCGATCGTCGCCACCGGCGGGTATGGCCGAAACGAGCTCGCCCCGTTTTCCTCCGTGGGGTTGACCTTCATTCACGAGGGCGGGGGCGCGGATCTGCTGGGCCCGATCGTGGAGCGCGCCACGGGGCTTCTCGCCAAGACGGGCCTGGCTTCCGTCCAGAACCAGGTTTCGCTGCGCGAGTGCCTGAGGAGGGTGCGGGAAGACTTCCGCTTCCGGACGGCTCTGACCGAGGCCCGGTTTCTCATGGGCAAGCGGGACCTCTTCGACGCCGTGCAGAAGGACATCGACGCGAGACTCCTGTGGGACCGGCGGCAGACGGAGGAGTTCCTGGAGCGGATCCGCACCGAGATCGCCGAGCGGCACGCGAGATGCGGCGGCGCCGTGGCGATCCAGGAGCCCGACGTGAAAGAAGGGGTGGGCGGCCTCAGGGACCTGCACGCGATCCTGTGGGTGGGGCATGCGCGTTTCGGAAGCCGGGGACTGGCCGCGCTGCACTCGGAGGGCTCTCTCTCGGCGAGCGAGCACCACGCCGCCCGGCTCTCTCTCGACTTTCTCTCCCGCGTTCGCAACGAGCTCCATTTCCTCTCGGGGCGAAAGAACGACCGGCTTTCCCTGGACCTGCAGGAAGAGGTCGCGGCGAATCTCGGATACGGGGCCAGGGGGGGCCGTCTCGCCTCCGAGGTCTTCATGCGGGATTACTACCGGCGTGCCTCCGAGTTGAGTGAGCTTCGCCGGGGGTTCTTGCTGCGCCACCTCGAGAGTTTCGGCCGCGCGAACCCCTCACCCACTCGCCGGCGCCCGATCGACGGGGGGTTCGAGATCCGGGAGGGGCAGCTGTTCCGCTCCCTTCCCGAGACCTCCGGGGGCGCGCGGCACCTGCTCGACGCCTTCGCCATCTCGCAGGCCGAGAAGGTCCCCCTCTCCGACGATCTGCACCACATGATCCAGGCGAGGCTTCATCTCGTCGGGCAGAAAGTCCGGGAATCTCCGCCGACGGGCGCGGCCTTCCTCAAGCTCTTCGATCGGCGGGGCCGAGTGGGGCCGGCCGTGAGAGCCATGCACGAGACGGGGTATCTGGGGCGGCTCCTTCCGGAGTGGGAGTGCGTCACCTTCCTCGTCGAGCACGACGATGTCCACCGCTACACCGTGGACGAACACGCCCTGCGCGCCGTCGAGGCCCTCGACGCCCTGGCAGCCGGCGAGGCAAGGGCCGCGCTTCCCTTCGGCCGAGTCCTCGACGACATCCCGGACGTGAGGCCTCTCTACCTCGGGACCCTCCTTCACGTCATCGGGAAGGTTCGCGGGGTGGGGCACGCCGAGGAGGGGGCACGGCTCGCCAGGCAGATCACGAGCCGTCTGGGAATCGAGGAGAAGACCGCCGGGGACATCCACTTCCTCGTGAGGCGGCACCTGGACATGTCTCGAACCTCTCAGCGCCGGGACCTTTCGGAGCCGTCGTTGATCGCCTCGTTCGCGGCCCGCGCCGGTAGCCTCGAACGCCTCGACATGCTGCTGCTCCTTTCCTACGCGGACATGTGCGCAATCGCTCCGGGAGCGTTCAGCGAGTGGAAGGGGGCCCTCCTCCTCGATCTCTACCGTCGCGCCCGCGCCCACTTGACGGGGAGTGCCACGGAGGAAGGGGCGAGCGACCGCGCGCGAGCCGGCGCCGTGGAGGCTCTGCGGGACGAGTTCCCGCCGGCCGCCATCGAGAGGCACTTCTCGATGCTGACGGAGCGCTATCTGCGCGCGAATGGCACGGACCGGATGGTGCGCCACTTCCGGCTCGCGTCCCGTCGTTTGGAGGCGCCCGCCGCCGTCGAATGGCACGATCTCGAGGGCGGGCGGGGCACGGAGATGGCCCTCACCGCCGGCGACCACCCCGGTCTTTTCGCCAAGGTCGCGGGGACTCTGACCGCGAACGGAATCGACATCCTCGCCGTGGACCTCTTCGTCCGCGAGGATGGAGTGGTCCTCGACACCTTCACGCTCTCCGAGAACCCGGGGCACGGACCGGTCAGTCTCGAGAGAAGGGAGAAGATTGCCCGTGATCTCGGTGAGGTCGTTGCCGGGAAGCGCTCGGTGGATGAACTCATGGCGAGCTGGTCCGCCTCGGCTTCGCGGGAGGGCAGACGCCTCATGGGGCGAGCTTCCCGTCCCCCCTCGGTCCGCTTCGACAACGAGACATCGACGGCCGCCACCGTCATCGATGTCCGGGCCGCGGACCGTCCCGGGCTCGCCTTCGGCATCGCCGGCACCCTCGCGCGCCTCGGCCTCAACATCACCTTCGCGAAAATCGCCACCGACGGGGCGCAGGCTCTCGACGTCTTCTATGTCACGGAGGCCGGCGGCAAGCTCACACCCGAACGGCTGCCCGATGTCGAGCGCGCTCTCCTCGATGCGCTCGCTCCGAAGCCGGAGCCAAACCCGCGGAAGCGCAGGGCTGGCCGTTGAAGGAGCCGCCGGGAGAGGAAAGTTCTCAGCTGGGCGCTTCACCAGCGGCGCGCAGGAGATCCGCGTCCGGAAGATCCAAGCCGAACCTCTCCCGGAGCAGGTTGGGGATCTCCTCCATCGAAAGCTCCCTGCACTCCCCGGCACCCTCGCGCTTCACGGTGTAGGAACGTCCTCTCAGGATGTAGCGGGCCTCGCGAGTCGAAAGCTGGACCGTGAGGCTCCTCACGAATGTCGACCTCGGGTGAGTGGACGTGAAGTGATTCGCGACCTCGTAGTCCACGGGAAAGACCGGCTCGCCGCTGAATGCGTAGAGATCTGTCCACGTCCCACCCTTTCCGGACTGAAGAACCCGCCACGTTCCTTCCTCCACCACCCGGAGATCCGCGCCCGGCTGGGACGAGACGGTCCCGTCCATGGGGACGGGCCACAGCGGACCGTCACCTCCGAATCCGACGTCGGCGAGGAAGGCCTTCTCGCCAACTCGCACACCCAGCACCATGTGCGTGCGAGGCAAGACGGAAGCCGCACCCGGCGGCCTGACGCGAGCCTCGAGCGTGGCGACCTCGAACCCGAGTGCAGACAGCACGGCTGCGAACAATGTGTTCTGTTCGAAGCAGTAGCCTCCACGCCTGGCCCCCACGAGCTTGGACTCTAGCGACGCCAGGTCGAGAAGGATCGGACGCCCGAGGCGAACGTCGAGGTTCTCGAAAGGGACGGTTCCCGCGTGGCACTCGTGCAGCCCCTCGAGAACCTCGAGGCAGGCGTCCCGGCTGCCGGAAAACCCTATTCGCGCGAGATACGCATCGATGTCGATGGACGGCGTCTCGATCAGCATTCCCTTCCCTCCGTGCCCGGGCCCGCCGAACCCGGCGGCCCGGGGACCGGTTCAGCAGCGACGCCGCGGACCTGCTCTCCTACGTAAGGCCCGGGTGGCAGGTTCTTCGGGAGGAGCGAAGGGCGTCCCTGTCGGGCAAGGGAGGAGGGCCGGAGACAGCCCGAGACAGAATGACCGGTTGCCGTTGGGTTGCCCAGTTCGACCGCAGGAGAACGGTCAGGTCGTTTCCTTCAGCCGTCTCTCGAGATTGCGCGTCGTGCCCACCAGCTCGAGGAACTCTCCCCGGTAACCCTCGCTGTCCTTGCCGGCGGCTCCCCTTGCGCGGGCTTCGACGTTCTCGAGAGACGCCCGCCCCTTGAACTCCGACTTCCTCAGGAAGAGGCCCCACTCGACGACGGCCGAGGCGAAGCGGAAGTTGTCGGAGGTGGCCTCGGGCGGGGTGACCGTGGATCCCACGGTCTCCTCGAGGAGGCGGCTCGTCTCGCCCTCTGGGTCCTTGTACCGGAGCTTGATCACAGCGATCTCGGAACTCCTGGCGGCAGCGGGATCCACCTTCGTCGTCTGGTAGCGAGTCGAGGATTCCGTGGAGGAACCCTCGCGGGCGGGAACGAGCTCATAGAGGGCCGTCACCGAGTGGCCGGCTCCGAGCTCTCCCGCGTCCTTCTTGTCGTTCTCGAAGTCCTCGGCCCTCAGGGCCCGGTTCTCGTAGCCGATCAACCGGTACTCTGCGACACGGGCGGGATTGAACTCGATCTGGATCTTCACGTCCTTGGCGATCGTCAAGAGCGTGCCCCCCATCTGCGTGACCAAGACCTTCTCGGCTTCCTTGATCGAATCCACGTAGGCGTAGTTCCCGTTCCCCTTGTCGGCGAGCTTCTCCATCTTGGAGTCCTTGTAGTTCCCGGTTCCAAACCCGAGGACGCTGAGGAAGATCCTCTCCTCGCGCTTCTCCTCGATCAGGCGCTCCAGCTCGGCCGTGGAGGAGACACCCACGTTGAAGTCCCCGTCGGTGGCCAGGATGACGCGGTTGTTCCCCCCGGACCGGAACGCCTCCCGGGCGACCTTGTAGGCGAGCCGTATCCCCTCGCCACCCGCCGTGCTGCCCCCTGCCGAGAGGCTCTCGAGGGCCTCGGTGATCGTCTCCTTCTCGATCCCCGATGTCGGAGGGAGGATGAGACCCGCGGACCCTGCGTAGGCCACGATGGCAATCGAGTCCTCGCGGCGCATCTGGCGGACCAGCAGCTTGAAGGCCTCTTTCAGGAGAGGGAGCTTGTCGGGGCTCTGCATCGATCCGGACGAATCGATGAGAAAGACGAGGTTCATGGGCGGCAGAGAGGCAACCGGCAGTTCTTTTCCCTGCAGGCCCACGAGAAGGAGATGGTGGTCCGGGTTCCACGGACACGCCGACAGCTCCGTCGTCAGCGAGAACGGCTGTCCCGCTTCTGGCTGCGGATAGGAGTAGGTGAAGTAGTTGACGAGCTCCTCGATGCGGACCGCATCGGCGGGGGGGCGAGACCCCTGTTTCAGGTAGCGCCTCACATTGGCGTACGAGGCCGTGTCGACGTCGATGGAAAACGTGGAGAGCGGGTTCTTCAGGACGGCGAGGAAGGGGTTCTCGTGGATCCGGTCGTATTCCTCCGTGTTGCCCTCCTGCTTCTGGACTCTGAGGCCGGGATGTTCGTCCCGCACCTCCGCCATGCCGGAGACGGCCCCGGCCTGAGCCGGCGCCGCAACGGAATACCCTGTCTGATACATCGGCTTCGTTTCGGCCGGCATCGAGCGGCGCGCCTCACCGGGGACCGGCCCCCTCTGTTCGGCGGACCGGCCGATGCAGGAAGAAAGGAGCACCGCCGAAGGGAGAACCAGGAGAGCGAGGACCCGCGCTCCAAACGGTGTTCTCGAGGGGCAGTGAGCGACTGTCGTTCTCATCACGATCTCCATCCTTTCCCGAGATGAGACCGGCCCTCCGGGAAAGAAGTTCCCGGAACGAGGGAAAGGTCCCCGGCGCGGCCGCGAGGGTCGACGGTCGAAACAGGCCACGCAACACCCCTCGGGCGGCGAAGGGGCAAGGCCATGGCTGCGGCATGGGCTTTCGACCGCGCGCGACGAGGCGGGGAAGAGGCGATCCGCTCCGCTAGTAGCCTACTCGCGCACGCAATCGATCAGGTCGGAAGATCCACGGCTGGTCCGATAGCCGATCTTGATCAGCGGCCGCCCAAGGTAGTCGAGCCCCGCAAAGCGCGACGAGGTGACCGTCCAGCCGTCCGGGAGCCCGCGAATGCCCCTGGTCCAGCCGAGCTCGCCCGTTCCGCTCACCGTGAACGGGGCGAAGCCCCCTCCACCGATCCCGGAATAGGTCGTGCCCCGGATCTCGAGGTTCCCGAGACCTATGAGCGAGCTGCCCGAGATCTTCTGGCAGACGTAGGTCCCGGAGGGAGGGGCCCCACCGGATCCAGCCGGATCTCCGGAGACTCCCCTCGCCGGGGCGGCAGGTTTCAGAGAGGCGAGCTCGCGGTATCCATCGCAGTTCGGCTCGTCGGCGAAGCGCACCCAGGCCCGATCCCCCTCCACGCGATCGACCACGCCGGTCTTCATATTGCCGTAGCAACCGGCCTGGACGCGGTCTCCCGCGGCCACGGAGACGGAGGCGCCGGAGGGGCGCGTGGCCGCACGGCCGGCCGGCGGGCTCGCGGCCGGCCCCGCATCCGGCCTGCGGGTCTCCGCGATGAATTCGGCGGGCATGATGATCTGATCGCCGTTGGCGTCGAGCGACTCGCATCCGCAGGCGCGCGCCTCGGCCCGCGAGAGGTAGCCGCTCGCATCCGCGTCGAACCGTTCGAACTCGGCCTTCGTCCGCTTGAGGGGGGCCGCCGGCGGCGGCTGGGGCGACGGCGTCACCGTCGCCGCGCGGCGCCCCTGCGCGTACTCGGCCGGCATCAGGATCTGGTCGCCGTTCGCATCGAAGGAGGCGCAGGCGCAGGCCGCCATTTCGGCCTTCGACAGGTAGCCGCTCTTGTCGCGGTCGAAGCGCTCGAAGTCCGCCAGGATGGGGTCCTTCTCTTCGGCTTTACCCCTGCCCGTGCCGCCGAGAAGGAGAATCACCGCGAGCGCGGCGCCGGCCCGTCGTCCGGCCTGCGCGAGACCGGACCCGAGATGCCGCCCGCTCCGCGGCCCGCCTATATCCGCGAGGGTTCGAGTCATGTGCGGAGCCTCCGGCCGCGAGTTTATCGGAGCCCACTGGGACTCGGTGGACAACGCCAGCTCTTGAGTTTCCGTCTGTTCCGTCAGCGAGTCGAACACCGACGAATCCTCTCCGGGAAGAAACGCGGCGAGCGGCGCGGAAGCGTCGGCGACACGTTTCAGCAGCGCCCCTGGACGAAGAGGTCACTGGCAGACTCTGGACCGTCGAGCGGGCAAGCCTTTGGGCTTTGCGCAAGACCCGAGAGAGAATGTCTGTCCTTGTACATCCTGTTCCTCGCCGCGGGCCTTGCGCTGCTGCAGGCGGCGGCACTCGCCGCTCTTCCTCCTCTGCCCGAGCGGGCGTTCCCAATCGATCACCCGTGTCTCCTCCCGGACAGCCTCTTCGAGCCGCTCGCGACTTCCGGGGGAGACGAAACGCGAGTGGCCCGGTTCGCAGACGGCAGGGTGGTTCTCAGGACATCCGCATCGATGCACGCGGCTGCCCGCCAGGTCCTCGCGATCCTCGAGGACGTCGAGGGATGGCCGCGCTTCATCAAGAGAATCCGGTCCCTCTCGGTCTTGCCCTCTCACCCGCTTTCCATTCACGTCGTCTTCGACACCCCCTGGCCCTTGTCCGACCGCGACTATGCCTTCTTCCCGGCGGTGGTCCGTGACGGTCAAGGCGGAGGGACAGTCTTTTGGGAAGCCTCGGCGGAAAGCGTGCCGCCGAAGAAGCAGGGTGTGGTTCGCGTTGCTAGGGTGAGGGGGGGATTCGCAGTTTCGCCAGGCAAGACCGAGGGGAGTTCGACCCTCATCTACACGGAGCTCGACTCGTTTGGAGAGACCCTGCCCGCCGCGGCGCGCGAGGCGGCTCGAACGCGCGGGCCGAGAGAGATCGTGGCCGCTCTGCGCTCCCTCCTCTTGCAGGGGGGAAGTCCGGGGGCCACCCCATCCGCCGCTTCGCCCAGAGGACGCGCCCGCATCGTCGAGGCGGCCTGGCTGCGCGACAAGCTGGGCTCGGGGGCGCCTCCGCTCGTCCTCGATTCGAGGCCGCGGCGAGACTTCGAGGCTGGCCACATTCCCGGCGCCCGCAACATCGACTGGAAGGACTTCACGGCGGTCCGCCCCAACGCCGGGACCTACTTCTTTGGAAACCCGTCCCGCTGGGGTCTCCTGGCTGAACCAGATGCCAGGCTCACCGCGAGGCTGTGTCAAATCGGGGTCTCGAACGGGCGTTCCATCGTCGTCATGGGAGACCCTGAAGGGTGGGGCGAGGAGGGGCGGATCGCCTGGATGCTCCTCGCGCTCGGTGCCCGGGACGTCTCCCTTCTCGATGGAGGGTACCCCTCCTGGAAGAGCCTCCCCGGCGCGGAGGTCGAGCGAGGCCCGGCCAGTGACATCGAGCCAGGCGATTTCGAACCGGTCCCTCAGGGAGGGCGGCGCGTGCGCCTGGACGAGCTGCGCTCCCTTCTGGCGGAGGGCAGGCGCGCCCTCCTGGATGCGCGCACGAGGGAGGAGTTCGAGGGGAAGAGGCTCCGCGGCCAGAAGCGGGGCGGCAGGATCCCGGGCGCCCGGCTCGTCCCGGCGGCCTCGCTGTATGACGCCAGCGGCCGGTACGTTTCGGCCGGGGAACTCAATCGTCTGGCCGGACCTCTTTCCTCGGGCGCGCCTCCCATCACGTACTGCACCGGGGGCGTTCGATCGGCGCTCCTCGCGGTGCTCCTCGAGGCCCGGCTCGGCATCATTGCGGCCAACTACGATGGCTCGCTCTGGGAATGGGGGGCGAGGCCCGAGCTCCCCCTCGAGACCGGGCCGCTCCCCTGAGGACGGGTTCCCGGTCTGGGATCGAGACTCCCGCCCTCCTGCGCCCCGGGCGGTCCCAGGATCGAGAGCTCCGAGATCTCTCCGGCGAGATAGGACCAGCCCTCCCCGGCAAAGCGCCGCCCCACGAACAGAGGCAGGCGGATCGTCTCGTCGAGCTTCCGCGCGGCGCCCCCCTGAAGCTGCCCGTCGAGATAGAGCCGATGGAGGGGCCCCTCCACGGCGAGGACAACGGTGTGCCGGACCCAGGGCGTGATCTCGGCGCGCGACACGAGCGCCGGCCCTCCCGGCGCCACCCATTCGAGGCGGCCGTTCGCCAGGCAGAGCCGGACGTTGATCCGATCGGCATCTGACTGGCACAGGAAGAACGAAACCCAGCCCTGGCGTGGAGCTGCCGAAAGGCGAAACGTCATCCGGATCGTGAGATCCGCGCTCAGGCAGGGGGGCGGCTCCACGATGGCGTGAGTGGAAACGCCGTCGAAGTGGATGGCGCGGTGCCCCTCCCGCTCCACCCAGGCCCCACCTTTCAGACGCAGGCGCGAGGTTCCCGAGGCCGCCACCAGGTCCTCACCGTCTTCTGAAAAGGCCGTTCGTTCGACGGGAAGGGCGAAGCGAACAACCGAGTGAGAGGCGGGAATGGGAGGATCGCTCGCCGAGCCCGCGTAACAGTGTCTTCCCAGAAGCTCGAATGCCGCTGGGGCGTCCCCGTGAGCCGGCCTCGGGACGAACTCTGGCTCGCCCGCGAGCGGGAGTGAGAGGAAGGTTTCCGTACCGCTGCCCCGGAAGGAGTAGCAGCCTGCCCCTGCGTGGCCGAGGGCGAACTCCGATTCCGGGCCCGGCACGAGGGAATCGACACACACCCTGGTCCCGTCCTCTGCCCGCCGGACCCACCTCCCGCTCGCCGCGCGGAGCGCAATACGGGCCGGTCCGGTCTCGAGAAGCTCGAAGCGCGCGGGAGGACCGGGAGCCGCATCGGCGGCAACGAGGCGGCCAGCTCCCTCGGCGCGCAGAGAAACAAAGCGCCCCTCGAAGCTCCGCAAAACAGCCTCCCCCGGACGGAACTCGGTCTCCGCCGTCCGGAAGCACGCGAAGGCCAGAACCGACCAGTCACACTTCGCGTCGCCCATGTCGTCGACGCGGATCGTCAGCTCTTCGGCGGAGCGAGGGAGCCAGACATCGATCGGCAGTCCCTCGGGACTCGCCGCGAGCGGGTCGGTGGCATGGACCTCCTTGCCGTCGATCAGGACGACGAAACGCCAGGTCCCGTGCGCGGTGAAGTCGAGGTCGACTCGCGTCCCGATCGCCGTGAACCTCCGCGCTCCGGGAGGGATCGACCACGAGACCTCCGCCGGCGCGTGCATCCAGAGGAATTCCTCTACCCGGATCCCTCCCAATCGAACCGCGTGGTGAGGATCCGGGAGGTTGTTCACTCCGTACTCGCCCCAGCCCACCCTGGCGCTTTTCGGGGTCAGAGCTCCGAGGAAGATGGCGGAGTCGGGGATCACGGACAGGACCCCCACACGGTCGCGGTGGAAGTAGGGCCAGGCGAGAACGGCCTGGTCGTGGTCCGCGTCCCCGAGCGGATCGACGCTGACGGTCATCTCGCGCGCGTTCTCGGGTATGGGGACGTCGATCGGAAGACCTCCCCGGCTCTCGTAAAGAGGAGGCGTCGAGGCGACGGGTCTGCCGTCGATGTCGATCCGATAGCTCCAGCTTCTGTGGAGAGCGCCTTGGGCGGGAGCGCCCGCCCCGACTGCCGTGAACCTCCGCGTCCCGGGAGGGATGGCCCAGGCGACCGTCGATGGGGCATGGAGCGGAACGAACGCACTCGTCCGGCGGCCTCCCACCAGGACGGACAGGGCTCCCCAGGCATCCCCCGGGGCCCGCTTCAGACCCGGCGGCTCCTTGGCGCTCAAGGGCGAAAGGTCGCCCAGGTAGACCGCACCCCTCGGAGGCCGCACGAAATCCTCGAGAGCATCCCGTTGATCGTGAGCGCCGGTGGCATCGGCGACGAGACGGAACCCGGTCCCCTCGAGGCGCGCGTTTGCCGGAGCCAGTCGCGCAGGCCCAGCAGCGTCCGGAGCCAGAGCCTTTTGACGCAGGACCGGAGCGTCCGCATCACCGAGCGGATCGGTCCTGACTGGCTCCCCGCCGGCAAACGCACCGTCTTGGCACCACTCTCCTGAAGGAGGAACGCTCTCGAAAAGCCCCAGGCAGAGGGCCGCTTCCCACTCCACCTGGGAGGGCATTCGCAGGGCCAGGTCCGGTCGCCGCTCGCGGAGGCGGACCAGCCAGTCCTCCACATCATTCCTGGAGACAGGCGCCAGGACGGACCGGTCCTCCCCTTCGGGTCCGGTCTCACCGCCCCCCACACCCTCCCAGACCCTTCTCGAGACGGGCCTCTCCGCCACCCACGCGGGGCGAGTCAGTGTCACCTCCATGGGACGGCTCTCGATCTCTGCGTCCCGGACCAGCCATGCCGGGTGAACGAGGTAAGTGCCCGCCGCCAGAAGCCGGAACCGGACCCGTTCGCCAAACAGGTCGAGCTCAACCCAGTACCCGGCGTCCTTCCCGCCCGACTCGCTCGCCCAATCCGGAACCCATGCGATCTCCTCTTGCCGCGTGCGGGCCGCCGCGGCGCCAGGTCCATCGGGGTGGCGAGCGAGATACGCCTGGAGGGCCGCTGGCCGAGAGGCCGCCAGCGCCGAAAGAAGGTCGCACCGCTCCGCCGCTTCCTCCGCGAGCGGGGTCCCGGGCTCGGCGAACTCGCGCACCTTCACCCACGCCTCGAGCGTCGAAGCCTCTCGCGCGCCCTCGACGGCCTCGTTTACCCACCGATGGACGGCCTCGCGAATCTCCTCGGCCAGGGGACCCGGCGGAAGGAAGGCGAGGATCTCCCGCCAGACGGCGGGCCGGTCGAGCCGGCGGGCTCGCTCGAGGGGAGAACCGGCGGCAATCCGGGCGAGACCCAACGCGAAGAGGTGCGTGAAATGACCGGCGGTTTCGGTTATCGGGGCGTCGGGAACCGAGAGGTCGACGAAGGGCTCGACCTCGTCGAAGGACATCGACTGCCTGATCGCGGCGATCCTGGCATCGAGCTCCTCGACACTCCCGTCGAAGCGGACGGTTGTTTCCACCGCGGGCTGAAGCCACGCGGGGTCAGAGGTTGGTTCGGAAGGAGCTCCGACCCTCGCCAGCTGCTCGGCGACTCGGCCGGCCTCGCCGTGTACCTTGTCGCACGCGAGCCGGAAGGCCTCGAGCTTGTCGGCAAGAGAGGTCAGGACCGGCGCCGCAGTGAGATAGGGGGTCGCGGAGGCTTCCTCCGAAAGGAGCCGCCGCTCCAGGTCGAGGACGCGCTGGCACTCGCCGATCAAATCGGGAAGGCGGCGGGCGAGCTCTCTGGAGGAATCGAGGCACGAGGCCTGCTCTTCGAGGGCCGCCGCGAGAGAGGCCAGGGCTTCGAGCAGCAACAGTCCCTTCGCCACGATCAGGCGGCGGCGCCCCCGCAGGGCGATGTCCAGGGCCAGAAGGCGTGGGCTCGCTTCTCCGAGCTCGTCACGCTCCCGGTGCAGCTGGGTGAGCTCCGAGAGGGCCCGCCCCACGATCCGCCGGGAGGCGCCGAGGATGAAGGTCAAGAAGACGACCCAGTCTTCCGTCTCGGTCGAGGCCACGGAAAGGGAGCGTGTCACGTCTTCCGAGAGCCGGGAGAGCGTCCTGCCCTGATCGGCCGCAGGAACCGGTTTCCCCGGGAGCTCGATGAGGCCGAGAAGCGACCGCGGCGGACCCTTACCGGTCTCCGCGAGATGCACGGCAAGCCGCAAGGCCGCAACCAGGTCCCCAAGGCCTGAAGGCGGACTGGGGTGGACCGCCACCTCGTCTCCAGGGAGATGGATCGTCACGGAGCCGGGCATGAGTCTCTTTCCGTGACGAACTGTACCCGAACAGGAGCGAGCCGGCGGCCCGCTCCTCTCGGATTGGCGCTTCTGAATCGGCGCAATGATGAGCCGGGCAGAGGGCCGGGATGGAAAGACGCCAGTTTCCTCACGCAATCCCTGACGGAATCGGGCTCCGGGTCCCCGAATCAGCGCTAGGCTCATTCCCGGGCGCCTGGAAACGGCCGGCCCCGTGGCCGCCCAGAGCCACGAGGCTTCGTACTCGAGGGCGCTCGATGGGAGGACCTTCGATGGGAATCCTGCTCTTGACCCTCCTCGTCATCCTTCTCCTCGTGTGTGGCGTGACCATCCTCTTGCTCGCCGGTTTCCCCGTCCGGATCGCTCCCCGCGTCATCGAGCGGGCCCTGGCGGTGAAGCTCCCGTTGAAGAAACCGTTGAAGTGGGCGAGCGAGCTCGAGGTGACGGCGGTCCACCTGGATTCCTCGGAAAGGGGCGATCGCCTCGGATTGCGGGTCAGCCTGACCCTCACCGGTCTTCCCGCGGTGGGAACACTCAGCCAGAAGGTCGACGTCTCCGCCGCCATCCAGTGGGAGGACTCCGCCGGGGAGCTCTTCCTGCGGCAGACGAAGATCGAACGCCTCTCGGTCGAGGGATTGCCGGATCTCGTCCTCATTCCCATGCGCGAGGCGGTGTCGGCGGTCGTCAAGGAGGTCCTGGAGGCCTATCCGGTCTACCGCCTCGAGGCGAAGACCAGGCTCCTCTCCGCCGTGAGGGCCGTGGTCAAGGACGTTCGGGTCCAAGGCGGTTGCGTCGAGCTGCGGCTTGGCGGCTCCGCGGAATCCCTCGTCCGGTTCGGTCACGCCCTGGCGGGCCACCCGGCGGCGAAGTAGCTCTCGAATCTCGGGGGACCGGCCGGGGGCTGAGGGTGCCGATGGTCATCCTCATAGGACCATGACTCCCACAAGGAGACCATGAAGACGGTCGGTGCCGCCGAGTTCAAGGCGAACTGCCCGAGGCGGATGGACCAAGTCCGGACCGCCTCATCGCGGCGACCGCGGTGGCTCGCCGGATGCCGGTCGCGACCCACGATGAGCGGATCCGGCAGAGCCGGTCGGTCAAGACGATCTGGTAGGCGGGCGCGGCGATTCGTCGCGGGCGCCCTGGGCGAATCGCATCAGGCCGGAGCGCAGCTCCTCGCTTGCGAGAGTCGGCCTCACGGTGTCCGCCTCGAGCGCGAGGCCCTCGTCGAGGGACAGACCGAAGGTTGAAAGGACGGCGCCGCGTTCGGCGACGATGCCGGGGAAGTTCGGGTAGGAGGCGATCTGGGTGGCGAGCTCCATTGCCCGTTCGAGAGCCTGGCCCTCGGGCACGATCTCCTGGACGAACCCCATCTCGTAGGCGCGTTTGACGCCGATCCGGGCACCCGTCTCGAGGAGGTAGAGGGCGTTTCCGAGCCCCATGATCCGGGCGAAGCGCTGAGTCCCACCGTCGGTGTAAGGGACTCCCCAGCGCCTGCTCAGACAGCCGAACTCGGCGTTCTCGGAAGAGATCCTGAAGTCGCACCAGGCCGCGAGCTCGAAACCGCCGGCGAAGCAGGCGCCGTTGATCGCGGCGATCGTGGGTTTTCGAGGATCGAGGCGCGAGAAGCCCATTGGCGAGGCTGTGTCGATGTAGGGGTGTGAGAGAAGCGAGAGCGGGTTCTTCAGGTCGGCGCCCGAACAGAAGGCCAGGTCACCGGCCCCGGTGATGACGAGCACTCGCTTTCGCTCGTCGCCGCGGAAGGCCTCGATGGATTCCGCCAGGGCGACGGCCGTCTCGCCATCGACGCAGTTCCTGACCTCCGGGCGATTGAGAGTCACAACCGTTATGGGTCCCCTGTCCGAAACGAGGAGCTTTTTCGTCACGTCTTCCTCCTGTCCTCTCGCCGGGAAGGCATCTCACCTGGCGTGATCGCGGCGCAAGGCCTTTGCGATTCTCCGGGACTTGTGGCAAAAAGCGCACCCATGACGACGGACGCCCTCGTCCCCCCGGCTCAACCCCGCTTCTCGATGCGATGGATCGTCAGCCCCAAGGTTGACATCCCCTGGTTCATCCTCGGCTCGCTTGCCGCCTACGCTCTCCTGGCCCTGCACGCCGGTTTCGGCGTCGACATGATCGCCGTCTGGTTCGTCTGGGTCGTCCTCCTCGACAGCCCTCACTTCTTCGGCACGATCAGCCGCACGTACATGGATCGCGAGGAGATGAGGAACCGGCGCTCGCTCCTCCTCTGGAGCCTCCTCTGGTTTCTCGTCGGGCCCGCCGTCATCGGCGTCTGCTGGCTCCTGATGAATGCCGGTGTCGGCCACTGGAAGACACCCTGGACGACTTTTGTCCTGCTCTTCAACCTGTGGGCCTACTGGCACGTCGTCAGGCAGCACTACGGCTTTCTTCGGCTCTACGAGCGGAAGAACAACGACACGAACCCGATCGACTTCAAGCTCGATTCGGCGATGCTCTACGGCGGATTGCTCTTGCCGTTTGGAGCCTTCATCCTGCGGCACCCGGATGCCCGGCCGCAGTTCGGTCTCGGTCCCACTCCGGGACCCGAGATGATGATCGTCACGGCCCTCGA
This sequence comes from Thermoanaerobaculia bacterium, assembly GCA_022071945.1. Lineage (GTDB taxonomy): Bacteria > Acidobacteriota > Thermoanaerobaculia > UBA5066 > UBA5066 > JAJVIN01. The sequence goes on along the minus strand of JAJVIN010000049.1, from coordinate 26,126 downwards.
AGTCCTCTTCGCGGCCCTCGTCGCGACGTATGTCGTCAGGCAGGTGGCGAAGTGGAGGAAGGGAGAGCCCCTCAACGGGCCGAAACTCCTCTTCCTGCTCTCGGTGATCCCTCTCTATGCCGTCATCTGCCTGTGGGACGCCACGCTGACGGCGCCTCTCTTGGGCTTCGCGGCATTCGTGACCATCTTCCACGACCTGCAGTACCACGCGATCGTCTGGTTCCACAATCGCAACCGGTACCACGCGCCGGGAGTCGATCCCGAGAGGTTCGGCCTGGCGGCGAAGGTCTCGAGGAACTTTGTCACCTATGCCCTGGCCGCGATCGCGTCCGCCGCGTTCTTCAGGTTCCTGGGGTGCGGGCTCGACCTCTTCCCGGGCTGCACTCCGCTGCTGGCAACGGGCACGATGCCGCTTTTTGGCACCATCCACTGGAGCGATCTGCTCGCCTCTATGTTCCTCGGCTTCTCGATGCACCACTACTGGGTCGACCAGTTCATCTGGAAGCCCAGCCAGAGCAAGGACCTTCAGAGAGAGCTGAAGCTGGCGGCATAACCGTCCTCGGGTAACGCGGGCGGCGGGCGGAACGGCTCCCCCATTTGCCCGGCATGCCTCTGTCAGAGGGAGTCGATCATCGCCCCGAGCAGGGGGCCGAGGAGCGTTCTCCAGCCGCTCGCCAGGCGTGCCGCGAGCGCGGGCTCGTGAAGGAGCACGACGTAGCCCCCTGCCGACACGAGACAGACGGCTGCGGGAATCGCGAGGCGGGCCCTGCCCTTTCTCGAGTCGAAGTAGGCGTGGATCAGTCCGAAGACCGTCCCGGAAATCGCGATCCCCGCAGCGGCCGTGACGTGGAGGAGCGCGGAGATGCCCCGCGGGGATTCGGCGTGGACGAGATCAGCCGCGTACCCGGCGTACCAGACCTGGATGAGAAGCCCCGGCAGCCAGCCGATCCAGCGGAACTCGAGTCTCTGAGCGGCCTTCTGCATCCCGTCGAACCACCCGTCGGACCAGTCGCGCGGCTGGCCCGTGATCTTCTGAAGGCCCGCATTGAACGCCAGGGAAAGAAGGGCAGAGAGGAGCCACAGGCAAAAGAGCACCATCCCGGCGCCCCAGTACATCACGACGGTCCCGAGGGCGTTGCCCAGCAGCTCCAGATGCATCATCGCGGCCGAGTCTACTGGCGGCGTGTGCACGACCGAATCGTGGTGGGGGGCGTTCCCCGAACCCCGCGAGGGCAGGCAGCGGGTGAGCCAAGCGTTCCGCCAGTGTCTCCCTTCAATCCTCGCCCCGCCAGAGCGGGGAAAGGGCGGACCGGAGTCGCGGGTGAGGAACCGTTGCGGCTCGCTCGTGGCGGATCGCCCGAATCCGAGAGACGATAGAGAGCTGCAGTTGGCAGTCGAGGTGGAAGACCATGTCCAGCCTCTTCATCGGCTTTGGCATCCTGGCCGTCATCGTGACCGTCATCGTCTACACGGGCGTCCTCTTCATCTGGGGAACGATCCGATGGATACGCGGTCTCATCAACCCGGCGGCAAAAAGCACCCTCGCGCCCGTGTGGAGAAGGAAGGCCGGTCTCCCGCTACTCCTCTGGATCCCGGCGCTCGCCTTCATGATTCCGAACCTCCTGGAAGCCATCCAGCGCGGACGCAGCCAGCAGGCGATGGCGGACCTGCGAAGCGTGGCGACCGCATGTGAGGCGTACTTTGTCGACAGGAACGCGTATCCGGCCGCCGGGTCGATGGACGAGCTGGCTCGGATTCTCGAGCCGAAGTACCTCCAGACGTGTCCGCGTCGCGATGGCTGGGGAATACCGTACAGCTACTTCACAAGGAAGGTCGAGGGGGCGGGTCCGCAGAGCTACCGGATCGTCTGCTCGGGATCCGACCGGGTCGTCGAAACGAAGGACCCCTGGAGCTACCCCGAGGGGGCGACGACCAACTACGCGGACGACATCGTCTACTCCGATGGAATTTTCGTCCGGTATCCGGAGGGGCGGAGCAACTAGCCCCCCGGCAACCGTGACAGGCTCTCCACCCGGGGCGCGAGGTTCTGGACGATCGAGACTCGCCCCGGGGAAACGGGTGGAATCGTGCCTCCCAGCCTTCTGCCCTGATGCCGCGCGCGGCAAAAGACTTCGGCGAATCAGAAAGCGGCAGATAGGGCGCGCACAACGGCCCGCTTCTGCGGATTCGCGGCCGATGCCACGCCTATGATCTTTCTGGAGCGGCGCCAGCCGCATCCGCTCGCCGCCCCGGCGAAAGGAGCCAGAAATGTCCGAGATCAAGACGAGAATCGAACACGACCTCCTCGGAGAGAAGGACGTACCCGAAAACGCCTACTACGGTGTTCAGACGGCCCGTGCCCTGGAGAATTTCCATATCTCCGGAGTCGAACTGCGGCTCTATCCCGATCTGATCCGTGCCCTTGCCATGGTGAAGCTCGCCGCGGCCCGGGCGAACTTCGACTGCGGTCAGTTCTCCAGGGAGATCCTGACCGGCATGGAGGGGGCGTGCCAGGAGGTCATAGACGGAAGGCTCCACGACGAATTCCGGCTCGATGTCTTCCAGGGCGGGGCCGGAACCTCGACGAACATGAACGCGAACGAAGTGATCGCCAACAGGGCGCTCGAGCTGATGGGACACGCGAAGGGCGAGTACAAGTACTGCAGCCCGCACGACCACGTCAACTGTTCACAGTCGACCAACGACGCGTACCCGACCTCGCTCCACGTCGGGATGGCCCTCGGGAACATCCGGCTCGTGGCCGCCATGAACGAGCTGATAGAGGCCTTTCGCGCCAAGGGCAAGGAGTTCGGCTCGATCCTGAAGATGGGCCGGACGCAGCTGCAGGACGCCGTTCCGATGACTCTCGGCCAGGAGTTCACGGCATTCGCCGAGACCCTTGCCGGCGAGGTCCTGGCGCTCGAGCGCATCCAGACCGTTCTGTGTGAAACGAACATGGGCGCCACGGCGATCGGGACCGGGCTCAATGCTCCAGCGGGCTACGCGGAGCTCTGCACGAAGCACCTCGCCGCGATCACGGGGCTTCCCATCCGGCTGGCGCCGAACCTGATCGAGGCGACGCAGGACACCCAGGCCTTCGTCCTGTACTCCTCCTGCATGAAGAGCCTCGCCATCAAGCTCTCGAAGGTCTGCAACGACCTGAGGCTCCTCTCGTCGGGACCGAGGTGTGGCCTTCGCGAGATCAATCTCCCGGCCAAGCAGCCCGGGTCCTCGATCATGCCGGGGAAGGTGAACCCCGTCATCCCGGAGGTCGTCAACATGGTCTGCTTCCGGGTGATCGGCAGCGACCTGACGGTCTCGCTGGCGGCCGAGGGCGGCCAGCTCCAGTTGAACGTCTTCGAGCCCGTGATCGCGGCCTGCATCTTCGAGGCGCAGACGATGTTCATGAACGCCGCCCACACGCTCCGGGTCCACTGCGTCGAGGGGATCACCGCGAACATCGACGTCATGCGCCACTATGTCGACTACTCGATCGGTACCGTCACCGCTCTCAATCCCGTCATCGGCTACGACCGTGCCACCGAGCTCGCCACCGAGGCGATGAAAACCGGGAAGGGCATCCTGGCCCTCATCCGGGAAAAGGGAATCCTCTCCGAGGAAGAGCTCGGCCGGGTTCTCGATCCCGTCGCCATGACCGGCGCGCCAACCACGGCTGGCGCGCCAACTACGGCTGGCGCGCGGTCGAGCTAGTCCCCCAACCCAAGACAACGGAGGACTCCCATGCGTCTTCCCCGGGCACTGTGGAAACTCCGGCACGGCCTTCTCGGCCTCGCCGTTCCTCTTTCCGCTGCGTTCCTTCTCATGGGGCTCCCGGCGGCCGGCGCCGGAGGACCTAGTGGCGAGGGGTGGATCCCCTTCACGGCCAACTGGTCCGCCAGCGGCCAGCGCCAAGTCCTGAAGATGGGATCGCGCGAAGTTTCTTCCGTTCATGTCTCTGGCGCTCTCGTCGTGACTTCGGGAGAGGGGCTGAGCAAGGGCTTCCGTGCCGAGGCTCTCGGCTTTGACGACGGCGCCGGGACGAGCATCGCCAAGATGGTGCTCACCGACGACAGGAACGACCAGATCTTCCTCGACGTCAAGGGCCGCTCCGTCGCGACAGGCCAGCGCTTCATGGGTTCCATCACAGGGGGCTCGGGACGCTACGAGGGAGTCGAGGGCGAGCTCTCGTTCCAGTGGCAGTTCGTCGTCCTCGATGCCGAGGGGATGTTCCAGGGCCGGGCCGTGGACCTGAAGGGCCGCTACCGCCGCACGCCCTCCGGAACCCCGGCAGAGGTGAGGCCGTGACAAGGCCACCGATGGACCTGCGGCGTCTGGGTGCCCGGGCCGCCACTCTCGCGCTCGTTGCCGGCATCTGGTTCTGGCCCGTTCCGGCAGGCCTGACCGTGCAGACGTGGCACCTCTTCGCCATCTTCGTCGGCTCGATCTTCGCCGTCGTGGCGGGAGCCCTGCCGATCTTCACCGCGTCGGTCTTTGCCGCGGGCGCGGTGATCCTGAGCGGGACCCTCTCGCCGGCAAAGGCCTATGCCGGGTTCGCCAACGGCACGATCCTCCTGATCGTCATCGCGTTTCTCGTGGCCCGGGCGGTGGTGAAGTGCGGCCTGGGTGAACGCCTCGGCTATCTCGTCGTCACTGTCTTCGGCCGCTCGACACTCGGGCTCGGGTACAGCCTCTTCCTGGTCGATGCCGTCATCGCCCCGGCGTTCCCGAGCAACACCGCGCGGGGCGGCGTCCTGTACCCGATCGCCTTCTCCCTCGCGAAGGCTGGCGGGTCGAACCCGGACGAGGCCACGCGGAAGAGGATGGGCGCCTTTCTGATGTTCTGCGGGATGGCGAGTCTCACGGTCTCGTCCGGGCTCTGGCTGACCGCGATGGCGGCCAACCCGGTCGGGGCCGAGATCGCCAGGAACTTCGGGCTGAAGATCGACTTCGTCTCGTGGCTCGTCGCGTCCTCGGTTCCGTCGCTTTTGGCACTGGCGACTCTCCCCGTGTTCATCTACAAGATCTTTCCGCCGGAGGTCACGAAGACGCCGGACGCGCCATCCGAGGCCCGGGCCGCGCTCCGGAAGATGGGGAGCCTGAGCACGGAGGAGAAGATCGTCGCGGTCACCTTCCTGGCCATGGTCATCTTGTGGGCGATGTCGGGCACGCTCAAGCTCGACTCGACGGCGATCGCCTTCACGGGACTCGGCGTCTTCCTCGCGACCAACGTCCTGACGATGAAGGACATCGCTCAGGAAGGCGAGGTTCTCGCCACGTTCATCTGGTTCGCGGTCCTCTTCAGTCTCAGCGCGCAGCTGAACGAGCTCGGGTTCATGGGGTACCTCGGGGAACGTCTGGCTGGCGCCCTGGGTGGTCTGCCGTGGTTGGGCGCCTTCGCTGTGCTCCTCGTCGCCTACATCCTGATGCACTACCTCTTCGTCAGCCAGACGGCGCAGATGCTCGCGCTCTTCGGAGTCTTCCTCGATGTCGGCGTCAAGCTCGGCGTCCCGGCCGGCATCCTCGCCTTCTCTCTTCTCTTCGCGACCAACTACTTCTCGGCGATCACACCCCAGGGCTCGAGTGCGAACATCATGTTCGCCGGGAGCGGCTATCTGACGCAGGGGGAGCTCTACAGGCTCGGCGCGATCATCACGGCCTTTCTGTTCATCCTCCACCTCGTGATCGGCACACCGTGGCTCATGTGGGTGACCCGGTGAGAGACAGACCGGTGCCGGTCACGGTCCTCGTCACGGGACTGATCTTCTGTGGACTCCTCCTCCCATGTCCCGTCGCGGCGCAGAACGCGGGCAAGGTCGAGAACCTCGAGGTCGAGAACCTCGAGGTCGAGAAGCTGCGTGAAACCGTCGAGAAGCTCGAGAGGACGGTGATGGAGCTCAAGGACCGGATCCTGCTGCTCGAAAAGGAGCGAGCGGGATCGAGCACGAGCGCTCCCGAGCCCGCCCCCAAGGCGCCAGCGCTCCCGGCCGACAGTCTCATCCGGGATGCGAACACCGTCGGGGATCAGCAGTCCGCGGCTCCCAGGCCCGACAACGTCCCTCTCGACCCGGCCCTGGCCGGATTCATCGCGATCCCGGGAACCCAGTCGATGATCAAGCTCGGCGGGTACGCGCGAGTCGACGCCATCCGGGACTTCGGAAACGCTGGCAACCCGAACTGGTTCGTGCCGGCGAGCATCCCGGTCGAGACCGATCCGGCGTCCAGCGAGTCGAGCCGGTTCGCACTTCATGCCAAGGCGACGCGGATGAGCCTGGAGTTTCGCCGGCCTCTCGCAACGAGCGACCGGCTCCGCATCTACTACGAGAACGACTTCTTCGGGGACAGCTCGTCACCCGGGATGAGCTTCCGCGTGAGGCACTACTACGGGCAGGCCTGGAACATCCTCGTGGGCCAGACGTTCTCCGCGTTCATGAACATCGACTCCTGGCCCGACACGGTCGACTACGAGGTCACCAACGCGCTCGCCAACAAGAGGCAGCCGCAGCTTCGCTACACGCAGCCTCTCTCGCGCCAGGGGGAAAGGCGTCAGTCCGTCTTCTTCAGCCTCGAACAGCCCGGCTCGGAGGTCGACGTCAAGGCCGCGGGCTTGCCCGCGGACACGAAGACCCTGCAGCGCATGCCCGACTACGTCGTGGGGTACCGCTTCGAGAAGAAGGGGCTCCATGTGCAGCTCTCGGCCCTTGGCCGGAGTATCGGGATCGAGTCTCCCGCCGGCGGCGACCGCTCGGTCTTCGGGTGGGGCCTCAATCTCTCTGGCTCGGCCGAGATCCTGGATCGAGACAAGCTCTCGTTCCAGCTCCTGTACGGGGAAGGCGTGGCCCGCTACCTCAACGATCTCGGCGGGCAGAACCTGGACGCGGGCCTCGATGCCTCGGGGAATCTGGAGGCCATCCCGGTCTTCGGGCCGGTTTTGGGATACACCCACAACTGGTCCGGCATGTGGCGATCGACCGCGAGTTACGGGTACATCAAGGTCGACCCGGTCGCGTCGCTTGCGGCGTCCGCGATCCGGACGACCCTCTACGCAAGCCTGAATCTGATCTTCCAGCCAACGAAGGCGTTCCGGCTGGGGCTCGAGTACCTCTACGGCCGGCGCGAGAATCAGGGCGGCGCCAGGGGCGACGCGAGCCGCCTTAACTTCGTCGTGAAGTACGACCTCGTCAAGTAAGTTCAGGAGAAGGGGGACATCAGGCGACGTTCACTTGCTGGACACCGGCTGCGATCGCGCTACCGCCGTGCCACCGCTAGGCGATTCGCTGCCTCAGCCTCACCGAGGCGGCGCGGCTCGCGACAAGCGTCGACCCGTCCTTGAGCGTGATCTGGAGCCGGCGGTCGCCGGCGGGCCGCAGGTGCCGCACGGCCCGGAAGTTCACGATGTGGGCCCGGTGAACCCGCTCGAAGTCGGCCGGATCGAGGGAACCAGCGAGTTGCGCGAGGCTGGAGGCGACAAGGAACGAGGACCTCTCGGTCACGATCTCGGAGTACTCGCCGCTCGCGCTGATCCGGAGGATATCGTCCGCTTCGATCGGGACGATCCGCCCGCCCTGCCTCGCGAATAGGCGCCGAACCGGGTTCCGGGTGACCGTCAGCGCCCGCTCGACGGGTCCCGGCGCTCCGGGCTCGCCCGGGCGGGCGGAGAGGCGGGACCGCACACGCTCGACGGCGGCCTCCAGCCGCGTTGGACCGAAAGGCTTGACGAGGTAATCGAGGGCGCCCATTTCGAAGGCGGACACGGCGTAGTCGTCGAATGCCGTCGTGAATACAACCTCCGGCCGGTGCCGGATGCGGCGCAGCACCTCGAACCCGTCCATCTCGGGGAGGCAGACGTCGAGGAAGAGGAGGTCGGGCCGAGTCTCGTCCACCAGACGGACGGCGGCCTCGCCATCACCGGCGACCCCCACGATACTCACGGCGTCGAGCCGCTCGAGGTACTCGGCGAGGTTGCTTCGAGCCTCGGGCTCGTCTTCGGCAACGGCGCAGCACAGTTCCTGGCTCATTCGGCTTCTCCCTCGTCTCCGCCGGCCGGCTCTCCTTCGAGCCGAAGCGTCGCGCGGGTCCCCCCGAGCGGCGACGGCCCGATGCGGAGCACACCCCTCCCCTCGTAGTGTGCCTCGACCCGGTCTCTCAGCAACCCGAGGCCCAGCCCGGAGCCCTCGCGGCCCGGTGCGGGCGGAGCACCTTCGGGGCTCCCGTCGTCGTCGACGGTCACGAGCACGGCTTCCCCCGCGGTGGCGATCGTGATCGCCACCGTGCCTCCCGCAGCCCGCCGGGAGATCGCATGGACAATGGCGTTCTCCACCAGCGGCTGAAGAACGAAAGGCGGCACGACTCTGGTCAACGCGGCCTCCTCCACGTTCACATGGACCAGCAGGCGTTCTCCCAGGCGCAACCTCTCGAGCTCGAGGTATTCGTTCGTGAACTCGAGCTCGTCGCGAAGGGACACACGGTCGCACCGTCCGCTCTGAACCCGCAGCGCGTACCGGAGGGTCGTGCCGAGCCGTTCGAGGGACGCGGAGGTCGTTGCCGGGTCGCGCCTCGCGAGGCCGGCGAGCGAGTGGAGCACGTTGAGGATGAAGTGGGGATTGAGCTGAGCCCGCAGGATCGCTAGTCGCGCTTCCAGCCGCAACCTCTCCGCCCGGTGAGCGCGTGCAGCCTCCTCCTCGGCGCGCAGCGCGTGGTGTCTGGCGCGACCGATGCCGGCGAGCGCACCGAAGACGAGCATCGAGAAGAGGCACCTCCACACGACGTTGAGCACGTCGGACGGGATCGGCCACCCCCCGTGCGAGACCGACTTCCACACCCAGAAAGCGCCCAGAGTGCCCGCGAGGCACCACGAAACGAACGCCACGCAGAGGGCGGCGAGGCGCACGCTTACCCGTACCCGGTCGGCTGGTATTTGCGTGGCTGCACGAAGCACGAACGGTGCGGCCACGGCATCCGGAGCCGTGTTCACGAGCCCGAGGAGAGCCGCCGCCAGCGGCTCCAGTTGCCGGGCGAGCCCGAACGAGACCGCGAAGGCGAGAAAGTAGAGGAGGTAGGCCGCGCCCCAGCCCAGCGTCGCTGCCGCCGAACCGGCGGACGCCGAGTCCTCATCGGGGGCCGCCGCTCGCGCGATCTCCACGGGGGTGAGTCTCCCTCGCGACCGCCTCGGGCCTCAAGACCGCGCAGGCGCCGTTCGGGGGGCTGTTGGGCCCGTTGACGGAGTCCGAGACGGAATCCTCGCCCTGACACGCGAACCCGGAGGGATCCGCTGGCGTACCAGCGGGCGCGAACAGGGGGTCCCGAATCGATGAAACAGCTGGCGCTTCTCATCGCCGTTCTCACCGCAGCCCGGCTCTCCAACGCCGCCCCCCCCGGCTCAATGCTGGCGGATTCCGCGGCCGCCATCCTCCGGAACGACTACCGTGGCGATCGTGCACGGCTTCTGTCGCTCGCCCATGACCTAGAACGGGCCCCGGCGGGTCCGCACGAGAAGTACCGGCGGTATTGGATCGCCTTCGCATACTGGCGGAGGGGTTTCAACGGCCTCAACGAGGCGCCGAAGCCGGCCGACCTCGCCGATGACTTCGAACAGTGCGCCACCCACGCCAGGGCTGCTCTCGCGCTGGACGAGGGATTCGAGGACGCGCGCGGCGCGCTCCTGGGCTGCCTGATGGGTCGCCTCTGGGTTCCGGGTGCCATCCCGGAAGAGCGTAAGGCCGGCGTCCTGCGGGAAGGGGCAGACGTCATGAGCACGCTCATGCGGAACGCCGGGTCGAACCCGAGGAGCCTCTGGCTCGTCGGGATGCAGCAGGCGTACCGGCCAGCCGGTGGAGACCCGAGCGTCGCGATCGCGACCTGGAAGCGGGGGCTCGCCGGGGCGCGCGAGGAGGCCCTTTCGGCCGCCCAACGGGCCCCATGGGTGCCGTCTTGGGGAGCGCCGGAGATCCTGATGAATCTCGCGAACTTCCATACCTACACGAGACCGGACAAGGCGGTGGCGCGCGCCTACGCTGAAGGAGCTCTCGCGATGGCTCCCGACTGGCACTACGTGCGCGATATTCTGCTGGCGGCCATCGAGAGGCTCCCCGACACACTTCCGGCGCAGCCGGCCGGCCATACAGCTCCATCAGAGCCCATGCCAGCGGAGAAGCCATGAGGAGCCAGATTCTCTCTTCGGGCGAGTCGACATCAGGAACTCGACGGGCCGGAGACGGAAGGCGACGAGTGGCCGTCAGCAGCCGAGGGCATGCGCTCCTGCTCGCCGGACTTCTCGCCTTCGCATGCCCGGTCCTTGCCCAGGGTCGCAGGACCCTTGGCGACGCCGGACCCGACCTCTCCGAGATTCGGCCCCGGGCGACGCTCACCGACGTTGGCCTGCTCATCGGTCACTGGCGAGGAGAGTTCCTCGGCGGAGCCGCTGAGCTGGTCTGGCTGCCGCCCGCAGGTGGCGCCATGGTTGGGGTGTTTCGGCTCCTCCGACGCGACGAAGTGGTCTTCTACGAGCTCCTGACCGCAGTGGAGGCGGATGGCGGCGTCTCGCTCCGGCTGAAGCACTTCCATCCCGACATGAAGGGCTGGGAGGAACGAGACGACACCGTGAGTTTCCGCCTCATTCGAACCGATCCCGACGCGGTGTGGTTCGAAGGGCTGTCCTATCGGCGGCAACCGGATGGCAGCCTCAAAGGGGTCCTGGACATCAGGTCGAGAGACGGTCGCGTTCGCAAGGAAGGCTTCACCCTGAAGCCGGTGACGGGCAGGTAGCTTTTCGAGAATCGGCACGAGGAGCCTGCCGAAGAGATGACCCGGCTCCCGAACGAAAAACAGAGGAGGAATCAAATGGCCAGAGTTACCGGTATCGGCGGGATTTTCTTCAAGGCCCGCGACCCCGAGGCGCTTCGGGGGTGGTACGCGCGACACCTGGAGATCGACATTCAACCGTGGGGCGGCGCCGTGTTCCAATGGAGCCACGACCCTCGGGGCAGGGAAGGCGGCAGTACGGTCTGGTCGATCGCCCCCGAGAGCTCGGATTACCACTCGAGACCCTTCATGATCAACTATCGGGTCGCCGACCTGGGCGCCGTCCTGGCGGCGATGCGGGCCGAGGGGTGCCAGGTCGACGAAAAGACCGAGGTGTCCGAGCTCGGCGCGTTCGGATGGGTGACCGATCCCGAGGGCAACAGAGTCGAACTCTGGCAGCCACCTTCCCTGCACAAGGAGGCGTGAAGTGGAGCTGTTCGTCGCTGCGGCGTCACGGCCGAGATCTCCTCGGCCTGATGCGGCTCTCCCCGCCCCGCACGTCCCCTCGCCCTTTCTCACCATTCCCGGAGGCCGGTCCTTGATGCTCGACGCGAGACCCTCGCCAGGACTCACCGAATGACCGCGACGCCGAAGGAGATGCTCGAGGCGTACGTTCGCGCCTTCGAGGCCCGACGGACCGAGGAGGTGGCAGAACACTACCTCCTCCCCTGCACCTTCATTCGCCCCGACGGCGTGTGGATCGCAAGCGACAGGCCAACCGCGCTCGTCCTGGTCGACCATCTCCTGGAGCATGCCCGGTCGCAGGGTTACGCTCGCACGGAGATCTCCAGCCTCGCCGTTCGACCTCTCGCGGCGACCCTCGCGGAACTCTCCGGAGTCTTCGTCCGGTACGACTCGAACCAAGCCGAATGTGGCCGGTTCGGTTTCACCTACATCGTCCGTGCAGAGGCGTCCCTCTGGAGGATAGTCGTGGCCATCGCGCATGAAGCCAACGCCTTCCCCGGTCGCACTCCGGATTAGCTCCTGACCGGCTTCGAAAGCGCCTGGCGCGCCGGGTAGCTCTCCGGCCCCGTCTCCTGGCGAGGTCCGGCTCGCCAGGCCCTTTCGCGAGCGAATGAGCAGGGGGACCGTCGCCGTCCAGAGCGCTTCCACGTGAGCGCGGGGTTGCCGCGACGACATGGCAGGGTCTGCGACGCGCCCTTTCCGGTGTCTGTGCAGAGCCAGCCGCTCCAGCCGGCCAGCGCCGCGCGAAGCGGTTCACCAGGGACCGATGATCCAGTCCAGAACTGCCAGGACGAAGATGCCGCACTCGGCGGTGAGGACAGCCGCGAGGATGCAAAGCCGGCGCATCCGTTTCTCATCGGGCTTTCCGAAGCGGGCGCCCGCGAAACCCGCGACTGCCCCCAGCGCCGCCTGTACGGCCAGCCCCCCGAAGTAGACCCCGTAGAACAGCACTCCCGCTGCCACAGCGGGACCGACGCTGCCGGGCCCGCTGACGTAGCCCCCGAACGGGACTGGAAAGCGGAAGACGAGCGTCGTCAAAGCGACCAAGACCGGTGTCGCGACTACTCCGCTGACCGCTCCGAGGATCGTCCACCTCAGGCCGGCCCGAAAGTCGCGCCGGATCGCCTGCAAGGCCAGGGTCACGGCAGGAGCCCCCCTTTCTCCGGCTGCTGACTCTCCCACAGCCGGGCCGGCTTCAGCATCGAAAGCGGCAGACGACATCCCCGCTGGAGAGAGCGACAGGGGACCGAGACGGATGTCGAGGAGTTCCGCGAACCCCTTCGGTCCGGTGTAGGTCCTCTGAAGTCCATGGCCGGGACGCCTGTGTATCGCAGGCGGCGCCCACCAGGCTGAAGCGATGGTGGACCTCGCGCGGCACCCCTTCCATTCCTTCGCCGGGAGCGGAATCGCACCCAGCTCCAGGAACATCGCCGCTGGCGTAACCCTCGAGTCTGCCGGCCGCCTTTTGCATCCCATCGAACCACCCCTCGGACCATGCGCGGCTGGCCGGTGAGCTTCTGAAGGCCCGCATTGAACGCCAGGGAAGCCAGGGCGGAAGGCAACCACAGGGCCAAGACCAGAATCCCGGCGCCCCAGCACATGACGACGCTTCCGAGTGCGTGGCCCAGGAATGCGAGATGGATCATTCCGTGTCGGTCTATTGTGCACAGGGAGGCGGTCCACCGGAACGAGTGCGATGGGCGGCGGGGAATTCGCGCGGCTTCTCGCCGCGATGTCGATCGCGACCGCACCCCAGTTCCTTGGCCTCTTCGGGACCTACTCGATGAACCCGTTCGATGCCGTCTTCTGGACCCTCGCCGCGCTCGTCGTCGCGCAGCTGGTGAAGTCGGGCGACAGCAGGCTGTGGCTCCCGCTCGGGCTCCTTCTCGGCTTCGCCCTGATGAAAAAGATCAGCGTCCTCGACCTGGGATTGGGTCTGGCCGTCGGGATGTGCACGAGCACCCCCTCGAGCTTGAACGTCGGCACCCCGTAACTGATCGTCTCTTCCGCCTCGGGGGCGGCGGCTCGCACGACCTCCCGGATCCGCTCGAGGATCTCCCGTGCGTTGGCCGGACAAGCCGCAACGTAGTCGTCCACCGTCCTGGGCTTCTTCATGCGTCCCCTCTCGGGGCGATTCTTGTCCGGGCCCGCCAGACATCCCACGTGATCGGGCCGGCGACATCATCCGTGATCGCAAGGCCGGCGGCCTTGAGGGCCAGCTTGATCTGCCCGTGGTGGTAGCCCTCGTGAAAGATCAGGAACGGCACGAGCTGCACCGGGTGCGAGAAGTCGAGGTCCAGGTCTCTCTCGGCCTCGACCCTCCCCTTCACCGCCTCCCGGACTCGCCGCCCGCTCTCGACGAGCATCTCCGCGATCCGGGACGCATCGGTTTCTGCCGCCCACTCGGCCGCCGGGAGCTCACCCGCATGCTCCGGCGCGTTCTCGTGCACCGACACCATCCTCTCGTGGTGCACGTGGGTGAGCATCTGGGCAACTGTCGGGCTCCCCTCCATCGCCCTCGCTTCGAGCCCGCCCTCCGGGATGGCCCGGAGGAGGTTGACCAGGACGGAGTTGTGGCGATTCCAGGAATCCAGGAGGGCCTCGAGCAGGGGTTCGCTCCGATTCTCATCCATGGTCATCATCACCGCCCTGTACGTGTCGCCCGCGGTCACACGTCATTCTGTTCCACGGACCCGAGGGGGACAACCTGGCGCCAGCCGAGGTATCAGGCGACGCCGAGCTTGCCTCGCTCCGAGTCTCGGGGTGCCGAGAGGTCCTCTTTCGTCACGAACCCAGCCAGATCCGCCGCCTCGTAGAACGGCCGGATCTCGACCTCGCTCGGACCGGGCATGGGCTCGGGGCACCGCTTCGCCCAGGCCAACGCCTCGTCCATGTCCTTGACTTCCCAGATCGAGAAACCCGCGACCAGCTCGCGGGTCTCGGCGAACGGCCCGTCGATGACCGTGCGCCGGGGCCCGTCGCTCACGACGCGCTTGGCCTGGGCGCTGTTCTTCAGACCGGCGGCGGCCACGAAGACGCCGGCCTTGACGAGTTCCTCGGTGAACTGGTCCATCTGACGGAACGCCTCGATCATCTCGGGCGTGGGGGGCGCGTTCATATCCACGCCCTCACTGGCCTTCGCGAACACCATGACCCGCATCGTCTGCCTCCTTCTACGAGCCGGCCTTTCTGGCCTCTCCCAGGGACGACGAACGAGATTGGCGGAATTCGACATCGTTCTTCGAGGTCAGGCGGGCCGGCCGCTACCGAGACTTCCGGGCCGGCCCCCCCAAGGGCGAACGAGACCAAGAAAGGCCTCCCGCTGACGAAAAACCAACGAGAAGGAGGACATCTTGAAACGCGCAGATGCGGATAAACCCGCTATAAAGGCTGGTCGGGGCGCCCGGATTCGAACCGGGGACCTGTTGCTCCCAAAGCAATGGGCATGGCGTAAACTCAGAGTAATCCACGTTTCATGACGTTGACGGAGTCCGCTTGAATAGCGGGCTTTGTTTTTTGACGTTGACAGAGAGTTACGCCCGGTTGAAACTCTTGTGGAACGGAAGAGGAACGACTGGACCCATGAAGAAGCTCACGAAGAGACTCATCGACACCCTGAAGACCGAGAAGCCCTCGGGGGTTCGTGTGTATGACTCGGAACTCCCGGGCTTCCTCGTTGACGTCTTCCCCTCCGGTAAGAAGACCTTCTCCGTGAGGTTCGGATCCCGCGACCGGAGGAGGTTCCTCCGGGTCGGGCGGTTTGGAATCATCACGGTCGATCAGGCCCGCGAGAAGGCCCGCCAGATCCTCGCGGCTCACGAGCTGGGGCAGGACCCCGCCGGCGCCATCGAATCCAAGAAGACGATTCCAACCTTCACGGAGTGGGTGAAGACGGACCTCGAGGAGTTTCGGCTCACACGCAAGCGGCCGGAAGAGCCAGAGCGGTATCTGACGGATGCCGCCGGCGTGTTCGGAAAGAAGGGGCTTGCCGAAGTCACCCCCTCCGATGTGGCCGCCCTCCTGGAGACCTACTCGAAGCGCCCGGCGATGAGGAACCGCGCGCTCACGGTCGTTTCCGCTTCCTTCGGCCGGGCGATCAAGCGGCGGTTCATCACGTCGAACCCCGCCACTGGGTTCGAGAAGGCCCGGGAGAATCCGGCCCGCGCTAGGACCCTCAGCCCTGAAGAGCTGGGGCGGCTTGTAGCGGCGATCGAGGCTCACCCTGACCTCCACGTCAGGGCCGCCTTCCGGCTCCTCCTGGAGACAGGAGCACGCTCAGGAGAGGTACTTGCCGCGAAGTGGGCAGATTTCGACCTGGACGAGAAGGAGCCCTCTTGGCGACTCCCGGACCCGAAGGCCGGAACTCCCCAGGTCGTACCCCTCGCGCCCGAGACGGCCGCATGGCTCAGGGAGCTGCCGCGTGTGGGGCTCTGGGTCATACCCGGAGAGAACGGCCCCCGGTACGACCTGAAGAAGCCATGGGAACGAATCCGGAAGGCCGCCCGCCTCGAGGACGTGAGGATCCATGACATCCGGCGAACTGTCGGGAAACTGATCGCTCAGGCCGCCGGGATTCACACCGCCTCCGCCGTCCTCCGGCACCATGACATCGGGGTCACCGCCAAACACTACAGCCCTGTCCAGGATGCAGAGCGGAGGAAGGCGCTCGCGGAAGTGGTCTCCATGACCGGCCGGAGGAAGGCCGGATGAGCCACCCTCGATTCTGGGAAACCCTCCCCCCTACGAACTGACAAAACTGACAAAAGCCCCCCTCGTTTCCAGAAACACGCAGGGGTATGAACTGACAGAACCGACAGAAGCGTCATTTCGGCGTAAATACTCCGGGTTCAATTTCTGGAAACGTAGGGGGCTACGAACTGACAAAACTGACAAAAGTCCCCTCCGAACCAGGAACCGGGTAGAGACTCCTCGGCGCCGGGGGCGTCCGTACACCCCTTCGGAGCGTAGACTATTCACGGAATGTCTGAGTTTCTGAATGTCAGACACGAGGAGGAACCCGTGGGAGAAGCCGTGAAGATCGGGAAACGCGGGACCGTGGTCATCCCGGCTGACGTCCGGAAGCGCTTCGGTCTCGAGGAAGGGACGCTCGTCCTCGTGGAGTCCGGCTTACCGCGAGGACGCTGGCCTCGTCCGTCTGTGGGACTTCGAGAGCGTGGAACTCGTGACCTCTTCCTATGCGGCGGAGGAAGCACGGCGGAACCTCGATACGGACTCACAACGGGAGCGCCTCGTGAAGCTCCTGGAGGGAGTCCGGGTGATTCCGGTGGAGCCTCTCGTTGAGGTTCCGCCGGACATCACGCTTCCGGAGAAGGACGCTCCCATCCTGCGTTCCGCCATGGCGGCCGGGTGTACGCATCTCCTCACGGGAGACGTGAAGCACTTCGGACCCTACTTCGGCCGGGTCATCGGCGGAGTCTTCGTCTCGAGAGTGGCCGCTTACTTCAAGGAGCGGAGCGACAGGCCAAGCGGGCGCATCTGACGCAGGGCAGGGAATTCGAGGTTTCTCCGGAAATCCAGAAATACCCGGACGGGGGGCGCCCCCCTCGAAACTGCCGAAACTGGGTAACGTTCATCTCCTGAACGTTCGGCATTACTGAACGCCCCCCTGGCGGGCCGCTCAAGGTGGCGAGAAGTGTTCCCGTGGGTCGCGGGCCGGTCAGGGCCTGGGAGCGGGGCCGCTGGCGACGAGCAGCTCGAGCGATTCGGCCATGGAGCGGATGCGCTCCTCAATCTCCTCGTCCGACAGGACGGTTCCGTTTACGGCCGCCTGCACCATCACAACACCGCGGGCGATCTTCTCCGCCTCCGACCTCGTTTTGGCCGACGGATCACGTTTCGGAAGGGTGGTGAATGTGTCGGGAGATCCGTCTGCGCGTATCGAAGCCATGACGGGAATCCCCTCTTGCTCCGCAAGGCGTCCAGCGGCTTCGGAGGCCGTGATGCCCTCTTTCCGGGCGAGGTCCCAGACCTCGAGCGCACGCGAAGGGTCCACGTCGATCCTGGGTCCTTTGCTGCTCGCGATTCGGGCAGCGGCCTTGGTCGCTTCGGCTCTCATCTCCAACGCTTCGGAAATGAGGACACGGCTCATCTCGCCAAGCCGGCGACCCGACTCCTCCGCGAGAGATGCCACGTTCTCGAACATCGCCTCAGTCATCGAGACCAGGATTTGCTTCGCCTTCTTCTTGTACGCCATCTTTTGAAGATTGTGCCTTGACGAGAAGCCTATGATTACGTATGTTTACGGATGACAACCTATGAGCGCGCGAAAAGAGCACCCAAGGAACCGGCAGATCGGAACCCAGCTTGACGAGGAGACCTTCGAACAGGTCCGCGCGGTCGCGTCAGAAGAAGACAGGCCGCTTGGAGCCGCCGTCCGGCGACTCGTCATAGAGGCTCTCGAGGCTCGCCGGGCCGCCAGCAAGAGGCCCGATTCTCAGACTAGCGCTACCTAGACCCTCTACCCCACCCCGGTCAACCCGCGGCGCGACCCGCCGCCCTGTGGAGAGGTGTACCCATGAGACTGAACGAAACGATCGAGACCTTCTTCAGCGAGCGGCGGAAGCTGTTCGACATCCTGAAGAACAGCCGCCCCGGTCAGATGCCCGAGGAAGCCCGCCGGCATCTCGAGGCCGCTGCCCAGCTCCGCCGCGACATCGTCGCCGCCGGCGGTGAGGGCGAACTCCGCCGCGCCGAGATCCTTGCGGCCAGGAAGGTTGCAGCGTGAGCAAGCTCGAGAAGGAAGGCCCCAAGTCTCGCCCAACTGCCAAGAAAGCCGAGACCCGGAGCCCGAAACAACCCCCCGAAAAGAGCGCTGTTCCGTCCCCGATTCTACCGCCCGGCGAGGACATTGACGCCGCGATCGAGAACGCGAAGGCCCTGGAGGCCGGACTCCTCGAGGATCTCCGGGAAGCCTCCCCGGAAGACCTGGCCGCCATCGCCCTCGAGATCCAGGCCGCCGGCCATCGAACGAAGGCTCTGGAGGAGCGGAAGCGCTCGATTGCAGAGAGCAGCGAATGGATGGCTCTTCTCGAGAGGCACTCGGCACTCTTCCGGGCGTTGACCGTCAAAGAGGCCCTGATCATTCACTACCTCCGGAGCTGCTCGCGTGCCTTCCATGAGGCGTCCGCCCTCGTTGGCGGGCTTCGGCAGGTGACGGATGAATCGAAGCTACTTGGTCGGGCGATTCCTTCCCCGGACCCGGTTCGCGGGAATTACGGGGGCCTTAACTACGGCCAACGGCTTTCAGCGATCGCGTTCGGGAGGGACTCTCACCGTTCGCACGGCATTACCTTCTTTCTCCCGGACCCCTCGTTCGAGGCGTGAGCCATGCAGCGCAAGCCGCCAGGTGCTCCCCTCTCCATCCTCGAATCCCGAATCCTCGAGGCTGAAGCTGCCGTGGACGCCGCTTTCGAACAGGTCGCCGCGGCGGACGCGCGGCTGGCCGCCCTGGGAGAGCTGCTCGAGGACCAGGGCGACCATGAGCCCGAGATCAGCGAGGCCGGAGACGGCGAGGCGGACATCGTCTTCGATGACCCCGCCCTCGCGGGGCTGAGTCCGTCCCTCTGGAACCGCGTCGTTCGGGGGCTCGAGGATCTACGCCAGGCCCCCGAGGGCGCGCAACAGGCGGCGGTCGCACTCCGGGCTTGCAACCTTCCGGAACCTCATGTGAGTCCGTTCATCGAACACGCGGCCCGGACGCTGGGGGTTCCAGTTGAATGGCTGGCCAGCCGGAACTGAGGCCCTCCGGGATTCGCATTCCACCGCGACATCAAGCCTGCAAATCTTCCAGCGGGATGACCGCAGAACGCCCCGGGATAGGCCGGCGTCATGAACCGGCTGACAAGCGAGTCTCCCGCTTCCCGGGGCGTATCTCTCAGGAGACGAGGGGACCGGAATGGATGAAACGGATGACTCGCCCTCCGAATCCGAGCGCGAGGTGTTTGCCGCGGAGTCTCGCTCCCACCTTTCCCGCAAGGCATGGAGAGAATCCCTCTCCCGGGGCGAGCGGGCAGCCGTCGACATCATTGACCTGGTCAACGAAATGCGAGACGTCCTGAAGGGAATGGAACTGACCGGCGCGCCCCTCGAGGTCCTCGGAGTGTATGTGCTGAGCCATTTCGAGGAGATCGAAGTCGCAACGTGGCGACTGCGTGACGGCGTATTCGGCCGCCATCAGCGGGGCAGATCACCGGACCCGGAACGACTTGCTTGGGTCCACGCATGGCAAGCGCTCACGCGTGAAATCAGCACCGGCGGCGCGTCCATCGTCTCCGAGTCCCCGGCCATGCACTTCGTGAACCTGGAGCCGTTCGAAGTTCAGATACAGCCTCTTTTGGAATTGCAGGGCACCGAAGGGACCAGCATTTCCTTTGGAGCCAGGGCGGCACGCGCTCGACGCATGAAGGGTTCACACCGCCGCCGGAGGGCGGCGGAACGCCTTGCAGCGGAGTACCTCCTGACCTTCTATCCGGCTTCAAAGACTCAGCGATGGCTTGGCGACATCACCCGAGACGACACAGAGGAAGACACCACTGCCCGTGAGAGGGCCGCGTTCCGCTCTCAGCGACGCCAGGGGCACCGGCGCGTCCATCGGGTTCGCCACTCCCCCTAATTCGCGGGAATTCGCGGGAGAAACGTGCCCTGAGCCTCTTCGTCAGCAAAGGAGGATCCGAAATGAACCGCAACGAACCTCAGCTATGGGACGAAAAGACGATGGCGAGAGCCCTGGGGGTGAAAAACCAAACTCCGAGGATCTGGCGACTGCGGGGCGGGGGGCCGCCATTTCTGAAACTAGGCCGGCGTATTCGCTACGTCCCGGCCGAAGTCATGGAATGGGCCAAGTCCCGTCCCCGCTACCAGAGCACGTCCGAATACCCGAAGCCGGAAGCCGCAGCATGAAGCCAGAAAACCGAAGAGCCCCGCTACAGTGGCTACTGCGGCAGGGCTCAGAACACAAGGGCGGAACCGACGCGCTGAGTCTACCGTGTTCCGTCCCCGCCCGCATCATCCCTTTTCGACGGCCGCCGGTGGAACCCGCGATCGAGGCCGCCGCCGTGGCTACCCTCATCGGCATGGCCCGCTGGCTCGCCGATCACTGCGGACTCGAGGACTGGAGAAGCCTTCTCTCGTCTGCAACGGCAGCGAGTGAGCAACCCGAACGCCGCGCGTGGGGGGATGCATGAGCGAGATGCTCCCCGCCGCCCTGGCCTATGCCGAGAAGCTTGGATGGCCCGTCTTCCCTCTCGTCCCCGGGCGGAAGGTCCCTCGAGCGGGCTCGAATGGTCATCTCGAAGCCACCACGGACCCTGTGCTCATT
This sequence comes from Thermoanaerobaculia bacterium, assembly GCA_022071945.1. Classification (GTDB taxonomy): domain Bacteria; phylum Acidobacteriota; class Thermoanaerobaculia; order UBA5066; family UBA5066; genus JAJVIN01. The sequence continues at coordinate 5,527 of JAJVIN010000049.1, read as the reverse complement.
CGCAAGATGTGGGCGGACCCGGCCTCGAACATCGGGATTCGATGCTCGGAGTTCTGGGTTCTCGACGTCGACGGGATCGAAGGCGCCGACTGGCTCTGTGACCGCGAGAAGGAGCACGGCCCGCTCCCCCGCACAGTTCGCCAGATCACTCAGAGCCACGGTTCGCACGTCCTCTTCCTGAACCCAACAGAAGGCCGTCGTGTCGTCAACCGTGCGAGGTTCGCGCCGGGATGCGACACCCGGTCAGCCGAGGGCTACATCGTGGTAGCCCCCTCCCGGGCGGAGCGCGGCGTCTACGCCTGGGACGTGGACTTCCATCCTCTCGAAACTGAGATCAGCGAGGCCCCCGAGTGGCTCCTGGCTCTCGTGACGTCCCCGGCCGCACAGTCTCCCAGGACGGCCGCCCCGCCCGATCAGTTCGCCGCCCTGGTGGCCGCCGGCGTCGACGAGGGAGGCCGGAACGCCACCTTGACCCGGCTGGCCGGCTACTTCCTTCGGCGGTACGTCGACCCGTACGTGACCCTCGAGATGCTCCGGCTGTGGAACCGCGACCGTTGCCGGCCGCCTCTGCCCGATTCCGACGTGGTCACGATCGCCCGCTCGGTCGCGAATCGTGAGGCAGCGAGAAGGGAAACGCGCAATGGCTGACGCCCTCCCGGAATTCGACCGCTTGCGCACGCAGGCCGCACCCCCTCCGCCAGCGTGGCCAGCCGGGCCGCCCGCTCCGCTTCCTCCGTCGAGTGAGCCCGTCCCGGCCCTGCCCGAATCCCTCGTTCCCGGCCCGCTCCGTCCGTGGCTTTGTGACATCGCAGAACGCGTCCAGATCCCTCTCGAGTTCGTTGTCATTCCCGCCCTCGTCGCTCTCGGAATCGTCATCGGCAGGTCCTTCGGGATCCGGCCGAAGCGTCAAGACGACTGGACGGTGACGGCTCACTCATGGGGCGCCATCGTCGGGCCGCCTGGAGTGATGAAGACCCCCGCCCTGGCCGCCGCTACCGCCCCGCTGGGCTTCCTGGCCGGCCGGGCACGGCGCGAACATGAGGCCGCCCTGGCCGCACACATGGCCGCTCAGGCCGCCGAGAGCGCGCAGAGGGACGCGATCAAGGACGCCATGAAGAAGGCCGCGAAGGCGGGGAACCGGGAGGCTCTCGAGACGGAACAGAAGCGGCTGGCCGAACTGGTTTGCTCCGCCCCCGCGAAGGAACGCCGCTACACGACGAGTGACGGCACGATCGAGAAGATCGGCGAACTCCTGAGCGAGAACCCACGCGGAATCGGGATCGTTCGGGATGAGCTGACCGGCTTCCTGAAGGGACTCGAGCGAGACGACCGGCTTCAAGATCAGGCGTTCTACCTCGAGGGGTGGAACGGACTCGGCGGGTTCGACGTCGACCGCATTGGGCGCGGGAAGGTCCGCGTTGAGGCCCTCTGCCTGTCGATTCTCGGAGGGATCCAGCCGGCCCGGCTCGAACCGTACGTCAAGGGAACGGTAGACCAGAGACAGGCGGACGGGCTCCTCCCGCGCTTCCAGCTCTTGGTGTGGCCCGACTCGTTCGGTGAATGGCGGTACGTCGACCGCTGGCCGAATCGAGAGGCCCGCCAGAACGCTTACTCGGTCTATGAGGCCCTTGACTCAGTCGCCCCGGAGGACATCGGTTGTGAATCCGGCTTCGAAGGGGAGATTCCCTTCCTTCGCCTCGCCCCGGACGCTCAGGACATCTTCGCCCCGTGGCTGACCCGGCTTGAGGGCCGGCTCCGCGCCCCGGAGGCCGCCGAAACACCGGCCTTCACTCAGCACCTGGCCAAGTACCGCTCTCTCATGCCGAAGCTGGCCCTCGTGTTCGACGCGATGGCCCGCGTCTCTGGGACGCATCCCGGAGGAGGGGTCACGGCCCGCTCCGCCCTGATGGCCGCCGCGTGGTGTGACTACCTCGAGGCTCACGCCCGGAAGGTCTACTCCTGCGAGCTGGCCCGTGCCACGACCGCCGCTCACGACATCGCCACGCGGATCAAGCGGGGCGACATCTTCGACGGCATGAGCCCCCGGGAAATCTACCGGAACGAGTGGGAGGGCCTTGCCAGTCGCGGCGTTGTGATGGCCGGACTCCAGCGGCTCGAGGCCCTCGGTTGGGTCCGCCTCACGAGTAGCGACGAGAACGGGGGAAGACCGAAGTCTGTCATCCGCCTTCACCCAATCCTAGCCAGAGAGCAAGAGGCCGCATGAGCCCGTTCGCTTCCTCCTACCTAAACGCCCTGGCCGCCCTTGAGCCCGAGAGGCACCACGTCGCGGCCGGTGACACGGCTCCCGTCTGTCTCGACTGCCGCCAACCCGTCACCCCGAACGAGCTTCTCTGTGACCCATGCTTCCGGGCCGCCCGGAAGGTTGTTCCCCTCGAGGAACTCACCCGCCGGCGAGAGGAACGCCGGAAGCGGACGGAGGCCCGGCTCCGGTCGACCCCGTGCCCGACCTGTGGCCGAACCGACTGGCACGTGACCGCCCGGGGGGATGCGCATTGCCGAGCGTGCTTCCGCCACGGGGAGGCGCGCTGAATGAAGACCTGTACCGCCATCACACTGAATACCAGCCGGCCGTGCCGTGCGCCCCGGTCGCGGATGGGTGGCACGCTCTGCCCCTTCCATCGCGGCCTCGCGGAAGAACGGCTCCTGCGATATCTCACGGCCGTCAACAGATTCTCCGGCCTGACGGAAGAAGTCCGCCTCGGGAACGCGTTCGCCATCGTGCTGACGCCGCTCGTTGTCTCCTCCGCCGAGACCTTCATCCAAAACTGGCTCGAGTTCGATGAACTGGGTTCCCTGGTGAACAGCTTGGGAGACGAACCGGTCCCGGAAGACGGCAGGGAATACGCCGGGGCCTTGCTGACCATGGCCGGCCGCGTGATCTCCGCCGCGACGGGCGGGGAGATCAACTGACCCGTTACTGCACCGCCCTGTGCCGGGATGGCCTCCCGTGCGCACAGATCGCCACCCTCTCCGGGCTCTGCCCGACACACAGAAAGGATTCAGATGGACACCACCCCCTTCAAAGCCCCGAACACCCTCCCTCCTCCGCACCCTCTCGAGACCGAGGTACGACAAGCGGAAGCCGCGCTCGCTCTGGCCACAGCGGAAGCCAACGCGGCCGAGGCCGGCAGCGCTGAGGCTCAGACCAGATTGGCGAGGCGGTGGAGGTTCACCCTCCCGATAGATGGCTACTGACATGAAGGCGACCGTCGCGAAGGAGACCTTTCGGGCCGGCGCCACGAAGGGACGGTGACGACATGGCAACCGGCCGGCCGTGTACCGTCTGCAGAAGCCCGGACCGAGATGAGATAGACGTGGAACTGATTCGGACCGGCGGCTCATCGCGGTCCGTTTCGAACCGCTTCCGGACCGTCACCCGCTCCGCCATCGAACGCCACAAGCCGCACGTCCCGAAGGGGCTCACCGTCCTCCCTGCAGCCCGTGACATCGCCCGGGCCGAATCGCTGGCGGAGAAGATTCGGAGCCTCGAGTCCGATGCCGCCCGGCTCCGCGAGAAAGCAGAGAAGGGTGGCGACTTCCGGGCCGCGCTGGCCGCAATCAAGGTCCTGGCCGATCTCGTCGGGCTGCTTCACAGGGTAAACACGGACCGAACCGCGACGGCCAGGGAGTTCTTGGAAGGCCCGGAGTGGGCACGTATCGAAGAGGCCCTCGTCCGGGCGATCGCACCCTTCCCGGGTGCGTCAGAAGCCGCCGGGCGAGCGCTCGAGCGGTTGGCGGAGGAATGATGAAGCTCACCCTCGAGGTTGACGGGCAAACCCTGAAAGAGATCCGGGACCGGGCGCAAGAGCACGGCCTGCCGATCCAAGAAACGCTCGTTCGGGCCTTCGCGGCCGGGATGGCCATTCTCCGGCTGGCCGCGCCTGGCCCGGCCGCTCGCCGGCCTCGAGCGCCTGAACAGGAACCGACGGGCGAGCCGAAGCTGAATGACTCTCGCTGAGGATCATCTCGGGCTCGCCTTCCACATCGCCCGCCGGTATCACGCGCCGGATGAAGAGGCTGTTACGGGGGAAGCCCTCGCCGCCCTCGCCCGGGCAGAACGCGAATTCGACCCCGCCCGAGGCCGCTTCCCTGCGTTCGCCGGCCGCCTGATCGAGCGGGCTTGCCTTGCGGAGACTCTCCGCCAGCGTGGCAGAGGCACAGAGGTTCCCCTCACGATTCCGATTCCGGGAGAGGACGGCGAAGAGCGTGAGCGCCCCGAGCTGGCACACCACCCCCGCGAGACGGACCGCCTTCTCGGTCTGCAGGCCGCCGCACTCCTAGCCCGCCTTCCGGAACGTCAACGGCGGATTCTCGTGCTCCGCTTCGGCCTCGAGGACGGGCAGGAGAGGACTCAACGGGAGGTTGCCGCCGCCATGGGGCTCACCCGGACTCGCGTGAGCCAACTGGAAGCCCCCGCCCTGGCCAGGCTCCGCCAGCTCGTCCAGAAGACACGCGCGAACAGGCGGGGCGGCCCTCCGTGAACAGACTGGCGGTCTCCGTGAACGGCCGTGGTTTGGTGGTATGCTTCAGCCATGAAGAATCGGTATATCCAAAAAGACGTAGAAAACGCCTGGAAATCGATGTGCACGTCCGATAATATCAATTATGTCAAATCATGATTCGTGCCAACGTCCTTTTCGTTCGCGGAATGAGCGGCGTTTCTCGACATACCGATACATCGTGCACAGTGTTTCTGGTCCCGACAGTTTCTGGGTATACAGGAACGCCGCTTGACGGGTTTGAATAGAGCGGCTAGCCTTTTTCCGAAGGAACAGAAGAAGGTGAGCCGCACCCCGAAGCACACCCCGCCCCCTCCGCTCATCCCCGCCCTGGAGACGCCGGCAACGGAACCAACCCCGCAGAAGAACAAGGGAGGCCGCCCTCCAGGCCGCACCTACGATTCAACGTTCCTGATCCGGATCGAATCCGAGAAGCTCGAGGCCGCCCGGCAAGCAGCGGATGAACGGGGGGAGACCCTCGGGGAATGGATCCGCTTGGCCATCGTCAACCGGCTCCGGATCCAGCATCGCATCAAGACCAGGGACGAGGATCGGGGGTGACCGTGGACTCAGACGGTTACGTCCCCGAAGGGCTGAGTTTTCGCCGCATTCAGAACCCGGAGGGTGCCGAGGAAGCGACGCTCCAGGAACTCCTCCGGTTTGCGGCCGAAGTCATGGCCACGCCTGACCGCCCCCGAGACCGCGAGACGCTGCAGGCGGCATGGCGCCGGCTCCTTGATGTGGCCAGGAGTCTGGACGCTCGGGACCTGGCGGCTGCAAGACTTCGGGACGTCGAGAGCATCGGCGAGACGGCCCGGATTTGGATGCTCTTGGGCGCGGAGAAGGAGGAGGATGTGGACTTGGCGATCGAAGAGGAGATGGGGAAGCTCGTCACCCTGATGCGATTGAAGGTGGACTTCAATGAAGCCTTCGGGGCGGAATCCAACATCCCTCGAGATCCCCTACCGCCCGGCGACCCGGATGACGACTTCGATGTTCCGTACTGA
>JAJVIN010000037.1 GCA_022071945.1 Thermoanaerobaculia bacterium | reverse complement strand
AAGCCCGGCTCGCTCTCCGTCAGTCTCGATGAGAAACCACCAACTGGAGAGCCGTATGCGGGAAATCCGCCCGTACGGTTCGGAGGGAGGGGGAGGCCTCACGGCCTCTCCCTACCCCTATGGGTCTGTGCGGCGGACCATTTTGTGAGCAGGTTTTCCTGGCAAGCAGGCCGGCCCCTCCGGCCCTGACGCGCCGCCTCCCCTTCGTAAGGGGAGGCTTCGAGGCCAGACCTTCGCCAGGCAGAGGCGATCCTTGCTCTCACACCTCTGACTTGGCCTTCGGGTGGGCCTTGCGGTAGACCTCGAGGAGCCTCTCGGCGTCCAGGTGCGTGTAGCGCTGGGTCGTGGCCAGCGAGGCGTGGCCCAGAAGCTCCTGAATCGTGCGCAGATCGGCGCCCGCCGCAAGCAGGTGAGTGGCGAACGAGTGCCTCAGAGAGTGCGGGGAAGCGTCCCGGTTCACGTCGGCCTCCGAGAGGGCCTGGGCCAGGATTCGCCGGACGCTCCGGTCGGTGAGGCGCGTGCCGCGCGCGTTGACAAAGAGCGGATCCCGGTCGCGAAAGGCCCGCCCCCGGCGGAGATCCCGTCGCAGGGGCAGATACTCCTCGAGGCTTGCGAGGGCCTTGTCCCCGAAGGGGACGATCCTCTCCTTGCGGCCCTTGCCGATCGTCCTCACCTGCTTCGTGCCGAGGTCGACGTCGGCGAGGTTCAGGCCCACGAGCTCCGACACGCGCAAACCCGTCGCGTAGAGCAGCTCGAGGACCGCGTGATTGCGAAGGGCGAAGCGCTCGCCCTCCTCCCCGGCCTCGACGACGGCGGCCGCCTCGTCCACCGAGAGGACGTGCGGCAGAGGCTTCTCGGTCTTCGGCGCCGAGACCAGGAGGGCCGGATTCGTCTCGATCCGGCCTTCTCTCTTGAGAAAAGCGAAGAGGGCTCGAAGAGACGAGAGGTGCCGGCTGATCGACGTCTTGGAGAGCCCCTGCTTTCTGAGAGAGGCGAGAAAAGACCGGATCGCCAGGGTATCGATCTCGGTGGTCGCGATCTCTTCCAGCGGTCTCGCAAGGAAGACCGTCGTGAGGAACTCGAGGAACTTCTCCCCGTCCGCGCGGTACGCCTTCAGCGTGTGGGGCGAGACGTCTCGCTCCTTTTCGAGATAGGCGACGAACGACTGGAAGTCGCTTTCGAGCACGGGGCCCCTACTTCTTCTGGCCTCCGATGGCCCGGACCTCGGCCAAGAGAGCCTTGATTTCCTCGGGTTTCAGCTTCGCGGCGAACGAGGGCATCCGGTCCCGTCCCTTGGTGATCGAAGCGATCAACCGCTCGTCGGAAACCGACTCGTGCCACTTCTTGTTCGTCAGGTCGCGGGCCCCGGTCTTCTTGCCCTCGTCCGTCTTCCCCTTGCCGTCTTCGCCGTGGCAGAAGGCGCAGTACTGCAGGAAGGTGACGGAGCGCTCCTCCGCCGGATCGGCGGCGAGAAGGGGCGAAGCGAAAAGAGCCAATGAAAGAGCGGCAACGAGTTTCTTCATCTCGATCTGTCCTCCAGAAAGTCGCGGGAGTTTATCGTCGATCCCCCTCGCCGGACAGATGGGAGTGTTGAAGGGCCACGCGGCACCACGTCTGGATTTCACCCTTGGCCCGCTTGCAGATCTCCTCGCGGCGTCTCGCCTTGTCCCGGATCTGGGGCAGACCCGTTTCGTCGATGATGCCGAACGTCACGTTGGCGGGCGTGTAATCGCTCGTGCGCGGCTCGGAAACGTGGCGGCAGAGCGCGCCCAGGGCGGTCGTGAAGGGAAGGGGAACGGGGTCCCTCCCCTCGAGCTTCTGGGCGATGGTGGCTCCCACGATGAGACCGGTGGCCGCCGATTCGAGGTAGCCCTCGACGCCGGTGAGCTGTCCGGCGAAGAAGAAGCGCTCGTCCTTCTTCCAGCGGAAGAGCCGATCCAGGTGCGCGGGGCCGTTGATGTAGGTGTTCCGATGGAGGTAGCCGTACCTCACGAACTCGGCGTTGGCGAGGCCCGGGATCATCCGGAAAACCCGTTTCTGCTCGCCCGTCTTCATCTTCGTCTGGAAGCCGACGAGGTTGAAGTGGTCCCGCGCCAGGTCGTCCTGCCGGAGCTGGACGACGGCGTAGGGCTCGCGTCCGGTCCTGGGGTTCGTCAGCCCGAAAGGCTTCATCGGTCCGTGGCGGAGGGTCTCGAGTCCCCGTTCCGCCATCGTCTCGATGGGGAGGCACCCCTCGAAATAGACGGCCTTCTCGAAGTCGTGGAAGGGGACCTTCTCAGCCGAAAGAAGTTCCTTCACGAAGGCCTCGTACTCCTCGCGCGTCAGGGGCGCATTGAGGTAGTCGTCCCCGCCTCCCTTTCCGTACCGGCTGGCCGCAAAGAGCAGGCCGCAGTCGAGAGACGAGGCCTCCACGATCGGGGCGACCGAATCGTAGAAGTAGAGGTACGTCTCTCCGAGAGCCGCGAGGAGGGCCTTTTCGAGGGGCTCGGATGTGAGCGGACCGGTCGCGATCACGACGTGGCCCTCGCCGGGGTCGGGCAGCGCGAGGACTTCTTCCCGGTGGATCTTGACGTTGGGCATCGATTCGAGCCGCCGCGTCACGCCAGCGGCGAAGACCGTCCGGTCGACCGCCAGGGCGTCGCCGGCCGGGACGGCGGCCTTGCGCGCCTCTTCCATGACGAGGGATCCCACGATCTCCATCTCGCGCTTCAGCAAGCCCACGGCGTTGGCGGGGTTGTCCGACCGAAACGAATTGGAGCAGACCATCTCCGCGAGGTCACTTCCGGTGTGAGCATCGGTCGATTTCTTGGGGCGCATCTCGAAGAGGGAAACGGCGTGGCCGCGGCGAGCGAGCTGGTAGGCGCACTCGACGCCGGCGAAGCCGCCCCCGGCGATCGTGACCTTGGGACGGGAAGACTCCATGAGCGGGATTGTACGGACGGGTAGACTCGGCCTCGTGACGTTCGAGCGGGACCTTTACGATCCCGGGTACTTCGAGGGGCTCCATCCGCACCACTGGTTCAAGAACCCTCCCCGCAAATACGAGGAGCGGAACCGGGACGTCCTCCGCGTGGTGAGGCCCACGAGCACATCGCGTGTCGTCGAGCTCGGCTCGGCGCGCGGCGATGTTTCGTTCTTCCTGGCGGCTCACGCGGCCGAGGTGATTGGAGTCGATGCCGCGCCCGAGGCCCTGGAGATGGCCGAGGCGGAGCGAAAGCGCCGCGGGATCGCAAACGTCCGGTGGCTCCTGGCCGACGTGGCCGACCTTTCCGCCCTGAAGACCGCATCGGTGGATGCCGTGGCCGCCATCGACCTCGTCGAGCACATCGACGACCCGACGCTCGTGGCGATGCTGCGCGAATGCCGAAGGATCCTCAAACCCGCGGGACGGCTCGGGATCTACACCCCGGACCGGGCCCATTACGTCGAGCGAATGAAGGCCCACGACTTCATCCTCAAGCAGTTCCCGCAGCACATCGCCGTGCGGTTCACGAAGGCCTACCTGAGACTCCTCGAGGAGTCCGGGTTCCAGGCGGACCTCGTGGCGTACTCGGTTTCACCCTTCCCCCTGGTCCGGCACGTCGAGCGGCTCCTGGCGCCCTTGCCCCTACTGGGCGGTCTGTTCCGCTACCGGATCCTCCTCAGCGCGATTACGGCCTGACGGCCGTGCGAGGATGAAGAGGTGGAGAAGGGAAAGACCCCGGACGAGTTCGCTCCAAACGCCGCCGTCTACGACGCCTCCTACTACGAGCGCATGTACCGGCCTCACTGGTTTCTGAGGAACAGGCGGAAGTACCTGGAGCGGGATGCCGCGCTGATCCGGATCTCGCGGCCCGAGCCAGCGGCGAGGGTCCTCGAGCTCGGGTCCGCTCGCGGCGACACGGCGTTTTTCCTTTCGCCGCTGGTGGCGGAGGTCGTCGGCATCGATGCGGCCGGGACGGCGATCGAGATGGCCCGGCGGGAGGCGGAGCGGCGCGGAACGAGGAACGTCTCGTTCGAGGAGGCTGATGCGAGGGATCTGCGGCTCTTCGACCGAGGCCGGTTCGATCTCGTCCTCCTCGCCGACTTCGTCGAGCACGTCGAGGATGACGTTCTCGTTCCCGCACTGGTCGAGTCTCGCCGGGTCCTCGTCCAGAGCGGAGGGCTCGCGATCTACACGCCGAATCTCGATCACTGGGCGGAGAGACTGAAGGCGGCCGTCCCGGGACTTCAACAGCCCGATCACATCGCCGTGCGGACCTCGGGTCGCGTGGTCGAGATCGTCGAGGAGGCGGGATTTGTCGTCGAAGACCTGTTCTTCTCCGCGAGCCCGTATCCCGTCGTAGGGGCGATTGACCGCTGGTTCTCTTCACGCGGAATCTGCCGGTTCCGGACCTGTCTGAGGGCCCGCGCGCGTTGACGGCGTGACTCCGGGCGCCTGTCGAGACACCCGTCAGAACGTCCGTCCCGGGGCTCACTTTTGGCTTGACGGCCTCTATTGAGTATGCTCGGGGCGTGATCGAGGATCTCAAGTCTCTTCTCCACGCGGTGATGGACGTCAAGGGGTTGATTCAGAGCGGGGGTTACCTGGCTCTTCACGTGATCGTCTTCGCCGAGACCGGTCTCCTGGTTGGTTTCTTCCTGCCGGGCGACTCTCTTCTCTTTACGGCGGGCGTGTTCTCGGCGGCCGGCCTCATGAACGTCTGGGTGCTTCTCATAGGTCTCTCGATCGCGGCGGTCGCGGGTGACCAGGTGGGATACGTGATCGGCCGGAAGGCGGGTCAGGCTCTCTATAACCGGCCCGATTCGCGCTTCTTCAAGCGCAAGCACCTGATCGCGGCCCACGATTTCTACGAGAAGTACGGCGGCAAGACGATCTTCCTGGCGCGGTTCGTGCCGATCATCCGCACGTTCGCACCGACGGTTGCCGGCGCGGCGGGCATGGAGTACCGGAAGTTCGTGTTCTTCAACATCGCCGGTGGAATCGCCTGGGTCTGGAGCATGGTCGGAGGTGGCTACCTCATCGGTTCCCGCATTCCCAAGATCGAGGAACGGATCCACATCGTGGCGCTCGTGATCATCGTGCTGTCGGTTCTTCCGATCGTGTGGGAGACCTACAAGGCGAGGAAGGCAAAGCCCGCCGAGCCGGCGTCCGCACCCGTGGTTCCCGAGGTCGAGAACTCGTAGGCGAGTCCGGGGTCCCTGGAATCCGCCAAAGGCGAGAGGCCGGGAGGCCGTCCCCGGCCGCCTCCCCTTACGAAGGGGAGGCCGGGCCCTCAGGCCCGGGAGGGGTCAACGCCGGTTCCTGTCGCTCGGCCCGCGCCATCCGAGATCTCCCCGTGGACCCCTCCGGCGCTCACGCGCCTGCCTCCCCTTCGTAAGGGGAGGCGCGGACCCCCCGGCACCCAAATGCAGCAACTCCAGGCCCGGGCATTCACGCCCGGGCGCCCTCTCTATCAGCTCCCGGAGGCGTCTAACTCCGGATATCACGGTCGAGAGCCGGACAGGCCGACACCGCAAGGTCCGGAGTCTGACCGTCTGTGAGCTCCCGAGGCGGGAGAAACGGGGACACCGACTGTCTATTCCGGCCGTGACAGGAAGCTCGACATCCCGGTGAGTTCCTCGAGGAACGCCTCTTCCTTTTGAGGGGTGGCCACGAGGCTCCGGATCGAGAAGACCCTGAGCGCGTCGTCGATCGAGAGGGTGCCGGCCGCCGAGTCCTTGCGCCCGGTGAACGGGAACGAGTCCGGACCTCTTCGGCACTGCGTGTTGACGTTGGTCCGGCAGACGAGGTTCGCAAAGTGGTCGACGAGGGGAGCGATCACCTTCGGGTCCTTCCCGAAGATGGCGGCCTGCTGGCCGAAGTCCGACTGATCGACGATGTCGACAGCGTCGAACGGATCGGCGATAGGGGTCACGGGAACGACCGGTCCGAACTGCTCGACCGAGAAGAGAAGGGCCTCCTTGGCGACGGGTGAGACGACCGCGGGCCGGAAGAGGGTCCCGGCGGTCTCGCCTCCGCCCGGGTTGGGGACCCGGCTCCCCTTGGCCACCGCGTCGCGAACGAGTCCGGCCAGGTATCCCGGGTGGCCGCCATCGGGGAGAGGGGTGATGACGGCTCCCTCTACCCACGGCATCGCGACCGGCAGCCGTGCGACCAGAGCTGCCAGCCGCTCGGTCAGCGCGGCGGCAACCGGTTCCTCGACCAAGATGTGCTTCAGGGCGGTGCAGCGCTGTCCGTTGAAGGTCAGCGCGCCGGCGACGATCTCCTTGGCCGCCGTGTCGAGGTCCGCGTCCTTCAAGACGACGGCCGGGTTCTTCGCGCCCATGCCCAGGACGGTTCGCAGGCGGTAGGGCTTGGGATGCTGGCGGAGCAGGATGCTTGCGGTTTTGTGAGACCCGATGAAGGCGAGGACGTCGATCTTCCCGCTCTCCATCATCGGCCCGACGACCTCGGGGCCATTGCCGGTCAGGAGGGCCACCACACCGGGGGGGAAGCTCTCGTTGAGTGCCGGAGCAAGGAGCGCGTTGGCGAGGACGCCGTAACGCGGGGTCTTGATGATGACTGGGTTCCCCATGATGACGGCCGGGATGACGAGCGTGAAGACCTCGTTGAGGGCGTAGTTGTACGGTCCCATGCAGAGCGCGACGCCCAGGGGAGATCTCCGGATGCGGGCCGCGAAGCCCCCGGTGACGGCGTTTTTCGCCGCCCGGCGTTCCAGCTCGAGGAGGGCGTCCGCCGTCTCCTCGATGTACTTGAACGTGCGGTCGAACTCGACGAGGCTGTCGGCGTAGGGCTTACCCACCTCCCACATCAGCGCCTTGGCAACTTTCTCTCTCAGCGGCAGTGAAACCCTGACGAACTTGCGGACAGCCTCGATGCGAGCCGTCACGCTGGCGCGTGCCCAGTCGCCGCGGCCGCCCTTCCAGGCGCGCGACGCGGCGGCCACGGCCGCGCGTCCCTCGGCCGCGGAGGCGAGGGCCTGCGGGCCGAGATCGATCTGCGAAAACGTTCCATCCGCCTGCCGCAGACAGACCGCGGAGCGTGTGGGCTGAACTGGGCCGTTCCACGAGATGACCTGTCCATCGATGAGAAGGGTCTTTCCCGTGTCGTCGGGCGTGTGCCGGAAGGGCAGCGGGATTTCATCAAACGACGAGGGAAAGAGGCTCCCGAGAGAGGGGGGCGCGGCCAGGTCCATGGTTCCTCCTGCTGGCCCGAAATCCTATCGGATCTCCCGGGCGGGCGCGGTACTTTGATCTTGCTCCTCCGCCCCTCCCCGCCGATGATCGAAGTGTCTGGGCGTTGACGACGATGAGTGCTCCCGAGCCGCCGGTCAGGCTTTCGAATGTCCTCGAACGCGGAGAGATCGTGCTCGATTTCCGCGTCGGTTCTCCAGAGGAGGCCGTCGACAGGCTCTTGAGGCCCCGTCTTCTCGCGGAGGGCTTCAGCGAGGCGGCGGCGGATGCCGGGATCGAGGCCATTCTCAGCCGCGAGAAGTCTGGCTCGACCGTCTTCGGCAACGTGGCTCTCCCTCACGCGCGGATTCCCGGGTTGAAGCGGATCGTGGCGGCGCTCGGCCTGAATTCCGAGGGGGTCTTCGAGGCGGGTCCTTCGGGCACCCGCGTCGTCCTGGCGTTCGCCTCGCCCGACAAGGCGGCCGTGGAGCACCTCAAGTTCCTCGCGCAGTTCGCCCAGATCTTTCGCAACGACGACGTCGTGCGGGAGCTTCTCGAGGCCCGGGAACGAGGTGATGTCCTCGCCGTCCTGAAGGCCCGGGAGCGCTGAAGGCGTCAGAGCCCCAGGATCACCTTCGCGATCAGCATGTAGATGGCCAGGCCCGTACCGTCGACGACGGTCGTGATCATCGGGGCCGAGACGACCGTCGGGTCGATCTTCAGCTTCTGGGCAAGGAGCGGGACCATGGCGGCGACGATGTTCGACCAGGCGCAGACGGCCAGGATCGTGAGGCCGACGACGAGCGCGAGGTGCCAGCCCGTGTGCCACAGAAGGGCCCGGAGGACGGCGGCGGCGCAGAGCAGGAGCCCCAGCATGAGGCCGGTGCTCGACTCGCGGAACAGGACGCGAAGCGTGTCCTTGAGCTTCACCTCTCCCAGGGCGAGCGCGCGAATGATGGTCGACACGGTCTGGCTTCCGGCGTTGCCGCCCGTCCCGATGATGAGGGGAATGAAGAACGACAGGGCGACGACCCGCGAGAGCTCCTCCTCGAAGTGGCGGAGCACGGTGCCCGTGAACGTGGCCGCGACGAAGAGCAGGAGGAGCCAGCCGATTCGGGTCCGCACGATCTTGTGGATCGGGGTCCCGAAGTAGTCGAGCGGGCTCCTTTCGTCCTTGTGCTCCTCGCTCGCCTGGACGCCTCCCATCCTCAGAGCGGCCTGCGTTTCCTTCGAGACCAGAACGTCGACGACGTCGTCGACGGTGACGATCCCCAGAACCTTCCGGTCGTCTCCGATCACGGGCAAGGCGTTGAATCCGTACTTCGAGACGAGACGGGACACGTCATCGTCAGGAGTGTCGGGACCGACCGAGATGACGTCGCGCGTCATCAGCGAGCCGATCCGCCGCGCCGGGGGCGCGGGAAGGAGCTTCCTCAGGGACATGACGCCGACGAGGCGCTCCTTGTCGTCGACCGCGTAGAGGTCGGCCACCGTCGCGACCTCGGGGTCGATCTTCTTCAAATGCTCCAGGGTTTCGGCAACCGTCCACTCCGGCCGGACCTTCACGAGCTTTCCCGTCATCAGACGGCCCGCCGTTCCGGGTTCGTAGGCCAGAAGGCCTCTCGCTTCCGCGGCGTCGCGCGCGGACATGTTCGCCAGGACGGGCAGACGCTTTTCCTCGGGCAAAAACGACAGGAGTCGCGCTCCGTCGTCGGGTTCGAGGGTGTCGAGCGCTCTCCCGAGCATCTTGTGCGGCAGTCTCGTCAGGGCCAGCCGCAGAACACCTCCGCCGAGGTACGTCAAGACCTGACCGAGGATGTCCGAGTCGAGGTGTTCCAGGACGGTGAGCCGGTCCTCTCGCGGAATCTCGTACAGAAGGTCGGCGATGTCGGCCGGATGAAAGTCGCGAAGTCCCTCTCCGAGCGCTTCGGGATCGTCGCGCAGGATCTCCAGGACGTCGGGGCCGAGAATCGTTCCGAGCTTCAAGACCACCGAGTTTATTCCGCCCGGGTCGCCGGGCGGCAACCGAGAGGTGGAAGTCCTAAGATCACCGAGTCGATGGCGGCCAGGGGGACAGGACAGCTCTCGCTCTTCGGAGACGGCGAGTTTCCCTCGCAGCGGCTGAACGTCTACTACTCGAACCGGATGGAGACTCTCGCGCGGCGGCTCGCGGGGAACATCCGGAGCTTCCGTCGGGAAAGAAACCTCTTCGCGACGGTCACCGTCCTCATCCCCGAGTCGAGCTTCGAGACGTACCTTCAGTTCCGTCTGGCCGAGATCCTCGGGATCGCGGCCAACATCGATTTCGTCTACCTGGACTCCTTCCTCGACGGCCTTGTCGCCAGCGAGAAGACGCGACCCCTGAGAAGACCGCTCCTCGAGGGCCTTCTCCTCCGCCTCTTCCTCGACGATGCGGCCCTGGGGGCCGCGGCCCTCGACGCCGAAGACCTCTCCCCGCTTGCGGCCTACTTGCACTCCGGCTCGCCCGCGACGCCGGCCCGCGAGCGGCGCGCCGTCCAGCTGGCCCGGAGGCTCGCGAGTCTCTTCACTGAGTACGGCGTCTCGCGGCCCGAGATGCTCGAGCGCTGGGCGCATCCCCGCTTCACTGCAGCCAGTCCGATCGAGGCGTGGCAGGTGGCTCTCTTCCGGCGGATCTTCGGGCCCGAGGGCAGTCTCGCGAAGGCGGCCGAATCTCTCGGGCAGAACCTCGTCCCCATGCCGCGCCAACTACGGTTGGCGCGCCAACTGGCGGGCCAGCTGCCGGGCCACGTGGCGGGCCATGTGGCCAGCGAGCTGGCCAGGGAAGGCCCCCTATCTCGCCTGCCGGAGGAGATTCATCTCTTCGGCTTCTCCTATATGGCGCGTGCCTACCAGGACGTTCTCGCGAGGCTCTGCCGCGACACGAGCATCCACTTCTACGCGCTGAACCCGTGCCGGGAGTTCTGGGAGGACGTTTCGGACCGCCGGCCCGCGCGGAAGCTCGCTCGCGCCCGGCTCGGCGGGATCGATCTCCTCTCCGAGAGCCAGGCCGATGATCCGTTCGACCTGGGCGTGTCGCACGAGTCTCTCGCCCTCGTCCTCTGGGGCCGCCCGGGACGCGAGCACATCCGGATGCTCAACGAGCTGACCGACTGCGACTTCGAGCCGCTCTGGGACGATTCGCCCGCGTCCGAGGCCAGAACGTCGCTCCTCGCCCACTTGCAGAGAGAGATCCTCGAGCGAAGGAGCCTTCCATTCCGGTCTCGCGCCGAGCCGGACAGGAGCCTCGTGGTCCTCGCCTGTCCAGGACCTCGCCGCGAGGCGGAGGCGATCGCTCTCGAGATCACGAAGATCGTCGCAGCCGGTGACGGGCAAATCCGCCTCAACGATGTTGCCGTCTTGATCCCCTCGGACTCGCTGGCCGCGTACTTGCCGCACCTGGAGGCCGCCTACTCGGAGTTTCACTCCATCCCGTTCGCCGTCACCGGGCTCGATCTGGCGTCGAGCGGGAACCTCGCCGGGGCCGCGCTCGCGCTCCTGGCCCTCCCGGGCGGGAGCTTCCGCAGGCAGGACGTCATCTCGGCCGTGACCCACCCGGCCGTCCTCGGGCGCTGCCCCGGGCTGAAACCCGCCGAGGTCGCGGCCTGGTGCGAGGCGCTCGGCATCCTCTACGGTGCCTCTCGTGAGGACCTGGATGGGACCTACGTCGAGGCGGACCTCTTCACCTGGGACCAGGGGATCAGACGCCTCGTTCTCGGTGCCTTCGTCGACCCGGTTCCAGATCCCGATTCTGCCGGCGTCGTGATGACCGACGGTCGCCGCCTCCTGCCCTTCCCGCTCCCGCCTGGAGATGTCGAACGCGCGGGCGAGCTGGCGCTCCTGCTCCGCTCCCTGCTCAACGACGCCCGCCACCTCGAGAGCCTTCGCCTGCCGCTCGATGAGTGGGCCAGCCTCATCTCCGACTTCCTGGCGACCTATCTCGTGCCCGAAGGCGACATCGAGGAGCAGGAACGCCTGTCGGTTCTCAGGGCCGTCCGGTCGATAGCGGAGAGCGCGGTTCCCGGCCTCACGACGGGCTTTGCGACCGCGCGTGACCTGGCGGCCGGCAGGCTCGGGAGCCAGCCGTCGGGGAGGGGCCAGATCCTCGCGCGCGGGGTCGCGGTCGGCCCGCTCATGAGCCTGCGGGCACTTCCGTTCAAGGTCATCTTCGTCGCGGGATTGAACGGCGGGAGTTTTCCGGCCTCCGAGGTGAGAGACCCTCTGGATCTGCGGGGCCGCAAGCGGCAACCGGGAGACGTCACGCCGCGAGAGCGCGATCTCTACCTGTTTCTCGAGGCTCTGCTGTCGGCCCGGCAGAGGCTCGTTCTCTCGTACGTCAGCCAGGACCCGCTCACGAAGGAAGCAGCCGAACCTTGTTCCGTGATCCAGGAACTCCGGTTCCTCATCGAGCAAAAGCAGCCCGGCCTCTACGACACCGTGATCCTCGAGCGCGTCCCGGAGGAGAGGAGCCACGGCCCCACCAGCGTCCTCCCCGCGGCTCTCCAGAGAGAGAAGGCGGCGATTTCGGCGGGAAGGCAGGTCAGGGATCGGCTCGGGATCTCCGGACCTCTGCCAAGGGACCTCATCGGTGCGTTTTGCGGGGCGGCACGCGACGTTCTCGACCCGCTTCTGGCGGGGCCCCTGGTTGACGCGGCACCCAGACAGAGCGATGCGCCACCCCGCCGGCTGGCGTTCTCCATCAGACACCTCCAGGGCTTTCTCGAGTGCCCGCTGCAAGCGGTGGCGGAAGCTCTGGCGGGGCTTTCGAGAGACGAGGAATCCGAGGAGGAAGCGCTCCGCTCCGAGGAGGCGTTCGACACTCAGTCCCGGGACCGTACCGTTCTTCTGCGCCAAGCGTTTTTCGACGGGGCCCGGAAAGCGGCGGCCGGGATCCCGCTTCCCGACGCGCTGGCGGACGCTTACGACCGGCACGCCTGGCGCCTGGAGGCGGAAGGGCTCCATCCGACGGGAACTCTGGGACAGGCCGAACGTGAGGCGAACCTCCGCGTCCTCGACGAGTGGGTGACGCAGGTGGGGAAAGCGGGACTTCCAATTCCGCCCCGGACCGAGGCGCTGGCCTTCGGGCGGGCCTCGGAGGACGCCAGGGTCGACAGGACGTTCGAGGGTCTCTCACTTGCCGGCATTCCGCTTCCCGGTGGCACCGCCGTCGACGTGGAAGTCTTCGGAACGTTGAGGTCGCTCCTCGTTTCCCCGCCCGGATCGCTCGTTCTCGCGGCCGTCTCGCGGCAGTCTTTCCGCAACAAGGACCGGAAGTACCGGGACATCCTGAGGGCATTCGTGGAGTACGCCGTCCTGGTGGCCGCCGGGCAGGCCGGCGGAACGGAGTTCCAGGTCGTCCGGGCGGCCGCCTCGTCGCGCGACGAGAAGGGGTCGAACGAGGTCTACCGGTTCCGTCCCTGGGGTCAGCGAGATGCGGCTGACTACCTCTCCACCCTGGCCGGGGAGATGCTCCGCGGCAGCCATGACGACCTCTTCCCGTACGAGGCGGTGATGCCTCAGCTCCTCGGGAAAGGCGACTTCGAGGACGCCGTCGAGGACCTCCTCGCCAATCCGAGGAGTGCCTCCTTCACGTATGGTCCGATCGCCGGCGCGGAATCGCGTCCGCTACCGGCTCCGCAGGAGGTCGCGCGCCGGATCAAGGTCCGTTTCGGACCGCTCACGACGATCGTGATGCCTCCGGGAGGGAAGTGGAAATGACGCCTGGCTCCACTCTTGCCGGGCGGGTCCTCGAGAAGCGGCTGGGCGTCATCGAGGCCTCCGCGGGGACCGGCAAGACGTACACGCTCGAGAGCCTCGTCGTGGAGTTGATCGTGAGCGAGGGGATCCCCATCGAGAAGATCCTCGCGGTCACGTTCACCGAGAAGGCGACCCTCGAGTTGAAGAGCCGCGTGAGAAGGAAACTCGAGGAGTCTCTCCCCGATGCCGCCGGGGCCGGAAGGGGGGAAGGGCGGAGGGAGATCGAACGGGCGCTCGCCGGCTTTGACTCTGCGTCGGTTTTCACGATCCACTCGTTCTGTCAGAGGATCCTGCTCGAGAACGCCTTCTTCCACCGCCGGCTTTTCGAGCAGGAACTCGTGGACGGCGAAACCATCTTCAAGGAGGCCTTCCGCGACACGCTGAGGCGAGAGCTGGCGACTGATCCCGTCATGGCCACGCTCCTTCGCGCGTTGCGCATCCGCGGGAAGGGGATCGAGAGCTTCGAGGACCTGCTCCTCGAGTGCGCCAAGAAGCGTGCGGCCGTGGTGCCCACGATCTCGGAGCCGGAGATTCTCGGGACGGTCCCGGCCGGAGACTGGGACGATCCCGATAAGGCCTCGGCAGCTCTCGCCGAGTGGCAACTCGTCGAGTCCGCGGCCGTCCAGCGCGCCCTTCCGAAAGTCCTGGCGAATCTCCGGGCGCGGAAGGCCGAGGCCGGTAACTTCGACTACCAGGACATGCTGGACCTCGTCGCCGAGAGCCTGGACGGGCCCTTCGGCGAGGAGTTGAAGCGGGTTCTCAGGGAGCGGTACTCCGCTGTCTTGGTGGACGAGTTCCAGGACACCGACGCCGTACAGTGGAAGGTCTTCAGCAAGGTCTTTCTCCAGAGCGAGGCTCGCCACCGCCTCTACGTGATAGGGGACCCCAAGCAGGCCATCTACGGCTTCCGAGGGGCGAGCGTGGAGACCTACCGGGCGGCCTGCGAGGAGATGAAGGAGATCACGGGCGAGTCGGGAGAACACCGGCTCGAGAAGAACTTCCGGTCCTCGCCCTCGATGATCGACGCGCTGAACACGTTCTTCGGGGGGTTCTTCGACCCGCCGCAGGCGTTTGCGGTCTCCGCGGGCCGGGAGGAGACCGGCCTTTTCGGGTCGGACGGGGCCTCGCTCACCCCGGTGGTGCTCTTCCAGCCGCCCGCGGGGCAGAAGGGCCTCAAGGCCGCCGGGATCCGTCGGGCCCTGGCGCACGCCATGGCGAACGAGATGAAGGCCCTGCGAGCAGAGGGTGTCACCGCCTCTGTTCCCGAGAACCGGCGTCTGAACTGGTCCGACTTCTTCATCCTGGCCGGGAAGAACGCAGAACTCGTCACCCTCGCTCGCGCGCTGGAGGAAGAGGGGATCCCGGCGGTCCTCTTCAAGCAGGACGGCCTGTTTTCGAGCGCGGAAGCCAGATGTGTCCGCGACCTCCTGTTCGCCATCGCCGATCCCGAGGACCGCTCACGGCGCGCGAAAGCTCTGCTGACCCCTTTCTTTGGCCTGAGTCTTCAGACCCTCCTGGACAACCCGGGTCTGGCGGACTCGGAAGCGCTGCTCGACACGCTCAGCACATGGAAACGGCTCGGAGCCAGCCGGGAGTTCGCGGTTCTCTTCTCGAGGCTCCTGTCGGAAACCAGACTGGCCTCGCGCGAACTCTTCCTCGCCCCTCTCGGGCAGTCCCTGACGAACTACAGACAGCTCTTCGAGTTCCTTCTGGAGGAGCTGTCGCGGACCCTGGACGACCTGCCGGCCCTCGCCCTCACCTTCGATTCCTATGTGAGGGAACTCCGGCAGCCCGCGGGGGAGGACTCCGGGAAGATGAGACTCCCGCCCGGCGATGACGCGGTGCGGCTCCTGACCTTCCACAAGGCGAAGGGCCTGGAAGCCCCGGTTGTCTTCGTCTGTGGAGGGTTCACGAAGGGGAGCAATCACGGGGTGCAACTCGTGAGTGCGGATCCCCGCGCGGTCTGGGTCGGCTCGAGTCCGGACAGGGACCCCGAGAAGACCCAGGCAGAGAGACTGGAGGACCAGGAGAACCAGCGTCTGATGTACGTCGCGATGACGCGCGCAAAGGTCCGCCTGTATCTGCCCTACTTCCCGGCCGTGCCTGGCTCGGGGAAGGCCATTGCGTATTCCAGGTTGAACGGGGCCTACTCGAAGGTGAACGGTCAGCTCGTGGCTCTCGACGGAGCAGGGCGGCTTCCGGGGACCCACTTCGCCCGCGTGACGGTGGACTACGTGGAGGCGCCGCCCTCTCCGGACGGTCCGGATCTGGCGAGGCTTGGAGAGTTCGTCCCCACAGTCGAGCCGGTCGACGAGGAAGCCGGGAAGGCGCTGCGGGAGGCCGTCAGGGCCCGGCGAGGGTTCGAGGTCACGTCGTACACGGGCCTGAAGGCCGCGGCGGGCCGGATGGAACTGCTGCGGGGTGGCGTCGATCTCTCGAGGCCCCGGTACCTGGCGGCCCGAGCCGCGGACGGGGACGTCAGGGAGCCGGGCGGCGTGGCCTTCGGGGTCGCCCTGCACGAGATTCTCGAGAAGCTGCCGCTCGAGAGTCTCGGCGAGAGCGACCCCGAGGATTGGTTCGTCCGGCCGGACATCGCGGGCACCCTGCGGACGGCAGCCGAGAACAGTGGGTTCTCGGACGCCCCTGTACTCGAGAAGCTTTCGAGCCTGGCCGTGGCGGCGGTGACGACTCCGCTCGTTGCGAATGGAAGGAACCTGGGCCCGCTTCTGGCAATGACTCCGGTCTTCCGAGAAGCGGGCTTCCACTTCCCGATTCCGGAGTCCTATCACCCAGCGGTCTCGACGCTGGGAGACGAGGGGTTCGAGATCGGACGCGGAGTCCTGAAGGGCTTCATCGACGTCCTGTTCGCTCACGAAGGAAAGACGTATCTCCTGGACTGGAAGAGCGACTGGCTCCCCTCCTACGAGCCGGAGGCGCTGGCGCAGCACGTGAGGCAGCGGTACGAACTCCAGCTCCGCATTTACAGCCTGGCCCTGACGAGAATGCTCGGAACCGCGAGTGAGCAGGACTTCGAGTCGCGCTTCGGCGGGTTCTTCTTCGCGTTCCCGCGGGCCATGGACCCGGCGCGACACGACGGTCGAGGCCTCTTCTTCGCTCGGCCCTCGTGGAACGAGTTGCAACGCTTCGAGGATGCCTTCCGGAGCGGCCGTGAGTCGGCGGCCCTGCTCGAGGAGGGGCGATGAGCCGCCCGGTCGTGCCGCTGACGCCGAGAGGGACCCTCGCCGAGAAGAGAGGGCGTCCGATGGCGGACCTCCCGTTCGCGCAGGAACTCATCGGCCGCGCGATCGAGAACGACATCCCCGAGAGCGCGCTCTACCTTTCCTGGGAGCTTTCCCGGATGGCCGAGGACCTTCCGAGGGCGGAGAAGGAGGCTCTCTCGGTCCTCATACTCGTGAGTTTTCTCGAGGTCCGGCGCGGCAGCACCGCTCTCCCTCTCGACTCGGGACCGAAGACGGCCCTTTCCTCGCTCCTCTACAGGCTGAAGGTCGAGCCCGAGATGCGGGCGAGGGTAGAAGCGCTCGCGGAGAAGCTCCGGGTCGGAGCCGGGGAGGAGTTCGCCAGGCCGCTGGTTGGGCAGCCTGGAACGCTGGCACCGCTCGTCGTCGAGAACGGGCTCCTCTACCACCACCGGCTCTGGAGCGCCGAGAGACGGGTGGGCGAATCGGCGACGGGGCGTGCCGGCAAGGGACCGTGGAAGACGGAGGAGGTCGAGGCCGCGCTCGCCGAGGTCCTGGACGCGCCGCCGCTGGGAGTGTCGGGAGAGCCGGCGCGGCTCTCGGAGGGGCAGGTGGCGGCCCTGCGGAGAGCCCTCGGGGCGCGGCTCGCCCTCATCTCGGGAGGCCCGGGGACGGGAAAGACGTTCATCGTGCTCTCCTTGCTGCGCGTCCTGGCGCGGCTCGGCATACCACCCGCCGCCATCGCCGTGGCGGCGCCGACGGGGAAGGCCGCCAACAGGCTGGAGACGTCGATGCGCGGGGTCCTCGCGGTTCTCCCCGGGGACTTCGCGGCTGACCAGAGGCTCCGCGAAGAGCTTCCGGCGCCGGTGACGCTGCACAGGCTGCTCGCGTTCTCGCCCTCGGCCGGGCGGTTCTTCCATCACGAGAAGAACCGCCTCCGGCAGAAGGTCGTGATCGTGGACGAGGCCTCGATGGTGGGGCTGGAGTTGATGGATCAGTTGCTCCGATCGCTTTCCCAGGAGTGTCCTCTGATCCTGCTGGGGGATGCGGATCAGTTGCCCTCGGTCGATTCGGGCGCGGTCTTCCGGGACCTGACGGCCCGCTCGCGAGGGGCCATTCGCCTCTCGAAGAGCTTCCGGGTCTCGCCGGAATCCGTCCGGCTCCTGGAAACGGCGGAGGCGGTCCGGGTGGGCGCGGCGCAGGCCCTCCTGGAAGGCCGCCGTGAGCGCGGACCCCTGATCTCGAGAGAGGATCGGAGTGCCTGCGTGAGCCTCCACGCAGCCGGGGAGGACGGGGCCCTGGAGAAGCGGCTCACGGACTGGTACCAGGGCATGTTCGCGTCCGATCCGGAGGCCGCGCGGGCACTGGGGACCGTCTACCGCGGGACGGGGGAGTTCACGGAGGCCGAGGCCAGGAGCATCGCGGCGCTGTTTCGGCACTTCGAGCGGTCGCGCCTGCTGTGTGTGACGAGGGGGCCGGGGCTTCGAACAGGAACCTCGGCGGTGAACGGGTATCTGCACGGGAAGAGGTTCGAGGCGCTCTCGCAGCGCGGGACGTCGTGGCGGTCGATGCCCGATTTCCTGCCGGGAGAACCGGTGCTCATGGAGCGCAATGACTACGGGCTGGCACTCTTCAACGGGGATCAGGGGCTGGTGCTGCGAATCGGGGACGAGGCCGGCGAGACGAGGTTGATGGCGGTCTTCCTTCGCGACGGGGAAAAGCCGGAGGCCTTTCCGATCGATCTTCTGAGGGCGGACCTGACCCTGGCGTACGCGTTGACGGTTCACAAGAGTCAGGGGTCGGAGTTCGACGAGACGGTTCTGATCCTGCCGGACGAGCCGATCCCGCTCCTGACTCGGGAACTCGTCTACACGGCCCTGACGAGAAGCCGCAAGCGGACGGAGTTCTGGGGCTCGGCGGACGTGCTGAGGCGGGGAGTGGAGCAGGCGACGAGGCGGTTCACGAACCTGGCGCCGGATACCGGCCAGTCGTCGTAGATCCCGCAAGCGACGGGACGGGAGGGGCCCCTCACCCGCCTGCCGGCACCCTCTCCCCGCTGCCGCGGGGCGAGGGCAAGGAGGGGCGGCCCTTCATGCCACGTGAAGTGACCTCGGCCCCTGCTGGGGAAAAACGCGACAGAGCGGCTTCAGGCTGGAGGCGTGATGGATCGTCCGGGCACATTGCAGCCGTCATCAGCGAGCCGTCTCCCTCTCTTTCCCTCGCCACGGGGAATGCGAGGAAGAGCGGGGAGGCCGCTATCCTCTGTGCGGAGACGACGCGATGCCTTATCTCCTGAAGACCGAACCCTCGGAATACTCCTTTGACGACCTTGTCCGCGAGAAGAAGACCGTCTGGTCCGGGGTGACGAATCCGACCGCACGAAAGCACATCTCTGGAATGAAGACCGGTGACCTCGTTGTCATCTATCACACCGGTGATGAGCGGCGAGCTGTTGGGCTGGCCACGGTGGTGGGAGCACCTCAACCCGATCCAGAGAACCCGAAGTCCCTCGTGATCGAGGTCAAGGCCGGCAAGCGGCTGAAGACGCCGGTGACTCTCGACGAGATCAAGGAAATGCCCGAGTTCTCGGATTCCCCCCTGGTCAAGATCGGGCGCCTCTCTGTCGTCCCGTTGACGCCAGAGCAGTACGCGGCCCTCGCCGGGAAGCGCTGAGGGCCCGGGCTACCTGGCCTTGGGCTCGGCCGCGCCGATCCGAGCCACGATCCTTACGCGTTGGGAAATCCTCTAGAATAATACATTCGCACGACTGGGTGGACCCCGGTCGCGTCAGGGAGGCCCTCATGAGCTTTGTCACGGAAAAACTCGGGTCTGAGGCAGAGCAGGTCCTCCCGCACGCCGGCGGCCCCGGCGAGCTTGTTCCCCTGAACCCGGACCATCCGGGATTCCGGGACGCGGAGTACCGGAGCCGGCGGGATGCCATCGCGAGGCTCGCCCTCAACTATCACGAGCCCGATCCGCTGCCCACGGTCGCCTACACCGAGGCCGAGCAAGAGGTCTGGCGGACGGTCTGGAGGCACCTCGATCCCCTCCACTCCGAGAAGGCGTGCATCGAGTGGCTGGAGAGCTCGTGTTCCCTCAACCTCGACCGGGAGCGCGTTCCGCAGCTCGCCGAGGTCAACCTGAAGCTCCAGGCGGGAGCGGGCTTCCGGATGCTCCCGGTTGCCGGTCTGATCTCGGGCCGGATGTTCCTCGGGATGATGGGCCGGGGGGTGTTCCTGTCGACCCAGTACATGAGGCATCACTCCGTGCCGCTCTACACGCCCGAGCCGGATGTCGTCCACGAGCTCGTCGGGCATGCGGCGAGCCTGTTTCACCCCGATATCGTCAAGCTCTCGAGGCTCTTTGGCGAAGCGGCCTGGCGGGTCGATGACGAGACGATGAAGCGCCTGGAGTACGCCTACTGGTACACCCTGGAATTCGGGGTCGTGGAGGAGCGGGGGAAGCTGAAGACTTATGGGGCCGGGCTGCTTTCGTCCTTCGGAGAGCTGGGCACGTTCGAGAAGAACGCCGACCTGAGGCCCCTGGATCTCGAGGTGGCGTCCCGGATTCCGTACGATCCGACCCAGTACCAGAAGATCCTGTTCGTCTCTTCCAGCTTCTCACGGATGGTTGCGGACATCTCGGCCTGGCTCGAGTCGCTCTGACGGGCATCCCGTCACGTTTTCCGTTCGCGCGGCGCCGGGATCGGTGGTGAGATAGGGCCGGTGAGTGAGCTTCAGGGCCTGAAGAAGGAGATGCTTCGGCGCGCCGTTCTGGAGAACGTCCAGCACGTTCGCGAGCCGCGCCCGCGTCCCTCTGGCAAGAGGGCAATCTGGGTGCGGCGCTCGATCCGGGCCGGGGCCCTCGTCCTGCTGCCCCTGGCGGTGTTCCTCTCGGTGAACATCTTTTCCACGGGGGCCTCGTCGCCCGAGGTCCTCGTCGTGGATTCGCCGGCGACGGCCCGGGCGCGTCCTGCCGGCCTCAGGGCCCCGCGGGCCATCGAGCCGAACCTCTTCCACCTCCAGATCAAGAAGGTGGTGGTCGATGCGGGCCATGGAGGGAATGACCCGGGTTCGATGACGCCGGACGGGTTTGCGGAAAAGGAGATCACGCTGGACGTGGCTCTGAAGCTGAAGGAGCTGCTCGAGAAGGACGGCATCGAGGTCGTCCTCACCCGCTCGGAGGACCGCTACCTGACCCTGAAAGACCGGGCCGCGTCGGCCAACGAGAGCCGGGGGGACCTTTTCGTGGCGATTCACGTCAACTCGATTCCGGCCGAAAGTGAGCGGGGAGTCGAGACGTACTTCGCCGGTGAGGCGGAAAGCCCCGCCATCGAGGAGTTGGCAGGAGCGGAGAACCGCGAATCGGGCTATTCTCTTTCAGATTTCCGGAAGCTCTTGGAAGGAGTGTACGCGGGAGTGAGACAGAACGAATCGCGCCAGCTGGCGGAAGCGGTTCAAAAGAGCCTGTTTCACTCGTTGAAGAAGGTCAATCCGAAACTCGAGGACCGCGGCGTGAAGACCGCGCCGTTCGTCGTCCTGGTGGCCACCGAGATGCCGGGCATCCTGGCCGAGGTTTCGTGCATGTCGAATCCGGAGGAGGTGGAGCTCCTCAGGTCCCCGGAGTACCGGTCGCAGATCGCGGCCGCCCTTCACCGGGGGATTCGGGCCTACGATTCCAAGAGGGCCCTGGAAAAGAAGGCTGGCAGCGGGGATAGATCTGAGAGGAGAGGGAGTTGAAGGAATGAGTGGCAGACGAGATGTGCTTCACGTCGGGATCGACCTCGGGACGTCGCGGAGTTCCATCTCCGCCTCCAACGGTGCCCGGCACGTGGTCGAGAGCTATGTCGGCTGGCCGGTCGACATGGTCGCCAAGAAGGTCGTCAAGAAGCCCATCCTCTTCGGACGCGAAGCCCTCGAGAACCGGCCGATGCTCAACCTCCACAGGCCCCTCGAGAGAGGCCTGATCAAGGAGGGATCGGAGAAGGACGAGGCAGCCGTCCGCGAGCTTCTGAAGTACCTGATTTCCCTCTCCTCGCCCTCCGAGGGGCAGCGGGTCCACGCCGTCGTCGGTGTGCCCGCCGAAGCCCTGAGGGTCTCCAGGCTCCATCTGCGAGCGGCGGTCAAGGGGGTGGCCGACGCCCTCATGATCGTTTCCGAGCCGTTCGCCGTCGCCTACGGGATCGACGCGCTCCTGCACACGATGATCATCGACATCGGCGCCGGAACGACCGACTTCTGCGTGATGAACGGCCGCTACCCGACCGAGGACGACCAGCGAACCCTCACGAGCGCGGGGGACTCGATCGACGAGCAGCTGGCCACCCTGATCCGGAACAAGCACGCCGACGTCAGCTTCTCGATCCACATGGTTCGCGAGTGGAAGGAGAAGCACAGCTTCGTCGGCCAGCCGGATGCTCCGGTCAGCGTGATGGTGCCCGTGAGCGGGCGCCCGACGCAGATCGACATCACGAACGAGATGAAGAGGGCCTGCGAGAGCCTGCTCGCCCCGGTCACCGAGACCATGCTCGACCTCCTGTCGCGCGTCGAGCCCGAGTACCAGGAGCGAGTCCGGCAGAACATCATCCTCGCGGGAGGCGGTTCTCAGATCCCGGGGCTGGGAAAAGCGCTGGAGAAGGCCCTGGCCGATGTCGGCGGGGGGCGCGTCCGGCCCATCACCGATCCGATCTTTGCTGGTTCGAACGGCGGCCTGGCGATCGCTCTCGACGCGCCGGCCGAGGATTGGGAGCAGTTGGCTGCATGAGCAATGACAACAGTCTCGAGCTGACGGGCTCTCTGGCCCGAAAGCGCCTTCTACCTTCAGTTTCCGAGGTGGTTCGCGGCCTCTCCGCTCAGGTGCAGGCGGATCCGGCCGTCGTCTTCCGGGCGGCCCGCCAGGTCGTGGCCGACGAGCTGATCCGGGTCAAGCAGGGCTTCGAGGCGGCCTCGGCCGACGTCCTGGTCACCCGGGCGCGCGCGATCCTCGAGGGGGCCTCCCCCGACATGACGGCGGCGCCTCCCCCCCCGATGATGGCGGCCCCCGAACGGCCGTTCGTCTCGACGCAGCCGCTGCCCCAGATCTCCTCGAACGATCCGTTCGTCGAGACGACGGGGGCCCTCGACCTGCGCTGGGATCGCGACATAAAAGACCCGCTCGCCGAGCCGGTCCGGCCCGCCTCGCAGGCGGCTCCCGCCGCGGCGGCTCCGTTCGGACTTCCGCAGACACCCGAATTCCAGGTGGAGGCCACCCCGCCGCCGGTCTTCGAGATGACGCCTCTCGGGCTTCCCGAATCCCCGCCTCCGCCGCTCGAGGGGCCCCTCTGGCCGGCCGAACCGCAGATTGGGGTCGACACCCTCGAGAGAGAGGCCGCGTCGGTCTCCCTGACCGATGTCCTTCCTCCGGTCGAAACAGCCGGCATGGGGGGCCCACCGCCGCCTCCCCTCTCCGATTTCGACTCTCCCATCGGAAAGGCCGAGGTCCCGTTCGCCACGAAAAAGGACGTCACCCAGACCTCGCCCGGCGCGGCCGACCTCCCTCCCGGGTGGCTCGACCGTGATCCGATGGATACGGCCGAGACGATCAAGACCGAGATTCCGGAACCCGAGCCCGAAGTGCCGACACCTCCTCCGGTCTTCATGGCCTCGACGGTCGAGGAGCCGAAGAGCCGGCTTCCCTTCATCCTGGGCTTGGCCGCCGCCGCCTTGGCCGGTGTGCTCGCGGTGTGGTGGCTCTTCCTGCGCGAGGCGCCGCGACCGCCCGTCCCCGAGCCGGTCAAGACTGCCGAGAAGCAACCCGAGGCTCCACCCGTGGTGGCGGAGACTCCTGCCCCGACCCCGGCCGAGGCTCCCTCGATCTCGACGCCTCCGGCCGCGGCCCCGACCGCCGCGCCGGCGAGCGCTCCCGAGGCCCCGGCAGCCACTCCGGGCAAACCGGCGGAAGTGCCTCCGACACCCGTTCCGGTCAGGCCGACGGAAGCTCCCAAGAAAACCCAGCCGACAGCGGCCCCCGCCGCTCCACCCGTCAAACCGGTCGAGGTCGCTCCGGCGCCCGTGTCGACCGCCCCCGTCGCGCCAGCGACGGCTGGCGCGACGAAGGCCGAGCCATCGGCCGCCGTCAAGCAGACACGGGCCGGAACCCTCACGACCAAGGACTGGGCCGGCAAGCCGCCGGTCTTCATCGTTCACTTCTCCTCGTTCAAGGACCGCCCCAGCGCCGAGGGGGACTCGGCCAGGATCGGCAAGAAGCTCGGCATGACAACGAGAGTGGTCGAGGTCGACCTCGGTGAGAAGGGGACCTGGTATCGCGTCGTGGCGGGCGAGTTCGCGACCGCCCAGGAGGCCCTGGCTTACCGGCAGCAGCTGGAAGAACAACAGACGAAGGGTCTGGGACTGGTCTACAAGATGGTAGGGCAGCCCTAGGCCCGGCGTCCCGGGGGCAGCGGTCGAGAGTGTGATTCGAGCCCTCGTCCTTCTCCTCGCGCACGCCTTCCTGGCCGCGCCGGGACTCTTACTGGCTTCGGGCCTGGAGGGAGGGGGGCTCTTCGTCGACCGCCTCCCGGCCAGCCTCTCGGGCACGTGGGAGATCACCGTCTCGGACCCGGCGCTGGGCGTCGACGGACTCGACTCGGTCACCTGGCGTCCGATCCGGGTGCCGGGAACCTGGCAAAACCAGGGGATCTCCGAACACGGAACCGTCTGGTACCGGCTCCGATTCGAGCTCGATCCGTCGATCTCCCCGATCGCTCTGGCCCTCGTGTTCGACGAGATCCGGGACGCGGACGAGGTCTACCTCGACGGTCAGCTCGTCGGACGGACGGGAGGCTTCCCGCCCAACTACGACAAGGCGACCCGGTACGCCCGGATCTACCAGCTCCCGGCTTCCCTCTCGGTCCGCCAGGGTCCGCACTGGCTCGCGATCAGGGTTCACAACCCGGGTCCCATGGGGGGCGGACTGACGATTGCTCCGGTGCTCGACTCGGTGGCGCGTGCGTTTCTCCGCAAGACCCGGGCCGAGCTCCCGCTCGCCCTTCTCGCGTCCGCCCTGGCTTCCCTGGGACTCTTCGCGCTCTTCTTCTATCTGCGCGACCGGTCGCAGCCGGATGCCCTCTTCTACTTCCTGACGACCCTCACGGCCGCCGCGGGCCTCGTTTCCGCGCTTTCGATCTGGGTCTTCTCGAGCTTTCCCCTCTCGATGTTCCATCGGGTACACATCTCGATGGGGTTTCTCGTCCCGGCCCTCTACGCCCTCTTTTTCCACAGCTTCTTCGAGAGGGCGCTCCGGGGACACTACCGGATCATCCTCGTCCTTCAGGCCGTGGGGATCCTCGTCTGCTGGTTCTGGCCCCGGGTCGACGACATTTCCTTTGCCGTCCCCGCCTCGTCGGTCCTCTCGATCGCGGTCTTTTCCGAGACGGGATTCATGCTGATCCAGGACGCGCGGCGGAGAGCCCCCTGGTCGAAGGCCCTTCTCATCGCGAGTGCCCTCACGCTCGCGGCGGCCATCCACGATGGTGTCCGTGACCTGCGGTCCTTCGAGGCCGCGACCTACGCCTTCAGCCTCTTCACCCCGGCGTTCTTCCTCCTGATGATGTCGTATCTCCCCGCGATGGCGGACCGCTTCGCGGTCCTGCGCCACCAGGCCTCGACCGACGCTCTGACCGGTCTTGCGAACCGCGTCGTCCTCTTCGACCGGATCACGCTGGAGCTGGCCCGGTCTCGCCGGAGCGGGAGCCCCGTGGCGCTCGCCCTCCTCGACCTCGACCACTTCAAGAGGTTCAACGACAAGTTCGGACACTTGGCGGGTGACCGGCTGCTCTTGGCCACGGCGAAATCCCTCGTCGCCAGCACCAGGGAGACGGACCTCGTCGCAAGATTCGGCGGCGAGGAGTTCGCGATCCTCTTGCCCGAAGTCAACGACCAGCAGGCAATCCTGTGTCTGGAGAGAGTCCGGCTCACGGTCTCGACGCTGCGGGTCTCCGGAGTCCCGGAAGGGGCCACCGCCTCGATCGGGGTGGCCCTCTTCGACCCCAACGTTCGTTCGACGATCTCGGTCACCGCGTGGCTGCGGCAGGCGGACGCCGCCCTGTACAAGGCCAAGGCGAACGGGCGCAACCAGATCGTCCTGGCGGAGGGCGAGCCCCCGGCGAGCTCTGCCTCCGGCCTGCCCGCCATCAATCCGTTCAGGAAGAAGAGCTCGTCCGAGCTGAAGAAGGTGTCCGGATCATGACGAGGTTTCGAATCGAGACCGAAAGCCCCTGGGAAAAGGAGTTTGGCTACGCGCGGCTGGTCCGGAGAGGGGAGTTCATCGCCGTCTCTGGCACCGTCGCGAGCGGTCCGGACGGAAGGCCCGTCTCCTCCGATCCGTGCGGCCAGACGCGAGCGATCCTGAAGACGCTCGGAGAGGTCCTCGCGCGGGCAGACTCTGGCCTGGCGGACGTCGTGCGCCTGAGGGTGTACTACGTCGATCCCGCGATCGCCGAGCCCTTCTTTCGAGCCTTCCGGGAGGCCTTCCCCGCCGGGGGGCCGGCCTTGACCGCGGTCCGGGTCGCTGGCCTCTTCTCCGACGACTTCCACCTCGAGATCGAGGCCGAGGCGGTCGCAAGGGTTGGCAGAGAGCCGGAACGGCCTCGTCAGGAGTGGGACGAGCCCTCGGACTGAAATCCGTCCTCCCCGGGTATCATCCGCGCAACATGAAAGCGATTCTCAGGTGGGGCGGCGCTCTGGCCGTCTTTTTGGCGGTGGTTTCCGTTGCCCATATCCAGCTCACTCACAAGGGATTCGGGACCTTTCTTCTCCGGATGAGACAGGGAGGAGTCCCTCTCCGGGGCGACCTGGTCGTCGGGTTCCTTCCCGTCACGTGACATCTGACGTGTCCGGTCACCAGTTGGGTGACCTCGCACTCCGACTCGGGCTCCGTCTTCCGCTCGAAGAAGTACACGGGCTTCCCGTCGATTTCGGATGACGTCATGGCGGGGAATCTCAAGGCAACGTTCATCCTGGCGCCTCTCGCGATGGTGATCAACCGGAAGGGCATCCCCCTGAAGATCGTCCATCTCGGGCACCGGGACGGCACGACGATGATGGTGCGCTCGGATTCGCCTTACCACACGTTCGCGGACCTGAAGGGCAAGAGGATCGCCATCCCGCACCGGTACTCCAACCAGCGGATTCTCGTGGAGCGCCTGCGGGAGCAGGCCGGACTCGCTCCGAAAGACATCACGCTGATCGATTACCCGCCGCCGGAAATGCCGTCGGGTCTGAAGACCGGGCAATTCGAGGCATTCCTCTGCGGGGAGCCGTTTCCGGCCAAGACGGAGATCGAGGGCTATGGCCGCGTCCTCTACTACACGAAGGACGCCTGGCCCGAGTTCATCTCGTGCGTCCTCGCGGTGCACGAGGATCTGATCAAGCACAACCGGCCCCTCGTTCAGGAGCTGGTCACCGGGATCTCGAAATCCGGTCTCTGGATCGACCAGCCGGACGGTGAGGCCGCTCCGGGGGTCGAGCTCCTGCCCGCCCACGCGAAGCCTCAAAGGAAGGATCCAGGGAAGATCTATCTGGACGCGAGCTTCGGGCACGTGCCCCGGATGCAGGCGGCCGCGATCGCGGCCCGCAAGGAGTACTACAACCAGGACCCCGAGCTGATGAAGTTCGTCCTCTCCAAGCCGCCCGACCGGGTGAAGTACACGAACCTGATTCCGGCCAGGAAGGACATGGAGGAGATCCAGCGCTACGCCGAGAGGCTCGGCTACTTCGACTTCCGGCCGGTGACGAAGGACGACCCGTTCGGCTTTGAGGACTACACAGACGCCTCCTTCGCGACGGGGAAGTGAGATGGTCAACAAGATCCGCAGACTTTTTCGCCCGGTTCTCGGCGTGGCGCTTTTCATCCTCATCTGGCACCTCCTGACCCTCGGGAACAAGCGGACGGACATTCCGGGGCCCTGGCTGACCTTGCAGGGGCTTTTCGAGCTCTTTCGCCAGGGGATCCTGGTGAAGAACATCGTGGCGTCGGTCTTCCGGGTGGCCTGGGGATTTCTCCTGGCGACCCTGATCGGGATCCCGCTCGGCGTCGGGCTCGGCCGCTTTCCAGAGCTGAACCAGCTTTTCAACCCTCCGGTCCAGCTCCTCCGGCCCATCTCGCCCATCGCCTGGCTCCCGATCGCGACGCTCCTCTTCGGGCCGGTCCGGTGGTTCGAACCGAGCGACGTGGCCGCGATCTTCCTGATCTTCCTTTCGTCGTTCTTCACCATCACGACCGCGACCGCCTCGGCAATCGCCACCGTGGACCAGAAGTTCCTCCGCTCTGCTTCGAACTTCGGGGTCAAGGGGGTGGCGCTCGTGACGGATGTGCTCCTGCCGGCGTCTCTGCCGCAGATCCTCACGGGACTTCGCCTGGCCCTCGGGATCTCCTGGGTCGTCGTGGTGGCGGCCGAGATGCTGGGCGTGCAGTCCGGTCTGGGCTACCAGGTCAACGACGCTCGAAACAACCTGCGGTACGACCTCGTCGTGGCGGCGATGGTCCTGATCGGCCTGATCGGACTCGTGCTCGACACGATGATGCGGGCCCTGGAAGAGCGGGCGCTCAGGCGCCGCGGAATCCTGAGGCGGTGACCGTCATGACGAGGCAAGAAGCAAAGATCCGTGTCAAGAGCGTCAGCAAGGCCTTCAAGAAGCAGGGCCAGATGCTGACCGTCCTCGATGAGGTCGATCTCGACGTCGCTCCGGAAGAGTTCGTCGCGATCGTGGGGCCCTCCGGGTGCGGCAAGTCGACACTCCTCAACTGCATCGCTGGGTTCGAGACGCCCACGTCGGGAGGGATCGAGATCGACGGCGAGCCGCTCTCGGGTCCGTCTCCCAAGAGAGTCTTCGTCTTCCAGGAGACCGGGATCTTCCCGTGGCTCAGCGTGAACGAGAACATCGGGTTCGGGCTCCGCCACAAGAGCCCCGGGGAGCGCGCGGAGATCGTCGAGAGGACGATCAAGCTCGTTGGCCTCGAGGGATTCGAAAGGGCCCTGCCGTCGGAGCTGTCGGGAGGCATGAAGCAGCGGGTGGAATTCGCGCGCGCCCTGGCCGTCGACTCGGAGGTGCTCTACCTCGACGAGCCGTTTGGCGCCCTGGATGCCTTCACGCGATTGGAGATGCGGCGCGAGGTCTGGCGCATCAGCCGTGCGACGAAGAAGACGTGCCTTCTCGTGACCCACGACGTCGAGGAAGCCGTCGAGCTCGCCGACCGGATCGCGGTCATGACCCGGCGGCCGGCCCGGATCCGGAAGATCCTCGACAATCCCCTTCCGAGACCGCGCGATCCAGACCTGGCCGAGTTCCGGGCCCTCAAGGACGAGATCTTCGAGATCCTGGGAGTCGAGAGGCGTGTCTGACCGGGACCTCCACCCCTCTCAGGGGTCGAGGGCACCGGTTTTCTTGGACGAGCGGATCCTGGCCATCGACAAGCCGGCCGGCGTGTCCATGGCCGTTTCGTCCCGGCAGGGCCGGGACGAGGCGACCGTGGTTCGCAATCTCCTCGCGGCCGCGGGCGTCGAGATCCCCGAACCCCTTCCCCTGATGGTCCACCGTCTCGACGTCGGGACCTCGGGACTGGTTCTTCTGGCCAAGACGAGGGAGGTCCACCGCGATCTCTCGCGCCTCTTTCAAGAACGGGCGGTGCAGAAGACCTACCGGGCCCTCGTCTTCGGGAGTCCGGTTCCCGCCAAGGGGAGATTCGAATCCCCGCTCGGCCGCGATCCACGGGATGGCCGGAAGATGAAGGTCGACCCCGAGGGCAAACCCGCCATCACGAACTACCAGACGTTGCGGCGCCACACGGGGCTCTCGGATCTCGAGCTTTTCCCCGAGACGGGCCGCACACACCAGATCCGGGTCCATCTCGCCTCTCGCGGGCACCCCATCGCCGGGGATTCCCTGTATGGAGGCTCGCTCCGGTGGCGCGGGATCCGGGACCCCGGTGTCCGGGGGCTCCTGAGAGACCTGGCGTTCCCGCTCCTGCACGCGGCCCGGCTGGTCCTGCCCGAGATCGGTCTCAGCCTCGAGGCTCCGCTCCCGAGGGCTTACGAATCCGTCTTGGAAAGCCTCGGCCGAGGCTGACTGCCCGCGGAAGATGGGCTAGCCGGCTCGTCGCCCGAGCGGCCGACGGACATGTGCCGCGGTCTCGACTCCTGGCGCTGGCGAGCGTGGATACGCGAGAGCCGTCCCGTCGCGGGCGCCCCAGGTGGCATCCTCGGGGCGCCGCGAGGAAACAAATCGGCGACTGAGTTACGATTCTGGCCGCTGTGCGTGCTTCAGGAATTCTCCTTCATCCAACCTCCCTTCCCGGCCGCTTCGGAATCGGTGACCTCGGCGCGGAAGCCGATGCCTTCCTTGATTGGCTCGAATCCGCGGGACAGACGATCTGGCAGATCCTGCCCCTGGGGCCCATCGCTTACGGCAATTCGCCCTACGGGTGCCTCTCCGCTTTCGCTGGCAACCAGCTTCTGATCTCCCCCGAGGAGCTCGTCCGGGAGAACCTGCTGCCGGCCGAAGCCCTGGAGGGAGCCCCGGCGGGCCCGGAAGACTCGGTTGATTTCCCGTCGGTCATTGCCTGGAAGGATCAGATCCTCCGTCAGAGCTGGGAACACACCCGAGTCTCGCGTCCGGGGCACATCCTCGATGACTTCGAGGGCTTCTGCGGTGCCTTCGAGCAGCGCTACTGGCTCGAGGACTGGGTTCTCTTCGCCGCCCTGAAGCGGAAGTTCAACGGCGAGGAGTGGTTCACCTGGCCGAGGGAGCTGAAGCTGCGGGAGCACGAGGCCGTCGAGGCGGCCAAGGCCGAGCTTTCGGCCGAGATGGTCTACCAGAGGTGGGTCCAGTTCCTGTTCTTCCGGCAGTGGGATCGTGTCAGGCGCGAGGCCAACCGGCGCAACATCCTGGTGATGGGCGACATCCCGATCTACGTCGCCGCCGACAGCGCCGACGTGTGGGCCTACCAGCGGTATTTCTCGATGGATTCCGAGGCCCGGCTCGAGACGATCGCGGGGGTTCCGCCGGACTACTTCAGCGAGACGGGGCAGCTCTGGGGCAATCCGCTGTACCGGTGGGACCGGATCGAGACCGAGGGGTTCACCTGGTGGATCGAGCGGGCCCGCAACAATTTCCGCACGGCCGACATTGTCCGGATCGATCACTTCCGGGGTTTTGCCGCCTTCTGGGAAGTCAAGAACGGGGAGAAGACCGCCGTCAACGGCCGGTGGGTCACCGGACCGGGGATGAAGCTCTTCAATGCCCTCCAGCACGGGCTCGGCCGGCTGCCCTTCGTCGCCGAGGATCTGGGAGTCATCACCGATGACGTCCGCGAGCTCTTGTACCGGACCGGTTTCCCCGGGATGAAGATCCTCCAGTTCGGGTTCACGGCCGACAACGAGGAGTACCAGCCGCACCGCTATCAGACGAACTGTGTCGTCTACACCGGAACGCACGACAACGACACGATCCGGGGCTGGTGGCCCGAGGCCGAGGACGCGATCAAGAGAAGGGTCATGGACTACACGGGCGTGCCCGAGAACGGGGACGAGATCGAGTGGCACATGATCCGGACGGCCTTCACCTCGGTCGCCGACCTGGCCATGGTCCCGGCCCAAGACGTCTTCGGGCTCGGCAACGAGGCCCGGATGAACACCCCGGGCAAGGGCGCGGGGAACTGGGGCTGGCGCGCCCGAAAGGGAGATTTCACAAAGGAGCGCGCCGAGCGGCTCCTGAGGCTGGCGAAGCTGACCGGCAGGAAGCCCTACCACCCCGCCTGAGGAGCCCCGCGTAAACGCGCCTCTTGCCAGCGGGCCGGTCCGGGCGAGGCCGTCCTCGTCCTTGTGCCCGGCCCGCTTCGTGACGGGCCGCTTCTCCGCGCATAGCCGCTAGAATCGCGGCCAGCCCTTCCGGGACGGGTCTTCGTCCGGCCTGTGAGGGCTCGATCTCGCGATGCTCGTCCTGATCCGATTCCTGCTGCTCGTCACGTTGAAGGCCGTAGCCAGAACGCTCTTCTCGTGCGAGGTCCTCGCAGTGGGTGAGCCCCGGCCCGAGCCCTGGAAGCGGGTCCGCCTCGTCATTCTTCTCAACCACACCTCGCTTTACGAGTTCCTGTTCGTTTACGCGCTGCCGGTCTCCTTCCTCTGGCAGCTGGCCCGGTTCGCGACCGTTCCCGCCGCACAGGAGACGATCAGAAGACCCATCGCAGGCCGGATCATGAAGGCACTGCTTCCCGGAATGATTCCGATTACGCGAAAGCGGGATGACAGCTGGGACCGGTTCTTGGCCTCGATGAGCCCGAAGGCAACGGTCGTGATCCTGCCGGAAGGCAGAATGATGCGGCGCGGGGGTCTGGACAAGCACGGACAGCCCATGACGGTTCGCGGAGGAGTCGCCGACATCCTTCGCAGGCTCCCTGATGGGCGGATGGTCATCGGCTACAGCTGCGGCCTCCACCACGTACATGCGCCGGGTGACAGGTACCCGCGGCTTTTCAAGAAGCTCCGGCTCGGGGTCGAGGTCCAGGAGATTGCCGGCTACCTCGCGTCCCTGCCGCCTCCCGAAGAGGATGTCGAGGCGTTTCGTTCGGCCGTGAAGGCGGATCTCCAGCGAAGGCGAGACCTCTACCGTCCCGCCCTGCCCGCCGGACAGGGGCCGGATGAGCCGCCGAGGGAGACCTGAGCGCCGTCCGGCCCGCCGGGGCCCCGGCGGTCGAGAGCAAGATCCACGTCCTTTCGTCCCCTTGCCTCCTCGGCGCTTGAGATCAGGAACCACCTTTCGTCCCCTCGCCCCGGCGGCAGAATCTCTACCCCTCGCCCCGCGGCAGCGGGGAGAGGGCAAGGAGCTGCGGCCGGCGTGCCGCGTGAGGGGACTCTCGCCAAAATCAGGGGGCGAGGGGAATGAGCTGCGGCCGGCGTTCCGCGTGGAGGGATTCCCGCCCCTCTCAAGGGCCAAAGGCATGGGAGAGCGGTTCCGGGCTGGAAGCGTGATGGAGCGTCCAGGCGCCCCGTCGCCCGTGACTGGGGAGCGAGCGGTCCTCCTTTCGTCCCCTCGCCTCCTCGGCCCTCGAGATCAAGAACCTCCTCTCGTCCCCTGGCCCCGGCGGCAGAATCTCTACCCCTCGCCCCGCGGCAGCGGGGAGAGGGTGCCGGCAGGCGGGTGAGGGGTCCCTTCAGCCCGCCGTTCTGCAACACTTTTCCGGATGGGAAAACCCCTGGACCCTCGCCACCGCGCCCGGGAACTTCGCAAGCAGATGACGGAAACGGAGCGAAAGCTCTGGTGGTGCCTTCGTGATCGGAGATTCAAGGGCAGGAAGTTTCGCCGCCAACACCCCGTGGGTCCGTTCTTCCTCGATTTCTACTGCCCCGAGGCTCGTCTCGCCATCGAACTCGACGGCGGCCAGCACGCCGAAGATCAGCAACAGCTTCATGATGAGAAGCGGTCGGCGTTTCTCTCCGGGCAGAAGATCAAGGTGTTGCGGTTTTGGAACCGGGACGTTCTTCTGAATCCCGAAGGGGTTCTCGAGGCGATCTTGACGGCCATCGAGGAGCCGAATGGTCGGGCGTCGTAGCTCCCGCCGGTGGCGGGCCTGGGAGGGGGCCCCTCACCCGCCTGCCGGCACCCTCTCCCCGCTGCCGCGGGGCGAGGGGAAGGAGCTGCGGCCGGCGTGCCGCGTGAAGGGACTCTCGCCAAAATCAGAGGGCGAGGGGAAGGAGCTGCGGCCGGCGTGCCGCGTGAGGGGGCCCCAGCCCCTCTCGAGGGCCAAATGCGCGGGAGAGCGGTTCCGGGCTGGAAGCGTGATGGAACGTCCGGGCGCCCCGTCGCCCGTGATTGGGGAGCGAGCGGTCCTCCTTTCGTCCCCTCGCCCCCGGTCAGGCCGGGGCCATCACGCTCTCGATCGCTTCGCGAACGATCGTGCAGCTCGTGTTGAGGGCTCTCGTCTCGTCGTCATCCAGAGAGACGGGCAGGTTCGCGAGGATTCCGCTTCCGCCCAGGAGATGAGGCAGCGAGACGGTCACGTCCTTGATGCCCGCCACCTCGGAGAGAGGCGTGCAGACGGTCAGGACGGCGCGCTGGTCGTGCAGCACGACGTCGACGATGCGTGCCAGGGCGGCGCCGATGCCGTAGAACGTGGCCCCCTTGCCCTTGATGATCGAACGGCCCGCGAACCTCACCCTCTGGTCGATGTCAAAGCGAGTCGATTCGTCGAGCGCGAGACCCTGCAGGCGGCAGTACTCCGCGAGCCTGATCCCTCCCACCGTGGCCGACGACCAGGTCAGGACCTCCGAGTCGCCGTGCTCGCCGATCACGTATGCGTGGACGTGATGGGGGTCGATGCCCAGCCGCCGGCCGAGAAGAGCCCGCAGGCGCGCCGTATCCAGGGTCGTTCCCGACCCCACGATCCGGCTCGATGGGACCCCGTTCTTGGCGGCGAAGTGGGCTGTGATGTGCGTCATGACGTCGACCGGATTGGTCGCGATCACGAGCACGGCGTCGGCGGCGTGCTCGAGGATCCGCGGAACCATGCTCTGGAAGATCGCGGCGTTGTGCTGCAAGAGCTGGAGCCTCGACTCCCCTGGCTGACGTCCGACCCCCGCCGCGATCACGACCGCGCGGCTGCCCTCGAGGTCCTCGTACCCCCCGGCCCGGATGTCCAGGGGATGAGCGAACGGCACGGCGTGGAGAAGGTCATCCGCCTGCGCCTGTGACCTCTCCGGGCTCGCGTCCACCATCACGATTTCACGGCCGATGCCGTTCATGACCATTGCGTAGGCTGCCGTTGCGCCCACTTGACCACTGCCAACGATGCCGACTTTCATGGACGTTTCCTCCCTTGTCAGCGTTCTGCGTGGCACTCGCTACGCGATGAGTCCAGTTTCCTCGCATCGGCGGCTTTTCGCAAACGTCCTGACGGATTGGCGTGCGCTTGCTCCCCGTCAGGCCTGCCGGCGCCACGGTTCGTGACAACATGACGGGATGCAGTTCCGCGGCGTCTTCCCCCCTCTGCCCACGCCCTTCGACGAAACAGGCCAGCTCGATCTCGGGCTCCTTTCGGCCCTCGTCGCGAGGCTGAACCGCGAGGCTCTGCCGGGCTATGTCGCCCTGGGCTCGAATGGAGAGGCCCCCCACGTTTCGGTGGACGAGGCGGAGAAGATCTTCGAGACGATCCGCCGCGCCGCTCCTCCCGAAAGGCTCGTCATCGCCGGGACGGGACGGCTCTCGAGCCGCGAAACGGTCGAGCTGTCCAGACGAGCCGCGGGGGCGGGCGCGAGCGCCGTTCTGGTCGTGACCCCCTACTTCTACAAGGGCTCCATGAACGACGAGGCGCTCCTGAGGCACTTCGAGACCGTGGCCGAATCGTCCCCTGTCCCCGTCATCCTCTACAACGTCCCGGCCAACACGGGCCTGAACGTGCCGCCTTCTCTCGTGGCCCAGATCGGCGCCCACCCGAACGTCCAGGGCGTCAAGGACAGCTCCGGAGACATCGGTCAGCTCGCCGAGCTCGTGAGGCTGCGGCCCTCGGGCAAGGACTTCTCCATCCTCTCCGGGAACTTCGGGAGCGCTCTTCCGGGCTATGCCATCGGTGCGGAGGGCGCGATCCTGGCCGCCGCCAACATCGCCCCGGCCGAGTGCGTGGCGATCCGGGAGCGGTTTCTCTCGGGCGGAATCGAGGAGGCGCGGTCTCTCCACCTGAAGGTCTTGCCGGCGGCCCGGGCCGTGACCTCTCAGTGGGGAGTTCCGGGATTGAAGGCCGCCCTGGCGATGCAGGGGCTCGATAGCGGGATCCCCCGGCTGCCGCTCCTGCCCCTCGGACCCGAGAAGCGAGCCGGGCTCCGGAGAATTCTCGAGGACGCGGGTCTTCTGGGAACCTGACCGGGGACCCCGTCCTCACTTCTTCATGTAGCGCTCGAACCATTCGGTCGTCTCGTGGATGGCCTCCTCGAGATGCCGGGTGGTGCGCTCGAAGGGATGCGCCGCGCCGAAGGTGTGCCCGGCACCCTCGAGTGAGATCAGCTCGACGGGCTTGGCGTTCTTGGCGCGGCCCCGAATCGCGCCCGCCTCGAGGAACGAGACGCTCTCGTCGGCGGTCCCGTGGATGAGGCGGAAGGGGATCTTCAGCCGCGAGGCGGCGGCGAGGATATCGAGCTTCTCCTTGTTCTGCCGCAAATCGTCGAGGTACTCGATCCCCATCTGGAGGACCTGCCCGGTCCGCGAGTTCACGACGTCGAGGTAGCCCATCTTCCGCCAGATGTCGACGGTCGCCGGGTCGTCGAAGCGGTCGAACGTCGAGACGGCCGCCCACGTCACCAGGGCCTTCACGCCCGGGTGCAACGCGGCGGCCAGGATGGCAAGCCCTCCTCCCCGGCTGTGACCCAGAAGCCCGATCCTCGAGCTGTCGACGAGGTCCCCCGGAAACTGTGTCTGGACCGCCTGGATGACGGTGGAGAGGTCCTGCAGTTCGATCGTCGAGGTGTTCTTCCTGAACTTCTCGGGCTCGGTGAACTCCATGAGGTCCTCGCCGACCCCATTTCGAGAAAGGTTGAAATGGACGGCCACGAATCCGGCCTCGGCGAGCCGGACGCCGAGGTGCGGGTGGAATCCCCAGTCCTTGAAGCCCTTGAAGCCGTGGCAGACGATGACGGCCGGGCGCTTGCCCCCGCCCTCGAGGAATCGGATGTCTCCCCGGATCGGATCTCCGAGGGGGCTCATCAGGGTGAAGCGGCGGTGAATCATGGGAGGTCGATTCTCTCAGGTAATGTGCGTTCGGATCAGGGCCGCGGTTGTCTCGAGCGCGAGCTTCTGGCGCTCCCGTCCGAAGAAGTTGAACCCTCGCGAGACGAACTGCGCCATGGTGCCCGCGGTGTCTCCGCTTCTGCGCGGAACGAGGTGGAGATGGACGTGCGGGATGTGCTGGTTGGCGGCCTTCCCGTCATTGACGAGGAGGTTGACGGCCTCCCCGAGTCCGGCGCGTTTCTGCGCGCCCAGAAGCCTCACCCCGGTCTCGATGAGGTGAGAGCGCGTGCCCGAGGGGAGCTCCTCGAGGAGCCCGGCGTGCTCCTGCGGGATCACGAGGATGTGTCCGGTCCGGACCGGGAAGATGTCGAGGAAACCGGCGCAGAGGTCATCGCGGAAAACGAACGTCGCCGGGCGCGTGCCGGCGAGAATCTCGCAGAAGAGACAGGGAGTCACGTTCGGCGAAACATATCGAGATATCGGGACCGGGGCCAGCCCCTTGCCGTTGGGTCCCGGCCGGCCCTGCCTCCCTGGTAGAGTCTTCCGGATCCCGACGAGCCGGGCCGGGAGAAGGAGCGCACCAAATGTCAGGGCCGCGTCTGAGACGAAG
Organism: Thermoanaerobaculia bacterium; assembly: GCA_022071945.1. Lineage (GTDB taxonomy): Bacteria > Acidobacteriota > Thermoanaerobaculia > UBA5066 > UBA5066 > JAJVIN01. The sequence continues at coordinate 20,532 of JAJVIN010000037.1, read as the reverse complement.
CGGGGAAATACCAAGCCGGAACGGTCGCGCGGGTCGCCGGGTCCAGGGCGGGATTGGAGAGAATCCTCTCCACCTCGCCGGTGTCACGCACACGTTGCTCTCTGAAGACCCGGATCGTTCCCTCTACATCGAACGACAGCCGCGCCGACTTCGGGTGTCTGAAACTGTCCCTGGGGGCCAGGATCTGGACGGGTCCCAGCTCGATGCTGTCGAGACTCGAGAATCCATCCTGGATGACGCGAAACATGCGCCAGCGGGTCAGGGCGGCCTTCGTCTGCATCACCCTGCTGAGAACCTGTGCGGAGGTCTTCTGCCCGGAGGATTCGAAATCTCGCCGGACGGACGGCTGAGCTCGTTCGAAGGCATCGGGGAACCCCGAGAAGGAGATCGGCCCGGTCCTTCCCACGAGGACCAGCTCTCGTTCGATCCCGACGAAGAGGAAGGCATCGGGGAAGGCCTCGGTGAACGTGGAGATGATCATCCCGACCCCTTCCTCGTTCATCTGGTACTCCGGGAGCCACTGGCTGACGAAGCCGCCCTCGCGGAGCCGTGACTTGATCGACTCGTAGAACTCGAGAGAGTAGAGGCGGGCGATCCCGGGGTGGAGCGGGGGTGGAGGCTCCATCGTCACGAAGTCGTAGAGCCCGCCCGGGAACCGGAGGAACTGCCGGCCATCATCCCAGAACAGCCGGATGCGCGGGTCCGCCAGGACATTTCCGTTTGTCGAGTCGAAGAAGCGGTTCAGGCTGAAGACGTCGCGGTTCAGGTCGACGATGTCGAGTTTCTCGATGGACGGGTGCTTGCGGATCGAGTCGGCTGTGACGCCGACGCCGAAGCAAATGAGGAGCGCCTCCCTGGGTGCCTCGTGGAGCAGCAGGGGCAGATGAGCCATCGTCCGCATGTAGATCGACCCGGGGAATCGAGTGCCGGACATCGAGAAGCGGTCGAACATCAGCGACCGGCTCTTGTCCGGCAGGTTCTCGCGGACCCACATGAACTGCTGAGGGGAGCTTCGAGATTCGAGGACCCTGTAGGGTTCGGAGCCCATCCCCGCGAGGAGCTTCATGTCGAGGTCCCTGGGGGCCAGCACCGACAAACCCGCGACAGCAACGAATGTGGCCGCTCCCTTTCCCGGGAGCGGGGAGCTCCAGCTCCTCAGACCGAGGAGCACGAGGGACGCGAGCGCCACGAGTCCGAACACCCGCATCGCATAGAACGGGTTCACGTACTGAAGGACCCATCCGAACAGAACCAAACCCGTCAGAAACGAGATGGTGTTCAGGGCGTAGGCTGCCGAAACGTCTCCGCCCGCTTCTTGGATGCGATCGCACGTGTGGGGGAGGACGGTTGAAAAACCCGCGTAGGGAAAGAAGATGATGAGACCGGTGTAGAGGAAGGCCGTCAGTCCCGCGGCCAGATCGGTGGGGAAAAGCCGCGTCAGCTCGAAAGATCCGAAGCGAATCACCGCCTCCGAGAGCCTGGGTTCCATCATCCACAGGGTGGCGCACCACGCGATCGAGGCCCAGCACAGCAAGACGAGGGTGCTGCGGTGTGGTCTGAGCCTCCTGACGTACACGGCGGCGCAGAAGATCCCCAGGATCGCGAAGAAAGAGAGAAGGGCGAAGGCACCCCGGCTCGGGCCATAGGTCAAGCGAAGGAAGACGAAGACGGACCCTTGCAGGCCTCCGCAGAGCAGACCGGAGATGATGGCCGGAAACGCGGGCAGAGGGGATGCCGGAGCCTCCGCGGCGTCCGGCCGGGGGACGGGGTGAACCTCCAATGGTCCAGCTCGCATGAAGAACAGGCCCAGGCAGAGGGTCCCGGCGCAGGCCAGTAGGAGCGTGCCGTCGTATCCGATGACCCTCAACAGGTAGAACTCGCTGGCGAGGACGGCGACGCACGCGCCGGCAGTGTTGGCGGCGTAGAGACGGCTCGGGAAGGTGCCCGACTGTTTGTAGAGCGAGCACAAGTAGGGAAACGTCAAGCCCATCCCAAAACAGGGGACGCCGATGGAGAGGAAGGGAAGGGCGATCCGCAGAAAGAAGTAGAGAACGGAGGGGACTCTGACCGAGTGCGCGAGGGCGGAACCTTCCCGGTACGCACCCGGTCCCAGAACAGGCCCGAGCGGGATGGTCGATGCCACGTAGAGGAGGAGGACCGAGAGCGTGATCAAGAGCTCGGTCCGGCCGTAGTTCACCAGGCCGTGCCCGCCGAACCTGCGGTCGGCCCATGAGTAGACATGGCTGGAGAAATACGAGCCTGCCCCGAGTCCTCCGATGAAGGCCGTCATCACAACCAGGAAGGTCAGCGACGCTGCTCCGAGCCGGTCCACGAAGGCCTGGTACCAGGCCGTCTGAAACGCGAGCGCGAACGCGCCGGAAAACGCGTACCCTACGAAGACAGATTTGGGCACCGGGTGTGAGGGCGTCGAAGGCATGAACCGCGATTATCACCGTCCAGAGCACTCGAGGACTTCCTGTCAACTCAGGTGTAACCGCAATGGTGGTCCCAGCGTCTACGCCTCGTAATGAACCGAATCAAGGAGAGCACCATGCGAAACCGAACCGCCCTCGCCGGGGTCCTGGTCTTACTGGCCTGTGCACTTCCTCTTCGTGCAGCCTTCCTCGGCACCGATCTCGTGATCGTGGCGACGGCCCGGGCGCAGGGGAAGGGCACGCCTCCGGCCCAGTTCTACTCGACGCTCTGGATCACCAACCCATCCCTCGCGACGCCTGCCAAGGTCGATGTCCAGCTTCTGCGGCAGGGGCAGGCGAATCCCACCCCGCTGACCAAGCCCATCACCATCGCCGCCGGGGAAACGAGGAAGTACGAGAACGTCCTTCAGTCCCTCTTCGAGACCGATGGCTCGGGAGCGATCCGGATCCTCTCCAACATTCCCGTTCTCGCCTCCTCCCGGACGTATGACCGGCCCGACGGGACCGACATCAAGGACAGCAAGGGGCTCTTCTTTGCGGCCATTCCGTCCTTCTTTGCCGCCGCCAGGGGCGACACCGCACACCTGCAAGGGGTCAGCGAGGGAGGGGCGGAGGATTACCGCTACAACTTCGGCTTCGTCGAAGTGGCCGGGAAGTCCGTGAAGATCCGGACCACCCTGAAGGCCGAATCGGGTGCTCCGCTTGGAAGCAAGATCTACGAGCTCGCGGCCTTCGAGGCCCGTCAGTTCTCGGTTCGCGACATCGTGGAGTCGGTCGCGACCACGAACGGCCGGATCGAGGCCACCGTCATCGAGGGGGATGGCAGCGTCTTTCTCTACGGGACCGCCATCGCCAACGGGTCCCAGGATTCCGTCGGCTTCGAGATGAGCTTCAAGGACGGACTCCTGACCGAGACGGCCAACCAAACGTCCGAGGGGCTTTCCGCTCTGACGGCGGAGACGGTGCCCGCGATCGCCAGGGCGTGCACAACGATCGCGCCGTTCCTCGGTCTCGCCGGATCTGCTCACCAGCCGTCCCTGAACGACTACGACTACACCGCCACCTACGACCAGAGCACGGGGTTCTGGACGGTCAGCCTCACGCTGCCAACGGGCCAGACCGCCCAGTTCCAGATGCAGTTCCAGGACGCCTCGGGCACCCCGTCCAAGCTCTACAACCCGCTCCTGACCGAGCGCATCATCGCGAACGGTTCGGCCACCGGAATCCTGGGAACCGTCTCCTTCAACCTCGTCATGACGGGTGCCAAGGCCTCGTCGGTCAACCTGACGATCAACGGCACCGGAACCGGCACCTACCAGGGAGTCAGCGGCACCTTCGAGGTGATCAACGTCATCCAGCCCAAGGTCCCGGGTTCGTATCCGATCTCCGGCACGATCCGGGCCGTCGCGGGCGCCATCACCGTGACCGTCTCCTTCAACGGGACGCAATACGCGACGGGGACCTACACCTACCGGAACCGCTCCTACACCTTCACCATCAACCTCCAGACGGGCGAGGTCATCCCCTCCTGAGGGCCGTCAAGGAAGGCCTGTCGATTGCGAGCTTTCCGCTCGGCCCTTGCGTGTGCTCTTCTCTGGACCGGCGCGTCCCTCGCGGACGAGCCGGCCCAGAGGCTCATCCGCGCCGCGCGGGAACAGATCGGCGTGACCGTCACCTACGACGGTTCGTACAGAAAGCTCGCCTATCCCGGGGGCGACGTGCCCGCGGACCGTGGAGTCTGCACGGATGTCCTGGTGCGCGCCTACCGGCGGCTCGGCCTCGACCTTCAAGTCCTCGTTCACGAGGACATGAAGGCCAGATGGCCCCTCTACCCCAAGCTCTGGGGTCTGAAGAGGCCCGATCCCAACATCGACCACCGGCGGGTCCCCAACCTCGCCACCTTCTTCTCGCGCCACGGGTCCCGGCTGCGGGTCTCGCGAGACCCGCGTGACTACGAGCCTGGGGATCTCGTCACCTGGATGCTGCCAGGGAACCTGCCCCACATCGGGATCCTCGGTAACACCCGCTCCGAGGCCGGAGCCCTCCTGGTGATTCACAACATCGGACGGGGCGCCGCCGAGGAGAACATCCTGTTTTCTTACCCCGTGACCGGCCGGTTCCGGTACCTTCCCGCGGCATCCCACTGACCCGCCGGTTGGCCATATCGACCTCTTGGTCGGGTCGTGCTGGGGGCGTATTTGCATTTGGTGTAGACCAAACGCAATATTTCCAGGCGATGGCCGAGGTGCTGGAACGGGTCGAGACGAAGGAGGGAGGGGCGAGCGAGCCGCTCTCGCCGGGGAGGATTCCGCTCTACAGGACGATCGCCGACTCGGTCATCCGCGACATCCGGAAGGGGCGGCTCTCGGAGGGAGAGCGGATTCCGCCCTCGCGTGAGCTGGCCCGGAAGCTCGAGGTGAACCGGGCGACGATTCACCAGGCGCTGCAGGTCCTCAAGGCGGAAGGGTGGATCGAGACGAACAAGGGGGGTGGGACCCGGATCGCCCGGCGCTCGGCGGCCCCTCCCGTCCTGACGCCGTCACCCCTGTGGGATCAGATCGGCTCGGCTCTCCTGGGCCGCATCACGCGAGAGATCCAACCCAACAACTCGGAGTTGCCCGTCGTGGCCGACCTGTCGCGCTTCGCGCCCGACGAGCGGGACTTTCCGGCCGAGACCTTCGCGGGATTCCTGGCGGAGGTGGCCCGGAACGGGTCGCTTCTGGCGTACGGATCTCCGTTCGGCTACCGGCCGCTTCGTGAGACTTTGGCCGAGCGCCTGTCGCGGCGGGGTGTGGCGACCGATCCCGATGCGATCCTGATCGTCAACGGGGCGCAGCAGGGGCTCGACCTCATCACCCGTGCCCTCGTCGATCCGGGCGATGCCGTCGCCGTCGAGAACCCGAGCTATTCGGGCGCTCTCACGCTCCTGCGCGCCTATCGGGCGCGGCTCCTGAGCGTTCCCCTGGATGGAGAAGGCCCCGAGATCCACACGCTGCAGGCGGCCTTCCGCGAGAAGCCCAAGTTCCTCTACACGATCCCGGACTTTCAGAATCCGACGGGAAAGCTCTATTCGCCGGCGCGGCGCCACGACATGGTGGCGGCGGCGGTGGGTGCGGGAGTCCCCGTCGTGGAGGACGCGTTCGACGCGGACCTCCTGGTGGAGGGGGAGCTGCCTCCTCCGCTGGCGGCGCTGGCGCCGAGCCACGTGATCCACCTCGGGACGATCTCCAAGGCGCTCTTCCCGGGCGTGAGGGTCGGGTGGATCGCGGGCCCGCGCGAGCTGATCCACCGGCTCGCCGCCCTCAAGCGCGTGGGCGAGCTGACATCTCCCTCGGTCCTGCAGGCCGCGCTCCACCTCTTCCTGGTCCGCGGGGAATACGACCGGCATCTCTCCAAGGTGCGGGCGCGGCTGAAGACCCGTCTCGCCGTTGCCTCCCGCGTGATCGAATCGCGCTTTCCCGCCGGGACCGTCTGTCACAGGCCGCACGGGGGGTACGTCCTGTGGGTCGAGATGCCCGAGGGTGTGTCGGGACGCGAGCTCTCGGCCGAGGCGCGCGAGCGCGGCATCCTCGTGAGCCCCGGGGCCGATTTCAACCCCAGCCAGGAAGATGGTCCCTTCCTGCGGATCTCTGTCGCCCGCTCGGGCAACGCCGAGCTCGAGGCCGCTCTGGAGGAGGTGGCGGGCATCGCCCGGTCCCTCGTCCGGCAGGCGCATCGCCGGAAGGGGGCGAGGACCCCCGAGAATCGCGCGAGCGAAGAATCCCTCATCCAGGTTTGACATCCCAGAAAGGAATGGAAATGGCCTTCGAAATTCGCTCTCCCTTCACCTCCGATGCATTCCGGGTCAAGGTCGGTCTCGCCGAGATGCTCAAGGGCGGCGTCATCATGGACGTCGTCAACGCCGAGCAAGCCAAGATCGCCGAGGACGCTGGCGCGGCTGCCGTCATGGCCCTCGAACGGGTACCGGCGGACATCCGGAAAGAGGGAGGCGTCGCCCGCATGTCTCCCGTCGCCAAGATCCGGGAGATCCAGGAGGCCGTCTCGATTCCGGTGATGGCCAAGTGCCGCATCGGGCACATCGCCGAGGCGCGCATCCTGGAATCGCTCGAGGTCGACTTCATCGACGAGTCCGAGGTCCTCACGCCCGCCGACGAGGAAAACCACGTCTATAAGCACGACTTCAAGGTCCCGTTCGTCTGCGGCTGCCGCAATCTCGGCGAGGCCCTGCGCCGGATCGGGGAGGGGGCCGCGATGATCCGAACGAAGGGCGAGGCGGGCACCGGCGACATCGTGCACGCCGTCAAGCACCTGCGCGAGGTGAACCGCCAGATGAAGGCCCTCACCCTCCTCTCCAAGGACGAGTGGATGGCGGCCGCCAAGAACCTCCAGGCGCCGTTCGAGCTCGTTCTCTACGTCGCCGAGCACGGGCACCTGCCGGTTCCGAACTTCGCTGCCGGCGGCGTCGCGACACCCGCCGACGCGGCTCTCTGCCGGATCCTCGGGGCCGAGGCCGTTTTCGTCGGGTCGGGGATCTTCAAGTCCGACGACCCCGCCAACCGCGCCCGCGCGATCGTCGAGGCGACGACCCACTTCCAGGACGCGGATCGCGTCGCGAAGGTGTCGGAGGGGCTCTCCGAGGGAATGAAGGGCGTCGAGGCGGCGCGGCTCGTCGAGAGCGAGATGCTGCAGACGCGCGGCTGGTGAGATGACAGTCGGGATTCTGGCGCTGCAGGGTGATTTCGAGGCTCACCAGAAGGCCTTGACCGCTGCCGGTCTGTCTGCCCGGCCCGTCCTGTCCGAACGCGAGATCAGGGCCGTCGAGGCCTTGGTCTTGCCGGGTGGCGAGTCGACGACGATGTGGAAGCTGATGGAAAAGACGAGGATCGAGGAGACCCTCCGAGACGTCATCCTCGGCGGCCTGCCGGTCTTTGCCACCTGCGCCGGAGCGATCCTGCTCTCCTCGCGGATCACCAACCCCGAAAGGCGCGGGCTCGGCCTTCTCGACGTGACGACGCAAAGGAATTACTACGGGCGCCAGCTCGACTCCGCGGTCCTGCACCTGACGGACCTCGACACGAGCCTCCTCGGCACGGAGCCCCTCGAGGCGGTCTTCATCCGGGCTCCCCGGTTTGCCGACCTCGGCCCCGAGGTCCGGGTGCTCGCCCGGCGCGACGGGGATCCGGTCCTCGTCCAGGAGGGCAACATCCTGGCGGCCACCTTCCACCCGGAGCTTTCCAGGGACACCCGGATTCCCCGGCTCTTCTTCGACATCCTCAGACGCGGGCGAGTCCGCGAGGAAGCCGCTTGAGTCGAGGGGAGGCCCACGCCTCCGCCGAGACCTTCCCCCACGGCTTCGCGTGCCCGAGGCCCTGCTCTCGCCGGGCGAAGGGGTGATCCGCGCGATGACGGAGTCCGCGGTCTTTCCGGAGTTTCTCGATTTCCTCGGCCTCGCGTCTCGCCCGGATGCTCCTGGATTCACCGAGCACCTCTTCCACGCCTTCCAGCACCGCTTCCCTTTCCATCGGCCCGCATCTCCTGGAAGGAATCCGGAAGGGGTTCTCGCGGACTTCCTGGAGGGCGGTCGGGGAACGAACGGGGCGGAGCGGGCGTGCGCGCTTCACGCGCTCCTCGAGGGAGCCGGGTTGAGTCCGGTTCGAACTCAGATCGCGACCGCCGGGCAGGTCCCGGGCTTCCCTCTGCCGAAAAGCCGGCCCGCCTCCATCGTGACGAGTGAGGGCGGACAGATCCTCCTCGACGCGAGCCTGCCTGCCGCTCTCGTCCTCGACGGACTCGCTGCTCCCATCCCAACTCCCATTGGCTCGCTCTCGGTCCGTCAGGCGGCCGGAACCTGGGAGATCGTCCTCGATTCCAGGGGAGAAGAAGCTCCCCTTGGCCGTCTCTCGGAGACGGCCCCCGAGGACGTCGAGCCCTCGGACGATCGAGACTCCTTGCCGGAGCTCTTCCGGTTTCTGCCGGACCGGACGCTCTCGTGGTCCGGGGGGCGGATGGAGGTCTCGGATGCGTGGAGCCGGCTGGAGTTCGGCTTGCCCTCCCTCCAGCGGACGGCCCTCGAGGGCCTTTTCGGCGAGCCGCTTCCCGAGGACCTTTCCCCGGCCGAGCCCGAGGTGCCGCCGTCCCTGAGCGTCTACTGCGCGGCGGACCAAGACGAGGAGGCTGTCCTCGGGATCCTGAAGCACCCCGAGAAGCACGTCGTCATCCTGCCGGCCGGGACCGTCGTGGAGAGCCTCTCCACGGATTCGAGGGGCTGGTTCTGGACTCTGACCTTGGAAAGCTCGAGGGTCAGCGAGGAGATGGTCCGGGTCGAGCCCGACGGCGTTCTCGTGCACTACGGCGGAAGCGGGGTTCCCTTGAAGGAGAAGCGGATCCGCGTGGAGGGGCGCCCCGGGGGCAGCCGCCTCGTCTCGACGGGGATCCTGTCACGCGCTCTCCCACCCACCGGGCCGAGCGAGAGCGTCAGGAAGACCATCGTCTTCCACCTGGCAAGCGAGCTCCTCGCCCTGGCGGAGAAGGCCGGCTGACGGTCCGCAGCGGCTGAAGGTCTGCTGCGGCTGATGGTCTGCTGCCGCTGACGGTCCGTCGGCGATGCCGGGTGCCCCGGTGCCGGATCCCCCCCGCCGGGCCTCCCGGCACCGGGAGCCCGGCACCGGGAGCCCGGCACCGGCTCGGGGAGAAACACGGGCCGGAGAGGACGAAGTCAGGGCGGAAGGGCCCATGTAGAGGGACAATCTCTCTGATGTCTCGCGCCACCCGGTTCCTTCTGGGCGGGTGGACCCTTCTCATAGCTGCGAGCGCCCTCCTTGCCCAGCAGCCGGCGATGCGCGTCTATTCCATGCAGGACGGACTGAAGTACTCACAGGTCTTCAGCGTCTTCCAGGGAAGAGACGGTTTTCTGTGGGCGGGAACGTCCTACGGGGTCAGCCGCTATGACGGGCGGGAGTTCCTGACCCTCACCCGGGCCTCGGGCCTTCCGCACGACTCGGTTCTGGATCTGTCGGAGGATCCGGATGGAAACCTCTGGGTCCTCACGCAGGAGGGGCTCGCGCGGATCTCTCCCGCCACGGGTGAGACGGGCGGCCCCCGCCTTCTGCCCGCCCCGAAGAGCTGGGACGGGCTCCCCGTAGCGTCTCTCCGCCGCCTGGCCAGAAGCGAGAAGGCGGTCTGGGTCTTGGGCCTGTCTGGCCTCTGGCGCGGGACGCGCGACGAGTTTCGGTTCCTTCCGTTTCCCGGGGACGTCAGGCTTTCGGACCCTGTCCAGCTCGGACCGGTGACCGACGAGGACGCCTGGGTTGCGGCGCCCGAGGGAGTCTTCAGGGTCTTCGCGGATGGACGCCTTTCGCGGGCCGCGTGGCCCGCGGAGCTCGGAGCGCCCGCAGGTCTGGCACGGGCCGGCGACGAGGTCGTCCTCCTCTTGAAAGAAGGGCTGGCCGTCCTTCGCGGGGACCGCTTTGAAAGGGCTCCCGAGTGGGTGCTGCCGGCCGGACTCAATCCCGAAAAGATGATGGCGTTCGAGGAGAGCCTCGTTGCTGTGACGCCGGGACGGGGCGCGGTGATCCTGGCGAAGAACCGGGCCCCCCGGTTTCTCTCGCGCCGCGAGGGGCTTCCCTCCGATTCTGTCAACGCGGCGTTCGCCGACCGCGATGGGCTTCTCTGGCTCGCCACCGAGGATGGTCTCGTCAAGGTGTTCGACTTCTCGGTCGAGTCGTACCCCACCAAGGGGCCAGAGCTCGGGAATCAGGTCCTGGCGATCTCGGAGGACCCATCGGGAGACCTCTGGATCGGCCATTCGAATGGACTCTCGAGGCTGAGGGCTTCCGCCCTCACGCTCTTGGAGCCCTTCCCCGAAAGGTCCGAGGAAAACTCGGTCTGGTCGGTCCTGCCGGTGGGGAATGGAACCGTCCTGGCGGGGACCAAGAGAGGGCTCGTGGCCTTCGTGAACGGGCAGCCGAGGTGGATCAGAAGGCTCGGTTCCGCGCCCGGGGTACGGGTGTTTTCGCTTCTCAGGACCGCTGATTCCGCCATCTGGGCGAGCACCCTCGACGGACTCGTCCGGTTTCGCTGGGACGAGGCGGCTCAGGCCCCAGCCGGACTCGAGGCCGTGACGGGCGATGGGAGCGGGCCCCTCGGAGAGGTCCGGGGTCTGGACGAGGCGCCAGACGGGAGCCTCTGGATCGGAAGCGACGGGAACGGCGCCTTCCGCCTTTCCGGCGGAGCCCTCGTTCGCTTCGGGAAGGAGGCCGGCCTCCCTTCGGGGATCTGCCGCGCCGTCCTGGCCATCTCCCGGGAGGAAGCCCTCGCCGGGACGGACTTGGGGCTGTTCAGGATCCGAAACGGGCGCGCCCATCCCGTGAACGACGTCAACTTGCGCTATGGGCATCCCTACGTCGTCTCGCTCGCGAGGGGGCCGGGCGGGAAAGTCTGGGTGGCGCTGACTGACCGGATCCTGGAGATGGAGGGAGACGCCGTCCGGAGCGTGATCGACAAGACCGGCGGCCTCATCGGACTCTCGACGACGGCCGAGAACTGCCTGGCCACCGATTCCAGGGGCGGGCTGTGGGTGGGGATGGTCGGAGGCCTGACGCGTGTGAGCGTCCTGTCGCCCCGAGCCGCGGCGCCGCCCGCGATCCGGATCCTGAGTGTCCTCAGCGGCAAGGGAAGGCCCGTCGCTGCCGGCGGGCGCCTGGCTCACCAGGAGAATTCCATCTCGTTCACCTACCGGTCCCTGACGTTTCTTTCCGAGGAAAGGACGATGTTCGAGGACCGGCTCCTGGGTTACGAGACGGCCTGGAACCTGGCCCGGCCGGTGTCCGGGCAGAGGTACACGAACCTGGAAGCGGGGACCTACACCCTGGAGGTCCGCGCCGTCTCGGCGGCGGGGCTCCGCTCGGCGCCGGCCACCTTCTCGTTCGCCGTCGAGCCTCCGTGGTGGCAGACGATCTGGGCGAGGTCCCTTTTCGCTCTCGTCGCCGTCCTGGTGGTGGGGGGGGTCGTGAAATGGCGGACGTACCGGCTGAGAGAGAATGCCCGCGCCCTCAAGGAAGAGGTGGCCAGCCGGACCCGGGAGCTCTTCGAGGCGAACAAGAACCTGCAACAGCTCCAGGAGAAGCTCTCGCAAATGGTCGAGACCCAGGTCCAGGCGCGCGAGGATGTGAAGGCGTGGGCAGGCTCCCAGGCGGCCGCCCTCTCCCAGACGCTGCGGGCGGACGGTATCTCCGTCGCGGAGATTTCGGGGGGCGAGCTTCGTCGCATCATCGGGACCGAGCCTCTTTCGACTCCGGATGTCCTCGATGAGCTCCTGGCGGGCGCGTCCGAGCTCAGGAAAGGGACGGAGATCTTTCTGCCCATTCTCGGAGCCTCCGGCGATCTCGTCGGCGTGCTCGGGGTGAAGGGAGCGCCGGAGTCGTGGACGAGTCCCGAGAAGCGCCTCGCCCTGGCCTTTGCCCATCAACTCGGGGGCGCGCTCGATGTCCGGAGCCTGGCGCAGCGGCTTCAGTCGGTGGAGTCCGTGAGGACCGCCGTGAGGGTCGAGATGGAACGCAAGGGAACGGTCGCCGCGTCGGTCTGTCCCCAGTGCGGCCGCTGCTATCCCCAGGGGACGAAGAAGTGCGAAGACGACGCCTTCCTCCTCGAGGAGCACGGGCTCCTGCCCCTCCGGATCCACGGCCGCTACGAGCTGATCCAGAGGCTCGGGCAGGGCGGGATGGGGGTCGTCTACCTGGCGAGCGACTCGGAGCTGGCTCGCGAGGTGGCGCTGAAGATCATCCGGCCCGAGCTCTTCGACGATCCCGGAGTCCGCCAGCGGTTCAAGCGCGAGGCCAAGGCGGCCGCGAGGATCCAGCATCCGGGGATCGTCTCCGTCTTCGACACCGGTGAGCTGGACGACGGGTCCGCCTTTCTCGTGATGGAGAGGCTCTCGGGCATGGACCTCGCGGCCCTCGTGGGCCGGTACGGCATGGGCCGGCTCGACCAGGTGGCGTCCGTGGCGCGGCAGGCGGGGGCGGCCCTCTCGGCCGCTCACCGGGCGGGCGTCATCCACAGAGACATCAAGCCGGAGAACCTCTTTCTCTGTCCGCGGCCCGGGGGCTTCGTTCTGAAGATCCTCGACTTCGGTCTGGCGCGGTCGGTGACTCTCGCCGATGGCCTGACGCAGACCGGGATGGTGGTCGGAACCCCGTGGTACCTCTCTCCCGAGCAGGTTCGGGGCGAACCCGCGACACAGAAGAGCGATCTCTACTCTCTCGCGATCACCCTGTGGGAAGCGCTCGCGGGGATCCGGGCGGTGAAGAGCGAGGTCCTCAGCGAGATCTATATGGAGATCATCGGCGGGGCGATTCCGGCGCTGAGCCTTTTGAGGGAGGGGATCGGCTCCGAGATCGACGAGTGGTTCCGGGGCGCCCTGGCGAAGGAGGCGGCGCAGAGGCCGGGAGATGCCGAGCTCTGGGCGTCCACGCTCGCGGAGCACTTGGAAGGGGTGAGCGACACGGAGCTGGGCTGGCCGATCTGACCTGAAGGGAAGTCAGTCGATCTCGTCGCGGCCGTCAAACAGCGAGATCTCGTCGGACGTGGCGTCGTACTCGAAGAGCTCGGCCCAGCGGCCCCAGTTGACGATCGTGTCGAAGAGGATCGACGAGGGAACGCAGGCTCGTCCGCCAGATCCAGAGCGTTCCGACGGGCTGCACGGTCATCGAAGCCCTCGATCTGCTCGCCCGAGCCCGGTCCTCGGCCTCGTTAGAGGAGAGCTTCTCTCCAGACCTGCCTCCCGCCGAGAAGACACACTCCCCCACATAAAGTGCAATCTCGGAGCCGTTTTGTGACAGAAGCAGATGCTTCATCCGAATTGAATCATTCGCTCTGTTCCCAAGCCATGGCAGCCGCCGATAGGGTGGTCGGGAAACGTCATCCACCGCACCGAGGTCACGATGAAGCTCCGTACATCCACCACCGTTTTCTCCTCGATCCTGGTCTTGCTTCTCGCCGGATCCCCACGGCAGCTTGCCGGCAGCGAGGTCGTCCCTCAACCGGACGAGACCCTGCCGGGACTGAAGTTCGAGAAGCTCTTCGACGTATCCGGGTTCGACCGGGTGAACGTGTTCAGCGGAGACGTCCAACTGACGATCCCGCTCGGCCCCTCCTATCCGGTGACAGCCGGCTTCTCGTATCAACTCGCGGCGCACTACTCGTCGAAGATCTGGCACATGGAGCTTCTGGAGTGCGCGGAGATCATCAACGAGTGCCAGGTCAACAAGTTGGCAGGGCGCGCGCGGCTCCTCGGCCAGCCCGCCCTGGGCGTGGGCTGGGCTCTGGGAGTCGAGAGGATCGAGGCCGTCACGAACGCCTCGGGGATCACGAGCTGGATTCTGGTCGAGGCGGATGGGTCTCGGCGCCAGGTGGGTTGGGGAACACTCCCGGCGGTGTCGGATGACGGCCTGCGACTGAGGCAGGTGTCTGGAGGGTTCGAGTTGGACAGGCCCGACGGGTCGGTCTGGACGTTCACGCACTGGTACCAGCGGCCGGCTACCCTGACGAATGGCTCGGACTTCTTCGCGTCGGGCCTGCGTGAGACGGTCTGGAACGTTGGCCTGAAGCGCGTCAAGGACCGGTTCGGGAATGCGGACGTGATGACGGTCGACTACGTGGCGGGGGGCGACTGGCGCGTCCGTCAGATCAACTTGACCGGGGGGCGGGCCATCACGTTTTACTGGACGAGCTACGGCGATTGGCCGGTCTTGAGTTCCGTGGGGTTTCCCGCGACGGGAGGCAAGACGCTCATGGCCGAGTTCAGCCGGACGGGACCCGGCTTCACACGGCCGAGCTTCGACGAGAACGAGACGTATGACCCGGGCTGCGGCCGGCCCTCGGCGCCCTCCCTCGTGGGCGTTCCTCTTCTGCAGTCCATCACCTTCAAGGACGGAGGCACCACGCTCGACACGGCGTGGGGGTTCGAGTACGCGACGGGGAGCGAACAACCGGGAGGTGTGCTGAAGCGGGTAACGCTTCCCACCGGCGGGAAGGTGGACTACCAGTACTCGAGCTTCACGGCCGTGCCGCCCAGAATCCGCGATGTGTACGGTGAACCCGAGACGGTCGACCTCTTTCCCGCCCAACAGGCGGAGGATGTCAACCCCATCTGCAACGCGGTCTGGAAGTTCCAGGCCTTCTTCGAGGGGTCGGCCGCCGTGATTTCCCGGTCGGAGCTGGACCGCGGGGACACCGCCATCTCGACGGTGACGTACAAGAGGGTTCAAGTCGCGGAGCGGCAGGACCGCGATCCGGGCGGTCCTCCGAAGAACCTCCCCGACCCGGACCGGGTGGTCCGGGTCGTCGTCGTCAACGAGCCCGATGGCAACAAGGACAGCCTGGGCAATCCCGTGATGAAGAGCCGGCGGCACGTCTTCTACCGGGAATCGGGCCAGGAGATCTCGCGCCGGGTCTACGCGGGCGCCAACGGGAACGGCAGCCCGGTACGCTCCTGGATCACCTGCTATGGCTATGACGGCGCCGGCCCTTGCGGCGTCATGGTGGACGTCCAGACGAGCCCGACCGAGTGGGTCGAGAAGATCACCGAGGGAGTCGGGCCGTGGGTTCCGGTACGAAAGAACGTGACGTGGTATGGCGCCAACCCGGAGGGCGAGGGGGCCGATTGCAGCGAGGCGACCGACAGTCTCTGCTGGCAGAAGGAGGCCTCGAGCTGGGACGGAGTCGCGCGGGAATACGAGGTCTGGACGACCGTGCGAGCCGCCTGCAGCTCGCACTCGGCGCCGCTGTTTCCGACCGATCTCCTGAGACGCGTCGAAACCACTCAGTACTCCCCCGACACGAGCCGGTGGGACCTCAAGCGCGTGACCTTCAGCGGAACCACGGATGTCTACGCGATCTCGGGAGACGGCTGCTCGGGAACTCCCACGGAGGGGTGCAAGCCCGAGAACGCGCCGTGCGAGACGGGCACTTCCTACGAGTACGCCGCCGCGAACGGGTTCCTGACGAAAGCCACGCGGGGCGACGTGCCGGGCACGCAGTGGAAGCTCGTGACGGCCTTCACCGAGGGCACGAGCCCCGGGACCATCGCGACCGAGACCCACACTTCCCTCCCGGCAAGTGACACCTATTCGATCAGCCGGACGTACCAGCACGGCCGGGTGCTCACCGCCACATGGACCGGGATGACCTGGAAGCGGTTCGACGTGGACCGGGACGCAAACACGGGTCTGGTGACGGCATCGCGAGACACGGACGGAGTCCAGACGAGCTACGGGTACGACGCCCTCGGCCGGCTGACCTCCATGACGCCTCCGGGAGAAGCCGCCTTCGCCTACTGCTACCGGATGTCCCAGACGGACAATTCGTTCGTCCTGGCCAAGCGTGGGAGTTGCAGCCTGACGAACCTCTCCGAGGCCCCCGCGACGACGGGATCCGGGAGGGCGGCGTACGAGGTCTACCACTACGACGGCATGGGGCGTCTGGCTCGAAAGATCCGCCGGATGCCCTCGAGCCAGACCACCGGAGGCAGCTACTTCTCCTTCCAGCAGACCTCCTACGCTTCCAACGGAGAGGTCTCGTTCGCTTCCGAGTGGGCGCCTTGCGGTCTCGGCGGCTACACGGCCGACAACCCGAGCGGGTGCTTCACCTCGACAACGAGCACGGGCCGGTTCTTCTCGAACTTCGATCCCTTCAACCGCGCGCTGAAGGAGTCCTGGCCGCTCGCCACCGGCGCCTTCGAGACCGTTCGCAAGTACGACCTCGACGGGAGCGGGAACGATCTGAAGATGGGCGAGTGGCGGCAGACGAGTTCGAGCACGGCGTCCGGGTATTCGCGCCGCCTGGAACTCCGCTCGGTTCTCGGCGTCCCCCTCGCGGTCATGGAAGACAAGAATCTCGTCGCTCCCCTGGACGCGAGCCTGACGGGAGCCATCTCGTTCCTTTACTGGAACGTCCTCGGAAAGCTCTCCCGGTCCCAGGATGACGGGAGGGCGGAAGACAGCCCGGCGCCGTCGATGGTCCTCCCTTCAACGCCCGAGCCGGTTCCGGCCCAGGCCCGCGCGTGGACCTGGGACCGGTCGGGACTTCTCCTGGCGGAGTCGCACCCGGAGATCTCCGGAGCCATCACGAACACCGCGTTCGATGGACTCGGCAACGTGACGAGCCAAAACGAGGCCGGAACGCTGCACACCTTCGTCTACGACCGGGCGGGGCGCCTGACCTCCCACACGGGCTCGGACGGCACGTACGTCTCGAACGCGTACGACGCCACGACCGGGAGGCTGACCTTCCGGCGCTCGGCGGCCCCGGCGAGTCCCGTCCCTTACCCCCTTGCGGGCCTGGCGAACACCTACACGCTGTTCGCGGACCAGGACTTCCTCTATTCGAACGGGAAGCTGATCCGGCGGGGGCTTCTCTTCCGGGACGGGACGAACGGTGAGCGGGAGGCCGGTCCCGGCCGCTTCGACATCGCCTGGACCCATGGATCCTACGGAGAAGTGACCTCCGAAACCAGGACGGCTCCCGGGCTCTCGCCGTACACCGTCAACCTCTCGTGGAAGTCCGGACTCGTGGCCACGGCCCTCGACTCGGGAGGCGCTGGTGTGAGCGGCTCCGCGTATGCCCCATCGGGCCTGATGACGAAGATGAGCCAGGTGAACGGAGTGACCGTCGAGAACATCCTGGACGCCAATAACGTCCCGAGGCCCGCCACGATCAAGGCGACGAGGGGGAAGACCACCCTCCTCCAGCGAGCCTACACGTACGATGGAGCGGGGAACATCACGGGCAACGGAGTCGATTCCTTCACCTACGACGGGCTGTCGCGCCTCTTGACGTCGGGTCCCGGGACGGGATCGGAGACCTTCGAATACGATCGATTCGGCAACATGACGAACAGGAACGATGTCTCGACCGGCGTGGATGCGGAGACGAACCGGCTGACCGGGACGGACGTGACTTATGACAATCGAGGCAACCTGACGCGAAAGGGAGCTGATGGGTTCGCCTACGACTCGCTGGGGCGGAGCACGGGCTACGAGACGTGGTCGTGGAACCCGAACAGCGGGAGGTACGAGAGCCGGAGGGAATGGACACACATCCATGACGGGGCGGACGAGAGGGTCCTGAAGATCCACGAGGAGGACGGGACACCGGTCAGCCGGCGGTCGATGGCCCGGTGGCTGGTGCAGGCGAAGGAGCAGACCCCTGCCACGGGATGCGTCGCGGGCCAGGAACGATTCGAGGACGTCCCGTGCTCGGACGCCGACTGGGGCTGGATCGAGCAGATGGCGGTTCTCGGAATCACGCTGGGGTATCCGCCGGAGCCTCCGTCGACGAGGAACACGTACAAACCGGAGAGGCTGGTCGAGCGGCAAGAGATGGCGGCCTTTCTGACGAGGGCGGGATACGGGGGCGACGCGGCGGTCACGGATCCCGGAGGACCGGTACCGGACTGGACGGACGTTGCGCCGCAGAGCATCTTCCGCCGGTACATCAACCGGCTCTACAAGGACGGCGTGACGAGCGGGTGCAGCGGAACTCCGGGAGTGAACAGCTTCTGTCCGGCGGACACGGTGACGGAGAAGGCGATGCGGGCGTTCGTGGCGCGGGGAGGGCTGATCGACCAGCCGGCGCCGCTGTCACGCAAGTACTGGCCGGGAGTGGGGATCCTGCCGCCGTCTTCGGAAGTGGCGATACGGGACGGGCAGAACCGGGTGGTGATGGAGTACCGGGAATCGAGCCGGACGGCGGCGCGGCAGAACCTCTACTTCGGGAACGTCCTGTCGATGTCGAAGCTGGGGGCCGTGGCCGAGTACTACGTCAACGACCATCTCGGCAGCCCGCGAGTGGTGACGAACGGGAGCGGGACGATCGTGGAGACCCGTGAGTACCGGTCGTTCGGCGACCAGGTGGCGGGAGGAACGTCGCAGAAGCTGGGCTTTGCCCAGATGGAGCTGGACTACGAGTCCGGCTCCCACAACGACCACGCCCGCAACTACCGCGCCGCCTTCGCCCGGTTCCTATCGCCCGACCAGCTCCAGGGAACGCCGACGGATCCCCAGAGCTGGAATCGATACACCTATGCCAGGAATAACCCGCTGAAGTATGTGGACAGGGACGGCCGGGAGAACGAGGTCGCCTGGGACGCGATGAACCGCTCCCAGATCCAGGAAACCTATGGTGATGCTGCGGTCTCGCAATATGACACGCAGCGGATGGTCATGGGCGCGGCGGCCGTCGGTCTCCTTGGTGGCGGCCTGGCAGCTGCAGAGTGGGGCGCGGCAGGACTGGCGTTCGGGCGAGAACTCCTGAACAGATTTGGAGGCCAGTCCGTTTCTTCTCCGCTCCTATCTTCGCGAAGCAGCCAGGCGATCGGAAGAGCGCGAGAGTGGGCAGTAGCCGAGCTTACAGGCGGCCGGGTCGTAAACGACTTGAAACTAATGACTCAGGTGGCCGGCCGCCTCGAGGGTGTGAAAGTGGACGTCGTCGGAGGGGCTGGAGAGTTGATCGCGGTTGGTGGGCCCGCGAAGGCGAAACAACTGGGCGCCCTGGGGGATCATCTCAGGCGCCTTGCCAACGCGGCAGCTGCAAGGGGAGTGAGGCCTATGGCCTACTTCGAGGAAGGCACTCCCTCTACGGCGCTGGACCTGGCAAGGAAGCTCCTTGGAGAACAGAACGTGAGGGTCTTCAGAATCGCTCCGGCAGCATCCCAGTAGATGGCTAAGGGAAGTGGCAGAGCTTATCCGCGCCCTAGTAGTAGAGGCCGGAGGTTAGTCCTAACAACAGTGAGGCCGCCTCGCAGGTAGTACTGTGGGGCAGCATGCCAAGGAAAATAGATGAGAATAACGATCCCGGATCCCCCTCCTTCTGGAACACTGAACGCCTTTGCCTACTATTTCGCTTCGACTGGAAATTCGCCGCGTCCGTTTGTCGTACGGAGTTTGTCGCTTCTGGGGTGGCTTAGTGTACAGGGGTTCAAGCACTCTCTTGGGGATGAGGAATCGGTGACATTCCTCACCGACGAGGGAGAGCCTATCCAGATCTCCGGGCCGGACGTCGCTCCTCGGCTGGCGTCAGGCAAAGTAACCATGAAATCGTGGATTGGGTCGTGCGAGGACCTCATTTTCTCGATGGAGGACCGCGGGAACGACTGCGTCGAGTGGTACTCCCTGACCTACTTGGAATCCCGCACGGCAATGAGTTTTGGGAATGCTCTCTTGGAACGTTTCAGACTTCGTGCCGCCAGCGGATTCGAGGACATCCTGATCTGGGATTGGACAGGGGCGTCGGAGGATCTAGACTGGCTTTCGCTGACGACTTCGACATGGGGGAGGTTCGTGATCCCAGATGTGCTCGGACTGCCGACACGCCTGTGGGACAGTGGGCGCGAACCGATCCCCGAGCTAAGGGAAGAGATCGAGCGGACCGTTCTGATGCTGTCGCGCCCCTCGTGACACGCCGCTCGCTCCGACACGATCGACTCCGCCGCCTCGATCAGGAGACCGTTCAGCGGCCGACGGAGTGTCTGACCTTGGTTCCTGAATGGGACGGACAGGGACAGGCATTCTCCAACGTTCTTCAACGGGCATTCTTCGAACGATGCCAGGAGTCACCCGAGAGGCGGCGGCCCGCAGCCGCTGAGGCCCGTCCGGCTTGATCCCCGGCTCCCCACGCCGTAGGACGCACGTCCTCGTGAAGGAGAAAGGTCCGCGAAGCACGGCCGCGCTGACCGTATTTCCATTTTTCGCTGCGGTGCTCCTCGGTGTGACACCCGCCGAGGCCTCGATTCTGAGGGGTGGCGTTGCCGGGGGCGGTCCCCCATCGCTTGCGCTCCGCGCCCTCGCGCCGTCTGCGCCTCCAATCACGCCCTCGCCCTTCGGCTTCGCCGAGGGAGTTTCCCTGTTTGACGTCGAAAGCGCACCTGGCCGTTTCGGTCTCCTCGGTCCGGAATCGTGCCGATGCGAAATAACCTACGCCAGAAATAACCCGCTCAAGTATGTGGATCCGGATGGACGAGAGATCGTTCTCGCCTCAGGGCTAAGTGCTGGTTCTCGCCGGTTCATATCCAATGCGCTTACGGAGATGGTCAGGAGGCCCCAGG
>JAJVIN010000033.1 GCA_022071945.1 Thermoanaerobaculia bacterium | reverse complement strand
GATTCCCTGGCCGTCCTGTCGACCCGCCTCAGGCGCCTTCGGCGGATGATGCTGATCAGAACCCTCTCTACACGGGTGGATCACTTCTCACGAGCACACGTGGATCACTTCTGGCGAGCGTTGAAGGATTGAAGGGCGGAACAGCCTCGCGGTAGCGGGAAAACGATTCGAACAGGCGGTGGCTCCACTCTCGTTCTTCACCCGCTGGGGGTCGAAGGATCCACAGCCCGCTGATGTGCATGGGATGGAGGCGCGCTTCGCTCCACAGGAAGCCCTGCCCGACGACTCCGGCCGGCTTGAGGTCATTCATATTCAAGAACTTGTCTCCGCGAGCTGCAGGCGAATGGCGCGGGGTGGCTTCCCTTCACCGGACTCGCTGCGGAAGAGCGACCGCCTGGCTGAGCCCGCGGGCCCAGAATGGAGCGGCGAGCCCCGATGAGGACTCCGAGCCGGCCCTTCTCTGGGTCCCCGTGGAATCGAAGAAGTCCACAAGGACTTTCAAGGTGTCCGCTGGACGCTCGAGGGGGAAACAATGGCCCGCCCCTGTGATCTCGACGAGCTCTGCTCCGGGAATTCGGCGCACGAGGCGGCGGGAGTTCTCCGGCGGGACCAGCTGGTCCTGATCCCCAGTCAGGACGAGAGTCGGGACCCGAATCTCCGACAGGCGCGGGTCGGTGTGGTGGAGGGCGATCGCCCTGGACTGGAGAGCTCCAAGCCAGGGACCGCCGTACTCGACTGTCTTCAGCCAGGCAGCGAACTCATCGGGCCGGGACCGATAGTAGTCCGGGGAGACGAGGAGCCGAGCAAGAGAGCGGGCCTTCATTCCCCGGAACGAGACGTTGGCGACGAGGAGATCGCGCAAGGCCCCCGGTGACGGCTTCCGGCTGCCCAGCCAGCCGGCAAACGTGCACCCGAGAACGAGGGCGTTGACCTTCTCCGGGTGTCGGAGCGCGAGCTCGAGGGCGACCATCCCCCCCATGGAGATACCAAAGACGAGGGCGTTGGAGGCACCGGCGGCGTCGAGAACCGCGGCCGCGTCCGCGGCGAGGTCTCGGATGCGGAAAGAGCCGCGGCCCCTGGTGGAGCGACCTGTCCCCCGGTTGTCAAAAGTGATGACCCGGAACCTCTCCGCCAGGCGGTCGGGCAGGCCTGCCCAGGCTCTAGAGGAGAACCCCATTCCCATCACGAGAAGGAGGTCACGGGCGTCAGCGGGACCCCTCGTCTCGAAGTGCAAGCGGTAGGTGCCGCGATCGGAAAAGGCCACCGTCAGTACTCCTGGTGGAGGGCGAGTTTCTCCATCATCACGTTCGAGACTCGGAATGCTAGCACCCGGGAGTCGTTGAGGCCGGAAACGAGGCCCCCTGGGACGCAGGATCCACAGCACGATCCCGCTCCGGCTTCAAGCTGGCGCGGCTCGCAAGAGCCCCAGTCTGGCGAGATCCGGGAGGCGCCGGTCCGACCCGCTGGAGATCGAGCGCTCGCCGAATCGCCAGCGATTCCTTTGCAGCCATCCGTCGATGAACGAGCGGCTCCCCAGGATCACGCCCTCCGAGAAGTGGCGGATGCGGTGACGAAGAATCGCGCCAGCAGGCAGGTGACCTTCTCGAGCCTCCACGGCGGCGGCTTCCTCCCTCGTGAATCCCCGTCGAACCGTGGTCTCTTCCCCGGTTGAGTACAGGAGTCGCCGGTATTCCGCCTGCACGGTCTTCCACGATCCCACCCGCCATGAGACGAGGCTCCGGAGACCTTCCCGCGCGGCTTCGCCGCCCCCAACGGCTTCTCCGTAGCCGCAGAAGCGGTACTCGGCGGGATCGGTGACGATTCCTGCACGGATCGGATTCAGGTCGATGTAGAGGGCCATCGTGAGGAGGGCGCGGTCTTCGCCCTCGACGAGGATGCTGCGGAAGCGCTCTTCCCACAGAGTCCCCGACCTGTCGTGATTGCGGTTGTAGAAGCTCGAGAAGCGCTGCTTGAGCGACTTCATGAAGTTGCTGAGATTCCACATCCTTCGGGTGAACGAAGCGAGAAGGTCCCGCGCGGAGTCTTCCAGGCCTCTCTGCCGGAAGGCGTCGAGGTCGCTTCGAAGGCCTGCCACGAACTTCGGCGAGTAGAGTGCGGCAACCCTCTCGAGGATTTCACCTTCATCGAGTTCCTTCGGCTCCGGAACCAGCACCAGCAGGTGGAAATGGTTCGACATGATGCAGTAGGTCAAAACCCTCAGGCCGTAAAAGGTCTCGCACTGGCGGAGAATTCTCCGGAAGGTCTCTTTCTCGGGGTCCCCCATGATGAACCTCCGATCGACGACCCGGGACAGGCAGTGATAGAAGCCCGCCTGGGACCCGTCCTGCAAGAACGCCCTCGCCCTTCTCATCAGCGGATCTTACCATAGAGATTGCCTGTCCCTGTAACGGGCTCTCACCGGAAATGTAGTGCCGACTTCTGGGGTGAAGTCATTGAAAACAAATGACCACACCCCTCGAACTGCGGAACTTGGGTTAGCCCGCGCTCATCGACTGCAGGAACTCGCCGTTTGACTTCGTCCGGTCGAGACGCTCGATCAGAAGCTCCATCGCCTCCACCGTGCTCAGCGGATTCAGCACCTTCCTGAGAATCCAGACGCGGTTGAGCTCCGCCTTGTCGAGCAGAAGCTCTTCTTTTCTCGTGCCCGACTTGTTGATGTCGAGCGCAGGGAAAACGCGCCGGTCGACCAGCTTGCGGTCGAGGTGGACTTCCATGTTCCCGGTTCCCTTGAACTCCTCGAAGATCACGTCGTCCATCCGCGAACCGGTGTCGATCAGGGCCGTGGCCATGATCGTCAACGACCCGCCTTCCTCGATGTTCCGCGCCGCTCCGAAAAACCGCTTCGGCTTCTGGAGCGCATTGGCGTCGACGCCGCCCGAAAGCACCTTGCCCGACGGCGGACACGTCGTGTTGTACGCCCGCGCCAGGCGCGTGATCGAGTCGAGAAGGATGACCACGTCCCGCTTGTGTTCCACGAGCCGCTTCGCCTTCTCGATGACCATCTCGGCCACCTGGACGTGGCGGGTCGCGGGCTCGTCGAACGTCGACGAGATCACCTCACCCTTCACCGACCGCTGCATGTCCGTGACTTCCTCCGGACGTTCGTCGATCAAGAGAACGATCAGCGTGATCTCGGGGTGATTCGTCGTGATCGAGTTCGCCAGCGCCTGCAGGAGCATCGTCTTGCCGGTTCTCGGAGGCGCCACGATCAGGCCGCGCTGCCCCTTGCCAATCGGCGCCACGAGATCGAGGACTCGCGACGAAAGATTCGTGGGCACCTCGAGCCGGATCCGCTCCTGAGGGTAGAGCGGCGTCAGGTTGTCGAACAGAATCTTCTCCCGCGCGATGTCGGGATGCTCGAAATTGACCGCCTCGACCTTTATGAGGGCGAAGTAGCGCTCTCCGTCCTTCGGGGGCCGGATCTGTCCGGAAATCGTGTCCCCCGTTCGGAGGCCAAACTTCCGGATCTGGGAGGGCGACACGTAGATGTCGTCCGGACCGGCAAGGTAGTTGTACTCCGGAGCCCGGAGAAAGCCGAAACCGTCCGGCAGCACTTCCAGAACCCCCTCGGAGAAGATGAGACCCAGCCGCTCGGTCTGAGCCTGCAGGATCTTGAAGATCAACTCCTGCTTTCTGAGCGATGCGGCGGCTTCCACCTCGAGCTCGCTCGCGATCCTCAGAAGCTGGGGCATCGAGTGGTTGTGCAGCGTACGGATATCGAGCATCGGCTCCGTCGGAGCCGCTACCACGGCGGGCTCTTCCACATCAGCCGGTAGCTCCCGCGGATCGATCGCGGGGGCGCCATAGTCAACACCGGGGACTTTTCGACGAGGCATCAGGACTCCTGGATTGGCTTCTTGAACTGGTCCTCTTCCCTGGGAGGGAACGCCGGAGATGAGAGGCGACTCCGGATCAGATTCAAAAGGGATTTCAGATTCTCTCCTGTTTCCGCCGAAACACAAAGGAAAGCGTCACAGGAGGGACCGTATTCGGTCTCGAGGGCTCGTTTTTGGCGAACCCTCAGGGACGGTTTGACCGCGTCCCATTTCGTGGCCGCCACCACGACAGGGATTCCGTGGTTCCGCAAGAACAGAGCCATCGACTGATCGGATGCCTGGGGCTCGTGCCTTCCGTCCACGAGGAGCAAGGCCAGCGCGGGGGGCGGCGGCGCCGTGAGGAGCGTTTCGATCAGATCCGCGAAGGCTTCCCGCTCTTTCAGGCCCGTCTTCGCGTACCCGTAGCCCGGACAGTCGACCAGGTCGAATTCCTCCCCCACCCTGTACCAGTACAGGGCCTGCGTCCGGCCCGGGCTCTGGGAGACCTTCGCGACCTTCACGCCCAGAACGGCATTCAGCAGGCTCGACTTCCCCACGTTGGAACGTCCAAGAACCGCGAGGAACGGAAGCGGAGGCACGGGACGCTGGCCCGGCTCGTGGGCGGGCAGGACGAAGCGCACGGGCAGGCGAAGACTGGCACGCGACGTCGGTGCGACGACGTCGCCAGGCTTTGGCACGGATCGACGGGAGGGTGTCTTCACTTTTGTCAGGGCTGGCGGCCCGCCTCTCCCGCGAGGGGGTCCCTCGGGGGAGGAGGCCGGCTCATCTGGGGGGCTTTTTCCCCGGCCTCAAGTCAACAGAGGCCGGGGTCCACCTCGTAGGGTCAGTGGGCCATGTTTCCGGAAGGGACCTTCCCTTCATCGGGGGGTGTGATCTCCTTGGCGACGGCGACCTGCGGCACCCCCTCGAGGGCCAGCCGCAGAACCTCGTCGACATCCTCGACGAGGTGGAACTCGACGACGTTCCGGATCTCCTCTGGAATCTCATCCAGATCCTTCTCGTTTTCCTTCGGCAGCACGAGCGTCGTGATCCCGGCCCGATAGGCGGCCAGGAGCTTCTCCTTGATCCCGCCGACCGGCAAGACCTTGCCGCGCAGCGTGATCTCCCCCGTCATCGCGACATCCTTGCGCACCGGGAACTTCGTCACCGCGGACAGGATCGAGGTCGCCATCGTGATCCCGGCGGAGGGGCCGTCTTTCGGAATCGCTCCCTCGGGCACGTGAACGTGTATGTCCTGCTTCTCGTAAAAGTCGGCCTCGGCCCCGAAGATCTCGGCTCTCGTGCGGACATAAGAGAGCGCCGCGCGGGCGGATTCCTGCATCACGTCGCCCAGCTGGCCCGTGAGGACCAGGTTCCCCTTGCCCCTCATCAACGTGGTCTCCACGTGCAAGACGTCGCCGCCCGCTTCCGTCCACGCAAGACCCGTCGCCAGCCCCGTCTCGGCCTTCTCGCCCTTGCGGCTCAGCCTGAATTTCGGCTTGCCCAGGAACTCGTGGAGCTTGGGCCCGACCACGTTCACGGGCCCCGTGACATCGTTTCCGACGATCTTCCTGGCGATCTTCCGGCAGACCGAGGCGATCTCGCGCTCGAGGTTCCTCACGCCGGCCTCGCGCGTGTAGCTCTCGATCAGCCCATAGATCGCCGCGTCGTCGAAGGTCGCCTGCTCGACCGCGAGCCCGTTCTCCTTCATCTGCTTGGGGAGCAGGAACTGCTTGGCGATCGCGAGCTTCTCGTTCGGCGTGTATCCCGAAAGCTGGATGATCTCCATCCTGTCCTTCAGCGCCGGCGGGATCGGGTGGACGACGTTCGCCGTGGCGATGAACATGACCTTCGACAGGTCGTACTCGACGTCGAGGTAGTGGTCGACGAACGAGTTGTTCTGCTCGGGGTCGAGGACCTCGAGGAGAGCCGACGAGGGATCGCCACGGAAGTCCATCGACATCTTGTCGACCTCGTCGAGGAGAAAGACGGGATTGACCGTGCCAGCCTTCTTCATCAGCTGGATGATCTGGCCCGGGAACGCCCCGATGTACGTCCGGCGGTGCCCGCGGATCTCGGCCTCGTCTCTTACGCCGCCGAGCGAGAGCCTCACGAACTTGCGATTGAGCGACTTGGCGATGCTCTTGGCGAGGGAGGTCTTCCCCACTCCCGGAGGCCCGACGAAACAGAGGATCGACCCCTTCGTCTCGGTGACGAGCTGCCGGACCGCGAGGAACTCGAGGATGCGCTCCTTGATCTTCTCGAGGCCGAAGTGGTCCTCGTTGAGGATCCTCTCGGCGTGCTTGATGTCCCGCATCTCCTTCGTCGCCTTCTTCCAGGGAACGGAGACGAGCCAGTCGATGTAGTTGCGGGAGACGGTCGCCTCGGCGGAGACATTCGGCATGGCCTCGAGCCGCTTGAGCTCGGCCATCGCCTTCTCCTTGACCTCCTTGGGCATCCCGGCCTTCTCGATCTTGTCGCGCAGCTCCTCGATCTCGTCGGACTTGTCGTCCTTCTTGCCGAGCTCCTGATGGATCGCCTTGATCTTCTCGTTGAGGTAGTACTCCTTCTGGGCGCGCTCCATCTGCTTTTTGACCTTGTTGTTGATGCGCCTGTCGATGTTGATCTTCTCGATCTCGATCTCGAGGAGGTCCTGCAGCTTCTGGAGGCGCTCGAGCGGATTCACCGTCTCGAGGAGAGCCTGCTTTTCGGCGGTCGCGATGGAGGTCGGGAGGTGCCCGGCGAGCGTGTCGGCGAAGGTGTCGGGGTCATCGAGCTTGATCGACGAGAGGAGCCCCTCGAACGCCAGCTGGTGCGAGAGCTTGGCGAACTGCTCGAAGACGCCGAGCACCTTCTGCATGTAGACGTAGATCTCGGAGCCCGCGGGAGCGGAGAGCGGGGGGCTGTCGATCTTCTCGACCACGACGCCCCGGTGATCCGGAGCGGAGTGCCAGCCCCGGATCCGGCCCCGCTGGATCCCCTCGACCATCACCTTGATGTGCCCGTTCGGGAGCCTCAGGGACTGCACCACCGCGGCCACCACGCCCAGCTCGTGAATGTCGGGAGCCGAGGGCTCGTCGACCTTCGGGTCCTTTTGCGCCGAGAGGAAGATCTGCTTTTCGGGATTCGCCAGGGCCGCCTCGAGCGCGCCGATGGACGAGGCCCGCCCGACGACAAATGGGGCCATCATCCTCGGGAAAACGACCATGTCCCTGAGGGGAACCAGGGGGAGGAAGCGGGCGCCGGGTTTTGGAGACTCGAGCTCTTTCATGGGAACCACCTCGGCAAGGCCGTAAACGGCGTGTGGGAGAGAACGAACGTGCCCGGGATGCCGGAGCGGTCCCGGGCTCTCAAAGATCGTTCGTTTCCAAGGGAGGGCGGGTGAACGGCCGTCAGCCCGCTTTCCTCAGCGAGAGAATCGGCGCGGCCCTGTGAAGGACCGCATCTCGGGTGATGACACACTCCTCGATCTCCTCTTCCGACGGGACACGGTACATCACGTCGAGCATGAGGTCCTCGAGGATGATTTTCAGACCACGGGCCCCGACATTGCGGGCGATGGCCTCGTCGGCGATGGCCTCGAGCGCATCATCCGTGAATCGAAGGCCAACGCTCTCGAACTCGAGGAGCGTCTGGTACTGCTTGATGAGCGAGTTCTTCGGTTCCTTCAGGATCGAGACGAGCGCCCCGCGATCGAGGTCGTGCAGGGAGGCCACGACGGGGACCCGGCCCACGAACTCGGGGATCATCCCGAACTTGATCAGGTCTTCCGGATGGACCTTCTCGAGAAGCTCGCCCGCTCTCTTCTCTTTCCTCGACGCGATCTTCGCCCCGAACCCCATCGATTTCTCGGAGAGCCGGCGGCCGATGATGTCCTCGAGCCCGACGAAGGCCCCGCCGCAAATGAACAGGATGTTCGTCGTGTCGATCTGGATGAACTCCTGGTGCGGGTGCTTGCGCCCGCCCTGGGGCGGCACGTTCGTGACCGTCCCCTCGAGGATCTTCAAGAGCGCTTGCTGGACCCCCTCACCCGAGACATCCCGCGTGATCGACGGGTTCTCGCCTTTCCGGGCGATCTTGTCGATCTCGTCGATGTAGACAATCCCCCGCTCGGTCTTCTCCTTGTCCTGACCCGCCGCCTGATAGAGCTTCAGGATGATGTTCTCGACGTCTTCGCCAACGTAGCCCGCCTCGGTCAGCGTGGTCGCGTCGGCGATGGTGAACGGCACCGAGAGCATCTTGGCCAGCGTCTGGGCGAGGAGCGTTTTGCCCGTCCCGGTGGGGCCGATCAGAAGGATGTTCGACTTCTGCAACTCGACGTCGAGCTTCCGGTTCCTTTCGAAGTAGTCGATCCTCTTGTAGTGGTTGTAGACCGCCACGGCCAGCTTGCGCTTGGCCTGCTCTTGTCCCACCACGTACTCGTCGAGGAACTCCTTGATCTCGCGAGGCTTGGGAAGCCTCGCTTCCGGACGCTGCTGATCGAGGACCCGGTCTTCCGCAATGATGTCGAGACAGATGTCGACACACTCGTCGCAGATATAGACCGTGGGACCCGCGATCAGTTTCTTGACGTCACGCTGTGACTTGTTGCAGAAACTGCAACGAAGCAAATCTCCCGAACCCATCTTCTTGGTCATGACGTCTTTCCCGAGTCCTCCACGGATTCCATATTAGCAAAAGCCCGGGCGCCGGGCCCTCCCCGGTACCTCCGCGGTCCGGGCCCGCCCTGGTTTCTTCCCGTCAGTCGCGCCTGCGGATGACGACGTCGATGAGGCCGTAGTCCTTGGCGGCGTCCGCCTCGAAGATGTTGTCGCGGTCCGTATCCCGCTCCACCCGCTCGAGCGGCTGGTTGCAGTGATTGGCCAGGATCTCGTTCAGCCGGCGCTTCAGGCGGATCAGGTCGCGGGCATGAATCTCGATGTCCGAGGCCTGCCCTTCCATTCCGTACGCGAGCGGCTGGTGGATCAGGACCCGCGAGTTCGGGAGGGCGAACCGCTTGCCCTTTGCTCCGCCCGCCAAGAGCACGGCCCCCATCGACGCCGCCTGGCCCACGCAGTACGTGGCCACGTCTGGCTTGACGTACTGCATCGTGTCGTAGATCGCCAGCCCGGCCGTGATCGAGCCGCCCGGGGAGTTGATGTAGAGGGTGATGTCCTTCTCGGGGTTTTCCGCCTCGAGGAAGAGCATCTGGGCAATCACGAGGTTCGCCACCTCGTCGTTGATGGACGAGCCCAGAAAAATGACGTTGTCCTTCAGGAGCCGCGAGTAGATGTCGTACGCGCGTTCCCCCCGGTTCGTCTGTTCGATGACCATCGGGATGAGCACGGTGAACCCCTCCTTTCCCTCTTACGGCTGCGGGGGCGTGATGGCTTCCGCCATCAGGAAGTCGACGACCTTCCGCAGCCGGATCTCCTCGAAGACCTCCCCCAGCCGGTCGGCCTTCTTGTAGCTCGCCTTCAGCTCCGTCCACTTCGCGCCGATCATCGCGGCCTGGCCCTTCAGCTCCGCGTCCACCTCGGTCTCGGTCGCCTCGAGCTTCTCGAGGTCTCCGATCGCGTCGAGGAGGAGGTACTCCTTCACCTTGCGGATCGCGCCCGGCCGGGCCTGCTCGCGCAGCTCCTGCCAGTTGACGTTCGCCTTCTCGAGATCGACGCCTTCCCGGCTCATCATCCGGGCGTACTCCTTGAGGGTGGAATCGAGCTGAGCCTCGATCATCGTCTCGGGAGCGTCGACGTCGTTCAGGGCGAGAAGCCCGTCGAGCAGGGCGCGCTCCTTGTTTCGGCGCACGGCCTTCTCTTTCTCGCGGCCGATCGACTCGCGGAGGCGGTTCTTCAGCATCTCGAGATTCGCCCCCTCCGGAGCCTCGCCCTCGCGCGGCGTCAGGACCGTGCGGGCGAATTCGTCGTCGAGCTCGGGCAGGACCCGGCTCTTGATCGCGTGGAGCGCCACGGTGTAAAGGACCGTCTTGCCAGAAAACTCCGGATTCCCCTCGCTCTCGGGGAAGGTCTTCTGGAAGGTGACGTGCATGCCGGGCTCCGCGTTCCTGAGGTTCGCCGTGATCTCCGGCATCGTCTGCTCGGCGCCGACCTCGACGAGGACCTTCTTGTGCTCGAAGTCCTTGCCGTCCCCCGACGGGAACGTCCCGCTGATGTCGACGAGGACGAAATCCCCATCCGCGACGGGCCTGTCCTCGATCGGGTCATAGCTCGCTTGCCGGTCCCTGAGATCCGAGAGAGCGCGCTCGATCTCCTCGTCTGTCACCGTCGCGTTCTCCGCCGGGACCTTCAAGCCCCGGTAGTCCTTCGGATGCACTTCGGGACGGATCTCGACTTCGAGCTGGAACGTGAGGGGCTTGCCCTCTTCGACACTGACCTGGCTGACCTTTGGCTGCCCGATCGGATGGAGGCTCTTTTCCTTCAGGCCGTCGATGATCGCGTGCTCGATCAAGTGCTCGACGACGTCCTTCTGCAGCTCGCGGCCGAATCTCTTCTTGATGATGTCGAGCGGGGCCTTGCCTGGCCGGAAACCCGGGAGCTGGATCGACCGGGAGAGCTCGCGAACCGCCTTCTCGGTTTCCTTGGCGACCGCTTCGACCGGAACCTCGAAGGCCATGGTCTTCTTGGTGGGGGACACGTCTTGATACGAAGTGATCATCGTCATTGCGAGTCTTTCGTTGGGTGATGGTGCGGGAGGAGGGGATCGAACCCTCACGAGTTTCCTCACCAGATCCTAAGTCTGGCGCGTCTGCCATTCCGCCACTCCCGCGAGACAGGCGGAACCGACAGACAGTACCACAAGCCACGAGACCGTCAGCGGGCCCGGAGCCACCCCGCGACGGCCTCGGGAACCTTGCCGAGAGATCGCGTCCACGAACGGGTCAGAGCCGAGAGACTTCTCAGGGGCGGCCGGCCCGTCGCGAGCACGGCACCGGCGGTCAGGAACGTGCTCGAAAAGAAAACCCCCGCAACCCAGAAGAACTCCGGGCGGAAAAGACCCATCGCGACCCCTCCCCCGAGAACCACTGACCAGGCGACCCGAAAGGCGACCGACAGGACAAACGGCCGGCCCCAGATCTCGACCAGAAAGGCCAGCCCCTCCACTGGGTGCCGGCGAAGGAGCCGGAGAAACACACCCCGGCGCCGGACCAGGAGCTGCCACCGCCCCACGAACCAACGAGCCCTCTGCACCGCTGCCCGCTCGACATCCTCGGGCTTTTCATCCAGAACGA
Organism: Thermoanaerobaculia bacterium; assembly: GCA_022071945.1. Lineage (GTDB taxonomy): Bacteria > Acidobacteriota > Thermoanaerobaculia > UBA5066 > UBA5066 > JAJVIN01. The sequence goes on along the minus strand of JAJVIN010000033.1, from coordinate 47,325 downwards.
TCGCTTCGGGAGGCCCCATGACAGCCCTGCCCCCGGCGGCCGCCAGCAGCAACGACGCCTCCAAGTCCTCGACCTGCGTCTTCAGCGAGGCCGACACCCTCGAAAAGACACCCGGCCGAAACCCGGTTCCGGTTCCCCGCAGCCTCACACTCCAGCCCAGGGCTTCGCGTCCGGCGTCCTCCACCCTCTGCGCAAAGTTCTCGGAGTGCCGGATGGCTTCCCCCACACCCCGGGCCGCCCCCCCGAGAAAGGCCTGGACGGCGTCCTTTCCCTCGGGAATCGAGAAGCTCGAGAAGAAACCCGGGCAGGGCACGGAGCCAACGTCCAAGACGAGGACGCCATCCGCCGACTCGAGCTCTCCTCGAAGACGCTCCGCGGCCCAAGCCAGAACCGCCGCCTTCGAGGGCCCTTCCGGGGTCTTGACGTGGACCGCCACGCCCAGCCGCCCGGCCACGGCTTCCGCCTCAGGATCGGGTCCGTCCAGGATCAAGGCTGCCTGGACCGAGGAGGCCCCGTTCCCGGGGGCCCCGTTCCCGGGGGCCCCGATTCGGGGAGCCCCCGTCACGGCCGCCAGGACGGGCTCGACCTGGCCTCCTTCTCTCCTCGCCGGGACGAGCACGAGCCACCGGAATCCGCCGCGGCCCTGCCCGGACGTCATCCGCCGCCTCAGAGAGGCGACCGCCAGGACCACCGTGAAGACAGAGTCGAGGACCGCCGGGAGCAGGAGTACCGACACCGCAAGGGCAAGAATGTCTGGAATCGTCCGACCTCCGTGCGGATTCTCGCCCCAACGGCCCCGAGCGCCCAGAGTCCGCCAGGGCTGATAACCTCAGGCTGAATGGACCAGCCTCCCCTGACCAAGAAAGTCTTCTTCGTGATGGGTACCCGGCCCGAGGCGATCAAGCTCGCCCCCGCCGTGGAAGCGGCGCGGCGCCACGGCTCGCTCACCGCCCTGCTCGTCTCCACCTCCCAGCACCGCGAGATGCTGCGGCAGGCCCTGGCTCCCTTCGGGCTGACCCCCGACATCGATCTGGACGTCATGACGGCCAACCAGACCCCCGCCCGCGTGGCGGCCGAGGTCCTGCGGCGCCTCGAGCCCCACCTCGAAAGGGAAAGGCCTGCCTGGACTGTCGTCCAGGGCGACACGACGACGGCCCTCGCCGCCGCGTGGGGATCGTTCTACGCCGGCGTGCCGGTCGCCCACGTCGAGGCCGGACTCCGGAGCGGCCGCATGGACTCTCCCTTCCCCGAGGAGTTCAACCGCAAGGGAGTCGCCGTGGCCGCCAGCCTGCACTTCGCGCCGACCGAGCGCGCCCGGCGGCACCTCCTGGCAGAAGGGGCCCCGGACGAGAGCATTCACGTCGTGGGGAACACGATCGTCGATGCCGTCCACCGGATCCACGCGGCCGGCACTCCCTCCGGGGAGGCCGGTGGGAGAACGCTCGTCCTCGTGACCCTCCACAGACGAGAGAGCTTCGGCGAGCCCGTCCGGCGGGTCCTCGAGGCGATCCGCGAGCTGGCCCGGGAGCGCGAGGGCAGCGTGAGGATCGTCTACCCGGTCCACCCGAATCCCTCGGTCGACCGTCCGGCCCGCGAGATCCTCGGCGGCGTCCCCGGAGTCGACCTGCATCCGCCCCTCGACTATCCAGACTTCCTCGCCCTTTTCTCCCGAGCGAGGCTCGTCCTGAGCGATTCGGGAGGCGTGCAGGAGGAGGCACCTTCGCTCGGTGTGCCGGTCCTGATCCTTCGAGACGTCACCGAGCGCCCCGAGGTCGTCGAGAGCGGCTGGGGCAAGCTCGTCGGGACCGACGCCGATCTCATTCTCGCCGAGAGCCGCCGGCTCCTGGACGATGAGACCGCCTGGAAAGCCATGACGTCGGGCCCCAATCCGTTCGGAGACGGCAAGAGCGGCGAACGGATCGCCGAGCTTCTCGCCACTCGACCTTGAGAGCCGGAATTGCCCGGGTTCACTGGAGGAATCACGTGTTTCTGAGAAAGACCATCCCCGCCACTCTCTTCTGCCTCGCCGTCTCGGCCCCCCCTCTTTCCGCGGCCGCGGCGACGGCTCCGCCTCCGTTCAAGAAGAACCTCCAGGATGCGACCGGGGGAAAGATCCCGGTCGAGTCCCTGGCGGTTTCCGTCACCGGCTGCAGGAGCTCGCTGGGCTACAGGCTGCAAGTCTGGGGAGACGGAACCGGATTCCTCAACGAGGAGCGGCAGATCGCGATCACGAAGGCCCAGCTCAAGTCCATCCTGAAGACGCTCTCCGACGGGAAGTTCGCCGATCTCGCCAAGGACTACGGAGCTCCGGGGAGCAAGCCGGCCAAGAAGGATCCCGCCGGGGCCGAGCCCGATAGCAAGGCGCGGCCGGCGCCCCCACGGCAGGCGGCCCTGGAAGTCCTCTGCAACGTCGAGGTCTCGGTCGGCGGGGCGCGCAAGATGGTCACTCAGTTCAACAAGGGCGCGATCCACGAGCCCTTCATGAAGCTGGGCCGTGACCTTTTCGAGGCCGTCCGCGACAGCGCCGCGAGCGCGAAGACCGTGAAGACCCTGGGAGAAGGGCTGGAAGCGATCGAAAAGGGCGGGCTTTCCAGACGCGCCCTCTTTCTCTTGATGAACCGCATCATCGAGACGAAGACACCGGGTTCCGACGCGGCTGGCTGGCTCATCCGGATCGAGGGAGACGAGGTCTCCGCATCCGAGCGGACGTTCTCCAAGGGCGAGGGACCCGTCTACCGGACGAAGCTCGACGCCAAGGCCTCGGCGAAACTCCTGCAGACGGTCCGGCAGAGCCAGCCCGATCAGTTCCCGCCGAACCTCTACGAGGAGACCTACACGGACCTGAAGGTCAGCGTCCTGAACCGTTCGGTGAATGTCAACGCCCGCCAGTTCGCGGGCATGGACGCCAAGACGCACCTCGACAAACAGGCTCGCTTCGATCAGCTCGTCCAGGCGATGGAGACTCTCCTTCGAACCGTCCTGAAAGAAGGAAAACAGGTCCCCATCGACACTCCTTGACGCGCCGCCTCCTCGGCACGCTCCCCAGAACCGGATCGCTTCTTCAGAACGAAACCCTGCGAATCTCTTGACTTCGGATGTGAACGTGAGAACTCGTACGCTCCCTGCCCTGCTCGCTCTCCCCCTGGCTCTCTCGGTCATGGCCCCCGCTCTCCTGTCGGCGGACGCCGTTGTCACCCTGCGGATCGAGAACACCCGCCCCGAAGCCGCCGAGGCCGCCCGGCGCGCGGGCCTTCGCGAGGAGGCGAACTACGGCGCCTTCTCGTACTGGAAGGCGCCAGAACACGTCGCGAAAGACCTCCTGGCATCCCCAGAGGTCAGCCTTGCCGCGCCTTCGACCTCACTCGAGCTCCGGCGAAGCCAGCTCGACACCCGTGCCTCCATGCCCGTGCCCCCGGCGAGCGCGGGATTCCACATCGTTCACTTCCCGGGACCTGTCCGCGACACGTGGCTCCAGAAGCTCTCCCTCAGCGGAGCACGCCCCGTCCTCTACATTCCCGAGAACGGCTACCTGGTCTGGATCGAGGAGGGCCGTTCCCGGGAGCTTTCCGGGCTCGGGTCCGATGGTGAAGGGATCCTCGACTGGTACGGACCCTACACCCTCGCCCACCGCCTTCACCCCACCCTGGACGCAGTCGAAGGGGCCGCTCCCGGCCCAGTCGCGATCACCGTCCAGCTCTACGCACCGAAGGCTTCCTCACTCGGGAAGCTGATGGGGCTGACCGGCAACGTTCTGGTTCCCCCGAACCAGGTCCTCGACTTCCTGAATGTGTCTCTCGAGGTGCCCGCTGACAGGCTCCAGGAGATCGCGGGATGGCCGGACGTCTACAACGTCGAGCCCTACGTCTCCCCAAGGCTGAACGACGAGATCCAGGCCCAGATCGTGGCCGGGAACGTGACCGCCTCGGGAGCCAACATCGTCCCGAGCTCGGCGGGGTACCTCACCTGGGTCGGACTGAAGGAGTTCCCGGCCTCTTCGCTCTCTTACCCCATCGTCGACTTCGTGGACGACGGGCTCGACAACGGGAGCGCCGCGACGATCGCGCACCCGGACTTTCGCGAGCTCGGGAACGCCGCCAACGCCAGCCGAGTCGTGTCGGTGACGAACTGCACCCCCGACAGCTCCGCCGCTTCCACCGGAGGGCACGGCACCCTCAACGCCGGCATCGGCTTTGGCTACAACAACCAGATGGGATTCCCATTCACCGACGGCTCGGGATACCGCCTGGGACTGGGAGTCTCGCCCTACGGCCGGATCGGGGCGACCAAGATCTTCCGAAGCTCGGGGCTGCTCAACACATCCGCCTGCGGCGGGACCTACCAGGGTGTCGTCGCGTCGAGCTACAACAAGGGCGCCGCCATCTCCTCCAACAGCTGGGGAGCCCCCTCGTCCGGCGGGTATGACGCGCTCGCGCAGACCTACGACGCCCTGACACGAGACGCCATGCCCGGAACGGATGGCCTGCAGGAGATGCTGCACATCTTCTCGGCGGGCAACAGCGGCCCTGGATCCCAGACCATCGGCTCGCCGGGGTCCGCGAAGAACGTCGTCACCGTCGGTGCCTCGGAGAACGTCCGGTCCGAAGGAATCGCGGACGCCTGCGCCATCACCGCGGCCAACAACGCCGACGACATCATCTCCTTCTCCTCGCGCGGTCCGACGGCCGACCTGCGAACCAAGCCCGACATGGTTGCGCCGGGAACCCACGTCCAAGGCCCGGCCTCGCAGACATCCTCCTTCATGGGCAACGGCCTCTGCGTTTCCCCTTCGGCCCCCTATTTCCCGGCCGGCCAGACTCTCTACACGTGGTCCTCAGGCACGAGCCACGCCGCCCCGGCCGTCACCGGGATGGCATCCCTTCTCTACAGCCGCTACGAGCTCGTCCTCAATCCGGGCAACCGTCCGAGCCCCGCCATGCTGAAAGCCCTCCTGATCCTGGCGACTCGCAACATGAGCTCGCCGACATCGGGCGGCAACATGCCGAACGGAAGCCAGGGGTGGGGATCGGCGGCCCTCAACCGCCTCATCGATGGAGCCCCGATCGCCGTCTTCGACCAGGCCCGCACCCTCGCGGCGACGGGCGAGTCCTTCAGCATCTCGGGAACGGTTTCCGACCCGACAAAGCCTCTCAGGATCGTCCTGACATGGACGGACGCCCCGGGGAGCACGACCTCGGCCTCGTATGTGAACAACCTCGACCTCGAGGTCGAGGTCAACTCCCAGATCTACAAGGGAAACGTTTTCGCCAACGCGGTCTCCGTCACGGGCGGCTCGTTCGACACGCGCAACAACGTCGAGGCGGTCTTTCTGCCCGCCGGGACGACGGGGCCCTACATCGTGAGGGTCAAGGCCGCCAACATCGCCGGCGACGGGATCCCGGGGAACGCGGACACGACGGACCAGGACTTCGCGATCGCCGTCTACAACGGGGAGGCCTGTGACGCCCCTTCCACCGAGATCACGGCTCCGGCCCAGGTCTGCGCCGGGTCGAGCGAGAACGCCGCCTCGGTCCCCGAGGGGGCCGACATCTACTCCTGGAGCATCACGAACGGCACGATAGAGGGACCCGCCAACACGCCGGCCATCACCTTCACGGCCGGCCTGACCGGCCCGGTCTCTCTGTCCGTCACGGTCACCAAGGCGGGGTGCCGCGGAGCCGCCACGAAGAGCGTCCCGCTCGTCTCGGCCGCGATTACCGCGCCCTCCATCGTCTGCACCGAGTCGACCGGCAACACCGCCTCGGGTCTTCCGGACGCCGACTCCTACATGTGGACGATCACGAATGGCACGATCACCAGCGGAGCCGGCACGAAGACCATCGTCTTCACCGCCGGGACCAGCGGCACGATCCAGCTCGGCCTGACCGTGACGAAGGGCAACTGCACCGTCGCCAGCAGCAAGTCGATCTCGATCAACGCCACGCCACCCTCGGCCGACATCACGGCTCCGGCCGAGATCTGCGCGGGCTCGCCTTCGGGCGTGGCCTCGGTCGCGCCAGGAGCCGACACCTACCTCTGGACGGTCACCAACGGCCGGATCCTCGGCGGCCAGGGAACCCCCACCCTGACCTACCTCGCGGGCGGGCCCGGCACCTTGGCCCTTTCCGCCACCGTGGCGAAGTCCGGATGCACGGTTTCAAAGTCCGTAGAGGTCAACGTGGTCTCGCGCCCCGGTGCCGCGATCACCGCTCCTCAGCTCGTCTGCCCCGGCGCCGAGAATCTCGAGGCTTCCGCCCCCGCCGGTTTTGACACCTACAACTGGGCCATCACGAACGGGACCATCACCGCCGGCGGGACGGCCAAGACCGTGACGTTCGACGCGGGCACGGCCGGAACGACGACCCTGACGCTGACGGCAACGAAGAACGGCTGCACGGCGACGACGTCCGCCACCATTCAGGTCGTCGCGGCCTCTTCCAACGCTCCGGTTCTCACCTCTCCGGCCCCGGACGCCACCGGATTCACGGGCGGGGCCCTGACCTGGACGCACCCCGACGCCAACCTGTACGAAGTTCTCTTCGACACGGTGAACCCGCCCCAGAGACGGCTCACGACGACTCAGGCGAAGTCCGCCTACATCCCTGTCTGGTTCCCGGGCACCACCTATTACTGGCAGGTCAAGGCCCTGAGCGGATGCGGGACCAAGGCCTCCGAGATCGCGAGCTTCACGACGGGGACCTGCCCGTGGGCCGCGATCAGTCCGTCGCTCGTCTCTCCGGCCCCCGGGGCTTCGTCTCAGCCAACCGAGCTCACGCTGCAGTGGTCCCCTGTTCTCGGCACGGCGTACTACGCGATCTCCCTGGGGGTCACCGCCACGGGCCTGAAGCGGCAGCGAACGGTTCCGGCCGGAACGACCGCCGTGACGATCCGGCTCAATCCGGGCACGACCTACTACTGGTCCGTGACGGCCTTCCCCGTCTGCGGGAGCCTGCCGGGAGCGACGTCCCTGCAGCAGTCGTTCTCGACGGCCGCAGCCTCGGGCAGCGTCCTCTCCATCGTCCCGGGAACGCTCGAGCGGTACTCGTCCGCCCTGGTCGACTTCTACGGCAACAACCTCCTGCCCTCCTCCAAGACGTTCATCGAGCGGAGCGGGGTGGCGGCCGGCGTCCTCGAGAACGCCGTCTTCACGACGACCCAGATCACCCAGTACTTCTACTCTCCATCCCCTAGGCCCGCCGGCTTCTACGACGCGGGTCTCTCCATTGACGGAGTCGAGAAATCCCGGCTCCTCCGCGCCGTGGCGCTGCGCGCCTTCACGGATGTCGGCGAGAACGAGTACTTCTTCGAGTCCTCCTCACAGGTGGTGGACACGGGACTCCTCGAGCCCGACTTCGACGCTGTCGCCGCCGGTCCGCAGTTCGCGCCCACCACCCCCGTCACCCGGGGCCTGATGGCTCTCTATCTCGCTCGTGCCTACCAGTGGTGGCGGACCGGGTCCATATCGTTGCAGCCCGCCACATGCACCGACGACGGACAGGGCGGCTCGACGGATTTCACCGACGTCCCCTGCACGCACCCCCTGTGGCTCCCCATCCACTGGATCAAGACGTGGGGCGTCACCGTCGGATCGCCGTGCCCGGAGGGCCCGGGACTCTGCTACCTCCCGGAACGGACGCTCAACCGCGCGGAGGCCATCACCTTCCTGCAGAGGCTGAAGCAGGGGACCCTCCTCCCGTCCCTTCTGGCCGGAATCGGTGAGATCGACCCGGGCTGTACCGAACCTTACCCGGCCTGCAGCGGGTGGACCGACGCCGGGATGAAGACGGCGGGATGGCCCAGACGGGAGATCAACGTCGCCTTCAACGACAGGATGACGGTCGGCTGCGGCGGCTCGCCCGGGAACAACCTGACGATGTGCGTGTACGACCCCCTCAACCGGGCACAGACCGGCGAGCTCCTCGCCCGTACGCTCGTCCTCGTTCCCAATCCGTAGTCCGCCTTCGCCCCGGTCCTGTCCAGGAGCCCGCGAGAGTTCCCGCGGGCTCCTTCTTTCTTCCACAAGGGCCCGGACCAGATCCCCGTCAGCTCCCCGTCGAGCCGTACTTCTGGACCCCCACCCTCCACAGGAAGACCGCGAGCAGAAGGCTCGCGGCCGAAACGAAGGGAACCACGGCGAAGAAGGGAATGAACTCCGCCTTCCGAAGGGCCAGGACGGTCGGGTAGAAGCTCGCGAAGGCGAACGGAATCACGCTCGAGAGGAGCACCCTCACCTTCAGGTCGTAGATCGTCAGCGGATACCGCCCGAACGACATCAGATTGAAGACGGGAGGCGCGATGCCGATCCGGTCCTCGATCCAGAACCCGAGGGCCGTTAAGATCGCAAAGATCGAAACGTAGATCACCGCTCCGAAAACGGCCCAGAGCGGCAGCAGCCAGAGGCCCGCCATCGACACATCCGGAAGCCGCCGGACCGCCCAGACGACCGCGAGAGTCCCGGTGACGACCTCCTGCAGCGACTCGAGACGGAACGACTCGAACAGAATCTGGAACAGCGGGGACACCGGCCGCAGCAGGATCCGGTCGAAGCGCCCCTCGGTCAGGTAGCGCCCCGAGAACTCGTACAGGTTCGGAGACACGACGTTGAAGAGCCCGAACGGCACGAGAGAGAAGCCGTAAAGAAAGACGATCTCGGGAAAGGTCCAGCCTCCCAGGTGGGGAAACCGCGAGAACAGCAGCAACACGACGGAGAACGACGCGGCCGTTCCCGCAAACGACGCGAACACCGAGGTGAAGAAGTCGACCCGGTGCTCCAGACGGGCCTTGGCGTACTGCGAAAAGTACAAGCCCAAGAGACGGGCATGACGGCGGACTTCTTTCACCTCACCCCCCCATCGACTCGATGTGGCGGGCAGTTCGCCTCCAGAGCACCTGCCCCAGAAAGAGGAGAGCCACGACCCAGAAAGCCTGCAGGGCCAGGACCTCCAGGGCCGCCCGCCCGCTGACCAGCCCGAGATAGATCCGTCCGGGCGTGAAGTTCATGTGCAGGAACGGCAGCCAGTCGAGTACGGGACGCACCTTTTCCGGAAAGAACGCCGGCGGGATCAGAAGGCCGGAGAGGAGCTCGAGGACCATGTACTTGGCCCTGAGGAACCCGAGGATCGAGTAGGTCCTGATCGCGATCAGCCCGACGCAGAAGTTGATGGCCGCCACGAGGAGGGCGGACAGGATCCCCGACACGCCGCACAGGAGAGCGGCCGAGGGCGAGGCCGGCAGTGACACAGGATAGACGGCCAGGAGCACGAGGGCGATCGGAGCGGCAAAGAAGCCCGCGCGAAAGACGCTCTCGCCGAGAGACTGGACGATCGTCATCGCCTGGTAATCGACCGGCTTGATGAGGGCCATCGCCATCCGGCCCTCCTGGACCTGGACGGCGATCTCGCGGTCGATCTCGTTGAAGTAGAAACTCCGGAGGACCCAGCCAGTGGCGACGTAGGTCAGCATCTCGGGAAACGTGAAGCCCCCGAGGGTTCCACCGGGCGGAACCTCCGAAAAGAGCGCCTTCCAGATGTAGTACCAGACCGTGACGTTGAAGAAGTAGGTGAGGATCCCCACGAAGTAGCGGGCCCGGTACGCGAGGAGATTCAGGAACGAGGCGCGCGCGAACGCGAGATACGGCCGCACGGGGCTCCTCAGCCTCGCCGGATCGAGGAGGCGCGGACCTGGGTCGCCGGCCTCTCGGAGACGGGCGCGCCAGGGAGAGCCCGCCCATGATCCTTGTAGATCCGCCCGACGACCTCCTCGATGTCGGGCTCAAAGACCGACAGGTCGACGACGGGGTACCGGTTGACCACCTCGCGGATCACGTCCGCGGACGCCATCTTTCGCAGGTCGACGACGACCTGGAACCGGTTCTGCCCCAGGTTCTCGGCCTCAATCCCCGAGATCTCGAGCCTCTTCCCGGAGAGGGCGGAGTCCTTCAGGTCGAAACGAATTCTCACCTCCGGGAGGTATCGATCCCTCAGCCCCGAGATCGGCCCGTCGTAGAGGAGTTTTCCGTGGTCGATCAGGAGGACCCTCTGACACAGCTCCTCGATGTCGTCGAGATCGTGGGTCGTCAGGATGACGGTCGTTTCGAGCGTCCGATTCACCTCCGCCAGAAACGCCCGGACATTCGCCTTCGCCACCACGTCGAGCCCGATGGTCGGTTCGTCGAGAAACAGGAGCGGCGGGGCGTGGAGCAACGAGGCCGCCAGATCGCACCGCATCCGCTCGCCGAGAGAGAGCTTGCGGACGGGTTGGTCCAGGTAGCGGCCAATCTCCAAGAGCTCGTCGAATTCCTTCATCCGGAGGCCGTAGTCGTGATCGGAGATCTCGTAGATCTCCTTCAGGAGCCGGAAGCTCTCGACGACGGCGATGTCCCACCAGAGTTGTGTGCGCTGGCCGAAGACGACACCGATGCGGCGGGTGTACGTCCGGCGGTCCCGAAACGGCACCATCCCGTCCACCTCGAGAGTTCCCGAGGTCGGGGTCAAGATCCCCGTCAACATCTTGATCGTGGTCGACTTCCCCGCGCCATTGGGCCCGATGTAGCCCACCATTTCGCCGCGGGCGAGGGAAAACGACACGCCGTCGACGGCCGTGAGGGTGACCGTCTCGGAAGAGAAGAGACCCTTGACGGCCCCCATCAGGCCGGGTGCCTTCTTTTGGACCTCAAACGTCTTGACGAGATCCTTCACGAAAACGAGCGGGGAGGTCATCGCTTCTTCAGGGCGCCGCGGCGAATCCCGGAAAGTCCGGGGGCGCCGCGGCGATCACGAACTCCCCCTTGATACTCGTCCGGGCGTCCAGGGTTTCCGAGAGCGCCGAGGCGCGTCCGCGCAGAATCTCCTCGTGGAGCTTCGTCAGCTCGCGGCCCACGGCGACGAACGGATCGTTCCAGGCGGCGGCCATCGCCTTCAAGGACTCCACGATCCGGAACGGGGACTCGAAGAGGACCCTCGTCTCCGCTCGGGACGCGAACGAGGCATAGAAGCGAGACCGCTCGCCCTGCCGGGGAGGTGGAAACCCGAGAAACGAGAAGGGGACGCACGGGAATCCGCAGACACTCAGAAGCGCGGTGACGGCCGAGGGGCCGGGCACCGGCTCGACCCGAAGCCCCGCCCCGATGGCGGACGCCACGACGCGCTCGCCCGGATCGGAAATCAGCGGAGTCCCGGCATCCGAGACGAGGGCGACGGTCTCCCCCGCCTCCAGGCGCGCCAGGATCTCTCCTCTTCGCCGGTACTCGTTGTGCTCGTGACACGAGATTCTGGGTGTCGCGATCCCGTGCCGCGAGAAGAGGTTCGAGGTCCGGCGCGTGTCCTCGCAGAAGACCACGCTCGCGCTCGAAAGGACCGCAAGAGCGCGCGGGGAGATGTCCTCGAGGTTGCCGATCGGCGTCGCGACGACGACGAGCTTCCCCTTCGTCTCCGGGTTTGACACGCCGCGATCGTAGCCTGAATCTCCCGGTGGTGCGTGCGGGCCTCTTCGCTCTCCTTCTCGCCCTTGCCTTCGTGGCCAGAGCGGAAGAGGCGCGTCCCGAGAAGGAGTTCCGCATCCTCGACAGAATCGTGGCGGTCGTCGGAGACGAGATCATCCTGGAGAGTGAAGTCGAGCGATTCTCGGGGTCTCGCATCATCCCCAAGAAATCCGATGAAACCCTGACGCAGTACCGCGATCGTGTCCTCTCCGAACTCATCACCGACCTCCTGCGGGAAAGGGAGCTGCGATCGACCGGAGGCTTCGAACCCGATCCGAGGGAAGTCGAGAAGAAGTACGAGGAGATCGCCCGCCGGGTCGAGGCGCGGGAGGGGAAGCCCTATTCGGAGGTGCTCCTTTCGGCGGGAGTCACGGTTGGAGAGGCAAAGAACTGGGTCAAGCGCGCGCTCGCCCTCGACACGTATCTCCGCGACCGGCTCCTCCCCAGGATCCGCATCACGCAGAAGGACATCGAGGAGTTCTATGAGGGGCCCTTCCGCACCGAGGCCCTCGCCCGGGGCCTGACGGCCGTCCCTCCCCTGGACACCATCCAGGATCAACTCGTCGTCCTCGTCCGCGAACGGCGTCTGAACGCCGAGATCGAACGGTGGACGGAGGAGCTCCGGCAAAAGACGCGGATCCTGGTCTACCGCCGGGGGCCCCGCTCACAGGAGAGATAGCCCCGGGGTCAGCGCGGGGAGGCGGAACCGGCGCTTCTGTAAAGGAGCCAGTTGGCCACGACGTGCCTCACGTACGTGCGCGTCTCGGCGTAATTGATCGACGCGAGGAGCGTCTCGAGAGGAAACGAGGCTCCTTCACACCAGAGGAGGGTCTGCCCCGGTCCCGCGTTGTAGGCGGCGGCGGCGGGAGCCACGTCACCCTTGAAGCGATCGAGGAGCTTCTTGAGGGTCTGAGCCCCCAGGCGGATCGACTTGAGCGGATCGTAGAGATCGGCGTAGGCCGGCGCTGGGTCGCTGAGATCAACGGCGGCCTCCACCGCAGTCGGGATCGTCAGCTGCATCAACCCGCGAGCGGCCGCCGGCGAGACTGCCTCACGATCGAAGCGGCTCTCCTGCCGCATCACCGCGTAGATCAGCTCGCCCGGAACACCCAGCTCCCTCGCGGTTGCCGACACGGCGGTCTCAAACGGCCGCGGCGCCATCGCCCGCAGAATGCCGGCAGGCAGGAGGGGACGGTAGAAGCCCCGCGGAACGCGGCGCACGAGCGCCTCCGAGGCCTCCAGCGCCGACGTGCCCGCATCGGCCACCTCCGCGATGCGCGACGCCAGGATGCATCCTCCGATCGAGCTCAGATCCCGCGCGTCGCGAACGAGAGGGTCGGCCTCGGCCAGAAGACCGAAGAGCATCAGCTGGCAGGCAGCGGCATCCCCGCAGAGGCCGGGCAGCTCCCCGTCCGGGAACTCGGGAGCCACGAGCAGGGGCGCGTAGGCGGGCGAGTTCGCGTAGACATCCCTGAGCAGATCCCGCGCCTGCGGATACCCCAGGATCGCGGCCGCGGTGAATCGCTTCCGGGCGGCGTCGAGCCCCCGGGCGGATCCCATCAGGGCCCGCCCTTCCTGGATGCGCTCGAGGGCGAGCTGTTCCCTCAGTTTCTGGGGGAAGAGCGCCACGCGGGTCCGGATCACCTCCCCGGCGGCCGAGTACGGCGAATCGACGAGAAGGCCCTCATACGAGGCGAAGGCCGCGCCGAGCTGGCCGCCCGCTTCCGCGACACGGCCCCGCCACAGCGGGAGCTCGCTCTTCCAGGGCTCGGGAAGCTGGCGTCTCTTCGCCATCGTCTCGAGGATGAGGAGAACCCGGGCGGCCCCCTTTGCGTCGGACGCCTCCGAGCGCCGCACGAGCAGGTGCAAGAGGCTCTCGATCCGTCCCGGCTGCCTGAGAACGAGCGGCTCCTTGAGGATGGACTCGGCGCGGTCGAGGTTTCCGCGCCGGATCTCGATGCGGGCCCTCTGGATCGCGGCGAGTCCCGATGTGGATTCCTTGACACTCTCGACCGCCCGGAACTCCTTGATCGCCTCCTCGATCTGGCCCTCCCGTTCGAGGATGGCCGCGAGGTTGAATCGAACGCGGGCATAAAAGCCCGGCGTGCCCGCCGTCGTGTCGCCCTTCGTTCCGGCCTTCCTCGCGTGCGCCTTCTCTTCCGCCAGGATCTTTCGGTACGCGACCTCGGACTCCTGGAAGTGACCGCGCGCCGCGTTCAGGCGGCCGAGCTCGAAGAGGGCCGTGAGACGGGGCCAGGGCTCGGAGAGAGAGGCGGTTCTGCCCAGCCTCTCATGGGCGAGCCTCTCGGCCAGCTCGAAATCCCGCTGGGACCGGGCCGTGGCGACGAGCTCATCGAGAGTCTCCAGGGACACATCCTCGATCCTCTTGCCGGCCAGCTGGCGCGCCAACCACGGCTGGCGCGCCAACCACGGCTGGCGCGCGAGAAGGAGCGCGGCGGCATCGTCGCGCCGGTTCTCCCGCCAGAGTGACAGACGCTTCTCTTCCGCCTTGAGACCCTGCCCAGAACGCTCGAGGATGTCGACCTCGACCGCATCCAGGCGGCGGCGCTCGCGCGTGGCGAGCCTCTTTCTCACGGTCGCGAGAAGTCCATGGACCTCGGGATCCGGGCGGAGCTCGAGCTCGTTGAGGACCAGACGGGCCGCCTTTCTCAAGACGGCGCCGTCCTGTCTCTCCAGAAGCGGAAAGAGCAGTTCCATCGCGCGGCGGCCCTCGCCTTTTTGAAGCCTGAGCTCTGCCGCGGCCAGGCGCGCGGGCACGGCCAGCCGGCTCGGAGGCGACTGAGTGAACCGCTCGAACCTCGGGAGAGCCTCGTCGACTCTCCCGAGCGAGGCCAGGGCCCGGCCGGTCAGGTAGTCATAGTCGCCCTGGATGTACACATCCGCCTGCTGGTTCCTCAGGACCACCAGAAGCTCCAACACGCGTGTCCAGTTCGCCTGGCGCGTGCTCTCGCGAATCTGTTCCTCGAGAGTCGCCGCCCGGGAAGCACTGGGAAAGAAGAGAAGGGCCGTCACGAGGACGGCGAGGGAGATGCGCCTCAACCGGGGGGCCACGCGAAGGGCCGGCCCGCCATCATGTGGACGTGAATGTGGAAAACGGACTGGCCCGCGCCGGGACCGTTGTTCACCACCAGCCGGAAATCACCCAGGTTGCCCTCCCTGGCGAACCGGCCGGCGGCCGCGATCAACTTGCCAACCAGCTCCGCATCCGTGCTCTCCATCGCGGTGACGGCGGAGATGTGCTTTTTCGGGATGAACAGGACGTGAGAGGGCGCCTGCGGCGAGATGTCGCGGAAACCGACGAGCTCGTCGTCCTCGTGAACGATCGTGGACGGGATCTTCTTCGCGGCGATCTTGCAGAAGAGGCAGCTTTCGGATTCTGTCGTCACGTCTCGATTATCCGGCAACCCTCTTGACCCGCGCCCCGAGCCCGTTGAGCTTCTCGGCCATACCCGAGTAGCCGCGGTCGAGGTGGTAAATCCGCCTGACCCGGGTCTCGCCCTCGGCACGCAGGCCCGCGAGGACGAGGGCGGCGGATGCCCGCAAGTCAGAAGCCGTCACCGGGGCGCCCTCCAACCGTCTCGGGCCTCTCACGATGGCCGTGGCGCCGTCGATCGTGATGTCGGCCCCGAGCCGCGCGAGCTCGATGGCGTGGAGATACCGGTTCTCGAAGATGGTCTCGACGATGCGCGAGGTTCCTTCCGCCTGCGTGGAAAGCGCCATGAACTGCGCCTGCAGGTCCGTCGGGAATCCCGGGTGAGGGGCCGTGACGATGTCGTGAGCCCGGGGCTTCTCTGCCCCCTGGACTCGCACCCCCTCGCTCGTCGAGGTCACGCTCGCGCCGGTCTCGGCCAGGGCGTTGAGGAAGGCCGCCAGGTGCTCGGGGCGCGCGTCCAGAGCGGTGACGTCGCCCCCCGTGAGGGCGGCGGCCGCCAGGTAGGTTCCCGCCTCGATCCGGTCGGGGATGATGCCGTGCGCCTCTGCCGTCCCGCAGAGCGACTCGACCCCCTCGATCGTGATCGTCGAGGATCCGGCACCCTCGACCGAGGCCCCCATCGACGTCAGGAGCCTGGCGAGATCCTCGACCTCGGGCTCGCGCGCCGCGTTCTCGATCCGCGTGATCCCCCTGGCCAGAACGGCCGCGAGCATGACGTTCTCCGTCCCCGTCACGGTCGGCATCGGAAACGCGATGGTGGCCCCCTTCAGCCGGCCCGCCTGCGGCCCAACCCGGCTGATGTGCGCGTGGATGTAGCCCTTCTCGACGGCAATCCGCGCACCCATCGCCTCGAAGGCCTTCAGATGCAGGTCGACGGGCCTCACGCCGATGGCGCACCCGCCCGGCAGGGAAACCCAGGCTTCTCCGAACCGCGTCAGGAGGGGTCCGAGGACCAAGATGGCGGCCCGCATCGTCCGGACGAGGTCGTAGCTCGCCTCCGTGGAGGAGAGCTCGGAGGCACAGAGGACCACGGTCCCATCGGGGTGCCTGTCCACGGAGACCCCCATTCCCGCCAGGAGCTTTCCCATCGTCCGGATATCGGCGACGGCGGGGACGTTCGCGAGGGTGACGGTCTCACCCGTCAAAAGGGAAGCGGCGAGGGCCGGGAGCGCGGCGTTCTTGGCGCCGCTGATGGCGACCTTTCCGTGCAGCCGGCAGGGCCCCTCTATCAGGAATTCGTCCAAGGCGGGCGGGAGTGTACGACGAAGAGTCCCCTCGGTCATTCCACGAGCCGCGCGACCCCGGTACGGGGAATTCCCGCGGCGTCCAGACGAATGTCGAGGAGCTCCCAGCACGGGGTCCTCTCGAAGATCTCGGAGACGAGCCGCGCCTGCCCGTATCCGAATTCGAAGAGGAAGAAGGACCTCGGCCGCAGGTGGAGAGCCAAGGTCCCCGCGAGCCTTCTCAGCGGGTCCAGGCCGTCCTCACCTCCGTAGAGGGCGGCCGGCGGCTCGTTCTCGGAGACCGTCTTGTCGAGGTGCGGCGCGTCAGCCAGGGGAACGTAGGGAGGGTTGGCGACGGCGAGGTCGAAGACGGCCTCGGGCCTCAAGGCGCACACCCAGTCGGAGGCGAGGAGATGGACCCGGTCCGCCACGCCGTGGAGCCGGGAGTTCTGGCGGGCCAGGGCGAGGGCCTCGAGCGAGATGTCGAGGGCGGTGCAGTGCGCCTCCGGCCTCTCGAGGGCAAGGGAGACGGCGAGGATCCCGCTCCCGGTCCCGGCATCCACGATTCGCAGGGCGGAAGGGGCCACCTCGCGCGCGGCCTCGACGATCCGCTCGGTCTCGCCTCGCGGGATCAGGGCCCGCGAGTCGACGCGAAACGTCCTGCCCAGAAACTCCCACTCGCCGAGAAGGTACTGGAGAGGGTACCCCGAGCGCCTTCTCTCCACGAGCTCGAGAAAGGCCGTCTGGATCTCCTCGGGGCACGGATCGAGGGAGCGGGCAGGAAAGCTGGCCCGCGGCATTCCGGAGGCCCGGGAGAAGAGTTCCTCCGCCTCGAAGGGGGCGAAGGAGCCCGGCGGGAGCCTCTTGCGCCCCTCGCGAAGCACCTCCCGGATCGTCACGGCGGTCCTTGCCATGGCCGAAGGATAGTCTGCCGGGCCCGGCTCTTCCCTATGATCAAGGGATGAAGACATCTCGCTGGCTCGCCCTTTGCCTGGCCCTGGCCGCCGCGGGCATCATGTCGGCGGGATTCGGCATCGCGGGGCGCGTTCCCGAGCTCCTGTCACTTTCCACCGCCGCCGCGTTCTCGGCGGCCGCCCTCTTGACGACGATGGGGGCGTTGCTTGCCGACAGGGCCCGGAGACGCCAGGAGACGATCGGGGTTCCCCGGACCGCCTTGTCGGAGTCCGCGCAGATCGTCCTTCTCGCCTGTCACCCGTCCGGACGGCTCCGTCCCCTCAACCTCGCGGGAACGCGCATCCTCAAGGGCGGGGAGGGATCGGGACAGCCCCATCTCTCCTGGCTCTTCCCCGAGGCCGAAGTCTCGGATCTCCTCGCCGAGGTCGGGACCGTGCTCTCGAGCTCGCATCCGCTCCCCGCGAGGTCTCGCCTGATTCGGGACCCAGCGGGACACACCCGGGAAGCCACCGTGACGCTGTTCCCCCTGCCCTCTTCCGCCGGCGAGGTGGGGCTTCTGCTCCTGGAAACTCAGGGCGGTCCCCAGCGAACGGAAGCGGGCTACCGGCTCCTCGAGGGGTGCCCCGCCGGGCTTCTGCGAATCGACGGCGCGGGACTGATCGAATCCGTGTCGGGAACGTTCGCGAGCTGGGCCGGAAGGGCCCCCGGTTCCTTCACCGGGATGAAGATCTCCACGTTCGAGATCCTGCCCGCGCCCTTTCGCGAAGTGCTGGACCGGGCGGCTCGCGAGACGGGTTCGCAGAGCGATCTTCAGGAATCCAGCCTCGATCTCCTCGGGGCGGACGGCAAGAGCCGCCCGTTGCACGCCTTCTTCAGCCGGGATGCGGGAGGGGTCCTCAACGTGGTCCTCGTCGACGGCGCCAGCCGGGGCCGGCTTCAGAAGGAGCGGGACAGCGCAAAGGAAGCGCTGGCCGCCGCCCGGAAGGGATCGTCCCGCTCGGGTCCCATCCCCCTCGTCCAGACGAATCCCCATGTGCTTCTCGTGGAAGACAACGACGAGAACCGGGACCTCTTGGCGCACATGCTCAAGACGCGCGGAGCCCGTGTCACCGCCTGCGCCACGGGCTGGCAGGCTGTCGAGGCCGCCCAGAAGGAGACCTTCGACCTCGTCCTTCTCGACCTGCAGTTGCCCGTCATGGATGGATACGAGGTGGCGCATCACCTGCGAGCCCTCCCGGGGGGGAGCGACCTCCCCGTCGTCGCTCTGACTGCCTTCACATCCGAGCGGGAGCGTGAGCGGGCGCAGATAGAGGGCTTCAACGATTTCGTGGGCAAGCCCGTTTCCCTCGCCGTTCTCGGTGACTTGCTCCGCCGCTGGGCTCTCCGGCCGGGCGAGTAGAATCGATCTCCTCTAGGAGGCATTCATGATCGACAAGATCCAGCAGCTCCTCGGTGACAAGAAGGGACTGCTCGACTATCAGGTTCAGGGCATCTCCAGGGACATGCTTCACCTTCCTGGTCCCGACTTCATCGACCGGGTCATGGCCCAGACCGACCGCCCCGTGAACGTGCTGCGCAACCTGCAACTCCTGTACAACACCGGCCGTCTGGCGGGCACGGGCTACGTCTCGATCCTGCCGATCGACCAGGGAATCGAGCACTCGGGTGGGGCCTCGTTCACCCCCAACCCGATCTACTTCGACCCCGAGAACATCGTGAAGCTCGCCATCGACGGCGGCTGCAACGGCGTCGCCTCGACGCTCGGTGTGCTCGGTGCTGTCTCCCGCAAGTACGCGCACAAGATCCCCTTCATCGTCAAGATCAACCACAACGAGCTGCTGTCTTACCCGAACATCTTCGACCAGACGCTCTACGCCAACGTCGAGCAGGCCTTCGACATGGGCGCGGTCGGCATCGGCGCGACGATCTACTTCGGCTCGGAGGAGTCCCGCCGCCAGATCATGGAGATCTCCGAGGCCTTCGCGCTCGCGCACGAACTCGGACTGTTCACCATCCTCTGGTGCTACCTGCGGAACCCCGAGTACAAGAAGGGTGGAGTCGACTACCACAATGCGGCCGACCTCTCCTCCCAGGCCAACCACCTCGGGGTGACGATCCAGGCCGACATCATCAAGCAGAAGCAGCCCGAGAACGACGGCGGCTACTTCGCCCTCGACTACAAGAACCGGCCCAAGGAAGCTGCCTACAAGAAGCTCGTCCCGGACAACCCGATCGAGTGGACCCGCTGGCAGGTCGTCAACTGCTACATGGGCCGCATGGGCCTCATCAACTCCGGCGGCGCCGCGGGCGGCGAGAACGACCTGGCGCAGGCCGTCACCACGGCCGTCATCAACAAGCGCGCGGGCGGCATGGGCCTGATCTCCGGCCGCAAGGCCTTCCAGAAGCCGGTCGCCACCGGCATCGAGATCCTCCAGGCCATCCAGGACGTCTACCTCTGCAAGGACGTCACCATCGGATAAGCCCCCCAGATTTCAGGACGGAGGGGCGGGAGCCATCCCGCCCCTTTTTTCTTTCTCTGATCCCGCGGAGGTAACCTCAGCATCGATGTTCGACGTCGCGCGAATCAGGAGCCGGTTCCCGTCCCTCTCGCCGGGTGTCATCTTCCTCGACAACCCCGGCGGGACCCAGGTCGCCCAGGGAGTCATCGACGAGATCGCGAGGTACTTCCGCGAGTGCAACGCCAACCACGGCGGCGCCTTCCGGACGAGCCGTATCTCCGACGCCCTCGTCGCCGAGACACGCTCGGCGGTCGCCTCATTCTTGAATGCCGCCTCCCCGGACGAGGTCGTCTTCGGACAGAACATGACCTCCCTGACGTTCCACCTTTCCCGGAGCCTGGCCAGCCGGCTCGCGCCCGGAGACGAGGTGGTCGTCACACGTCTCGACCACGACGCCAACGTCTCTCCCTGGACCCTCATCGCCCGGGATCGTGGAGCCGTCGTCCGATGGGTCGACTTCGACCCGGACTCCGGCCGCTGGGATCTCGACTCCCTCGCCAGGGAACTGAGCGGAAAGACCCGGATCGTCGCCCTCGGATGGGCCTCGAATGCGCTCGGAACGATCAACCCGGTCAAGGAGGCCGTCCGCCTCGCGCGGCAGGCCGGGGCCCCGCCACGGAGGCGGGCCCTCACGTTCATCGACGCCGTCCACTACGCACCTCACGGCCCGATCGACGTGAAGGACGTCGGCTGCGACTTTCTCGCCTGCTCCGCCTACAAGTTCTTCGGGCCGCACATCGGAATCCTCTGGGGCCGGCACGAGCTGCTGGAGGAACTCCCGGCGTACAAGGTGCGTCCCTCCGGGAACCACGCGCCCGACAAGTGGGAAACGGGGACGCAGAGCTTCGAGTCCATTACCGGCACGCTGGGAGCCCTCCGTCACATCGCACGGGTGGGAGACGAAGAGGCAGGCACGGACCGGGCCGCCCTCCTCCGCGGAATGCTCACGATCCAGGAGTACGAGAAGACGCTGACTCGCGCGCTCCTGACGGGTCTCGGAAAGGTCCCCGGGCTGACACTCTACGGACCGCGTGAGGTCGACGGACGGGCCCCGACGTTCTCCTTCACGCTCGAGGGCTACACTCCGCGCCAGGTCACCGAGGAACTCGACCGGGAGGGAATCTACGCGTGGGACGGGAACTATTACGCCCTCGGCGTCACCGAACGGCTGGGCCTGGAGGACAGGGGCGGCATGGTGCGCGTGGGCGCGGTTCACTACAACACCGAGGATGAGATCGATCGCCTGGTGGGGGTCCTTGTGGAACTCTCCCGGCGGAAGAGGTAGGGAGCGGAAATGAAGAGACTCGTCTGGCTCGTCCTGATCGCGGGAGTCGCGTACTGGCTCTACACTCACAGCGGATCCAGCAAACCCGCAACGAGGTCCTCTGGCTCTGGCCCTTCCGGAGGGGGCGCGGGCCACCAGTGCCTGATGCTGGCAGACACGGCAAACAGCGAACTCCACTCGGCCGGGATGCTGCTCTTGCGCCCGCCGGTCGACCAGAACGCCTGGCGTGACGCGGAGTCACGAACGTCCTCGGCGATCTCCTCGGCGGAGTCTGCTTGCTCGGGCGGGACGGCGCAGAACGAGCGCGCGGCCATCGAGGAGGCGAGAGGGGCTCTCTCAACGATGCGAACGCTGCTCTCCGAACTCTCGGCGGGGGCCCGAGGCAGCGGCGGCGCCGGGAACGCGGCCCAGCGGCAGGAAGAGATCGAGAACCGGCTCGAGAAGGCACGAGGTCTCCTCCGCTCGTAAGGGGCTCATCAACGGCGCCCCCGGCCCGACAAGGCGAGAGGGCTTCTTCGCTCGTAGGGAGCTGATCAAGGACGCCCCCGACCCGCCCGTCACGCTTCACATCAGGACGCGGACCGTACAGACGCTTGCTGTTCTCCCCCGCGGGGGCGGGGTGCGGGCGCCCCGCGGGGAAGGCGCCACGGTCTTGTCGTGGAGCCGCCGTTCTGGCCTCACTCCCGTTCGAGGTTCTCCTTCAGCATGTTGCAGAAGAGGGCACCCTGCTCGATGGCGTCGTCGAGCGCCACGTGTGTGTGGGGCAGCGGGTCGAACCACCTCTTCGGCATGTTCCGCTTCGTGCTGTCGCGAAACGGCTTCTTCAGCATCGCCATCGCGAACGTCTTGATGTCGACGGCCGAGTGGCTGAAGGGACTCTCCCCGGCAAAACGGATCAGGTACCAGTAGATCCAGAGGAAGTCGAAGCCCGCCGGGTACGCCACGAAGACCGGCGATCCGGGAAGCGACTTCAACCAGGCGGCGTAGCGGGGCATGACGGCCTCGGGAGGCTCCAGGTCCTTCCGGCACGCGGCCCAGGCTTCGGGCTGAGTCGCCCACCAGGCGGCCGTGTCGGGATGCGCGGAAGCACCGGGCAGCGTCTCGAGATTCGCCGAAAACGTGGAGAGGAGCTTCTTCTCGCCCGAATAGGCCGCGGAGGCAAAGCTCAGCATCGAGTTCGGGCCGGGGATCCGGCCATCGGTTTCGACGTCGGTGGAGACGTAGATCTCGCGCATGGACAGGGGATTCTCTCAGGGAGGTGGAGCCACCGCTCCCCCGCTCCGCCAGCGTCCCGCGGGTGTAGGATGTGTATAAAGCTGCCGGTCCCGGAGTGCCGAATCGGAGATTGCCTCGGGCAGGAGACCGTTCCTGTCCGGGCGTGGCGTTTTCTGGCGCGCAAGGTCGACTCGACAGGTTGGCGGCCGGCGCGGCGAGGTGCGCCATGCTCGATCTCACCCTGATTCCCAAGATCATGCGCCGGAAGGGCTGGCTGAACGGGGCACGCCTCCAGGAGATCTGGTTCTCCCGCGGGCCGAACTCCGAACCGGCAAAGGGCGTCCCCGACACGACGACCATCCGGATGGACGCATGGGCCCTCACATTCCCGCGCTGCGCCACGGTCTACAACAACATCGTCCAGCAAAAGGTCTGGATGAGCCACGAATCGAAGCGCTGGCTCTGTAACAGGCTCATGGAAAAGGGCCTCTTCCAGACCCAGAAGACGACCTTCGGCAATCTCGGACGGACCGTCCCCGAGATCAACGCGGACTACATCCACCAGAGCGGCGTGGGCTCGATCACCGACCCTCTCGACGACTTCTACGCCGCCCTGGGGCGGTGCAACATGCGCGTGGCGGTCGCCGGATCCGTGATCCCATCGGGCTCGATTCCGATGCCCCCGGGGGCTTCGATGACCCGGAGACCTCGCCCCGGATCGATCCCGCAGCACACCGTGCAGATCGAGAAGGTCGGCATCTACATCTTCGACTCGTTCGACTTCAACGGAGTGCAGTTCCTCGGGTTCTGGTGCCCGGATGACGTGAGCCGCGTCCCGATGCCGGGCTACGAGGACATCTGGAACTCCTCGTACTCCGCGTGGCGCCGAGCTCACGGGAAAGGGGGGGACTTCCTCGTCTATTCGGATATCAAGATCCTGGATCGAAGACCGCCCGACACCTTCACGCACCCGCTCACCTCAGAAGTCCCCTGACGAGTGCAGCCGAGGTCGAACGTGAACGCCAAGTGGCTCCCGCGTCTCGTTCGGGTCCTTGCCGCAACCCTCGCCGTGGCGTTCCTTCTCGCGGGCTCGGCCGTTCTCGTCTGGCGCTTGAGGCACCCGCCTTCCGAGTACCGGCGCTTCGAAAGCCCCGACGGACGATTTCAGGTCGTCGTCTACGCGGTTCCTTCCCTCCTCCCGGTCATGCCTGGCCAGGGAGGGGACGCCTCGGGGTTCGTCCGGCTCGAGAAAGCTCCGGGAAAGGTGCTCCAGCAGAAGAACGTCTCGATGGTCAACTCGATCGATCAGGTGAAGTGGGAAAAGGACCGGGTCGTCATCTGGCTCTTCGCCGAGTGGGACCTGCCTCAGGAGCCGGCGAAGGGACCGTGAAAGGGCGGGTGCCCCCTCCCTAGCCCTCCCCCGCGCCGCGTGGGAGGGAATCACCTTTCCGGTGACTCTGCGTCTCCGCGCAAGCTGCTACGGGAGCGGGTTGCCAAGCGATTCTGTTGATTCACTGCCGCCGCTAGGATCATATTATCTGACTATCAGGAGGACTGAAGATACGATGTCCAGGGAATCCAGCGACTGCTTGTCCAAGGTCGGCCAGCGCCGTCAGGTGGTGCTCCCGCTTTCCGTGTTCGAACGCCTCGGACTCGAGATCGGCGATTACGTTCAATTCGAGGTCCAGGGCTCGGATGTCGTGGTGAGAGCCCGGCGCCTCGTTCCCATCGAACGCCCGATCGCCCCTCGCAGCCGGGAGGACCGTCTCAGACTGCTCGAGAAGATTCCGGCCCCAGGATCAGAAATCTCCGCGGAGAAGATCCGAGCCTCCCGCACCGTTTCACCGCCTCCCGAGCCGATGGACGAATGAGCGCCGGATACCTTCTCGACACGAACATCTGCGTCTACGCGATGAACGGCCTGCGAAAGGAGGCTTCGCGCCGGACGAGGGCGGAAGCCCGTGTCTGCGAACGGCTTCAGCAAGAGGAGTCGCCCGTCTTCACGAGCGAGGTCACCGTGGGCGAACTCGTACTCTGGGCGGACCGTTCTGAACAGCCGGTGAAGAACAGGCAGCGGATCGAGGCGTTTCTCGAAGCGGTCCCACCGCTTGCGGTCTCCCGAAGGGTGTGGGTGCTCTTCGGAAAGACAAAGGCGCGGCTCGTGAGGAAGGGAGTGGCGGTCTCGGATCTGGACCTCGTCATCGCGTGCCTGGCCCACGCGGAAGGGCTGGTCCTGGTGAGCAATGACGGGGCACTCGAAAACCTCCCGGATTCGTTTCGTCTCGAGAATTGGGCCGGGCCCGACAGGTGACGGGAGGCCACCGGGCCCGGGAGTGACCGTCACGGGACCCCGGGTAGGATTCGCCGCCCTCCCGCCTCCCCTTACGAAGGGGAGGCCGGGCCCTCAGGCCCGGGAGGGGTCAGCGCCGGTTCTTGTTGGCCGGCCCGCGCCATCCGAGGTACCCCCGTGGACCCCTCCGGCGCTCACGCGCCTGCCTCCCCTTCGTGAGGGGAGGCACGGACCGACCGACACCCAAATGTAGAAACTCCAGGCCCCTCTCCCTGACGGAGAAGGGGGCACGTCACTTCGGGATCGCCGTCAGCACTTCCTCCACCACGGCCCGGACGAGATCGATCTTGTAAGCGTTCTCGGCGAGAGGTTTTGCCCCGGCCACGGCCGCTTCCACGGCGGCCTTCACGGTCGCGGCATCCAGAGCCTTGCCGGTGAGGACCTTCTCCGCCTCGGCTACGCGCCATGGGATAGGCGCGACCCCCGAGAGAACGAGCCTGGCCCTCTCGACCTTGCCGCCCTTGACGACGACGGAGTACGCCAGCCCGGCGAGGGCGAAGTCCCAGACCCCGCGCACCCGCATCTTCCGGTAGCCGCCCCTGGCGCCCTCTGGGGCTTTCGGCAAGACGACCTCCGTCAGGATCTCTCCTTTCGCGAGCACGTTCTCCCGCTTGTGGTCGACGGCGGGCAGGACGAAGAACTTCCCGAGGGGGACTTTCCTCTTGCCGTTGGGCCCCGCGACCGTCGCGACGGCTTCCAGCGCGACGAGGGCCGGAGCCGTGTCGGAGGGGTGGACGATGTGGCACGTCTCTCCGCCGAAGATGGCGTGGTAACGGTTCTCGCCGTTCTCCGCGTAGCAGAACTCCCCGTTCTTTCGCGCGCAGTCGAAGTCGCCGCGGAAGTACCAGCAACGCGGCCGCTGACAGATGTTCCCTCCCAGTGTTCCCTGGTTGCGCAACTGTGGACTCGCCGCCGAGGCGGCCCCCTGTGCGAGGGCCGGGTAGAGCTTCGCGATTTCGGGATGCCGGGCGATCTCGGCGAGTGTCGTGAGGGCCCCGATCCGCAGACCGCCGTCAGGCGTGGCCGACACCCCATGGAGTTCCTTCAGGGCCGTCAGGCTGACGACGGACTTCGTGTCGAAGACCCCGTCCCTCAGGCAGCCGATGAGATCGGTTCCCCCGGCGTGGGCCGCGGCCCCCGGCTTGGCGAGTTCCTTGACCGCGTCAACGAGGGTGGACGGACGGACGTAGGCGAAGTTCGGAAGCATCGCCTCACCCCTTCTTCTGCCGCTCTCTGAAGAGCTGGCTCATGCGGATCGGTGTGATGGGAGAGTCGACCACCCGGACCCCGACCGCATCCGCCACGGCATTGGCGATGGCGGCGGCGGTCGCGATGGTGGCGGGCTCGCCGATTCCCTTCGCTCCCGTCGCGTTGCACTCGGTGTCCCCAGGATCGACGGCGACGACCTTCTGGTCCACCGGAACGTCGAGCGCCGTCGGGATCTTGTAGTCATGCCAGTTGGCATTCACCATCTTGCCCGTCTGGCGGTCGAGCACCCTCTCCTCGGTCCGGGCAAGGCCGATCCCCATGACGAGACCCCCGAAGACCTGGCAGTCGTAGGTGAGCCGGTTCATCGGACGCCCGCTGTCCTGAGCGGCCACGAGGCGGGTGACACGGACCTCTCCGGTCCTCTCGTCGACCTCCACCTCGGCGAAGTGGACGGCAAAGGGCGTCACGATCTTCCCCTCGGGGTTGGGTCCGCGTGTGCCGACGCCGACCAGGACTTGCTGCCGCTCCAGACCCTTCACGGCCTTCACGGCAAGCTTCTTCGTGCTGTCCTTCGTGGAAACGATCTCGGCGCCCGAGAGCATCAACTCCTCGACCGGGAGCTTCATCTCCTCCGCGGCCAGAGCGAGGAGCTTCTTCTTGACCTCCCAGGCCGCCGCGCGGGCCGCCGGGCCGTCGGAGGGGACGGTCTTGCTGCCTCCGCTCGGCGCGGTGTACTGCGTGGTCCCCGTGTCGGCGTGTTCGATCTGGATCTTCTCGAGGGGAACGCCGAGTTCCTCCGACACGATCATCGACATGAAGGTCTTGGTGCCGGTGCCGATATCGGCGGCGCCCATGTTCAGGTTGACGCTCCCGTCCGAAAAGAGCTTGACGATCACCGTCGAGGGCGGCCCGCCCGCGTAGCCCCAGAGACTCGCCGCGACGCCGAATCCCTTCTTGACGGGTCCGTCCGGCTTCTTCCTCGCCCGGGCCTCGTTCCAGCCAAAAGCCTTGGCGCCCTCACGCAGGCAGTCGGCCAGCCCCGTCGACGTGTAGGGCTGGTTCCCGCGCCGCTGGCTCGTCTTCGGGATGTTCTTCAAGCGGAGTTCGACCGGATCCATCCCGAGTCTGGCGGCGAGTTCGTCCATCGCCTGCTCGAGGGCCCACGCGCACTGTGGGAATCCGGGCGCGCGGAACGGACGCGCGCGGCCCGCATTCGTGAAGACGTTCTCGTCCGAGGACTTGACGTTCGGGCAGAGGTAGAGATCCGTCGCCATGAAGCTCGTGGTCGCCGAGGCCGGATACGCCCCGCCGGTTCCCGTGCTCAGGAACTCGATCGCCGTGAGCGTGCCGTCCTTCTTCGCCCCGAGCCTCACGCTCATCTTGTTGGGCGGACGGTTCCCCGTCATCGTGAACGTCTCCTCGCGCGTCAAGAAGAGCTTGACCGGCCGCGCCGTCACCTTCGCGAGCAGGGCCGCGATGATGGTGTACTTTCCACACTCGAGCTTGGAGCCGAACCCGCCCCCCATGTAGTGACCGATGACCCGGACATTGGCCATCGGAATCTTCAGGGCTTCCGCGACGGTCTCGTGAACGGCAAAGACGCCCTGAGTCGAATCCCAGACCGTCAGTCGGTTACCGTCCCACTTCGCGACCGAGCCGTGGACCTCCATCGGGACGTGGATCTCGCACGCCGTCGTGTAGGTCCTCTCGACGACGGCGTCGGCCTCCGATAGGCCCTTCTTCAGATCCCCCCGCTCGTAGACCGCGGGCGGGGCAACTCTGTTCCCTCCCTCGTGCAGGACGGGGGCGCCCTCCTTCAGGGCCTCCTCGACCGACAGGACAAAGGGGAGTTCCTCGTACTGGACCTTTATCGCCTTCAGGGCATCCTGCGCCTGCAAGAGCGTGTCGGCCGCCACGGCGGCGACCTCGTCTCCCTCGCAGCGGAGGTGTTGATCGAAGATGCTCGTCGACGGCTTGTCGCGGCGAGGGAACCACGGGATGTCCGCCCCCGGCGATTGAGCGGTGAGGATCGCGCGGACGCCCGGCATCTTCTCGGCCGCGCTCACGTCGATCTTCTTCACTTTCGCGTGGGCGTGCGGGCATCGAAGGATGGCCGCGTGGAGCATGTCCGGCAGGAGGATGTCCCTGGGGTAGACGGCGGATCCGCTGACGCGGTCATAGCCGTCGACGCGGGGGACGCGCTTGCCGACAACGGCCGTTTCCTTCCACGGGGGCATCTCGGGGCTGGGTTTGGTTGTCTCTGGGACGGCACCCTGGAGCCAGTAGAGTTCCACCATGACTCACCTCTTCTCCGAGGCCGAGAGGACGGCGGCCTTCTCGACCGACTTGAAGATGTGGACGTAGGCTCCGCACCGGCAGAGGTTCCCGCTCATCCCATGCCGGATTTCCTCCATCGACGGCCTGGGGTTCACTCGCAGGAGCCCCTCGGCCGCCATCACCTGGCCAGGGGTGCAGTAGCCGCACTGGTACCCGTCTTCCTCGACGAACGCCCGCTGCGTGGCTCCGAGTTCCTCGCCCTTCATGAGGCCTTCGATCGTGGTCACTTCCTTCCCCTTCGCCTCGAGGGCGAGGGTCAGGCAGGAGTAGCGGGCAACGCCGTCGATCAGGACCGTGCACGCCCCGCACTCTCCCCGTTCACAACCCGGCTTGGTTCCCGTCAGGCCGAGCTGGTCCCGAAGGACGTAGAGGAGTGTCCAGCGAGGCTCGACGAGGACCTTGTGGGTCCGTCCGTTGACGCTGAGCTGGAGTTTGACGGGCTCGTCGGGTTGTGCCTTTTCTGGTGGCGGAGCCGGCGCCGCGGTGAGGGTGCCGCTGGCCGCGATCCCGGCCGCGGCCGTGGTGATGGAACCGAGGAATCCCCGGCGGCTGACCCCGGAGTGGCAGGTGCAACCGTCGCCATGCTTGCACGGGTGGTCGTCCATGGTGCCCCCTGCCGGCCGCGGCTTCAGGACATCGCGAGCGCCCCGGCCGGACAGATCAGTTTACCGCCCGAGAGGCCTGAATGCGCCGTCCGGAAAGCCGGGAGGACTCCCTCCCGTCGGGATTCCCGAGCGCGACCGGTCTAAGGGTCCGGCGATAATCTGGATGACCACGACGCGACGCCCCCTCCGGGGCTTCGTGACAGGGCACCAGCAGGATGAGATGCACACAACAGCGGCCGTAATCCTCGCGGCGGGTGCCTCGCGCCGCTTCGGCGGGGCGAAGCTCCTGGCAGAAATCGACGGTGAGCCGATGGTGAGGAGAACGGCGCGGGCCTTTCTCGACGCGGGCACGGCAAGGACGGTGGTCGTTCTCGGAGCGCGAGCGAAGGAGGTCGAGGCCGCTCTCTCGGGCCTCGGAGTCGAGACGGTGGTCAACCAGGACTGGGAATCGGGCGAGATGTTCTCGTCGGTGAGAGCCGGCCTTGCGGCCGCCGCGGGTCCTTACGACTGGGTTCTCGTCTCCCCCGCTGACATTCCCGGGCTCTCGGCCGCCGTCATCTCTCGTTTCGTCCAGCAATTGCCGGCGCCGGACGGGCTCATGGCCGCGGTCCCCTCGACGGGGAGCCGGCGAGGCCATCCGCTCGCCCTCTCCTTGCCGGCCGCCTGGGCGGTTTCTTCCTGGGTGGGCCAGGAGGCACGGCTCGACCGTGTCTTCTCCGACAGGGCGTTCGTCGCCGTTCACATCACGGGATTCGGCCCGGAAGTCCTGCATGATGTGGACCGGCCAGAGGACTTCGACCAACGGAGGGGTGAGACATGACGGAGATCTTCGCGGACATCCTCGGACTGGTGGCTCAGCATCACCGGATCGCCCTGGCCACGATCGTCGCGAGCAAGGGCTCGGTCCCGCGCCTGCCCGGTTCGCGGATGGCGGTCCTGCCGGACGGCTCGACGCGCGCGACGATCGGGGGAGGGAAATTCGAGGATCTCGTCCGGCAAGACGCCCTCGAACTCCTGCGATCGAATGGGAAGCCCCTGCTGAGGGAGTACGCTTTCGTGCCCGAGGGTCCCGGCTCGTTCGGCGCCGTCTGCGGGGGCGTCGCGACCGTCTTCCTCGAGGTTCTCGGAAGAAAGCGTCCGCTCGTCATCGCCGGGGCCGGACACTGCGGCAAGGCGCTCGCGAGGGTCGCGGCGGCAACCGGCTACGACGTCGTGGTCGTTGACGACCGCAACGATCTTCTCGACCCACGCGAGTTCCCGGAAGGGGCTCAGCTCGTGACCGTCAAGCCCGACTATTCGGACATCCCGATCCCCGGTCCCGAGGCGGCCGTTGCCACCATCACGCGCGGCCACCTCTGCGACGGCCTCGTCCTGCGTGCCCTGCGGGGCGTCCCTCTCTTCTATCTCGGCATGATCGGGAGCAAGGCCAAGAAGCTCGCCCTCTTCAAGCAGCTGAGGGAGGAGGGGTTCACGGACGAGGAACTCGCGCGTGTGCACAGCCCGATCGGTCTCGAGATCGGTGCCGAGACTCCGGAAGAGATCGCGATCTCGATCCTGGCCGAGTTGATTGCAATCGAGAGACGAAGAGAACCGATGCCGGCCTGAATCGTGGCTGGCGGCCTCACCGGCACTGAGGCGCGCGCCTGCCCATCCGATCGTCATAGAATCGCTCCCGTGAGCGACGAGGTCGTCGAAACGCTGAAGCTGATCTGGGGCGAGATGAAGGCGCTGAACTCGAGGGCCGAACGGACGAACACCGAGTTGTCCCGGACCAACGAGCGCCTCGACAGGACAAATGATCGCCTCGAACGCCTCGAGGCGACGACGAACGAGCGTCTGACCAGTCTCGAGGGGCGAGTGGAGGGAATGAGTTCCCGGCTCGTGGAAGTCGAAATGCGTCTCACCACCGAGGTCATCGCGCTCGCGGCCATCATGAAAGACATCCGGGACAGCCTGTTGACTGCTGGCCAGACCCGGATGAACCAGCTCGATGACCGGCTGACACGTCTCGAACGAAAAGTCGGCTGAACGCGGAGGCGGATGGGGGGAACGCGACGGAGGGGCCGCGCTCCCCGCCTCTCGACAGGCCCGGCCTCCGCTCACGCCGCGAGCGCGGAGACTGTCGAGAATCGTCGGGCTCGGTCCCTCAGAGCCCCAGATCGAAACCGAGCGAGAGGAACTTCGCCATCTCTGACCGGTTCGTCGAGGACGACGGACAGAAAAGCGCAGGCTCGGTGCTGCACCCCGAAACCGTCCCTCGGTTCCAGAGGTAGTGAACGTGGCGGCAGGAAGGATCCGAGGCTGAAACGTCGCCAAAGTGGAGGCGGGGCGCGCCCGGATCACAGCTGTAGGCGGCATCCTCCAGCGGGACGAGCTCGTCGCCGCCCGCCACGGCGCGGGAGATGAACATCGCCATCTGCCAGCGGGAAACCGGCGACAGCGGACAGTAAGCCAGCGAGCCGGGATCGCACCCTTCCGTCACCCGCCGGCCGTAGATGTAGTGGACGTGCTTGCAGTGAGGATCCTCCGGGGCGACATCGGCAAATAGCGATGTGCCGCCCGCCGTGCACGCGTAAGGCACCCCTCTTGCCGTCCCGCTCACCGGGACCGAGGCCTCGCCGCCCGCGATGGCGCGCGCCAGAAACATCGCCATCTGCCGGCGGTCGACGGTCCCGAGGGGCAAGTACTCGATGGCGGAAATCCCCGCCGTGATCCCGTTGTGGAGGAGTCTCTCGACGTGCGGGTAGGCCCAGTTGTCCGGCAGGACGTCGAGAAAGCTCCCGCCGACGTGAACCGTCCAGGATTTCGATTCGCCCGTGGAGAGCAATTCCACGACGTTGGCGTCCCAGTGGGTCGCCGGGCGCGACCCCTTTCCGACCGACAGGACATAGGCGTCCCCGGACTTCCCGAAGGGACTCTCCGCAGCGCCGGGCGTCATGTAGCCGTAGTCGGCCGTCCGCTTCCAGATGGTGTAGGTCTGACCGGAAGGGCCCCCGAAGCTCGTGATCTGTCCCGTGATCATCCGCGAGGTGCAGGATTCGGGCAGCATCCAGAACGGATTGAAGAGAGCTTTCTCGCCGGGTTCCATGATCCCGTTCAGATCGCCCGTCGTCAGGCTCGTCGCGCCGGCGTCGGCCTCGAAGCGGACGGGAACGATGGGTTGCGCGCAGGGCACCGCCTGCGGAAGCCCGAGAAGAGCCGCGGTACCGGCCGCCGCCTTCGTGAAGGCCGTGAAGTAGGCGAGGTTCGTGTTCTGCCGCTTGTCGTTGGACGTGTGGTAGTAGGGATTGAAGTCGGCGTAGTCATCCTCGATCGCGAGAACAGCGGGGTAGCCCTTCGCCCAGAAGGATGAGTGGTCGCTCGCACTCTCGCCGTCAGCGGCGAGCGACGGCTGAAGGACACTCGACAGACCGTACTGGCTGACGACGGCCGCGAAGAGTTCGAAGATGGCCTTGTCGGCGGTGTACCCCGCGCTTGCGGAGGTCCGGGTGTGGATCTGCACCACCGGTCCTCCGATGGCGTCCCAGGCGATCATGTCCATGTTGAGGACGGCGACGACATTTTCCTGATTGGCCGACACCAGATTGGCATAGACCCGGCTTCCGTAGAGACCCTGTTCTTCTCCCGTGAAAAGGACGAACCGGATCGTCCGCTCGAAGGTGTGGGCGTTGAGGACCTCGGCGATCCTGAGCACCGCCGCCGATCCGCTTCCGTTGTCGTCCGCCCCGGGAGCCGGACCGCTCGAGGGCATGTCGTCGAGGTGAGCCGTGATCAGCACGATCTCGCTCGACCGCGTCGTTCCGGCCTTCTCCGCGATGACGTTGCGGTTCGACGTCGAGCTGTAGGTCCAGTCATGGAAGCTGACAGAAAGACCGAGCGATGACAGCCTCTCGAAGACGTACTGGGTCGCCTTCTGGATGGGCGTCCCGGACCGGGTGTTGCGTGTCGTGATCGTGTAGGGCGTCCCCGAGATCGTCACGGCGCTGTCGCCTGAGAGCCCGGCCAGGATCGTGTCCATCTGCGGGGCCTGAATCGCGTCGACGATGGCCTGGACCCTCTCGTCGTAGGCCGGTGTGCCGGATGCCGGCGGCACCGGGACGGTCTTCACGTCGATCGGGGAATCCGCAAGCCAGTCGATGTCAAAGCCCATCGCGGAAAGCTCATCCGCACGGCCGGGAGCCCCGGCCAGGACGATGTGCCGGCCGTCGTCCCAGAGGACATCGAAAAGGCGCCGGGCCGCCTCCCGGGCTCCGGCGCGCCTTGCGAGGGCGATCAGGTATTCCTTCCCGCCGGCCTCCCGGGCGAGGAGAGTCCGGCCTGGCTTGCCCGCCTCCGAAGCCTGTACGAGGCACAGGGCGTATTCCTTGCCGTCGCTGCCCGTGAGGTGCGCGTAAACCGGCAGATCGAGCGACCGGATGCCGGCCGCCGCCTCCACGGCCACGAGTGATGTTCCGGCCGGAATCCCGGAGGCGAAACCACCGGCAGGCAGGAAGAACACCAGGGTGAGGAGAACGCCAGCGGAAAGGCGCATGAGCAACGGGCGGGCGGCGGGGCGAATCCGGGTCGGACTCATGAAGGGCTCCTCGTGCCGGTTCCTCGGGTGGAGGCCGGCACCCGCTACCCTAGGGGCACCCGCGCCGGACGTCAATCCTCCCGTACAGTCTGGGCAAGCAACTCAGGACCGTCGGGAGTGAGCGGTGAGAGGCGCGGTTCTCTTTCAGAGCTCTCGCGAGAGGGCGTTGCCCAGGTCCTCGACCTCGGTCTCCAGCCTCGCCAGGAGGGACGAGAGCGGGGCGAGCTGCCTCTGATCGGCGAGCTTCTCCATCTGCTCAGCCAGTTTCTGGACCGAGATCCCGCCCACGGTCGCCGCGATTCCCTTGACCCGGTGCGCGAGTCTGCCGGCCCTTTCGCCGTCCTTGTCCGCGATGGCGGCGCGGAGTTCCTCGACCCTGGCGGGCATGTCGGCGAGGAACCGTCTGATGATGCGTCCCCTGAAGACGGCATCGCCCCCGACGAGGCGATAGAGGACTTGCCTGTCGAGCACGGGCTCTCCGGGTTCGGTGGAAGGGTCCGCGTTCTCCGGGACGCCCGGGACAAACGAAGGCCACGTGATCCCGAGCCACCGCTCGAGAACGGCCGCCACATCCTCGAGCCGAACGGGCTTGGCGAGGTAATCGCTCATTCCCGAGGCCAGGCACCGCTCGCGGTCGCCCCTCATCGCGTGAGCCGTCATCGCGACGATGGGCACTTTTCGGCCGCCGTTCGACTCCTCTCCCTTCCGGATGAGGGTGGCGGCTTCGAACCCGCTCATCCCCGGCATCTCGCAGTCCATGAAGACGAGGTCGTAGCGGTGGGCGGTGAGGGCCTCGATGGCTCCCTGACCGTTGGGAACGGTGTCGGCGTCGATGCCCAGTCTCGACAGGATCGCCAGAGCGGCCTCCTGGTTGATGAGGTTGTCTTCGGCGACGAGGATCCGGACGGGAAGCCGGGCGCTGCTCGCCGCGGCGTGGACGGCTCCGGCGGCCGAGGGCTCTCGATGGAAGAGAGCCGGGTTGGGCAGCGAGATCGGGGTCGGGACGCGCGACCTCAGGAGGAGTCCCGCAGAAGCCGGCGTCTCGGGCGGGACGGTGGGCAGGGGCGTCCCGTCCTGCCCGGATTCCCGCGGCATGCCCTCCCCGTCCGCAGGAGGCGCTCTTCGCGCCATGGACTGTTTCTGGAGCACGGCTGTGAACCAGAACGTGGACCCCTTTCCCTCCTGACTTTCGACTCCGATCTCGCCGTTCATCATCTCGACGAGCTGCTTGGAGATCGCGAGTCCCAGACCCGTCCCTCCGAACTTGCGAGACGCGGATCCGTCCACCTGACTGAAAGGGAGAAAGAGCATCGGGAGCTTGTCCTCGGGAATGCCGATTCCTGAGTCGCGGACCGAGAAGCGAAGGGTCGCGTCTGAAGCGGTTTCCGAGTCGAGGGTGACTCGGATGCCGACGGACCCCTCGGCGGTGAACTTGACGGCGTTGCCACAGAGGTTCGCCAGAATCTGGCGCAGCCGTCCGTCATCCCCGATGAGGAAAACCGGGGCGGACGAGTCGATCCCGGCGGAAAGGTCGATGTTCTTTTCCGCCGCCCGCGCTCCCAGCATGTCGCACACGTCCTGGACGACCGCCCTCAGGTCGAACGTGTTGGATGTCAGATCGAGCTTTCTCGCCTCGATCTTCGAGAAGTCGAGAATGTCGCTGATGACGTCGAGGAGGGCCTCGCTGCTCGTCCGGATGACCTCGACACACCGTCTTTGCTCCGGGAGGAGATCCGAGGCCAGAAGGACGCTCGTCATGGCAACCACGCCGTTCATCGGGGTGCGGATCTCGTGGCTCATCCGTGCCAGGAACTCGCTCTTGGCCCGATCGGCCCGCTTGGCCCGAGAGGCCATTTCGCGGGCCTGCGCGACGGCCGACGTCAGCTCGGCGTTCACGCGCATGAGATCTTCCTCGGCGCGCTTGAGCTCCGTCACGTCCAGGAAGCTCGCCAGGATGCAGGGTTCGGACCCGATCTCGATCGGAGCCATGGAGAGCAGGATGCGCCGGGAGAGCCCCGACTTCGTCCGGATCGTGACCTCGTGGTCGCGCACCGATCCCTCGGCCGTCATTCGCTGAACGACCGCTGCCCTTTCCGCGGGTTCCCTGTAGACCCCAATCTCGACCGAGGTGCGGCCGACGATCTCGTCCCGGCTGTACCCGAGAAGCTCCGCGAAGCGCTCGTTCACCTCGAGGAAGGTCCCGTGCTCTCTTCTCGACAGCGTCAGCGCGACCGCGGCCCCGTGGAAGGCCTTCGCGAACCTCTCCTCCGACCTTCGGAGATCGCCCTCGGCCCGCTTTCGCTCCGTGATGTCCTCGAAGGCCCCGATCAGGAGCCCCCCGGCTGGCCGGAGCGAGATGACGACGGCCTTTTCCCCGCCGTTCTTGCACCGGACCGCGTACTCGCGAGGGGGAGTGGACCGGCCACTGACGAGCGCGGCGGCCACATCCTCATTCCAGGTCCGCACGCTCTCTTCTCGATACACGGGGTCCGGATGGGCCATCGGGGACCAGTGAGCGATCGTCGGAATGTCCGCGATCGTGTAGCCATAAGTCTCGAGGAAGGCCCGGTTGAGGTGCAGCACGCGGCCCTCGGACGTGGCGAGCGCGATCGGTACGGGCAGACCCTCGATCGCCTCCCTGAAATTGCTCTCGCTTCTCCGGAGCTCCTCCTCGGCCTGCTTGGACTCCGAGATGTCTCGCACGAAGGCCAGCAGCGACTCGGGCTTCCCGTCGTTGTCCCGAACCAGGACGGCGCTGAAGGAAACCCAGTAGCTCGTCCCGTCCTTACGAACCGAGCGGATCTCCCGGCCTCGAACAGCGCCATTCTTCAGGAGCTCCGAGACGAGCCTCTCCCGGTCGCCAGGATCCGCATGGAAGCCTTGACTGCTCCCGGATCGGAACTCCTCGGGAGTGGCGTAGCCCGCCAGCCGCGCGGCGGCCCGGTTGGCGAAGAGGATCCGGAAGTCGAGGTCCGTCCGGATCACGCCCACACTCGTGTTCGACGCCAGGAATCCGTACTGTTCCTCGCTGACACCGGCGCTCTGCCCGACGAGACTGGAAGGGGCGGAGTCGGGCACCGCCGAAATCCAGTAGGTCCGTACCCGCTCCGGGCTCGGCAGGGCGGGCCCGGATTCCAGAAGGCTCTTGACCTTCCTTCCGTTGCGGCTCTGGAGCCCCAGCGCGAGCCTGCCCTGGACGGCGTTCCCGTGGAATTCCAGGAACGGCCCCCGGGACTCCGGCGCGAGGAACAATGTGAACGCCCGGCCGACGAGGTCGCGCTTTTCCAGGCCGAGGAGATCGGCCGCCGCCGCATTCGCGTCCTGGATCCACGAGTTCTGGTCGAGGGCCAGGTATCCGACGGGCGCCGACCCGAGAAGCCCGCCCGCCGATTCCTTCCACGCGGTAAGGAGCTGGTTCTCTCTTCGAAGCCGCTCCTCCGAGGCGGAGAGCTCCGACACGAGCGCCCTCAGCTCCTCGGCCGAAAGACCTTTCAGTCCTCCCGGTTCCCGGTCAGCAGGCATTCTTCTGTTGGCCTCCAAACGACTCGTTCGTTCTATTGTCCACGGAAAGCCTGATTCCTGCCCTCCTTTGCCCTCATGCGGACAGGGGAGCGACTACTTTCCCAGGTGCTTCTCGAGAAACGCCCAGATCTCCCTTCGAGATTCCCGAGCGAGGAGGGTGTCGATCCGGTTGAAGCCGTGACCGCCGGGCGCGTCCTTGTAGATCTTGTATTCGAATCGCCGGTCGGCCGCCTTCAGGGCGGCGACGAGGTTCTCCGTCTCCAGCACGTGGACGTCCCGGTCGTTCGTCGTGGCATGGACGAGGAGCGGCGTCTTCAGCTTCGCCGCGTGAAAGACCGGACTCCTCTTTCGGTACTCATCGACATCCTCGACGACCTTCTTTCCGATGTGGTTCTTCGCGGCGAACTCGTCCTCGTACGATTGCTCGTGATAACCGAGCCGGGCGACGAGGTCGGTCACCGGAACCCCCGCGTAGGCAACCTTGAACTTCTCCGGGTGATGGAGCACCGAAAGGAGCGCGATCAGCCCGCCGTGGCTCCAGCCCGCGATCGCCACGCGGCTCCCGTCGGCGAAGGGGAGCTGTTCGATCGCCCAGTCGCGGCACGCGATGACGTCGTCGATCTCGAGCCCGCCATAGTCGATGGCCTTGTTGAAGTCTTTTCCATAGCCCGTCGACCCGCGGTACTCGGGAGCCAGGACGATCCAGCCCTTCGCCAGCATCTCCTTCACGATGTGAACGTGGTAGGTGCCGAAATCCCCGTGAACGCCCCCGTGAGGCAGGATCACGACCGGGTGCTTCTTCGACTTGTCCAGCTTCAGTGGGACGAAGACGTACTGGTAGATGCGGAACGGATGCCGGTCGTTGGCTATCCCGTAGCGCTCGGTGCCTCGCGGATTCCCCGGCCCCGTCAGGGCAACCTTGTCCACCTCGGCGGCGTCGCTCATCCGCAGGAACCAGAGAACATCGTCGGTAGACTTCCGCACCTGGTCGAGCTGAAACGAGAGCTTCTCGACGTCCGATTCCAGCTCCTTGATCCGGGACTCGAGGCTCTTCTCGTCGCCCGCGAGCAACGGAGCCGCAAGAACCAGTAGGGCGACGAGACCTGCCAGACGACGCATCGTGACCTCCCGGGAGAGGAGAGCCTTCCCGGGAGTCAGTCTAGCCCCGCCATGCCGACATTGTCCGGGCTCCCCTTCTCCGGCACTCGTGGGAGAAGGCGTCCCATGGACGACGAACGGCACTACAGCGCCCCTTCTCCCGCACTCGCGGGAGAAGGGGTTGGGGGATGAGGGCTACTTCTTGGGGGCCGCCGGAGCGGCGGCCGGGCTCGCCGCCGGCGGCGCGGCGGGACGCGGCTCGCTCGACGGGGGCACGATTCCCCGAATCCGCATGTACGTCACCATGTTGCCGTAGTGCTCCCAGTTGTGACCGAGCGCGAGACCGATGGCGGCGAACCGGTTCGTCTCCATTCCGAAGATCTTCAGCGGCTTGGCGAGTTCCGCATCGGACTGCGCAAACGCCTTGTCGCAGACGCCGTAGGAGTCCTTCAGCGCCTTGACGAGATCAGCCTTTGCCGTCTTGGTCTTCTCGTTGTCCCCCGGCTTGGCGTCCTCACCGAGGGCCATGCCGCAAATCATGGCGCTGGCATCGGCGACGTGGCCCACGAACTCGCCAAACGTCTTGACCTCGGGGCTCGGCTTGAAGCCGTAGCTCTCCTCCGGCATCTTCTCGGCGGCGCGGACGAGGATGTCCTTGATGCGCATGTAGGGCATCTTCAGACCCGTCATCGCGGGTCCCAGCGCGGGCGCCGCCGCGGCGGGGGCCGCCTGAGCGGCCGCGGGGGCCTGGGCGAAAAGAGGCGCGGCGAGAAGGGTCAGAGCGAGAGCTGTCCAGTTCCGTTTCATTCCGTGTGCTCCTTTTTTCTGCAGACCATACCCCAGAATGCCCTCTGCCTCAGCGAGAGGGCCGGGGATTCATCCCCGGGCAGCCGGGGACATCCGTTCCCGGCCGCCTCCCCTTACGAAGGGGAGGCCGGGCCGTCAGGCCCGGGAGGGGTCAGCGCCGGTTCTTGTTGGTCGGCCCGAGCCATCCGAGGTACCTCCGCGGACCCCTCCGGCGCTCTCGCGCCTGCCTCCCCTTCGTAAGGGGAGGCACGGACCTGGCGACACCAAAATGTAGAGACTCCAGGCTTTCTCCCTGAGGGAGAGGGCTTTCTGGAGACCAGACTCCAGAGTGGGACGCTCTCAGAACCCGTCCTCCACGAGCGCCCTCGCACGAATCGTCCCTGCGATTCCCCGGAGCGCGGGCTCCAGGGCCGCCTTTCGCCGCCACGCCAGGACCACGGTGCGGGCCGGTCGAGGCGGGTCGAACTCGCGAATGGCGAGCCCGGATCGCGCGGTCTCGGTCGAGACCGCCAGCTTCGGCAGGAGCGTGATCCCCGACCCCGCCGAGACCATCTGAACGAGGGTCGAGAGGCTTGTCGCCCTGAACCCCAGTTCTTCGATCCGTGCCCGGCCGCAAAACGCCAGGGCCTGATCGCGAAAGCAATGCCCTTCATCCAGGAGCAGGATCCGCTCGCCTGAAAGATCGTCCAGCCCGACCGGCTGTGTTCCGGCCGCCAGGCGGTGAGTTGCCGGAAGGGCCAGGACGAACTCGTCTTCCGAAAGCACCTCGACCTCGAGCCCCTCGAGGTCCGCCACCAGCGCCAGGATCGCCCCGTCGAGTTCCCCTCTCGCGATCCTCCTCACCAGGACTTCGGTCTTCTCCTCGACCCAGAGAAACCCGAGGGCCGGATACACCTCCGTCAGCCTCGGGACGATGCGAGGCAGCAGGTACGGCCCGATCGTCGGAATGACCCCGATCCGCAACGTTCCGGAATAGGGGTCGACGAAACGCCTCGCCGTCTCTTTCAGGTCCCCCGCGGCGAGCAGGACCGCCCGTGCCCGGGGAATCAGCGTCTCCGCTGCCGGAGTCGAAATCACTCGCCTCGTGTTCCGCTCGAACAGGGACACGCCCAGACCTCTCTCCAGCTCCGCGATCTGGGCACTCAGGGAGGGCTGGGAGACATTGCAGCTTTCCGCCGCCCGGCGAAAGCTCTTCAGCTCGGCCACGGCGATGAAGTACTGAAGCTGACGAAGCGTGAACGGTGGCGGAGATGCCATGGTAATAGCAATAGGCTATCACTTTCTTAGAAACGATGTCTTGGACAAATCAAAGAAGAGGCCTCATCTTTCCTCTCGTCAGACGCGAGGCCCAGAGCCTCCTCGAAGGAGAAAAGAGAGAAATGTTGACCGTTGGAGACACGTTCCCCCCGTTCAAGTTGCAGTCGGTTGTGAGCCTGGAAAAGGGCAAGGAATTCAAGGAGATCACGGATCAGACCTACGCCGGCAAGTGGAAGGTCGTGTTCTTCTGGCCCATGGACTTCACATTCATCTGTCCGACCGAGATCGCCGAGTTCGGCAAGAAGAACTCTGACTTCGCCGACCGCGACGCGCAGGTTCTGGGGGCCTCGACGGACACCCACTTCGTTCATCTCGCCTGGAGAAAGAACCACCCCGAGCTCATGAACCTCCCGTTCCCGATGCTGGCGGATACCAAGCACGAGCTCTCGACGGCGCTGGGGATCCTGCACAAGACGGATGGTGTCGCCCTGCGGGCCACGTTCATCGTCGATCCGGAAGGCATCATCCGGCACGTGTCGGTGAACGACCTGAGTGTTGGCAGGAACGTGGACGAGGTCCTGCGTGTCCTGGATGCCCTGCAGACCGACGAGCTCTGCCCCTGTAACTGGAAGAAGGGCGAGCCAACGCTCGTCGTGGCGTGATCATGGCGACGCTCGAGGAACTCAGGAACTCTCTCCCGGATTTTGCCCGGGACATCAAGCTGAATCTCCAGACGGTTCCGTCCTCGACCTCGCTGTCGCCCGCTCAGCGCTGGGGGGTCGCCGTGGCTTCGGCCGCGGCGTCCCGCAACCCCGAATTGCTCTCCGCGGTTCTGAGCGAGGCGCGGCGGGAGGCGGGGGAAGCCATCGTCGACGACGCCCTGGCCGCGGCCTCCCTGATGGGGATGAACAACATCTATTACAGGTTCCGGCACATGATCGGCAAGCCCTCGTACTCCGAGAAGCCCGCGCGGCTGCGGATGCAGCGGCTCGCCAAGCCGGCGACGAACAAGACCGATTTCGAGCTCTTCTCTCTGGCGGCGAGCGCGATCACCGGCTGTGAGGCGTGTGTGAAGGCTCACGAAGAGGTCGTTCTCGCGGGCGGCCTGACCGAGGATCAGATCCACGATGCCATTCGCGTCTCGGCCACGGTCCACGCGGCGGCGGTCTCTTTGGAGCTCCACGCCGCCGTGTCGCCAGCCGGAGTCGCGAGCTAGGGGGAAATTCATGTACAGAAGTCCGAGTCATCTTTCCGAGGAGACCCGTCAGTCCGTTGCCGAGGCCCTGAATGCCCGGCTGGCCGATGGGCTCGACCTTTTCAGCCAGATCAAGGTCGCGCACTGGAACATCAAGGGTCCCCAGTTCTCGTCGCTGCATCCGCTCTTCGAGACATTCGCGGTTTCTCTCGCGAACTTCAACGACGCCGTCGCCGAAAGGGCGGTCACGCTCGGGGCGAAGGCCTACGGGACGGCGCGGCACGTGGCGAAGACGTCCCGCCTGGCGGAGTACCCGCAGGAAACGACGCGCGACATGGAGCACGTCAGGCTCCTGGCGGACCGCATCGACGTCTACCTCGAGGGCCTTCGGCAGTCGCGTTCGGCCGCCGAGAAACTGGGAGACACCGACAGCGTCGACCTCTTCACCGGCGTCATCACCGAATTCGAGAAGAACGGCTGGTTCCTCCGCGCCTCGCTCTCGGAGTGAGGCCGCGGGGGACACACCCGAGTTCGACTCCCGCCGCCTGGCCTCGCCTCCCCTTACGAAGGGGAGGCCGGGCCGTCAGGCCCGGGTGGGGTCCGCGCCAGTCCCCAATCACAACCAGCTTTCCTTTCTGATCCACCCGTGGACCCCTCCGCCGCTTCGCGTCGCCTCCCCTTCGCAAGGGGAGGCCAGGAGCGCGTCGGATTCTTCGCTGCGAAAGGGGATGCGAGATGGGGCGCGGTGTGTCGTGGTTCGAAGGGCTGGATGATGTCCTCCTCGAGAATCGTCTTCATCCCCCATGCTGGAGCCTCGTCGCCGTCGAAGAGCGCGCCTTCCGGTTGAGAATCCATTGGTGGATTCAAGCGTCGCCTCTTCCGCCGTTTTGCCCCGCGCCTGGTTGAGCACATCGATCGCCCTCCTCTCCGCCACGACCGTCGTCCTGGCTCCTGCCTTCGGCTCGGAGGACTTTCGGGTTTCGGGTCTGTTTGGCCAGACGCTGAGGCTCATGGCCGCGGCGGCGGTGGCGTTTGCTCTCGGAGCTCATGCCGGTTCGGTCTTGCCCTGGCTCTCCCGGAAGGTCCGCGAGGAAGTTGGACCCTCTCCCCCTCTCCTCGCGGCGGGCACGTTCATGGGAGCGATCGGAGGTTTCTTCGTCTCCGCGTTTCTCTCGACCCTCGTCTTCAGCCGCATGGGCCCCGGGGGCGCGCTCGCCAGCCGCGCCGCGCTCGTCCTGGCCGTCCTGGCGGGCGCCGTTGCCGGAGCAATGGTCCTGGGCCGCTTTCCGGCACGGCCTCCGGCTTCCGGCGCCGCACTCGCCTCTCTGGTCCTCCTGCCCTTCGTTCTCCTCGCTCCGGGGCTCTGGCTACTCCTGTCCTCTCCCTCGTTCCCCGCGAGCGCTTCTATCGCCGGGCGAAACTCCTGGGCCCAGAAGAACCTGGCGCCGCATTACGGACAGGCCTCGGGGTTCTTGAGGTCGTCGCCCGCGCTCGTGGAAAGACTCGGGACGGATCTGGCGATCGCCCCCCTCGCTGGAACGAAGAACCGAGTCGTCTACGGGCCGGGTGAGTCGACGGCGTCCTTCACGCTCGAGGTGGCCTCTCCGAAGGGACGGGGACGGTGCGAGGTCGAGATGACGATCCCCTACTCGCCGAAGGGAGCGCCCCCCAGTTTCGGCCCCGCGAAGTGCGAGATCGAGGGTCTCATCCTGGATCTTTCGGGCACAGGAGAGGCTCGACCCGGGGGCTATACTGCCCCGGGCCCGCGGGGCCAGGGGGTCAAATGACTGGAGGCGTACGCCCCGGAAAGAGTTACCCGCTCGGGGCGACCGTCTACCCCGACGGCGTCAACTTCAGTGTCTTTTCCAAGAACGGCCTCTGGGTGGACCTGCTCCTTTTCGAGGATGCCTTTGACCCGCGGCCCTCCCGCATCGTCTCTCTTGACCCGAGACAGCACCGGACCTATCACTACTGGCACGTCTTCGTGGAAGGGCTCGCGCCCGGGCAGGTGTACGCCTATCGGGTGGCTGGCCCCTACGACCCATCCCGGGGCCATCGCTTCGACCACGACAAGGTGCTCCTCGATCCCTACGGACGGGGGGTCGTCGTGCCGGCCAACTACGACCGCAAGGCCGGAAACCGTCCCGGCGACAACTGCGCCGTCGCGATGCGGAGCATCGTGGCGGAGCGGCGCGGCTACGACTGGGAGGGGGACACCCCCCTGAGGCGCCCGTTTGGACGATCCGTCGTCTACGAGATGCACGTGGGCGGGTTCACGAAGAACCCGAACTCGGGCGTCGCGCCCGAGAAGAGAGGGACGTACGCCGGGCTCGTCGAGAAGATCCCGTACCTCGTCGATTTGGGCATCACCGCGATCGAGCTCTTGCCCGTGTTCCAGTTCGACCCGTGGGACTGTCCGGAGGGCCTCATCAACTACTGGGGCTATGCCCCGGTCTCGTTCTTCGCGCCGCACCGGGCGTACAGTTCCAGAAAGGACCCCCTCGGTCCCCTCGACGAGTTCCGCGACATGGTCAAGGCTCTCCATAGAGCCGGGATCGAGGTCATCCTCGACGTCGTCTTCAACCACACCGCGGAGGGCGACCTGAAGGGGACGACGAACTGCTTCAAGGGGCTCGAGAACTCTCTCTACTACATCCTCGACAGTGACAAGTCGAGCTATGCGAACTACTCGGGCACCGGGAACACCCTCAATGCGAACCAGCCGATCGTCAGGCGCCTCATCCTCGACAGTCTCCACTACTGGGTGGAGGAGATGCACGTCGACGGATTCCGGTTCGATCTCGCCTCGATCCTCTCCAGAGACGAGAAGGGGCGGCCGCTGGAGAACCCTCCGATCCTCTGGGACATCGAGTCGGACCCCGTGATGGCGGGGATCAAGCTGATCGCCGAGGCCTGGGACGCGGCCGGCCTCTA
The DNA here is from genome assembly GCA_022071945.1 of Thermoanaerobaculia bacterium. Classification (GTDB taxonomy): domain Bacteria; phylum Acidobacteriota; class Thermoanaerobaculia; order UBA5066; family UBA5066; genus JAJVIN01. The sequence continues at coordinate 3,351 of JAJVIN010000033.1, read as the reverse complement.
CCAGGTCGGTTCGTTCATCGGGGACAGCTGGAAGGAGTGGAACGGCAAGTTCCGCGACGACGTCCGCTCGTTCCTGAAGGGCGACCCGGGAACCGTCTCGCGCCTGGCCGCCCGCCTCCTCGGGAGCCCGGACCTCTTCGGCCACGAGGAGCGCGAACCGGAACAGAGTGTCAACTTCGTCACCTGCCATGACGGGTTCACCCTCAACGACCTCGTCTCGTACAACGAGAAGCACAACGAGGCGAATCTCGAAGAGAGCCGGGACGGAACGAACGACAACTTCAGCTGGAACTGCGGCGTCGAGGGCCCGACGGACGATCCCGCCATCGAGTCCCTGCGCGAGCGGCAGATCAAGAACTTCTACTCCATCACGCTCCTGGCCCTGGGGACGCCGATGGTCCTGATGGGCGACGAGGTGCGCCGCACCCAGCACGGCAACAACAACGCGTACTGTCAGGACAACGAGCTCAACTGGTTCGACTGGGACCGCGTCGAGGACCAAGAGGAGCTCCTGAGGTTCGTCTCCCACCTGATCCGCTACCGCCTCCGGCGGGACGAGAGCTTCCACGAACACGGGATGACGCTGAATCAGCTCCTGAAGTTCGCTCGCGTTCACTGGCACGGCACGCGGCTGGGCGTCCCCGACTGGAGCCACGACTCGCACAGCCTCGCCTTCACGGCCTTCAGCCTGAAGGGCGGCTTTGCCTTCCACACGATGCTCAACGCCTACTGGGAATCCCTGGAATTCGAGCTCCCGCCCCTTTCACAGGAGCTGACGTTTTCCTGGAGGCGCTGGATCGACACGGCCCGGCCGTCCCCTGGAGACATCTGCGAGTGGGAGAGCGCCCCGCACGTCCTCAGCCACACATACCACCTTCCCGCTCGCTCCGTGGCCGTCCTCTTCGCCCGCACCCGGTCCTGAGGTCCCGTCCCGCCCTTATTCCAATTCGCTTTCAAGTTGAGCCGAACTGGACGAAGGGAGGTCCACGGGACGCCCCTCACCCGGCCTCACGGCCACCCTGTACCCGCTCACGCGGGGCGAGGGCAGGGAGAGGAGAGATCGGCTCATCTCGAAGGCTTCTTGGAATTACGTGGACCCGGAGCGCTTCCGGTACTCCGCGAGTTCGGCCGCGAGGGCGGCGGTCCATCGGCTCTCCGTCGTCGTAGGGGGATCTTTCGCACCCGGTGGAGTGCGCGGCGGGTAGTCGGGGACCACGGCTGAACTCATGGCAGCTCTCTTTTCAACCTAGCACCAAGAGAGTCCTCGGTGCGGCGGATCTCTCCCCCGTCGGCGGACCCTTGCCATCCCCGTCCTCTATAGTCGAGGGGTGCGGCGAGGAACGCTTTTCGGACTTTCATTTCTCATTCTCGTTTCCGTCCTGGCGGCCTACCGGCCGGCGCTCCAGGCCGGTTTCGTCTGGAACGACGACACCTACCTCACGGAGAACCCGGTTCTCGACCGGCCGGATGCCCTGAGTCTCATCTGGACCGAGCCTCGCGCCAGCGAGCAGTACTACCCGCTGGTCTTCACGACCTTCTGGATCGAGAAGCAGCTGTGGGGACTCCGCCCCTTCGGTTACCACCTCGTCAATGTGCTCTTGCACGCCGGGTCGGCTCTCTTGCTCTGGCACTTTCTCACCCGGCTGAAGCTCAGGGGCGGGTTCTTCGCGGCGATGCTGTTCGCCCTCCACCCGGTCTCGGTCGAGTCGGTCGCCTGGGTGACCGAGCGGAAGAACACGCTCTCCCTTTTCCTCTCTCTCCTCGCGATGCTCGCCTACTGGTCGTTTCTTGCCACGCGCAAGGCGGCTCCCGCGCCAACCGCAGTTGGCGCGCCAACGGCAGTTGGCGCGCAACCCCAGCCCAGGAAGAAGAAGCGGGCCGTGGCCGCTCCCGTACCGTGGTGGCGGAAACCCGGATTCCTCTACGCCGCCGCCCTCCTCTCACTCACGCTCGCGCTCTTCGCCAAGACGACGGCCAGTGTCGTTCCCGCCGTGCTCCTCGTCCTGATCTGGTGGAAGAGGGGCCGGATCGACGGCAAGGACGTCATCCCTCTCCTCCCCTTCTTCGCCGCCGGCATCGGCCTCGCCTTCCACACGGCATGGTTCGAGCGCACGATGGTCCTGGCCACCGGGGAGGAGTGGTCGCTGAGCTTCCTCGGCCGGGTCGTTCTTGCAGGGAGGGTCTTCGCGTTCTACCTCGGCAAGATGCTCCTCCCGACGAACCTCGCCTTCATCTATCCGCGCTGGGAGATCGACGCCTCCGTCTGGTGGCAGTGGCTCCCGACTATTGCCGCGCTCGCGCTCCTCACGCTCGCCTGGATTCTGAGAGAGCGCGTGGGCCGGGGTCCGTTGACCGTTCTTCTCCTTCTGGGGGGCGTCATCTTCCCCGCGATGGGCTTCTTCAACGTCTATGCGATGCGCTACTCGTACGTCGCGGACCACTTCGCCTATCAGGCCGTCGCGATCTTCGCCGCCGCCGTCGCGTGCCCCATTGCCGCCGCCCTCGAACCGCTCAGCTTGGCTCTCCGGCGAGCGGCAACGGCTCTGGTCCTCGTCGTTTTCGCCATTCTCGGTGTCCTGACGTTCCATCAGGGCCGGGCCTACGCGGACGAGGACACTCTCTGGCGGCACACTCTGGCGGTGAACCCGGGCTGCTTCATGTGTCACACGAACTACGGGAGTTCGTTGATGGCCCGAGGCAACCTGGACGATGCCTTCTCTCATTTCCAGGCATCCCTCCGCCTCAGGCGCGACGTCAAGACGTATCTGAACCTCGCCCGGGTCGAGGAGCTCCGCGAGCGGTTCGATGCAGCGGCGGACTGGCTCGAGGCGGCTCTGCGGCTGGATCCTGTCCACCCCATCGCCCTGATGAACCTGGCCGCCATGAACACGAAGGCCGGGCGGTTCGACGAGGCCATCGTCCAGTATGAAAAGGCCCTCGAGCACTCCTTGCCGGACATCCACCTCGCCTACAACGGCCTCGGGGCGGCTCTCGCGGGAAAGGGCCGCTACCTCGAGGCGGCGGAGCAGTTCAAGCGCGCTCTCGTTGCCAATCCGGACTACACGCCGGCCCGGGACAACCTGAATCGCGCGCTCGCGCTTCACGAGCAAGGACGCCGGTAGCCGCGATCGCACCGGATGCGGCGGGCGATCCACCGAGAACCCGGGGGTGCCGGCGCGGCCATCGCGGTCCTGGTACGTATCGACTCTGTCTGTGAAGAACAGCCCGCCCACGCCTCCCCTTGCGAAGGGGAGGTGGCGCGTGAGCGCCGGAGGGGTCCACGGGGGTCAGCCGGAAGGAGCGGGCCAATCGAAGGAGGGGGCGCTGACCCCTCCCGGGCCTGAGGGCCCG
>JAJVIN010000036.1 GCA_022071945.1 Thermoanaerobaculia bacterium | reverse complement strand
GATCAGACTGATTGCGGGCTCACCTGCATCGAGAAGACTCCATCTGCTTCCCTGTTACGTCTGACCTACGCCCAATCCGGCACAGACCCATCCCTTCAGGACCCTCCAACTGCCGTTTCTAGGTTCAAGGGTCGGAGCGAGCGGCCATAGCGGCCTCACCTCATCCGGATCGGGGACACGTCCACCCGAGGGCCTGAGTATTCGTCAGACGCTCGCCCGAACACGGCCGGGGAGAAAGCGTCCCCTAAGGGTATCCACGGCCTTGGACACCCCATCATCTGGGTCCAGATCCCCAACAGGGTTCGCGCCCGGACTGACAGCGGGGGACCTCCCTTTTTGTTCGAACCGCTTCATGCTCTCCTGGGATCGACATTCGATGGGCGCGGTATCGTAGGGGCATTCTGATTGCTCGAGGAGGTTCCCCATGTCCATAGTCACCGATCAGTACCACGGCAGCTTCAAGATGTTCCTGGGCGAGCTGGACGCCGCGAACAAGCTCGGAAACCTGACCCAGCAGGTCGAGGCCTTCGTGGCGGACAACAAAGTCGCCGCCAAGAGCATCGGCGTCGAGTACCTCGAGGACGACAAGAAGGCCGTCATGACGCTCGGGTACCGGGCCGATGAGCCCGCCTACGAGGTCAAGCTCTTCGTCGAGTCGCTGGGCAAGAAGCCGGTTCTGGATGCCGCGGCCCTTGCCTCCCTCGAGGCCGCTCTCGGTGAGCGTGCCTCCACTCACCCCGGCGTCATCTGTCACGAGCTCTACGTGACCGAGGACAACGAGTTCCTCGTCGTCTTCATGACGCACAAGGCCTGAGGTCCACGAGAAGAGCCCGGACGGGGGCGGTCACGAGCTGGCCGGCCCCGTCCCGGGCGCCACATCCTCGATCCCCTCGCCAGCTCCCGCCTGCTTCTTTCCCCGCTTCTCGGCGATCCGGGTCGCGGCCAGGTAGAAGGCGGGAACCACGAGGAGCGAGAGGGCCGTCGAGACGACGAGGCCCCCGATAACGGCGATCGCCATCGGCCGTCTGATCTCTGAACCCTCGCCCAGCCCCAGGGCCGGCGGGATCGCCGCCATCAACGTTGCGATCGACGTCATGAGGATGGGCCGCAGCCTCACCGGTCCGGCCTTCAAGAGAGCCTCCAGCGTGCTCATGCCCTGCGCTCTCAGCTGGTTCGTGTAGTCGACGAGGATGATCGAGTTCTTCTTGACGATTCCGAGCAGGAGCAGAAGGCCGATCATGCTGAAGATGTTCAGAGAGTTGCCCGTGCTCAGGAGTGCGAAGGCCGCCCCGGCCACCGCCAGCGGCAGGATGGCCAGGATCGTCACCGGATGCAGGAACGAGTTGAACTGCGACGCGAGCACCATGTAGGCGACGAGGATTCCGAGGAACATCGCGAAGATCAGCTCGCCCATCGAGTCTCGAAACGCGACGCTCGCGCCTCCGAGGACGATGCGGGTTCCGGTGGGAAGCTCCTTGCCCAGTGACTCGACGTAGGCCAGCGCCTGGTCTTGCGATTTCCCCGCCGCGACGTTGGCGAAGATCGTGATGGCGCGCTCCCGGTCCCGCCGGGTGATGGCTTGCAGCGCGGGCCTCTCCTCGGTGGTGATCAGAGATGACAGCGGCACCATGTCTCCCGCCGCCGTCCGGAGGCGAAGGCGTGAGAAGTCCTCGGGCCGGGTTCGCTGGTTCGCCAGGAGCCGCAGCCGCACATCGAGCCGCCGCCCTTCCGAGCTGTACTTGCCGACCCTCAGGCCGCCCACCATCGCGTTGATCGATGTCGCGACGTCCTCGACGGAGATCCCGAGGTCGGCCGCGCGGGCGCGGTCGGGCACGATCTGCAACTCCGGCATCCCGAGCTGGTAGTCCGTGTCGAGGTCGACGACGTACCCGCTCTGCGCCAGCTTGTCTCTCACCTTCATCGACTCCGTCACGAGCTGTTCCCAGTTGCTCCCGCGGACGGAGAACTCGACGGGGAAGCCGCGCTGCGCCGTGAATCCGGACTGCGACAGGTCCTGGACGATCCCCTTCACACCCGGGTAGCTGTTGATTTCTTTCCTCAGGATGGCGGCGAATTCGCTCTGCGAGATCTTCCGTTCCTTGGGCGGCGTCATCGTGACGAAGAGGAATCCGCCGTTCACCGATGCGCCCATCCCGCCGACCACACCGAAGTAGCGGGGCACTTCCGGACGCGTGGAGAGGTACTGCTCGACCCTCTTGAAGACCCGGTCCGCCTCGGTGATGTCCGAGCCAACCTGTGTCTGGATCCTGACGAGGAGCCGGCTCTGGTCTTGTGACGGCACGAACTCCTTCGGAAGAGTGAAGAAGATCTGAAGCGAGATTGCGAACAGAATGACGCCGATCGCGAGCACCGTGACCGGGCGCCTCAGCCCGTGCCGGAGAAGCCAGCCATAGCCGCTCGCCAGCCAGTCGAACGCGCGGTCCACCATCCCTCCGGCGCCCGAGCGGTGTTCCGTCTGCACCTGCAGGATCTGGGCGCACCGGGACGGCGCGAGGGTCACGGCCTCGAGGTACGAGAGGAGGACCGCCGTGCAGAGGGTCACGCCGAACTGCAGGAAGAACTTCCCGACGACCCCCTGCATGAAGATCACCGGTATGAAGATCGCCACGACCGCGATGGTGGCCACGAGAGCGGCGAAGGTGATCTCACCGGTTCCCTCCCGCGCGGCCGTGGCTCTGTCCTTGCCCCCTTCCGCGTGCCGGAAGATGTTCTCCATGACCATGATGGCGTCGTCCACCACGATCCCGACCGCCAGGGCGAGCCCCAGGAGCGTGAACGTGTTGAGCGTGAAACCGGCGAAGTAAATGACGCCGATCGTTCCCATCAGGGACATCGGGATTGCCAGGATGACGTTGAGGGTGCTCGAGAGCGAGCCCAGGAACATCCAGCAGACGATGCCCGTCAGGATCACGGACAAGATGAGCTCGAACTTGATTTCGTTCACGGAGTTCTCGATGAACTGCGTCGAGTCGAAGTTGATGCCGAGCTCCATGCCGGGCGGTAGCGTCTTCTGGATCTCCGCCATCTCGGCGCGGATCCCGCGGGCGACCGCGACCGCGTTGGCGCCGCGCTGCTTTTTGAAGCCGATCCCTTGCGCCGGCTGCCCGTTCACGCGGGACATCCGGCGCAAGTCCTCGAATCCGTCCTCGACGAGCGCCACGTCCTCGAGGTAGACCGGGGCGCCTCCTCTCTCCCGGATCACGATCCGGCGGAGCTCGTCGAGCTTCAAGGCCTCTCCCAGGACCCGGACGTTGACTTCTCGTCCCTCGACCTCGAGGCGCCCGGCAGGCAGCTCGATGTGTTGGCGTCTGAGCGCGGAGATGACGTCGGTGACCGTCAGCGCCTGCGCGGCCAGCTTGTCGGCATCCAGCCAGATCCTGACGTTCCGCTCGAGGTAGCCCCCCAGGACGGCCTCCCCGACCCCCGGGACAGTCTGGAGCTTCTCCCGCACCCGGTAGCGGGCGTAGTCGGCGATGATCTGACGCGGGAACGGACCCGAAACCCCGACCCAGAGGATCGGTTGATCTTCCGGGTTGGACTTCGAGACGACCGGAGGATCGATGTCTCGCGGGAGCCGCCTCTGGGCCTGCGCGATCTTCGTCTGAACGTCCTGCAGGGCGAGATCGACGTTGCGGTTCAGGTCGAGCTCCACGGTGACGTTCGCGTTGCCCTGACGGCACGACGAGGTGATCGACTTGACACCCTCGACCTGCGTGACCGCCTCCTCGATGATCTCGACGACGTCGTTCTCGATGACCTCGGGCGCCGCGCCTTCCCAGGTCACGCCGACGTTGATCGTGGGGAAGTCCACATCCGGGAACTGGCTGATGCCGATTCTCGACAGGGCGACCGCGCCAAAGACGACGGTGCCCGCCATCAGCATCCAGGCGAAAACGGGCTTGCGGATGCAGACCTCGGTGATGTTCATTTTCCCGAGCCTCCCGCCCCCTCCGTGGACTCGGCCAGCTTGATCGGCGCTCCGTCCCGCAGCGCTTCCGCGCCCCTGACGACCAGCACTTCACCGGCGGACAGGCCCTTCCTGATCTCGACCCTCCCGTCGGGTGTTCGCAGGCCGAGCTCGACGAGCCGCTCGCGAGCCGTTTCCCCGTCCGCCACGAACGCGAGGAATCCCCGTTCACTCGGCCGAATGGAGGTTTGCGGCACGACCAGCGCCCCGGAGGGGCTGGCGACCGGGATCGTGACGTCCGCGAACGCTCCCGGCCGGACCTGGTCGCGGCTCCCCTCGTCCACCGTGGCCGTGATCGTCACCATCCTCGACGCCGGATCGGCCGATTCCGCGATGCTCACGATCTTCGCCGTGAAGTCCTTCTCCTCTCCCGCGACGCGAAACCGCAGCTTCGCCCCGTTGGCGAGCCGCCCGGCGTCGCGCTCGGGCACCTGAAAGCGCAGAAGGAGGGGATCCCGGCGGACCAGGGTCGCCAGGACAGCGCCCGTCTGGACATATTGCCCCGTCTGCACGGTACGCGTCTGGATCCTGCCGGCGACGGGCGCTCGCGCGTAGGCGTCCCTAAGATTCAGGTCCGCCTGGGAGAGGACGGAGCGCAGCTGCAAGAGATCGGCGTTGGCGGTGCTCACCTTCGTCCGGAAGCTCTCGATCTCCTCGCCCGGGATGAGGCCCGGGCTCTTGGCGACGACGGACTCGCGCCGAGCCAGGGCCGCCTGAGCCTCGCGCTTGGTTGCTTCGGCCTTCTCGACGTTCGCCTTGGCGGCCTCCACGGTCAGTTGATACCGCTCGGGCTCGATCTCCACCAGAACTTGGTCCTTCTCCACGAGGTCGCCCTCGCGAAACAGGACCTTCTCCACGACGCCCGGCACCCGGGCCGTCACCTGGACGGTCTCGAAAGCCTCGACCGATCCCACGGCCGTCATGCTGTACTCGATCTTCTGGCTGGTGAGCTTCATCGTCTCCACCGGAAACTGCGAGGGGCCCTTCTTTCCGGTGGCTTGTTTCTTGTCCGACGACTTGGAGGAGCAGCCTCCAGAGGACGCGAGGATGAAGAGGAGGCCGAGCGTGAGGGGTCGGAAGATCTTCACTTGGGGTCCTTTCCGAAGGGGTCGAAGCCGAGGGCGGACCGAAGGCTGAGGACGGCGAGGGCGAGATTCAACCGCTCGCTGACGAGAGTGACCTCCGCCTCGAAGAGCGACTGGGCGGAATCGGCGACCGCGAAGGCCGTCGAGAGTCCGTTCCTGTAGAGTTCGGTGGTCTCGGCGGCGTTCTTCTTCGCGGCGGCCTGAGCCACTGTCGACTGCCGGATGGCGGCCCGCGCGTCCTCGATGGCGGTCAGGGCCGCCTTGATTTCGACTTCCAGGCTTCTGACCTTCTGGTCCCTCTCGAGCTGCGCGGCTCGAGCCTGCGAGAGCCGCTCGCGTTCGTCCGCATGCCGGGCGAGCCCGTCGAAGAAGGTCCACACCGCGTTTACGCCAAGAGCCCAGGTCGTGTTGCGCCCGGCAAAGCCCGCCTCGTTGTTGTACTTGTACTCGCCGGTCAGCGTGAAGGCCGGGTAGTAGCGCTGCATCGGTTCCTTGGCGAAGAAGTGGAGGGCCTCGATCCGCTTCTGCCTCGCCGCGAGGTCGAGCCGGCGCGACAGGGCGGCGTTCTCGAGCTCGCCGAGGGATGCCTGTTTCTCCGGGACTTCGTCGAGGAGAAAGGCATCGGGCCGGGCGAGGGAGTCCACGGTCGTTCCCGTCAGGAAGCCCAGGTTGAGCGTGGCTTCGTACTCGAGGTTCTTGCCGCGGGTCACTTCGCGTTCGGCGGTGGCCATCTCGAGCTCGGCGCGCGTGACGTCGTTGCTGCTGGCGATCTGGGCCTCGAAGCGGGCCGTCGCGTCCGCCAGGTTCTGCCGCGAGAGCTCGAGCCGTCTCTCCGCAGCCTGGCGGACCTGGCCGAGACCGACTGTTCGCAGAAACGCGCTCGCCACCTCGAAGGCGACGGTCCGCCGCACTTCCGCGGCTTCCAGGACGCTGGCGTCCCTGTCGCTCTTGGACTGCGAGAAGATGGGGAAGGCCCTCATGTCGAGGATGGTCTGGGAGGCGCTCGTTCTGGCCGTGAGGGCGTCGCGTTTCTGGAGGACAACAGACGTGCCTCCGTCGTTGCGGACCGTTTCGAAGGCGCGCCGGGTGTAGGTCGCGTCCGCTCCGAGGGTCGGAAAGAAGAACGCGCGAGCCTTCTGAACTCGAGCCTCGGCGGCGTTGGCGCGCTCGGAGGCGGCCTGGGGGCGTTCGTTGTTCGCGATCGCCGCGGCCACCGCGGCTTCGATCGAGAGGGCTTCCGCTCGCGCGGGCTTGACTGGGAGGAAGCAGATGAGAAAAAGGAGAGCAAACCCGTGCCGGAAGGGGAGTCGACCCATCGATTTGCATCTTAACCTCGGCCATCGCCGCGCCCGGGTTTCGCTTTTCCGGCCCGGATGCCTAAACTCGGGAATCCCCCAAGGAGACGAAGGATGCTGGATGACGGCCTCTACCCAGAATTGACGCCGGAACTGGAGATGACGGAGTTCGAACGCCTCAAGCCAAGGCTCGTCGAGCTCTGGAACGACATCGCGAAGAACCAGGACGATCAGGCCTACACGTCGGTCGTCATCCCGTCGCTTTCTCTCGATCAGAACGAGCTTCGGAAGGTCGACGGGGTCTCCTACTACGAGGAACGCCTCCTCTTCACGCTCATCAGGCTCCGGAATCCCAAGGCCCGGCTGGTCTACGTCACCTCGCAGCCCATCCATCCGCTGGTCGTCGAGTACTACCTGCAGCTCCTGGCCGGGATCCCGGCCTCGCACGCCCAGTCGCGTCTGACCCTCCTGTCCGCCTACGACGGGTCGCCCCGCCCCCTGACCGAGAAGATTCTCGAGAGGCCCAGGCTGATCGACCGGATCAAGGCGGGGGTGCCGAACCCGTCCCGGGCTTTCCTGACGGTCTTCAACTCCACCCCTCTGGAGCGCAAGCTCGCCGTTCTCCTCGGAATCCCGCTCTACGGGGCGGATCCCGCCCTCGTGCACCTCGGCACGAAGTCGGGGAGCCGGCGGGTGTTCCGCGAGGCCGGGACCTCGTTCCCTTACGGGCACGAGGAGCTCTTCACCTTCCGGGACATGGTCGAGGCCCTCGCCGACATCAAGCGCCACGACCCGACGCTCCGCCGCGCCATGATCAAGCTGAACGACAGCTTCGCGGGCGAGGGAAACGCTGTCGTCTGGCTGCCCGACAGCTCCGAGACTGGCCCGATCGAGGTGGCCCTCCACAAGCTCGAGCTCCCCGTCGGGGACGAGACTCCAGAGTCGTATTTCGCCAAGCTCGGCCGGATGGGGGGAGTGGTCGAGGAGTTCATCGAGGGGGATGAGGCGAAGCGCTCCCCGTCAGCCCAGCTCCGGATCGATCCGACCGGCCGGATCCACCTCGTCTCGACACACGACCAGATCCTCGAGGGGCCGGCGGGGCAGCTCTATTCGGGTTGCTTTTTCCCGGCGGCGAACGGCTACCGGACCCTGATCCAGACGGAGGCCTTCCGGGTGGCCGACGTTCTCTCGAAAAAGGGCGTCATCGGCCGCTTCAGCATCGACTTCGTCGTGAGGCCGAAAGACCCCGAAGGCCTGGCCTGGGAGTCCTACGCCGTCGAGATCAATCTGCGAAAGGGCGGGACCACGCACCCCTTCATGGCCCTCCAGTTCCTCACGGGAGGCAACCTCGAGGGGATGACGGGCATCTTCTACACCCCGTCCGGGCACGAAAAGTACTACCGCGCCACCGACAACCTCATTTCGCCCAAGTACCGCGGGCTCTTGCCCGAGGACCTGATCGAGATCCTCACGACTCACGGCCTGCAGTACAGCCCCGCGGCCGAGACCGGCGTCCTCTTTCACATGATCGGGGCCGTTTCGCAGTACGGGAAGTTCGGCATGACGGCCATCGGTAACAGCCGGGCCGAGGCACAGGAGATCTACTCCCACACCCTGGGAGTGCTGGAACGAGAGACGGTGTACCGCCGGAAAACCTCGCGGACCTGAAAGCCGCCATTCCCGTCCCGGATCGTGGCCCGGGCCTGCCTTCGACACGATTCAGGGCTCGGGGGTTTCAGTTTGGCGGCCCGGAAGAGCCCGAGTGCGGTATTTTTGTCGGAGCAGTCCTGACAGGAGTGTGAGCCGTCCCTCGTTCTGAGGCGGCCCTGATGGAGGTGACATGATCATGGATCGAACACGGCGCGACCGGATCGCCCAGTGGGCGTTCGACAGCCGTCCGGTACTCGGGCGCTTCCACCTCTGGCTCGAAGACGTCGAAGAGCGGTGGGTGGAGGGCAAGCCCGACGGACCGCTCTCCTTCGTTGGTCCCGGGATGGAAAAGGCCCTGATCTCGGCCTCGGCCGTCACGGCCCTCGGGACCCGCCTCTTCGGGCGCTTCGGCGAGGCCAAGGGTCTGGACAAGAGCGCTTCGAACCGGATCAAGAAGGACGCCGACGCCGCCTCCGCCTACGCGATGAGCGAGTCGCTCTGGTACCTGACGCGGACCCTTCCAGAGAACCACGCGATCATGGTCTGTCTCGGAGAGGGTCTGATGCCCAAGGGGGGCGAGACCCCCGACATGGGGTCGAATCCGCTCCTCGGCTTCGGCCGCATCTACGCCCGGCCCCAGATCGCCAAGTACCTCGAGCGCAAAGTCCATCGCCTGATCAACGACCCGGCCTACAACTGGGCCATGTTCTGGCGGGAGGTGCAGCGCGACCGGGTGATCGTCTGGGGCGCCGCGGTCGACACTCTCGAAAACACGTCCCGCTTCGCCCGGGGGAACGAGAGCGGCCCCCTGACGGTCCTTCACCTCTTCGACCAGCCGTTGAAGGTCGTCAAGCCCTACGAGGGCTACATGGGGAACCTCGTGCTGCCGCGCGAGGTCGTCACGAAAGCGGCCGAGTCCTCGATCCTCCTCGACTACCTCGCGCCGCGCTCGCTCGTCATGCAGGCCATCAAGAGCACCTACCCCGATATCGAGGCCGACCGCGTCCATGTCTGGACCCTCGGCGGCTCGACCCGGATCGGCAGGATCGGGAAGCTCTGGGACGAGTGGAAGGCGGCGGGCGCCCACGTCATTCCGGACGGCTGGGTCCTTCCGTCCGGCCTGAAGGCCTTCACCGAGTCGGGCACCTACGCGCCCACCTACCGGGTCGGGCTCTTCACGGACGGCGACGGCAAGCGGCACCTGTTCCTTGTCGACGGCTACGCGGCGACGGCGGAAGCGATCCAGGCGGCGAGCCTCGATCCCGTTCTGAAGAACGTCACGTCGATGTGCCTCTTCACGTCGAAATTCGACGTCAGCTACGACATCGAGAGGAAGATCATCCACCTCGATACCGACGCCCCTGATTTCGCCGCCCGCCTCTCCGAGCTCCTCGGCCAGTCCGCCTCGGAAAAGGAAGTCGCCGAGTACACCCAGATCCTCCGTGAAGCCCGGGACGCTGGCATGCCGGTGTCGATGCGCACCGTTACGGTGGACGATTTCTTCCCGAAGAAGGAATGGGGCGTTCTCTCGCTTTCGGGATTCATGCTTCCGGATCCCTACACCGGAGCACCGGGCGTCGAGGAGATCCAGAAGGGCGTCTACAAGGTGACGACGCGGGCATCTTCGGCCAACGGCATCCTCGAGGTCGACCTGACTCTGCGCCTCATGGAGTCGTTCGAGGAGAGCCGACTCGTCTTCTCCCCTCTCCTCGACCGGTTCTATCGCGGCCAGGACTACAGGACCCGCCCCGTCAAGGTGTCCGATTCGGGACGGATTCGCAACGAGCTCCAGACCCTCTGCTCTGAGTCCCTCGAGTACTTCGGCGAGAACCGGATTCGGCTGCACTTCGAGCGGATCGATGACGCCGTCCTCGCGCCGGACAAGAGGGCCCTGATCCGCGAAGTCCTGAGCTGGTACAAGGAGCACCACCCGATCTGGTTCAACTGGCTCGACATGGCGGGCTGACGCGATGGGAGTGAAGATCGCGGGGATCCTCTCCGGCCTGGACGTGCGGCTGGTTCACGGCCCGTCGGGAGCCGAGATCCGGACCACGCCGCCGGTGGACAACGGGGGAGACGGCAGCGCTTTCTCCCCCACGGACCTCTGCGCGGCCTCGCTCGGAGCCTGCGCGGTGACGATCGTCGCCCTGTTCGCACGGCGAAACGAGATTCCTCTTCGGCACGTGGAGTTCGAGGTCGAAAAGGAGATGTCCGCCGCTCCCCGCCGGATCGAACGTCTCACCCTGGTGATCTGGATCGATTCAGACTGCTCCGACGAGGATTTCAGGCGCCTCGTCGGAGCGGCCAAGACCTGCCCGGTCCGGCTGACTCTCGGGGATCGGGTCGAAATCGTGGAAACGTATCAGCGGGGGCCTGCTCATCGGCCCTGACAGCGCGCCGGGCGGCGGCCCCTGGCCCCCGCCCGGCCGCCCCCGGCTTCGCGAATCCCGTCCCGCTCCTCAGCGACCGTGAACGGCGGCCGCCGGCCAGGGGAGGTCCCGGGGGTCCTTCTCGGCTTCGAACGTCTCCTGGGGAGCGAGGTACTCCGCCACGAAACCCCTGACCAGACTGGCGCAGGCAAAACAAGAGTAAAGGTGCGCCACCGTCGCGGCGAGTCCCTTTCCCTCGATCGTGAGGATCAGCTCCGCATCGCTCGGGTGGGCGCTCGGAAGAGCCGTCGTCGGCATCAGAATCCCCTTCCCTCCTTTAGACGTAGGGCGGGACAAATGGTTTACGCCTGATCCGGCGCCTGATCCGGCGCCTAGCCTGGGGCCAGATCAGACACCGGATCAGGGACCGGATCAGGCGTAGACTTCCCCGGATTCGCGGGAGGCGGACGTGAAAACGAAGAATCTCGGCCGCTCGGGCCTCAAGGTCTCTCCGCTTTGTCTGGGAGCCATGATGTTCGGCAAGTGGGGTAACCCGGACCATTCCGAATGCGTCCGGATCATTCATCGAGCCCTGGATCTCGGCATCAACTTCATCGACACCTCGAACAACTACTCCGATGGGGAGTCCGAAACGATCGTCGGCAAGGCTCTCGCCGGCCGCAGAAACGACGTCGTCCTGGCAACCAAGGTCTGGGCCCCGATGGGTCCGGGGGCCAACCAGCGCGGGCTCTCCAGGAAAGCCATCCAGGAACAGGTCGAAAACAGCCTCAGACGTCTCGGTACGGACGTGATCGATCTCTACCAGATCCACCGGCCCGATCCCGACACGCCCTGGGAGGAGACCCTCGCGACCCTCACCCACCTGGTGGCGGCCGGGAAGATCCGCTACATCGGCTGCTCCACGAGCCACCAGAATGACAGCTCGCTGGCCTGGAGCAGAAGGCTGGATAGCTGGGAGGTCGTCGAGACGCTCTGGATCAGCGATCGGAACCGCTTCGAACGCTGGATCTCCCTGCAGCCCCCCTACAGCATCCTGCGCCGCACGATGGAGGCCGAGCATTTCCCGATGGCCCAGAAGTTCGGCATCGGCGCCATCGTCTGGAGCCCCCTGGAGGGCGGCTGGCTGACCGGAAAGTACCGGAAGGCCAGCGCCAATCCGATGGACAGCCCCCGCGCCGCCGTCTGGATCGGGGATCTGGCCAACCCCAAGTTCGAGAGACGTCTGGATGTCGTGGAGTCGCTTCTTGCGCTCACCGCGACGAAAGGGGTCCCGCTCAGCCAGTTCGCGATTGCCTGGACACTCCGTCACCCGGCCGTGACCTCGGCCATCATTGGTCCGAGGACGCTCGAACAGCTCGAGGACTGCGTCAAGGCGACCGAGCTCGAGATCACCGCCGAGGACTCAGCCACCATCGACAAGCTCGTCCCTCCCGGCACCAGCGCACTCTAGAAGCTGGCGGAAAGGGGACTGGAGGAAAAAGTGAAAAAGAAACTCACCACGTTCGTCTGCCTCGTTGCCCTGTGCGGGTTCGTCTTCTCGGGATGCCGCAAGGAAGAGGCTCCCAAGCCCGTCGAGGAGGGAAAGGAGCTTTCCAACAACCCGATCGCCGCGATGAAGCAGATCAGCGACGCCGCGGAGAAGGCCGCCAAGGCCGCCAAGGAGATGGAATCTCAAAAACCCGTCGAGCCCGTGCACTTCTCGAAGCTCATCGAGCTTTTGCCCGCCGCGCCGTCCGGCTTCGAGGCGCAGGAACCCCGCGGGGAAACCACGGCCGCGATGGGGTTCAAGATCTCCCAGGCCGAAAGGAACTATTCGAAGGAAGGGCAGGATCTCGAGGTCACTCTTATGGATGGAGCCTTCAACGCCCCGATCTATGCCTTCGTGGCCATGGCGTCACAGTTTTCGCGGGAATCGACCGAGGGGTACGAGAAGGGCGTGACGATCGGGGAGAACCCGGGCGTCGAGAAGTGGGAGAAGGAGTCGAAGCGGGGTGAGCTCTCGATCGTCGTGAACAAGCGCTTCGTCATCACGATCCGCGCGAGCGGCGTGGAACCCGACTTCGTCCGGAAGGTCTACTCCTCGATCGACGTGGCCAAGCTCGCCAAGCTCTCCTGAGCCGGTCCGCGTCTCTCGATGACCATCCTGGGCAAGAAGACCCACCGCTCGATCCTGACGTTTGCCTCCGCGGCGGGGTGAGCGTGCAAGCTGGGTCAGGCTGACCTGGCGAGGATCCTGGCCACGATTCCGAGGCCGTCCGATGGCCGGTCCGTGGTCGGGGTGTCTTCGTCAGACGACGCAGCCGCTTACTGCCTTGGCGACCCTTCGGATCCGTCCGCCGAGACGATTCTTTCGACCATCGATTTCTTCACCCCGATCGTGGAGTCGCCCTTCGACTTCGGCCGCGTGGCCGCGGCCAACTCGCTCTCGGACATCTATGCGATGGGGGGCGAGCCGCTCTTCGCGCTCAACATCGTCGGGTTCCCGGTGAAGGATCTCCCGCTGGAGGTCCTCACCGAGATCGTTTCAGGCGGAAGCGAGACGGCCCGGCGCGCGGGTATCCCGGTGCTCGGCGGCCATTCCGTCGACTTTGACGTGCCGGTCTTCGGGATGGCGGTCACGGGCAGGGCCCGGCTTGGCGACATCTGGCGGAACGTGGGCGTTCGTGCCGGAGACGCCTTGGTCCTGACGAAACCTCTCGGCTCGGGAGTGGTCGCCTCCGCGCTTCGGGCCCGGGCGCTCGGAGGCTTCTTCCGGCGAGGACCGGAGATCTCGGCCGAGGAGGAACGGACGGCCGTGGAGGTCATGGCCTCCCTGAACGACGCGCCTGCCAGACTCGCGAGGGGCCTGCGAGTCTCCGCGTGTACAGATGTCACGGGATACGGTCTTGCCGGTCACCTGCGCGAGATGCTTCTTGGTCCCCCGGCCCGGTGCGCCGAGCTCTGGCTCGACGCGATCCCGTATCTGCCCGGGGCTGAGCGTCTTGCGGAAGCTGGAATCGCTCCTGACGGGTCTGTCCGGAACCTCGAGACCCAGCGTCCGTTTCTGGAAGCCCCCTCGTCCGTTGCCGAGAGCACCCTTCTTCTCTTATGCGATGCCCAGACTTCCGGAGGGCTCCTCCTTGCCCTAGAGGAGAAGGACGCATCGGATTTCGTCAAGCGAGCCGAGGCGGAAGGGGTGATGGCGAGGATAATTGGGAGAGTTCTCGAAGAAGAAACGCGCCAGGCGCGCATCCGGATCCGGCCCTGACGGACCCGGTAGAGACGCAAGGAGGGAGTCATGGAACCACGTGACGAACGCGAGGAAGAGACCCCGGAGCAGGCTGTCGAGGAGCCGTGGGAGGCTCTCGAGGAGGCCGGCGGGGAGGCCGAGGCCGCCCTGGTCGTCGGATTCCTGGAGTCCATGGGCTTCCGCGCTTCCATAGTGGACAGGAGCCTCCACCAGGTTCCGGCGCAGAACGAGGAACTGATGGATGTCGTGATCGCGGTCCCCGCTTCTCAGCTCGAGGCCGCCCGGGCCGCCCTGGCGAACCGCGAGAAGGAGTTCGCGTCGGCCAAGGAAGGGGAAGAGACAGTCTTGACCGAGGACGGCATGGTCTCAATCGACGAGTCAGCCGAGCCGGAACCGAACAAAGAGGCGTGATGGTAAGGTTATCGGTTCGTGGATAACAACAAGATCGGACGGTACGAGATCCTGCGGGAGCTCGGCAAGGGCGCCATGGGCGTCGTGTACCTGGCGCGCGATCCTGAAATCGAACGCATCATCGCGCTCAAGACCATCCAGTTCAACGAATCGGGAGGCGGGTTCGATCCGGACGAGGCGAAGGCCCGGTTCAAGCGCGAGGCGCGCATTTCCGGAAAGCTCCAGCATCCGAACATCGTCACCCTCTACGACGTCGGGGAGCACGAGGGAACGCTCTTTTTGGCCATGGAGTTCGTCAGCGGGGGAAGCCTGGCCGACAAGCTCACGGGGCCGCCCACGGCCGTCCCGGTCGTGGATCGCATCCGGATCGTGGCGGAGGTTGCCGATGCCCTCGGCTACGCTCACGAGCGCGGGGTCATCCACAGAGACATCAAGCCCGCGAACATCCTCCTGACCGACACTCTCGCCGCCAAGGTCACGGATTTCGGCATCGGCAAGATCATCTGGGGCGATGTCGAGTTGACGAGCGCCGGCCAGATGGTCGGGTCCCCGGCCTACATGTCGCCGGAGCAGATCCGGGGCGAGAAGCTCGACTCGAGAAGCGACATCTTCTCGCTCGGCATCGTCCTCTACCAGACCCTGACGTTCAAGCGGCCGTTTCCGGCCGAGACCTTGACGACCCTCGTCCTGCAGATCCTCAACGAGGAGCCCGACGATCCGACGACGATTCGCGAGGACATTCCCCACGAGGTCGGCACGGTCCTGAAGCGGATGCTCGCCAAGAACCGGGACGAGCGCTACG
Organism: Thermoanaerobaculia bacterium; assembly: GCA_022071945.1. Classification (GTDB taxonomy): domain Bacteria; phylum Acidobacteriota; class Thermoanaerobaculia; order UBA5066; family UBA5066; genus JAJVIN01. Next base: position 44,197 of record JAJVIN010000036.1, on the reverse strand, counting down.
CGGACGCCGCCGAAGTGGCCCAGGACCTTCGGGAGCTCGTGAACCTCCCGGGAGTGCTCGCGGGTCTCAGCGACAGCCGGATCCGGCGGCCGAAGGCCACGGTCGCGCCGCCCTCGGAGGGACCCACGATCCAGATCGTGATGAAGATGCCCTCCCGCCACCACCCTGGGGCGCCTCCCCCTCCCGGGGACCTGCCCGCGGCGGTGGAGACGGCCTCGGCGCCGTCGCCCGTCGCGCCTCCGCCTCCCGAGGGAAGACCCAAGGAAAAGAAGGCCCCGCCTCCGCCCGAGCCGCCCAAGCGGGACCTGGCGTCCCCGCCCCCGTTCCTTTCGAAGAAGGAAGAAGCGAATCCCCCGAAACCAGGGAAGCAGAAGGGGAATCCGCCCCCGCCCCCGCTGACGCCGCCGGCTCCTCCGCCCGCGGCCGAGGGCGCAAAACCCGCTCCGCCGGAGCCCGCGCCCGGCACGGCCGAGGCTTCCGAGGCCGTCAAGAAAGACAAGCTGTGGCGCTACTCGCTCATCGGCCTCTCGCTCGTGATCCTCTTGAGCGCGATTCTCTTCGCCGTGTCGGAGGTGAGGCGGCAGGCCGCGCTCAAGGCGGTCCCGACGCCGACCCCTGTGCCTCCGCTGCCGACGTTCCCGATCAGTTTGCCGCCCTCGACCGAGTCCCCTCAGGCTCCGGTCTCGGTGGGAATCGCGATCCCGGGGACGGGGGCCGAGGCGCCGGTTCCGACGCCGGTGCCGACGGCCGCCTTGGCGAACTGACGGAAGGTCAGAAGGGTCCCGAGAGAACCCTGAAGGTCGCGGCGCGCCGGAGCGCCTCGTCCAGCCGCCGGGCGAGCGACATCGTGATGCCGGCCAGCAGGGGGGCCCCGGCGGGCTGCCCGGATTCGAGCATGTGGCGGAAGACCGCTCGAGAGATCGAAAGGACGAGGGCCGGCCCCTCATGCGCGAAGACGTCCGCGGAGCGGGGAGCGTCCTCGATCAGGGCCATTTCTCCCACGATCTCGCCCGGACCGAGAATGGCCAGGGCCTCGCGGCCGACGCCGGGAATGGTCATCTCGACCCGGAGCTTTCCCTCGGAAAGGAGGTACGCCTCCTCTCCGGGGGTTCCGGCGCTCAAGAGCGGAGAGCCGGCCGCGATCTCCAGGGCCGTCAGGCCGAGATCCGGGAGGCCTTTCGGATCGATCCCCGCCGCGTCGAACAGGTCCTGCATGCGCCTGTGATCGACGTCGACCTTCCGGGCGGTCCGGCCTGGCTGCGCGGGCGAAGCCGGTTCGGCCTTTGCGGGGGACGTGTCGAAGAACCGTGAGAGGGCCGCGTTCGTCAGCCGGATGATCGAGCTGACCGAGAGGAGCGAGAGGCGGCGGAAGGCCTGACCATGGGGGCCCGGATCGGTGAGCAAGCCGCGCGCTTCCGCCGTGGAGAAGACGATGACCTCGCTTTCCGGCTCCGGCGAGAAGAGGCAGAGGTCCGTCGTCCCCGCCAGGGCCCGGGCGAGGTTGAGGATGACCGGTCCGTGGAGGATGTCGATCGGGTGGGGCCCGAACGGGGTCAGGACGCTGAGGAGCGCGCAGCCATGTCCGAGAAGGATGATCTCGTCGGGACCTTCCGCCGAGTCCGTGATGTCGACGTTTCCCGAGAAGAACTGGAGGCTCCGGCCGGAGAGGAGCGATTCTGCGTCGTCGAGCGGGGTGGGCACGTGGCCCGGATTATCCCGATTCGACGGCGGGAAGGGAATGGTTGACGACGAGACCCCGGGGCCTTATCGTCGTTTCAGGCCATGACGGAACCTGCCGGCCTTCCCCTCAAGCGCACACCTCTCTTCGACCGCCACAGAGCTCTGGGTGGCAAGATCGTGGACTTCGCCGGATGGGAGATGCCCGTCCAGTTCTCCGGTCTCACCGACGAGCACATCGCCGTTCGGACTCGCGCCGGACTTTTCGACGTCTCCCACATGGGCGAGATCCGGATCCGGGGCCCGCGTGCCCTGGCGCTCGTGCAGAAGCTGACCTGCAACGATGCGGGCGCTCTGGCCGACGGACGGATCCAGTACTCGGCCTTCTTGACCGATCAGGGGACGTTCGTGGACGACCTCCTCACGTACCGGATCGCCTCCGATGACTTTCTGCTCGTGGTCAACGCGGGAAACACGCCGAAGGACGTCGCCTGGGCCAAGGCCCACGAGATCGACGGCGCGACGGTTGAGGACGAGTCCCCGAAGTGGGCCCAGATCGCCCTGCAGGGCCCCCGCTCGCAGGAGATCCTCCAGTCCCTCACGAAAGCGGACCTCCCGGCGATCGGCTACTACGCCTTCACGATCACGGAGGTCGCCGGGGTCAGCGGGATCGTCTCTCGCACCGGCTACACGGGCGAGGACGGTTTCGAGGTTTACTGCGCCCCCGAGGGCGCCGTGACCGTCTGGGACGCCATCCTCGAGGCTGGGAAGCCCTTCGGGATCGCCCTCGCCGGTCTCGGCGCGCGGGACACCCTGCGCCTCGAGGCGAAGATGGCCCTTTACGGCAACGACATCGACGACACGGTGACACCGTGGGAGGCCGACCTCGGCTGGATCGTGAAGATGAAAAAGGGCGACTTCATCGGACGAGCCGCTCTCGAGGCCCAAAAGGCCGCGGGCGTGCCCCGCAAGCTCGCCGGCTTTGCGGTCGTGGGCCGCGGGATCGCCCGGCACGGGTATCCGGTGAGGTTCCCGGACGGCGCCACCGGCGTCGTGACGTCCGGAACCCAGCCGCCCACGGTCGGCAAGGCGATCGGCCTCGCGCTCGTTCCCGCTGACCGGACCGCGGTGGGCACGGAATTCGAGATCGAGATTCGCGGAAAGGGAGTGGCGGCGGTGGTCGTCCCGACTCCCTTCTACAAGCGGCCAGGCACCAAGTGACCCCCTTTTTGCCCCTGCCCGAATGTCGGAGAAAGGCTCTCTATCCAAAAAGAGAGCCTTTTCCCTTTTCTAAAAGAGGAGAACCATGAGTTCGTGCCCGGATGACAGGCAGTACACCAAGAGCCATGAATGGATTCGGATCGAGGGCGACGTCGCCACGATCGGAATCACCGACCACGCGCAGAAGGAGCTGGGCGAGGTCGTCTTCGTCGATCTTCCCGATGCGGGAGAGCTTTTCGACGCGGACCAGGAATTCGGCACCATCGAGTCCGTCAAGGCCGTTTCCGAGCTCTTCCTCCCGGTGGCCGGAGAGATCCTCGAGATCAACAAGAACCTCAACGACGAACCAGGAGCCATCAACGAGGATCCGTACGGAGAGGGCTGGCTCGTCAAGATCCGCGTCGCATCGGGCGGCGAGGTCGAGGGACTGATGTCCGCCTCTCAGTACGAGGCGTTCGTCCAGGAAGAAGCGAAGGCCTGAGCCTCAGGGCCTGAGCCTCAGGGGCTGAGCCCGCTCCTTCAGAGGGAGCCCGGCCCGGCGTAGCCAATCCGGGGCTCGGCCGAGCCCCGACTCACACGGATGGCCGGGCGCGGGCCGCGAAGAAAAGGTCCTGAGGGCTCGGAACATCCGGCAAGAAAGGACCCGGATGCGTTACATACCCAACAGCGAAGCCGAGCAGGCCGAGCTGAGAAAGGCCGTGGGAGCCGAGAGCATCCACGACCTCTTCGCGACAGTGCCCCGCGAGGTCTACAGGGACGCGGTGCCGGGACTGCCGCCGCCCTTGTCGGAAATCGAGGTTCGCAGGGAGTTCGGGCGGATGGCGGCAAGAAACGCCACCCTTTCGGACTGGGCGTCGTTTCTCGGGGGAGGCCTCTACAGCCACCACTCGCCGGCGTTCGTGTCGCAGCTTCTGCTCCGCGGCGAGTTCCTGACGGCCTACACGCCCTACCAGCCCGAGGTCTCTCAGGGGACCCTGACGGCGATCTACGAGTTCCAGAGCCACATCGCGCTCCTGACGGAGATGGACGTCGCCAACGCCTCGATGTACGAGGGGGCCTCGGCCTTCGTCGAGGCCGTCCTGATGGCCGAGCGGCTGACGAAAAAGAAGAGCAAGGTGGTCGTCTCGGAAGGGGTCCACCCGGAGTACCGGGCCTGCCTCCGGACCTACCTCGCGAACTTCCCCTTCCAGATCGTCGAGGTCCCGCTCGGCGAGGATGGAAGAACGGACTCCGCGGCCCTGGCGAATGCCGTCGACGACGCCACATTCGCGGTCGGCGTCCAGTCCCCCAATTTCATGGGCGTCGTCGAGGACTGGAGCGCGGCCGCGGCGTGCGCTCACGCCAAGGGAGCCCTGGCGGTCGGAGCCATCAACGAGATGTTCTCGCTTTCGGCTCTGAAGGGACCTGGTGCCGCGGGCATGGACATCGCCTGCGGTGAAGCCGCTTCCTTCGGCGTGCCCCCTTCGTTCGGCGGGCCGCTGGTCGGGTTCCTGGCATGCCGGGACGCCTACAAGAGGCAGATCCCGGGCCGCCTCGCCGGACGCGCGTTCGACAGCGAGGGCCGGCCGGGTTTCTGCCTGACGCTCTCGACGCGCGAGCAGCACATTCGGCGTGAAAAGGCGACCTCGAACATCTGCACCAATCAGGGTCTCTTCGCGCTCGCGGCCACGATGACACTCGCGGCTCTCGGAAAGCAGGGCCTGAAGGAAACGGCCCGCCAGTGCTTCGCCAAGGCCGAGTACGTCAAGGGCCTCATCGCCCAGATCCCTGGACCCTTCTCGGTTGCCTTCAGCGGACCGACCTTCAACGAGTTCGCCGTCAAGTGCGGCGTGCCCGTCGATCGGGTTCTGGCTGAGCTCGAGTCGGAGAGAATCCTCGGGGGCGTGCCCGTCCGCCGGCTAGCCCCTGAGGAGACGAAGTGGCACGACCTCCTGCTCGTGGCCGTGACCGAGCGGAACACGCGCGAGGAGATGGACCGGTTCGCCAGCGTCCTGAGGAGGCTTTCCTGATGAGCGACCACGGAACCCTGACGCCAGAGAAAAGCCCGGTGGCGGCCCAGCTCGACAAGAGGCGGCGGGAGGGAACGGTCTTCGACCAGAAGTCCTCGGGCCGCAGGGGAGTGTTTCTTCCCGCGCTCGATGTTCCCGAAGCGGATCCGGCGAAGGCCTTCGGAGCCCAGTTCCGGCCCGAGGTCGAGGGCGAGGTCGAGCTCTCGGAAGTCGATGTCGTGAGGCACTTCACCCGGCTCTCCCAGATGAACTTCGCCATCGACACGGCCCTCTACTCGCTGGGGTCGTGCACGATGAAGCACAACCCCAGGATCAATGAGGAGACGGCCCGCTACCCGGGGTTCTCCGACGTTCACCCCTACACCGCCCCTCACCTCGTCCAGGGCTGTCTCGAGCTCCTCTACCGGCTCGAGGAGTGCCTGAAGGTTCTGACGGGGTTCGAGAGAGTGACGCTGCAGCCCTCCGCCGGCGCCAATGGCGAGCTGACGGGAGCGCTGATGATCCGGGCCGCGCACCAGAAGGCCGGAGATGCGCGGAAGTGGGTCCTCGTTCCCGATTCCGCTCACGGGACGAATCCGGCGACGGCTCATTTTGCTGGCTACCAGGTCAAGGAGCTCACCTCCTCGTCGAGGGGGACCCTCGATCTGGGAGAGCTGGAGTCGAAGCTGACGGGGGACGTCGCGGCCCTGATGATCACGGTTCCGAACACCCTCGGGGTCTTCGAGGAGAACATCCTGACGATCACCGAGATGGTTCACGCGAAGGGGGCCTACGTCTACCTGGACGGCGCCAACTTCAACGCCTTCGTGGGCAAGGTCCGTCCCGCCGACCTCGGCGCCGACGTGATGCACATGAACCTCCACAAGACGTTCTCGACCCCGCACGGCGGGGGAGGACCTGGAGCCGGACCGGTCGGAGTCGTCTCCCGCCTCGTGCCCTTCCTGCCCACTCCGACGGTGGAGCGGCAGGGAGACATGTACTACCTGGACGAGAACCGGCCGAGCTCGATCGGACGGATGCGGACGTTCTTCGGCAACTACGGCGTGCTCGTGCGGGCCCTGACGTACATCCTCTCCTACGGCAGCCAGATCCACCAGGTCGCGGAAAACGCCGTTTTGAACGCCAACTACATCAGGAAGAAGCTCGAGCCCTTCTACCACCTGAAGTACGACGCCCCCTCTTACCACGAGGTCGTCTTCTCGGACAAGGCGCAGACGGCGAAGGGGGTCCACAACATCGACATCGCCAAGCGCTTGATGGACTACGGGTTCCATCCGCCCACGATGTCCTTCCCCCTGATCGTTCCGGGCGCCCTGATGATCGAGCCGACCGAGTCGGAGCCCATCGAGGAGATGGATGCCTTCATCGACGCCATGATCGCCATCGCCAAGGAGGCCGATGAGACACCGGACCTCGTCAGGGGAGCGCCCCACACGACCGTCATCGGGCGCCTGGACGAGGCGGCCGCTGCTCGCGAGGCCTCGAAGGCCGGGAGTTTCGCCCCGGGCCTGCGCGCTCCGGCCGGAGTCAAGAGCGTCTGATCGTTACGCCGGAGCGAAAACGCGCCGTGCAAGCCCGGGGTGATAAAGCCCCGGGCTTTTTTCTGCATCTTGTAAAGCCTTGACTCGGAACGCTTAGAAGCAAAGAATTTCGGCCAATCTGGAGTTTCACCATGGCTGCCGTTTCGCGAGCGGTGGCTACATTAAGGAGGCGCGAGTGAGAAGAATGTCCCGGGGGCTCCATGCAGGAGCGGTTCTAACGGTTCTTTCCCTGCTGCTTTGGGCCACTCCGAGTGCCCGGGCGGCGGGCTTCTCGATCTTTGAGCAGGGTTCGAGGGCCACGGGCATGGCGGGCGCCGTCACGGCGTCCATCAACGACGGCTCGGCCATGTTCTACAACCCGGCTGGTCTCGCCGACAACAAGCAGTTCACGGCGATGGGCGGCATCACGTTCCTGATTCCCGATCAGGAATTCACCGGAGCGAACCCGTACCCGGGCTCCTCTTACACGGTGAACGGGAAGTCGATGATCTTCTTCCCGATGAACCTCTACCTGGCGATGCCCGTCGGCGAGGGGATGAACCTCTCCTTCGGCTCTTGGTTCCCGTTCGGTCTGACGACCGCCTGGGAGAACCCGGATCAGTACTACGGGCGCTTCATCTCCAAGCGCGCCGAGCTGCGGCACTTCGCCTTTGGCTTGCAGTTTTCGATGCGAGTCAACGAGTGGTTCTCCTTCGGCCTCGGGCCGGAGCTTCGCGTCAGCGACGTCAAGCTCTTCCAGGGCTATCCGGCCCTCAACCCGTATACGAACCGGGTTGTCGAAGTCGCGCACGTTCAGGTCGTCAGCGACGGAATGGAAGCGGCGCTCAGCTTCGGCGCGGGCATCCAGTTCAAACCGACGAAGAAGCTGCACATCGGGTTCGCGTACCATGGAAGCGTGGATCAGGACTACACCGGCGAGGCGATCTTCTTCAGCCGGCCCACCGGGTACGCCGACTTCGATGCGCGTGTCGCTGGGCTCGCTCCGCTCGACAAGCCTATCCCGGTCGAGACCGCGATCCAGTTCCCCGCCACCTGGATGACGGGCATCGCGTACGACTTCACCGACTGCTTCCGGGTCGAGTTCAATGCGAACTACATGCAGTGGGACATCTTCAAGGAGACGATCCTGAAGTTCGGAACCGTCGACGGCAAGACGCTTCCCACCAAGGTCATCCCTCAGAACTACGAGAACGTGTGGTCCTACCGCGTCGGCCTGAACTACAAGCTCGGGGAGACGACGGAGTTCATGGCCGGCTACGTCTACGACCAGACCCCGCAGCCCGACGAGACGACGGGACCGCTCCTGCCTGATGCAAACCGTGCCGGCTACACGCTCGGCGCGTCCTTCTCGCCCTTCAAGAACGTCTACACCGACCTCTCCGTCATGGCTCTCTTCTTCCACGAGCGGACCACCACGACGAACGACAACAACTTCAACGGCACCTACAAGACGTTCGTTTGGATTCCGACCATCGGCCTCAGGATGAACTTCTAAAGAGAGCGGGTTTTGGAGATCGAACGATGAAAATGACCAGACTCTTCGCCTCTTCCGCCGCTCTTGCCGTCGCCGCGCTTCTGTCTTCCGCTCCGGTCGAGGCCCAGAACTTCTCCAAGTTCGTCCAGATCGGTGACTCGCTCACGGCGGGCTTCCTCGATGCCTGTCTCGTCAAGTACGGCCAGGCCGACAGCTACGGAGCCATCCTGGCTCGCCAGGCGAAGGTGGGCGAGTTCCAGCAGCCCATCGTCGACGAGCCGGGTCTCGGCGGCTGCCGCAAGCTGACAGCCATCGCCCCATCGCCGCAGTTTGCCATCAAGCCGTCGACGGGCAAGCCGCTCAATCTGACCCTGCCTCGCCCATACGACAACCTCGGGATCCCCGGCTACAAGGTTTCCGACACCGTCGACGCCAAGACCTCGGCCGACAACGGAAACCCGTTGACCGACCTCGTTCTGCGCGGTCTGGCGGGGGGCACGACCCAGCTCCAGCAGGCGGCATCTCTGAAGCCGACGTTCCTCACGATCTGGATCGGCAACAACGACGTCCTCGGCGCCGCCACGACCGGAACGGTCATCGACGGCGTCACCCTGACGCCCAAGGCCGTGTTCGATGCCAAGTACAAGACCATCATCGACACGATGAAGGCCGCCCAGGGCGGAACGGGAGCGGGCGTCGCCATCGCCCTCCCCGACGTGACGAGCATTCCGTTCTTCACGACCATTTCTCCCGTCATCACGACCCTGAACGGGCAGCCCATCACCTTCCTGTCGGCCAGGAACAACACGGGAACGCCGGCCCCGATTCCGGCCAGCAGCATCGTCACGCTCCTGGCCTCGACCTTTATCGGAACGGGCTATGGCATCCCCTGCGCCGTCCTCGACGCCGCTGGAGCCCCGGCCAATCACCCCCAGCGCGCCAACTGCAACAAGCCCCTGCCGGACACCGCCAACCCGCTCACCGGGATCCCGGGCGTCGTCCTCTACCCGGAGGAGGTCACGGCCCTGAAGAACCGCACGGCCGAGTTCAACGCGACGATCAAGTCGCTTTCCGAGGCGGCGGGATACAAGTATTTCGATGCCAACGCGCTCTTCGCCGACGTCGTGGCGAACGGCCGGCTCTACGGCGGAGTCAAGCTCACTACCGCCTTCCTCTCCGGCGGCATCTTCTCCTACGATGGCGTCCACCCGACCTCGACGGGCTACGCCCTGTTCACCGACGAACTGATCAAGTTCATCAACAAGGCATACGGCGCCACGATCGAGCGCCCCGACATGGCGGCGTTCATGTTCAACGGCAACGCCTCCTCTGGCGGCTTCAGTCCGACCATCTCCTTCCCGTACACGCCTGAAGAGGCGTTGAAGTGGGCGGCCGAGATCTTCCCGCCCGAGACCCACAAGCCATTCGTCGAGATGTTCGGCGGCAAGCTGAAGGCGGGCCCCCTCGTTCCCGACTCCTCGAGCGAGACCCCGGTCCGTGGCGACGAGGACTTCGTCTCCCGCGGCACCGAGACCCGAGAGTAAGGAGAGACCCCAGACCGCGTTATCCCTCGTGGGGCTGCCGAAAGGCAGCCCCACTTGCCTTTTTGGGCATCCGCCGTTACCCTGCACCGGGTTTCCTCTCTGGATCGTCCTGCTTCTTCTGGTGGGACGGCGCTGGAAGCACTTCCACTTCGCCTGGTGAAGCAATGATTCAAGCGACCGAACTCCGTCCCGGAATGATCGTCATCCACAACGGCGAGCTCCATCGCGCTCACAGCGTGATCCACAAGACCCCCGGAAACCTCCGGGGATTCGTCCAGGCGAAACTCCGAAGTCTCAAGTCCGGTGCCATGAACGAGCACCGGTTCCGCTCGGAAGACCGGATCGAAAAGGCCACCCTCGACACCCACGAGATGCAGTATCTCTACTCGGATACCGAGGGCCACCACTTCATGAACCAGGAAACCTATGACCAGGTCCGCATGTCGGATGAGGTCGTGGGGGAGGCCATGAAGTACCTCCTGCCCGAGACGGTCATCACCGTCGACTTCTACGACGACAATCCAGTTTCCGTCGAGCTCCCGACGACCGTCACCCTGAAGGTCGTCGAGACCGAGCCCGGCATGAAGGGGGCCACGGCTTCGGCCTCCTACAAGCCCGCGAAGCTCGAGACGGGACTGCTCGTGCAGGTTCCGCAGTTCATCGAAGCGGGAACGGTCATCCGGATCGACACCCGCGACGATTCCTACCTGGAGCGGGCGGGATAGCGATGACGCCGCTGACGATCCCCAACGGACGTCCCGGCATCCACAAATTGGTCTTCACGGTCCTGGGCGGAGCGCTCCTCGCTCTGTCCACTCCTCCGTGTTGTCTCTCCGCGGACGAAGCCCTCTCCGCCGCTCCCGACTCGTCTCCGGTGGTCGTGAGGCCGTCCGACACCGCTTCCGGCGCCCCCGCGTTCCAGATGTCCCCTCCGCGAGCGGCCGCCCGGCCCTGCGCGTTCAAGGACCCGGAGGACGGGAAGTGCTACCCAACAGCCGACGCGGCGGACGAAGCCTGGCTCGCCCGCGCCGTCCAGGCACCCGCCCCTCCCCGCGCGCCTGCCTCGGCTCCGGCCCTCTCGCAGCACACCCGGGTCGCCCTCACGACGCTTGCCGATTCCCAGCTTCCTCTCGAGGAGGACCCCGACGGCGAGGACGTGGAGGATGGCGGCGTCCTCGCACCCGTCGATGCGAAGTCCCAGTCCACGGGCTCGATGGCCCGGGAGCTTCTCGACAGTCAGAAGAACTCCATGTGGCGTCGTTTCGTGAGCACGGTCAAGAACTGGGCCGTTCGCAAGTCGGACGGCAAGCCGGTCTCGATGCCCGAGAAGGAGCTCGAGGCCCTGTTTTCCGCCGGATTCCCGCTCCCCATCGAGCAGTTCTCCTTCGCGAAGCTCAAGGACACCTTCGAGTCTCCCCGCGGGCGACACAAGAGGCATCACGCCATCGACCTGGGCGCCCCTCACGGCACCCCCATCGTGGCCGTCACCGACGGCACCATCGAGCGCCTCGGCCGCGACCCTCGCGGCGGCAAGGTCGTCTACCTGCGTGACACGACCGGGAAATTCCTCTTCTACTACGCGCACCTCGCCGCGCACGAACCCGGCATCCGCCCCGGGGACCTTGTCAAGAAGGGTCAGCGGATCGGGTTCGTCGGCTCGACGGGGAGAGTCATCGGCGGTCCCCACCTCCATTTCGCGATCTTCAGGGTCGAGGGCGAGTCCAACTTCAAGACGGGGTTCGCCATCAATCCCTATGTGGTCTTTGCGCCGCTGATCCCACGGTAGAAGTTCTCGCGAGAACTTCTCGCAAGAACTTCTCGCAAGAACTTCTCGCAAGAACTTCATCGTTCTCGCGTCCGGACCGGCTTCCCGCGGGAAGCCGGTTGCCGTTTTTGCGGCCCTGTTTGAACAGAGTTCCTCAACTTGTTACCCTGTCTGGCAGGAATCCGGTCCCCGAGGAGGATCAGCGTGGCCAAGCTCCAGAAAAGCCCGGGAGCCGTCCGGGAAGAAGAGGCCCTCGACAAGCTGATGGAAGAGATCTTGCTGGCTCCGGCCGCCGAGCCGGTCAGGGTTTCGCCCGGACGCCTCGAGGATTGGCTCGATCCCGTCGTCCGCGTGATCCTGGAGGAAGCCCGAAGCGGTCTCGACGACCGGGGAACGATGGTCCGGATCGCCGAGGAGTGGGGACTCGACCCCGAGGTCGTCCTGGCGGAGGCCGTCGCGAGAGAGGTTCGCAAGGAGCTGGCCAGGCGGGTCTCGAGAGCCGCCGAGGACGAAACCGGGGGACTGGGCGCGAGCTTCTACTCGACCTACCAGCTCGTCGAAACCTACCTGAAGGCGATCCGCGCGGCGTCGAAGGTCCGGCGAGCGGGCAAGGATTCCGTGACCCAGGCCGCGTTCGACATCCTGGGCGACTTCTTCATGCCGGGAAAACACGAGATCGCCGAGATCAACCTCCAGCCCGGCTTCGATGCCCTCGTGTCGGACTCGGAGAGGATCTCCGATGAGGTGCTCAAGCCCCGGGACGAGCGTCTCAACGAAGCCGCCCTGGCGCTCGACATGGCCCGCGAACACGGGTGCCTCGTTCCGCCTGGCGACAAAAGAAAAGCCCTCGAGACCCTGCGGGCGGCCGCGAAGAAGTACCGGTCCGAGTCCTCTCACGTTGACCGGATGGTGAAGCTCGAGGAAGAAGTGCGAAAGCTGATCCGGAGGCGGGTCAGGAGCGGGGGCGTCAAGGCTCGCTGAAGCTCGACACCCTCAGGTCCACTTCCTGAAGTCGACGAACGTCATCTCGATCACGATCCTTCGCGTTCCCCGGTTCATGTTGAGGAAGATCTTTCTGGGCGCCACGATCGGGCTCTCGGCCCGCCTCTCCGCGAGCGGCTCCAGCTGGACCCTGAGAAACGCGATGTCCTTCACGAGCTCGGTGACGGTCGTCTTCACCTCGATCTCGACGGCCTGACGGGACGCGGAGTCGAGGTAGACGACCGCTTCGTCGAGGCGCCTCACGAGCCCCCGTCCCGAGATCTTGGTGTGGCCGGAGCGGTCCGGGTCCGTCGTGGTGATCTTCGCTCCGCTGGCCCAGGCATTGATGTGTGATGGCGAAACGCGGGCGTAGAGCTGGATGAGCGAGTAGCCCTGCTCGAAGTAGATGTCCTCGTCCTTTTCCGACGGGGGCTGCGGCAGCGATCGCCTCGGATCGGCGTAGGGGAAGGGGGTCGGGGGCGGCTGGCGCTCGTACTTGACCGTCTTGTCCCAGGCCAGCCCGCCGTCCGGTGCGATGTGAACATCCTCGAGCTTGGTGATCCTCAGGTCGTCGTCCACTCGCATCTCGGTCCGGACACGCCAGCGGTAGGAGGAGAGCTTTTCCCGACCTTTCTGAACGCCAGACCCCGGATCGCTCAGAGGGGTCGGGCGGGGCGGTTCCTCGCTGGCCGGCAAGGGGAGCGGGATGAAGGAGGCGAGGACGGCGGCGATCAGGAACCTCACGGCTTTCATTCTTCCACAAGCCGCTCCGGAGGCGCGGAGGCCCATGAAGGGTGCGTTCGCGTAGAGTGGGGGGCGTGAAGTTCGAGACTCTCGCCGTTCACGCGGCCCTTCGTCCCGATGCGGTGACGGGAGCGGTCGCGCCGCCCATCCACCTCTCCACCACATTCGCCCGAGACGAGGCTGGAGTGCCTCTTGGAGGCCACGTCTACATCCGGGAGTCCAACCCCACCCAGGACCTTCTCGAGGAGGCCCTGAGGCTCCTGGAAGGCGGAGAGACGGCTTTCTTCTTCGCCTCCGGCATGGCCGCGGGCATGGCGATCCTCGCAAGCCTGCCGCGAGGCGGAAAGGTCCTCTTTCCCGACGACGTCTACCACGGATTCAGGGCCGCGGCGGCGGAGGTCCTTCCCGGCTGGGGCCTTCGTGCCGGGTTCATTCCGATGGACCGGCTCGAGCGGCTCGCGGACGCCCTGGAGGGCGGAGCGTCCTGCGTGTGGCTCGAGACGCCCTCCAATCCCCTCCTGAAGATCACGGACCTTCGAGCGGCGGTCGAGCTCGCCCACCGCGCCGGCGCGCTCGCCGTCGTCGACAACACCTTCGCCACGCCGGTCCTACAGCGGCCCCTCGACCTGGGCGCCGATGCCGTGCTCCACGCGGCGACCAAGTACTTCGGAGGTCACTCGGACCTTCTCGGGGGCGCCGCCATCTTCGCTCGCGACGGCGAGCTTTCGAAAAAGGTCCTCCAGATGCGAACGCTCGGGGGCGGGGCCGGATCGCCGTTCAATGCGTGGCTCGTCCTCCGCGGACTGAGGACGCTTCCGTGCCGGGTCGAACGCCAGACCGAGACGGCGGGGCGCGTGGCGGCCTTTCTCGCCTCTCACCCCCGCGTGGTCGAGGTCCTCTACCCCGGCCTTCCGGGGCACCCGGGTCACGACATCGCCCGCAAACAGATGAGGGGATTCGGGGCGATGCTCTCGTTTCGCACGGCCGGGGGGCGGGACTTCGCCCTTCGGACAGTTGGCCGGGCACGCCTTTTCATCCGGGCAACCTCTCTTGGCGGCGTCGAGAGCCTGATGGAGCACCGGGCCTCGAGCGAGGGACCGGATTCGACCACCCCTCAAGACCTCATCCGGCTCTCGATCGGTCTCGAACATCCGGAAGACCTCATCGAGGATCTGGATCAGGCCCTCGCGTGAGAGAGGCGTCGAGGGGGACTAACATCCGCACGAGGAGCTCCCAGGATCCAGGCCAAGCCGCCCGAGGAGGATTTCGAGGATGCCGACCCCGCCCGCCTTTTTGATCGATCGTCTCTCGGCGATCGGCCGGTCTCTCGAAGACTCGGGCCACGGACTCGCCCTGATCGGACTCGGTTCGGTGGGTCTGGAGCGAGACCGGCTCGACGAGTTCTCGGACCTCGATTTCTTCGCCGTCGTCGCGGACGGGTGGAAATCCCGCTTCATCGACGACCTCTCCTGGCTGTCGCGGATCGCCCCGATTGCCTACAGCTTCCGGAATACGGCCGATGGCCACAAGCTCCTCTTCTCGGACGGCGTCTTCTGCGAGTTCGCCGTCTTCGAGACGCGAGAGCTGGCCGCGGTCTCCTTCGCGCCCGGACGCGTCATCTGGTCGGTTCCCGGGTTCGATGCCTCCCTGGCCACCCCTGCCGTCCGCACTCCCGCCCAGGAGGATCGCGATCTGGCCTGGGTCGTGGGCGAGGCGCTGACGAATCTCTATGTCGGCCTCGGACGTTACGCGAGGGGCGAGAGGCTGTCGGCGTTTCGATTCGTGGAGGGACACGCCGTGGACCGCGTCGTCGAGCTCTTGTCTCGAAGCCCGCGGGAGGGAACTCCGGCGCCCGACCCGTTTTCCAGGGAGCGGAGGTTCGAGAGCCGATTTCCGGATTCGCGGGCCCTGCTGGCTCCGATGATGCAGGGCTATGACGCGACACCCGCCTCCGCTCTGGCCATCCTCGACTTCCTGAAGAACCGCCATGAGGTCAACCCCGCGATTGCCTCGGAAATCCAGAAGCTCGCCGCGCTCTGCCGATGAAGTTCCTCTGCCGATGAAGTTCCTCTGCCGATGAAGTTCCTCTGCCGATGAAGTCCGATAGCTCCCCGGCCGCCTTCAGGGAAGGAGCCTTTCGATGAGCCGTCACCCCTCCCATCGCCCGCGCTTTCGGGTCAACGACCGGCTCGTTCACCGTTTCAACCAGCTTCTCGGGCCCGGGCGTGTCCTGTCGCTTCATGGCAGACAGATCACGGTGTTCTTCCCCAGGACCGAGGAGACGTTGACGTTCATCGCCGACGATCACGCGCTCAAGCCCCTGGAGCTCGGCGCGCACCTGAAGGTCTCGATCGAGGCGACGGGAGAGGAGTCCGTCATCCAGGGCCGCGTCGAGGACGGCCCGGAGGGCGTCGACCTGTTCCGGCTCGTGGATGGGCGCGTCTTTGCCGACCAGGAGCTGTGGCCCTTGGAGCTTCCGCAGGATCCGGTCGAGCGCCTCACCTCCCTGGAAATCGACACGGCGGGGTGGTGGAAGAACCGGGTCGAGACCCTCGAGCTTTCCCGACTCAGGGAGGCCCGCGGCCTCGGGTCGTTTCTCGGGGGCCGCATCGCGATACACCCTCACCAGCTCCACGTCGCCGAACAGGCGACCGCCACCGATCCCGTTCGCTGGCTCCTCGCCGACGAGGTCGGGCTCGGGAAGACGATCGAGGCCTGCCTCATCCTCTCTCGGCTTCTGCGAACGGGCCGGGCCCACAAAGCCCTCGTCGTGGCCCCGTCGACCCTCACGGTCCAGTGGCTCGGGGAGCTGTACCGGAAGTTCCACCAGACGTTCGTCTGGCTCGACGCCAGACGCCGGGCCGATGTCGCCAAGGATTTCGGCGCCTCCTTCAATCCGTTCGAGGCGCACGCCCACGCCGTCATCGCGCTGGAAGACCTCGTCCACGAGCCCGCCCTCGCCGAGCAGGCTTCGGCGGCCCGGCTGGACCTCCTGGTCATCGACGAGGCGCACCGGCTGGAAAGGGGGAGAAACGACGACGGGAACGAGGCCTACCGGGCGGTCGCGCCCCTGACCCGGACGGCCCGGCACGTCCTGCTCTTGACCGCGACTCCGCTCGAGGCCGACGTGAGCGGCTTTTTCGGGCTTCTCTCGCTCCTGCGCCCGGACGCGTACCCTTCCGAGCTCGAGTTCGTTGCGGCCCTCGAGGAGGGGCGCCCTCTTCCGGCGTCGACGAGTGCGACGCGCCGGGTCGACATCGGCGGTCTCCCGCCGCGCCTCCCGTGCCGCGTGGACCTTCCGCGCGAGCCCGTGTCCTTGAACCTGACCGGACACCCCCGCTCGGATGGCCAGGACCCTCGGGTCGAGTGGCTGGTCGCGCGCGCGGCCGCCTTCGCCCGCGGGGGCGAGGAAGAAGGCAAGAGCCTGATCTTCTGTCACGACCGCGAGCTCCTCGCCTCGCTGAAGGAGGTGCTCGAGTCAGCAACCCGAAAGAGGGTCGCGATCTTCCACGAGGACCTCTCGCCCGACCGCCGCGACATCGAGTGCGCCGAGTTCCGGCGGTCCGACGGGCCTCAGTACATGATTTCGACCGAGTGCGGCGGCGAGGGCCGGAACTTCGAGTTCTGCCGGCGGCTCGTGATGTTCGATCTTCCCCGGGACCCGGCGGCCGTCGAACAGAGAATCGGCAGGCTCGACAGGATCAACCGGACTCGGCCGGTCGAGATCGTCTACTTCTGTCCCCCCGCCGGCTTCGAGGCCGAGCTCGTGAGGCTCTACGAGGCCCTGGGCCTCTTTCGCGAGCCGCTCGGCGGCCTGGAGCGTTCCCTCTCGCACGTCGAGCGGGCGATCGACAAGGCGGAGAGACTGTGGCGGCTTCGCGGGGAATGGAGCCTCCCCGTCGAGGAACTCGCCACGGAGGTCCGGTCGGGCGTCGCCCTGCGCCAGCGCGCCGCCTATCACCATCTGATCTCGGGCCGGTACACCGCGGACATGGCCGCGGGCATCCTGTCGAGGATCCCGCGCGACCTCGACTCGAGGATGAAGAAGGCCGTCCTTGGATCCTGCCAGCTCCTCGGCTTCGAGACGGCCGAACGCCCGGGAAGAGACTCGTGGTACATCGAGCTGGGCGGAGAGGCGATCGTCGACCACTTGCCTGGGGTTCCGGGAGGAAGCCGCTGGCTGGGGACCTTCGTGAGGGAAGAAGCGGTCGAGAGAGAAGAGCTCGAGTTCTTCTCGTCGGGCCACCCCCTCGTGGAAGGCATCTTTCAGGAACTGGAAGACAGCGTTCGCGGCCGGGCCTCGATGCTCTGTCTCCATGATGCCGGAGTCGAGTCCGCGGGGCTCGTCTTCGTCTACCGCTTCCATGGAGAGACCGGCCTGGCCCTCTTCGATCTGACGGGCCGGGAGCGCCCGGATCTCCTCGACCTGATCAAGAGGCGCTTCTCGGAGCTCCGGAATCTCCCCGTTGCCGACTGGTTCTCGAGCCTGAAGGGCAAGTCAGCCGAACCTCGCTACTGGCCTGCTCTGTGCCGCGCCGTCGCCGAGAAGGCCGAGATCCCGGGCCAGATGGAGGCCGTCGCGGGCATCCGGTTCTTCCGCCGCAAGTAGGCCGGGTGCGAAACGGCCGGGAACTCTTCGGCTGGTGAGAGGGTCTACACTTTTGCTATGAGATCACGCGCACGGGTCCTGGTTTACGTTGCGGTCTTGGCAGCGGTGGCCGTCGTCGTCTTTTTTCTCCAGCCCCTCCTCGCCGAAAACCGGAAGAAGCCGAAACCGGGCGCCAGGCCGGCTCAGGAGGCAAACGTGAACGCAGCCCCCACCTGGACGAGAGTCGACAAGCTGATCGACGAACAGAAGCTCGAGGAGGCTCGAAAAGAAGTCGAGAAGCTGCGCAAGAGGGCCAGGGCCGCCGGCGATTCCGGTGAGTGGACCCGCGCCCTCGTGCGCGAGGTTCAGCTCGAGACCGCGCTCTCGGGGTTCGAGACGGCCGTGCGGTTCCTGAAGAGTGAACCCTGGCCCGATGAACCTCTCTCCCGGACCCTCCTCAACCTCTTCTATGCGCACTCCCTCGAAACCTACAACAACGCCTACTCCTGGGAGATCGGGAAGAGAGAGCGCGTCGATACGAAGGGCGAGGTCGACCTGAAGGCCTGGACTCGCGATCAGATCTATGTGGAGGCCCAGAAGGCGTACCTGGAGGTCTGGAAGGGGCGCGAGTCGCTCTCTGACACTCCGGTCACGAAGATCTCGGAGTTCGTTTCCCCCAACAGCTACCCGGAGGGGATCCGCGGGACTTTGAGGGACGCGGTCTCCTACCTCTTCGTCGAGCTCCTGGCGAACTCGTCGCACTGGACGCCCGAGCAGTCCAACGATCTCTTCCGCCTCGACCGGCGCGCCCTGTTGAAGGGTTCGGAGCCAAAGGCCTCGGCGGCGGCTCTGACGGATCCTGGGGCCCATCCCCTCATGAAGATCTCGGCCGTCCTGGACGACCTCGGCGCCTGGCACGCTCGCCGGAATGAACAAGAGGCCGTGCTCGAGGTCTTCCTCGAGAGACTGCGCAGATGGCGGGCGTCTTTCTCCTCGGCCGACGACCTTTCCCTGGCGAGAAACGAGCTCACCGGCCTTCTGCCGCGCTACCGCAAGCACGCCTGGTGGGCGATGGGGCAGGCGGAGCTCGCCGAGATCGTGAGAGCCGAGGCGAGGCCGGACAACCTCGTGCGTGCCCGCAAGCTGGCGCTCGAGGGGCACGAAGCCTATCCGTCGTCACCGGGCGGACAGCGGTGTCTCAGCATCGCGCGATCGATCGAGGCGCCGGATTACGACTTGGCCTCGATGTCCTCGGACGCCCCGGGAAAGCGGAGCCTGTTGATCCGGCACCGGAACTTCGGCAAGGTCTTCTTCAGGGCGTACCGGTCGGATCTCGTCCGGTTCATCGAGACCACGAAGGACTACAGCCTCTTCCCCCAGGCGGAGGAGGTCCGGCGCCTCGTGAGATCCGAGAAGCCCGTCGCGGAGTGGTCCGTCGACCTCCCCGCGACTCCCGATTTCAAGTCGCACAAGACCTTCGTCGTTCCCCCGCTGAAGCAGACGGGCTTCTTCACGGTCGTGGCGTCCATGAAGCCAGACTTCCGCGAAGAGTCGAACAAGGTCACGGGTGGCCACATCCTGCTCACGAGTCTCGTCATGACGACGAAGGCCGACGGAGAGGGCGGCTACCAGATCAACGTCTTCTCGGGCGACTCGGGGCTCCCGAAAAAGGGCGCTTCCGTCCATCTCTACCGCCTCGACTGGCAGAAGGGCCACAGGAAGTCCCAGACCCTCACGACGGACGAAGCGGGCGAGGCATCGTTCCCTCTCGAGGCCGGCAAGGACGGAGGGTCTCACTTCTTCCTGGCCGAGTCGGGCAGGGACCTGGCGATCGATCCGAGTTTCTCCGGCTTTTCCAGGCCGTACAAGCCGGGGGAGACGACGGGCTCGCTCGTCTACACGGACCGGAGCATCTACCGTCCCTTGCAGAAACTCCTGTGGAAGGTCGTTGCCTATCGGGGGGACTCGGATAAGGCGAAGTTCGAGGTCCTCAAAGAGTCGTCGCTCCTGGTGAATCTCGTCGACCCGAACGGCCAGCGCGTCGAGAGCGCCACCGTCAAGACGAACAGCTTCGGCACCGCGGCGGGGGAATTCACGATTCCGACCGGTCGGCTGCTCGGCAACTGGATGATCCAGTCGTCTCTCGGAGGCATGACGTCGATCGGGGTCGAGGAGTACAAGCGCCCGACCTTCGAGGTCGAGTGGAAGGAGATCAAGGATCCCCTCCGGATGAATCGCAAGGCCACCCTCGCGGGCGAGGCGAAGTACTACTTCGGCCTCCCCGTGACGAATGGGACGGTGAAGTGGACCGTCAGCCGCGAGCCTGTCTATCCGTGGTGGTGGTGGTACTGGGGTGGGGGATCCCGGGCCCAGAAGCAGGTCATCGCCTCGGGCACGACCGCGCCGGACGAGAAGGGGTCGTTCTCCATCACCTTCCTGCCCGAGGCGGAGGAGCCGAAGAGTGCTTCGGGCCGCGAGCTCACCTACCGCTACTCCGTCTCGGCCGACGTGACCGACGAGGGCGGTGAGACCCGGTCCGCGACGAAGAGCCTCAGGATCGGGTTCGTTTCTGTCGAGGCCGATCTCGAGGTGCCCTCGGGCTTCCAGAGCGACCGCGAAGCGCTGAAGGCGACGATTGTGAGGCGCAGCCTCGATGGCACGCCGCGCGCGGGAAAGGGGTCGTGGCGGCTCGTCAAGCTGACGCAGCCCGCGGCTCAGGTGCCGTCCGAGATCCCGGTCGCAAAGCCGCCGGTCTCCACGGGCGAGGAAGGCGATGGGGCCTTCGCGACTGAGGGAGACCGGCAGAGGGCCCGCTGGGAAACGACTCCCTCGGCCGAGATGCTCCTTCGTCAGTGGCCCGATGGCGCCGAGGTTGCGAGGGGTGACGCGAGCCACGACGAGAAGGGCCGCTCGGTCCTCGAGACGGGAAAGCTCGCCTCTGGCGCGTACCGGCTTCGCTACGAAACGGTCGACGAATTCGGGACGAAGTACGAGACGAGCAAGGAGTTCATCGTGGCGGGCGAAAAGGCGGAGCTCGCGGTGCCGCTCGTCCTCAAGCCCGAGGCGGCCTCGGTCCCGGCGGGTTCGACAGCCAGAATCCTCGTCCACTCCGGCCTTCCCGAGCAGCTCTTGATTCTCGACATCTCGCGGCCCGGCCGCCCCGTCGAGAGGCGGTTCCTGCGCTCTTCGAAGGGCCCCGCCGTCCTCGAGCTGCCAGTGACCGATGCGGATCGCGGGGGCTTCGCCGTCACGGTTTTCGGCCTGCGTGACTTCCAGTTCTTCCAGGCGAGCCAGCCGGTTTTCGTGCCCTGGGACAACAAGCAGCTGAAGGTCGAGTTCGTTTCTTTCCGGGACAAGCTCCGGCCCGGTCAGAAGGAAAAGTGGACCGTCAAGGTCAGCCGGCCCGATGGAAAACCCGTCGACCGCGAGGCGGCCGAGCTCCTGGCTTACATGTACGACCGGAGCCTCGACATCTTCCGGCCGCACACGCCGCCATCCGTGACATCCGTCTACCCGTATCGCGCCAGCCCCGGATGGGTGCGGGCGAGTCTGAGCCAGACGTCGATCTTCTGGATCCAGGGACACATGGACTCGCCGCCGGGTTACCCGTCCTTCTCGACGGACCGCCTCATCTTCTTCGACCGCTACGGGATCGGGGGACCGGGCCGCCGCGGATACGGATCGGGGGTGATGTTCAAGTCCGCGGCCCGCGGCGGAGTCGGGGCCGTCGAGGGAGCGGCCGAAGCGGTGCCGATGGCGATGGCTCCACCTCCCGCCCCGGCCGCCGCGCCGGTTCCCGAGAGACAGCGCACTCCCGAGCAGGATGCGCGCAAGGACGCGAATCTCGCCGACGAGACCGCCGGCAAGAAAGAGGACTCGGCCGCCAGCGGAGCGGAGAGCGCCCCGGTTCCGCTCCGGTCCAACTTCGCCGAGACGGCGTTCTGGTTCCCGAACCTCGTCGCAGGCGCGGATGGCTCGGCCTCCTTCGAGTTCACTGTGCCCGATTCCGTCACCTCGTGGAACGTCTGGGTTCACACGGTCACGCGCGACATGACGGGCGGCTCGCTCAAGGCCGAGACCAAGTCGGTCAAGGAGCTGATGGTGAGGCCCTACATCCCGCGCTTCCTCAGGGAAGGGGACCAGGCCGAGCTGAAGATCGTCGTGAACAACGCTTCGGAAAAGGAACTGTCCGGGACACTCGACCTCTCGATCTTCGATCCCGAGACCAACGAGGACCTCAGGTCTCTCTTTGGCCTTTCGGGTCCGTCCTCGAGGCCCTTCAAGGTGCCGGCGGGAGGAGGGGCGAACCTCTCGTTCTCGCTGAAGACCCCCAGGCGCCTGGGCACGATCGCCGTCAAGGCGGTGGCGAAGGCCGGTGATCTCGGAGACGGCGAGCTTCGGCCCCTGCCCGTCCTGCCGAGCCGGTATCACCTCGTCCAGTCTCGCTTCGTGACGCTCCGGAACAAGGACCGGAAGGTCCTCGAGTTCGCGGATCTCGCCAAGAACGACGATCCGACGCGGGTCACCTCGCAGATGGTCGTGACCGTCGACGCCCAGCTCTTCTACACGGTTCTGCAGTCTCTCCCGTACCTGATCGACTATCCGTACGAGTGCACGGAGCAGACGTTGAACCGGTTCCTGTCGACCGGGATCGTCTCGACGCTCTTTGACAAGTACCCCGCGGTGGCCAAGATGGCCAAGGAGATGTCGTCGCGCGACACGCTCCTGGAGAAATTCGACGAGCCGGATCCGAACCGGCGGATGTCTCTCGAGGAGTCTCCCTGGCTCCTCGAGGCGCGGGGCGGGCCCGATGGCCGCGACACGAGCCTGACGAAGGTCCTCGATCCGGCGATTGCCCGGGCGACGAAAACAGTCTCCCTCGACAAGCTGAAGAAGGCCCAGACGGCGAGCGGCGGATTCCCGTGGTTCCCGGGCGGCCCTCCCTCACCCTACATGACGCTCTACATCATGCACGGCTTCGGCAAGGCGTCCGAGTTCGGCGTCGATGTCCCGAAAGACGTCATCCAGCGCGGGTGGCAGTACCTGGCGCGGCACTACCGCGACGACCTCCGCAATTGCATGAAGCAGGATGGGTGCTGGGAATTCCTGACGTTCCTCAACTACGTCGCCTCGTCCTATCCCGACAGCTCGTACACGGGCAACGCCCTGACTCCGGAAGAACGCAAGGAGATCCTCGACTTCTCGTTCAAGCACTGGAAACAGCACTCGCCGTATCTGAAGGGCTATCTGGCCCTGACCCTCAACAGGATGGGGCGGATGAAGGACGCGAGGCTCGTGTGGGACAGCGTGATGGACTCCGCGAGAACCAACGAGGAACAGGGGACCTTCTGGGCTCGCGAGGACCGCTCCTGGCTCTGGTACAACGACACGATCGAGTCCCACGCCTTCGCCCTTCGCACCCTGATGGAGCTCGATCCGAAGGATGCCCGGCGCGATGGGCTCGTCCAGTGGCTCCTCCTGAACAAGAAGCTCAATCAGTGGAAATCGACCCGGGCCACGGCTGAGGTCATCTACTCGCTCTTGCACTACCTCAAGGCCGAAGGGGCGCTCGCCATCCGGGAAGACGCAACGGTCACGATCGGCAGCCAGAAGGTTTCGTTCGTCTTCGAGCCCGACCGGTACACGGGCAAGAAGAACCAGATTGTCGTCCCCGGGGAGAAGGTCGACCCGAAGACCTCCTCGTCCATCATCGTTGAGAAGGAGAGCAAGGGGTTCGTCTTCGCCTCCGCGACGTGGCACTTCTCGACGGACGAGCTGCCGAAGGAGGACCGGGGAGACTTCTTCGCGGTCTCGCGGCGGTACTTCCTCAGGGAGAACAACGGCAAGGAATGGGTTCTCAAGCCGCTCGCGGACGGTGCCGAGATCAAGGTGGGAGACCAAGTCGAGGTCCAGATCTCGCTCCGGACCAAGCACGCGGCCGAGTACGTCCATCTCAGGGATCCCCGCGGCGCGGGCTTCGAGCCTGAAGGGAACGTCTCGAGGTTCAAGTGGGATCTCGGGATCGGGTGGTACGAGGAGATCCGCGACAGCGGGACGAACTTCTTCTTCGAGCAGCTCCCGGTGGGCGAGTACACATTCAAGTACCGGATCCGCGCGGCGATGGCGGGGAGCTTCCGCGTGGGACCGGCCACGATCCAGTCGCTGTACGCTCCGGAATTCAATGCCTACTCGGCGGGGCACCTCCTGAAGATCTCTCCGACTGAAGGAGTGCGAGAATCAGGTCAGTGAGGGGATCCCGAATCCATGCATGTGTCTCCGCGGCCGCCCTCGCGGCCGCGGTCGTCTCTTTGGCGGGGGCGGCTCCGTCGAGCCAGGCCCTGGTTTCTCGAATCGCGTTCGGGTCGTGTGCCGACCAGAACAAGCAGCAGCCGGTCTGGGTATCCATCCTCAAGCTCAACCCCGAGGTCTTCGTCTTCCTGGGTGACAACATCTACGGGGACACATCGGACATGGGGAAGCTGAGGGCCGAATACGCCAAGCTCGGCCGGATGGATGGTTTCGAGAAGCTCAGAAAGTCGGCCCGGATCCTGGCGACGTGGGACGACCACGATATGGGTGAGGACGACGCCGGCGCCGAATACAGCAAGAAGGCCGAGTCCAAGGAGATCTTCCTCGACTTCTTCGGCGAGCCGAAAGACTCGCCGAGGCGCAACCGGAGTGGAGTCTACGACGCCGCGATCCTCGGCCCGCCCGGCAAGAGAGTCCAGATCATTCTGCTGGACACCCGTTACAACAGGTCTCCCTTGAAAAAGGCCGGCCTCCTCGACCGGGCACGGGGTCCCTACCAGCCGAACACCGATCCGCAGGCCACGATCCTCGGGGAGGAGCAGTGGGACTTTCTCAGGCGCGAGCTCGTCAAGCCGGCAGAGGTCCGGCTTCTGTGTTCGAGCATCCAGGTCGTGGCCAACGACCACGCCTACGAGAAGTGGGGGAATTTCCCGGCCGAGAGGCAGCGCCTGTTCGACCTCCTTGCCGAACTGAGGGTTTCGGGCCTCGTCATCCTCAGCGGCGACCGGCACCTCGGCGAGCTTTCCGCGACGGATGCGGGGCTCGGCTACGTTCTCTACGACCTCACCTCGAGCGGCCTCAACAGGGCGATCTACAACCTGAGGCCCCTCGAGCACAACGACAGCAGGGTCGGAACGGTCGCGCGTGTCAACAATTTCGGCGTGGTCGCGATCGACTGGGAGAGGAAGAACCCCCGCCTGACCCTGCAAATCCGCGACGAGGAGGGCGACGTCCGCCTCGCGCAAAAGCTCGATCTGTCGGAGCTGCAATTCTGGCGTCCTGTCCCCACTCCGGATCAACCCCCGAAGGAGAAACCAGGAGTCGCACCATGAACGGGTTCTTCCAGGATCCTCCCCGGATCGGCAACCAGTTCGACGAGGATCGAGTCCTCACCTCCTACCTGAGGCGCAAGCTGCCGCTCGAGATCTACTCCGAGGTCATCTCGGGTCTGAGGCGCCTCGGGCAGCGCGCGGTCTCGGATCTCGCCCTCATCGCCGACCAGGCAGAGTCGAGTCCTCCCAAGCACGTTCCCTACGACGCCTGGGGACACCGGATCGACCACATCGAGGTCTCGTACGGCTGGCGGATGCTGCACCGCATCGCCGCGGAGGAGGGGATCGTCGCGACGGCCTACGAGCGGCGGTACAGCTACTACTCTCGAATCCTGCAGGCGGCCATGATCCACATCTTCAACCCGTCCTCGGCGATCTACACGTGCCCGCTCGCGATGACCGACGGCGCCGCCCGCGTGATCGAGAAGTATGGCGACGAGGAGATGAAGGCGCGGGCCTTCGTGCTTCTGACCACGCGGGATCCCGAACGGTTCTGGTCTTCGGGCCAGTGGATGACGGAGCGCTCGGGCGGCTCGGACGTCAGCCGGACGGAAACCCTCGCCCGCCGCGAGGAGAACGGCTTCAGCCTCTACGGGCCGAAGTGGTTCACGTCGGCAACGACCTCGGAGATGGCCCTGGCCCTGGCGCGGATCGAGGGGGCCGTGGAAGGGAGCAAGGGCCTGAGCCTCTTCTACGTCGAGATGAGGGACCAGTGGGGACGGCTGAAGAACATCCAGGTCAACCGGTTGAAGGACAAGATGGGGACGAAGGCCCTGCCGACCGCCGAGCTGTCGCTCCTCGGGACCCCTGCCCGGCTCATCGGACAGGAAGGCAAGGGCGTCCGCCAGGTCGCGTCGATGCTCAACATCACGCGGATCTACAACTCGGTGTGCGCCGTCAGCTACCTGCGAAGGGGACTGGCCCTGGCGCGGGACTACGGTTTCCGGCGAATCGCCTTCGGAAGCCAGCTCGCCGAACAGCCGCTCTACCTCGAGACCCTCGCCCGCCTGCAGGCCCTCTACGAGGGGATGTTCCTCCTGACCGTGAGGGTGGCCGAGCTTTTGGGCCGCGAGGAAACGGGGCACCTGGCCGCGGGTGAGCACTCGGTCCTGCGCATCCTGACACCGGTGACCAAGCTCTTCACCGCCCGCGAGGCGGTCGCGGGCCTCACCGAAATCATGGAGTGCTTCGGCGGAGCCGGCTACGTCGAGGACACGGGAATCCCCCGGATTCTGCGCGACGCCCACGTCCTGCCGATCTGGGAGGGGACGACGAGCGTGCTCTCCCTGGACGTCCTGCGCGCCATCGAGAGAGAGAACGCGCTCGCCCCGTACCTCGTGGACATGCGGGAACGCCTCAGCCAGGTCCGGCGTCCCGAGCTGATCCCGCAGAAGGCGCTCGCCGAGCACGGCCTGGAGAAGCTCGCGACCTTCGCGAGGCGGCTGCACGGCGCGCGGCGCGAGCCGGCCGAGGCCGTCGCGCGGGCTCTCGCTTACTCTCTGGCCCGCCTGACGATCGTCTCGTTGCTTCTCGAGTCGGCCGGGTGGCACCTCGACAACGACGGCGATATCCGGCCGATGTACTCCCTGCGCCGCTGGTGCGCGCAAGAGCTCGTCACGGCTCAGTTCCCCGAGGAGTCGACCCTCCACGAAGACCGGGTCCTCGGCCTCGATCAGGACACGCGAAGCGGGACCATGCCGATCGAGTGGCGTCCCGGTTCTTATCCCGAAGTCTGAGAGGTGAGACATGCGCTGGGAATCAGGACGGAGGTCGGAGAACCTGGAAGACCGACGCGGCGAGTCTGGTGGAGGAGGCGGAGGCGGGTTCAGGCTCAGGTTCGGCCTTGGCGGGACGCTCATCCTCATCGTTCTCTCGCTCCTGTTCCGGAAGAACCTGTTCCAGTTCGTGGGCGGTCCGGTGGCGTCGGTCGACAGCTCGGCCCCCGTGGCGAGCGGTCCCGTTCGAGCATCCGCGTCCGAGGAGAAACTCGTCGACTTCGTCTCGTTCATCCTCGACGACGCCCAGTCCTTTTGGACGCAGGCGCTGCCAGCGTCCGGCACTCGCTACCGGCCGGCGAAACTCGTCCTCTTCCGGGATGCGACGAGCTCCGGTTGCGGGCACGCCCAGTCGGCGATCGGTCCCTTCTACTGTCCCGCTGACGAGAACGTCTACATAGACCTGGGGTTCTACGAGGATCTGCGGAGTCGATTCGGGGCGCCGGGAGACTTTGCTCAGGCGTACGTGCTCGCGCACGAACTCGGTCACCACGTGCAGAACCTGATCGGCGTGGACGACGCGGTGAACCGGGAGACCGCCCGCCGTCCCTCGATGAAGAACGAGCTGTCGATCCGGATGGAGTTGCAGGCGGACTGCCTGGCGGGCGTGTGGGCGCACTCGGCGGCGCAGCGGAACCGGCTGGAGCCGGGAGACGTGGAAGAAGGGCTCGGAGCCGCCTCGGCCGTCGGTGACGACCGTCTGCAAAAGGCGGCCACGGGTCGCGTGCAGCCGGAGCGCTGGACGCACGGCTCGTCGCAGCAGCGTGTGGAGTGGTTCCGTCGAGGCATGCAGTCGGGCGACATTCGTTCCTGCGACACGTTTTCCGCGAAGCGGTAGAACAGCGCGGCGAGGCACCGCGTCTCTCGAGCGTCCCTTTCGCCTCGGCGCTGTTCCGTGGACCCCAGACCTGAAGCGATCTCGAAACCTGCTCGATCGATCGCCGTATGAGCCACTGGAGGTTCCCTTCATGCAGTCTCGGATCCGTCGGTGCCCGCACCAGCCGTGTCGCCCGGAGTCCTGGTCCCGGCAGGCCATTGCTGGGAAGACGCTCGTCGAGAACATCGAGACCGGGGCGGGAGACTGCCGGTGACAGGCGCGATCACGAGACGGACTCCCTCCGTTGCCGCGCTGGCCCTTTTCGCGGTCCTCGGTTCGACCGCGAGTGCGGAAGAAGCGCAAGACAAGCTCGCCGCCGATGTCGCCCGGTGGTCCTCCTTCCTGAAGGAGAACCCCTCGAAGGACGAGCTGTGGACCCAGGTGAGGGATGGCTCGGAGCCCGTCTTGAAGCGGGCGGAGGCTGCGTTGAAGGGCGGCCGCCGCTTCCTGGCCTTGCACAGACTCAGCGCCGTGAGGGGGAACCTCGCCGCGTCGATCTATGTCGCGGAGCGCGGGGACCTGAAGGTCATGGACGATGCGAGATTCGAGGCGGAATGGAAGCGCGCGGGCGCCCTGCTGGGCCAGGATTCGTCGCCAGTCTCCGGTCGCGCCTTCGATGGCGTGACACCCGCGGCCGTGAGAGCCATCGGGGAGGCCGCGTTACCTCAGGCGCGCATCTATCACGAGGCCAGTCTCGAGTACGGCCGCAACACCATGCCCCAGTACGGGCTCTTCTATATCGGGGCGGCGCTCGGTCAGCGAGATTTCGCCGCGTTCTGCCGGGAGTTGTCTGCTCCCTCTGAACGTCCGCCGCTGCCGGTGCGCAGCCTCCGTCCCGAACTCGACGCCCTGGAAAACGAAGTCCTCTCGGCCTACCGGCCGCCGGCCGCCATCGACAAGCACGCGGTCTTCATCAGCATCAGCGGAACGCTGAAGGAGGCCAGGGAACTCGATGCGGCGGGACTGCGCCACGGAGCGCTCCTCAGGTACCTTCAGGCAGCCGTGAGGTTCGCGACCCTGCGCCGGTCAGCGCCGCTGCCGGAGAAAACCGTGCTCGAGGGGCAGCTTCGTGCCCTTGAAGCTCGAGTCTCCGCACAAGAGCCAGATAGCAGTCTCGGCCGTCTGTTCGTCGAACTGGCCGAGGAGGACCTGGCGGATCCGGTGACTCCTGGCAGTCCGGCTGTCGCCGCCGCGATCGTCGAGGACGTTCTGCCGAGGTACTTCGCGGCTCTGCTTCCCGCTCGCTCCGTGCCGCCGTTACCAGCGCCCGCGGTCACCGTGACGCTTGTCCGGTGGCCCTTCACGTGAAACGTCTCCGACCCGGCAAGTTTGCTGGGAAGAAGCGTCGCCAACCAGTACGGAGGAAAGGTCCGGTTCGTGGTCGAGAACTACGGGGATTCCAGTCTCGCGAAGCGCTTCGGGGTGACACGGTACCCGGCCATCTTCGTTGACGACATCCTGGTGGCGACCCCCAAGGACTTCGGCTTCTACGGGAAGGGTGAAGGTGCCGAGAACGGGCGCTACGCGCCCTGGAAGAGCGCGGAAAGCCACAACCGGTTCCGCGCGGACCTCTCCCGGATGATCGATCTCATCCTGGAAGGGAAGAAGGCAGCCGCTCGAAAGACCGCTGGCCCCGCCAGGGCGGGCGAACTCGCTCGGATCCCGGCGTTCTCGGTCACGAAGCTCGACGGCACGCAGCTCTCGGCAGGCAGCCTCTCCGGCCGCGTGGTGATCGTCGAGTTCTGGGCGACGTGGTGTCCGCCCTGCAGGGGCACGCTGCGCTGGCTGGGCGAGTTGAAGAAGCGTCATGGAGACCGGCTGACCGTCGTGACCGTCGCGGTCGACTCGGATGAGGCGAACGTGAAGAAGCTGGCCGGCGAACTCGATCTCCCGTTCGAGTGGGCCATGGGCACGCCGGAGATGGTTCGCGCCTTCGGGGATGTGAGTGCCGTGCCGGCGCTCTTCGTTTTCGACGGCAAGGGCCGTTCCAGAGGTTCGTATTTCGGGGCGGCGCCGGACCTCCACCCGAGCGTGGAGAAGCAACTTGCGTCGCTCCTGAAGTAGGACCCGACTGACGGTTGAACGGGTCCCATCGCGGGATCGGTCGAGTGGTATCCAGTCCTGCGACACGTTTGCAACGAGAGGGGCGAGGCGGTACCGTACGCGGCCAGAGAACAACTGGGAGGGCAGGATGAAGCGATCCGCGGCGGTGGCCGGGTTGATGGTGTTGCTGACAGTGTCGGGACAGGCGGCGGCAGAGGAGAAAGTGGCGGCGAAGCCGGCGCCGGCAGCCAAGAAGGTCGTTCCCCGCGTCGACGTACGAGACGTCAAGGTGGTGGCGTCCAAGGGTGGGAGCGTCTCGCTGGACGTCACCTGGGGCTACGTGGAGCAGGACAACCTCAAGAAGCCGTCGAGCTTCTCGATCATCGCGATCCTGATCGGGGCGCGGGGCAAGGAGTACCGCGGGGCGGTGACTCTTCCGGTTGCTGCTGGCAAGGCTCTGCCCGGGTCATCTGTCGTGGTCATCAACCACGAGGAGCAGTACCAGGTCCCGAGTGACGTGAAGTTCAAGGTCAGTGTCACCGCGAACATCACGGACGGAACGAGTAACACGATCGTGGGGACCCGGGAGGTCCAGCTCAAGGTCAGCCCGTAGGTTCGAGGTTCCTCTCCCGCGATCGGGAGAGGAACGGGCAGGGGAGCCGCGGGAAGTCCTACACCCCGAACTGCCGAAGGTGGTGGTCCAGGTGGCGGTAGTTCAAGACCGCCCAGTCCTCGGCACCGAGGGGGCCCATGTAGGGTGAGGTTCCCCATCTCTGGTTTTCGCCCTTCTCGAAGCGCCTCACGAGTCCGACAAGTAGCTGGCGGTTCTTCTCGAAGTCCGGATCGGGCCGGGTGTCGAAGAAGCCGGGCGGTGCCTCGACTTTTCCTTTCGGCCACGGGATCGGTGAGTAAATGACAAACCACTTCACGAGCCCCGTGGACATCAATGACGGCTTGAACGTCACGGGCTTGTCTCCGAAGGCGATGACGAGCCCGTCGGCCATGTGACAGAGGGCTTCCGAGACCGTCATCTTTCCCCACTTCCGCGTGGATGACGGGCTGAGCTGCGCGATGCGGTCCAGGGTCGAGCTTCGGTCCGTCGTGTTGAGAAGGGATCTCGGCATGGCGGGGGAGTTTACGACGTCACCGGTCGGTGGAGGCGGTGTTCGACCGAGCTGGCGACCCAGTCAGAACCATCTCCGCCAGATCGTCCGGCTGGCAGGTCAGCCTCGTCCTGGCCCCTCTCGCCTGTCTCGATTCCCCGGGCCCAGCTCTTGTCTGGCGCGCTCGAGTTCCATCCCGAGGTCCTTTTCCCGATTGAAACCTCGCTCGGTGATCAACGACAGCGTGTCTCGAGACAGCGCGATGTCGACGGGGCCAGCCTCTGCCAGGAGCGCCCGCAAGTCCTCTGCATCCCGCGCCCTTCTCACATCGTCTCTCGACAGGATCTTGAGGGCGATCAAATGTCCTGTCTGAGCGACCGGGACGGAGAAACCGGGCAGGATCTCGAGGCGCTCGGCCATGGAGACCACTTCTTTCTCGACACCGGAGGAGGCGAACAGGAGATCGACGACGGCACCCCTCATCCGTCTCCCGGGAGGTTGGAGCCTGACGGTCGCGAGGCGGCCTGCCCGATCGTGTTCGATGGCAGCGAGGACCCTGAATCCGGCTGCCTGCAACGAGAAGACAAGTGTTTCAGCTTCCGTGTCGCCGCTGACATGGACAGCCAAATCCACGTCTCGGGTTGTTCTGGGTTCCGCTCGTGCCGAGACGGCAAGGCCCCCCACGAGCGCCCATCGGTAGTGTTTCGAATCCAGCCACTCGGCGGCTCCCCGAAGCGCCGCCTCGAGTTCGGTCAGGCGCCTCTTGGCCATGTCACTGGCCGGCCGGCGCTATCTCCCTCT
This sequence comes from Thermoanaerobaculia bacterium, assembly GCA_022071945.1. Classification (GTDB taxonomy): domain Bacteria; phylum Acidobacteriota; class Thermoanaerobaculia; order UBA5066; family UBA5066; genus JAJVIN01. The sequence goes on along the minus strand of JAJVIN010000036.1, from coordinate 12,693 downwards.
TCGGCCCCGGGCCTGTTCGCCAGCCAGTCGGAAACTCGCTCGTCTATCTCCCCGGCCGTCCAGGTCGGATTCTCCCGGCGAAGTCGCTGGCGCAACAACGATTCGGCAATCTCGTAAAGCTCGAACGCCAACTTCAACCGCTCCGACGGCGATTCTGTCAAACCACTCGAGTCCCGCACCGTCAAATACTATCCCGTGAGCGCCCGCACCGGCGCCGGAAGAGGCGACGCTGACGAGCGTTCGAGAGCCGGAGGCGGGCCTCAGAACGGGCGGCCGAGCAGGACGTAGACGGTGCTCGTCCCGCCATAGTTCACGCCGAGGCCGGCATACACCGGGCCGAGGACCGTGTCAGCGGCGGCGAAGACGCTCCCGGCGGGCCTCAGGTTCGTGATCGTCGAGTCTTCCCGCTTCGCCCAGACCCGCCCGAGTTCGAATGTCCCACCGATGTAGACGCCGCGGCCGACGCGCGTCGGCAGGCCGGCGATTCTTCTGAGGTACGTCGCCCCGGCGTAGGCCGCACGCTCGCCAATAGCGACCTCGCGGGACAGGGCCGCAAATCGGGTGAAATCGCCGAGCGTGAACTGCAGGTAATACGGAGTGTGGCTCCCGAGAGTGTCCTCCCAGCCGAGCGTGAAGACGGCCGAGCCCTTTCTTCCGAGCGGGATTGCCTCAACCCCCTTCGCCCGGAACTGGTAGTAGACGTGCTCGTTGCCGATCCACTCGGGGTAGATGTAGAGGTCAGTCGTGGCGAAAGTCCCGGTTCGCGGAAAGGCCAGGTCGTCGAGGGTGTCGACCGCAGCCCCGAGGTAAATCCCCGCGAGGTCGAACTTGACGGCGTCGAGTGGCTGCTCGGAAATGAGTATTTCGGCGTCACCGGTTCCGCGAAAGATCCCGGCCCTGAGCTGGCCCCAGGAGCCGAGCGTGAACCCGGCGCCGCCGGAGGCCTGGTAAACCGTGATCCGTGCCTCGCCGACCGGCCCGTTCTCGACGGCGACGCGGCCGAGCGAGCGGGTGTAGCCCGCCTGTATGGCCGTGAAGAATCGGCCTCGGTAGTCGAGCGGCTGGTAGAACTCGGCGTTGAGCCCCGGGACGGTGCCCAGCTCCAGCGTCGCCTTCAGCTCGCCGCCGAGGCCATTGAGCTGCATCGCGTGAACGGTGGCCCGGAGTGCAACCGTCGCGTCGCCCTGAAGGTTGCTCTCGAAGCCGGTCCCGATTCGGAGGAATGTTGGCCCCCACGACTTGGGGCGCGCATCGATGACGAGAACGTGCCGCCCTTCGTCGTCGAGAAGGCGGAACTCGACGGTCTCGAAGGTCCCCATCTCGTAGATCCGGTCGAGGTCCCGCTGGAGGACCGCTATGTCCAGGGGCCGGCCAACCGCCGTTTCGAGCCGCGCCGTGATCTGCCGCGAGTTGACGCCGGCGCTGACGGTCTGGATCGCGTCGACGATGGGTGCCGGTGGCCGCCGCCCCCGGACCCGCTCGAGAAACGAGCGGTATTCCTCCTCGGAGACAGATAGGGGCGCGAAGGACGCCGCGTTGGCGCGGGCCGCCGCCTCGCCTCGCGCGATGAGGGCAGCCGCGCGGGCGAAGTCCATGCCGGAGATGTCGCGCACATCCGGGCGCAGAACGACGCTCGCGCGCGGGAGCGAAGCAGCGACGTTCCCCTTGATCGGGAGGCTGATCGTGCGGCCGAGAATTCCGCCGAACGACTTGAGTTTCTCGGGATCGACAGCCTCGCTCGACACGTCGACGGCGATCAGGACCTGCGCGCCCATCGCCTCGGCCTCGCCGACCGGGAGATTGTCGACGAGCCCGCCGTCGACGAGGAGCCGTCCGCCCCTCTCCACCGGCGAGAAAACGGCCGGGAGCGACATGCTCGCCCGGATCGCCTCGGCGAGACTGCCATCGGAGAGGACGACCTTCTCGCCGGTACCGATGTCGGTGGCGACACAGCGAAAGGGGATCGGGAGGTGGTCGAAGTCGGGCACACCGACCGTTCCGAGAGTGACCATCTTCAAGAGGAAGGCGAGCTTCTGGCCCGCTACGAGGCCAGAGGGGAAGGCAATCCCCCTCTTTGTGATCCCCATCTCGAGGTCGATGTAGTTCAGGATGTCGTCCTGCTTCCGCCGGAAAGAGAGCGTCGAGCGGGCAGGCCGGTCGTCGAAGAGGTCGTCCCAGTCGATCGAAAGCAGGAGGTGCTCCATCTCGGCGGGCGACATCCCCGAGGCGTAGAGCCCCCCGACGATCGCTCCCATGCTCGTTCCTGCCACGACGTCGACCGGCACGCGCATCTCCTCGAGGACCTTCAAGACACCTACGTGCGCGAGGCCGTGGGCGGCCCCTCCCGACAGAACCAGTCCAACGCGAGGACCCGGCGACTGACGCGGTGGCGCTGCGTCGAGGCGTGCGGTCGTCAGGGCGAGGAGGAGACCGCAGACCGCGGCCGCCGAGATTGTGGGGCGCATTCGCGGGATCGTACGGCAGGCGTGAAGGTGCCTCCAACCCGGACCCAAGCTACACGGCCCGCTTGCGCGTCATGGCCTCGCGGCGGTCGTCACGAAGCGGGAGAATCCTGGCGTGAACCTGCCCGCGATCCGTCACGTCCCGCTTTCCGAGGATGCCCAGGTCCTCGGTGGAGGCCGGTTCCTCTTTCGTCTCAGGACGGCGAGAGGCGATGTGAAGGCAAGCTCCATCACGTGGGGCGAGCGCTTCGTCCGGCCGGGATCCTCCCCGGACTTTTCCACGCAGCCCCTTCGCCGCGCTGGATCCGATGAACTCTTCGACATCTGGGAGGCCGAGGTCGAGACCAGCTTCAAGAGGATCCGCTACTACTTCACTGTCGAAGACGCTTCGGCCCGGCTCTGCTTTGCCGCTCAGGAGTTCCACGAGAGGATCGATCCCTTCGCCGGTCCCTTCTTCTCGCTGCCCTACGCATCCGAGCGGGCCGTCCCCGGTGTTCCCGCCTGGGCGCGTACATCTGTCGGGTACCACGTTTTCCCCATGACTTTCGCGTCGGGGATTCGTGAGGTGAAGGACTTCGGCCTCGAAGAGGTCTTGAAGACTCGCAAGTGGGACCCGGCGCGTACCGGAGGGACGCTCGCCGGAATCGCGGCCAACCTCGACTACGTCTGCGATCTCGGCGTCGATCTCCTCTACCTCAACCCGGTCTTCACCTCCGGTAGCTATCACAAGTACAACGTCACCGACTACTTCTCGGTCGACCCGTGCTTCGGAGGCGACGCCGCTCTCGTCGATCTCGTCCGCAAGTGCCACGACCGTGGGATCCGCGTGATCCTCGACGGCATCTTCAACCACTCCGGGGCCGACTTCTTCGCCTTCCGCGACCTCGTCGAGAAGGGGGCGGGCTCGCGCTACCGCGACTGGTTCTTTCCGCACTCCTTCCCCGTCGTTCCCGCGGACCCAGCCAACTACGAGACCTTCGCTTTCAACTGGAAGTTCCCCCGGCTGAACACCGCGAATCCGGATGTGCGGGAGTACCTCCTGCACGTTGGGACCCACTGGATCGAGAAGGCCGGCATCGACGGCTGGCGGCTCGATGTGGCGGACGAGGTGGACTCCGGGTTCTGGAGGGAGTTCCGGAGGGCCGTGCGGTCGGTCAAGCCCGATGCCTTCCTTCTCATGGAGACCTGGCAGGACGCGCATGCCTGGCTTTCGGGGGACCAGCTCGACTCCGCCATGAACTACCCGCTCCACCGCTCGCTCTGCCGCTTCTTCGCGGACCGTGCCACGGATGCGGAAGGCTTCGACCGGGAGGTCTGGAGGCTTCTGACCCGTTACCACCGCTCTGTCCAGGAGGTCCAGTGGAACTTCCTCGACGGCTCCGACGTGCCTCGGTTCCTCGCCGGCGCGCGCGGAGACCTGCGCCGCCTTCGTCTCGCATCGGTCTTCCTGTTCACCCACGTTGGGATCCCGGTCCTCTACTACGGCGACGAACTCGGTGTCCACGGTGTTGCGGGACGGGAGGACCGATCGCTGATGCCCTGGGAGGCTCTCGGTTCGGAGCGGGATCTTCGCTCGTTCTTCCGCAGGCTGATCTCGATCAGGCGTGCGCACGAGGACGCGCTGGCCGGGACCTACGAGACGGTTCGCGCCGACAGCGGCGGGGGCACCTACGTGTACAGGAGGAGTGGAGTCGGGGAGGAGTTGACGGTGGTTCTCAACAACAGTGACGAGGTTCGCCGGGAGGACCTCCTCGGACTGGTCCGTCCGAGGGCGACAGAACTCCTGGGCGATGCCCGGCTCGAGGATGACAACGGGCACCCGTTCGTCACGCTGCCCGCGCTGTCGGCGGCGATCTTCCTGGTGGAACGAGAGTCCGGAGGAAGAGATGAGAGGGCCCGGTAACTCTGGCTTCGGATTCCTGCGAGCGTTCTCTCTTGGCTGGATCCTCGCCTTGACAGCCCGGCGGTGGCTGGAGCACCCGCAATTCCGGCGGAGTTCCAGGACCTTGCTCGTGGGATAACCCGGCGTCTCGACGCCTTCGACGAGACTCTCTCGACCAGCTGGGACGGAACCCGTCAACCCGTGACGCCGGCCGCGACTCTCCTGTCGGCCAACGGAAACCGGGGTCTCCAGCTTCTCGCACCGGGTGTTCCGGGTGCTGTCGACCTCGAACTCGACCGGCTTTCCGCTCTCGGGCTACGCGCCGTGACGGTCTCCGTGAACTACCCGCTGCTCGATCCCGTCTTCCTGGCCGAAAGCGGCCGGCCCGAAGTGCACGGAGGTATCCTGAACTTCTACGAGTCCGTCGCCTCGAAGGTCCGGCTGCGTGGAATGAAGCTGACAGTCGAGACCGGCGCGATGTTCCCCGGAATCTACTCGGAAGGGTCCGGCCTCGACGCGGGGCCCTTCTTCGCGAAGCTGACGGATAGCCAGTACGTTGCCGGTCGCACCGCCCAAGCCGTCGCGCCGGCCCGCAGCATGCGACCCGACGCTCTGAATCTCGGTTCCGAACCTGACACGGAGAGCCGGCTCTCGGGAAAGAGCGCCTTCCGTTCGCCAGCGGCCTTCGCGTCGATGGTGAGAGGGATGGTCGAGAGCATCCAGGCGGAAGGGCAGGCGGGCGTGGCTCTCGTTTCCGGTACCGGGACCTGGGATTCGCGAGCGAGTTCGTATGTCGCGGCACTCGTCGAGATTCCGGGACTCTGGGGAATCGACCTCCACGTGTACCCGGACAACCGAGACTTCCTCGACCGGCTGCTCACCCTCGCTGACCAGGCGCGGGTGAGCGAAAAGCACGTCACGATGCTCGAGTGCTGGCTCCAGAAGGTCCGCGATTCCGAACTCGGGACGATCGACTCGGCCTTCGACTCGACCGCCTTCCCGCGCGATTCCTGGACGTTCTGGGAGCCTCTCGACCGCCGGTTCTTCAGCGCGATGGTGCGCCCGGCACATGCGGCTCGGATCGACTACGTCTCGGCATTCTGGTCGCGGCTATTCTTCGGGAACCTCGACCACGCAGCCATGATGGCGGCCAGTCCTCCACCGGGATCAGACGCGATCATACGGCTCGCGATCGCGTCCGCCGCCGAATCGATCCTCTCGGGCAAGACGACCCCGACGGGCCGCTCCTTCTCCGCGCTCATCATCGGAGAGCCCACCGAGCTGACGGCTGTGAAGTCGGTTCCGGTCGTCCTCGAGACAGCGGGTGCAAGCGGCGCTCGTTACTCGACCGAGTTGATTCTGGCGAATCGTGGGACGACGCCGGTTCAGGCGACGCTCTCCTACACGCCAGCCGTTTCGCTCGGAGCCTCGGGTGAAGGCGAAGTGGCCATTGCCCTTTCGGCGGGACGCCAGATCGCCCTGGCGGACACGGTCGCGTACCTGCGAGAGTGCGGCCTTCTGATTCCGGTCGGATCGAACCAGGGAGGCATGTTCCAGATCACTTTCCGTGGAGCGTCTTCGGCGGACGTCTTGTCCGCGGGCGCCAGGACGACGACTCCGTCTGGTAGCGGCCGAGCGGGCCTCTCGTACCCGGCGGTCGCGACTCACGATTTCTAGGTTTGGCACTTCGCTGGTTCATGGGCTTAGGAGCACTCCGGCAGACAGGACCAACCTCGCCTTTGTCAACACGGGGAAGGAACCCGTGACTCTGAGGGTCAGGCTGTACTCGGGAGAAGCGGGTGCCTTCAGAACTCACGTCGTGTCACCGGACGTGACGGTCGGGCCGGGGTCCGCATCTGGCCTACGCCGTCTTCAACGACAACGTCACCAACGACGGGACTTACGTCGCGGCTGAATCAGGATTGCGTCTTTCCGAGGCCCAGCTCGTCCCGGTGCGGATCGAAATGGAACTTCCGAGAGCGAACTCGTGTTGACGAATCCGACCTCGGCCGCGCAGCGGGTCACGCTGACCTACCGTGAATCTCTTTCCCCGATCCGCGGGTCCGGGGGAAGTCTGACGCTCGACCTGGCGCCGGCGGAGCAAAGGATTGTTCTTGATGCGATCGACTGCCTTCGTCGTGGGGGCGTTGCCGCGGGGTCACGCGGACAGGCGTTCTACGCGGGGTCGCTGCTCGTGGAGTTCCGCTCGGGCGGGGCTCTCTCCAGCGGATTCGCCGAGGCACGAACCGTGGCTCCCGCCTCGGGTGGTGGCAGGTGCGGTCTCTTCTACCCGGCCACGAGCCTCTCGTTTTCGGCAACAGAGGAAATCTGGATCCACGGCCTTCGCCAGTATTCGGAAACGCGGGCCAACGTGGCTGTAGCTGCCTTTCCGGAAGCAGGCGAAGACCTCACTGTGAGACTCGAGGTCTTCGACGGGGAGACGGGCTCGGCGGTGGGGGATGGTTCCGTGATCTCGGTTTCACCGGGAGAGTGGAGGCAGATCGATGGCGTGCTCCGGACAGCAGGTGTCTCGAATGGCCTCGTGAGAGTCAAGCGGATCTCCGGCCGAGGGAGATTCGTGTCTTAGGAGCCGTCAACGACGGGGAGTTCCCCGAGAGCGGGGCGACGAACGACGGGAGTTTCGTGGCGATGTCGGAGTACTGCAAGAGGGAGCCGCCTTCACTGCCTGCCCCGGGGAGGCTTGGCTCCGAGAGTCCTTTGGCCTTCCGGACTTGTCAGCGCGGCTGCGAGGGGCTGGACGCGGCGAGTCTCTTCCTGCGAATCTACCGTCGGCGATGGCAAACGAACCAAAGTCTGAGTCGGCCCCGGCCGGGAACCGGCCATCCGCCCAGCCACTCAAGGGACCTCGCACTTATGAACGAGACTGACCGCCACGTCCTCCACTGGCCGGAAGCGGGTGTCGAGATGGCCTTTCGGCTCATCCCGCCTGGAGAGTTCCGCATGGGGACCCGCAAGACCGAGTGGACGGACGAGGAGCCTGTCCACACCGTGAGGATCACGCAACCGTTCTGGTTGGGAGAAACGCCAGTAACCCAGGAGCAATTCGACATCTGGAAGCGGGCGGAGAAGGTCGAGCATGAACATTTCTTCGAGGGTCAAGCGGAGAACCCGGCCGAGAACATGTCGTGGCGCGATGCGATCACCTATTGCTCGTGGCTGGCGAAGACCAAGAGGATGAAGCTTCCTCCGGGCCACTCGTTCGTCTGCCTGCCCACCGAGGCGGAATGGGAGTACGCCTGCCGCGCGGGAACGGAGACCGCCTACCACACCGGCGACGGAGAGGACGATCTGGCGGATGCTGGGTGGTTTCTGGGAAACGCGAAGAGCACGACCCACTTGGTTGGGAGTAAGAAGGCGAACGCCTTCGGGCTTCATGACATGCACGGAAACGTCCGGGAGTGGTGCCACGACGGATGGAACGAGGATGCGTACGAGAGACGCGAGGATGGAGTAAGAGATCCCGCTTCGCTCCGGCGCATCGAGGAATGGAGAACCGGTCTCTCGACGATGCTCGAGTCGAGTCTGGCGCGCGTTTTGCGCGGCGGGTCCTGGGGCGATTGGGCGGCGGACTGCCGCTCGGCGAACCGCTACGGGAGGCGGCCGTTTGTCAGCGGCTCGAACGTCGGCTTCCGCGTCTGTCTGGCTCGCATCCAGGGCCATGCGCCGAGCGCCTGAAAGCAGGCCTCGCATTTTTTTCCAACTTTCTTGAGGGGCGCTGTCTCGATTTCCCCTTCTGCGCGCACTTATACAGCAGAGGAGGAAGTCAGGCATGGAGAGATATCAGTCCGTTTCGCCTTGGCGGAGCCGGGGCTCCGGTGCGGGATCCCAAGAACCGGTCGACTCGAGAGCAAAAGGGCCCTTCCCCGGGCGGAACCGACCCAGGCAGAGCGCCGGGGCGCCTAGCAGGACCAAGGGGGCCTGAGCGCAATGCCCCTGCAATCCGGAGCGCAACTCATTCTTCAAGTCGAGCGTCCAGACGGGCTATTCGAGTGCGAGGGTTTCCTGGGGCTTCCGGTTCTTCATCCGGTGTTTCTGGCCCTCGCTTGTGCTGGGACGGCCCCGGCCCAGCGTGACCTCCAGAACCTCCGGCAGGCCCTGATGCGTGAACTCAAGACCTTGGCGCCAGCCGCAAGATCGGTGGTCGTACCGTGCGGCGGCAAGGGCAGACCGTCCTTCTGCCACGCTGTTGCAGAAGCGGACTGCCAGAAGGTCCTCGTCTGTGTCGGGGACGTGGCCCAGCCTCTCCCCCCGTTTCCGGAGCTTGTGGACTGGGCCCAGCGCGGTCCCGAGTTCCGGGTCCTGCTCGTCTTCCCGGAAAGCGCCAAGGGCAGCGTCAAACGGCTCATCCCGCACTCGTTGAGGAACCTGAACGTGGAGTTCTGGACTTCCTCCGTCGCGGAGGTTCTTCCTGCCGTCTTCTCGATTGCGGGACTGACTCCCGAGAACCCGCGCATCTTCATCAGCTACCGGCAGAAGGACACATCCCAGCTGGCCGTTCAGCTCTTCGATGCGCTCGCCCATGCCGGCTTCGACGTCTTCCTGGATCACTTTCGAATCCCTCCCGGAGTCGACTTCCAGGCCCGGCTGACCCAGGAACTCGGCGACAAAGCCATGCTCCTCTTGCTCGAGTCGCAGAACATCCTTGCATCCGAGTGGACGAGATACGAGATCGACGTTGCCAAGACCGCGAGTCTGGGAATCCTGGCGCTGAGGCATCCGAAGGGCGTCGATGTTGACGGGATCGACCCAGCCGTTCGGATGATCCTGAACAGAAATGACTTCGAACCGCCTGGCCTTGACCTCTTGAAAGCAGACGCCCTCGACCGTGTGGTCGAGCGCGTCAGGATGGAGCATTCCAGGGCTCTGATTCGTAGACGTCAGATCCTCAGAGACTCTCTCGAGGGGGCACTTCTTCTCGAGGGAGTTCCGCCCCAGACCGTATCGCCAGGAGGAATCGTCGTGACTGGAGGGCAAGGCCGGCGCTATCTCGTCTGGTTGACACCCCGGGCGCCCGAGCTGCACGACTTTTGCGGCGTCCACGCGCACGTCGATCCGACTTCTTCGGGTGTCGTAATCGGGCTCGCAAGGCTCATGGAACCCGTCCGTGCGTCCCAGACCGAATGGCTGGCTGGCCTGGCGAGTATTCACCTCTTCGACGAGGGCCTGTTGAAGCGGGCGGCTGCGGAGATGGCAAGAGGGACTTTGTGAGCATGATTCGGAATCCGCGCGGCAATCGGCTCCGGGGTCGCTCCATCCTGCTCTCCGCAAGCATTCCACTTCCGGAGTCGGATGCCAGGCACCGGCGGATTCGTGGAGCGCACTTCGAGATCGACCAGGCGGTCATCAGTCTGGCCCGGGCCGTCTTCAGTCAGGGCGGTCAGATCGTCCTGCGCGGTGTTCCGGCGATGTCGATGCTCGTCGGGATGGTGGCCGGTGAGTATCGCGAGCCCAGTCTCGCTGAACGTTCTAGTGAAGAGCGTCCGACTGCCTCCGTCGAGGTTTTCGAATCTGGTTCGTTCGCCGAGTCCCCTTCAGAGCAAGCACTCGTGATGTACCGGCTCGGACACGTGAGGCTCAATCGGGTGGAAGGCGGAGGCGAGCGCCGGCGAGGGGAAGAACATCCGGGCGGGCTTGGCCGCCTGCGCGAGGAGATGATCGAAAGAACCAGTCCGATAGCGATGGTGTGCATCGGAGGATCCTCTGAAGAACGAGCGGATTTCGAAGCCTTCGCACATCTCCGGCGAGGGGCTCCGGTCTATGTCTTCGCCTTGACCGGCGGAGCGGCAGCGTCCATCGCCGTGCGGAGTGACGACGACAACGTCGTCCGCCGCATCGACCAGGAGATCCTCGAAGAAGTGTCGACACTCCGCGCCAAGTACCGGGGCGGGGATGAAGAACACCGCCCGCGCATAGACCCGGAGGAGCAACCGGTCATCCCGTACCCACTCATCGCCCAATGGATCGTCGACGAGATCTCGGAGGAACGGGCGCGGTGGTCCACGGTCTGAGTTCAGGAGCCTGCCGGGTACGGCCCAACGAATGGCCGCCAGCATCGGTCTCCCCTCGCCATTCGTCGTGGCGGAGAGGATCGACGATTACACCCGGAAGCCCGGGGGAAGACGCCGCGTGGCATCGGACCTTCCTCGGCAGGGAGTACCAGGAACTGATGGCGATCCGGATGACTGAGCAGAAGTTGCAGGGCGCAGAAGGGGAAGATCGACATGAATGATGTCCTTTCAGGTGCTCGGATCTGGCTCTCTGGCTCCATTCCGGAACCCGAGCACTGCGGCGAGGAGCAACGCGAAGCGATTCTGACCTTCGTCCGGACGTTCGCCCGCCGTGTTTTCACTCGAGGCGGCTACATTGTTCACGGCAGTCACCCGAGCTTCACCCCGGCTCTTCTTGAACAAGCCGAAGGGGTCCACAAAGCAGGCGGGCGGAAAGACCTTTTGACCCTCGCGGTTTCGCAGTACTTCGCCAACGAGCCCGGCCGGGCGAAGAAGAGTGAATGGGAGCATCACGCGCTGGTCCACGAGATTCCCGGCGTCACCGGAGATCGGGCCGCGAGCCTCGACCGGCTCCGAAAGTGGATGGCCGCTCGCTGCGACGCGATTGTCGTCGTCGGCGGAAAGATGTGGCGTCTGGCAGCGGGGATGGCCGGTACGCACCGGGAACTGGACCTCGCGCTCGAACGCGGGCTTCCCTGTTTCCTTCTCGCGGGTCTCGGGGGAGCGACCGAGGAGTATGTGAGTGCCAATCCCGCCGTGCTATCCCGGCTTCGCAACGGCTTCGACGAAGTGACGAACCGGGGCCTCTTGAGAGAGCAGGAGGTCTCGACGCTGGCCGCGAAGATCTGCGACCAGCTCGAACGGCTTCCCCTCGTCCGAGGCAAGGGTTCGGACGGCTCATCGTTCAGAATCCTCGCACTCGACGGTGGGGGACTGAAGGGGACATTCACGGCCGCGGCTCTTGCCCAGTGGGAACGTCAAACAGGACGCCGGGTCTCTGAGCACTTCGAGCTGATCGCAGGGACCTCGACGGGCGGAATCCTGGCCATCGGACTCGGTCTCGGGCTGACGGCAGAGAAAGTGCTCGGATTCTACAGAGACCGGGGACCCGTGATCTTCCCGGTCACCAGAATCCGAGGCCGGATCCGGCACCTCTTCCGGCACGTCCTCTGCCCGAAGTACTCGCAGGAGATCCTGCTTCGCGAGCTGAAGGCCGTCCTGGGCACGAAGACGTTGAGCGATTCACACTGCCGCCTGGTGATCCCGGCCTACGCGGCGGTTGCGGGCCGCTCCTATGTTTTTCGTACGCCTCACCATCCGGACCGGACGGCGGACGCCGCCACGCTCGCGGCTCACGCGGCTCTGGCCACGGCTGCCGCGCCGACGTTCTTCTCCGCGGCGAAGATCAAGGGGCTTGTTTCCGAGAGCGCCTATCTAGACGGGGGAGTCTGGGCGAACTCACCAGCCCTGACGGCCATCATCGAGGCCGTTTGCGTCCTTGGAGTGCCGCTCGAGCGAATCGACGTGTTGAGTGTGGGGACGACGAACGAACCGTTCTCGGTCACTCAGCAGTCTCGCGCCGGAGTCTTGGGCTGGCTCTGGAAGAAGAAGATCCTGGATCTGCTGATGAACGTTCAGCAGGAGTCTTCGCTGAGCCTCGCCAGCCTTCTGGCCGGAGAACCTCGCTTCCTCAGAGTCGATGCCGTGACCGAGCCCGGGAGGTACCAACTCGACTCTTCGGCGGCAATCAAGGAGTTGGAGGACCTGGGGGCGAACAAGGCGAGCGATCCGAACGTGTTCTCGAAGGTCCGGTCCCGTTTCTTGAACGAGGTTGCCATCGTTCCCTGGAAGTGAGCGAAGCCGGTTCCCCCGTCATGATCAACGTTCTCGAGCCCTCGGCGTTTCCCGGCGGGAGGCAGCTCAGTTCTGCCGGGACTTCCATTCTGTCCACATTCCTCGGAGGAGGAGACCGCAGGAGACGAGTATGCCCAGTCGTGTTCGCCCGGCCTATTTCATCGCGCATGCTGGACGGGACACCGCGAGAGCGGAAGCGCTCTACGATGTTCTTCATCCAGGGGTCTCGTGCTTTCTCGACAAGCGCGACCTCTTGCCTGGAGACGATTGGGACATCGAGCTTCCGAAGGCTCAACGCCTGGCTCTCGCGACCGTCGTCCTCGTTTCGGCTTCAACGGAACTTGACCGCTCGTCAGAAATGACCCGGGTCTGCTTGGGAGGAATGGTCCAGGGGTGACCGGGCTGAGCTGAGCCCGCGGGTGGGTCACGCTCGGCGGATGGGGTGGTCGAGCGAACCAGAGCGTCA
>JAJVIN010000008.1:20633-60096 GCA_022071945.1 Thermoanaerobaculia bacterium | reverse complement strand
TCGTCGACGCTCGAAACTGTCCCCCTTTGCTCCGTCGCCGGTCCAGTTCGGGAATCCACCAAATCCCGGTCCCTTACGCGGCGAAAAGCCTCGGGATCACGTTCCCGGAACTACGCGGGACTCGACATGTGGCCTCACTTCTCGTCCACGCCTAACGGATCGCGGATTGTCTTCAGGGCCGTCTCCAGGGAGACAGACCTTCTCCGGTGGGAGGTTGACCCAGTGTCAGGGGCTGTGTCGGGAGGATTTCGGAAGGTCCTCCCCGGCTTCCGCCCGCTGTATCGGCCGATTCCTTCCCCTGACCGCAGGTGGATTGCCGGCCGTCTCATCGAGCAATCCAATGAGTTCCGAGAGGATCTTGCGATCGTGAGCGAAGCCTCCGGAGAGATCCGCCGGCTGACCGACGATGCTTTTCGAGAGTCCCAATACGACTGGTCCCCAGACGGATCCTGGCTGTATTTCTGCGTTGCCTTGAAGAACGGCAGCGAACTCTGGCGGATCCGGCCCGATGGCAGCGGCCGCGAGCGCGTCATCGGAGAGACCCCGGCGGGCGAAGTTCTCAACATCTTGGTTTCCCCCGACGGAGAGTGGCTCTACGTCGAGGGCGGCAAGAAGCATGAGCCTTTTCTGGCCGAGGCAGGAGCGAACGGATTCCGATTCGACCCGTTGCCGGCAATGTCAGGCGAGAAGGTGTTCGCGGCACTCTCCTGGTCGGCTGATGGACGATGGTTTGCCGGCAGAGCCCGGAACCCCGAAGGCAACCTCGACGATCAGCTCGTTCTCTACGACCTAGCCGGCAAGAGATATCGAGCGCTCGACCGTGTGAAGATCGAGAAGGCCGTGTGCTTCTTGCCAGATTCCCGGCGCCTGTTGATGGTCACTCGCGCTGGCGGAGTGACCGTTCTCGACATCGAGTCAGGAGCGACCCAGCCCGGAGGGTCGATCCTGCCCAATGCCTCCGAGGTTTCCATTTCCCGGGACGGGAAGACTCTCTTCGCGAGCCGGAACACGCACAACGGAGACATCTGGATGCTCGATTTCACGGAGGGCCCCCGGCACTGAGCGCCTCTCCCCGTGCGAGAAGCTCGTTCTCTCCGGTCACCTCCCCTTACGAAGGGGAGGTCGGGCCGTGAGGCCCGGGAGGGGTCTTCACATCGGACCACCCTGGCGAGCTGGTCTCTCGGGGAGGCGGGGCGGACCCCTCCGGCGCTCACGCGCCGCCTCCCCTTCGTAAGGGGAGGCTGAGGGGCTGGGTGTGCTTCACCAACGGCGGCAGCGCTTCTTTTCCGCCTATGACGGAGCGAGACTCCCTTCTCCCTCAGGGAGAAGGTGGCGCGAAGCGCCGGATGAGGGCCTCCTCGTGCTTCCCGTGGGTCAACAGCCGTTTCCTGGGTTGATATCCCGCGAAGCGGTCAAGTAACGTCCGCCGGGAAGCATGTCGGCTGCGCGCTTCTTGCCCGGTCCCCGGCGAACCGCGTGATATCGTGATTCCGCCCCAATGCCGAAGCGCATCATCCCGGTCTCCTCCGGCAAGGGTGGGGTAGGCAAGACCACGGTCTCCGTCAACCTCGCCCTCTCTCTGTCCCGCTTCGCCCCGACCGTCCTCGTCGATCTCGACACGGGAACCTCGTCGGTGAGAAACACGATCGGGACCCCGGTCGCGAGAGACCTCTATCACTTCTTCAGGAAGGGCTACCCCCTCGGCGACTGCGTCACGCAGCTCTCTTCGGACCTCGACCCGGACGGCCTGTATCGGCAGTTCGGCTTCGTGGCGGGGCCTCTCCACATGATCGAGGAGGTCACCAACTTCGACGCCGGGAAGAAGAAGGACCTCATCGCCGCCATCAACCAGCTCCCCTTCACCTATGTCGTCCTCGACATGAAGGCGGGCCTGGATTCCAACGTCCTCGACTTCCTCCCCTACTCCAACTCCGGTGTCCTCGTCTTCACGCCGTTCCTCCCGTCCGCGACGCTCGCTGCGTCCGACATCGTCAAGGCGATCCTGTTTCGAAAGCTCCGGATCCTCTTCTCGGAGGGGAGCCCGTTCTACCAGCGGGTGCCCGACCCCGTTGCGACGAGGCACCTCATCCTCGACCTGCTCGACCGCGTCGAGGACGTCTACGAGCCGGGTCTCCCCAACCTCGATGCCTTTCTCGTCGATTTCCAGCAGGCGCTCGGGCCCCACCCCGTCCTGGAGGCGATCTCGGATACGGTCGAGTACTTCAGGGTCCACTACGTGCTCAATCTCTTCGACGGCGTCAACGAGGCGTTCGAGACGGCCATCAAGCCATTCGTCGAGAACCTGGTGTCACACGTCTCGTCACGCTTGATCCTGACGAACCTGGGCTGGGTCCCGCGCGCGACCGCCATCCACAGGGCGAACTGCGACCGGCGACCGATCCTCCTCCAGCCCCGCAAACCGAAGGAGACCGCGAAGAAGAGCGCGGCCGAGACGGAACTCGACCAACTCGTCCGGGAGACGCTGGGCCTGCGCGTCGACAAGACGCCGGCGGAGAGGGCGATCCCGAGAGCGCACGTGCCCGACCCGTCGCGGGCCCTCGACACGCAGCTCGACATCCTGCGAAGGATGTTCGACCGGCGCGATGGCCGGGAAGACGACCCGCGAGAGTGCTTCGCGTACCTCGCGAATCGCGCCGTCCATCTGTTGACGAACGGCCGCCCATCGGAGTTCGGCGAGACCAAGATCTGGGGCCCCCGGGAGGTCTTGGAGCTGTTCTTCCCACGGGTCTGAGCCGAGCCGGCACGTTGCCCGGCCGCCCGGGGCTCCTTTGCTTCCCCGGGGAAACGGCGGCTGAACCGCCCGGAAACCGGGGATGGAAGGGATCAGGGGTTCTGCGCCGGGCGAGAGCGTCTGGCGGCCCCGATCGACTCCAGCGCGGTGAGCAAGTGCCGGGCGCGGGTCTCCCAGCCGTTGGCCCGGGCCGTCTGTTGACGCTGTCGCAAGATGTGCTCGGTCGGACCACGGCGGAGTTCCTGCTCGACGGTCTCGACGAACTCCGCCGAATCGTGGACGGCCGAGACCACACCGGGGAAAAGCAGGCACTCGTCCATCGCGGTCGTGACGACCGGTTTACCGCCCGCGAGGTACTCGAAGAGCTTCACGGGTGAGGTCGCTTTCGTCACGTCGTTCAGAAGAAACGGGATCGTCGCCACATCGAAGCCGCGGAGATAGTCCGGGAGAGTCTCATAGGGCCGGTGCCCGAGCCAGTGGACGTTGTGCTCCGAGTTCAGCAGTCCGGACTCCGTGAGACTCGCGTCGTACTGTGGGCCAATCAAGACCCAGTTCCAGTCCGGTCTCTGGCGGGCGACCCGGCGAATCAGCTCGTAGTCCACCCAGCGGGCCAGGGCTCCGTAGTAGCCGATGCGAGGGCGAGGAATCGGCTCCATATCGGCGGGAATCCGTCCCGGTGAGGCGGCCGCACGGAAGAACTCGTAGTCGACCCCGTTCGGGCAGAGAACGGCGTCAGGCCGGAGCGCAAGGGCCTTCTCCTGGAGACGCGTCGCCGTCGTGAGAACGACATCCGACTCGGAGAGAAGGCGGAGATGCTCCCTCTCCATGCCCGGGCCGAAGTCCTCGTAAACCATGAGTTCGTCAATGAAATCGTAGACGGCCGTCGCCCCGGTCAGTCGCTTCACGTAGGGCGCGTGTGTCGGACGCGAGATCACGAGAACCGGCCTCAGGGCATTGAAGATCGGCGGCGGAAAGGAAGTGACGAAGAGTCTGGGGGCGACCTCGACGAGTCCGCTGACTCCATCGGCTCCGGGATCTCGCGTGCAGAAGACAACTCTGTGCCCCAGTCCCGCGAGGGCTCGCGCCATCTGATGCGGCCGCTGGAAAAGGTGATTCCATGTGACGTTGGGAGGATAGAGAAAGGTGAAGCCCTCGCGTGATTCCGCCAGAGAGCCAGGGAGACCGGTGTGACGAAGGCGGCACCAGGCGGTCCGGATGTCCTCCCGCAGAAACCACGCGGCCGACTTGGCGCCGCCAGGCAGAGCGCGATAGAGCGCCCGGGCGGCTCCGCGGAGGACAGCCCTCATGGGGCGATCGTTTTGAAGAGCCGCTTGAAGAAGGGGAAGAGCTTGTTGTGGCGCAGACGGAAGGCGTTGTAGGCCACCCACTTCAACTGATCGATCTCGAGCTTGTTGAAGGGGAGAGGGGGCGGGCTGACGATGGATGAGACGCCGTCGGCAGCCGCTTGCGGGACGCGGTTTCCGTCCGAGCGCCCGATCGCACGGCCGATTGCGATCGCGTACTCGCGGCAGTGCTGGTCGGCTCCATACGTGCTTCGTATGAACTCCCGGCTGCTGGGGCGCGGAGCAGAGCGAAGGGCGATCGCCAGCTTGTCGGCAAGGTCCGCCACGTCCTCCGACCGGAACAGCATCAGCGGGTCGGGGTGCCCGGCTCTTCGCGCCGAGGCATTGAACTCAACCATTCCGGGCAAGTCGGAGCAGAGCACCGGGACATTCGCGGCGAGGGACTCCATCACCGCGAAGGGCATTCCCTCGATTCTCGACGGGGCGACGAAGAGTCTGAACTCGGAGAGGTACCTCTCAGGGGATGTCACTGCAGGCAGGAACTCGACATCCAGCTCGAGCCGGTTCGCGATGTCCTTGAAGATGTGGAGATGGCAGCCGGCCCCGTAGAAACGAACGGGGACGTCCGGGAAATCCCTGTGAATCCTTGCCCATGCCTCGAGAAAGAGGTCGATTCCCTTTGTAAGGTAGTAGCTCGTCAGACCCCCGATGTAGGGTCCCTTTGGGGAGTCGGGGAAGCGCTCCACTTCCAGCCCGTGTGGAATCACAATCGCATCCCTTCCGAAAGTGGACCGCAGATACTCCGCGAGAAAGCCGGAGTGAGTGACCAGAACATGGGGGACGGTCTTGTCTCCGTCGGCGGTATCGTCTCTGTGGACGACCTCGAGACAGGGCTTCTGACTCTCCTTCACCGCGGCGACACCCCAGTCCGGGAGCCAGTGGTAGATGACGGCGTCGAACGGGCCGAGCGCGGCGGCCAACTCCCTCTGGGCGCGTTCGGGGTTCTCCCCGTCGATGTAGGTGAACGGGAAGGGGCATGTCTCCGGCTTGTTGTGGCCGCCAGCCACGAAGACCGTCGCTCCGAAATACCTGTGGTGAAGAGCGATCATCGTCTCCACGCCACCGTGGATCGCATTCCTGGTCACGACAGCGACGCGTGTCATTCGGGCCTCCCCGTTCGGTTCGACAGCCACCCGGCTCTC
The DNA here is from genome assembly GCA_022071945.1 of Thermoanaerobaculia bacterium. GTDB lineage: Bacteria > Acidobacteriota > Thermoanaerobaculia > UBA5066 > UBA5066 > JAJVIN01. Next base: position 54,838 of record JAJVIN010000008.1, on the reverse strand, counting down.
TTGAGGAATGCCGTCCAGCGCTCCTGCCAGACCTCGTGGCGGAAGTACTGTGCCGACTCCACCCCCTTCGCCCGGAGCCTGGCTCGCTCGCCGGGGTTCTCGATGCAAAACGTGATCGCCTCTGCGATGGCCTCGGGGGTCGGATCGACGAGGAGGCCGTTGTTGCCGGGTTGGACCAGATCGGGGAGACCACCCACATTGGTCGAGATGACGGCGTTTCCGCTGGCCAGAGCCTCGAGACACGAGAGACTCGTTCCCTCGCAGGCGATCGTCGGGATGACGCAGATATCGGCGGACTGGTAGTGCCGGGGCATCTCCTCGAATGAGGCCGAGTGGTATTCGAGCCGCGGTTCGCGCTTTGTGAGGTCCTTGATGAGCTGGGTGTCGACCGCGTCGCCCTCGCCGACCCAGCGGAACTTCCAGTCCTGGTGAGGAACGGCCTTCAAGATCTCCCCGAGGATTCGCGATCCCCGGTTCACCTGGCTGCGCCGGGGGAAAAGGACGACCTTCGACTCGGCCTGACCGTCCGCGGGGTGAAACTTCGAGACGTCCACCCAGTTCGGGATGTAAGTCATCTTGGGAGCGAGTTCCGGCCAGAGGCTTCGGACGACGTTGATCGTGTTCGTATCGACGCTCACGACATGCCCGGGTTGGGAGAACGCCAGGTTGAGGTTCCGGTACCACTCCTCGGTCCGGAACGTGCCGTAGTTGTCGTGGTCGAACCAGATCCCATGGCAGATGAGGATGGCGTCGGGCCACATCCGTCCGGACGCATATTCCGCAAGGTTGTGGATCACGCGGTCGTACCGGCTCGCCAGGTCGTAGAAGGCGCTGCAGATTCCGAACTGGAACTCCGAGTACCACGCTCCCATCGGGATGCCGATGACGGGATTCCCGTAGTAGTCACCCTCGAAAGGCTCATTCGAAGCCTGGAAGAACGTGACGTCGAAGCCGAGGCTCTTGAGCAGACTGGCCAGGGTGAGGCAGTACCGTTCTCCCCCTCCAAAACGGGGTTCTTTCGTGGTGAGGTCCAGAAGCTGGTTCGTGAGATATGCGACGCGCGGTCTCGCCATCTTCACCGGTTGTCTGCGAGATTCGGATCGATGTGGCGCGGACCCGCGGGTGGAAATGGAGTGCAGGGGGCCCGGGACGGGCGGCGGCGCTTCCGGGGCCGGAGTGGAGACGACCGGGGTCTCCACGGCCGGAGCGGCCGGTTCTCGAGGTGGTTCCGTGCGTTGAGTGGAAGCGGCGAGAGCCGCGACCTCTTTCTTGCCCATTCCCAGGCGGGAGAGAGCGCGCTGGAAGACACGTTCCCGTCGAGATCCGCGGGGGGCGACGGCGAGCCTGAGATCCCAGATCTTCTGTAGGGCCCGCCAGCCCCGGCTCGAGGTGATCGAGTTGAGCGAGATCGTGAGCTGTTGGATCGTCCGTTCTTGCTCCAGCGCGCGGCGCTCGTGCTCCGCGGGGGGGCCAGATGCGCGCGCGGATGGGGCGGAGGCGGCCAAGGTCAACAGGTCGATTTCGCGCTCGGCGCGGGAGAGGGAAGAGCAGAGTTCGTGAATTCTCCAGTCCGCGGCAAGCGGCGAGGCGGGCTCGCCCAGGGCGTGGAGAATCTCGCCGGCGCGCGCGTCCCACGTCTGTTCTCGCGCCAGAGAAGACGCGGAGGACCGGAAGCGCGCGTCGTCCTTCTGTGAAAGGGCGGTCTGGAGAAGGGCGGCAAACTCCTCTGCCGACCGGCCGCAGTGGACGAGAGGAATGGCGAGGCACTCGGGAAGCGCGGTCGAGACCACCGGCTTCTCCGCCGCGAAGTACTCGAAGAGCTTGACCGGGTTGGTGGATGCGGTGACCTCGTTGACGCGGAAAGGGATGGTCGCGACGTCGAAGTGCTCGATGTAGTCGGGCAAGCCCTCGTAAGGCTTGGGTCCCAGCCAGTGGACGTTTGGACGCGAAAGGAGCCGGCTCTTCTCGAGGCTTCCGTCGTGATCGGTGCCAACGAGCACGAAGAGCATGTTCGGGAGCAGCTTCGAAACGCTGGCGAGGAGTTCGAAGTCGAACCAGTTCGCCAGGGCACCGCTGTACCCGATCACGGGCGCACCGGGTCGAAGGATGTCTCCCAGATCGCCTGGAAGAGGGCGGCGCGACGGGCGGGGCGCGAAGTGCTCGAAGTCGGCCGCGTTCGGCGAGTAGAGCGCGTCAGGCCTCCACTTCGAGATCTTGGAGAGGAGATTCCGGGCCGTCGCCGTGACGAGCGCCGCCCTGGCCAGTGTCAGCCTGTGTGACGCCGCGAGCTCGGGTGAGGCGCCCCAGAGCTCGAGGTCATCGAGGAACTCGTAGAACACGCGCGGCTCCCGAAAGCAGCGGATGGCCTCGGTGTTGTAGGGAAAGACCACGACCACGGGCGATGAAAGCGACGAGAGAACCTGCAGGGGAACGCAGGAGACGAAGAGTCCATCCACGTCCTGGTGAAAGCCGAGGGGTCTTCGAGCGGGATAGTCGGGTTCGACGAAGAAGACCAGGCAACCGGCCCGGGCGAACGCCCTTGCCAGCTGGTGGGGCCTCTGAAACAAGAAAGGAGGGTCCCACCCGATCGACGGCGCGAACACGATCACGTCCCGTCGAAGAGGAAAGCGGTCGAGTATCGACGAGAGTTCCCGCGAGAGCTCGTCTTCTGTAGGAGCAGCCGGTTGCATTTCTCTCATACTTCCCTGACAGTGGTTCCCAGAGCTTCCAGGATCGAGCGGGCGCGCTGTTCCCATGTGTTTTCCCTTGCCACGCGGTCGATTCTCGAGCGACAGGCAGGGTCCTCGCGAAGAGTCAACGCGTCCTCGAGCCTTTCGACAAAGGCCGCGGGGCCACTGGCGGTGAGAACGCCCTCGAAGCGCATGGATTCCTCCATCGGAGTGGTGACCACGATCTTCCCGCCCGCCATGTATTCGAAGAGCTTCAGGGGTGAGGTCGCGTGTGTAATGGGGCCCACGATGAAGGGAATGGTGGCGACGTCGAAGTGGCGCAGGTAGAGCGGGAGGTCTTGATAGGACTTCTGCCCGAGCCAGTGGATGTTCGGCTCGGCGCCGATTCCGCTCTGCTCGAACGCCGAGTCATGTGGCGGCCCGATGAGGAGGAACGTCCAGCCTGGGCGGAGGAGCGCGACTCTGCGGAGCATGGGATAGTCGACCCAGCGAGCGAGGGCCCCATAGTAGCCAATGATGGGGCGTTGTGGGCGGAGCAGGGGAAGGCCGTGGAGGCCGGATTCTCTCGTGCCCTTCTGGAGGAACGGTCCCATGTCGGGAGGAGGGGGCGTTGTCGTGATGCCCTGTGCGGCGGCGAAGTGTGAGTAATCGACGCCGTTCGGGCAGAGCAGGGCATCGGGCCGCGCGGGCCGGACGCCCTCCAGGAGCTGCTGAGCGGTCGCCACCACGAGATCCGCCTCTGTCAGCAGCCGGTCGTGGTCTCGCTTCAGCTGCACCTTGTCGTCCACCGAGAAGACGTCGAGCTCGTCGATGTACTCGTAGATCACCAGCGGATCGGTAAAGTGGGCGATCCAGTGGCGGTTGTAGGAGAGAACGATGAGCAGGACGCGGCTGAGCGCCCGGAAGGTCTCGATCGGGACGTCGCATCGGAAGAGGCCAGGCCTGACCTCGTGAAAGCCGGGCCCGAGCGGGCTCTGATAGTCGCAGTAGAAAACGAGACATCCGAGCCGTGCGAACGCGAGGGCCATCTGCTGGGGGCGCTGGAACAGCGGAATCTCCCAGCTCACGCTCGGCGGGAAGACGACGACGGGGCTCTTCCCATCAGCTCTTCCGAGGATGAGATCGAGTTGGACGTCGAAGGGGTTCCTGGTCGCGGAAGGGAGGCTCTCCACCACGGGCTCGGCGCCTGTCGTGGAAACGGGGGCGGGTGGCGGCGGCTCGGTGGCCTCGAGTACGGGGGAGCTGGGAGGCGGCCCCGAGTCCGGTCGAACCGTGGGAGACGTCTCGGTGACGGGAGGCAGTGGCTGGGGGACGTCTTGTAAAAGCGGTGGGGGCGCGTCCTGATTGGTCCGTTCAGGCGCCGGGACAACCGAGTCTCCCGTCCGGCTCTTTCCGGTCAGAAGACGCTTCAGATCCCAGAGGCGGACGAGAGCCTTCCAGCCGCTGCTCCCATAGATGCGGGACAGCTCCTCCTGAAGCTCCTGGGTACGCGAGAGGAGTGCGGTGCGATCAGCCTCGGCACAAGCGAGGTGCTGCGCCAGGGACGCAACCTGCCCGGCAGCCACGGCGTAACGCTCCTGAGCGTCCCGGAGGGCTTCGTCCCGGGCGGCGAGCACGTCTCGTCTCCAGGCCAACTCCTCGTGGAGTCTGTCGATTTCAGAATCCCGGCTGGCGATGACCGAGTCTCGCTTCGATACCTCGCCGCTGAGCCTCGCGAGCTCCTCGGACTGTCTCGAGGCAAGGGCGGAGGCAGACTGCACGGCGGCCTCGAGGCGAGTCCGGTCCGCATTCAGCTTCGACCAGTGGGGTATCAGCGCGTGGACGAAGTCCACGAGGCCACGCTGACGGGGTGCGGAGGCTCGCGGTCCGCGATCGAGTAACTCGCGAGCCAGCGACGCGGGCAGGCCAGCAAGGGGGCGCTGTCTTTGCGCGAACGACTCGACGGATTGGCGGACGGGGGCGGGTTCCGAGACAAGCCCAGCGAGGGTCGCTGCCAGGAGTTCGGGATTCAGAGAATCCGGTTCTGTGCAGAGGTCCTCGAGGCCCGCCTCGGAGAAGAGCCTGGAGACCTTCGGGTCATAGGCAATGCCCGCGGCCGGGACGCCCTGTGCGAAGGCGAGCAGGGCCGCGTGGAAGCGCATCCCCAGCACGGCATCGCAGCGGCCGACGAGGGCGGCGAGAACTTCGGGCCGGAGCGCGTTCAGGGCGGTTTCGACATGCGCCGCCCGCTTCATCCGGCGCATCACCTCTTGACAAGCCCCGGCGTCATCCTCGAGGGGGTTCCCGATCTTCGAGGACTGGAACGGGAGAAAAAGGACCTGTCCATCCGTCTTCTGAAGAAACAGGTCCAGAGTCAGAGCGAGACGATCGAAGAGAGAATCGGCATGGGTGCTGGCGGCCCAGTGCCGAACGGAGACACCGAGAAGCGGCCGCCGGCTCCAGTCGAAGAAAGCCCCGGCGGCCGTCATGGCGGCCTGCGGCGAAGCCGGGACCAGCGCGAAAGCCGGATCCGAGACCTGGATCGCGTTCCCTGCCCGCTCGGCGACCCTCAGAGATTGAGAGTCGCGGACGGTGACGGTGTCACACTGTTTCAGCGCAAGAGTCGTGTGCGTCTCGCCCTCGAGGGTCTTTATCGGTCCAATCCCGACCGCGTAAGTCATGCAGGGCTTCCCGCAAAGATTCGCCAGGAGCGGAAAGACACCATAGAAAGTGATGTCGCCGTGCGCGGGAGTCAGGTAGGTCTCAGGCTTGACTCCCCAGTGGTCTTGGAAAAGCCCGCCGCCGCCGACGATGACGAGATCGGCGGTTTCAGTCGCGGCAAGCAGGGCCGTGACATCTTGCCAGTGGACCGCCTCGACTCCGTGAAGGTACCTCGTCTCGTCCGGGTCTTTGGAAACCACGGTGGCCGCAAGGTCCGGCACCTCCTGCCGCAGGGACGTGAGCATCCCGGCCAGGATCGCTTCGTCCCCGGCATTGCCAAAGCCGAAATAGCCCGCGATCAGAACTCTTCTCACGACGTGACCTCCGAAACGGCCCTTGCAACACCAAAGGTTTTCTCCAGCCAGATGGCGGCGTGCCGCCAGGATATGAAGGCGTCTGGCGAGAACTGATTCTGCCCGGTCCCGAGAGTGATCTCTCGCTCGGCGAGGACTTCCACGTAACCCGCGAAGGGGGAATCGGGGGGGACGTCCTCGAACCGGCCTCTCGGAGCCACGGGGCTCCAGGCATTCACACGGCACAGCAGAACGGCCAGTTCCGCCCGGGTCAGCGGCTCATTCGGGTCCGTTCGATCCGGCCCGGGGATCAGACCGATGCCTCGCCTCGCAAGCTCGTTCAGAAATGTGTCTTCTCTCTCTCCGGTCCGGTCCTTCTGCTTGGGGAGCCACCCCAGGGCGGCGCACAGGAGCACGGCCGCCTGCCGGTGCGAGAGGTGCGATTCGGCCCCCGGAACGGGCGAATCCCCGGGGAACACGAGAACGGGAACGTCGCAGGTCGAGAGAGTCTGGAGGTACTTCCAGAGCCAGATTCCGAAGTAGGTGTCTCTCGCGTTGACCGTCTGCGGCACGCGGACCGGCGGAGGCGGCTCCTCGACAGGGGGCTCCGGTTCGGCGGGGAACGGTTCGTCGGACGCGCCCGGCCCGGGTTCGGCCGGGGCCGCCTCCTCGGCAATCGGGACGCTGGTCTCTTCGACGGGAGCCGCGGCGAACGGCTCGTCGAGGAGCAGCGCGCCGGGAGGCGGAGAATCGGCTTCCTCGGTGATGTCGATGTCGCCGGGCATCTCGTACCCCTCGAATCCATCATCGGGAGCCGCCTCGTCGCCGAACCCCTTGTAGCGCCGAATGACGACCGGCGCCGGTCCGATGTCTTTCACCCGCCCGTGTTCGAGCCACACGGCCCGGTCGCACTGCGCCTGGACCTGGTTGGCGTTGTGGCTGACGAGAAGGATGGTGGCGCCCGCGTCTCGAAAGCTCCGCATCCGGTCCCGGCACTTCTGCTGGAACTGCTCGTCGCCCACCGCCAGGACCTCGTCGACGATGAGGACCTCGGGCTCGCAGTCGGTCGCGATGGCAAAGCCGAGCCGCGCCACCATTCCCGTCGAGTAGGTCCGCAGGGGGGCATCGATGAAGTCCGACAGCTCGGCGAAGGCGACGATCCCATCGAACCGCTTGCGCATCTCCGCCCGCGAAAGGCCAAGGAGGGCTCCGTTCAGAAAGATGTTCTCTCGCCCCGTCAGCTCGTAGTCGAATCCCGCTCCGAGCTCCAGGAGCGGGGCAACGCGGCCCCGGACGACCACCCGGCCCTGTGTGGGGCGAAGCACACGGGCGACCGTCTTCAGGAGCGTGCTCTTCCCCGCGCCGTTCGCGCCGACGATGCCCACCATCTCGCTTCGCTGAAGAGAGAGGGTCACGTCCTTGAGGGCCCAGAAGTTCTCGTAGGAAATCCGCCGCTGCGCGGTCCTGATCGCGAATTCCTTGAACGACGTGATCTTCTCTTTCGGCAGCCGGTAGCAGACCGAGACTCCACTCAGCTCGATCACCGCCTCTGCCGGCGCATGCCCTCTTTCCGATCTGTCCGTCATCGCCGATCCGCCGCCACGGCGTCAGACACGATAGGCGAACTGATCGGACTTCAGCGAGAAGGCGACCCAGCCCGCGACAAAGACGACGACGGAGCACAGGATGGCGGCCAGGAGCGTCTTGTAACCCGAGACCCAGCCGAGGTAGATGGGAGCCCGGAAAACCTCGATCATGTGGTACATCGGGTTCAGATCCAGGAGCCACTTCGCGATGGGCTCCGGCCGGTTGAGGATCAGCTCCTTCGGGTACATCACCGGGGTCATGTACATCCAGAGCGTCAGGACGACATGGAACATGTCGATGACGTCGGTGAAGAAGACCGCGAGCGTCGAGAGGAGGAGCGACATCCCCAGCACGAAAAGGGATGCCGTGACGATGGCCACCGGCAGGAAGAAGAGGGCCGTGGAAAAGCGATGCCCCAAGACGAGCATCACGATCGCGAGCGGGATCAGGGTGAGCAGGAGGTTCACCAGCGCCGTCCCGACCGCTGCCACCGCGAAGATCGTCCGTGGCACGTAGATCCGCTTGATGAGGTTGCTCCCCCACACCAGCTCGTTCATCGAGGACATGACGGACTGAGAGAAGAAGTTCCAGAGGACGAGGCCGCTCAGGAGGTAGACCGGGTAGTGCTCGAAGTTCAGCGTCAGGAAGAGCTGCGAGAAGACGAGGGAGAGGACGGCCATGACGAGGAGCGGATTCAGGAGTGTCCAGGCCACCCCCATCACCGACCGCTTGTAGCGCGTCTTCACGTTCCGGACGATCATCTGTCCGAGGAGCTCCCGGTATCGCCAGAGCTCGACGAACTCCTCGAAGACTCGGAACGAGCGGCGTGAGGAATCGTAATAGGCGGTCGGTACGTTCATCAGGATCCTGGCTGAGCGAGAGCCTCGAGCGCCCCGGAACCCCCGGGAAAAAACCGATGATATCCGGGTCGCTTCATTCAACAACCTGGCGGGAGAAATGAAAACGCCCGCTCGGGAGCGGGCGGGTCATGCCTTGCGGCAACAGCTGGGGAATCTGGTGAGCCGGGAGGGAATCGAACCCCCAACCCAGAGATTAAGAGTCTCTTGCTCTGCCAATTGAGCTACCGGCCCAGGGTCCGGCCGTTCGGAAACGTCCGGGACGGCGAAATATAGTGAAGCTTGGGGAATTCTGCAACCCCTGGAATAAACTGAGGTTTGGATGAGCGCCACCCATCCCGCATACCACGTGGACGAAAGCGATCCGCGAGCCCCCTCGCAGGAGATCTGGGACGCCCTGTCGGAGGCGGAGAGAGCCCGCGTCCTGGACGAGCTTCCCTCCGAGTTCGATGTGGTCGAGTCCGCGCCGCCGGAAGGGGATCTCCACTGGGAGGCGAAGACCCTGGCCATGGAGACCTTGCGGACCTACTTCCGCAAGACGAACCGCCGCGTCTATCTCGCGAGCGAGATGGCCATCTACTACCCGGGCGAGCGGATGTTCGCCCCGGATGTCATGGCGGTCCTGGACGTCGATCTCCACCCCCGGGAAAGCTGGGTCGTCAGCGCCGAGAAGAAGGGGATCGACCTCGCCCTCGAGATCCACGTCTCGGGCCGCCGGTTGAAGGACCTCGACCGGAACGTGAAGTGGTTCGCCCGTCTCGGGATCCCCGAGTACATGGTCTTTGACCGCAGGAAGCTCCGCCTCTTCGGGTACCGCCTGCCGGAGCCGGGCGCGCGAGTGTACGAACGTGTGCTGCCACAGGGCGGCCGTCTTGCCAGTGCAGTCTTGGGCCTGGATCTGAGGATCGAGGGCGAGAGGCTGCGGTTCGTGATGGGGACCGCGCCCGTCCTCGACGCGAGGGAGACGATCGAGTCGCTCGAGGCGATGCTCGACGGAGTCACGGCCCGGCAAGAAGAGGCGGAGCAGCGCGCCGCCGCCGAGGCGGAACGCGCCCGAGCGGCGATCGACGAGGCCCAGCGGCTCGCCGAGAGAGCTCGCCAGCTCGAGGAAGAGCTCGCGAAGCTCAGGCGCGACCCTCGCCCGTAGGGCCTCTCTTGCCTACGGGCGCCAGCGAAGGACGACCTGCGGGTAGTGCCGGACCCGTCCGTCGCGGGTCCGGAAGACCACGACCACCCTCGCCTTCCCGGGGCGGGTGAGCGGCCGCGGGATCCGGATCTCATATCCCGCTCTCGAACAGTCTCCGAGGCCGGGGAGCGCCGACGCCACGTCCGGCCGCGCGTGTCGAACCGTGAGCGCGTCCTCCGCGGGCGCGCCGTTGATCCAGGCTTCCACGGTCAGATCTTCTCCGGGGATCCGGGCCCAGCCCCGCAGGACGAGGACGCCCGAGACCTCCTGGCCAGCGGCCGGGCTGTCCAGGCTGCCCGAGAGGCCGGGGTCCTCTTTCTCCGTCTGAATCAGCTCCGGGGATGGCCTCCAGGCGGGGAGCCAGACCGCCGCAAGCTGGCTGTCGCGGAGCGAAAAGAGCCGCCCCGGATTCTCGTCCGGCCGCACCGCTCCGTTCCACGCCATCCCGGCGCTTCTGAAGACGAGCAGGAACTGAGTCGAGACCGAGAAGAGAACGAGAAAAGCCAGAAATCCTCGTGCCGCTCGCGAACGGCAGGCCGCCCACGCCTCGACGGTGAGCCAAGCGAGGAAGGGGCTCGCCTCGGTCAGAAGCCTCGGGCCGAGACCGTCACCACCCCACCACTTCGCGTAGCCAGCGGCCAGAACGGCCGGGGCCAGGGCTCCATAGGCGAGCGCGGCCCTCCAGAGCGGAGGCCGGGACTCCATCCGGTTCTTCACGAGCACTCCGGCGGCCGCAACGAGGTAAGGAAAAAACGGGAGCAGGCCCCGGCTCGGGCTGAAGAGCACCCCGGAAAGCCCCTCACGCGGGTCGAAATCCCACATGCCCTGTGCCCGGTTGATCTCGACATAGGGGCCGAGCCAGCCTCCGAGAAGCACCTTCTGAAGGGAGAGCGCAGCCGCGAGCCCGACAACCGTACCGATCGCGAGCCCGGCCAGGCGGCGTGGACGGAACTCCAGAGCAATCGCGAGGACGGGGAAGAAGAGAAGCGCCGTGGGCCGGCAGAGAAACGCCGCGGACAGGGCGAGTCCGGCCGCGAGCGGACCGGCAGCAGACCCCTCCCCTGGGGACATTTCGGCGATCGTTAGGGCCGCCACGAGAAAGAAGAGCTCCCCGGTGAAGGGCCAGAGTCCCTGACTCGCGGTAGCGAACTGACTGGTGCCGAAGGCGAAGAGAACAGTCGCGAGGATCGAGTTCGTCGAGCCGAAACGCGCCCTCAGGGCGAGAAAGAAGAAGAGCGCGGTGAACGACGCGATCAGAGCCGCGGCCGTTTTCTCGAACGCGAGAACGGTCGAGTCGTCCGGCGGGCGCTCGTGTGGGAAGAGAAGTGCTGCGGGGGTGGCAAGAAGGGCCGTGCCGATCGGGAAGGCCGGGAGAACCCTCTCGCCAGCTCGAACGGCGGAGTAGTGAAGCGGATCTGCCTGGAAGAACGGATCGCCGGAAAGATCCGCGGTCCCTCGAGAGAGCAGTGCAAAGGGGAGCCGCCGGATCGACTCGGTGTCGCCGGTTGCGAGCTGCCGAGGCGAGGAACGGTACGCCGCGAAGCTGATGGCGAAAACGAGCGCCGCGATCAGGAGTTCGCGGAGACGGTCTCCACGCCGGCGAGGGATCGGCTCGAGGGAGAACGCCGCGCCCGTCAGCGCGGCTTCTTCCGGACCAGGTGCTTGACCTCGTTACTCCCGAGGGGCGAGGTCGCCGCGATGATGAGGGCGGCGTTGGCCGGCCCGATCTCGGGGATGTGGCACGTCAGCTTCACGAGTCCGTCGTTACCGGTCGTGCCCCGGTAGAGGATCTGGGGGGGACCGGCGGTCGAGACGATGCGGACCGAGACCTGCGCGTTTCCGACCGGCCGTTCGGTGAGCGACGTCACCGCCCGGATCGAGAGGGCGACCGCCTCGCCCGCAACGATCTCTCCTCCCTTGACGACTGACAGGACCAGGTGTTCGGAGGCCGCTTCGGAAGCCAGGTAATCCATGATGACCTGGTCGAGGGAGCGCGCCTCGGTGCTCGGAGGCGGGACCATCTGCACGGGGGCCTTGATCCCCAGGGGGCTCGAGTTGGCGGGCGGGGTCATGGGGGGGCGGCTCGGAGGAATGGCCGCGAAGATCCCGCTGTTTCTCGAGAGAATCGCTGCTGTGGCGGCGGCCGCTGCCGGTGAGAGCGGGGCCGGCGGTGCCACCGGCGGAGCTTCTCCGGGTGTCTCTTCCTGTCCGTCCGCGCCCGGCACCGCGGCCCCGGGCCTCGGCCCGTCGAAGCGTCCGCGCCGGATCGCCTCGATGATGCGGCGATGCTGGAGGTCCATCATCTGCCGGACGAGCGACTCGTCGACCTTGCCGTCGAGGATGTGCTTGTCGTAGGGGCTTTTCTTGGAGAGAAGGATCTCTCCTCCCACGTAGACCAGCGACTCGACAACCGGATTCGCCAGACCGCGGTCCTCGGTCTGAATGTGAAAGACCTTCCCTCCGTGCTTGACGTCGGTGTTGAATCCCGTAATCACGACAGAACTGAGTTCCTATTTTCCTCGACGAACAGGGATTCTAACCAACAGACGCTCGTTTCAAACGTCCCTCGCCCAACAAGTGCGCGAGGAATCGTCCGGTGACCGATGCGGAGTTCCCCGCGACTCCCTCGGGCGTCCCCTCGGCGATGATCCGGCCGCCGCGGCTGCCCCCTTCGGGTCCGAGGTCGATCACCCAGTCGGAGGCCTTCACGACGTCGAGGTTGTGCTCGATGACGATGACCGTGTTTCCCCTGTCCACGAGCGCCTGCAGAACCGCCAGGAGCTTCTTGACGTCGTCGAAGTGAAGACCCGTCGTGGGCTCGTCGAGGATGTAGAGCGTTCGGCCCGTGGCGCGCCGGGCGAGCTCCCGGGCGAGCTTCACCCGCTGCGCCTCGCCTCCAGAAAGCGTGGTCGCCGGCTGGCCCAGCTTCAAGTAACCGAGCCCGACGTTGTTGAGCGTGTCGAGAATCTGACGGATCTGCGGAACGTGCTGGAAGAGGTCCAGAGCTGCTTCCGCCGTCAGGTCGAGCACCTCCGCGATGTTCAGACCCTTGAACTTGATCTCGAGCGTCTCTCTGTTGTAGCGCTTGCCGCGGCACGCGTCGCAGGTGACGTAGATGTCGGGCAGGAAGTGCATCTCGATTGAGATCTGGCCTCCGCCGCCGCAGCTCTCGCACCGGCCGCCCTTCACGTTGAACGAGAACCGGCCCGGACCGTAGCCCCGCATCCGCGACTCGGGAACCTGAGCCAGAAGCTCGCGGATCGCGCCGAACACATTCGTGTAGGTTGCGGCGTTGGACCGGGGCGTCCGGCCGATCGGGGACTGGTCGATGTCGATGACCTTGTCGAGGTGCTCGAGACCCAGGATCTTCTCGTGACGGCCCGGGCGCTCGGCGGCGCCCTGGAGAATGCGGGCCGCCGCCCGGTAGAGGATGTCGTTGACGAGCGTCGACTTCCCCGAGCCCGAGACCCCCGTGACCGACGTCAGGCACCCGAGAGGGAATCTGGCGGTGATGCCCTGGAGGTTGTTTTCCCTCGCGCCCGAAACCGAGAGGGTCTTGCCGTTCCCTTTTCGCCTCTCCTTAGGGACGGGTATCTCCTCCCGGCCATCGAGGTACGCACCGGTCAGAGACCGGGGGAAGCGGCCGAGCTCCTGCGCGCGGCCCTCGCCCACCACTTCTCCGCCGTGGATGCCGGCGCCGGGACCGAGGTCGATGACCCAGTCGGCCGCGCGGATCGTCTCCTCGTCGTGCTCGACGACGACGACGGTGTTGCCGAGGTCCCTCATCGACACGAGCGTGTCGATGAGCTTCCGGTTGTCCCTCGAGTGGAGCCCGATCGAGGGCTCGTCGAGAACGTACAGGACGCCCTGCAGCTTCGAGCCGATCTGCGTCGCGAGGCGGATCCGCTGGGCCTCGCCTCCCGAGAGAGAAGCCGCGGCGCGCGAGAGCGAGAGGTATCCGACCCCGACGTCGTTGAGAAAGCGGAGCCGGTCGCGAATTTCCTTCAAAACCTTCCCGGCGATTTCCCGCTCTCGGGCCGTCACCTCTAGGGTCTCGAAGAAAGCCTGCGCCTCCTCGAGCGTCCAGCCCGTCGTCTCGTCGATCGACTTCCCCGCGACCTTCACGGCCAGGGCCTCGGGCCGCAGCCTTCGACCCTGGCACGCCGAGCAGGGGGTCGCGGACATGTAGACCTCGAGCTCGGCCCGGACCTCGTCGTTGTCGGCTTCCTTGTACTTCTCCTCGAGAAGCGGGACGAGCCCCTTGTACGAGGACGACCAGACGTACTCCCCCTTCTCGGATTTCCAGCGCCACTTGATCTCTTGATCCCCCGAGCCGAAGAGGATCAGGTCCCTGACATCCTTCGGCAGCTTCTTCCAGGGAGTCTCGAGGGAGAACTTGACGGCCTTCGAGAGCTGCTCGAGCTGCCGGAGCCGCCAGCTCGTGGAATTCGGCTTGAAGAGCGCGATCGCCCCTTCCTTGATCGAGATGTCGGGGTTGGGCACGAGGCGTTCGGGGTCGATGTTCCTGACGGCTCCGAGACCCGAGCAGGACGGGCAAGCCCCGAAGGGGGAGTTGAAGGAGAAGAGCCTCGGCGTGATCTCGGCGAGCGACGTGTCGCAGTCGGGACAGGCGTACTTGCTCGAGAGAAGCTCCTCCGAGAAGGGTTCGCCGGGTTTTCCGGAGCCCGAAAGGATGGTGACGAGTCCTTCCGAGACGCGGAGGGCCGTCTCCAGAGACGCGGTGAGCCTCAGGCGCGTCTCGTCGTCGCGGCGGACGGCCAGCCGGTCGACGACCACCTCGATCGTGTGCTTCTTCTGCTTGTCGAGCTCGGGAGGCGACTCGAGCTCGTGGAGAGTCCCGTCGATGCGCGCCCTGAGGAAGCCCTGCTTGACCATCTCGGCCATCTGCTTCTTGTACTCGCCCTTCTTGCCCCTCACGAAAGGGGCCAGAACCATGAAGCGGGTGGCCTCCGGCATCGCGAGGACCCGGTCGGCCATCTGCTGGACCGTCTGGGCGGCGATCTCTCGCCCGCAGGACGGGCAGTGGGGCTGGCCGATGGAGGCGAAGAGAAGCCTCAGATAGTCGTAGATCTCCGTCACGGTTCCGACCGTAGACCGTGGGTTTTTCGACGTCGTCTTCTGCTCGATGGAGATGGCGGGGGACAGGCCCTCGATCGTGTCGACGTCGGGCTTTTCCATCTGTTCCAGGAACTGCCGGGCGTAGGCGGAGAGCGACTCGACGTAGCGCCTTTGACCCTCGGCGAAGAGCGTGTCGAAGGCCAGGGACGACTTCCCCGAGCCGGACACGCCGGTGATCACGACGAGGGAGTTCCTGGGGATGGTGAGGTTGATTCCCTTGAGGTTGTGCTCGCGCGCGCCGCGAATGACGATGGAGTCCATCTGTATGCCGTTTCTTCCGTTCCGGCTGCCGCACCGGATCTCCCGCCGGTTGGGAGCTATCTCCGGTTCGCCTTGATGGCGGCCCGGGTCTCGCGATCCGACTCTCGTCTCTTGATCGTCTCGCGCTTGTCGTACTTCTTCTTGCCGGTCACGATGGCGATCTGGGCCTTGACGAAGGGCCCCTTGAAGTAGAGCGAGAGGGGGATGCAGGTCGCGCCGAGCTTGGCGAGCTTCGTGCCCAGCCGGTCGAGCTCGCGCCGGTTCAACAGGAGCTTGCGCTTTCGCTTCGGGTCGGGGTTGTTGTAGCTGCCGGCGGCGTAAGGGGCGATGTTGACGTCGAGAAGGTAGGCCTCGCCTTTCTCCAGGGCCACATAGCCATCCGCGAGGCTCGCCTGGCCGTGCCGGAGCGACTTCACCTCGGTGCCCACGAGCACGAGTCCGGCCTCCAGCTTCTCCTCGATCTCGTACTCGAAAAGCGCGCGGCGGTTCTGCGCGATGGGCTTGATCGCGCTGGCGCGTTTCTCCTTGTTCTCCCGCTCCCGGGCGAGCTGCCGTTCGACTTTCGACTTCATGACCCCAGGAGTCTCTACGTTCCGAGGTTCTCTGCCAACTGAAGGAAGGCCGGGGTCAGGTCCGGGTCGAACTGCGTTCCGCGCTTCTTGGAGATGATCTCCAGGGCTTGGTCGATGTTGTAGACCTGCCTGTAGGAGCTCGACGACGTCATCGCGTCGAATGTCTCGCAGAGGTGGATGATGCGCGAGCCGAGCGGGATCTCCTCCGCGCGGAGGCCATCGGGGTACCCCCCGCCATCCCAGCGCTCGTGGTGGTGCTTCACCAGGGGAGCCACCGGGTACGGCCACGGAACCGCCTCCAGGAGGTAGGCGCCCAGCCTCGGGTGCTGCCTGACGAGCCGGATCTCGCTTTCCGAAAGAGTCCTTTTCGCGTAGATCTCGTCGTAGTTGAGCTCCCTCATCCCGACGTCGTGCAGGATGCCCGCGACCGTCAGCTGCTCGATCTCGGTCGAGGGCAGGCCGAGGTGGGTGGCGAACTTGCGCGCCATCCGCCCCACGCTGAGGGAGTGAGTCTTGAGCGCCGTGAAGCGCTTCAGCCCGGGCTCGAGGAACAGGCTCACGAGACCCCGGTAGGACTCCCGGTACCGAACCGCGGCACGGACCTCCACCAGGGCGTTTTTCACGAGGACATGGACGGGCTTGGCCGCATCGCGATCGGCCGGGGTCGCCGAGCGCCTGAAGACGAGGGAAAAGAGCGTCACTTCCCCGCTGCCCGCCGTCACGAGGGACGACTGGATCGCGCCCACCTCGGACTTGCCGAGAGGGGCCGAGGCGGACTCCTCGCCCCTGGGCGAGACGAAGACCGGGTTGATCGTCCTCGCCCCCGGGAGGCCGAAGCGGGGGGCTTGCTTTTGGAGCGTCTTGTCGAGGTTGTCGAAAAAGACGGCTTCGGCCTCGGGCGAGAACATCCGCCGGCACGCCAGCCAGACCGTCAATTGCCCGGGCTCGTAGACCGATAGAGCGACGGCCTCGACCTCGGGGAGGCTGACGAAGGCCTCGGTGAAGAAACGGTAGAAGCTCGATTCCCGAACGGACCCGCCGGCAGCGCTGTCCGCCCCCCGTCCCTCGCCCACGAGCATCCGCTCCTCGATCAACTGGATCAATCTCTCCGTGTTGCTCGGAAACGCCTCGGGGGGCGCCGCGATCGGCACGGCGAGCGGGACGACCGGCCGGCCCTGGGCACCCTTCTCCGCCGGCAGGACGTCGTAGGCCGCGGCTCCCTGCACGATCTCGAACTCGGGGCCACGCCCCGATGGCGAGGAGAGCTGGGGGCGGGTCAGGGTCACCGTCTGCTCGAAGACCGAGTAGTCCACGGCTTGCCCCGTGGAATCCGCCGCCGTGGTCTTTTCTTGCGTTCTCATCGAGACGGAGATCCGGCGAAGGGCCTCGAGGACCCACGGGATGTCACTCGACGTGAACGGCTCCCCGTTCTTCTTGTCCCGAACCTCCAGGATTCCGGTGATCCGGCCGTTGAGGAACAGCGGAGCGGCCAGGAGTCGGGCCGCCGCCGCTGCCTCCAGGATCGGCCGCAGACGTCCGGCCGTCCGGATGTCATTGATGAACGCCGGTTCCCGCCTTTCGAAGACGAACTCGACCAGGGGGTCGGTCCGGGCGAGCTCGACCGCCGGCCGTTCCGTGCGGCCAAACCCGAAGCCTGCCGCCAGCCGGAAGCTCCCGGGCCGGTCGAGGACGTAGAACGCACATCGGCCCGCCTGGAGCTTCTCGATTACGAGATTGAGAGAGTCGCGCACCGCCAATTCGTCAAGGGGAGAAGACATTGTTCATCCGCCAGCTACCGGAATTCTACATTCTGGGGACCCCCCGGGGCCCCGGTCCCTGGGTGTGGCGAGAGTGCAACACTCCGCGAGGATTTTTCGCGACAGCCCGGGGGGCGTAGGCCGGTTTCGGTGTGCAACACATTGACGGTGAGGGGCTTCCTCCTGGCACCGATGCTGCTTTGAGGGAGCTGGATGAAGTTCGAGACCTCCATCAGAGCCTCCGTTTCCGTGTCCGGCATGGGTGTCCACACGGGGCGGGAGATCCGGGTTCACATTCACCCGCAAGCAGCTGGTTCTGGAATCGTCTTTTCGAGGACCGACGCCGGAGCCACGATTCCGGCGCAGGCCGAGTACGCGGGCCGCCTCGACTATGCGACGGCCCTCGGCGAGCCTGGCCGGGACATCAGCACCGTCGAGCATTTTCTCGCGGCCTGTTACGGCGAGGGGATCGGCAACCTCCTCGTCGAGGTCGACGGTCCCGAGATGCCGATCCTTGATGGAAGCTCGCTTCCCTGGCTCGAGGTCTTGGACAAGGCTGGCCGGATGGAGTCCTCTCTTCCGGTCGCGCCGCTTCGCGTTTCTTCTGCCGCCACCGTCACGGGATTCCCGGGCAAGCACCTGGAGATCCGGCCGGCGGCCGATCTGCGGGTGACCTACTCCATCGACTTCCCGCATCCGGCGATCGGAAAGCAGGCCATGACGGTGGTGATCACGCCCGAGAACTTCCGCAAGCACCTGGCCCCCGCCCGGACGTTCGGGTTCCTCGCCGAGTACGAGTTCCTGAAGTCGAAGGGGTTGGCCCGCGGGGCGAGCGCGGAGAACTGCATCGTGATCGGGGAGGCCGGCGTGGAGAACGGTGAACTCCGTTTCGCGGACGAGTTCGTGAGGCACAAGATCCTCGACCTCGTCGGGGATCTCGCCCTGGCTGGACGGCCCGTCCTCGGACACATCGTCGCCCACAGGGCCGGACACCGGATGCATGCCCAGCTCACCCGGATGATTCGCGAAGCGTGCCTGGTGCCGGACCTTCTGTCCATGCCCCGCTCCTCGGGGCGTGGCGAATCGGTCTCGTTTCGCTGATTCTGGTTTTCTCGCCGCCGCCTTCGAGGGTTAAAGTCCGGGCGTGAGCTCGGCTCCGGCTCTTCGCCGGGTGTTTCTCCTCATTCTCTGCCTCCTTTGCCTGCCGGCAGCGGCGCGGGCGGCTTCCGGCGTGGAACGCGAATACCGCGTGAAACTCGCGCTCGCCATCGAGGCCCGTCAACTCCGGGTGGACGCGCTCCTCGAGCCCGAGCTTCCGGCCGAGATCGAGGAGAGGCTGAAGGCCGGACTCCCCGCGACCGCGGTCTGGGAGATCCGCCTTTTCGTCGACCGCGGGATCTGGTTCCCCGGTCCAAAGGACGAGAGGGAGTACGTCGTGACCGCGACGTACCGGCCGCTTCGCGCCGACTACCTGGTCGAGAGGCGGCTCGACGGCAAGCTCCTGGAGACCCGCGCCGTTCCCGCGATGAAGGACGCCGTGACGGCCCTCCTGTCGGTCAAGTCGCTGCCGAGCTTCACCATGGGGCCCCACCTTGCGGGAAAGCCCCTGTACGTGAAGGTTCGCTGCACGTACGCGGCGGTCGTCACGCTCGGGGTCGTCCCCACGACGCTCTCGACCCCGTGGGCCCGGTCCGAGATCTTCGAGTGGAAAGACAGGAAGGACCCATGAGGACCCCCTGGCAGAAAGACAACCGGATCCTCGCGGCGATCGCCGCCGTCCTGGGGACGGTTCTATCCACTCTCTACGCTCTCTTCTCGCGGACGCAAACCCTGTCTCCCTCGATGACGACGAACAGGGTCTTGCTGTTCGTCCTCTTCTACATCGTCGCCATCCTCATCCTGGCCCTCCTCTTCGTCGTCGGCAGGAGCGCGATCAAGATCCTCCTCGAGAGCCGGAAGGGCGTGTTCGGGTCGAAGTTCCGGAGCCGGGTGGTCGTGACGCACATCGGGCTGGCGTTTCTCCCGATCGCGGTTCTTCTCATGCCGATCTCGGGTCTGATCCAGCGCAGCACCGAGTACTGGTTCGAGCCGCCGGTCGTCCAGACCGTCCGCGCGGGCCGCGATGTCTCCGACCTCCTCAGGGAACGGACGGCGCGTCTGGAGCGCCAGGCGGCGGCCGCCCTGGCCGCCCGGCTCGGGACCGCCCTGGATGACGCCACCGCCCTCGGGCTCCTGGCGGAAGCCCGCGAGATCTCGGGCCTCGACTTTCTCGAGTGGCGCCGCGAACCCGCCCCGGTTCGCCTTCCCCTGGCCGTCAGCTCTCCCAGGTGGCCGGTCCGCGAGGTGAGCAATCCCGACGCCGAGTGGCTGAACGAGGCCCGGGAGAGGGGACTCGCCCGGCGCATCGAACCTCTCCCGAGCGGAGCCCAGGTCAGCATCAGCGTTCTCCGGTTCCCCCAGGGCTTTCTCTTGGCCGGGACCTACGAGCCGCAGCCGGAGGCGGCCGTCATCCGGGATCTCGCCCGGGCCACCTCGACCTACGCGATGTTGCAGGCCGAGAGAGCCTCGCTGCAGGCCATCCAGATCCTCCTCTTCTTGCTCCTGGCGTTCGTGGTGCTCCTGGCCGCGGTCTGGGCGGGCCTTCTCCTGTCGCGCAGGGTCACGCGGCCCATCGCCCTCCTGGCCCAGTCGGCGAGGCTGGTCGGTTCCGGGGACTTCACCGTCCGGGTCGACGTGGACAGCCAGGACGAGATCGGGACGCTCGCCACGGCCTTCAACACGATGACGTCCGAGCTGAGGACGAACCGCGAGAAGCTGGAAGAGGCCAACTCGGGACTCGCCGAGAGCAACCGCCGGCTGGACGAGGCCCTTCGAGGGATCGAGACGGTCCTCGCCCACATCGACGCGGGCGTTCTGGCCTTCGCCGGCCAGGGCGCGCCGGATCCGAAGATCCTCCCGGCGCTGCAAACGGTTCCGACGGCCCCGATCTTGACGATGAACGACGCGGCCGCCCGTATCCTGGGGACGCGAGTCGAGGTCGGGACCTGCCTGAGCGACCTTCTGGCCTTCGAGGGCTTCCGGCCCCTGCGCGACTTCCTCTGCGGGGCCTTCATGAGCGGAGGACCGAGGGAGGCCAACCTCGTCCTGTGGCCCAAGGACGGCAGCGACCCGCGCTTCGTGGAAGTCCGGGTGGCGGCCGTTCCAGGGGGAGACAGCCACCTGGCCGCGGCGTGGGTCGTGACTCTCGAGGACACGACGGCCCTCGTGAGGGCCGAACGGACCGCGGCCTGGGAAGAGGCGGCCCGCCGGATGGCCCATGAGATCAAGAACCCCCTCACGCCGATCCGCCTCGCCTCCGAGCGTATGGCGCGGAAGGCTCGCCACTTCAGGGGCGGCGTCGGCTCGCCCGATGACGTGCTGGACGCGGTCGAGGAGGGCGCCTCGACCATCATCGAGGAGGTGAAAACCCTCTCCGGGCTGGTCGACGCCTTCGGACGGTTCGCCCGGCTCCCCGCGGCGCGCATGGCGCCGGCCGATCTGCGGGCGATCGTGAGCCAGGTCGTCAAGCTCTTCTCGGGCACGAAACAGGGCGTCTCGGTCGTCGCGGAGCTGCCCGGCGATCTGCAGGAGGTTCGGGCGGATGGCGAGCAGATCAAGAGAGCCCTGATCAACCTCGTCGACAACGCGGTGGCCGCGACGCAGGCGGGGGGAGCGGTCCGCGTGAGCGCCGGGATCACGAACGGGCAGGCGTACCTCCGCGTGGAAGACGAGGGGGCGGGAGTCCCCGACTCGGATCGGGCCCGGATCTTCGAGCCGGCCTTCTCGACGAAGGAACGAGGGACCGGACTCGGGCTTGCCATCACGGCCCGGATCGCCTCCGAGCACGCGGGCCGCGTGCGGGTCGAGGAGAATCAGCCGAAAGGCGCGCGCTTCACCCTGGAGTGGCCCCTGAGCTGAGACCATGAGCGGAAGAATCCTGATCTGCGACGACGAGCCCGGCATCCGGAAGACCCTTGGCCAGATCCTGGCGGACGAGGGCTATGAGGTCGAGAGCGTGGCCTCGGGCGAAGAGGCTCTCTCCCGCCTCCTCACTCCCGGCGCGGCCGCTCTGTTCTCCGCGCTCTTTCTCGACGTCTGGCTCCCGGATGCCGATGGGCTCGCCGTTCTGGAAAAGCTCCGGGCGGGTGGAGTGAGCCTGCCGGTGATCGTCATTTCCGGCCACGGCAACGTCGAGACCGCTGTTCACGCGGTCAAGAAGGGGGCCTACGACTTCCTCGAAAAACCCCTCTCACTCGAGCGGGTCCTCTTGACCCTCGAGAAGGCCCTGGAGGTCGCCGATCTCTTTCGCGAAAGAGAGGCCCTCAGACAGCTCGTTTCCCGGGGCGGGGACGAGAGCCTCCTGGGGGAGAGTCCCGCGATGGTCAAGCTCGTCGAGGACGTCCGGCGAGCGGGCGCTTCCGAGTCGCGCGTCCTCATAACGGGAGAGAGCGGCACCGGCAAGGAGCTCGTCGCCCGCGCCCTGCACCGTTCCTCGCCGAGGGCCAAGGGGCCCTTCGTCGAGGTCAACGGCGCCGCGATTCCAGAGGAGCTGATCGAGAGCGAATTGTTTGGCCATGTCAAGGGTTCGTTCACGGGCGCCACCGAGGACCGAAAGGGGAAATGGGAGCAGGCCGATGGCGGGACTCTCTTTCTCGACGAGATCGGGGACATGTCGCCGAAGACGCAGGCCAAGATCCTGCGCGCCATCCAGGATGGCCGGATCACGCGGGTCGGCGGGGCCCGGACGATCGCAACCGACGTGAGGATCGTCGCCGCGACGAATCGCGACCTCGTCAAGATGATCGAGGATGGGACCTTTCGCGAGGATCTCTACTACCGGCTCGCCGTCGTCCCGATCAGGGTTCCGTCTCTGTCGGAGCGGCGCGAGGACGTCCCTCTTCTGGCCCGGCACTTCGCCGAGCGGCTGGAAGCCCGGCGGGGACGGCGGCCGAAGACGTTCGAGCCCGCGGCGCTGGAGAAGCTCTCGGCGAAGCGGTTTCGTGGGAACGTCCGCGAGCTGCAGAACCTCGTGGAGAGGCTCGTCCTGATGAGCGACGGCCCCGTCATCACCGCGGAGGACATCCCGGAAGACGAAGGACCGGGTCCGAAGGCGCGGCCCCAGCTGCAGGAGATCCTGCCCGGTCAAACCCTGGCCGAGGCCCGCGAGGCCTTCGAGAAGCGCGTCATCTTGCAGGCCCTCCAGGAGCAGAAGGGGAACGTCTCGCGGACCGCCGAGAGATTGGGGCTCGATCGAACGACCCTTCACAGAAAGCTCCGGACCTACGGGATCGAGACCGACAGGGACTGAACTCAGAAACGGCGGCTGAACGACAGAGCCTGAAGTCCCTCCGCCGCCCGGCCGCCCCTTCGTAAGGGGAGACGGCCGGGAATGGATGTCCCCGGCTGCCCGGGGATGAATCCCCGGGCACCCTCCCCCGCGTGAGGGGGAAGGAAGACGAACGGAGCGATGTCGCCCTGATCCCGTTCCTCGAGAGGGGCCTCGTCGAGCCCGGTCCCGGGTCGGAGCGCTCGACCGTCTGGCGAGCCGCCAGGGGCTCGGGCCGGTAGCGCTCGAGCTTCGCGGGCTACAGACGGATGAAGCCGTCCTTCAAATGCGCGAGACCGCGCCTTTCCGGGGTGCCTACTCCGTGGCCTTCGGCGGGAACTTGCGGACGAGGATGATGTCGTAAAGAACCATCAAGAGAGTCGACACGAGGCCGATTCCACACAGGACGAACCACATGCCCGACGGGTTGCCCGGGCCGTGGACGTACGTCTCGACGAGCTCACCCGAGAGCCACCCCGCGACGAGAGCGCCAATGGCAACCGGCAAGAACGCAAACCCCATGAACGTGCCGACCTGGTCCTTCGGCGCGAGGTTCGCCACGTACTCGTAGAACCGCGGGGCCTGCATGGTCTCGCCGACCGAGAAGATCGCGATCGCCGCCGCCATCGCGTAAAGCGACGGGACCGCGGCCACGAGGAGCCACGAGAGGCTCGCGACGGCGAAGGCGAGCGTCATCGCGGTGATCGGCTTGACCTTCTTCATCAGGGCGGTGACCGGAACCGTCAACAGGATGATGGTGAACGGACCGACGCTCTCCATCCACTCGAACCGCTCGAACTTCAGAACGTCCCGGACGTAGAACGGGATGGCGTAGAAGATCTGCCAGAACATGATCCAGAAGCCCGAGAAGATGACGAGAAAGCCGATGAACCGGAAGTTCGCCAGGACGAGAAGCATGTCCTTCAAGACGGCGAGCATGGTCCTCGGCTCCCCGACATGACCCGAGGCGTCCTTCGGCTCGTCGAAGAAGAAGAAGGTCCCGGCAAGGAGCAGGAGCGAGGTGAGGGACGACGTCACCAGGACGAACTCGATGCCGAGCCGTCCCCTCACCTCGGAGGCGATCAGGGGCCCCGCGAAGCCGCCGAAGTTCACGAGCGTGTAGTAGATCGAGTAGCCGAGTGACTTTGTCGCCTCGGTGGTGGTGCGCGCGACCGTCCCGACGATGCAGGGCTTGATGAGCGAGCCGCCGATGGCGGTGATGGCGAGCGCCCCGATCACGTAGACCTGGGCGCCCACGCTGTCGACGAGGGGCTTGCCGATCTGGAGACCGGCCAGCCCTATCGAGAAGTACCCGAGCGAGAAGATGCCGAAACAGGCCAGGAGGCTCCGGCGAAAACCGTAGCGGTCGACGATGGTCCCGGCGAGGATCGGCAGGAAGAAGATGGCGAACCCGTAGGTGCCGGCCAGCCGGTTTCCGAGAGGGCCGAGACCGACCTTCTCCGCCAGGTAGACGGCGAGGACCGCCTTGGAGCCGTAGAACGCGAAGCGCTCGAACAGCTCCAATGTGTTGGCGACCCAGAAGTTACGGGAGAAGCCCTTCCGGACCTCCTCGAACCGCTCGCGGATCTGCACGGAGCCTCGGCCCCCTCAGTCCCTGTCCCGGCCGATCAGATAGCCGATGAGGATCCCGACCCCCAGGGCTCCGAGGGCCATGACGAACGCGTTCTCGCGGCCGGCCTCGTCGACCTGCTTCCACCTCTTGACGAGCTCGGCCTGGACCTTCTTCTTCAGGTGCCGGCCCTCGTAGCTCGCGTCCTCCAGAGCGTCCTCGATCTTCTCGGCCATGTCGACGACGGCACTCTTGACCTTGCTGCTCGTGTCGGCCACGCCTTCTTTCAGGGAATCCTTCAGTTCACCCACGGATTTCACGGACATGATGACCTCCTCTCAGGTTCTCCGATGATCGCATTTGCTAGCCGGCCTCCGGGAGCGGAGATCCGGTAGACTTCCGCCGTTGAAGTCTCGGGAGTTCCTCTCCGCACTTTACCGCGCCGCCGTTGCCGCCGTCGATCCGGAGCGCCTGGTTCTCGAGGCCCTCGGCCGGCGCGGGGATGCCGTTTACTTCCGGTCCGTCTCGGCTCCCAGCCGGCGCGAGTTCGTTTTCCTGCCCGATCGGATCTTCCTGCTGTCGCTCGGCAAGGCAGCCGTTCCGATGGCCAAGGCAGCCGCCCAGGTGCTGGAGCGGCGCCTCGAGGGAGCCCTCGTGGTTGCCCCCTCGGGGAGCACGCGCGACGGATTGCCGGAGGACTTCCGGCTCCTTTCGGCGAGCTATCCGTTCCCCGACGAGAAGAGTCTCGCCGCCGGGGACGCCGCCCTGAAGCTGGCGAGCCAGCTGGGCAGCCACGATCTCCTCATCGTCCTCCTTTCCGGCGGGGGCTCGAGCCTCGTCACGGCGCCCGTCCCCGGGGTTTCCCTGGAAGACAAATCGCAGACGGCCGCCCTCTTGATGGCGGCCGGAGCCCCGATCTCGGACATCAACACGGTCCGGGGCGTGCTCTCCAGGCTGAAGGGCGGAGGCCTCGCCGCCGCCGCCCGGGGCGGAACCATCGTCACCTTGGTCCTGTCGGACGTGGCGGACGGAAGCTGGCACCTCGTCGCCTCGGGACCCACGCTGGGCGTCACGCCGAGCAAGTCCGAGGCGCGCGCGATCCTCGACCGCTACCGGTTGACGCCCCTCGTCCCGCCGTCCGTCCGCAATTCGCTTCTCGACGGGTCCCCTCCTCATCCCGAGCCCAATCCCTCGACGAGCCGCTGGAGCGTCCTTCTGGGGGACATCCGGACGGCGATCGAGGGGGCCAGGGCCGCCGCCGTTCACCAGGGAGCCGACGTCCGCGTGATTCCGGAGCTTCTGTCAGGAGAAGCACGAGCCGCCGCCCGGCGCCTGGCCGTCGCGGGGGCGTGCGCCGGGAACCTCATCCGCAGGGGAGCCGGTCCGCA
The DNA here is from genome assembly GCA_022071945.1 of Thermoanaerobaculia bacterium. Taxonomy (GTDB): domain Bacteria; phylum Acidobacteriota; class Thermoanaerobaculia; order UBA5066; family UBA5066; genus JAJVIN01. The sequence continues at coordinate 29,473 of JAJVIN010000008.1, read as the reverse complement.
CCGCCGGCTCGTGACCCTCTTCGGCGGCGAGACGACGCTTGCCGGGCGGGGCCGCAAGGGGAGCGGTGGCCGGAACCGGACCCTCGCCCTGGCGACCGCTCTGCAGATTGCGGGAGTCGAGGGAGCGGCCGCGCTCGTGGCGGGAACCGACGGCCTGGATAACGGTCCGGATGCGGCCGGGGCTTACATCGACAGCACCACGGTCGCGCGGGCGTACGAGATGGGGCTCGACCCCAGAGACGCCCTCGAGCGGAACGAGACCGCCGGCTTTTTCGAGAAGATCGGCGACGCTTTCACTCCCGGTCCGACGGGCACCAACGTGGGGGATGTCGCGTTCGTCCTCGCGCCCGGAAGCGAGAACGGCTTCCTCGAGCCGGAAGAGGAGTGGGTGATCCCTCTCCCCGGCCTGAGCTGACCCGCGGAACCCGGCCGCCCTCGGATATCGTTCGGCCTCATGGCCCGGATCCTCCTCGTCGCCACGAACCGGGAACGGACCCCGTTTCCCGTCATGCCGGTCGGCGCGGCTCTCGTCGCCGCCCACGCGGAGCGCGAGGGGCACGAGGCTCGCGTCCTCGATCTGATGTTCGAGGAGGACGTCGGGAAGGCCCTCGCCCGGACTCTTCGCACATTCCCTCCGGACCTCATCGGCGTTTCGATGCGCAACATCGACAACTCGGATCTGATCGAGACGAAGTACTACGTTCCCGAGGTCGAGGCCGTCTTGCGGGAAGTCCGGCAGGCCGCCGGAGCGGTACCGGTCGTTCTCGGCGGAGCCGCGACCTCGATCGAGCCCGAGGCGCTCCTTGCCCTCTGGGGGCCAGGAGGGCGCGCGTCCCAGAACGGTCCGCCTCTCGTCGATCTGATCCTGACCGGCGACTCGGAAAAGGTGTTCCCCCGCCTGGCCGAACGGCTTCTTTTGGGCCAGGACGTCTCGGACCTTCCCGGAGTCTGCCGCCGCGAACCGGACGGCGCCCTCTCGTGGAACCGCGTGGGCCTATCGGAACCCGTCGACGGGCTCGCCGACGCGGGGCTCTTCCGGTTCACGGACATCTCTCGCTACGAGCGCGCCGAGGGCGTCTATCCGATCCAGAGCCGCAGGGGCTGCGCGTTCACGTGCACCTACTGCACCTATGGCTCGCTCGAGGGACTGAGGATGCGGTTCCGCGCCGTGGGGGAAGTCGTCGATGAGATCGAGAGGGCCGTGGACGCGGGGGTTGCGCATTTCGAGTTCGTCGACGCGGTCTTCTCGCATCCGCCGGCTCACGCCCGGGCCATCTGTCTCGAGTTGATCGCCCGCGGGCTTGGCGAGAAGGCCGTCTTCACGGCGTCGGGATTCAACCCGGTCGGAGTGACCGAGGACCTCCTCGCCCTGATGAGGAAGGCGGGATTCCGGACGGTGTCGGCAACGGTCGAGGGGGCCTCGACGGCCATGCTCCAGAGGCTCCGGAAGGGGTTTGACGCGCGGGATGTCGAGAACCTCGCCCGGTGGTTGAGAAACCAGGGGGTCCTCGCGATCTGGATCTTCCTGATCGGATCGCCCGGAGAAACGAGGGAGACGGTCGAGGAGACGTTCGAGTTCATCGCGAAGAAGATCCCGAAGAACCACCTCGTCTACATCACGAACGGTGTCCGTGTTTACCGCGGCACCGGCCTCCACCGGGCGCTTCTGGCCGAGGGTTCCCTTTCGCCTTCGCAGAACCTTCTCGAGCCCTTCTTCGTCTTCTCCAGCACGCTGCCGAGGGACTGGTACCTTTCGCGCCTGATCGAGTTCAGCCGGGAGAACCCGAACGTCGTGAACTCCTTCGAGGCCGGTCAATCCGTCGTCGAGACGCTCTCAAGAGCCGTCTCCTGGCTGCCGTTTCCGCGCCCGAGATGGAGGCTTCTGCCCGCGATCCGCAGGATCGGCTCGCCCTTCCGCGCCGCCCGGAAGGACGCGCTGACGGCGCCCCCCTGGCCGGTGGTTTTGTCAAGTTCGCACGGCTGAGGCTAGAATCCGCCCGATGCGCGCAAGCCTGGTTGTTCAGGAAGCGGGCGCCCAACTCAGGCACCCCATCGAAGGAAAGCTGGTAGTCGGACGGGAAGCACACTGTGACGTGCGCCTCTCGGACTTGACGATTTCGCGCCGTCACGCGCGAATCGAACCGTGTAACGGGCGCTACCTCCTCAAGGATCTCGACAGCGGCAACGGCACGTTCGTTGACGGCCGCAGGATCGAGGAGGAAGTGTTGACGGGCGGGGAGATTCTGCGGTTCGGGGACGTCACGGCTTTTGTCGACGTGGAGATGCCCGAGGAACTCACGGCCAGCCAGAAGCTCAAACAAACCCTCTCCGTGAAGCCGTGCAAGAAGACCCGGCCTCTGGCGGCGGTTCTCGTGAGCACGATGGGCGTTCTCTTGCTCCTCTCCGCAACCGCGTACGAAAAGGGATGCATGGGCGCGCGTGGAGTGGAAAGCTCCGCGACCCGGGCCGGCACACGGTAGAGGGCCAGCAAAAAGGGCGGGCCATCCCGGCCCGCCCTCCCTGAAACGGCGCCGCCGTGCTGACGTGTCAGCATCGCCGACGCCTCAGCACCGCTGAGGCCCCAGCGGTGCTGAGGGCGTTAACGCTAGAAACCCTCGTATTTGAGGATCATGTTGTACGCGGGCAGCGTCAGGAACTCGGGGAACTCCCGAGACGAGATCATGTCGTCGAACAGCTGCGCGGCGTCCTCGAATTTCCCGGCGTGAAAGGCCTCATCGCCCACGCGGCGCCGGATCGTGTTGATCTCCTCGTGGAAGATCGTCTTGTAGAGGTCCTTCGTGATGACGCGCCCGTCGTCGAATCTCGCCTGGTGATGAACCCACTGCCAGAGCTGGGAGCGGGAGATCTCGGCCGTGGCGGCGTCCTCCATGAGGTTGTAGAGCGGCACGCAGCCCGTGCCTCTCAGCCAGGACTCGAGGTACAGGATTCCGATGTTGACGTTGTGCCGGAACCCCTTCTCCGTGATCACGCCGTCCGGGACGGCAAGGAGGTCGGAGGCACCGATCTCGACCTCCTGGCGGAGGACGTGGAGCTGGTTCTTGCCCGGCATGCCCTCGTCGAAGATGGCCTTGGCGATCTCGACGAGCCCGGGGTGGGCGACCCAGGTGCCGTCGTGGCCGGCGCGCACCTCCCGCAGCTTGTCCGCCCGAACCTTGGCGAGCGCCGCCTCGTTGTCCGCGGCATCGGTCTTGACCGGGATGTAGGCCGACATCCCGCCCATCGCGTGGATCCCCCGCCGGTGGCACGTCTTGATGAGGAGGGCGACGTAGGAGGCGAGGAAGTGGCGGTCCATCGAGATGAGACCCCTGTCGGGCAGGACGAAGTCCTTTCTGCGGCTGAATTTCTTGATGAAGCTGAAGATGTAGTCCCAGCGGCCGCAGTTGAGCCCGGCCGAGTGGTCCTTCAGCTCCCAGAGGATCTCGTCCATCTGGAACGAGGCGAGGATGGTCTCGATGAGGACGGTCGCCCGGATGGTGCCTTGCGGCACTCCGAGATCCGCTTGAGCCTTGACGAAGGCGTCGTTCCAGAGCCGCGCCTCGAGGTAGTGCTCGAGTTTCGGAAGGTAGAAGTAGGGGCGGAGCCCCCGCGAGAGAAGCCTCTTGGCGTTGTGAAAGAAGAAGAGGCCGAAGTCGAAGAGGCCGCCCGACATCTCCTCGCCGTCGACGAGGACGTGCGACTCTGGGAGGTGCCACCCGCGAGGCCGGACGAACAGGGTCGCGATCTTCTCGTTCAGACGGTACTTCTTGCCGGTCTCCGGTGCCTCGTAGTCGATCGTCCGCTCGATGGCGTCCCTGAGGTTTCGCTGGCCCGAGATCTGGTTTTCCCAGGAGGGGGTGTTGGAGTCCTCGAAATCCGCCATGAAGACATTGGCCCCTGAGTTCAGGGCGTTGATGATCATCTTCCGGTCGACGGGTCCGGTGATCTCGACGCGCCGGTCGAGGATGTCGCCGGGGATGGGGGCTACCTTCCAGTCCGCCTCCCGAATCTCTTTCGTCTCGGCCGGAAAGCTCGGGAGCTCGCCCGCGTCCAGCCGGGCCCGGACGGCCTGCCGGGCTGCCAGGAGCTCCTTCCGCCGCCCTCCGAAGGCACGCTGAAGGGACGCCACGAACCGGACGGCCTCGGGCGTCAGGATCTCGGCGAACTCCGCGGGGACCGGTCCCCGGACGATGATTCCCTCGGCTTCCAGGGCCGCCAGGGGGGATGTCTCGCTTGTGGGCACGATAGCCTCCTCAATCTCGGTGGGAAGACCACTATTTTTCAAGGGCTTCCGGATGTCAACGGATGAGCATTTCGGAGGAATTGAGCGCCTTGGCCCGCCCGAGAACCCGTCCGAACATTTCCCTCGTCAGGCGAGAGGTGTTCGTGTTCTGCCGGCTCACGTGGTAGGAGCCGAGGACGGAGAGCGGGCAGGCTCCGTCCCCCTTTCGGATCGAGAACTCCGCCCCGTGCGCAAACGCGGGGCGGGGCGCGGGGAGGACGAATCCCGCCGCCCCGAGGGTCTTTTGAGTGCTCGCCCAGGCGAGAGCGCCGAGAGGCAGGATGACCGCAAGGCCCGGGAGGAGGAGCGAGAGCTCGCGCGAAAGGAACGGGGCGCAGCGGCGGAACTCCTCGGGTGCCGGACGGTTCGCGGGGGGCGCGCAGCGCACGGCCGGACTGATGTAGACGCCGGGGAGGTCGAGCCCGTCCTGGCGGTTCGTCGATTCCGGCTGGTTCGCCAGGCCGGCCTCGTAGAGGCAGGAGAAGAGGAAGTCCCCGGACGAGTCGCCGGTGAACACCCGTCCGGTGCGGTTGCCCCCGTGGGCGGCCGGGGCGAGTCCCACGATCCAGAGCCAGGCCCGGTGAGAGCCGAAACCCGGGATCGGGAGCCGCCAGTAGTCCTGCCCGCGAAACCGGCGCGGGGCGGTGGCCGCCGCCTCCTCGCACCAGCTGCGAAGGCGGGGGCACGCCCGGCAGGAAACGACGTCCTTTTCCAGGCGCTCGAAGGAATCAGGTCTTGACGAGGGCACGCCCCCGGGAGTCCTTCACGGAGCCCGTCGCGATCAGGATGATGTCGATGAGGTACCAGATGCCGCAGCCTCCGAAGGTGACGAGCTTCAGGATGCCGAGGCCCACCTGCCCGAGGTAGAAGCGATCGACGCCGAGGGTTCCTAGGAAGATGGAGAGGAGAAGGGCGACCAGCCATTCCTTCGGGGGGTCGTAGGGTACCGGAACGCCGCCAGCGGGCGGCGGGGGTGGAGCCACCAGGGCGACGGGCCGGACCGGCGTGCTCGAGACCGTCCCGAACTCGGGTCTCTCCTTCAAGGGGATCCACTGGGTCTCGCCGGTCTTGAAGGAGAGGCTGTCCGCCCCGACTCGCCCCTCCTGGACCCACTGGCGCAAGGCCGGCTCCTCCACCGGGCCGTACTGGGATCCATCGACTCCGATCACGTAATACATGCCGCCCCTCCAACAAACTCAAACGAAAAGACCGAACGTAAAGTTTAGGGTTTGAAGGGTCCGTCCGATAACATTTTCGGAAGAAACGGATTCCACCCGAAGGGCGAAGGTCAGCATGCCGCCGAAAGGGCCCCGGACGGGCCTCGATACGAAGCAGGAGCGTCTCGCCGCCGAGCGGCGGACGGAAGAGCTGCGCCAGACGGGCCGGTTCCGGATCGCCCTGGGGTTCCCGAACTCGTATGACGTCGGCATGTCGAACCTCGGTTTCCAGTGGGTCTACCGCCTCCTGAACCGGGAAGACGACGTGGCCTCGGAGCGCTTTTTCTGGGAGCCCGAGCTCCTCGACCGCCGCGGGCCGCTGACCTATGAAACGGGAACACCCGTCGGCGAGTTCCCGCTCGTGGCCTTCTCCATTTCCTGGGAGATGGACTACGTCAATTTCCTGAAGCTCTTACCCCGGGCTCAGATCCCCCTCCTTCGAGAAGACCGGAGCGACACCGATCCGATCGTCCTCGTCGGGGGCGACTGTGCCCGGATCAACCCGGCGCCCCTGACTCCTTACGTCGACGCCTTCGCCATGGGCGATGCCGAGAAGCTCGTTCCTCTCCTTGCGGAAGTCCTCCGTCAGGATGCCGGCCGGGACGCCACGCTCTCGCGGATGGCGGCCCTGAGGGGCTTCTACGTGCCGGCCGTTCACGGGAAAGACGCGCACGAAGCAGAGGATGGCAAGATCGTCGTCCAGCAGTTCAAGGCGGCGGAGGGGGTCTTCCGCGAGCCGCCGCACACGACGATCCTGACGCCCTACACCGAGCTGTCGGACAAGCTCCTCATCGAGATCGCCCGGGGGTGCTCCGAGATGTGCCGGTTCTGCTGGGCCGCCTACGCGATGGCACCCCAGGTCAGGATCCCGGCCTCGCGGATTCTCGAGGTCGCCGAGAGGAACCGGCGGCTCACCTCGCGGGCCGGCCTCATCGCCACGGCCGTCGGGGACCACCCCGAGATCCTCGACATCCTGGAGGGGCTCGCGCGGCTCGAGTACCACGTCGCCCTCTCGTCCATCAAGATCGACGCGGTCAGCGAGGAACTCCTGGGGATCCTCGTGAGGCAAGGGGAGAAATCTCTCGCCATCGCACCCGAGGCCGGCAACGAGAGGCTTCGCCGGGTCCTCAACAAGAAGGTCTCGGACGAGATGCTGAGGGAGAAGGTGCGGTTGATCGCGCGGGCGGGCTTCTCGAGCCTGAAGCTCTATCTGCAGATCGGGCTGCCCGGCGAGACGGAGTCCGACGTCGACGACCTCGTGAACCTCGTCTCGGATCTTCGAGAGATCATGCTGGAGGAGGGCCGCAAGCTCGGCCGGCTCGGGACCCTCGTGCCGAGCGTGAACACCTTCATCCCCAAGCCCCACACTCCGTTCGAGAACGAGGCCGTCGAGGACCCGGAAGAGATCGAACGCAAGATGAAGAAGCTCGACCAGGCGTTCCGGCGGATGCCAAATGTGGTCTTTCGCGGAATGCCCCCAACCGAAGCGCTCTGGGAAGCGTATCTGGCGAAGATGGGACTCGAATCTGGAGAGATCCTTCGGGCGGCGGCGGCCGGGGATTCCGTCCGCAAGCTCGTCCGGGACCACCGGGCGACCATCCTGTCGGTGGTGCGGCCCGGCGGGAGGGATGCCGAGGGGAAGATGCGGGGAGTTTTCGACCCGAAAGCGCGGCAGGAATCCCCGTGGGGCTTCATCACGAAGTCTTGACGGGGCCGGTGATAGAGTAACTTTTTCAACAGCATTGAGGAGACGCCATGGGCCTCTTGGACAACATCAAGCAGCAGATCGGGTCGCAGTTCATCGAGATCATCCAGTGGCTCGACGAGTCGAGCGACTCTCTCGTCTACCGCTTCCCCGTCTACAACCAGGAAATCAAGATGGGGGCGCAGCTGACGGTTCGTGAGAACCAGGTCGCTCTCTTCATCAACGAGGGGAAGGCGGCAGACATCTTCCTGCCGGGCCGGCACGAGCTGCAGACGCAGAACATGCCGATCCTGACCACTCTTCGGGGCTGGAAGTACGGGTTCCAGTCTCCCTTCAAGGCCGAGGTTTACTTCTTCAACACGAAGACCTTCACCGACCTGAGGTGGGGCACCGCCAACCCGGTCATGATGCGGGACGCGGATTTCGGCATGATTCGGATTCGGGCCTTCGGGACGTATGCGATGCGGATCGAGGACCCGAAGCTCTTCTTCAACACGATTGTCGGCACCCAGGGCCTGACGACCACGGACGAGGTGACGGGGCAGCTGCGGTCGGTCATCCTCTCGAAGCTCTCCGACGCCATCGCCGAGGCGAAGATCCCGGCGCTCGACATCGCGGCGAAGTACGACGAGCTCTCCGCGATCGCGCGCGAGAAGGTGGGCCCGGAATTCGCGAGCTTCGGCCTCGACCTTACCAAGTTCTTCATCGAGAACATCTCGCTTCCGGAAGAAGTCGAGGCCGCGATCGACCAGCGGACCAAGCTCGGAGTCTTGGGCGACAAGATGCACGTCTACACCCAGATGCAGGCGGCCGATGCCATCAAGATCGCCGCGGCGAATCCGGGCGGCCTCGCGGGAGCGGGAGTCGGCCTCGGCGCGGGCGTCGCGATGGGCCAGGCGATGGGCGCGGCGTACGGCGGCGGCATGATGGGCGCTCCGGCTGCTGCTCCGCCCCCCGCGGCCATGGCCCCGCCTCCGCCTCCGATGGCGGCTGCCCAGGCGCCTCCGCCTCCCCCGGGTCCCGCGGCGGCACGCTGGTCCCTGGCGATCGATGGCAAGACCTATGGTCCGTACACCGACCAAGCCCTCCGGGACATGATTGCCGCCGGACAGGTGGCTCCGTCCACGATGGCGTGGCACCCCGGCGCGGCGGGTTGGGCCCCGATTCAGACTTTCCCGGGCTTCGACGGCACGGCTCCGGGGCTGATGCCGCCCCCGCCTCCGCCTCCGCCGAGGTAAGACAAGGTCCGGCTGCCCAGGGGTGGGCGCCTCCGCCTTGCCTCCCCTTGCGAAGGGGGAGGCAACGGGGGTGGGCGCCCTGCCGGGGCGGCTGAGGGAACGGGGGCAGGCGTCCCGCCGGGGGGCTGAGGCGACGGGGGTGGGAGACGGGCTGGCGCGGCCGCGTGTGATCGGCTGGAGCGGCGTTCCGGCCAGACGTCGCCTCTCCGCTCGAAGGTGGCCCGAGAGGGCGCGCAGTTGATGGAGTGGAGGCCGTGCCTGCGCCTCCGGCCTTGCCTCCCCTTGCGAAGGGGAGGTGGCGCGTGAGCGCCGGAGGGGTCCACGGGCGGTGCAGATTGAGGAAGCTGGTGTCATTCGGGGCCGGCGCGGACCCCTCACCGAGCCCCGGGGCCGGCCTCCCC
>JAJVIN010000008.1:0-20623 GCA_022071945.1 Thermoanaerobaculia bacterium | reverse complement strand
GCAAGGGGAGGCGACGAGGGTGGGAGCCCCGCCGGGGGGCTGAGGCGACGGGGGTGGGAGCCCCGCCGGGGGGCTGAGGCGACGGGGGTGGGAGCCCCGCCGGGGGGCTGAGGCGACGAGGGTGGGAGCCCCGCCGGGGGGCTGAGGCGACGAGGGTGGGAGCCCCGCCGGGGGGCTGAGGCGACGAGGGTGGGAGCCCCGCCGGGGGGCTGAGGCGACGGGGGTGGGAGCCCCGCCGGGGGGCTGGGGCGACGGGATGGGCGCCCTGCCGGGGCGGCTGAGGTGTCGCCTTCCCGTGAACGCGAGGCCGGGCGGGAGCGTCCTCCGCTGACAATCCCCTCCCGTTGGACTAACCTCCTCTTCCATGACGCCTCCGCCGCCTCCTGCCCCCGGCATGAGCACCTCTCCTCGCCCCGACGTCGCGACAAAAGCCCGGAAATTTCCGTGCGAGGCGTGCGGCGCGGGAGTCGAATGGAGCCCGGGCGTGGCTCGCCTGAAGTGCCCCTATTGCGGAGCGGAGCGGGAGATCCCGACGAAGGCCGAGGAGATCCGCGAGCGGCCCATCGAGGAGGCCCTCGCGGCCCAGCACGACCTCGGCTGGGGAACCGACCGAAAGACGTGGAGCTGCAGCCGCTGCGGTGCCCGGACGACCTTCGAGCCCGGTCAGGCCGCGGGGACGTGTGCCTTCTGCGGCACGGCCGCCGTCGCGGAGGCCCCGCCCGACGCGAACATGGTCCGCCCCGAGGGGCTCCTGCCCTTTTCCGTGGATCGCGACAACGCCACGGCGAAGTTCCGGGAGTGGATCAGCGGCCTCTGGTTCCGCCCGTCGGATCTGAAGACGAAGTCCTCCGTGACCACCCTCAGGGGCGTCTACATCCCCTTCTGGACCTTCGACGCGCTCACGCACTCCAACTGGACAGCGGACGCGGGCTACTACTACTACGTGGACGTCCAGGTCGTGGAAAACGGCAGGACGGTGACTCGCAGGGAGCAGAGGGTGCGCTGGGAACCTGCCTCGGGATTCCTGGAGCTCTTCTTCGACGACATGCCCGTCGCGGCTTCGAGAGGGCTCGACCGCAGGCTGAGCGAGTCGATCGAACCCTTCCCGACCGAGAAGCTGATCCCCTACGAGGCCTCATTCCTGTCCGGGTTTCTGGCCGAGGAGTACGCCGTCGGTGTCAAGGAGGCGTTCGGCCGGGCCAAGGAGCGGATGGACTCCGAGATCTTCTCGGCCTGCTCTCGCGAGGTTCCTGGCGACACACAGCGCAACCTGAACGTGAGGAGCTCGTTTTCGGGCATCTCGTACAAGAACGCCCTCTTGCCGGTCTGGATCGCGGCCTACGAGTACGGCGGAAAGCCCTTCCGGTTCCTCGTCAACGGGGTCACCGGAAAGGTGGCGGGCGATGCCCCGCTCTCGTGGGCCAAGGTCTCGGCCGCGATCCTGGCGATCCTCTTCCTCATCTACCTCTTCTCGAGATTCTCGAGCTAGCGAACCTGATTCCCTGAAACCCAGTCACTTCCTGAGGGACAGACGCCGGGCTACTGGAACAAGCTCCCTGGAGGGGGCTTCCCGCCGCCGGCCCGAAGCGCCGGCTCTACTTGGCCCGGAGAACCATCTCGGGCGCTCTTGCCGCCGTCTTTCGGGATCGCTCCACCAGGCGCCGGGGCCGCCAAAAAGTGAGGACCGTCACGCCGCGAACCAGGACGGGACTTGAATTCCGCCGAAGAAACCCGCATCTTTCGGCGAGGAAGGTCGATCATGAATCTCCACGGACTGCGCCGGCTTGTCTTTCCGGCCGTTGCCCTAGTTCTCCTCGCCTCTGCCCCGGGAGCCCCTGCAGCCGGGATCCCAGCCTCGACCCTCGATGAGCTGAAGGCCGCGAAGGCCGGAGGGACCCAGACGCTCAGGCTGGAAGGACTGGAACTCGAGAACGGAGAGAAGGTGACCCTGGAGCTTGCGCGGCTCGAGGTCTTCTCTCGCTCGTTCAGACTCTCCATCAACGGAGTGGACCAGCCAGAGGGAGCCGGCCGCCCCGACACCGTCTACTTCACCGGAAGAGTTCTCGGCGAGAACGGATCGCTCGCGATGGTGGCGGTGGGCCACACGATCCGGGGCCTCGTCCAGACGTCGACGGGGGCCTATCTCCTGGCTCCCGAGAAAGACGCCTATCGCGGCAAAGATGGGGGCGGTCTTCATGCGATCCGGGCGGACGCGGCCGCGAGCGGGGGCTCCGGGTACCTGTGCGCAACCGACGAGATGCCCTTGCAAGGCTTCCGGCCCGGACGGCAGGCGCCCGCGCCTCCCGCTGCGCCGACGTGGAGCGGGATTCGGAACGTCGATGTCGCCATCGAGACGGACTACGAGCTCTACTCCGCCTTCGGCAGCACGGCTGGCCTCCTCAACTACATCGGAGACATGGCGGCGGCGGCCTCGGCGATCTACCTGCGTGACATCCAGACGACCCTGCAGATCCCGTACGTCTCTGTCTGGACGAATTCGAGCGACCCTTGGACGGCGACGACGTCCATCGACGGGCTCGCCGAGCTTGGCGACTACTGGCACGCGAACCGGGCCGGGGTGTCGAGGAGCACGGTCCACCAGCTCAGCAAGAGGAGCACGGGCGGGGGCGTCGCCTGGGTGGGGGTGCTCTGCGCGGGGGATTTCCTGGCCTTGATCAACGGCTCCCCCCACTGGGGGGGCGGTTATGGGTTCAGCGGGAGCCTCGACGCCCAGTTCAGCACGATCGATCCGAGCTTCTACTGGGACATCCTCGAGTTCAGCCACGAGCTCGGCCACAACTTCGATTCCCCCCACACGCACTGCTACGACCCGGTGATCGACCAGTGTTACAACGGGCAGGCCGGGTGCTACTCCGGCCCGACGAGCGTCCCTCCTGGTGGCGGGACGATCATGAGCTACTGCCACCTCCGGCCGGGCGGGACCTCGAACATCAACCTCATCTTCGGCGCGCCGGGACAGCCGAGCGACGCGGTGAGGCAAACGATGCGCGACCACGTGGAGAACGTGTCGTGTACCTGCACGAATCCCCTCGCCCCCGCCGGAACCGAGCCTCTCAACGGGGCGACGGGCGTCACGACCGGCGCTCTGCGGTGGACCTACCCGGGGAACTCGGGCTCCTGGACGAGCTCCGGGGTGACGGCCTACGAGGTCTACCTCGATACGGTGAATCCTCCCGAGAAGCGAATCTCCACGACCCGGATCGATCCGTACATGGCGATGCCGACGTGGTTCCCTCTCACGACCTATTACTGGAAGGTCGTGGCGAGAAACGGATGCGGGACGGCCTCCTCGCCCGTCTATTTCTTCACGACCGGCTCCGCGTGCTCTTTCAGCGGGGCGGCACCGGCCCTGATCTCACCCGCCAGCGGAGCGACCGGCCAGGGACGGAAGTTGATTCTCAGCTGGGGAGCGGTGGCCGGGGCGGCGCATTACACGGTGTACCTCGGGACGGTCAATCCGCCCTCCGGGGCCCTGAGGGTGGTTTACGCGCCCCGCACGTCGATCGAGGTGATGGTGGCGCCCGGGACCACCTATCACTGGAGGGTCAAGGCGACGCCGGGTTGTGGAAACGGCGCGGCTGTCTTCTCTTCGACACGGAGCTTCGCAACCGCGGGAACGTCGCCCGTCCTGTCGAGTGTCTCCCCGGTCACTCTGAACCGCTGGGCCGGGTCGGCGACCCTTTCCGGTTCCGGTTCCGGTCTGTCGACGAATACCCTGCTCTTTCTGGACATGGCGGGCCGCAGGGCGGGCTCCTTCTCGCTGGGTACAGCCTCCTCCTCGAGTGTCTCCGGGGCTTTCAGCCTGGACGCGACCGCTCCGGCTGGCCTGTACGACGCGGGCTTGACGAACTACGGGGTCGAGCATCAGCGCCTGCCGATGGCCGTCATGGTCCGGGCCTTCACGGACGTTCCGGACGCCGACTACTACGTGGCCTCCTCGTCGCGCGTCGTCGATGCCGGGATCATGGAGGCGGACTTCGATTCGATCACCGCGGGGCCGCAGTTCTCTCCCGGCACCACGGTGACCCGCGACTACATGGCGGAGTACCTCGCGAAGGGCTATCAGTGGTGGCGGACCGGTTCGACGGCGGTCCCGGCGGCCACCTGCGTCCCGAGCGGGGCGGGCTCGACCGACTTTCCCGACGTACCCTGCTCGCACCCGAGATGGCTCTACATCCACTGGATCAAGACCTGGGGAGTGACGGTCGGAAGCCCGTGTGCCCAGGGGATCTGCTTCCTGCCGAATTCACCCGTTGACCGGGCTCAGATGGTCACGTTCCTCCTGCGGTTGAAGTACGGGGCGACGCTCCCCACCCTCCTCTCGAGCTTCGGGACGAAGGATCCCGGGTGCTCGGTCGCGTGGCCGGGCTGCGTCGGATGGACGGACGCGGGATTGCAAGTTCCGGTGACGACGTGGCCGCATGCGGAAGCCAACGTGGCTTACGCGGACCGTCTCACGGCCGGGTGTGCCGCGGGACCTCCGCTGACGTTCTGTGTCTTCGATCCCGTCCCCCGGGGACAGATGGTCGAGTTCCTGGGCCGGATCGTCAACCTCGTTCCGAACCCGTGAGGGTGGGATGACGGGCGGAGGCGGCACTCCCGAACAAGGACCCGTGTCGCCAGCCCGTCTCGGGTGGCAGGAGGCCGTCATGAAGAAGTCCCTGGTTCCCCTCGTTCTCCTCCTCGGAGTCTCCGGGGCCGCCTTCTCCGCCGAGCCGGGGAAAGCCGGTTGCTCTTTCTTGCCCGTCGTCCTGGACGGTCCGGCGCCCGGCTCGAGATACCAGACCGAGCTGACGCTGACGAACCCGAATGGATCCGCCGTCACGCTCGACCTCGCCTACACACCAGCCCAGGGCTGGGAGGGGGGCAAGGGGACGGCCGTGCTGGAGCTTCTGGGCGGAGAGCAGAAGTTCATCCCGGACGGGATCGCATTCCTGAGGTCTTCGGGGATCGGGATCCCTCAGACCTCCGGAATGCAGGCGGGAACGCTCCTCGTTTGCCCCTCGTCGGTTCCCGTGAACCCCGTCGCCGTTGCGGCGCGGGTGGTCTCCGAGACGCGTCCTCCGGTCATGGCGGGGAAGGCGGGTGTTTCGTTCCTGGCTGTTCCGGCCCACCAGGGCCAGACGGGCCGGGCGACCGTTTTTGGATTGCGGGCGAACCTCGCCGACCGGTCGAATGTGGCCGCCTACAACCCGGGCGAGCTCTCCGTGGAGCTCCAGGTGACCGCCTACTCGGGCGAGGGCGGCGGCAAGTCCGTCGTGCTCTTCGAGAGGCTGGAGGTGGCGCCGTTCGGCTGGGTCCAGATCGACAACGTGATGGCGAAAGCCGGTTTCGAGCAGGGCTGGGTGACGTTCGAGAGGATCTCGAAGGAAGGCGTCTTCGGCGCGTACGGGGTCGTGAACGACAACGGCACCAACGACGGCTCGTTCATCCAGGCCGAGGCGGACCGGATCGGGGCGATGGAGCTTCTCCTGCCGGTTCTCGTGGACACGGCGGCGTACCAGACCGAGCTCTATTTCGCGAACCGGGGCGGGATGCTCGGCCGGTTCCAGGTGGAGTTCGTCGACTCCGCCTCGGGAAAGGGGAGCGCGACCTTCACGGTTTCGGTTCCGGAGAGGTCGCAGCTGATCTTGCAAGACGCCTTCGCCTACATCCGCGCGCAGCTCGGGGTCGAGGCCGGCGGAGCGGGAATGGCCCGGATCCGCACCCTCGGCTCCCCCATGCAGGATCTCTACACGGGGGCCCGGGTGCTGACGCGGACCGAAGGGGGGCGATTCGGCGTCTTTGCCCCTTCGATTGCGGCCACGGGATCGAGCGCGCCGTCGGGGATCGTGTCCGGGCTCCGGGCGGATGGAACCGTCCGGTCCAACGTGGCCGTCTTCCATGCGGGAACCGAGGAGGAGGGGCCGATCGAGCTGGTGCTGCGCGCCGTCGATGGAAGGACTGCCGAGCCTTCGGGGCAGAGCCTCACCGTGGAGCTTCGCCCTGGTCAATGGGTCCAGCCGTCGGGATTTTTCGCCGCGGCGGGGATCGAGTCGGGCTATGTCCGGATCACTCGGGTCTCCGGAACGGCGGCATGGTCCGCCTACGGAGTCGTCAACGACGGAGAAGCGCCCGGAAAGGGAACGAGTGACGGGAGCTATCTCCCGGTGGTGTTCCTCTCCGAATCCGGCCGGCCGGACGGACAGGAGCTCCTCCCGACGGGGCCGTGGGGGGGACCCGGGATCGTCATGTGGGTGACGGGACCGGGGGCCACCATCGAGGCCTCCTGTGCATCGGGCCTTATCGACGGTCCGATCTTCCTGACCGAGGGCGTTGATTTCAAGGCGTGGGGAGCGTGGGTGATCGAGGGGCCGGGTCCCATTCGAGAGCCTGGTTCGAGATTCGCGGCCGAATTCAAGGGGCATCTGAAGGGAGACCGCCTTCTCCTGGAGATCTCGCTCGCGCCGGGTGCCGTTGGCAAGACGAACCGCTTCGATCTGGTTCGGGGCGAGGTGCCCAGGATTCACAAGTGCGGCTAGCCGGAGGCCTTTTTGCGCGGTTGCGGCCGTGAGAAGAAGGCTTGACAGGGGGGGGGGAGGGATCTAGGCTGAGGCTGTTTCATCATCTCTCTTCGAGGAGGAGTCTGGGGGAAGTGAGTGGTACCCACCGGATGACAGGAGGATCGGTCGTTCGCGCATGCCCCGATAGGGCGGAGCGCGGGGCCATGTCCCCTGATCTCGGCGGCCGTCCGCGCTTTCCCGGGCTCTCGCGCATCCCGTTGCAGGCTCTGCATTACTTTTTCGTCGAAAGGAGGTCTTGATGGCCACGTTCGGGCAATCGAGGCACTCGCTTCCGGCCGAGACTTCGGACGGTCGCGGGTCTCGCTCGGGCACTGGCCGGGCCCCACCTTTTAGCGGCGCTCAGATTTCGTTCGTCTCGATTTGAAGTTTTTTTGACCCGGAGTTGGTCGTCCTTCCACTTCAACCTCGCCAGGAGAAGGAAGAATCTTATGAGTTTTCGTCGTTTCCTTTCCTCGGTCTCGCTTTTGGCTCTGGTGACCGCGTTCGCGGTTCCGGCGTCGGCGCGGCCCAATCCACAGAAGTCCGGGGAACCTGGGGTTTCGCTGAGGCAGACCATCTATCCCAGCCGCTCCGATGTGTCTCCGGAGCTCCGCAGTATCACTCCTCGCGTCAATGCAACGGGCGGGCCGAATCGCGAGATGCCTGGCCCGAGGCAAGAAGAAGCGCTTCCGGGTGTCGATGCGGCGGCGGATGCTGTTGTCCAGAACACACCCGGGACCGAAGGCGCGATGCCGTCTCCGTCTCTCACCTTCGAGGGTGGCAGCAACGCGGAGAACGGAGCGCTTTTCGGTTTCGTGCTTGCTCCCCCCGACACCAACGGTGATGTCGGGCCGAACCACTACGTTCAGACCGTTAACCTCCACTTCTCCGTCTACAGCAAGGCGGGTGCCCGGCTCCTTGGCCCGGTTCCGACCAATGCGCTGTGGCAGGGAATGGGTGGGGCTTGCGAGACGAGCAATGATGGCGATCCGATCGTCAACTACGACCACCTCGCTGATCGCTGGGTGATCTCGCAGTTCGCGGTGCCGGGACCGTACTACCAGTGCTTCGCCGTCTCCCAGACGGGCGACCCGCTCGGGGCGTACTACCGGTACGAGTACTTCTACAGCGCCTCGATTTTCAATGACTACCCGAAGGTCGGTGTGTGGCCGACGGCGTATGGGATGACGGTCAATGAGTTCGCTCCGTCCCTGACGGGAAGCGGGATCGTCGTCTTCCAGCGCGACCGGATGCTCGTTGGCCTGCCGAACCCGGCAGCTCTCTGGTACCGCGTGACCCCGAGCCGCATGAGCAGCTTCCTGCCGGCTGATGTGGACGGGCCGCCGCCGCCGGCGAATGCCCCGATCCCCTTCATCAACGTTTATGACTCCGCCACCCAGGGCGGGGCCACGGACTCCATGAACGCTGTGTTCATCAATCCGAACTGGGGCGGGGTTCCGACCGCGACTCTCTGGGCCGCAAGCCTTCCCAGTGCTGGGCCGGGCGACCCGGATTACAGCTTCGTCAGACTGTGCTCCGCGACCCGGAACTGCATCGCGCAGCCGGGAACGGCGCAGCTGGTTGACGCAATCTCCAGCCGGGCGATGTACGCCCTGAGGTACCGGAACTTCGGGACCCACCAGTCCATGGTCTTCAGCCACACGGTCAGCGTGGGCGGGATCGCCGGCACCCGGTGGTACGAACTCCGTCAGGCCGGCGCGGCCCCCTGGACTGCTTTTGCCAAGTCGAACATCTACCAGGCCTCGACGTATGCTCCGGCCGACGGTGTTCATCGCTGGATGGGCAGCACGGCCATGGACCGCGAAGGCAACATGGCGGTGGGCTACTCGGTCTCCAACGGGTCGGTCTACCCGGGCATCCGATACGCGGGCCGCCTGGCGAACGACACGCTGAACACCCTCGGCCAGACCGAAGTCACCATGTTTGCGGGCTCTGGCTCGCAGCTTGGCGTGAACCGCTGGGGCGACTACTCCTCGATGAGCGTCGACCCGACGGACGACTGCACCTTCTGGTACACGCAGCAGTACGTGGCGGCGACGGGCTCCTGGGCCTGGAACACCCGCGTCGGCGCGTTCAAGTTCCCCACGTGCGTCTCCTCCGCGACGGTCAATGGCGCCATCCAGGGAACGGTCACGGCGAGCGGAATGCCCGTCATGGGCGTCCTCGTCAAGGTTGGCGACTACTCGACCTCCACGGATGCGGCGGGCTTCTACTCGATCCCGGCGCTCCCGGCCGGTACCTATTCCGCCTCCGCCGCGAAGTACGGCTACAACACTGCGACGGCCTCCCCGGTCGTGGCCGCCGGTGCCACGACGACCCAGAACTTCTCGCTCACCATGGCGACGACGGTCCGGCTCGAGGGCTACGTGACCGACGGCACCGCGCACGTCTATGGCCTCTACGCCAGGCTGTCCGTGACGGCGGGCGGGCTCTTCCCGGGCACGCTCACGACCTTCACGGATCCCCTGACCGGCTACTACAAGATCGACCTTGTTCCGGCGGTTCCGGGCTTCCCGTACACGCTCGTTTACGAATCGGTCTACCCGGGCTACAACTCCCGGACGTTCACCCCGGTGGCCCTCGCGGCGAACACGGTCCTGAACGTTCCCCTGCAGGCGCAGATCGGTGTGTGCACGGGGACGCCGGGCTACCAGAAGTCCCTCGTCACGCCCCTCATCACCGAGAACTTCGACACGACGGCCGTGACGGGCATCCCCATCGGTTGGTTCGCGACCTCCTCGAGTCCCTCCTACCCGTGGGAAGTGCAGGATTCGTCTTGGTCGTGGTGGGGCACCGCGCCGTATAGCGCGCCGCACTACCTCTACTTCGACTCTTGGTTGGCCCCCGCCGGCACGACGGCGCGGATGTTCACGCCTCCGATCGATCTGACCGGCAAGGCTGCGAGCGTTTCGTTCTACCTGTACCAGGAGGACTTCCTGGCGGGTTCCCCGGATTACGTTCAGGTTCAGGTCTCGACGGACGGCGGCACGACGTGGCAGAACGTCGGGCAGCCCGTTCCGCGTGGCGTGGCCGGGATCACCGATGGCTGGTACCTGAACACCGTCGGAGTCGACGGCTTCACCGGGAGCCCCGCGAACGTCCAGATCGCGATCCAGGCCATCAGCAGCTACGGCAACGAGATCCTTCTCGACAACCTGACGGTCTCCACGCACGTCTGCAGCGGAATCCAGGGCGCGATGGTCGTTGGCAACGTCTATGACGCCAACACCGGCGCGGCTCTGAACGAGGCGATCGTCAGCCACGACCTCGGCGGGTCCACTTACACGTTCCCGACGACCGAGGACCCGGCGCAGGACGACGGCTTCTACTTCCTCTTCTCCCCGATCCCGGGCGTTCCGCCCGCGGCTCGCAACATCACGGCCTCCAAGGGCAGCTACAACCCGGCCTCGGCCACGATCATCGTCCCGGCCGACGGCGTCGTTCGCCAGAACTTCGCCCTGACGGCGGGTGCCTTCACCATCTCTCCGGACATGATCAAGATCCGCACGAACGCGGGCACATCGGCCTCCGCGCCGCTGACCCTGCAGAACGGCGGAACAGCCTCGGCCTCCTTCAACATCACCGAGCGGATCCTCCCGCCGGCGACCTACTTCCCTGGCGTTCGCCCGTACGGAGCCTCGAGCTTCCGCGCTCCCGAGCGCGTCCCGGCCGGCAGCATGCCGTCCCGTGCTCGCGGCCTCGCCGGAATGAAGGCCCAGCCCGTCCTGAATGCCTCCGGCATCGGGCCCGCGTTCCCGGGTACTCCGCGTGAGAGCCCGGCCGTCGTGGCCTGCGACGAGATGAGCTACTACCTCTTCGGCGGTCTCGACGACGTCTCCGGCGTGGCCCAGAGCGACGCCTACAAGTACGACGTCACCTCCGGAACCTGGGAGAGCCTCCCGTCCATGCCGGTTGCCCTCTACCAGCACGCTGGTGGCTGCATCAACGGCATGATCTATCTGGCCGGCGGCATCGACGACGGCGGCTTCGTCACGAACTCGTTCGTCATCTTCGACACGATCACCCACAAGTACACCACCCTGACCCTGCCCGACGTTCGCTGGGGCATGAAGGGCGCCGTGGCCAACGGGAAGCTCTTCCTCCTCGGCGGCGCGGATGACTCCTTTGTCTATTCGACCAACTGGATGTACGACCCGTCGACCGGCACGTTCAGCGTGATGGCTTCGATGCCCGCCGCCCTCGTCAATGGCGACGCCGTTGCGAATGGCCAGTACGTCTACTACGTCGGCGGCTTCGGCGCCGGCTACGTCAACACCGTCTACCGCTACGACGCGGTCGCCAACTCCTGGAGCACGGGCCCTGCGATGCCCGAGGCGCGCGGCTGGCAGCCGACCTTCATGTACGGCGGCTACATCTACGTGGTGGGCGGCTACAACGGTTCGTTCGTGCCTGGCACGATCCGCCTCGACCCGTCGAGCTGGCCGGCCGGCACCTGGACCAACGTTCCCACGGCGGTCCCGCCTGTTGCCGTCATCGCGGCTGGCCACACGGCCACCAACAACAAGCTGTTCCTCGTGAGCGGCTATGACGGCTTCAGCCCGTACGCGGCGGTTCACCAGTTCATCGATGACACCCTCACGACCTCCCAGCCCACCGACGATCTGCCGTACATGACCGAGTCCCCGGCTTCCGGGACGGTCGGCGCCGGCTCCTCGCAGGTGGTCTCCGTCAACTTCGACACGACCACCTCGACGAAGTTCGGTCTCCACGCGGCGCAGCTCGTCGTCAACAACAGCACCCCGTACGGGCCGCAGGCCGTCGGGACGCTCCTCACCAAGGCGTTCCTCGACGTGGCCGAGGGCGCGTTCGGCGACCGCGAAATCCACGGCCTCGCCGGCGCCCGCATCACCTACGGCGTCCCGGGCGACAACTACGCCCCGAATTCCTCCGTCTCTCGCGCCGAGATGGCGATCTTCCTGACCCGTGCGACACAGGGCTACGCTTTCATCCCGCCCTTCCCGGGCCCCGGACTGAACAGCTTCGCCGACGTGACGTACGATCACTGGGCCGCCAACTACATCGAGTTCATCTATGACCCGGCTTCCTACGGCGCGATCAACCCCATCCCGGCCCTGACGAATGGCTGCTCCGCGGCTCCCCTGAACTACTGCCCGGATCAGCCCACGACTCGCGGCGAGATGGCGATCTTCATCACGCGCGCGGCCTTCGGCGGCACGCAGTACCTGGCTCCGTCCCCGGTCTTCGGAGACGTCCCGGCGGGTCACCCCTACCGCGGATACATCGAGAAGATCTACCTCGAGGGCGTCACCAGCGGCTGCGGCGACGGGAACTTCTGCCCGGATCGCGCGATCACTCGCGCCGAGATGGCGATCTTCATCGTCCGCGCCTTCAACATCCCGTACCTGCACCACTGATCGATCAACCGGAGGGCGTCCGCTCCGGACGCCCTCCCCGAATCCTCGAACGGCCCGGCGGCAACGCCGGGCCGTTCCCTTTCGGGCGTGCCCCGGACGGCGCTCGCAACGGCCAGGCGAGAGCGAGCGGGGAAGTGACTTGCACGGGGAGCTTCATTGGGGCTCCTGATGGTCCGACCTTCTCGGTAGGGCGCGGTCGCAGGGGTCTCGGGGGGCTGTCCCACCCGGAAGAGTGTCGCGAGATGGCCGGCTGAAGGGACCCCTCACCCGCCTGCGGGCACCCTCTCCCCGCTGCCGCGGGGCGAGGGGAACAGAAGGGCGGGAGTCGCCGCCAACCGCCGGGGGCGAGGGGACGGGAGGAGAAAGGCGCGCTCCCCATTCAGGGGCAGCGGGGGGGAGAAGGAGGAGTGCCTCTTCCTCGATTGGGGGCGGCGAGGTGCGGGGAGGTTCCTGCGCGTTACCAGCCTGGAGCCGCTTCGCCACGAGTTCGCCCGCGAGAAGGGCTCGAGTCACTTCACACGTGACGAGGCGCCGCCGCTCTTTTCCGTCGCCCCGCCGCAGCGGGGAGAAGCGCGAGGAACTCCTGGCCGCCAACGAGACGCTGCCGCTCTCTTCCCCCGCCCCGCCGCAGCGGGGAGAGGGTGCCGGCAGGCGGGTGAGGGGCCCCTCCCCTTCTTGTCACCGGCTGGAGCACCCGCGACCGACAGAGCGTCCTGTTCGCCCATGATCCTTACGCCGGGACACCACGTTTCCCCTTACACTTGACGATTGTCCGGCGTTCGCTCCGGACCATCTCCTACGAAGGGACTTCGCGGATGAGACCTCCGAAACTCCTCTTCCTGGCTCTGGCCCTCGTGACCGGTTTGATCCTCGCGGCCGCTCCGGCCGGGGCCGCCTCTTCTCGCGCTCACAGTTCGGCATCCATCGTCCGGATAGACGGCTACGTCACGGACGGCGTCGGGCACAACTGGGGTGTCTACGCGAAGGTCACTCTCGCGAGTGGCGGCAGCTTCGGGACGGCGACGGTCTTCAGCAGCCCGCAGACCGGTTACTACTTTGCCGATGTCTACGCGGGAGAGACGTACACGATCACGGTCGAGCCGGTCTATTCCGGTTATGACAAGGCCACCGCCGCCGTCACTCCGGCGGCCGCCACGGTCGTGAACTTCCCGTTGATGGTCGGTCGCGGAGCCTGCACCGCGCCCGGGTACCAGAAGACGGCCTCGGCCGTCCTGGCCACCGAGAACTTCGACTCCGCCGGCGTCGGCGGGGTCCCGGCCGGGTGGTGGGCCAGCACGAGCGCACCAGGCGGCGTCTGGGGCGCCCAGACGCAGGCCACGGCCACGGGCGGAACGAGCCCCGTCAGCGCCCCCAACCTGATGCAGTTCTCGACCGTCTCGCTGCCGGTGGGTCAGTACGGCCGGCTGTGGCGGACTCCGGTGAATCTCACCGGCTTCGGCGCCGTCCTTTCCTTCTATCTCTTCCAGACGGCCAGCGCGTGGCCTCAGGAGACCGTCCAAGTCCAGGTTTCCACGGACGGGGCGGTGACCTGGCAAGACATCGGTTCGCCCATCCCGACGGCGTCATACGCCACCGGGTGGAAGCGCTTCTCCGTCCCTCTCGACGGGTTCACCGGGAGCGCGGCGAGCGTCTTCATCGGCCTCGAGGCGACCCAGACCGGCTACGGTGAGGCCGTCCAGATCGACAACCTCGAGCTCTCCGTGAACCAGTGCACTCCCGTGCAGGGCGCCATGATCTTCGGCAACGTCCGCTCCACGACCAGCGGCTGGGGCGTCAACGAGGCCGTGGTTTCACACGATCTCGGCGGCTCCACGCTCACGTTCGCCACCCCGCTCGATCCGGACAACGATGACGGCTTCTACTCCCTCTTCGTCCCGATTCCGGGAGTGCCGCCAGCCGCGCGCAATATCAGTGCGGCGAAGACGGGTTACGACACGGCGGCGACAACTATCCTCGTGCCCGCGGATGGCGTCATGCGGGTCAATCTCTACCTCGCGTCGAGCCAGTTCCTGGTCAACCCCAGCTTCCTGACGATCCGGGCGAATGCCGGAACGACGAACACGGGCGCGCTCACCATCCAGAACAACGGCACCAGCGCGGGCTCGTACTCGATTCTCGAGCGGCTCACGCCGCCCAAGGGGTACTTCCCGGGTGTCCGTCCGTATCGCGCGGCCCCGGTTCCGTCGACCCGCTCCGTGAAGCCGTGGAAGGAGTTCGCCAGAACGAATTCGAAGAGGACCTCCCCGATCGCCAATGCGACCGGTCAGGCCGCGGCTTATCCGGGTTCGAACGTCGACGGGGCCACCGGGGTCGCCTGCGACGAGTTCGGCTACTGGGTGTTCGGAGGAACCGACGAATACACACTGGATCCCGTCGGGGACATCTGGTACTACGACGCGCGTCAGAACACCTGGGGCGGCTGGCCGGGAGGCATGCCCGTGCCGGGTGCTTTCATGGCAGGCGGCTGCGTCAATGGGTACATCTACCTTGCCGGAGGATTCACCGCCTCGGGGGAGATCACCGACGCCTTCCGGATCTTCGACACCCACAGCCAGAAGTGGGTGACGGACGTGATGCCGACGGGTCCCCTGGCGGCCCAGGCCGGTGTCGTCCTCAACGGGAAGTTCTACCTCTCCGGCGGGTGGGATGACGTCACCCCGGCGACGGCCGCACACATGGTGTTCGATCCGGCTACCGGCACGTTCAGCGGCCTGGCGCCGCTCCCCGCGCCACGCTTCCTGCACGGCTCCGCCGCCGTGGGGAACTTCGTCTACGTGGCTGGCGGAAACGACCTTTCCACGAACTCCGTGTCGTCGGTCTACCGGTACGACCCCTCGGCCAATCTCTGGACCTCGGGGCCGTCCCTCCCGGGACCCAGGGGGTACAACCCGGTCTTCGTCAACTATGGAGACCAGCTCTGGGTTGCCGGCGGAAGCCCGTTGGGCCTCTTCGCCCTTCCTCTCTCGGATCCGACCACCCTGCGCTACAACCCCTCGAGCTGGCCAGCTGGGTCCTGGTCCACGGTCCCGACGGCCACGCTCGCGGCTCCGGTCCAGAGCCCGGCTTACGCCGCAACCCATGACCGGATCTGGGTCGCGGGCGGCGTTGCGGACGGGGGCATCACCGTCAACCTGCACCAGTACATCGACGAGGGTCTCGACACCGACTTCCCGGCCCATGACCTGCCGTATGTCTCCGAGAACCCCGTGAGCGGCGTCGTTCCGGCTGGAGCCGCCAACGCCGTGACCGTTACGTTCGATACCAACGCCTCCGACAAGTTCGGCCTGCACGTGGGGCAGTTCGTCTTCACGACGCTGGGTCCCCAGACTCCGACGGCGGTGGGGTTCGGTCTCACCAAGGCCTTCCTCGACGTTCCCGAAGGCAGCTTCGGCGATGCCGAGATCCATGGCCTCGCTGGAGCCCGGATCACCTATGGCGTCCCCGGCTCGATGTACCTCCCGAACACCTACGTCACCCGCGCCGAGATGGCGATCTTCTTAACGCGTGCCACGCAGGGCTATGCGTTCATCCCGCCCTTCCCGGGACCGGGAATGAACAGCTTCGCGGACGTCACCTACGATCACTGGGCGGCGAACTACATCGAGTTCATCTTTGACCCCGCCGGGCACTCGCCCATCAACCCGATCCCGCAGGTCACCGTCGGGTGCGCCCTCGACCCGCTCCGCTACTGCCCCGATCAGCAGACGACCCGGGCGGAGATGGCGGCCTTCATCTGCCGCGCGGCCTTCGGGGGAGCGACGCACCTCGAGCCGTCGCCCGTCTTCGCCGACGTCCCGGAGGGTCACCCCTTCCGCGGCTACATCGAACAGCTCTGGCTGTCAGAGATGACGAACGGCTGCGGTGGCGGGAACTACTGCCCGGACCGGTCCATCACGCGCGCCGAGATGGCGATCTTCCTCGTCCGCGCGTTCGCCATTCCCTACTTGCACTGATCCCGGCCCGGGCCGTTCCCCAATTCAACGGCCCGGAGCGAGTCCTCAAGAAAAGAAAACCCGGCGGTGAGGCCGCCGGGTTTTCTCTTTTTGCTGGGACCTGGCTTGCGACGCACAGGGCCCCGGGTCCGTTACTTCTTCGCGGGCTCGTCCTTCTTCTTGTTGAGCTCGAGAAGGATGTTGACCGTGACCTCGTCACCGAGGACGTAGCCACCCTGGTCGAGAGCCTTGTTCCAGTTGACACCGAAGTCCTTGCGGTTCAGGACGACGTCCGCCTCGAAGCCGGCCTTATCGCTGCCGAAGCCGAGGAAACCGACGTTCAGCGTCACCTTCTTCGTGACTCCACGCATGGTCAGGTCGCCCGCCACCGCGTACTTGTCCTTGCCCGTCGACTTGATCTCCGTGCTCTTGAACGTGATCTCGGGGTACTTCTCGACCGCGAAGAAATCGTCGGAGCGAAGGTGCTTGTCGCGGTTCTCGTTGGCGGTGTCGATGCTCGCGGCCTTGATCGTGAACGTCACGCTGGAGGCCTCCGGCTTGGCCGTGTCGAGCAGGAAGGTTCCGGCGTAGTCGTTGAAGCGGCCGCGCGTGGGCGTGAAGATGTGGCGCACCTTGAAGCCCACCTCCGAGTGCACCTTGTCGACGATGTAGGTCTCCTGGGCCGCGGTGGACACGCCGGCAGGCAGGAGCAGGGACACGAGAGCGAGAGTGAGAACAGAACTTCTCTTCATGGAACAAACCTCCAATTTCGGCTCCCTTCGGGGAGCCCGTTCGAATGACTGTGGGGGTGGAAGGCCGGGTCTAGACGGGTCCGGATCTCACGCGGTCGAGAAGCCGGATGAGGGTAACGAGGTCGTTCTCGGGAACTCCGTTCATGGCGTGCTCGTCGGCGGCCTTCACCGGTTCGTCGAGGCCCGCCAGGAGCTCGAGCCCTTCCCGCGTGACGCCGCACAGGACCTGCCGCCGGTCCTTGCCGCCACGGCGCCTCTCGACCAGGCCCTTTGCCTCCAGCCGGTCGATGAGACGCGTGATCCCGGGTGCCTGCTCGATCATTCGCGAAGCGATCTCCAGGGTCGGGAGCCCTTCCGAACCTGCTCCCCGCAGGATCCGGAGGACGTTGTACTGCTGGAGGGTGATCCCATGCGGCTCTACTACGGCGGAAATCAGCCGGCGGACTGTGTCCGCCGTCTTCAGCAGGGCGAGGGCAGCCTCTTCGGCCGATGAGGCGAATGGCCGTTTCTGGCGGATTTCTTGCTGCAAGCGACTACCCTCGTCCCGCATGAGAAAGAAGATAATTCCGGAATATTGATTTGTCAAGTATTGCGAGGTTATGTATCTTCTCGGCCTCCCGGGGCATACGAATCACGTGAAGACCATGAGAAACGCCGCCTTCATCCGAAAGTTCCTGATCGCCACCTCAGCCGTTCTCTTCAGTTTCTTCACCATCATCGGGACGCTCAGGGCCGGTTCAGGAGCGGGAAGCCCCGCCGAGCCGCCCTCGGGAATCCAGCAAACAGAGCTCCAACGGAGACCAGGAGGTGATCTCTTCATGTGGTTGAACGCCAGCAAGATCCGGATGCCAAAGCCGTCTGAGGCCCTTCCCGGCCGTCCGTCCCCGATCCCGACCGCCGAGAAACACTTCGTCCTGGGGAACCCCCTGAAGGGACCTTTCCCCGGGATGGAAACGGCGATGTTCGGGATGGGGTGCTTCTGGGGCGCCGAGAAGCGTTTCTGGAAGATCAAGGGTGTCGTGTCGACAGCTGTCGGGTACGCCGCCGGCTACACGCCCCATCCGACCTATAAGGAAGTCTGTACCGGGATGACGGGCCACAACGAGGTCGTCCGGGTTGTCTTCGATCCGGGGCAGGTCTCGTACGGCGACCTCCTGAAGGTCTTCTGGGAGAGCCACGACCCCACCCAGGGAATGCGGCAGGGCAACGACACGGGGACCCAGTACCGGTCGGGCATCTATGTCTACGGAGAGGATCAGAAGAAGGCGGCCCTCGCCTCGAGGGAGATGTTCCAGGCCGAACTGCGGAAAGCCGGGTACGGGAGCATCACGACCGAAATCCTGGATGCGCCGGAGTTCTACTTCGCCGAGGAGTACCACCAGCAATACCTGGCGAAGAACCCGGGGGGCTACTGCGGACTCGGCGGTACGGGGGTCAGCTGTCCCTCCGGGGTCGAAAAATCGATAGAACTGAGGAAATAATCGGGATCATGAGAACGAATTTCATCTTGCCTCTGGTGCTTGCCATGACACTTCCAGCCTCTGCCGCCATCAAGACCGAGACCTTCGACTATAAGGAGGGCGAGACGACCCTGGAGGGCTTCATCGCCTACGATGATGCCGCCAAGGGAAAGCTGCCGGGGGTCCTGATCGTCCACGACTGGATGGGCGCCGGTGAATTCACGCAAGAGCAGGCACGCAAGCTCGCGGCCCTCGGCTACGTCGGGTTCGCCGTGGATATCTACGGCAAGGGGGTCCGGGCGAAAGACGCGGGGGAAGCAGGGAAGCTCGCGGGGAGCTTCAAGAAGAACCTGCCCCTGATGCGCGCCCGGATCCGCGCGGCTCTGGACACGCTCGCAAAGCGTTCCAATGTGGACCCTGCGCGGATCGCGGTGATGGGCTACTGCTTCGGCGGGACCGTCTCGCTCGAACTGGCCCGCAGTGGAGCCCCGATCGCCGGCGCGGTGAGCTTCCACGGAGGGCTCTCAACGGCGGACGCCGGGGACGCCAAGAACATCAAGGGCAAGATCCTGGTTCTCCACGGTGCCGATGACCCGTATGTCCCGGCGGCGGAAGTCCAGGCGTTCCAGGAAGAGATGCGGGCGGCGAAGGTGGACTGGCAGATGGTCTCGTACGGCAATGCCGTCCACGCGTTCACGAACCCGAAGATGGGGACCGATAACTCGAAGGGCGCCGCGTACGAGGAGCGCGCGGCACGACGCTCCTGGGTCGCCATGCAGAACTTCTTCAGCGAGATCTTCGCCACCAAGCGCTGAGGAGGAGTGAGGGAGCCCGGGAGGCGGGGCGGCTCGTGAGCCTTCGGGACGACGCCAGGCGGATCTTCGGCGATGCCGTGTCCGCGTCGGATCCGGCGCGCGCGGTCGCCAGAGTTCTCGCGCCTTCTGGGACGGGGTTCAGCGTTTCGGACCACGCCTTCGACGTCCCGGGCCGTCTGGTCCTCCTTTCGGTTGGAAAGGCGAGCGTCCCGATGGTCCGGGCGGCCCGAGAGATCCTCGGGCCGCTCGTCCGCGGGGGGCTCATCGTCACCAAGACGTCTCACTCCCTCGGGTGGGTTCCGGTGCTGTCCTTCGACCTTGTGGAGGCCGAGCATCCGGTTCCGGGCGAAGGCGGGATCAAGGCCGCGCTCCTTTGCGAGGACATCCTGGCAACCCTCGAGTCAGAGGACGTCCTTCTTCTCCTGATCTCGGGAGGAGCGTCGTCGCTTCTCGCCGACCCCATCGCTCCTCTCCTCATCGAGGATCTCAGGGAGACCACGACCCTCTTGCTTCGAGCAGGGGCGGCGATCGGCGAGGTCAACTGCGTCCGCAAGCACCTCTCGAGGTTGAAGGGCGGGAATCTCGCCCTGCGGGCGGCCCCGGCCACAGTCGTCGTTCTCGCCCTCTCCGATGTTCTGGGCGATTCGCTCTCCGTGATTGGTTCCGGGCCGGCGTGCCCCGATCCGTCGACCTTCCAGGACGCTCTCGAGGTCGTGACGCGGCGAGGCATCCTGATGAGTCTCCCGAAGAGGGTCCGCGAGCTCCTCGAAAGGGGAGCCAGAGGGGAGATCGCCGAGACGCCGAAGCCGGGGAATCCCGTGTTCGACAGGGTCTTCCATGCGGTGATCGGGTCGAACCGGCAGGCGGCGGAGGCCGCCGCCGTCTCGGCCCGCGCGCTCGGATACCATCCCTTCGTCCTGACCACGACGCTCGAGGGAGAAGCGAGCGAAAGGGGCGCCGAGTGCGCCCGGCTGGCCCGGCAGACGCTCAGCGGCACGGGGCCTGTACCGCCTCCGGCCTGCCTGATCCTCGGGGGCGAGCCAACGGTGACAGTCAAGGGCAATGGAAAGGGCGGACGCTGTCAGGAGCTGGCGCTCGCGGCGGCGATCGGGATCGAGGGGCTCTCGGGTGTCGTCGTCCTGGCAGCCGGCACGGACGGCACAGACGGGCCGACGGAGGCGGCCGGGGCCGTGGTCGATGGCGAGACCGTCCGCAGGGGCCGTGAGGCCGAAGTCGATGGGAGCCGGTCACTCGAGGAGAACGACTCGTACGGGTTCCACCTGAAGGCGGGCTCGCTTCTCGTGACGGGCCCGACGGGTACGAACGTCAACGATCTCGTCCTGATCGTGGTCGGGGAACCAGTGGCTGGTCCTGGGTGACTCGGGAAACTACAGGTTCCGAGATGCCCTGCGGCCCGCCCGCGACGTTCCTTCCCTCGTCACCTCCCCTTACGAAGGGGAGGTCGGGCCGTGAGGCCCGGGAGGGGTCCGCGCGGCGGACCACTTTGCAAGCAGGTTTTCCTGGCAAGCAGGGAGTTCGGGCCGTGAGGCCCGGGAGGCGCGCCTGAGAGCATGCAAGGTCAGAAAGGTGGAAGTCCTTTCCAGGAATACGCTCTCCGGCCTGAAACCGAATGTAAGGGCGTCGCTGTGAAGCGGGGTCCGGA
>JAJVIN010000031.1 GCA_022071945.1 Thermoanaerobaculia bacterium | reverse complement strand
ATTCCCTGGCCGTCCTGTCGACCCGCCTCAGGCGCCTTCGGCGGATGATGCTGATCAGAACCCTCTCTACACGGGTGGATCACTTCTCACGAGCACACGTGGATCACTTCTGGCGAGCGTTGAAGACACCACGAAGATGAGGCCGGCGACGTAGCCGTGACCCGTTTCGATGGCCCGTGCCGGACACTCGTTCATGCATCGCATGCAGCTCTCGCAGGAGAACGTCCAGAACGGGCGGTTCCGCACCGTCACGATGGCCTTGACGGGACAGTGAGCCTTGCAGGCGCCACAGTTGTTGCACGCCGTGCTGGCGTAGAACGACTTCGCGAAGACGAACCGCCCGGCGAGGAAATAGAGAACGCTCACGGGTGCGATGAGAAGGTCCTGGGGAAGATCCAACAGCGCTCGGAAATCGGTACCACCCGAGATCAGGCGCGTCGCGAAGCGTCTCGCCACGGCCTCGCATCGCCTGGTGATCGCCACGACTGCCTTTGGCCTCAAGCTCGGGTGAAGCGACAGCCAGTTCGACGGCATGTCGATCGGCCGCATGCCCGCGATCCTGTAGCCCTTGGCCATCAGGATGACAGCGGCCAGGAGCAGCGCTGCTCCGCTGAGCCCTGGCAGGAACACCCTGCCCAGCTTCATCCCGGCACGAGTGTTCATCAGGAAGACCCGGTTGCGGTGGAGAGTTCGCGGGAAGGCGAGAAGGAAGGACAGCATGACCGGCGGGAAGTTGAACCCGTGAGTGGGAGAGATGAAGCCGAGGAGGACGTCAGGCTCTGGCGCCGCGAGAGCGCGCCGGTCCAAGCCGGCAATGTTCACCGTCGCGGCGGTCACACCCGCCTCCTGCATCGTGCCGGCCACGCACTGGGCCATGTGGGCGGCGTTGCCCGTCCCGGAGAAGTAGAAGATACGCGCCTGCCGTTCCACCTTCGTCACCGCCACGTCTCCAGGCTTTGGCGCCTCACGTCCACGCCACCGCGCCGGTCGGGAACATCCCGCGTCGCCACGAAGGCCTCGAGGGCCACCCGTGCAAGAATCTGCCTGACACGACTGCGACCGGTCGAACTCCTGGGCGGCTCCCGAAGGTCACGTCTCGCCCGGAGAGAGGGCTGCAGATGACTCGAACAGGCTGGATGTACTGGCGAAGCCAGAGAAGCGCCGGCGCCTCCCCGGCGCGATACGGGTGTGCGCTCCTCTTCTTGCTCGTCGCGGCGGCCTGCGGTAAGCCGAAACAGCCGACTCCCGCGGCCTCGGTGAGTCTCGTCTTCGCGTCTCCCGCATTGACTCTCGATCCGCAGAGGCACTCCGAGGACCAGACGCGGGCCATCCTCGCGAATTTCTTCGAGGGCCTGGTCGAACTGGACCGAAACCTCGCGATCCGGCCGAGGCTCGCCACGGACTGGAGCAATCCCTCCGAGACGGTCTGGCGTTTCCGCCTCAGGCCAGGGGTGCGCTTTCACGATGGACACACCCTGACCGCGGAAGACGTCAGGCACACGATCGAACGGGCAAAGCGGATCGACCGCTCGTGCGTGGAACCCGATGTCCGCGCGATCATCGAAGTCCGCACGGTGGACCCCCTGACGGTCGAGTTCGTGACGGACCGGCCGCGTCCGCTCCTACTGGCCAGGCTCGCCACGGCGCCGATCCTCTCCAGATACACCAACGATGCCGAGATCACCAAGCCGGTCGGAACCGGACCCTTCGTGATGCAGGGGACCACTCAGTCCCGTGGAGAAGGTGGATTCACTCATATCCGCGCGAACCGGTTCGACGATTACTGGGGCCCGAAGCCGGGCTACGAGAAACTGGAGATCCGGTGTGTCGCCGGTGATGAGGAGCTGGCGGCAACGGCTGCGACCGGAGCGACAGTCATCTCGCCGCTCCCGTCCGGCGGACTCGGGACGCTGAAATCCGAGAGCGCCCGGTATCGGGCCGTGAGGTCTCCCACCGTCACGATCGGGTTTCTCATCTGCAGGCTCCAGCCCATGTCAAACGGCAAGCCCTCTCCGTTCGCCGATCGCCGCGTGAGGCGAGCGCTCTCTCTCGCGATCGACCGTCCGTCACTCGTCGCGCGGGCATTCGGAGACGAGGCGATTCCCGCCTGGCAACTCGTCATGCCGGGCATCCACGGCTTCGATCCGGGACTGGAGCAACCGCCGGCTGATCCGGACCGGGCCCGGCGGCTGCTCGCCGAGGCCGGGTTCCCCTCCGGTTTCGAGGCAAGACTCCTCGTCTCGTCACGGAGTCTCTTGGCGGGAAACGAGATCGCCCGGCAGCTCGCCCCCCTCGGAATCCGGCTCGAAGTGAGGGACAGCCCCTGGCCCGACAGACTCACGGAACTCGAAAAGGGAAACGCGCACCTCGTCCTCGGATTCTGGTCGACGATCTCCGGAGATGCCTCCGGACTCTTCGAGCCCGTCATCCACACCCGGGGTGGCCCAGGGGGATTCGGATCGGAGAATCGATCTGGGTACTCGAACGCCGAACTCGACCACGATATCCAGGCTGCCTCCGTGGAGATGAACTCGAATGCCCGGGCGCGGTTCCTCCGGCAGGCAATGAGAAGAGCGCTGGAGGACCTGCCCCTCGTGCCCCTCTACGCCCCCAGCTGGACTTACGGCATCAGGGAGGGCGCGGAACTGACGCCGAGGCTCGACGCGGCAGTACTGGGTGCGGACGTGGTCCTCCACTCGCCGGGTTCGTAGTTTCTCGGGGCCCAGCGAGAGGTGTTCGGGCCCTCTCTGGCGGCACCGGGTGTTCTCGCGGCTGCTCGTGAGGACGGCGCGAGCGTGCCCTGGTCTGATCCAGGTCACACGGTGACGATCGTTCCCTCCCTCAAGAAGCCGAACGCCGGATCGAACTCCGGCTTGACGCCGATCTCGCGTGCCCGCCCCGTGGCCCAGAGGTAGGCGGCGAAGGCGGCCGCGGCCGCGTCGAGCTGGTCGTGGGTGGTGGCGTCCTCGCCCGCTGGGAGCTCGACTCCGAAGCCTCTCAAGCAGTCGAATCGAGCACGGCGGCCGCTCGGCAAGATCCGCTTCGGGAGTTTGTGTCCGGTCCATCGAGTCCAGAGGTCGTCCGGGTAGGCCTCGATCAGGACCGTCTCGTCGTATCCCGCCTCGCCGAGGACGCCGTGGCCCTTTTCTCGCAGAGCCGAAAAGAGCGCCACGCTGCCGGGGACGAATCCCGGGTAGGGGACCTCGAGTTTCGGGAGGGCGAACGCGGTCTTTCCCGAGCCCTTCAGGAGCTTCTCGGCCTGTCGGAGCTTCTGACCTTTCTGCGGCAGGCCCTGGGGGCCGTCGATGGCCAGGACGAACCCCTCGGCGAGGACCTCGTCTGGGAGGAGGCCGGTTCCGAGAGGGTCGAACGTCCACGTTCGGAACTGCACGCGCCGCCAGCGGTCCATGAAGGCGACGGTCACCGGGCGAGGCTCCCGCGCGTACGGATCGGTCAGATCCACCCCGACGAACCACGCCCGCGCCCCGGGCGGGAGCCTCTCGCCCCTGTGCGACTCGCTGGCCTCCAGCGGGGCGCCTCCATGCTTGTGGGCCAGTCTCTGCAGTCCATCGTAGGCGGCGTACTTGAAGCACTCCGAGAGGGTCGGGACGTTGAAGATCGCCTGCAGGAAGTCCTCGAGCCCGCCACCGTGGGTCATCACCATCTGCGGAACGTGGATGAGCTCGGTCGCCTCGTCGCCGATGAGGTGAGCCCCGAGGAGACGTTTGCTTTCGGGGTCGAACAGGAGCTTGACGAACCCGTCGATGTCCCCGTTGATCTGGCCCCTCGCGTTGTTCTCGTAGCGGGCGCGCCCGATCTCGTAGGGAACTCCGGCCGATCGGAGTTCTTCTTCCGTCGATCCGATCATCGAGATCTCGGGCACGGTGTAGATCCCGTAGGGGAAGACCCGGGCGAAGCCGTCGGTTCTTCCGATTCCAAACGCCTTGCGCATGGCGACGCGGCCCTGTTCCATCGAGGTCGCGGCCAGCGAGGGGAAGCCGATTACGTCACCCGCGGCGTAGATGCCCTTGGCCGAGGTCTGGAAGCTCTCGTCGACGACGATCCGGCCCTTGTCATCCGTCACCACGCCGGCCAGATCGAGCCCGAGACCCTCCGTATTTCCCTTCCGGCCGGCCGAGAAGAGAACCTTGTCGGCTTCCATGAGCCGTCCCGACTTCAGCCTCAGCTCGAGGGCGTTCGTCTTTCGTTCTTCGGCGCGCGTCACCGTCTCGACGGCGTCGCCCAGCAAGATCTCGGTTCCCATCCTCTCCAGGGCGGTCTTCAGGGCGGCCGAGAGCTCGCTGTCGAGAAAACCCAGCAGCCGCTCGCGGCCCTCGATGAGGGTGACCTCGGTGCCCAGCGCGGCGAAGATCGAGGCGTACTCGCACCCGATCACTCCGCCTCCCACGACCGCGAGGGTCTTCGGGATCCTGTCGAGGTCGAGGATGCTGTCCGAGTCCTCCAGATCTGGATCGTCCAGAGCGATACCTCGGGGCGGAAGGGGAGAGGAGCCGACGGCGATCAGGATCACCGGAGCGGAGAGGCGCCTGACCGGGGAGCCGTCCTCGCCCGTGACAGTGATCTCCCTCGGACCCGTGAACGTGCCCCTCCCCAGGACCCGCTCGATCCGGTGCCGCTCGATGTTGCGCGTGATCTGACGGACCTGGCGGGTCGTGACGTCCTGCAGGCGGCCGACGAGCTGCCGGAGGCTCTTTTCCCGGTCGATTCGCAAAGTCATCCCGTAGAGCTCGCGATGGCGGAAACCGGTGATGTAGAGAGCCGCTTCTCGCAGCGTCTTCGACGGAAGGGTGCCTGTGTGCACAGAGACGCCCCCGGGAGCGGCCCGCTTTTCCACGAGGGCGACCTTCTTGCCGAAGTAAGCGGCCTGGGCCGCGCCCTTTTCCCCCGCGGGTCCCGAGCCGAGAACGACGAGGTCGAACCTCTCAAGGGCCGGCGTTTCCATGTCTCCTCCGGTCGGACGTCATGCCGCTATGGTAGGCGACACGGGCTCACATGCGAACGGCGGAGATGAAGCCTGACCCGACGCAACCCCCTCCCGGGCCCCGGCCGGCCGGGGGCTCACTTCCCCGGCCGGCCGCCGGTCTCAACGGAATCTATCCGTCGCCTCGATCAACTCGTGGAGGATGCCTTTCTCGAAGGCCGAGTGGCCGGCGTCCGGCACGAGCTTCAGGTCCGCCTCGGGCCAGGCGCGGTGGAGGGCCCAGGCGCTCTCCATCGGGCAGACGACGTCGTAGCGCCCCTGGACGATCACGGCCGGGATGTGGCGAATCTTCTCGACATTCTCGAGGAGCCAGGCATCCGTTTCGAAGAAGCCCTTGTTCACGAAGTAGTGGTTCTCGATCCGGGCGAACGCCAGCGAGAACTCGTCCTCGCCCGTGCTCGCGATCGAATCGGGGCTGGGGAAGAGGTAGCTCGTGCTCCCTTCCCAGATGCTCCAGGCCTTCGCCGCCTCGAGCCTCACCGCCGGGTCGGAACTCGTCAGGCGCTTGTGGTAGGCCATGACGAGGTCACCCCGTTCCTCGGCCGGAATCGGAGCCAGGTAGCCCTCCCAGGCGTCGGCGAAGAGGATGCTCGCGCCCCGCTGGTAGAACCAGTCGATCTCCTGCTTTCTGAGCAGGAAGATCCCCCTCAGGACGAGCGCCAGGACGCGGTCAGGGTGCTTGATCGCGTAAGCCAGAGCCAGCGTCGAGCCCCACGAGCCGCCGAAAACGGCCCACGTGTCGATCCCGAGCTTCTCGCGGATCTTCTCCATGTCGGCGACGAGGTCCCACGTCGTGTTCTCCTCGAGATTCGCGTAAGGCGTGCTCTTTCCGCAGCCGCGCTGGTCGAAGAGGACGATGCGGTAGGCCGCGGGGTCGAAGAAGCGGCGGTGCTTCGGATCCGTGCCGCCTCCCGGCCCGCCGTGGACGAAGATGATGGGCTTGCCTTTCGGGTTGCCGCTCTCCTCGTAGTAGACGGTGTGAAGGTCCGAGACCTTCAGCATGCCCTGGTTGTACGGCTCGATTTCCGGATAGAAAGTCCGGCGTGTCTCAGGCAGGGGAGTCGGGTAAAGCATCGATCCTCCGAGTCGTTCGGGCGGGTCTCAGCTGGCCGGGATGACCGGCACGGGACCCATCACCGTGTCAAGCGGAACTATCTGGGTTTCCCCCAGCTTCAGGTCGCGAATGGGCTTTTCGATCTTCGCACGATCGCCGACGACGATGATCGTGAGGCGCGACAGGTCGAGGTACTTTTTCGCCGCCTCCTGGATGGCCGCGCCGTCGACCGAGAGTGTCCGGGCGACGTAGGTGTCGAAGTAGTCGGAAGGCAAGCCGTACACCGCCTGCTCGACGAGATGGGCGGCAATCTCGTCGGAGGTCTCGAACTCGAAGCCGAGACCGAGAGCCGCGTAATTCCGGGCCCGCTCGGCGTCGGCGGCCGGCGTGGGCTCGAGCATCTTCCCGAGCTCCTTCATGAACTCCGTGAGGGCGGGGCCCGTCACGCCGGTTTCCACGTCCGAGAACGCCGTGAAGAGACCGCCCGCCTTGCGCATGTCGAAGCGCGACCCCGCGCCATAGGTGTAGCCCTTCTGTTCCCTGAGATTGTTGTTGAGGCGCGAAGTGAAGGACCCTCCCAGGAGCGTGTTGGCAACCTCGATCGAGAAGTAGTCCGGGGTCTCTCGAGACGGCCCGGTAAGGGCAATCCGGATGACCGACTGAGCCGAGCCGGGCCGGTCGACGATCAGGACCCTGCGCCCTTTCTGGGCCTTCGGCTGCGGGACCGCCACGGGTTTCAGGCTCGCCTTTTCCCACTTGGCGAACGCCTCGGAGAGCGCCGGCAGGAGCGCCGCGGAGGTCACATCCCCGGAGGCGATCAGGATCGAGTTGTTCGGGAGGTAGTTTTCCCGGTGGTACTTGCGGAGGTCCTCGACGGTGAAGGAAGCGACGGCCGCCGCAGTTCCCGCGACCGGGATGCCGTAGCGGTGCGCGGTTCCGAAGACACCCCTGAGAAGGGCGTGGGCCGCGATCTGCCTGGGCTCGGAGCGGGCCGACAGAAAGCCGGTCAAGGCCTGCTTTTTCACCCGGTCGAACTCCTTTTGTGGAAAGTCCGGTTTGGTTGCGGCCGCCGCAAAGAGCGGCAAGACGCGAGGGAGCGCCTTGACGGGGGTCTTGACCGAGACGACGGAATAGTCCCAGGTGGCGCGGCTGTCGAGGCTTGCCCCCAGAAAAGAAACTTCCTCGTCGAACTCGAGGGCGGACTTCCCGCCAGCTCCCTCGTCGAGCATTTCGGCCGTCATCGCGGCGAGCCCGCTCTTTCCGGCCGGGTCGGCCGTGGCACCGGATCGGACGGCCAGGGCGAGCGTCGCGATGGGGACCTCGTGGTTCTCCACGATCCAGACCGCAAGGCCGTTCTCTAGTGTGAACTTCTGGACGGGAGGGAGCTTGAGGGCGCGCGCGGGAGCGGGTTTCGGGGGTCCCGACCGGTCGGGAGCGTCCGCGGCGATGGCGGCGCTCGCCATGGCGAGGCTCGCCGCCGCGAGAAAGAACGAAAGGGATGTGGCCTTGATTCTCACTTCGTCACCTCCGGCACGGCGAGGTTCTTCTTGCCCTTGGGCACGACCGAGAGCAGGACGCGGCCCGGGCCGAGCGTCGTGGCCGCGAGCGTTGCGAGATCGCGTCCGGAAACGGCGCCCAGAAGGGCGAGGTGCTGGCTGAAGTAGCCCGGATTCCCGGTTCGGAAGAGGTACTCGTTGAGGAGGTCGGCCTTCCCGCCAAATCCGCCGATCCGCTCGAGCTGCGACAGGTACCTCGATTCCAGCTGGTTCTTGACGCGGGCGACTTCACGTGCCGGCGGGGCCGTCGTCGCGACCGCGCGGATCTCCTCGTCGACGATGGCTCGGATCTTCTCCAGGCTCTGTCCCTCGCGGGCCGTGACGACGACGTCGAACGTCGACGCCAGGGCGCCGGCATCGACTCCGGTCTCGACACTCTGCGCGATCTGCAGCTCGTGCACGAGTTTCTTGTGGAGCCTGGAGTTCTTGCCGTCTCCGAGGAGGCCGGACAGAACCTCGAGCGCCGTGGCGGAGGCCGACATCGCGGGCGGTGCGGGCCATGAGATGTAGAGTCTCGGGAGCTCGACGTCGTCTTCGAGAAGGAGCCGCTTTTCAGACAGGAGCTGCACCGGCTGTGCCGCGAGAGGAGCCACGGGCGGCGTCGCCGGCACCTCGTCGAACCACTTCGCGGTCAATCTCCGGGCTTCCGCGGTGGTGACGTCCCCCGCGATCACGAGGACGGCGTTGGAGGGTCCATACCACTTCTTGAAGAAGTTCGAGACGTCCTCGTGGCTCGCCGCGGTCAGGTCGGCCATGTAGCCGATGACGGGCCAGCTGTAGGGATGGCCCTTCGGGTACATGGCCTCGGTCAGGAGGATCGGAGCCATCCCGTACGGGGCGTTCTCGTACGATTGCCGCCTTTCGTTCTTCACCACGTCGCGCTGCTGGTCGACCCGCGCCAGCGACATCGTGTCGAGGAGGTAAGCCATCCTGTCGGACTCGACGAAGAGAGCGGTTTCGAGCGCGTTGGACGGGATGTTGATCCAGTAGTTCGTCCGGTCGTTCGTCGTCGAACCGTTGTTGTTTCCCCCCACGGCTTCGAGCCACCGGTCGTAGGCGCCCTCGGGCACGTTCTTCGACCCGTTGAACATGATGTGCTCGAAGAGGTGGGCGAAGCCCGTCCGGCCGGGGGTCTCGCGTCCCGAGCCGACGTGGTACCAGACGTTGACCGACGCGATCGGGGCCGAGTGGTCCTCGTGCACGATGACCGTCAGGCCGTTCTTCAGCGTGAACATCTCGAACGGGACGTCGAGGCCGTCCGCGGCAAGAGCCCGCGGAGACAGGAGGAAGGCGAGAGCAAGGACGCCGAAGAGAAGCCAGTTTCGAGTCTTTCTCATCGATTCTCCATGGAGGGGGAGTCCGTTTTGGGAGGCACTCCCGCCGCGAGCTCCCTCTCCTTCTTTCCAAGGTAGCGGCAGAGCCAGAGCCAGAAAACGCCCAGGGGGAGGAAGGCGCCGGCCGTCGTGACCGAGGCCGCCCCGACGAGCTTCAGGAGGGGCTCCGCCCAGGCACCGAGAGCGTCGCCCGACCTGTAAACGAACGTGTCGATGAAGGCCTTGGAGGAGTACTTCTCCTCGCGGGAGACGACCGTGAAGAGAACCTCACGGGCCGGCTTGACGAGGGCGAACTCGGCGGCGCGGCGAATGACCTGTACCCACGCGATCATCGCGGCCGAGGGCCGGATGACGAGCCCGGCGAAACCTCCGATCGTGATGAGGGGCAGCAGAGTCAAGAGAGGTCCGGAGCCGAGGGCGGGAAGCAGGCGGCCCGTCAGAAAGAGCTGAGAGAGGCCAGTCAGGATGTTGACGAAGAGGTCCATCCGGGCAAAGAACTCGGTCCGCGCAGCAGGTGATTCGAAGGCAGCTCTCACGATTCGCGCCTGCTCGAAGTACAGAAGGGTCGAGCTGATGGGGTACAGGAGCATGAACCCGCAGATCGCGAGGAGGTAGCGCGACCTCAGAGCCAGGAACATCCCAGCCAGGGCTCCCGTTCCGGGCGGCGTGCCGGAATCGACGGTTCTCGCGGGGCGGGAAGGGGTACAAGCGAGAAGGCGAGAGAGGCAGACGAGACACAGGGCGAGGAGGACCGCCGAGATCGGCAGGAGCGAGAGGACGCCGATGGGGCGCGAGAGGACCGTGGCCAGCGCCGATCCGGAGATTCCCCCGACGGTGCCTCCGAGGCCGATCAGTCCGAAGACCCGCTCGGCCTGGTCGCTCTCGAAGAGATCGGCCATCAAACCCCAGAAGACCGAAACAGCGAGGAGGTTGAAGACGCTCGTCCACACGAAAAAGCCCTTGGCGGTGGCTGACCGCATTTCGGGCGACGACGAGGAGAGGAGCCAGTAGAACCCGAGGATGTTGGCGAGGAAGAAGACGTAGAGGCCGGGGAGAAAGACACGCCGCGAAAAGCGCGTCACGATCGCGCCGAAGAGGGGCGAGACGATCAGGGTCCCGGTCAAGGTCCCCATGTAGAGCCACGTCAGCGTTCTCTGGCCTCCGGCCGCGACCCCGAATTGATCACGAACCGGACGAAGGACGTAGTACGCGGCCAGGAGAAAGAAGAAATAGAGCGCGGCCCAGAGGACCGACGGGAGTTCGCCGGGCGCTACCGCACCGAACCGCTCTGTGCCGCTTCCCTTCATCTCTGCTTCCCGGCTCCGCCGGTCGGTCCCGGCGCGGTACGTGCGGCCGGGTCTCTCGGGATACGGCGCGGGCCGTCCAGGGTTTCCGTCACGCTCCGCCTCTGGAATCGCCTCGACCTTGACGGCCGAAGAGCAACCGCCTCGTCTCCGCCGGATCGTCGGTGAGAACCGCGTCGCACCCGAGCAGGCGGTAAAGCCACAGCCTCGAGTGGGGAGCGGGATCGAGCGGCGCGACGAGCATGTTCCGGGCGTGCGCGATGGGCACGTAAAGGGGGTTCATCACGAGGAACGGCCAGAAGGGCCCCGTCATCTCGAGGCCGGAGGGCGGCCAGCCTCGCGAGAGCGAGATGAGGCCGGCGGGAATGGCCGGGGAGTGCCTCTTCAGCGCCCGGAGTCTTGCCTCCGAGAACGAGATCACGCCGCACCGGTCGAGGACGCGGGCGCGCTCGAGGAGTCCCAAGAGCTTTGTGAGGACTTCTGTCTCGAGAAAGGTGTCGGACTTCAGCTCGAGAACCAGCGCCGTGTCCGATGGGAGGATCGCGAGGAGATCGTCGAGCATCGGGATGGTCTCGTCCGCAAAACCTCCAAAGCCGCGGTTCGCCCGGATCCGCCTCAGCTCCGCCGACGTCCGGTCCGAGACGGGACCCTCCTCCCCGGTCGTCCTCTCCAGGGTGGCGTCGTGGATCAACACGAACTCGCCATCCGCGGTGACGTGGATGTCGGTTTCGAGGATGTCGGTCTTCTCGGCGAAGGCCCTCCTGAAGGAGGCGAGAGTGTTTTCCGGGGCTGCCCGGGAGCTCCCGCGGTGGGCCATCACCAGGGGCCGGGGACGTCCTTCGAAGATCGGGTACGACCTCATCGGCAGGACCCGCATTCTGCCACCCTCGCGGTAGTCTTCCGCAATGGCCGTCAATGTCCTTGCGCGTTACAAGCTCACGGTGGAACGCTCCCGGTTCTTCGCGGTGCTCTTCCATGCGGAGTCCGAAGCGGACGTCGAGGAGATCCTCAAGGTCCAGAGAGCCGAGCACCGCAAGGCGAATCATCACTGCTGGGCTGTGCGGTTGAAAGGGGAGTCCGGCGGGTTCACCGAGAAATCGAAGGATGACGGCGAGGTGGGACACCCGGGCCGGATCCTCCTCGAGCTCCTGAAAAAGGAAGACCTACTCGGCGGGCTCGCCGTCTCGAGGGTGTTCGGAGGGGTCAAGTTGGGAGTCGGAGGGGTGTCCCGAGCCTTCCGCGAGGCGGGAGAAGGTGCGATTTCCGAGTCTCGCGCCGGAAGGTAAATTGACCTGGATCACAAAACTGCCTAGTCTTTTCCTCATGAGATGGAAAAGTGTTCTCACCGCGGCCGTGGCGTTCGGCCTCGTCCTGCCGGCGTGTCAGCGGAAAACGATGGATCTTCCGATTGGTGTTCTCGCGGAGCTCTCCGGTGACACACCGGTGATCGGCGCCTCGAGCAAGAAGGGCGCGGAACTGGCGGTCTCTCTCATCGACGAGGAAGGGGGAGTCAAGGTCGCCGGGAAGCTCTACGGCCTCCGCCTCGTGATCGAAGACACTCGCGGCGACCGCCAGCAGGCGACGGAGGCGGCCAAGCGCCTCATCGAGACCGAGAAGGCGCTCGTCATCATCGGGCCCAACATCAGCGGCACCGCCATCGCGGCCGCGGAGGCCGCCGAGGCCGCCAAGACGGTTCTTCTGACCCCCTCGGCGACCGCGCCGAAGGTGAGCCTCGATGGGTCGGGCGCACCGAGGAAGTACGTCTTCAGAGCGTGCTACACGGATTCCTTGCAGGGAAGGATCCTGGGCAAGTTCGCGACGGACTTCATGAAGAAGCAGTCGGCCGCCGTCCTCTACAGCGGGGAGCGCGAGGCCCCGAGGGAACAGGCCGAGCGGTTCAAGACGAGCTTCGAGGAGCACGGCGGGAAGGTCGTCTACTTCGAGTCGTACAAGCGCGAGGAGAAGGATTTCACGTCCTACCTGACGAAGATCCAGGAGGCGAAGCCGGACTTTCTGTTCCTGCCGAACTACTACAGTGACGTGACCGAACAGGTGAAGCAGGCGC
The DNA here is from genome assembly GCA_022071945.1 of Thermoanaerobaculia bacterium. Taxonomy (GTDB): domain Bacteria; phylum Acidobacteriota; class Thermoanaerobaculia; order UBA5066; family UBA5066; genus JAJVIN01. The sequence continues at coordinate 48,911 of JAJVIN010000031.1, read as the reverse complement.
GCAAGGCCGGCCTCACCGTGCCGTTCCTCGGGAGCGACGACTGGAGCGACCCGACGTTGATGAAAAACGCGGGCGAGGACATCAACGGTGCCTACCACTCGGGGCACTACGCTCCCGACCAGAAGGTCCCGTCCGTGGCCGCGTTCGTGGAGCTCTACAAGAAGCGGTACGGCGGCGAGGTGCCGGACGACGTCGCGGCCCTGACTTTCGACTCGATCATGCTTCTGAAGCAGGTTCTCGCAACGGCGACCGCTCCGGATCGCGAGGCCATTCACGACGCCTTCACGAGGCTGACTCTCTTCGAGGGGGTCACGGGAAAGATGACGTTCAAGCCCGGCTCGGGAGATCCGGAAAAGAACGCCATCATGGTCAAGATCGACCAGGGCAAGCGCAGCTTCGTCACCGCCATCGAACCCTGAAGGCTTTACCGGCCCCTCGAACTCGAATAACCTCGCCGGATACGCACGGCGGCACCGCCGCTTGCCAGAGGAATCTGAATCCCCGGGAGCAAAGATGAAAGACGTAAACCTCGTTTTGACGATCCCGCACGGTTCGCTGGTTGCCACGAGTCTCGGCATCGACGGGCTCGCGCGCCACCTGAGCCCCGGGTCGGGCAAGTTCTTCCAGAGCAGGAACATCCTCGTCGACCTCGCGCTGGAGGGCGACACGCCTCAGTTCAAATTCCTCAATGAGGGCGGCTGGCGGGACGCGGACGGCGACACCCGGGTGGCCATCAAGGCCGTCGTGGGCGGCAAGAGGACGAAGACCGCGCTCTCCAACAACGCCTTCAGCGCCACGCCCCTGTCGGCCTACGAGCAGTGCTACCTGATGAAGACGGGCGGCCAGGTCCTCGAGTTGAAACCGCTCGAGAAGGTCGCCTCTCTGAAGGCCTCGCCGTGCCACGAGAACATGAGCCCGGCCGACATCGCCGCCGCCGCGGGCCAGCCCGCCACACCGCAGAGGACCCCGCGCTTCTACGCCCTCTTCGCGCCGATCGAGATCCTCGTGCTCTCCAACCTGACGCCGGCGGAGTACGCCTGGTACGCCACCCGGCGGCCCGGCAAGGTCTGCCGGCAGGTCTGCTTCGCCGAGATCAGCGGCGTGGAGCATGGAGCGGCCGCGGCCAGCCGCTACGAGGACGCCTACGCGGAGCTTCGCGACAACCCCAACAAGAAGACGAAGACGATCGCGATCGAGGACGTCATCAACCAGGTTCCGTTCGAGTCCTGGGTCGGGTTCGCTCAGCGGTCCGCGGGCGGCCTCTACTTCGGCGACAAGGACAGCCTCTACATTTCCCGCGTGCCCGAATCAATCCCGTTCGTCTGGGAAAAGGCCGACTGAGAGGGCCATCGGCGGCCAGGGGTCCGGGCGTCTTACACTATTAGGTTTTTCTGGCGGACTTTTCCCCGGAGGCGCACCGTTGCATCCGGAGATCGCAAGCCGCGCGTATCCAGCGTTGCGGGCGCGGGAATCGCTTTTTTTCCGCACCCGTTGAGATTTACGAGGAGCACATGACAACGATTGCCGCCGAGCCCCTTCCGTCCGTCCAGAAATCCCCCGAGCGCCCTCCCTTCAAGGTCGCCGACCTCGGACAGGCGGAACTGGGCCGAAAAGAGATTCGCCTCGCCGAACACGAGATGCCAGGCCTGATGGCCGTCCGGAAGAGATACGGGAAGGAAAAACCTCTCGCCGGGCACCGCGTGACCGGATCCCTGCACATGACGGTCCAGACCGCCGTCCTCATCGAAACCCTCGCCGAGCTGGGTGCCGACGTGCGGTGGGCCTCGTGCAACATCTTCTCGACGCAGGACCACGCGGCGGCCGCCGTCGCCGTGGGCCGTCCCGAAGCGGGCGGCTCCATCGAGAGCCCCAAGGGAATCCCCGTTTTCGCCTGGAAGGGTGAAACGCTCGAGGAGTACTGGTGGTGCACCCGGGAAGCCCTCACCTGGCCGGACGGCAAGGGTCCCACCCTCATCGTCGACGATGGAGGGGACGCGACACTTCTCCTGCACAAGGGGCTCGAGTTCGAGAAAGCTGGCTCCGTGCCGGCCTTCGACCCCGCGAATGACCCGGAGGAGTGGGGCGTCATCCTCGACCTCATCCGGAAGATGCTGGCCGAGGCTCCAGGGTGGTTCGCACGGGCCGTCCCCGAGATCGTGGGAGTCTCCGAGGAGACCACCACCGGTGTCCATCGCCTCTACCAGATGATGGAGGCGGGAACACTCCTCTTCCCCGCCATCAACGTCAACGACTCGGTCACGAAGAGCAAGTTCGACAACATCTACGGGTGCCGGCATTCGGTTGTCGATGGCATCAACCGCGCAACGGACGTCATGATGGGCGGCAAGGTCGCCGTCGTCGCGGGCTACGGCGAGGTGGGCAAGGGATGCGCCCAGGCCCTCCGGGGCCAGGGCTGCCGCGTCATCGTCACCGAGATCGACCCGATTTGCGCCCTGCAGGCCGTCATGGAGGGCTTCGAGGTCAAGACCCTCGACGAAGTCGTGGGGACCGCCGACATCTTCGTGACGGCCACCGGCAACGTGGACATCATCACCGTCGACCACATGGCCCGGATGAAGAACAAGGCCATCGTCGGCAACATCGGCCACTTCGACAACGAGATCGACATGGCCGGCCTGAAGAAGTACCCGGGCGTTACGCGGATCAACATCAAGCCGCAGTTCGACGAGTTCCGGTTCCCCGACGGCCACAGCGTCCTGGTCCTGGCCGAAGGGAGGCTCCTGAACCTCGGCTGCGCCACCGGCCACCCGAGCTTCGTGATGTCGACGTCGTTCACGAACCAGGTTCTGGCTCAGATCGAGCTCGCGAAGAACGCCAAGACGTACGAGAAGAAGGTCTACGTCCTGCCGAAGAAGCTCGACGAAGAAGTCGCGCGGCTCCACCTCGAACACCTGGGGGTCCACCTGACCCCGCTGACAGAGCGGCAAGCGAAGTACATCGGCGTGCCCATGGAAGGACCCTACAAGCCCGATCACTACCGCTACTGAGCCGCGGCCCCTCGAGCGGAATCAGCCCGGAACGATCCTTTCGTTCCGGGCTTTTCGTTTCGGGGCGGGCTGGGAGCCAAGCCCCGGAACTCGAATCGTCGAAATGAGGACGCGGGTGGTGAAGGCGGCGTCCTCTCTGGGAGAATAGGGAGAAGGACTGCTGTACTGTCCGTTGAAGGGCCGGCCCGCCTGGCGCCGCCGGCCTCTTGGAGGGCCCGTGTCGATTCTCTTCACCCCCCGGTTGCCGCGCTTCTATGGCAAGGCGGTGCTCCTGAATTCCAGGGATTCCAACGCGGTCTTTCGCTTCCTCTTTCCCACGGACCTCCAGACGCTGGGCCGAGAGCTCAACATCGACGACCGCGGCTTCGCGCAGTCGCTCCTCGTTGGCCTCCTGATCGAGAACCTCGGACGGCACCCGGAAGTGCCCGAGGAGTTCCAGCCCGACCTCCCAACCCCGACCGCGGCCTTCGGCTTCATCGAGCTTCAGGACGTCATCAACCGCTTCGTCGTCCGCGCAGACCCGGCCTGGTTCGGCGAAGCCGTCAAGGAAGATCTCCTCCGAACCCACATCACAGAGGACGTCAGGGCCGACTTCTCCATCCGGTTCCGCGCCCTGTGGGTCGCCCGCTGGCAGCGCGGCTCCCTCCTCGTCGGGTGAGACCCCCCCCGATCTCCTAAACTCGGCTCTCCATGAAGAGCCACACCCGACACCTCACCTTCAACGTTCCCGCGCGCATGGACTTCGTCAACATCACGCGTGACGTTCAGGCCGAGCTCGAAGCGAGCGGGATCCGGGAGGGTCTCTGCCTCGTCAATGCCATGCACATCACCGCCAGCGTCTTCATCAACGACGACGAGCCCGGATTACACGAGGACTACAAGAAATGGCTCGAGTGGCTCGCTCCCTTCGATCCGAGCCCCCAGCGCTACCGCCACAACCGGACCGGCGAGGACAACGGGGATGCCCACCACAAGCGCCAGATCATGGGCCGCGAGGTCGTCATCGCCGTCACGAACGGCAAGCTCGATTTCGGTCCCTGGGAGCAGATCTTCTACGGCGAATTCGACGGCAGAAGACCCAAGCGCGTCCTGGTCAAAATCATCGGGGAATGACCGCCGCGCCGAGGTTTTTCCGCGCCCCTTCGGCGTGCACACGTTTGTGTGCAACGCGATCTAACACGTTGTAAAGCCCGAGTTAAGGACGCCGCCAGGGGAGCTTTGCACAGGCTTTTCCACAGGATGTGTTGGATTCGTAACTCATTGATTAGAAAAGAGTTACATCCGGAAAAATGGGGCCTTCCCTCAGAATCACGGGCGAAGGAGTTGTCAAGTCCACAAGCGTCGAGGGGCGGGTCTCGACGGCAGGTCCGGCGTCGAGAATGAGTTGAAGGGAAGGGCCGAGCGCGGAATCGACCTCGGCCGCCGTCCGTGCCGGGGGATGACCACTCCGGTTCGCGCTTGTGGCCGTGACGGGTCCGCTGAAGGAGAGCATGGTCCTCAGCCACGGGCTTCCGGGAAGGCGGACGGCGAGTGTTTGCTCTCCCCCGGACGCTGGCACCGCGGCGCGTAAATGCGCCGCGCGTAAACGCAGGACGGCGGTGAGCGGACCGGGCCAGTAGCGTCTGAGAAACGCCTCCTGACGCGCGTCGAGGATGACTCCGAGTCCGGCGAGGTCTCCAAAGCCGCCGATGAGGACGGGCAAGGCCTTGCCTGCGTCCCGTCCCTTCATCTCGTGAATGGCGTTGACGCCTCTTTCCGAGTGCGGGTCGGCCGCGAGCCCGTAGAGGGTGTCCGTCGGAATTCCGGCGACTCCTCCTCCTGCAAGGACCTGTCTGAGTGCCGCGACGGCTTCGGCCTCCTCGCCTGAAGAGACAGCCAGGATTCGAGTCATCGAACTCGTGCTCCGCAACGAGGCTCCGAGCCGGCCTCTCTTGCGCCGGTCCGAGGCCGCTCCCTTGCGGTCTTGCCCTGCCGAGTGGTCACCTGGTTTCGAAGCCCGCGAGCAGTTGCCGGGCCTGCTGTCGGGCCGCCTCCCCGATGCGCGATCCGGCCAGGAGGGCCGCGATCGACTCGACGCGTTCCTCGACGGAGAGAGCCAGAACGGTCGTCCTCGTCCGGCCCATCGCCTCCTCCTTCTTCACGGAGAAGTGGCTGGTGCCGGAAGCGGCGACCTGGGGCAGGTGCGTGACGACCAAGACCTGCTCATGCCCGGCCAGGTGCCGGAGCTTGCGGCCGACCGCCTCGGCGGTGGACCCCGAGACGCCGGTATCGACCTCGTCGAAGATGAGGGTCTTCAGGGATGGTTCCGGTCCGGACTTTCCGGCATCGAGAGCGGCCGCGAGGGCGAGCTGGACCCGCGAGAGCTCGCCTCCGGAGGCGATGCGGGCCAGGGGGCGGGCAGGTTCACCCGGGTTTGGCGCGAACTGAAAGACGACCTGATCGAGACCGGTCTCGGAGCAGGAGACCCGGACTCCGTCGATCTCGAGCGGGCCTTCCGGGTCGGGTTTGAAGCTGACGTCGACCTTGAACGAGGACTGAAGGAAAGCGAGGTCCGTCAGGTGCTTCTCGACGGCTGCAGCCAGGCGGGAAGCCGCCTCTCGGCGGGCGCTCGAAAGGGAACGGGCTTCGCTCTCGTAGCGCGCGAGCGCCCGTGCCGCTTCTTCCTGGGCCTTCGCGAGGCGCCCGGCGAGGTTGATCAACTCGTCGCTTTCCCGGCCGATCGTCTCTCGGTGTTGAAGGACGTCTCCGAGTGTGGGTCCGTACTTCCGTTTGAGCTTGGCGAGGGCGTCGAGCCGTTCGGCCAGCTCGGCCAGGCGGGCCGGATCGGCCTCGAGCCGTTCCAGGGCCCGCGAGACGTCCCGGGCGAGATCGGCCAGGCCGTCCTCGATTGTCTCGAGGGACTTCAGCCAGGGCTCGGCCGAGGGGTCGAGCTCCGCGAGAGCCTGCAGGCCCTTCCGGGCGGTGACGGCGCTCGTGAGGCAGCCGCCCTCCTCGGACTCGAGGGCCTCGGAGATCTGAGAGAGGAGCTTTCCTCTCTTTTCCACGTTGCCGAGAGCGAGGCGCTCGGCGGCGAGGGACTCCTCCTCGCCTTCGGCCGGGTGGACCGCGTCGATCTCGCGGATCTGGTACTCGAGGAGGTCCAGGCGGCGGCCGGACTCGCGAGACAGGTCCAGAAGACCGAGCACTTCATCCTCGCGTTCCCGCCACTCGCGGTGGAGCGTGGCTGTCAGGGTGGCGCGGGGAACGAGCCCCGCGAAGCGGTCCAGGAGCTCTCGCGGCACGCCAGCGTCCAGGAGCTCCCGGGCGCCGGCCTGTCCGTAGATGACGAGGAGACGTTGCGCGATCTCGGTGAGGGTCCTGAGGACGGCGGGAGAGCCATTGATCGAGATGCGGCCTTTCCCGCTGCGGGCAATCTCGCGGCGGACGATCACATCGAAGGGCAGGGAATCGCCCTCGAGGAGTCCGGCCTCCGACAGGGTGACGGCGAGCGTCCGGTCCGAGCTCTCGAAGACTCCCTCGATCACGGCCTTCTCGGCGCCGGAGCGGATGAGAGTGGCGTCGGCTCGCTCGCCCGCCAGAAGGCTCAGGGCGTCGACGACCAGAGACTTCCCGGCCCCGGTTTCGCCGGTGAGGACGTTGAGACCCTTCTCGAAGGTGACCTCGACGTCCTCGAGCACGGCGAGGTCGCGGACCCGGAGCGAAGCGAGCACGGGATCAGTTCTTGGAGGAGCCGGCCAAGGCCAGCCGGTCCCTGAGCCACCGGAGGGTCAGGGCGATGCCGTATCCGGTGGCGCCCGTGGCGTAGCCGGCGTACTCGCGGTCATAGTTTGCGGTCGGAGCGATGTCGAGGTGAGCCCAGAGAGCTCCCTCGGGAGCGAACTCCTTCAGGAACATGGCGCCGTTGATGGCGCCGCCCCAGCGGCCGCCGGTGTTCTTGACGTCCGCCCAGTCCGACTTGATGTTCTCCTTGTACTCGTCCCACAGGGGCAGGCGCCAGATCCGATCGTCGGTGCGCTCCCCGGCCGAGACGATTCCGGCGGCGAGCTCGTCGCTTTCGGAGAAGAGAGCGCCCGCCTCGAATCCGAGCGCGACGACGGCTGCCCCGGTCAAGGTTGCGTAGTCGAGGACGACTTCGGGGTTGAAGGTCTTGGCGTAGTCCAGGGCGTCCGCCAGGATGACGCGGCCCTCCGCGTCCGTGTTGTCGATCTCGGCGGTTTTCCCGCTTCTGAACGTGACGATGTCGCCGGGCTTGTAGGCCGAGCCGGACGGCATGTTCTCAGTGAGGGGCGTGAGCCCGACGAGGTTCACGGGGAGGCCGAGGTCCGAGGCGGCCAGGACGATCCCGAGAACGGTCGCCGCGCCCATCATGTCCCACTTCATCTCGCCCATCTTTTCGGCCGGCTTGATCGAGATTCCGCCGGAGTCGAATGTGACGCCCTTGCCGACGAGGGCGACCGGTTTTTGCCCTTTCCTGCCTCCCATGTACTGGATCACCACGAAGCGCGGTTCCTCCGTGGCGCCCCGGTTCACGGCCAGAAGGCCCCCCATCTTTTCCTTCTCGATCGCCTGCTTGTCGAGAACCGTGACCGTCAGGTTCTTCCGGGCGCGCTTCTTCACCTCGGCGGCCGCGTGGCCGGCGAAATGCCTGGGTAAGAGGTCGTTCGACGGGGTGTTGCCCAGGTCTCTCACGAGGGCCGAGGCGGCCGCGACGATCTCGGCATCCCTGACCTCCCGTTCGGCGTCCTTCTCGGAAACACCGGTCCAGAGTCCGCGAAGAGCCGAGAGCCTCACGGATGTCAGCTCGGTCTTCTTTTCCTTCGCCTCGCCGGTCTTGTAACGCGTGAACGAGTAGTTGGAGAGAAACAGGTGGCGCAGGAGGAACTCGCGGCCCTCGGCCGGGTTCATCCTCTCCAGGGAGAAGGGCAGGTCGAGGAGGACGGTCGTCTCGCCGTTCTTCTCGAGGAGCTTGGCGACGGAGCGCAGGAGTGTCCGCGCCTTTCGAGGCGTGATCGTCAGCGACTTTCCGGTGCCGAAGGCGTACAGACGCAAGGCGGGCGAGTCGCTGGGCAGGGGTGTCGTGAAGGATGTCCCATCCGAGCCAAAGCTCGCCGGAACAGCTCCCATCAGGGCCGCCTGGGCGTCCTCTGGAAGTCCTGACAGGACGTTCGAATCGTCCTTTGCGGCGAACACCACGTAGGCGTGCCGTCTCTCTTTCTTACCCCGTTCGCGAATCTCGACTTTCACCCGTTTCCTCCTCGGCCGGTCCGGTGCCTCCGTCGTCAGGGGCCGGACCGCCGGATCTTAGAATGTCCTCATGACTACGCCTGCTGTTTCGGCGACGGCTCTTGCCGGATTGCCCGAGCCGCGGCGCGGAAAAGTCCGCGACGTGTACGATCTGGGAGAGACCCTTCTGATCGTCGCGACCGACCGCATCTCGGCCTTCGATGTCGTTCTCTCGCCCCCGATTCCCGGCAAGGGCATTATTCTGACCCAAATCTCGAATTTCTGGTTCCGGCGGTTCGCCGGTCTGGTCGAAAACCACCTCATCGAGACGGATTCTTCCCGCTTTCCGGGGCTCCTGGCTCCCCACGAGGGTCTCCTTCGCGGGCGGTCCATACTGGCGAAAAAGTGCACGGTGGTCCCGTTCGAGTGTGTCGCCCGTGGGTATCTCGCCGGGAGCGGCTGGAAGGAGTACCGGCAGACGGGCGCGGTCTGTGGCGTCCCTCTCTCGCCCGGTCTCCTCGAGGCGAGCCCGCTTCCCGAGCCCATCTTCACCCCCGCGACGAAAGCGGCGACGGGACACGACGAGAACGTTCCTTTCTCGGTGATGGAGTCGCGAATCGGAACGGAGCTCGCCCAGAGACTGAGGGAGTTGACGCTGACGCTCTACACGAAAGCGGCGGCCTACGCACAGACGCGTGGAATCCTCATCGCGGACACGAAGTTCGAGTTCGGGCTCGACCCTGCCGGGAAGCTCGTCTTCATCGACGAGGCGCTGACACCCGACTCCTCGCGGTTCTGGCCCAGGGAGTCGTACCGCCCCGGCGGGTCGCCACCTTCTTTCGACAAGCAGTTCCTGCGCGACTGGCTCGAGAAGTCCGGTTGGGACAAGACACCTCCCGCACCCGAGCTCCCGCCCGATGTGGTCGCCGGCACCCGGGAGCGCTACCTCGAGGCCTTCCGCGTCCTCACGGGGCAGGAGAGCCCCTGGCCGTCAACCTGAGGAACTCCTCGACGTACTTAGACTCCGGCATGCGCGCAGAGTTTTCGTGGAGAGGGGGGCTCCTCGTGCCACCCAACGCCGCGGAGTTCGTGTCAGCCTATCTCGCGAGCCCTGAACCGCAAAGGGCCTGGCTGAAGAGGCGGAAGGAGACCTGTACAGGCTCGCGATCAGTCGGACTCCTCGTTTCAAGGTCCAGATGTGGCTTTCTGGGCATCCGCCGACAGCAACGACAATCTCAAGTTGCCATACGGTGCAAGAGTCCCCGACCGGCAGGCTCCCCGCTGCGATTGCTGCCCGTTCACGGTCGCATAACTACACAGGGAGTATTGACCTGCGGCAACGCTCGGGAAGAGCTTCTTGTTTGTCGACCTCAGGATATGTGCGAGCATCCCAGGAGGTATTCCGCAGGGGCCTTGGACGAGCTTCGGCCAGTTTTCAGGGGATGGGTCCGGGTAATCGAGCTCGAGTGATCCGCCAGACCTATCGACCTGAATCGTCTGCTCGTCGGGCACGAAAGGCACGCCCGCAAACTTCAGCGGCATGCCAGGCGGACGAATCAAGAAACAACCCGATTCCGCCGAGGGCAGAGCCTCGAATTCGAGACGACCATCCGCGCCTGTGTAATTGGAATCAGCGCTTCCAACGAGTGCATTCGTGAACATGTGGACCGGGACTCCCGGGAGGCCGGCTCCCGACGGTCCGATCACGCGAATCGTCACCTTGGGCTTCTTCTTCAACACTAACCGCACCGAATCCGGGTTTCCGTCTTTTGGGAGGGTCACCAACACGTCATCGCTCGCCAGCAGATGAGTTGCGGCTCTCAGCCGGTATACCCCAGGCTCCAGTCCCCCAACCTGGAACGCACCGCCCTCAACACGCTGACTTATATCCTCAAGGGTGTTGCGATTCAGGACGTGCAGTACGGACTTTTCAGCCCGCTCGCCATTCTCGGAGACGATCTCCCCTTCGATGACCCTTCCGTTGAGGGGAATCGCGAACTCGCCATCGCCGTTCGGTCTGCGACGAACCTCGGTCTCGAGTGTGCGGCGGACCTGTTTCGACTCACTGAACACCTCGACCGCCCACTTCCCGAGCCGTGGAAGGAACCCCTCGATGTTCCCATCGTCGTTCGACTCTAGCGCTACTGACGGAGTTCGGTGCGTTCCACCAAACACAACGCGCCCTCGTAGTGGCTCCCCTTCGAGCGACAACGAGCCGTTCACCTTTACCACGTCCAGCAACACGGTACGCCGGTCACCGGTTGCCGCAAGAGTGAAGAAAGATGGATCTCCCCACCAACGCTGTCGGCTGGTTGTCAGGACCTCGAGTTGGTACTTCCCTTCTTCACGAAGACCTTCCCTCGACCACTGCCCGCCTGCCGTAGCGGGCGACTCCGAGACGAGGTCGCTTCTGCCCTCAGCCTTCATCTCGTGAAGAGAAACCCGCCATGGATTACCTGTGGGATCCTGCGGAGGAACGAGACTCACATCGAGGCGCACCGGCCGAGACAGGACGAGCGGGTTCTTGAGCCTTGCCTCGGTACCCTCGAGGATGAGGACCGCTTGTTTGTCAAAGGCGAACCCTTCCTGTTCGGCGACCACTTCCCACTGACCGGGCGGCACCGCCTCAAGTTGGAAGAAGCCGCGCCCATCCACCGTCCCAGAAGGAAGCGCTGGTGGGGACGAATCAGCCTTCATGGGACTGTTGGACGCCGGACGGATTCTCACAAGGCAAGCTCCCGGCTTCGGGGCGCCCTGGTTCTTCGAGATGACGTTGCCGACCAGGGACGCGCCCTTCCGCAGCTCAATCGCGCCCAGCTGGAGTGCGGACCCTGCCTTGGCTTGCTGACGCCATTTGTAGACGGTCACAAAGCCCTTTACACGAATACTCAGGTCAACAACTCCAATCGGTACCCTGCATCTTACGAGGGCATCTGACAGGGAGCATGCGGTCTCACCGGTTATGGCCTCGTTAGGATCTTGTGGCGACTCCGCGCGGAATCTCAAGAAGACCACGCTCGGAGGGGTCGTCACGCCTTGGAACAGCAGCTTGCCTTCAGCCTCGATTGATGGCCAGATTGCGAGGGATCCCTTCTCGACGGGTGTCCAGGAGTCGCTTCCATGCCCAGGGGCCTCGACCATGGCCTCCCACAGCCGGTCGACTGAGAGATCCAGATTGACCGAGCACGGACTCTCCGGCGCGCAAGAGAACTCTACACGGATCGGTTCGTCCGCCTGTCCCACGGCCCGCACTAGAACTACTCCACGAACCTGTCCAGAACTCAACCTTCTTATGATGTCTAGTTTCTTCTGCTCAGCGGAGAGGGAGGCCGACACCAAGAGCAGGAGGACACTTGCCGTCCTCGACATGAGGAATAACCACCCCACGCGTGGGCCCTTCATTATGGATTCTGCCCGGGGTCGTACTCACAGGTGCCGACAGGCAGGCAGACCTGGATTCCATCTACCCATGCCCAATCGCATCCGCATCCGCCGCCCGTTGTAATGTGATAGAAGCACTTTTCCTGACATACACCTGTGTCAAAATTGCAATCGAATCCGCATCGTGTGCAATCGGAATAGCAGGATCCGCCGCCCCCGCCTCCGTCCCAGGGCCCAGGATCCTTGTAGCGGACCTCGGCTTTTGCAGCGCCTGTAAATAGCAAGGAGAGAAAGAGCACGCAGGTAAGAACAAGAAATGAACGAAACATGAGTCTAGCAAGAGCCTCGAGATGAGCGTAGCGACGAGGTCGCTAGCTGTCAATCGGATCCCCCTCCGATTTGGACTACCCGGCCTTGCGCGCCAGAGGCTTCTGAACTTCGACCGAGGTCGTCGAGGCCGGCTGCAAGGTCGCCATCGGAACCCGCCTCAAGCCAGCTGACATGCACTGGACCTCCGCCGGTGCCGACGCCATCATCGCCCGTTCGATGCTCCCGTCTCAGCGGCCGCTTCGAGGACTTCTGGCAGCGCAGAGCCGTTTGTTGGCTCTCTAGTAACTCCGTGACCGTGGCGGTCATGGGGTCCTTCGCAGACCCGGAGAGAGAGTCAGCAGTAGTAGCGCTGTGGGAGCGGTGGGAATCGCCCTGCATCTCACACTGGCGCACCCACTTGCGAGCGATTTCCACGGCTTCCACAGCCCGCCGGCGCGTCCGCTTCCGCACTCCGCCGCCGACGAACGAGAGCGGGAACCGCCACGGAATACCGTGCGAGCCAACAGCCGTTCGTGCCGCATGAGGCGCATCCGAAAATACCTACGCTAGAGACCTCTCACCCGGGGCTCCGCCCCACCCTCTCTCGCGGCGCGAGGCGAGGGGAGGACTCCTCCACTTTTTCAGTCGTGCACCCGGCGGGGATACGGCGCTCGGATTGCGTTCCGACCTCCTGATGAGGCCTTCGCCGGCACCCGGGAGCGCTACCTCGAGGCCTTCCGCGTCCTCACGGGGCAGGAGAGCCCCTGGCCGTCAACCTGAGGAACTCCTCGACGTTTCTGAGCGGTGAGACATCGAGGCCGGGGAAGCTCCTAGCCTCGGCGGCATTCCCGGCCGCGAGGTAGACCTTCGTGAACCCGAGGCCCGCCGCCTCCTTCAGACGGGGCGCCGCGTCGGGCACCGGCCGGATCTCGCCCAGAAGCCCAACTTCGCCAAAAAGGACCGACTCGCGCGCGAGTCCCTGTCCGCGAAAGCTCGTCGCCACGGCGGCCAGAACCGCGAGATCCGCCGCCGGCTCCGAGCTCTCGGCACCTCCCGCGAGATTGACGAAAACGTCATGGGCCGACAGCGCCAGCGCCCCGTGACGCTCGAGGACGGCGAGCAGCAAGGCGAGGCGCGTGGGGTCGAATCCCGTGGAGGTCCGGCGGGGGAGACCGAATTTCGTCGCGACCGTCAGGGCCTGCACCTCGACGAGGAGCGGGCGCGTCCCTTCCATCGTGGCCAGAACGGCCGAGCCCGGCCGGCCCCCGGTCCGGCTCGAAAGATAGAGGGACGAGGGGTTCTTCACCTCCAGGAGTCCCGTGCCCGTCATCTCGAAGACCCCGAGCTCGTGCACGGGTCCGAACCGGTTCTTCAGGGCGCGGATCACGCGCTGCGCGTGAAACCGCTCCCCCTCGAACGAGATCACGGCGTCGACGAGATGCTCGAGGGCCTTGGGTCCGGCGAGCGAGCCGTCCTTGGTGACGTGACCGATGAGGAGAACGGGCACTCCGGACGACTTGGCGAAGGACGTCAGCCGGGTCGCGCACTCGCGCACCTGGGAGACCGAGCCCGCCCCGGAGGGAAGGGCCGTCGTCGCGATCGTCTGGACGGAATCGATGATGACGGCGCCGAGCGCGCTCGCGCCGCACGCCTGAAGAATCGAGTCGAGATCGGTCTCGGAGAGGAGAAGGATGTTTCGGCTGTCGAGGCCGAGGCGATCCGATCGGAGCTTGACCTGGTGCGCGGACTCCTCCGCCGAGACGTAGAGGACCGGTTCTTTCGCCGCCGCCAGCCGGGCGGCCGCTTGCAGCAGGAGTGTGGACTTTCCGATTCCCGGCTCGCCGCCGAGAAGGATGACGGCTCCTGGCACGAGCCCGCCGCCCAGAACGCGGTCGAGCTCGCCGATCCCGGTGATCGTCCTCGGCCGTTCCGCCGTCTCGACCTCGGCCAGCGGGATGGCCGTCGCGCGGGCCGTCGTCCCGACTCGCTTTTCCGCCCGTGAGGGTGAAGTCTCCACGAGCGAGCTCCAGGCCCCGCATTCCGGGCAGCGCCCGAGCCAGCGCGGGCTCTGCGCCGAGCATTCCGAACAGACGAAAACGGACTCTGTCTTCTTGGCCATCGCGCTAGCTCGCCGCCCGTCCACCCGCGACGCGGAAGGAAAGCCGGCTCGCCGCGCCGGTGGAGGTGCGAGGTCTTCGGGTCACCGCGTCAGGGGCACGAGGCCCAGGAACGACTTGATGTCCTCGTCCTTCCATCGGATGCCGGCTCCGAGGAACCAGGACCTCCTATCCGAGTTCATGATCTCGTCGACTCCGGTCGAGAGGAACACGCTCGGGCTCGCTCTCCACTCGCCGTAGAACTTGTAGTGCGCCGAGGCATTCCGGCGGCCGAAGTCCCAGGCCTCGGCCGAGAGCTTCAGCTTGTCGTCGAGCCAGTACTGGTCGAGCCCGAGTCCGCCGCGTGACTCGAAGAGTCCGGCCCGCAGGATCGTGTCGCTCTTGCGGTATCCGAGCTGGACGGAAAGGCCGAACTTGTCCTCGTAGGTCTCGATGTTCTTCTTCGTGATGGTCTCCGAGCCGTCGGGGAGGGTCACGGTCGTCGTCTCGGTGGTGTCGCGTCTGAGGCCGCCCGGGATGGCGCTCAGCTCCACCCTGTAGAACTTGTTCTCGCGCGGGGTGACGTCCACGGTGAAGTAGCCCTTCATGACCGACTCGCGGGACATGAACTCTCCGCGAAAGCCGAGGTCCAGCTCGATCCGGTTGATGCGCGTCAGGGTCGTGTTGAGCGAGTCCACGCCGGACTTGACGGACTGGAGGGCGTCATTGAGGTTGCGATGAGTCTCCTCGGAGTTGAGGAGCTTGCCGATCGTGCCGTCTCCCGTGTCGATCTTGGACGTGATGGAGTTCAGGTTGTCCGTCGTCTTCTTCAGCTTTCCGGTGATGTCGTCGATGTTCGAAACCGAGCTCTTCACGCCCGACCGGTTTTCGTCGAGGATCCGGTCGAGGCGCGCGAGGGTCTCCCGGATCTCTCCGGAGAACTGGCGGAGATTCGCCATCGTGACGTCGGCGTTCTCGCGGTTGGACTCGACGAGCTTCCGGAGGGCCTCGGCGAGGGCTCCGATGTTGTCGACGATGCGGTTGAGCTTCTCGGTTCCCTGGTCGCCGCCGACGGAGTTCTTCAGGGCCCCGGTGATCTCCTTGACGTCCTTGCCGATCTCGATCGCGAGCTTCGTGATGTCGTCGAACCCCTTCGGGAACGTGCCGTCGAGGCGGGCGCCGTCCGGGAGCTTCGTGCCCGAAGGGAGTCCGGGGTAAAGCTCGATGTACTTGTCGCCCAGCATGCCCATGTTGCGGATCTGGCCGGAGGCTCCGTCTCTGAGCTCGACCTCGGTGTCGAGGACGATCCGGGCGAGAGCCGTGCCGTCGGGCAGGAGCCGGATTCCATCGACCTTCCCGACCCTCACGCCCGCGATCCTCACGGCCGACTTGTCGTCGAGGCCCGCCACGTTCTCGAAGCGGATCTCGATCGACTGGAGCTTCTTGCCCTTTCCGACGGGGATGTCCTCGATCTTGATGATCAGGACGGCAAGGAGAGCGAGAACGGCGAGAAAGAAGGCTCCGATTTTGGCTGTCGTGGTCATGCCGGGCTCCTCAGTCTACGGCGTCCGGATCGAGCTGGCTGTCGCCCCGGACGAAAGCGGCGACGAGCGGGTCCCTCGAGGACTCGAATTCCCTGGGGGGCAGGTCGGCCACGATCCTGCCGTTGTTCAGAAGGGCCACGCGATCGGCGATCGAAAAGGCGACTTTCAAGTCATGGGTGATCGTCACCATCGTCGGATCGAGCCGCCGCTTCAGCTCGTCGATCACTCTCACGAGGGCGTCGGTCATGATCGGGTCGAGTCCCGTCGTCGGCTCGTCGAAGAGGAGGATCTCGGGCTGGTGGGCGATCGCCCGGGCGAAACCGACTCGCCGGCGCATCCCTCCGGACAGCTCCGAGGGGAGCTTGGATTCGATGCCGGGCAAGTGGACGAGTTCGAGACACTCGGCCACCCGCTTCTTGATGTCGGCTGGCTTCAGTTTCGTCAGCCTTCGGAGCGGAAAGGCGATGTTCTCGCCGACGTTCATCGAGTCGAAAAGCGCCCCCTCCTGAAACGCCATCCCGAAGCGGCTCCGCAGGTTATTCCGCTTCCCCGATGGGCTCTTCCAGAGGTCCTCGCCGTCGATCTCGACCTTTCCGGCGTCGGGCGACAGGAGCCCGACCATGTGCTTGAGAAGGACGCTCTTGCCCATGCCCGACCGGCCCAGGATCACGATCGACGTGCCCTTCTCGATCGTCAGGTCGAGCCCGTCGAGCACCTTCTTCGGGCCGAACGCCTTTTTCAGGCCCGACAGCCTCACGCGGACCGGTTCGGCCATCAGAAGAGGACCTTCGTGAGAAAGAAATCGGCGATGAGAATCGCCAGCGAGCCCAGAACCACCGCTGACGTCGTCGAGCGTCCGACCCCCTCGGCACCCCCGCGTGTGTCGAAGCCCTGCTGACACCCGATGAGCGAGAGGAGACTCCCGAAGACCGCGGCCTTGATGAGGCCGGACCAGAGGTCGTTCGCCTCGAGGTATTGAAAGGAGTTCGAGAGGTAGACGACGGGATTGGCGCCCAGGATTCGGACCGCGATGACGTATCCGCCCGCGATCCCGGTGGCGTTGCCGATCACGACCAGCATCGGCACGACGAGGATGGCGGCCAGGACGCGCGGCACGAAAAGGTAGTGGACCGGATCCGTCGCGAAGGCGACGAGCGCGTCGATCTGCTCGGTGACGCGCATCGATCCGATTTCGGCGGCCATGGCGCTTCCGGCGCGGCCCGTCACCATCAAGCCCGTCAGGACCGGTGAGAGCTCCCGGAGCATGGAAAGCGCGACCACGGAGCCCACGAAGCCCTCGGCGTTGAAACGGGCGAAGCCCGTATAGGTCTGCAGCGCCATGACGCCGCCCGTGAAGAATGCGGTCAGAAAGACGACGGGCACCGAGTCGATGCCGACCCGGATCATCTGCGCGGCCAGTGCTCGCAGGTCCCAGGGGCGAAAGACCCCGCGGAGGGTCTGGCCCAAGAGGACGAAGAATCGCCCGAGCCCCTCCAGGAACCCCAGAAGCAGCCGGCCGAAGAACTCGAGAACCGCCATCACTCTTGTCCCTGAGAGTAGCCTACCGGGCTGCCGTCGAATCCGAGGTCGCCGTCCGGGTAGAAGCGTGTGAGGACCCTGGGGGGCCGCCCTTCCTCCAGAATCACCCGCGGGACGCGCGGGCCAACCCCGCAGAGGATCTCCCAGCCGACCGTCCCGGCGACCTCGGCGATCTCCTCGACCCCGAGCCTCTCCGCGCCTTGCCGTCCGAAGAGGATCACCGGGTCTCCAGGGGAAGGGGGCTCGGGAAGGTCCGTGACGTCGACGGCGGTCAAGTCCATCGAGACACGTCCCACGATCGGGCACCGGGCTCCCTGGACGAGGACGGATCCCCTTCCGGAAAGCGAACGCGGCACCCCGTCCGCATAGCCCACGGGCAGGATGGCGAGCGTCGACGCCCGGGAGGTCAGGAACGTCCCGCCGTACCCGACCCGGGTCCCGGCGGGGACCCTCTTCACCTGGTCGACGACCGTCGTGAAGGACATCACGTCCTCGAATTCGGGGCCCGAGACTCCCGGAAATCGGGAATAGAGGATCAGGCCGGGCCGCACCCGCGCCGGAGCGGGAAGGTCCTCGGGCCAGTGCGGGGGGCGCAGCGTCCCCGCGCTGTTGGAGACATGGATGACCGGAGGGCGGAATCCGGCCTCCCCGAGCCGGCCCACCATCCCGGAGAACGTCCGGATCTGCTGGTGGACCTGGGTCCTGTCTTCCGAATCGGCCGTGGCGAAGTTCTGGAACGCGCCGCTGATCTCGAGAACGTCCCGGTTCATCTCGAGCTTGCCGATCAGCTCGCCGAGGTCCTCTGGCCGGAATCCGAGGCGGGTGAAACCTGTGTCGAACTTGATGTGGACGCTCACGCGGACGCCCCGGCCCCGTGCAAACGAGGCGAGATCGTCGAGCATCTCGAACCTGTGGACATTGGCCACGAGACCGA
Source organism: Thermoanaerobaculia bacterium (assembly GCA_022071945.1). Classification (GTDB taxonomy): domain Bacteria; phylum Acidobacteriota; class Thermoanaerobaculia; order UBA5066; family UBA5066; genus JAJVIN01. Next base: position 30,877 of record JAJVIN010000031.1, on the reverse strand, counting down.
ATCTGAGGAGCTCGGGCAGCTGTCCGTCGCCCGTCCAGCCCATGACCAGGATCTCGGAGAGAACGCCGGCGCGGCGAAGCTCCACGCCTTCCTCGACGACGGCCACCGCGAAGGACCGTGCTCCTTCTTTTTCCAGCCGCGGCGCGACGGCCTCGGCTCCGTGCCCGTAGGCGTCCGCCTTGACGACGGGCATCACCTCGCAGCCCCTGGGAAGCGCGGAGGCGATGCGATGGAAGTTCCGCGAGAGGGCATCCAGATCGATCACCGCCCGGGTCGGGCGTAGCCGGTGCATCGGGTCCCCTACGCTCCCTGGCCTTCCTCGAACTGAGCGAGGTCCGAGAACTTCGTGTATTCCCCGAACCAGCCGAGCGTGAAGCGGCCCGTGGGGCCGTTTCTCTGCTTGGCGATGATGACGTCGCAGAGGTTCTTCTGGTCGGTGTCGGGATCGTAGTACTCGGGCCGTGAGAGGAAGATCACGACGTCCGCGTCTTGCTCGATCGACCCGGACTCGCGAAGGTCGGAGAGCTGGGGTTCCTTGTCGGAGCCGCGCTGCTCGGTCCGGCGCGAGAGCTGCGAGAGGGCGATGACGGGGACGTCCAGCTCCTTGGCGAGCGCCTTCAACCCCCGGGAGAACGAACCGACCTCCTGGGTGCGGTTCTCGTACTTCGTCCGCGAACCCATGATCTGGATGTAGTCGACGAAGATCGCGTCCAGGCCGCTGCGCTGTTTCAACTGGAGCGCCCGGGCCCGCATCTCGAGAAGGGTGATCGATGGGGTGTCGTCGATGAAGAACTTGGCCTCGCGCATCTGCTGGGTCGTCAGAAAGAGGAGCTTCTTCTCTTCCTTCGTCAGGCGTCCCTCGCGCAGGCGCTGGAGGTTCACCCGCGCCTCCGAGCACTGGATGCGCATCGCAAGCTGGGACGAGGACATCTCGAGCGAGAAGAAGCCGACCGGATGCGTCTCGTGCATGGTGAGGTGGGTCGCGATGTTGAGGGCGAAGGCGGTCTTTCCCATGCCGGGCCGGGCCGCGAGGATGATGAGGTCCGAGCGCTGGAGGCCCTGGGTGTAGGAGTTCATCCGGGCGAATCCGGTCGGGAGCCCCGTCAGCATCGTGCCGCGGCCGTGGATCTTCTGGATGTCCTCCTCGTTCTTCTCGGCGATGACGCCGAGCTGGACGAAGCCTCCCTGGATCGAGCCCTTGGCGATCTCGACGAGCTCGCGCTGGGCGGCCTCGAGGACGGAATGGGCGTCCGCCGCCTCGACGGCATCCCGGATCGCCCGGCGAGAGCTCCGGATCAGCTGTCTTCGGATCGAGGCCTCGCGAATGAGGCGGGCGTAGGACTCGACGTTCTCGACGTCGGGGACCAGATCCACGAGGCTCGCCAGGTAGGCGGGCCCCCCGGCCCGGACCAGCATCCCGGTCCTGTCGAGCTCGTGGCGGACGGTGACGAGGTCGACTCCGTCCTTGCGGTCCGCGAGCCGAAGGCACGCCTCGTAGATCAGGCGGTGCGGCTCGGTCGCGAAGTCGTCGGGGACCAGGAACTCCATCACCCGGGGCAGGAGGCCGTCGTCGATCAGGACCGAGCCCAGGAGGCTTCGTTCCGCCTCGGGACGCCCCGGGAGGGACTCTTCGGAATAGGGTGCTGCGGAGGCCATGGGACCCGCTATTCTCCCCGAATCGGCTCGCCGGTCTACTGTCCCGTGCCGCGGAGAACCTCCTCGAGCCGTCGCCACTCCGGAAGGGCGAGCCGCCTCGATCCGAGTGCGTCTCCCTCGCTTTCCGCATGGAAGTCCGACCCCCCCGTCATGAGGAGGCCGAGCTCGAAGGAGGCCGCCCGAAACCGGGCCTCTTCCTCGGGTTCCTGGTCGGGGTGGAAGACCTCGATGGCGTGAAGGCCGGCCGCCACCGCGTGGTCGAGGACGGCCATCGAGTCGCGGTACCAGACGGGATGGGCGAGAGACGTGATCCCGGCAGAGTCCCGCGCGCTCCGGATCGCCTCGGCCGTGGGCCACACCCTCTTCGGCACGTACGCGACGCATCCCTTCTGGAGGAATTTCTGGAAGGCCTCCTCGACGGAAGAGGCGTGACCGGCCTCGACGAGGGCCCTCGCGATGTGAGGGCGCCCGAAGGCTCCGCCCGACGCCGAGGCCAGGATCCGGTCTCGATCCAGCGGAAACCCGTGGGATGAGAGCCTCGAGAGCATCTCCTCGCCCCGGTCGAGCCGGCTCTTCCGGAGCTCGTTCAGGGACCTTTCGAAGCCCCCCAGGGGGGCATCCAGGAAGTACGCGAGGATGTGAATGTCCTCGCCCGAAAGATCCGTGGAGAGCTCGGCCGCCCTCAGGAAGACGAGACCCGCGGCCGACGCGGCGGACTGGAACCGTGGAAAGGCCTCGAGGCTATCGTGATCGGAGAGCGCGACGACGGAGAGTCCGGCGGCCACGGCCATCTCGACGAGGCGTTCCGGGCTCTCGACCCCGTCCGAGAAGGTCGAGTGGAAATGGAGGTCGGCTCCCCCGAAATCTCCCTCGCTCATTTCTCGGGCTCCTTCCAGCCCAAGACGAAGGCGCGCTGCTCTTCCGTCTCGGGCGACTCTGGCGCCCGGAAGTGCTTCGGGACGGTCTTCCAGAGCTCCGCCACGCGAAGAAGAGCCGCCTCGCCGCTCAGGCCATGCCTCACGAAGTAACACCCGGAGACCGTGCCGGTCCTTCCCACGCCGCCCCAGCAGTGATAGTAGGTCCCGACGCCGGCCTTCAGGTTCGCATCGATCTGGTCGAGGATCGCCGCCATCTGGGACGGCTTCGGGACGCTCAGATCCCGCACGGGCTGCCGGAGGTGGGTTGCGGCGATCCCGCGTCTCTTTGCCTCCTCATCGACCAGGTCCGAGTAGGGATCCAGCTCACCCTCGCGAGTCAGGTCGATGAAGAAGCGGATCCTCGCATCCAGGATCGAAGCGATCTTGCGCCGCGCGTGTTCCACGTCGACGGCGCCTGGATACTCGCCGGCGAGAAGGAGGCCGGGCACCACCCAGTAACACTCCGGAATCGGTCTCGGAGGGGTCTGCATGGAGGGATCCTTCCCCTCTGATCCGGCTGCCGTCAAGTCCGCGGAGTTTCAGCCCGGTGATGGATCCGATTCGGGGAGGCGCGTAAAATCCGCCGAACTCGGCGAACGGCGCTCGGAACGGGCTCTCACGTCTCTCCTGGATGGGCAATGCGGGCTGGATTCGCCGTGTTCTTGGGAGGTTGTGATGAGGGACGGAGAGCCCGGACGCGAGGCGGGAATCGAGCTGAGCGAATCTCAGCAGGCCGCCATCTCGAAGCTGACGAAGGACGAGGTCGTCATCAAGCCGCCGATCTGGCTCGCCAAGGAGGCGGTCCTTCCGAATGACGCGGTCGAGCGCCTTCACGCCGAGATGGACCCCGACGGGTTCTGGGCGCACAAGGCAAGTGGAATCGACTGGATCGAGCCGTTCAAGGAGGTCTTCAGGTTCGATCCGCCCCGCCACGAGTGGTTCCTCTCCGGCAAGCTGAACGCCTGCTTCAACTGCGTCGACCGCCATGTGTACGGCGACAGGAGAAACAAGGCCGCGCTTCTCTGGGTGGGAGAGGACGGCGAGGAGCACGCCTACACCTACAACCGCCTTTACCGCGAGGTCAACCGGTTCGCAAACGCCCTCAAGAGGCTCGGTGTCGCCAAGGGCGACCGGGTCATCATCTACATGCCCCTCGTGCCCGAAGGCGTCATCACGATGCTGGCTTGTGCCCGTATCGGCGCCATCCACTCGGTGGTCTTCGCGGGGATGGGCACGCAGGCCCTGAAGTCCCGCATCGTCGACTCGAGGGCGAAAGTGATCGTCTGCTCGGACTTCACCTTCCGCCGCGGAAAGAAGCTGCCGCTCAAGCCGACGATCGACGAGGCCGTCAGGGACCTGCCGTTCGTCGAGCACGTCGTCGTTCACCGCAGGGGTTCCCGGCCCGGCGACGCGCCGTTCGAGTTCGAGAGCGAGCGGGAGCACGACTTCTACGACATCCAAAAGGCCCGCGACATCCACTGTCCGCCGGAGCCCATGGACTCCGAGGATCCGCTCTTCATTCTCTACACATCCGGAACGACCGGGACCCCGAAGGGGGTGGTCCACGCCACCGGCGGCTACATGGTCGGCGTGAACTACCTTTCCCGGGCCTTCTACCAGATCGGCGAGCGCGACATCTATTGGTCGACTTCCGACATCGGCTGGATCGTGGGCCACTCGTTCATCGTCTACGGGCCCCTCTCGGTCGGGGCCACGGTCTTCTGCCGCGAGGGCGTTCCTGACTTTCCGTCTCCCGAGGTGACGTGGGAACTGTGCGAGAGGTTCGGCGTCAACCTCCTGTTCACCGCGCCGACGGCCGTGAGGATGTGGATGAGCCACGGGGCCTCTCTCCCCGCGAAGTACGACCTGTCGAGACTGCGCCTGATCGCGTGCGCGGGCGAGCCTCTCAACCCCGAGGCGCACTTGTGGAGCCAGGAGAACCTGGTGGGGCAGTCGAACGGAATGGTGGTCGACAACTTCTGGCAAACGGAGATCGCGGGTCCCGTCCTCGGCACGCTGCCCACCTTCGAGGCCCGTCCCGGAAAGGTCGGGAAGCCGTTGCCCGGCATCATCGCGGATGTCGTCGACAGGCAGGGGAACTCTCTGGGTGAGGGTGAGGGCGGACTTCTCGTCCTCAGAAAGCCCGTTCCCTACATGCTCCGAACGGTCTGGAACGACCACTCGCGCTACGAGAAGTACTGGCAGCAGATTCCGGGCTGCTACGCGGCCGGTGACATCGCCGTCAAGGATGCGGATGGGTACTTCGCCGTCCTCGGCCGAGCCGACGACGTCCTGAACGTGGCGGGCCACCGGATCGGGACGGCGGATGTCGAGGGTTCCCTCATCCGGCATCCCTCCGTGGCGGAGAGTGCCGTGGTCGGGCTCCCGGACCCGGTCAAGGGAGAGAAGATCAAGGCCTTCGTCGTTCTGAAGGCGGGGGTCGAGTCCGGCCCTGGCCTCATCGGGAGCCTCAAGGACCACGTCAGGCAGGACCTCGGACCGATCGCGCAGCCATCCGAGATCGAGATCCGGACGTCGCTCCCGAAGACGCGCTCCGGGAAGATCATGCGGCGGTACCTGAAGGCGGTCGAGATGGGTGAGGATCCCGGAGACCTCTCGACGATGGCGGATTGAGACGGACTCTCGGCCCTGCGAGGTGACCTCCCGTCGAGGATCGAATCTCCTCCCTTGCGGATCACGCCGCCTTGTTGCGGGGACGGACGCTCTTCTGGCCGAACCCGTCCCCGCGAGCGAGTGAGGAAGCCCGACCAAGCGTATAGTGGCATCCGTCCCGGGTCTTGACGGGCCCGCGAGGAGAAGGGGGCACCTTCATGGACGACGCGGTAGCACTCGTTCTGGCTGGCGGACAGGGAGAGCGGCTGCGGCCCCTGACCGATGTTCGGGCCAAGCCCGCGGTGCCGTTCGGGGGCATCTTCCGGATCATCGATTTCACTCTTTCGAACTGCATCAATTCGGGGCTGCGCAGGGTGGCGGTCCTCACGCAGTACAAGTCGTACTCGCTTTCGAACCACCTGAAGGCCGGGTGGAGCTTCCTGACCCGGCGGCTCGACCAGTTCGTGGATGAGATCCCGGCCCAGATGCAGACCGGGCATCAGTGGTACCTCGGGACGGCCGACGCCATCCGGCAGAACATGATGTTCATCCACGACACCACGCCGCGCCTGGTCTTCATCCTGTCCGGCGACCACATCTACAAAATGGACTACCGGCTCATGAAGGGGTTCCACGAAGCTCGCGGCGCCGGCCTGACCATTGCCTGCATGCGGGTCCCGGTCGATGTCGCCCGGGGGAACTTCGGCGTCCTCGAGGTGGATTCGGAGGACCGGGTTGTCGGCTTCGAGGAGAAACCGGCCGAGCCCAAGCGCGTCCCGGGCACGGACGACTGCCTCGCCTCCATGGGCATCTACCTTTTCGACTGTGACTTCATGAAGGCGGCGCTCGCGGGGGACGGACTCGACTTCGGCAAGGACATCATTCCCAGTCTCATCGCATCGGGCGAGTCCGTCTTCGGGTACGACTTCACCCTGCGGAACAAGTACCCGGAGTGGGAGTACACGGTCACGGACGGGATCCGGAGAAAGCAGCTCGTGCCCGTCGCGAGCGATTGCGACTACTGGAGAGACGTCGGGACGCTCGAACAGTACTGGCTCGCCAACCTCGACCTCGTTTCTCCGGCCCCCAAGTTCAACGTCTACGGCGAGCGCTTCGCGGTCTTCTCGAGTCCGGGTCACTTCCCGCCCGCGAAGTTCGTCCACGAGATCCCGGGGCGCACGGGTGTCGCGGTGAACTCGATCGTGGCGGACGGGGCCATCGTCAGCGGCGCCACCGTCAGGAACTCGATCCTCGGGTGCGGGATCTATGTCCACAGCTACGCCCTCATCGAGCACTCCGTTCTCTTCGGCGGGTCGCTGCGCGGCGGGTTCATCACCGAGACCGACATCGGAAGGCGGTGCCGGATCCGCAACGCCATCATCGACAAGAACGTGCGGCTCTCGGAGAACACCACCATCGGGTACGACCAGGCCGAGGACGAGAGGAGGGGGCTGAAGACCCTCCCGATCCTCGACGGCCGGGATCACATCGTCGTCGTCCCGAAGGACTTCCAGATCTAGCCGCGCTCTCCGTTCCGCTTCCGGGCAACCTGCGGTATGGTCACGCCCCGCGTGGTGACGAACCACAGGGCCGTTCGATGAACCCTCGCGAGTACGAGACGATGTACTCGGTCGAGGACACGTACTGGTGGTACGCGGGAATGCGGCGTATCACCCGGGCCGTCTTTCCCGATGCCTCCGCCATGACGGGTGGGCGCCTGCTGGATGCGGGCTCAGGGACGGGGGCCAACCTCGCTCACCTCAGAGACAACGCAGCCGGGGGCTATCACGCCGGGGTAGACCGCTCGTTTGAGGCCATTCGGTTCTCGAGACGCCGGGGCCTCTCGGGTCTTCTGGTCGCGGATCTGACCCGCCTCCCCTTCGTCGACGGGGCGTTCGACATCGTGACCTGCCACGACGTGATGTACTGCGTCCCCGATGACGCCGCGGGGTTCTCGGAGCTTTTCCGGGTCGCGCGGACGGGCGCCAGGCTCTTCGTGAGCTCCGCCGCCCTCGAGATCCTCGAGAGTGAACACGATTCAGCGGTTCACGCGGTGAGGCGCTACTCGCGGCGCGGTTTTCGAGAGAAGATCCGGGCGGCGGGGTTCGACATCGAGCGCCTCACTTTTGCGAATACCCTTCTTTTTGTGCCCATCCTCGCCATCCGCCTCTTTCTCCGGGCGATTTCTCGAGGCGAGAACCGCGGCGAGGCCGCTTCGGACTTCCACAGGTCCCCGCGCCTCCTGAACGCCGTCTTGACCCGGATCCTCTACCTGGAAGCCTTCCTCCTCGAATTCATCGACTTGCCAGTAGGAGTGACGATCATGGCTTGCGCCCGGAAACCAGAGGCCGACGTCCGCCTCGCCCCCGCCCACCCGGACGACTCCCCGAGCGGCTCGCCCCATGCCCGAACCTGAAGAAAAGAGGGAGTGGCTTGCCCGCGCCGGTTTCACGATCGCCGGCGTGCTTTTTCTCTTCTTCGTCATCGGACTGAGGGTGCGGCAAGGGGCGGAAACCTCGGGCGAACCCGTCATCCGCATGCTCTTCGTCCCTTCCGTGGAACAGGGGACCCTGGCCCGGCGCGGGAACGAGCTGGCCGATTTCGTCCGCACGGATGCCGGAATCGTCATCAAGTCCGCCGTGCCGACGAGTTATGCCGCCGTGGTGCAGGCGCTCGGGACGGGTCAGGCGGACATCGCCTGGATGCCTGCCTTCGCCTACGTCGTCGCCAATGCCCGGTTCGGAAGCGAGGCGAGGCTGCAGGTCGTCAGACAGGCGGAACGCCATGCCATTCTCGTGACCCGCAAGCAGGATCCCGCCGAGAGCGCAAAGGGGTTCTCGGGCCAGACCATCGCCATACCCAAGACGTTGAGCGCCGAACTGAGGAAGCGAGTCCTCGAGGTCCTCAACGCGGAGTCACCCGGATTTCGCGAGCTTTCCGCGGATTCGGACAAGGATGCGGTCCGGCTCATGCTCGATTCCGAATCCGTGAGGGGCGCCATCAGCAGCCACGTGTTCGCAGGTCCGTTCGATCTCGTGGGGAACGGGAGAAACGAGCTCGAATACGACCGGCCGGGCACGCTCGAGAAGACGAAGATCGTCTTCAAGACGGCCGAGCCCTCGTACGAGCTCGTCACGGCCTACTTCGGAGCGGTCTATGCCCGGGCGGATTCGGGAGTCCGCCGGCTCGAGGATCTCAACGGGCGGCCCTTCGCCTTCTCGGACGCCACCTCGACCTCCGGCTACATCTTTCCACTCAATCTTCTGAACCGGTCCGGCGTCAAGCTGGGGCAAGTCCTGTTCGCGGGAGGGCACCCCAATGTCATCCAGGCGGTCCAGGACGGAAAGGTGGCCGGCGGCTCCGCGTTCTATTCCCCTCCGGGTAAGGTCAACGAGGTGGAGAAGTCGTTCGTCGCGGACGCCCGCCACCTGCTGATGAAGCGCCTGCCAGACGAGCAGTCGAAGCTGAAGTTCCTGGAGGAGATCCGCGTCATCGCCCTGACGGATCCCGTCCCGAACGACTTCTGCGCCGTTCGGAGAGGGTTCTCCAAGGCAGTCTGGGACCGGTTCGAGAAGTCCCTCTTCCGGTTCATCGAGACTCCCGAAGGACAGCGGGCTTACCTCGACCTCGTTGCCGCGGTCACGGCCCGGCGGTGCGATGACTCGTCCCTGGATGGATTCCGGGAGGCGCTCAAGACGGCCGGAATCAGCGCGACCGCGCTGATGGAGGCCGAGGAAGAGAAGCTGAGGAAGAAGCGCGAAGCCCAGAAGAAGGGGGCGGGAACGAAATGAGCGAGACCTGCGCCATCCGGATCACGGGGCTGGAAAAGGTCTTTCCCAACGGTGTCCGGGCTCTCAACGGGGTGGATCTCGAGGTCAAGGAAGGGGAGTTCCTCGCCGTCCTCGGGCTGTCGGGTTCGGGAAAGTCGACCCTCCTGCGGTGTATCAACCGGCTCCTGGACCCGACGGCGGGGCACATCGAGATCTTCGGGCGGGACATCACCCGGGTGGAGGGCGCGGAGCTTCGGGCTCTCAGACGCCAGATCGGGATGATCTTCCAGCAGTTCAACCTCGTGAAGCGCCACTCGGTCCTCGTCAACGTCCTCTCCGGATCGCTCGGCCGGGCGGGGCTGTTTCGATCCCTCTTTCTCTCCTACACGGCCGAGGAAAGAGAGCGGGCCCAGACGGCTCTCTCGAGGGTCGGCCTCGGCGAGAGGGGGGCGAGCCGCGCCGACGCGCTTTCTGGCGGACAGCAGCAGAGAGTCGCCATCGCCCGGGCCCTCATGCAAGAGCCAAAGCTCATCTTGGCCGACGAGCCGGTCGCGTCGCTCGACCCGGCTCTCCGCCATTCCGTCATGCGCCACATCGAGGCCCTGAACAAGGAGTCCGGGATGACGGTCGTCTGTTCGCTCCACGACATCGATCTCGTGACCCGGTACGCGACCCGCTGCGTGGCTCTTCGGGACGGGCGCCTCGTTCACGAGGGGGATCCGGCCGACTTCACGATCGAGACGCTCCGGCACATCTACGGGGCCGAAGCCGAATTCGGCTTTCACGGTTGAAGGCGGAGATCCGTTGATGAACACTCCTGTCAAAGAGCTCACGCCTTCCCTCCGAATCCAGGCGTTCCTCACCGATGGGGCGCTTCTGACCGGCGCCGGGTTGATGGTCCAGTTCCTCGTCTGGTTCCTTTTTCTCGATGCGCGGGACGGAGTTCTCGAGAGCGCCCAGGACCTCCTCGGCAAGCTGAGCTTCGTGCCCCTGATCATCGGGAGCGCCATCCTGGCGGCGCTGTGGCAGGGAGCCCACGGGACGGTCGGGAGCTCTCCCGGCCTGGCGTTCAGCGGCTACCAGGTCGAGGGAGAAAAGGACCGGCCCTGGAGCCAGACCACGATGGGCTGGTTTCTGCTCCTGTTCGTCGAGCTGACCTTCTTCACGGGCTGGGTCGTCACGGAGGTGGATCTCTACACCTTGCTGACGAATTTCCCGAAGGCTGCGGGAGTCCTCCGGGGTCTCTTCCACCCGGCGTCCTCGGTCCTCTTCGAGGGGCTCGTCCTGCTCGTTCAGACGCTCTTCTTGGCCTTCATGGCGACGGCGTTCGCGATCCCGCCCGCATTCGTGGTTTCGTTCCTGGCGGCGCGAAACCTGACGCGCAAGACATGGCTGACCCGTCTGATGTACACGGCCGTGCGGACCATCATGAACTTCACCCGCGCGGTCGAGCCCCTGGTGTGGGCCCTGATCTTCATCTCGTGGGTCGGAATCGGGCCTTACGCCGGGGTCCTGGCGCTGTGGGTCCACTCGATCGCCGGTCTCGTGAAGCTCTACTCGGAGCAGATCGAGAGCATCGACAACGGCGCGGTGGAGGCCATCACGGCGACCGGCGCGGGGATGCTGCAAGTCCTCAGGTACGGGGTCGTCCCGCAGGTCATCCCGCCCTTCCTCTCTTTCACCATCTACCGGTGGGACATCAATGTCCGGATGTCGACCATCATCGGCTTCGTGGGCGGCGGCGGGATCGGGTACATCCTCAAGCCTCGCGTCGATCTCGGAGAGTGGGGGGAGGTGAGCACGCTCGTCCTGCTGATCGCGGTGGCTGTGTGGGCGATGGACCTCGTCTCGGCGAAGATCCGGGAGCGGATCGTCTAGTCCGGGGTCCGATTAGAATCCCAACCGTGCGGTGGAGTCTCTTGCTGTCGCTGGCCCTTGCCGGTTTTCTCTGGGCAGGGCCCGCGGCATCGGACGAGGTGCGGGTTCTCAGGACGGCAACCGGGAACGTCGAGCGGGTGGAGCTCGAGGAGTACGTGGCCGCCGTTCTGCCGGGCGAGATCGGCCGGGCGCCGAGGGAGGCGCTCCTGGCGCAGGCGATTGCGGTCCGGTCCTATGTTCTCGGTCATCTCGGCCGCCACTCCGCCGCCGATGCCGACGTCTGCGACAGCACGCACTGCCAGGTCTACCGGGGCAGGCATGCCGTGACGAAGGTGTCCCGCCAGGCGGCTCTGGCGACGAAGGGTCTCGTCCTTTCCATGGACGAGAAGGTGGTGGCCGCGCCGTTCCATGCAGATTGCGGGGGCCACACGACGAGGCCCATCGACGTGTGGGACGACCAGGAGGTCCCCGAGCTTCCCCCCGTCGAGGATGACGCCTGTCTGCAACGCTCGACGGCTCCCTGGGTGTTCCGGCTCTCCAGGAGTCAGGTGGGGCAGCTCGGGCAGAAGCTCGGCCTGCCGGGTTCGCGATATCTCGAGGTCTACGGGCGAGATGGGAGCGGGCGGGTTTCCATGGTGCGCCTGGCGGCTCCCGGGGGCGCGACGCTCGTCGTGCGCGGGTTCGATTTCCGGATGACAGCGATGTCGCTGTGGGGCTGGGATTCGATCCGCTCGACGCTCCTCGACTTCGAGGAAGAGCCGGGCGGGTACGTCATCACGGGCCGGGGCCATGGCCATGGAGCTGGTCTGTGTCAGGTGGGTGCGATCCAGAGGGCAGCCCGAGGGGAATCCTGGAAGGAGATCCTCGGCCACTACTACGCGGGAGCGGACGTTCGTCCCCTCTCTGGTCTCCAGCCGCTCGTGGCCCAGGCGAGAAAGCCCGCCGGCGCAGCCCCCGTGCATCAGCCCTGAACGCGAGGGGCCGGCCGGCGCGAGACCGGGGGGAGCGGCGCGGAGGGCTCGATCTCGAGCCCTCGAGATCGAGCGTGATCCGGCCGGGTTGGCAGCACCCGGAACCAGGCGCCCCCCAAAGAGAAGGGCGGCAGCCGGGAAACGGCTGCCGCCTCGATCGATGGGAGTGCCGGGGCGTCCCTAACCCTGGGGCTTCTTGGAGACGAGCTCGTTGATGGCGAGGTAGTCGACCATCTCGGTCACGTGGGTGCACTGATCGCAGTTGGCATGGACGTTCGTGCACGGGACTCCGTCCGCCTGCATCTCGGGGCACTTCGGTTCCCTGATGAACTCCAGGAGATCCTCGAGCAGGATGTCCACCCGTCTCTTCAAGGGGCTTTCCGGAATGGCCCGCAACGACTCGATGAGGCGCCACTCCTTCGGGGTCAGGGTCGCGGCAACACTGGTTTCTTTCATGACGCTCTTTCTCGGCTCGCTCTAGTTCGCGGGCTCCTCAACTGACTTGATGCCCCAGGCGAAGGCCTCCTCGTTGAGGGGAATGAGGGCGCATTTGTCCTTCAGTGTCAGGCGGATGGCCGTCAGGAACGTCTCTTTTGGGAAGATCCCCGTTGCGGCGTGAAGGGCTCCCAGGGCGACGATGTTCTTCACCATCGCCTTGCCGAGGTCGACGGCGATCTGGGCGAAGGGCACCCCGACCACGCGCACACCCGCGGCGACCTTGGGAACCTCGTGGATGACGGAGCTGTCGTAGAGCACGGTCCCGCCCGCCTTGACGGCCGGGCCGAACTTGGCGAGGCTGGGCGCGTTGAAGGCGATCAGGATGTGGGGCGCGGGGGCCGCGGGGTTGAGGACCTCGGTCTCGGCGACGTGCACGTCCGCGTAGGACGTTCCCCCTCTCGATTCCGGCCCGTAGCTCGGAATGTGGGTGGCGTCGAAACCCTCGTTGATGCCGGCGCGCGCGATGAGCATGGCCGCGGTCTGGGCGCCGTCTCCCCCCGAACCGGCCAGCTTGATCGCGATGTCGTGCGGGGCGATGTGGGAGGGGAAGCCCTTCGCGGACCGGATCGGCGCATCGGACGAGGCTCCGACGACCTTCAGGAGTTGATCGATTTCGAAGGACGGCTTCGGGGGCTCGAACCACGGGTCGGGAGTGAGGTCTTTCTTCACGCCGAGCGGGAAGTTCGGCTGCATCTGTTCCTTGACCCACTTTTCGGTCTCTTCCGGCGTCATCTTCAGGTGTGTCGGGCACTCGGCCAGGACCTCGATGAAGGAAAAGCCGCGTTTTTCGACCTGCAGTTTGAGGCCCTTGAGGATGGCCTTCTTGGCGCGGTTGCGCTGCTTGGCGTCGAACAGGGCCACGCGCTCGACGTAGATGGGCCCGTCGAGGCCGGCGATCAGCTCGGCCATCTTCATCGGCTTGCCCATGTAGATGTCGCGGCCGTGGGGGCTCGTGGCGGTCTTCATCCCCATCAGGGTGGTCGGGGCCATCTGGCCGCCCGTCATCCCGTAGATCGCGTTGTTGACGAAGATCACGGTGATCGGGACTCCGAGTTGAGCGGTCGAAACGATCTCGGCGAGGCCGATCGACGCGAGGTCGCCGTCACCCTGGTAGGAAACGACGATCGACTCGGGGTTGGCGAGCTTGTGGCCGATGGCGACGGCGGGGGCCCGGCCGTGCGCCGCCTGGGAGTTGCCGACGTCGAAGTAGTAATAGAGGAAAACGCTGCAGCCGACCGGAGAGATGGCGACGGTGCGGTTCTGGATGCCGAGCTCGTCGATGGCCTCGGCCAGGAACTTGTGGGCGAGGCCGTGTCCGCAGCCGGGGCAGTAGTGGGTCGCATGGCCCTTCAGGCCCTGTCCGTGCGAGTGCCGCTCGAAGCGGTCATAGAAAACCGTGGTGCTCATGCGTGGACCTCCTGGAGGGCTTCCTGGCGGCCCAGGGCCGCGGCCATGATCTCGTGCTGCTGGGGCAGGATGCCGCCCATGTGCGTGACGCTTTCGATCCTCGGGTACTTGCTGATGCCTTCCTGAGAGAGGGCGAGAAGGAGCTCGTCCCTCAGCTGCCCGGGGCTCGCCTCGACGACGACGATGCGCTGGGCCCGGGGAAGGAGCGGCAGGAGTTGCGGAAGCGGGAAGGGCCAGACCGTCAGGGGCCGGAAGAGTCCTGCCTTGATCCCTTCCTTGCGGAGGTCCTCGACGGCCCCCTTCGCCATTCGGGACGGGGTGCCGCATGCCACGAAGACCGTTTCGGCGTCCTCGCACATGAAGAGGTCCGCCCTCGCCTCGGACTTCATCGCCTCGTACTTGCGGTTGATGTCCAGGTTGTGCAGCTCGAGGTCGTGCTCGTCGAGGTCGATCGACGAGATCAGGTTCTTCCTGTGCATCTCGTCTCCGTAGACGGCCCAGGAGGGAAGACCCGGCTTGAGCATCTTCGGGGGGAGCTTCACCTTTCCCGTCATCTGCCCGAGATAGCCGTCTCCCAGGACGATCACGGGGTTGCGGTACTTGAAGGCGAGGTCGAATGCCAGGAGGGTGAGGTCGAGCATCTCCTGGGGCGTCGAGGGCGTCAGGACGACGGCGTGCGTGTTGCCGTGGCCGAGCCCGCGGCAGGCGAGCTTGATGTCCGATTGCTCGGGAGCGATGTTCCCGAGGCCGGGTCCGCCGCGCATGATGTTGACGAAGACTCCGGGGACCTCGGCGCCGATCATGTAGGAGATTCCCTCGACCATCAGGCTGAAGCCCGGGCCCGAGGTGAACGTCATGCAGCGGAGTCCCGCGCCGCCGCACCCGTACATGTGATTGACGGTCGCGACCTCGCTGACGGCCTGCAGGTAGGTCCCGCCGAGCTTCGGCAGGAACTTTGCCATCAGCTCGGCTCCCTCGGTCGAGGGCGTGATCGGGTAGCCGAAGAAGTGGCGGCACCCGGCCAGAAGGGCGCCGATGGCTGCGGCGTAATTGCCCTTGATGACGAGTGGCTCGCACGCGGGCAGGGGGATCCACTCATCGGGGATGTCGACAGGGGCGGGGGCTTCCGTGTGGCGCAGGCCGAACAGCTTCTCCGGGTCCTGAAGCTCGAAGTCCGCGACTTCGGCCGGGGTGGGCTGGAGGCCGTAGGGTTCCGGGCAGGCGTCGATGCAGAGCGCGCAGCCGTTGCACTGTTCCAGATCCAGGACGACTGGAACGAGTCCTGTCATGGGATTGACTTCCTCGCCCATGGCGATGCAGTGCTTGGGGCAGGCGCTGATGCACCTCCCGCAGCCCTTGCAGAACTCCGGGAAGAGGAAGGGTTTTGGTCTCTCTTTGACTTGAGGCATACCGGTGCTCCTCACCCCTAATCCTAGGCCTTTCGAAGCCCTCGATCGCGCCTAATCGTGCAAATCCGATGATTCATGCGGATGCCGTGCAAATGGTTCATTGACAAACGGCTTCAAATTCGTTCTAGAAAGCGGCGGGCGCGTTTCTGCATCGCCGCCCCGAGGGGCGTTTGCGGAATGAGCAGCCTCTTCGTGGCCGCGGGGCGGGCTCCCGCGGCTGCTTTCAAAGCCTGATAAGCTCTGATTGGCTTGGGAAGTCTAGATCGTTTTCTGCTTTTCGGCGCCGGTGTTCCCTTACTTGCCGGGATCCTCATCGTGGCCATCCGCCGGGGAGCCTTCAGGATCGATGAGTTCCCGTCCCCCGCGCGCCGCGCGACCGCCTTTTCGCTTCTCTTTTTCGTGTTTCTGTCAACCGTGCTCCTGCCCGCCGCGGCGGACGGAAGAAGTGTCGACACGGCCCGGCTGAAGTACTACGAGGTGTTCACTTCACAGGGGCTGCTTCTGGCCTTTCTCGTTTGTTGGTGGTTGCTCTCGGGCCGGCCTCCGGCGCTCGAGTTCCTTGCGCTGCGGCCTGCAAACCCGCTGAACGAGGCGGGCGCGGGGCTGTGCCTCGGCTTCATCGGGTGGGGGGTCACGTTTCTCTTGGGCGTCATCGTGGCGGGTCTCGCGGCGCTCCTGAAGCTCGGAGCGCCGGACTCCGTGCCTCCCCTGATCGTCTGGATCGCCGGCCTGGCGCCGTGGAAGCGCGCCGTGATCGTCCTGTCGGCGATGACGGTCGAGGAGTTCTACTTCCGCTCGTTCTTGCAGCGGCGTCTGGGTCCGGTGGCCGCCTCGGTCTTCTTCCTGCTCGCGCACGCCGGGTATGGCGAGCCGCTCTTTTTCGCGGGGATTCTGGGCATCACCGTGATTCTGGCGGCCGCCTTCGAGCGGACGGGCTCGGTCCTGGCGCCGATGGTGGCCCACGGGACGTTCAACGCGGTTCAGCTTTTCGTGGTGCTTCCGGCGGCTCTTCGGGTGGTCCAGCCAGGCTAGGGGACAGGGCGGCCGGAGCTGGTCCCCGCGAAATCTCGACGATGTCGTCCCTGACCTCGATCGTGGGCCTCAGCCGGGCTGGCCGGGCCGTGTAGAGGGGTGCGAGCGCATCGGCGAGCTTCACGGCGGCGGCTCGGTTCGATGTCCGGATCCGCCAGGTGAATCCGACCTGAGCGCCGGAGGCATGGCGGGGCTCGAAGAAGACGATCCTGTCGTCGTTCCAGGATTCGGCCAGCTTCGAGGCGCCCTCGCCCGCGCCGGCACGCTCGAGGAGAAAACCCAGAACCCACTCTCCGAGGGTGTCGGCGAAGAGAAAGCGGCAACCCTCGGGCAACGGCGGCGAGCTGGCTCGATCCGAGGGAAGGCGGTTTCGAGGTCCGGTCCGTCCTGGTCTGAGGATCTCCGAGGTGGTGGCGGGAAAGCGCCCATAGCCTTCATCTAGGGCGGTCCACCCCTTGTTCCCGGCCCGCTGATGCTGGATCCAGGCTGTTCCGGCCGAGTACGGAAAGAGGAGCTCGCGGATGAAGAACTCCGGGACTCCCTCCGCCCCTTCGATCGCGGAGGCGGCCGAGCTGGTGGCCAGGTTGGACATCATCGAGGCGAGGGATTCTCCCGAGAAGCTGGCACGGGTCTCTGCCGGCAACCGTTCGAAGAGGGCCTCGGCCATCACGACCGTTGCCTCGCCTTCCAGGACCGCCTGCAGCGCCATGAGCGAGTCGGTCGAGTCCCGGAGCTTGCGGATCCTGGCCGCGAGCCCGAGGCGTTGATCCTGCAAAGCGTGGGTCAGCTCGTGCACGAGGAGGGACTCCTCGATCAAGGTGCCGAGCGGGGCGTCGCCGGGTTCCTCTTCCGAGGCGACCTTCGTCCGTCCGGGCACGATGTAGAACTTCTTCTCCTCGGGATCGTAAAAGCCGGCGACCTGGCGTGAGTAAAGATTCACGACCTTCTTCTGCAGCGAGGGGGTCGGATCGATGAGGCCAAGCGCGGCGAGCGCCGCGGCGTACTTCGGGAAGGGAGCGGGAAGGTCCTCGACGAGCTTGCGCTCGAGGAAGGGAGGAAGATCCCGCTCCTCGATCTGCTCGGAGCGAATGGGTTCCCTGAACCTCACACCGCGGACTCGCTCGACGAGCTTCTGCGCCTCCGCGACAGCCGTGGAGAGCCTCTTTTCCTCGGAGGCGGCGGGCGGTTCGCTCCCGAAGGCGGCCGGGGCGAGGAGAAGCGCGACGAGGAGAACCACGGTGGGAGCCGGGTGGCGCGGAAGTGGACGCCAGAGCGCGGTTGCGCATATCATCGCGCCGCTTTTCGAGCGCTTCGAGGAGGTGAGCATCGGGGCGAGAGCTTAGCAGGGCGGCATTGCCCGGCCCCGGGATTGAAAGGGGGCGAGCGGTGAAGACTTGTGGGCGTTCTCGCGTCCGGGGTTTCCAACATGACAGAATCGTCCCGGTCCCCCGTCGTTCTCTGGCTTTCCAGCCGGTACGAGAACATCGAACTGGCGATGGCGGCTCTCGAAGAAGTCTCCCGCAACTCGGGCATCGAAAACGACATGGAGCACTGGATCGGGATGGCCCTGCGCGAGGCTGTCGCGAACGCGATCAAGCACGGGAATCGGCAGGATCCCGAAAAGCGCGTGATGGTCTCGTTTGACGTCAAGGGGGATGACATCACCATCAGGGTCGGTGATGAGGGTCCGGGGTTCGACTCCGGAAGCGTCGCGGATCCCCTCGCTCCCGAGAATCAGCTTCGCCCGTCCGGCCGTGGCATCTTCTACATGAAGACGTTCATGGATCTCGTCACGTTTCAGAACGGAGACGGCGGCGGGGGTACCATCGTGACCATGACCAAGAATTTCAAGAACAAGAAGCCCTGAAACGAAAACGAAAGGGAGCAAGTCCATGAACAAGAACGTGACCGTCCGCGACGCTGGCGATGTGAAGGTCCTCGACCTGAAGGGGAAGATCACGATCGGAGCCGGCGACCTCCACATGCGGGAGGCGATTCACCAGACGCTGGCCGGCGGGGCGAAGAAGATCCTGATCAACATGAAAGAAGTCACCACGATCGACTCGACCGGCGTCGGAGAACTCGTCGGGTGCTACACGACGGCGACGAACAAGGGGGCCAAACTCCGTCTGGCCAACCTTCCCGAGAAGATCAACGACGTCCTCACCGTGACCCAGCTGATCACGGTCTTCGATGTCTACACCAGCGAAGCGGAGGCCCTGGAGGGCTTCTGAGCACGTCCCGAGGCGAGCCGGCCGTCAGCCGGCTCGCTTCACTCACACCTCGAAGGACAGGTCGGCCCACCTCACGGGCGGAGGCAGGAGAAAGGCCCTCACGCCGCGGACCTTCGGGGCATGCAGGACGAACCCGCGGTTGTGAAACAGGAAGATCGCCGGCGCCTCGTGCTGGATCCGGCGATTCAGCTCCCGGTAGATGAGTTCGCGCTCCCTCGTGTCCGAGGTGCGGGCGCCCCTCTCGACCAGCCGGTCGATCTCGGGATTGCTGAATCCGAACTCCGCAACGTCTTCCGACTTCGAGTAGAAGAGGGAGTTGAAGAACGAGTCCGGGTCCGGGAAGTCCGCGAACCAGCGCGAGAGGCGAAGGTGAGGCCACTCTCCGCGCTTGCGCCTCGCGCTCATCTCCTCGCCGCTCAGGATCTCGATAGCGACCTTGACACCCGCCTTTTCGAGCATCGCGGCGATTCCCTTCATGGGATTCATCGGATCCGTGACGTCGGTCGGCGTCATCCAGGCCACGAGATTCATGCCGTCCTTGAATCCAGCCTCCGCCATCAGGCGCCTGGACTCCTCCGGGTCGTACCTCAGGGGTCTGAGGTTGGAGTCGTGGCCCAGCAGGTGAGGCGGGAGGATCGATGAGGCCACGACCGTCAAGCCCGAAAAGAGCTTCTGGTTCAGCTCGTTCCTGTCGACCGCGTGGTTGAGGGCCCGCCTGAGACGCGGATCGTTCAGGGGGGCGCGGTCGCACCTGAGGACGACGAACGACGTGTGCAGCTGGACCGTGGAATCGATGTAGGCGCGCCACTGGGGATCGGTCGACAGGCGAGCGGCTTGCGAGATCGGGATGTCCCAGATGACGTCGAGCTGGCCGTCGAGGAACCGTTGAAAGACGCCGGCCTCCGAGTCTTCCGTCAGGTCGAGATCGACCCCGTCCAGGGCGACGTGGGAACGGTCCCAGTAGGAATCGAACCGGTCGAATCGCGCGGCTTTTCCGAATCTGAGGTCCTTGACGACGAACGGTCCCGTCCCGCAGGGCGACAGGCGTGCCCGGCTCCGGTCGTTGACGAGGGACGGCGGGAGAATCGAGATGTCGGGAAGCGTCAAGAGGTGCAGGAAGAAGGGGAGGGGGCGGCTCAACCGGAACCGCACCGTGGAGGGATCGGGCGTCTCGATGCCGGGTATCGATGTGGTGTTGCCGACCAGGAACTCGGGTGCCCCCTCGATCGCCTCGAAGAGCCCCGCCAGAAGGGCCCCGAGGGCGGGCGAGAGAAAGCGCTCGAGGGTGTTCTTGACGTCGGTCGAGCTGAGGAGGAGTCCGTCGTGAAAGCGGACGCCCCTGCGAAGGTGGAACGTGAAGAGCGTTCCGGTCGAGTCGACTTCCCAGCGTTCCGCGAGCTCGGGGAGAACGCGAGTTCCCTCAGCGAACCGGACGAGGCTCTCCCCCCACGTCTTGACGAGGATGGCGTGAGGCACGGTCTGAGAGAAAGCGGGGTCGTAGTCCTCTTCGTTCAGGTAGCGCAGCGCGGCCCGGATCCTGCCTCCGGGGGCCGCGGACGGGAACCGGAAGACGGACGAGCGGGCGTTTAAGGACAGCGCTTCCTGCTCGAGAGCGAGGGCCGTCTGGTTCATCGCGCTGGCGGCGTACTCGTTCTGGGCCGTGGCCTCGCGGATCCCCTCCATCGACCGGACGACCGAGGCCGATCCTTCTCTCAGCGTCGTCGTCGCCAGGGAGATCCGGCCCGTGGTCGAGGAGATGTTGCTCATCGTCTGCAGGAGGAGGGTTCCTCCGGTCGCCTGCTCCTCCATGGCGCGCGAGAGCTGCTCGGTCAGCTCCTTGACGCGCTCGGCCTTCGAGACCACGGCCTCCGCGGTCTGGACGTGTCCCTCGGTGGCGCGGAAGATCCGGTCGACTTCCTCGGAGACCCTGGTCGAGGCCTCCGAGACTCGGGCGACGTCGTTGGCTTGCATCGCGGCCGAGCTGGCGATGCCCTCGGAAGCCTTTTTCGACTCGGCCGAGAGCTCGAGGATGTCGTCGAGTGTGCCGTCCGCCGTCTGGACGAGCTCCACGCCTTCCTCGGTTCGGTTTCTGGCCTCCAGAAGGAGTTTTCGAACGTCCCGCACGCCCTCGTCCACCGCCGTGACGAGACTCCGGACTTCCTCGGTCGAGAGAGCGGTCCGTTCCGAGAGGTCCCGGATATCGATGGCGAGAGTCGAGAAGGCGCGCCCGCTCTCGCCCGCCTGCGCGGCGATGATGGAGGCGTTGAGCGCCAGGAGATTCGTTTCTCCGGCGATTTCCTCGATGACCCTGAGGATCTCGCCGATCCTCTCCGAGCGCTCGGCCAGGATGGCCGCGGCCTCGGCCGCGCCGGAGACGGTCTGCCGGATGGCATTGATCCCCTGGACCGTGCCGCTCACCGCGACCTTGCCGGCATGCGTGGCGGCCGTGACGCGCTCGGCGAGCCGGGCGGCCGTCCGGGTCTGCCGGTCTGTGTCCTCGGTGGCTTCCTTGATCGAGGAGGTCGCGCGCGCCGTCTCCTCTGCGAGGCGGGCGACGTTGCCGACCGCGCGCGAGACCTCGCCGAGGCTCTGCAGCATCTGGTTGAGCGAGAGCGATGTCTCGTCGACGAAGTTCCTCAGGCCGGAGGCGCTGCGCGAGACCTCGGTGATCGAGGCCGACATCTCGTGAATCGAGGAGCTGGCGTTCTCGGTGGCGGCAGAGAGCGTCTCCATCGCGACCTTCAAGGAATTGATCGCGCTGTCCGTCCGCTCGATCGAAAGGGCGGTCTCCTCGGCGCGTCTCGTCTGGACGACCGCCGCGCGTGAGAGGTCCCGGCCCCTGAGAGAGAGCTCCCTGGCCACGCCGGAAACGGCCTCGGACATTCGGACGAAGGAGGTCAGGATCCGCTCCATGCCGACCAGCAGGCCGTGAAGGGCGCGCGAGAGCTCCGGATCGCCGGTTCTGCGCAGCTCGCGGCGAGAGAGGGTCAAGTCGCCGGCTGCCGTCCGGTGAAGGGCGTCCTTCAGCGCGTCCCGGGCGCGCTGCTCTCGTCCCATGACGAGGATGTTCACGGCCGCGACGGCCGCGGCCGTCAGGGCGCCGATGATGAGGATGCGGAGTCTCGTCGGGGAGGCGTCGAGTGAGAGCAGGCCGAAAGCGGCGGCCACGATCACGGGAGGCAGGGCGATCAGCAAGCCTCCGGGACGGCGTGCCTTCTCGTTCGTTCTGACGGGAGACATCTGTACGATGCTACACTGACCCGCCTCGGGCGGGCCCGGGCTCAGTCACGGCATGAACCGGCTCTTGGGGTTCCTTTCAGATGTTCGCGGTTCCGTCGACCGGAGACTGCCGGACCTGCTCACTCCGCCTCCGGGCGCCGGCATGGATCCCCTGGACGCCCTGCCGCCCGCCGCGCGGGAAGCCCTGCTCTCACCGGGCAAGCGCGTCCGTCCCGCTCTCGTCTTCCTCACGGGGGAGCTCTTTCGCGCCAGGGAGGCCCTCTTGCTCGATCCGGCCTGCGCGGTCGAGATGGTGCACGCGGCCTCCCTCGTCCTGGATGATCTCCCAGCGATGGACGATGCCGTCCTCAGGCGCGGCCGTCCGGCCCTCCACACGGTACACGGTGAGGACATGGCCATCCTCGCGGCGGTCACGCTCCTGACGCGGGCGTTCGGCGTTCTCTCCGAGGCAGCACTCAGGGGGGCTCCGCGCGCGGCCATCTCTCCTTCGCTGGCCCTCGATCTCGTCGCGCGGCTCGCCGATGCTTGCGGCGTGGCCGGGCTGTCGTCGGGCCAGGCCCTCGACCTGCGGACGGGGGAAGGAGAGGCCACGTTCGAGCGTCTCGAGACGATTCATGCCCGCAAGACCGGAGCGCTCTTCGTGGCGAGCGCGGAGTTTGGCGCGGTTCTCGGCCACGCTCGCGAGAAGGAGCTCGGCGCGGTCCGCTCGTATGCCCGCAACATCGGGCTGGCCTTCCAGATCGTCGACGATCTGCTCGAAAAGAAGGACGACTCCGAGACCGGGAAGTCATCCCGCCGGGCCCCGGTGCCGACCTTCACCCGCCACCTCGGCGCCGAGGGAGCCCGCCAGCTCGTCCACGAGCTTTCCGCGCACGCCGTGGAGGCGATCGGAGTCTTCGGGAGCCGGGCTGAGCGGCTCGTCGAGTTCGCCCTCTTCCTGAGAGATCGGAGCACATGAGGGGAAGGCCGTGAATCAGGAAGAGGAAAAGGAGCCCTCACCCTCGCAAGAGCCCGCGCCGATGAGCCTCGCGGAGGCGCGCGAGCGTCTCCGGGCGCGCGGTTATCTGGACCGGGGCTTCGAGGGCACGGTTCTGAAGGGCGTCGTCGCCGCTCGCACCCGGACGAGGGGCGTGGTGCGGGCCGCCATCATCGCCAGCGCGCTCCTGGCCCTGGCGCTGGCCGTTGCCGAGACGGTGTCCCGCGCCGCCTTTTCCCGGCTCGGACCTTCCGGCACGGCGATTCTCTTCCTCTGGCTCCTTCTCGGGTCGGGCCTGGCGGCCTTGCTCGGGGTTGGCATCCTGCTCTTCGCCGCCTGGTCCCTCTTGCGGTTGAGGCGCGACAGCGATGCCGTGCCGACCGAGCTCGGAGTGGTGTTCGGCCTTCTGGCCGGGTTGCTGGGCGCCACCGCTGCCCTCCCTGCGCTCCGGCAGGGAGGAGCGTGGGCCGCAGCCGCCATCCTGGCTTCGACGGGTCTTCTGGTCTTTCTCGCCGTGCGAATCGCGAGAAGCCTCAGCCTGACGATGGCTCTGACGGCCGGGAAGAACCTCCTGGGAAGACACCGCCGGACCGGGATCATCAGCGCTTCCGTCCTCTCCATCGGGGTGATCCTGGCGGCCCTGGCGGCCGGGCGTCCGGAGGAGCCGCCGGCAGCCGAGCCGCTTCTCGTCAGGCCCTCGAAGGCGCGGGTTCAGATCATGGGCGTGGATGGCTGGGCCGATGAGCTCTTCGACACACCCGTTCGCTTCCCGGCGGATGCCGTCGTGCTTTCGTACTCCAAGGAGCGCCGCGACCCGGCCGCGTTCTGGACCTCGATCGTGACCGCCGAGACTCCCAGAAAGCATGGGATCGGAGCTATCGATCTGGTCCGGTTGCGAGGCGTCTCCAAGCCGGTACAGCCCGGCCCGGCCTCGGCCCTCTACCTGACGAGGCTCCTGCCAGCGCTTGGGATGGCCCGGCGCGAGACGGCCACATCGGCGGCCCGCAGGGTCCCCGCCGCCTGGGAAATCGCTCAGAGAGCCGGGATTCCCTCGGTGACCGTGAACTGGTGGACGAGCTATCCCGTCAGCCCGGGCGGGGCGACGGTCCTGTCGAATCACCTCTTTTTTGCGGCACGAGACCGGGGAAGTCTGACCGGGGAAGGGTGGCCGGAGGCGGATCTCCGCGCCGTGACCGAGGCGTTCCGCCCCGCTCCGGCGCCCGCTCGCGACCTCGAACGGCTGATTTCGGAGGCTTCTGGCATCGACTCCTTCGCAATGGCGGCCTCGACGTATCTGAGGAAGAAGGGATCCCCCCGCCTTTCCCTCGTCTATCTGCCGGGTCTGGACATTCTCACGACGGCCCTGGCGGAGCCATCCCGGTCCACGGAAGAGCGTTCCGCCCTGGCCCGCGCTCTGATCACGCGAGCGGAACGGATCCGGAACCACACCGGCGAAGCCCTCGCGGCCGATGTCGATCTGACGATCCTCATCCTCGACGGAGGCAGGCAGAGCTCCTCGGGCCGTGTGGTGCTGGCGGGCCGGCTCGTTCGCGCGGGAGCGAGGGGAGGGCAGGTGAAGCCAGAGGACATCCTGCCGACGGTTCTCCACGTTCTCGGGGTGCCGGCGTCTCGTGCCGCGGCCGGCCGTCCGATACCGGGGCTCCTCGAGGGACCGGAGGATGTGAGATGGGTCGGGAGCTGGGGTGAACCCGAGCGGGCAAGGACGGTCGAGCTCGACTCCAGGGAGTACATCGAGAACCTGAAATCCCTCGGCTACCTCCAGTGAGGCCTCTCGGCGCGGCGGCCGGCGCCAGGGACCCGCACTACTTCCGTTCGAAGTGCTGAAGCGCGTCGGTCGGGCTGTAGGAGTCCGTCAGGATGGGAACGGGGGTTTCGGGGATGACGCCCGTGTAGACGAAGGGGAGCCAATTCAGGATGTTGGGATTGTCGAAGAGCCGTGCCGTTTCCTGGGCGCTCCTGGCGAGGTCGTCGGTGCCTCTCCGGACCTTTGCCTTGCTCGCGATGAGGAAGGCGTTGCCCCGAAACGGCATCTGACCCCTGGCGAGCTCCGGAGAAACGATGTAGACGGTGGGGAAGACCTCGCGAAGGGTCCGGTAGATGGCCCAGAAGAGCTCGTTGTTTCGCCCCGTCATGTAGCCGATGAAGTTGCCAGCCAGGACCCCATCCGGTGTCAGTTTCGCGGAACAGAGTTCGAAGAACTCACGCGTCGTCAAGTGGTAGGGAACGCTGTCGGCAAAGAAGGCGTCGCTGAAGATCGCGTCGACGGTGCCCGGCAGCTCGGCGAGCTTCTGCCTTCCGTCTCCGACGAGGACGGTGTCGTTGGCGTCCGGGGAAAAGGAGAAGTACTGACGAGCCACATCGACGACTTGCGGGTCGATTTCGATCGTCGTCACCTTGATCTCGGGTCTCGCGCGAGTCAGGAGTCCCGGGATCATGCCGGTTCCGAGCCCGATGACGACGGCGCTCTTCGGCAGGGCCGGCCGGAGAGTGAGGGACAGGCACATCGCATCCGGGTATTCGAGCTCGTCCCGCTTCCCATCGTGGCGAAGGCTGCCCTGGGACAGGCGGTCGAAGTAGAGCTTTCTCCGGAGTCCCTCGTCGACGACGAGGATCCGGTGATAAGCCGTTTGCTTGGAGAACACGATCTTGCCGGCGGCACCCGGAACCTTGACCGGTTCAGGAGCGAGCAGGAACAACGCCGCGGAAACGCCCGTCAGGCCCAATGCCGTTGCGGTCCGCAAGGGGTGGAGGGCTCCCGGGACGGCCAGGGCTCCGGTGAGGACGAGGACCGCCCCGCTCCCGTAGAGAAGGATCTCGAGGGGATACTCCGGGATGAGGAGGAAGGTCATGGCGAAAGTCCCGACGATCGAGCCGCCTGTGGACACCGCCGCCAGCCACCCCGCCGTCTGGCCGATCGAGTGGAGCTCGCGGGCAGCCAGACGGGTCGCGAACGGAGTGACGATTCCCATCAGGATGCTCGGAGGTGTGAAGAGGACGAGACAGGCGAGGAGAGAGCGATAGCGCTCCGGCAAGGCGGTGCTGGCCGCCCAGCTCATCACGGGTCCCGGCCGGTACATCAGAAGCCAGAGCGCCGTGCCCGAGGCCATGAGGATCGAGGCGAGGAGCTCGGGCTTCGGCCACCGGTCGGCGAGGCGTCCGCCCGCGGCATAGCCGACCGAGAGGGAGGCGAGGAAGACGGTGATGAGAGCTCCCCAGGTGAAAACCGATGTGCCGAAAACGGGCGCCAAGACGCGGCTGGCCGCGATTTCGAATCCCATGAAGGCGGAACCTGAGAGAAAGACGGCCGCGTAGAGTCTCGTCATGCGCCGTGGAATGGTAAATTCTCCCGGCCCGACTCGGGCGTTGATGGAACAAGAAACCGCACAAGCGGGCCGGGCGGCCGCCCGGGAGCGTGGAAAGACGGTGGGGGTTGCGGTCGGGGGTGTCCTGATCGGAGGGGGAGCGCCGGTGGTGGTGCAATCCATGACGAGCACCGACACCGCCGACGTCGCCGGCACCGCCCGTCAATGCCGGGAGCTTTCGGAAGCTGGTTCCGAGCTCGTTCGAGTGACCGTCAATCTCGAAGAGGCGGCTCGTGCCGTTCCCGAGATTCGAAAGCGCCTGCTCGATGCCGGTTGCGCCGTCCCCCTGATCGGCGATTTTCACTACAACGGTCACATCCTCTTGACGAAGTTCCCCGAGTGCGCGGCGGTGCTCGACAAGTACCGCATCAATCCCGGCAACGTCGGGGCGGGGCGCCTGAGAGACGAGCAGTTCGCCACGATCTGCAAGGTCGCACGCGACAACGGAAAGCCCGTGCGCATCGGTGTCAATGGCGGCTCGCTGAATCAAGAGCTCGTCATGCGCAAGATGCAGGAGAACACCGATCGCGATCTCGGGCTGACCTCCGAAGAGATTCTGGCGGAGTGCATGGTCCTCTCCGCGCTCGAGTCGACGGAGCTCGCCCTCGAATGCGGGCTCTCGAGAGAGCAGATCGTCATCTCGTGCAAGATCTCGCGTCCGCTCGATCTCGTGGCGCTCTACCGGGATCTTTCCCGGCGGACCGGGCAGCCGCTCCACCTCGGCCTCACCGAGGCCGGGATGGGGACGAAGGGCCTCGTCTGGTCCGCGGTCTCGATGGGAATCCTGCTCAACGAGGGGATCGGAGACACGATCCGGGTCTCGCTCACGCCGAGGCCAGGCGGGGACCGGCGCGAAGAGGTGTACGCCGCGTGGGAGATCTTGCAGTCGCTCGGACTCCGGAGCTTTGCGCCGAGCGTGACCGCGTGCCCGGGGTGCGGGAGGACGACTTCGACCACGTTCCAAGAGCTGGCGGAGAGCATCCAAGGCTACGTAAGGGAAAAGATGCCCGAGTGGAAACACGTGCACGAAGGTGTCGAGACCATGACGCTCGCCGTGATGGGCTGCATCGTGAACGGTCCGGGGGAATCCAAGTCGGCCAACATCGGAATCAGTCTCCCGGGAACGGGCGAGGCGCCAAGCTGCCCGGTCTTCATAGACGGGAAGAAGTTCACGACATTGAAGGGCAACTCCGACGAGCTCTCGGTGGCGTTCCGGCGGCTCGTCGATGACTACGTGGCGGCGAAGTATCCGCGCCGCGAAAGGAAGGTCCTCGCTGCGACCTGAAGTGGGCCAATAGGGGCCAGCGCGGCCGGAGGATCCGAAATCCGCAGAGGTGATGACCAGATGATGTATGACCCCAGGTTCACGGAACCCATGAGACACGAGCTGACGGAGATAGGGGTGGAGGAGTTGACGACCCCCGAGGCCGTGGATGCGTTCGTGGCCGGCCAGAAGGGAACGGCCCTTCTGCTGATCAACTCGGTCTGCGGGTGCGCGGCCGGCTCCGCGCGTCCCGGGTTGCGCCTGGCGCTTTCTGAAGGCCCCCAGCCCGATCGAGTGGTCACGGTGTTCGCGGGTGTCGACGTCGAGGCGACAAAGAGGGCGCGAAACTACTTTCCTGAGTTCAGCCCGTCAAGCCCGTCCTTCGCGTTCTGGAAGGATGGAAAGGTCGTGGGCTTCATCCCGCGGCACAGAATCGAGGGCCGGGATGCCCGCGCCGTGGCGGCCGATCTCTCGGCGATGATTGACGCTCACCAGCCTGAAAAACAAACTGCGTAGAACCGGGGAGCAATCCTTCCGAGCTCACGCATCGTGATCCGGACGGATTCCGCCGGCCCCGGGCAATCTAAGGAGTGACCATGGCGAATTCCGCCGCTTCCAGTCCCAAATACGTCTACTCCTTCGGCAACGGTAAGGCCGAAGGCGCAGGCAGCCAGAAAGAACTGCTCGGTGGCAAGGGCGCAAACCTCGCCGAGATGTCCCGTATCGGGCTCCCGGTGCCTCCCGGCTTCACGATCTCGACCGAGGTCTGCACGTACTTCTACGCCAATGGGAAGAAGTACCCTGGCGGTCTCCACGACGAGGTGTCGGCCCACCTCGCGACGGTCGAGTCTCTCCTCGGCAAGAAGTTCGGAGATCCGAAGAACCCGCTTCTCGTCTCCGTCCGGTCTGGTGCCCGGGCGTCCATGCCGGGCATGATGGACACGATCCTCAACCTCGGCTTGAACGACGTCACGGTCGAGGGGTTGGCGGAAGGGTCCGGGAATCCTCGTTTCGCCTGGGACTGCTACCGGAGATTCGTCGCGATGTACGGCGACGTCGTTCTCGATCTGAAGCCCGCGACGAAGGAGGAGCGCGATCCGTTCGAGGTGATTCTCGAGGCGAAGAAGGAGAAGAACGGGGTCCACCTCGACACCGAGCTGACGGTTGAGGCCCTCAAGGAACTCGTTGCGGAGTTCAAGGCCGAGATCAAGAAGCGGACGGGCCACGACTTCCCCGAGAACCCCATCGATCAGTTGTGGGGCGCCATCGGGGCCGTCTTCGGGTCCTGGATGAATGAGCGCGCGATCGTCTACCGCCAGCTCAACGGCATCCCCGAGAGCTGGGGGACGGCCGTCAACGTGCAGTCGATGGTTTTCGGCAACCTCGGCGAGGACTGTGGAACCGGAGTCGCGTTTACACGAGACCCGGCCACCGGCGAGAACACGTTCTATGGCGAGTATCTGATCAACGCGCAGGGCGAGGACGTCGTTGCGGGGATCCGCACCCCGCAGAAGATCGCCACCCTCGGCGAAAAGATGCCCGCCATGTACAAGCAGCTCCTCGAGATCCGGGAGATCCTCGAGCGGCACTACCACGACATGCAGGACATCGAGTTCACGGTGGAGCGCGGAAAGCTCTTCATGCTGCAGACCCGTACCGGCAAGCGGACGGGCTTTGCCGAAGTCAGGATCGCGGTCGAGCTTCAGCGCGACGGGCGCATCACGCCGGAGGAAGCCCTCCTGCGCGTGAACCCCGACTCCCTCAACCAGCTCCTCCGGCCGATCTTCGACCCGAAGGCGAAGAGGCAGATGGTCGAGTCCGGCCATTACCTGACGAAGGGCCTCAATGCTGGTCCGGGCGCGGCCACGGGCCGTGTCGTCTTCCACGCGCAGGATGCCTTCGAGTGGGCGAAGAAGGGGGAGAAGGTCCTGCTCGTCCGCGAGGAGACGAGTCCCGAGGACATCAAGGGGATGAACGCGGCCGAGGGAATCTTGACGGCGCGTGGCGGCATGACGTCTCACGCGGCCCTCGTCGCGCGTCAGATGGGGAAGGTCTGCGTCGTCGGCTGCGAGCCGCTCCGGATTGACTACGTCACCAAGACGATGGTGGTCAAGAACGACGCCAAGGGCCGGGTCATCAAGGAAGGGGACTGGGTTTCGATCGACGGCTCCACGGGGGAAGTCATCGAAGGGAAGATTCCGACGAAGCCCTCCGAGGTGCTCCAGGTGCTCCTCGAGAAGAGTCTCAAGCCGGAGGAGAGCGAGGTCTACCAGCTCTACGCGACGTTGATGGGCTGGGCCGACAAGGTTCGCCGTCTGAAGGTTCGCGCCAATGCTGACCAGCCCGACCAGTCCGCGAACGCCGTGGCGTTTGGAGGGGAGGGGATCGGTCTCTGCCGCACCGAGCACATGTTCTTCGGGGGAGTTCGGATCACCGCGGTGCGCGAGATGATCCTGGCTGACAAGGTAGAGGACCGCGAGAAGGCGCTGGCGAAGCTCCTGCCGATGCAGCGCGAGGACTTCGTGGGCGTCTTCAAGGCAATGGGGCCGCGGCCGGTCACGATCCGGACGCTCGACCCGCCGCTCCACGAGTTCCTGCCGCACACGAAGAAAGACCAGGAAGAAGTCGCCTCGCAGCTCGGCGTTCCGGCCGAGACCGTCGCGCAGAAGGTCAGCGAACTCCACGAGATGAACCCGATGCTCGGGCATCGCGGCTGCCGGCTCGGCATCACGTATCCCGAGATCACCAAGATGCAGGCGCGGGCGATCCTCGAGGCGGCGTGCATCGTCAAGAAGGAAGGCGTGGACGTCAGCCCGGAGATCATGATCCCGCTCGTCGGGCACGTGAAGGAACTCGAGGACCAAGAGAAGATCGTGCGCAGGACGGCGAAGGAGGTCTTCGAGGCTCAGGGCGTCGAGGTTCCCTATCTTGTCGGGACGATGATCGAGCTGCCACGCGCCGCTCTGACCGCCGACGAGATTGCCACGGTGGCCGAGTTCTTCAGCTACGGGACGAACGACCTGACGCAGACGACCTTCGGCCTTTCCCGTGACGATGCGGGGAAGTTCCTGCCGGAGTACGTCCGCCGCGAGATCCTGCCTTCGGATCCGTTCGAGAAGCTCGACCAGAGTGGAGTCGGCAAGCTGGTTGCGATGGGCGTTCAGCTCGGCCGTGGGACCCGAAACAAGCTGAAGATCGGCATCTGTGGCGAGCACGGGGGAGAGCCTTCGAGCGTGGAGTTCTGCCACCGGACGGGGCTGGACTACGTCTCGTGTTCTCCGTTCAGGATTCCGATCGCCCGTCTGGCGGCGGCGCAGGCTGCTGTTCGGGAGGGCGCCAAGGTCAACTAATCCCGGGTAACCTGGTTGGATGATGCAGCGTAGGGGCCAAGACTGGCCCCTACGCTTTTTTGGGTTTCCCCCTGTTAAGGGACAGGCAATTTTCCCGGTTATCTTCCTGGTTATGGGGTAGAGTGGTGGGGTGAGGCGGGCGAGGGCGTTTTTGGAGGAGGGGTCGCAGGCGGGGTTCTTTCACTGCCTGTCGCGGGTCGTCGACCGGAGGTTCATCCTCGGCGATCCCGAAAAGGAGACCTTCCGCAGGATCCTCCGCCAGTGCGAGACCTTCTACGG